>NZ_MDKC01000001.1 GCF_001712755.1 Gottfriedia luciferensis
GTGCTCGACTCCTATGGGATAAGCGGGAAGGCTGAGACCCCGCAGGCTTGCCGAGGAGGCTCAGGTCTCGCCCCATGGAAAGCGAGCATCCTGTAGTGGAAATCAACATCACTCTACTCCTTTTACGAAAATTTGGTAATTTAATTGAGAAGGTAGATAAAATAGAAAACAGGAAAAATGAATACAATAAGACAACTAATCAAATACGATGAAGGTGAGAATATTGTTTGTTAATGGTGAACTTGGCACATATCACGTTCGAGTAAAAGGGGATGGCAAAGTCACAGTTCTTTTAGAATGTGGAATGATGCATACTCTTCATCAATGGAAGTATTTACAAGAAGAGTTGAGTAAATATGCCAAAGTTATTACATACGATCGCTTAGGTTATGGAAAAAGTGGAATATGGACAACAGAACGATCAACAGAGCAACAAGCTTTTGAATGCTATGATATGTTATTAGCATTAAATATTAAAAGTCCATTAATTGCTGTAGGGCATTCTCTGGGAGCATATATTGTATTCCAATTGTCTCGTCTTTTTCCAAATGCTATCCAATCTATGATTTTACTCGATCCAACACATCCGACTCTAGAGGAGCATGAGCAGAAATTTTATGATAAGTTACTTTATCAATTTGCGATAATGATGAAGAACGCGAACCAATTTAATCTTACTAAGGTAATTCCAAATAAGCTAATTAATAAAATATTGAAAACGGCCCCAGATAATCAGTTGGAAATGATTAGCGCAGTTAAAAGCTATAAACATTGGAAGACTGTTGTCAGTGAGTGGAAAAATCTAAATTATAGTAACTTACGAATAAAGGACGCATTAAAAATTAATATGAATATTCCTTTACTAGTATTAACAGCTTCAAATCAAAGTGGTTTACAGCTTAATCTGAAGAAAAAAAAGGAATTACTACATAAAGTCGAAAAATATCATATTGAATATTGTGAAACAACGAATCAAGGGAACCGTCAAACATTAGAAGGTCACACACATTCAACTATTTATGGAAATAATGAAGAAAATGCAAAATCGATTGGTCAGATCATAAAAAAACAAATTGAATTATTAAATTAAAACAAAGCTGTTTTAATCGTTGCCTGACTTAAACAGCTTTTTATATTTTTTTTAATAATTTTGTTGAAATAATTCAATTTCGCCCCACGAACAGCGAGTATCCTGGAACAAAACTTATTACTCCTCTCTATAAAATAAGAACAAAAGCCACTTTTTCTTTATTATTAATTTTCCAACTTTAATAAATTAATAGAATAAATTACTTGTCCATTCATAAAATGAAGAGAGAATATAGTCCAGGAGATGATATCATGACAAGAAGCTCAGTCAAATCAACGATGAAAAAACATGTTAAAGATTATTTGTCACTCTATATTTTTGTTAGTGTGATCTTACTTTTTGGTGTAGTATTTGGAGCAGTCATCGTAAATAGTATGAATGTGAGTCAAAAGCAGGATATTCTATCCTTTATTACACATTTTTTTGGACAAGTTAATAATGGTGATTATATTAGCGGAAATGAAGTATTCCTTTCTAGCTATTCTTCTCATTTGAAGTTTTTAGCATTGATTTGGGTTTTAGGGATCTCAATTATCGGATTACCAATCATTCTTATTTTATTATTTATGAAAGGATTGGTAGTTGGATTTACAGTTGGATTTTTAGTCAATCAATTAGGTTGGCACGGTATTTTATTAGCATTTTCTTCAGTTTTCCCACAAAATGTTATCGTTTTACCATTATATATACTATTAACAGTTTTAGCAGTTCAGCTATCCATTCGAATGATTCGAAAACAATTTATTAAAAATGATAATGAACCAATTATGAAACAGTTAGTCTCGTATTCTATTGTCTTTGGAGTTGTTGCGGTTTGCCTAAGTATTGCAAGTATTATTGAGGCATATGGTTCAACTTATTTTTTAAAAGCCATCTCTGAAATAATTGTTTCAAAAAATTAACAAATAATTTTTGACACTTTCTCTTTCTTTGTTATAATTATTATCAAGTGGCGAGGGAGTGAAAAGAATGGAAGAACGAGTTGAACGAATAAAGAAACAACTACATTTAGCAGGATACAAATTAACACCACAACGGGAATCCACTGTTCGTGTTTTATTAGAAAACGAAGAAGATCACCTAAGTGCAGAAGATGTTTACCTCCTAGTGAAAGAAAAATCGCCAGAAATTGGACTTGCTACTGTTTATCGTACGTTAGAATTACTAACTGAGTTAACAATTGTTGATAAAATAAATTTTGGTGATGGCGTTTCAAGATACGACTTAAGACATGAAGGTGCGCAACATTTTCACCATCATTTAATTTGCACGGTTTGCGGAGCAGTAGATGAAATTCATGAAAATCTATTAAGTGAAGTTGAAAAGACAATTGAAGAACGTTGGAATTTTAAAATTAAAGATCATCGATTATCATTTCATGGTGTATGTCATCGTTGCCATGATCAAAACGAAGAGTAGTAAAATGATTTTAATTTAATTAAAATCATTTTATTTTTGATTCTTAAAAGACGGAGCAGTTCAATAAAAAGAGTCTGCTCTTTTTCATGTTCTAAAAATGACACTGAATGATTAATGTTGATTTTTTGAAGTA
Source organism: Gottfriedia luciferensis (assembly GCF_001712755.1). Classification (GTDB taxonomy): domain Bacteria; phylum Bacillota; class Bacilli; order Bacillales; family Bacillaceae_G; genus Gottfriedia; species Gottfriedia luciferensis_B. The sequence goes on from NZ_MDKC01000001.1 coordinate 2,643, forward strand.
TGATTTGTCCTATTTTTGCATAGTATGTAGTAATGATGTCTTTACTTCTAGCAAAAGGTGGTGGTCATATGAAAAAAAGAGCAAGTATTGTTTTTAATGTAATAAAAGTTACAATTTTATTCATTACATGTACAATTTTATTTTATTTTGCTATTCAATGGATTCATTCTGAATATGAAAATATGCATCGATATGACCGACCAGAAGGCTCAATGTTAAAGGTGGACATTCATAAAAAGGATGGTGCTTTTAACCAATTGGTACGGTTTTATCAAAACGGGGAGTAATGAAATGTGACAACGACTGATAAAACACCTTTTAAAAAAGAATTTGATTTTGCTACGGAGGATTTTATCCATTTTATCCAAGTTGAAAAAGGTTTATCTAAAAATACAATTCTATCATATGGTAAGGATTTAGAAAGCTACGGAAAATATTTGGACGTTGTTGAAAATATAAATGGTCTCTCAAATATAACTAGGTTACATATTATTAGTTATTTAAAATATTTAAAAGAAAGAGATTTAACAGCTCGAACAATGGCTCGTCAATTAGCAACAATTCGCTCATTTCATCAATTTTTAATTCGTGAGGTTGATGGTATGAAAGACGATCCTTCACTCTTAATAGAAATTCCAAAAGCGCCAAAAGTACTTCCAAAGGTTTTATCACTACAGGAAGTAGAGGCTTTATTAGAAGTACCTGATCACTCTACGTTTGGTATTAGAGATAAGGCAATGTTAGAATTGTTATATGCTACTGGCATGCGTGTGTCAGAGTTATTATCATTAAATCTATCTGACATTAATTTAACAATGGGATTTGTGCGATGTTTTGGTAAAGGAAGTAAAGAACGAATTATTCCTTTAGGTAAACTTGCGATTGAATCAATTGAAAATTATTTAAAATTGTCGAGAAATGAATTAAAGGGTAAAAAAAATAATGATGCATTTTTCTTAAATCATCATGGAAATAGAATGTCTAGACAAGGATTTTGGAAAAACTTAAAAAAACAAGCCGAAAAAGCAAATATTCAACATGAACTAACACCGCATACTTTACGTCATTCATTTGCAACACATTTATTAGAAAATGGCGCTGATTTAAGATCAGTTCAAGAAATGCTAGGACATGCAGATATATCTACAACTCAAATTTATACACATGTAACGAAAAATAGACTTAAGGATGTTTATAAAGAGTTTCATCCAAGAGCTTAATTTCAGACTGTCCGCCAAACGCTTGAATCAGCCTGAAACTCAGATTATTAAAATTTTATTTACACATTAAGAGCTTAAATTAAGCTCTTTTTTCTTGGATAATGATTGTTATAATGTGAATAGCATAATATATTAAATTAATCATAGATGAACTGAAACTAGGTGACTTGAAAGGATGAAATAAATGATTACGATTAAGACTGAACGTGAAATTAACTTAATGAATGAAGCAGGTACTTTATTGGCTGCTACGCATAAGGAAATTGCCAAAATGATTAAACCGGGGATTACTACATGGGAAATCGATCAATTTGTTGAAAAGTTTTTAGCAGAAAATGGTGCAAAACCGGAGCAAAAAGGTTACCGAGGATATAAATATGCAACTTGTGCATCAATTAATGATGAGATTTGCCACGGATTTCCTCGTAAAAAACCATTAAAAGATGGAGATATTGTAACGATTGATATGGTTGTAAATTTAAATGGTGCGCTTGCTGATTCGGCTTGGACATACGGTGTAGGAAATATAGCTAAAGAAAACAAAGATTTATTAAAAGTTACGCAAGAATGCCTATATAAAGGGATAGAGCAAGCTGTAGTAGGAAACCGTATTGGTGATATTGGTTTTGCGATTCAATCTTATGCTGAGTCATTAGGTTATTCTGTTGTGCGTGATTTTACCGGACATGGCATAGGACCAACTCTTCATGAAGAGCCATATGTTCCTCATTTCGGTATGGCAGGTAAAGGTTTAAGACTGCGTGAAGGGATGGTCATTACGATTGAACCAATGATTAATTTAGGATCATGGCAATCAACAATGGATTCAAATGGCTGGACTGCAAGAACAAGAGATGGAAAAAATTCAGCCCAATATGAACATACTTTAGCAATTACAAGTAATGGACCAAAAATATTAACAATGCAATAAGTTAATTATTATTTGCATTGATAATGAAAGCATAAAAACTATAATTAAAAACCAATTAAAAATCTATTGACATAATGGACTAGCTAGAATACTATTATATTATTAATAAACAATCGAATACTCCAAAGGGGAGTAGCGTCAGGAGAGATCCTGAAACAAAGTCGTCATTACATGAGAAGAAATTCTCATCGGCTTTGTTGGCATACATATGTGTGCTCAGCAAGACCTTTGCCGTAGAATTACAACTATTGGCAAAGGTCTTTTTATTTTGTAGTCACAGTACAGGTTGTTTAATTAAAAATAGTAGTTTCATAAGGGGGAAGAGTCATGGATTTATTAGGTGGATTAAGTATTGGCGTACTATTGAATGTAATTTTTATCGACCTGTTATTAAGTGGTGACAATGCTATTCTAATCGCATTAGCAGCGAAAAACTTACCAGCAGACCAAAAGAAAAAAGCAGTATTATTTGGTACTTTAGGTGCAATTGGACTACGTATAGTATTTGCAGCAGTAATCGTGTATTTATTAAAAATTCCGTTTATCTATGCAATCGGTGGTTTAATGTTATTATGGATTGCATTTAAATTATTAGTCGATGATTCAGGACATGGTGAAGTTAAAAGTGGTGCAACATTATGGGGAGCAGTTCGAACAATTATCATTGCTGATGCGTTAATGAGTCTTGATAATGTTTTAGCTTTAGCTGGTGTATCACATGGTAGCTTAGTTGCAATCGTAATTGGTATTTTAATTTCAATTCCAATTATTGTTGGTGGAAGCTCATTATTAATGAAAATTATGAACAAATACCCAATTATAACAACAATTGGTTCAGGTATCTTAGCTTGGACTGCTGCTGGTATGATTACTCATGAAAAAATGATTAACGATGCTTTTGAAAATAATACAATTGCTTTAGCGTTTAAAATTGTCATGACAGCAATCGTAATTGCAGCTGGTACAATAGTTGCTAAAAGAAAAGCACAAAAACATCAAGTTACAAGTTCAGAAAATCAAACAGCATAATACGATAAAAGGCCCAGCTTATAAAGCTTGGGCTTTTTATTTTGCAATACAGTATGTAAGCAGAAATTTTCGCATATCATTTTTATTAGCGACTAAAAAAAAAGAAAATAATTATGAAATATTTATGTCAAATTAACAGGATTCTGGGGAATTATAGTATCAATAGACACAAATTGGAAAATATAATTCTTGAAAAGAATTAGGACAATAAGTATACTTTAGTTGTCAGACATCTGACGCTATCATTTAAGTTTCAGTTTGTTTCGATGAGTTAGGAGGAAAACAAATGAATAGAAAATTTAATAGAGTGTTCCTCGTTGTTATGGATTCTGTAGGGATCGGAGAAGCTCCTGATGCAGAAAAATTTAATGATGTTGGTTCAGATACACTAGGCCATATTGCTGAAGAAATGAATGGTTTACATATGCCGAACATGGCAAAACTAGGACTAAGTAATATTAGAGAATTGAAAGGGGTTCCAAAGGCCGAAAAGCCACTTGCTTATTACACAAAAATGGAAGAATCATCAGTTGGTAAAGATACAATGACTGGACATTGGGAAATCATGGGTCTTCACATTGATAAACCATTTAAAGTTTTTGCTGATGGATTCCCTAAAGAATTAATAAGTGAATTGGAAACCCATTTTGATCGTAAAATAATTGGAAATAAACCTGCTTCTGGAACCGAGATATTAGTTGAACTTGGTGAACAGCATATGAAAACAGGCGATTTAATCGTTTATACGTCTGCTGATTCTGTTTTACAAATTGCAGCTCATGAAGAAGTTGTTCCTTTAGAAGATTTATATCGTTATTGTGAAATTGCACGTAAATTAACATTAGATGATCCGTACATGATTGGTCGTGTAATCGCCAGACCATTTGTAGGTGAGCCTGGGAACTTCAAACGTACACCAAATCGTCATGACTATGCATTAAAACCATTTGGACGTACTGTTATGAATGAATTAAAAGATGCAAACTTTGATGTAATTTCAATCGGTAAAATTGCTGATATCTTCGATGGTGAAGGAATTACGAAAGCATTACGTACAGTTTCAAATATGGACGGTATGGATAAATTAGTTGAAACATTAAAAATGGACTTCACTGGTTTAAGCTTCCTAAATTTAGTTGATTTTGATGCAGTATACGGTCATAGAAGAGATCCACTAGGTTACGGTAAAGCTTTAGAAGAATACGATGCAAGATTGCCTGAAGTATTTGATTTATTAAAAGAAGATGATTTATTAATGATTACTGCCGATCATGGAAATGATCCGACATATACTGGTACAGACCATACAAGAGAATATGTTCCATTACTAGTTTATAGTAAACAGTTTTCAGAAGGTAAAGAATTAGAAATACCAAAAACTTTTGCTGATATTGGAGCAACCATTGCAGAAAACTTTAAAGTTGCAATGCCATCACATGGATCAAGTTTTTTTGAAAAATTGAGATAAGGTGGAGTTACATATGAATAAAGAAAATATCGATAAAGCCGCTGATTTTATTAAAAGTAAAGTTGACAGACAGCCTAAAATTGGATTGATTTTAGGATCAGGTTTAGGAGTACTGGTTGATGAAATAGAAAACCAAGAAAAAATTCCGTATCATACGATTCCTGAATACCCAACATCAACAGTAGAAGGGCATGAAGGACAACTAGTTTTTGGAACGATACACGGTATTGAAGTAGTAGCAATGCAAGGAAGAGTTCACTACTACGAAGGATATAGCATGGAAAAAGTAACATTCCCTGTACGTATCATGAAAGAATTAGGTGTAGAAAAATTAATCGTAACGAATGCTGCAGGTGGAGTTAATACTTCATACGAACCTGGTGATTTAATGTTAATTACAGACCATATTAATTTTACTGGTACTAGTCCACTAATTGGACCAAATAACCCAGAGCTAGGCGTTCGTTTTGTAGATATGTCTTATCCATATGACCGTGAATTAAGAGAAATTGCAAAAAGTGCTGCTAGTGAAGTAGATGTAAAACTTCAAGAAGGAGTTTACGCTGCACTGACAGGACCATCTTATGAAACTCCAGCTGAAATTCGCATGTTTAGAACATTAGGTGCTGATGCTGTTGGGATGTCAACAGTATCTGAAGTAATTGTGGCACGTCATGCTGAATTAAGAGTACTTGGTATTTCATGTATTTCAAACATGGCAGCGGGCATTTTAGACCAACCACTAAACCATGAAGAAGTTATAGAAACAACACAAAGAGTAAGAGAATCATTTTTATCATTAGTAAAAGAGATTATTCGTAAAATTGGTTAATTCAAAAGTTAACAAATATAAAAGGACTTCTACATTATGTGGAAGTCACTTTTCATTAGAAGTAATCTATACAAATTAGAAAGAGGCGTTTCAAAAATGAGAATGGTAGATTTAATCGAAAAAAAACGTGACGGAAAAACATTAACAACGGAAGAAGTTAATTTTGTAATCAAAGGTTTCACAGATGGTAGTGTACCTGATTACCAAATGAGTGCTTTTGCAATGGCAGTTTTCTTAAAAGGTATGACTGAAAAAGAATATAGTGATTTAACAATGGCTATGGTACATTCTGGTGATACAATTGACCTTTCTAACATTGAGGGAATCAAAGTTGATAAGCATTCAACTGGTGGAGTAGGTGATACAACTACACTTGTATTAGGTCCATTAGTAGCTTCTTTAGATATACCTGTTGCCAAAATGAGCGGACGTGGTTTAGGTCACACTGGTGGTACAATCGATAAATTAGAAGCTGTAGAAGGCTTCCATGTTGAATTAACAGAAGAAGAATTTACTAAACAAGTAAATGATATTAAATTAGCCGTTATCGGACAAACAGGAGATTTAACACCTGCTGACAAAAAGTTATATGCACTACGTGATGTAACAGCAACTGTTAATTCAATCCCATTAATTTCAAGTTCAATTATGAGTAAAAAAATCGCTGCTGGTGCTGACGCGATTGTTTTAGATGTTAAAACTGGTGCAGGTGCATTTATGAAAGATATTGATGATGCACGTGATTTAGCTAAAGCGATGGTTAAGATTGGTAACAACGTCGGAAGACAAACAGTTGCAGTTATTTCTGACATGAGCCAACCATTAGGTTTTGCGATTGGTAATGCATTAGAAGTGAAAGAAGCAATTGACACGCTTAAAGGTGAAGGTCCAAAAGATTTAGAAGAATTATGCTTAGTATTAGGAAGCCAAATGGTTGTATTAGCTAAAAAAGCTGAAACATTAGAAGAAGCAAGAGCTAAACTTCTAGAAAATATGAAAAACGGAAAAGCTTTAGAAGTATTTAAAGCATTTTTAGTAGCTCAAGGTGGAGACGGTTCAGTAGTAGATGATCCATCAAAACTACCTCAAGCTAAATTTGTACAAGAAGTAGTAGCGCAGCAAGACGGTTATGTTTCACAAATCGTCGCTGATGCAGTTGGAACAGCGGCTATGAAATTAGGTGCAGGACGTGCAACAAAAGAATCAGTTATTGACTTAGCTGTTGGATTAATGCTGAACAAAAAAGTAGGCGAAGCAGTTAAAAAAGGTGAATCTTTAGTTACTGTATATTCAAGCACAGAAGATATTAGTGAAGTTGAAAAAGACTTACTAGAAAACATTAAAATTTCTACAGAAAAAGTAGAAGAACCTACATTAGTTTACGATTTAATTATGGAAGCTTAAAACTTTTTCAAAGTGTTGAAATATAAAATGGTCAATAGGAAAACGGACATTAAATGAAGATTTATTTAATGATGAAATTATCATTTCTGGGATGATCTATTAAGGTTTTAAATGTTAATATGGTTGAGTAATTTCATGATTCCAATAATCACTAGTAATGATTTTTTCAGAAGATTAAAATACTATGGACTAATTTTTATAAAACAAATTCAGTTGATTAGTTTAATTAATGTTCGATATTTATTGAACTACAAGCTGATTAATATAAAATAGTTGGGTTACTCTAGTAAAGGCAATCTGATTAGGATTTATTGCAGACTTTTTTCGATGAATAAGTTGATTGGAACGAAAGGGTGCTCGACTCCTATGGGATTAGCGGGAAGGCTGAGACCCCGCAGGCTTGCCGAGGAGGCTCAGGTCTCGCCCCATGGAAAGTGCGAGCATCCTGTAGTGGAAATCAACATCACTCTACCCCTTTTTCGAAAATTTGGTAATTAAATTGACAAGGTTGTTTTTCAACAACATGAAAAAGCTATTCTCTAAAGATGAGAATAGCTTTTTTTGTTCTAATTATTAAACAAAATGTCATGTTACTTTTTAAGTTAATAATATACGATCTTTTTTTTATACTTTTCAAAAAGATAACAACATACCTTTATATCAAAGGAATAAATAATAAAAGAAATGTTCTAAAGTTTTGATATAAAGGGAGCTAATCTAATGGGAAAGAAAGTGTTATTCTTCGGTGATGTTGGTATTGATGATGCGATCGCTTTGGTTTATGCACGATTAACAGAAGATATTGATATTATTGGGATTGTGGCGGATTATGGGAATGTATCTAAATTAGAAACGACCAGGAATGTTCGGTTTTTACTTAAAAGGTCAGGAAAAGAATATATTAAAGTCTATGGAGGTGCTGAGAAACCAATGACGGGGGAGGTCCCAACCTATTACCTTGATATACATGGTCCATTCGGTTTAGGTCCAATCGATCCGGGTTTAAAGTTGGAGAACTTAGAAAATTTTTGTGAAGTTATCGATTTGATTGAGCAGTATAAGCATGAACTAATTATTGTAAATACTGGGAGGTTAACCTCGCTAGCCACCCTGTTTATCTTATACGAAGATCTGATGAAAAGTGTTAATTCTTACTATATCATGGGTGGGGCCTTTCTATATCCGGGAAATGTTACACCAATTGCAGAAGCGAATATTCATGGAGATCCGATCGCAGCAAATATCGTAATGAAGTATGTAGAAGGTGCTTATATTTTCCCATTAAATGTAACACAAAATGCCATCGTTACTCCTTCAATGGCCAATTATATTCATTCTAAAGGGAAAACAGATCTTGTAAAACCATTATTAGATTTCTATTATTACAACTTCTATCAAAAGAAGGTACCCGGCATAAAAGGGAGTCCAGTTCATGATGCGGTAACTCTCATGGCAGTCATTCGTAGCGATCTTTTTAAATTTTATCAATCCGCTGTTGTAATTGATTCAACCGATGTGGCTAGAGGTCAAAGTATTGCAGATTTTCGTGTAACCGATACCCCAGAGAAATTTGAGGGGAGACCTCAACAACATATCGCAGTAGGATTAGATTATGAAGGGTTTTATAAGGATTTTATGTCTGTTATGACCGGGGAGAAATTCTAGATTAAAAATTAATAGAGAAATTATCAAATTAATTGAATCGAACTTTAGCTTTATTGCTACTTTTGTCAAACCCTTGCCATATTAAGCAAGGGTTTGTTTTTGCTTATTGTTACATTATTATTTTTTTTAAATACTTAAGCTTAAGCTACCCAATAACATAAGTGCAAAAATGATATATGGAAAGATGATTAAAAACCAAATAAAAGGCTTTTTCCACGTATCAAGTTTATTATAGACTGCAAAAGTGATTAATAAAATAACCCCTATTGGAATGAATAGGAAGCCATACATTTCAGTGAATGAAAATTTCTGTAAAATAAAGGGTAAAAACAACAAAACAGTACAGCTAATAAGCTTAAATCCAATACTTTTATTGATTATCAATTTAGTAATAATAGAAGTTATCAGTATGATGGCAATAAAATAGACTAACAAGTACATCGTAAAGTAAAACGATCCTGATAATTCCCCACCTGCCCCAGTACCATCGGCGTCAGTGGACATCCCAAATATAAAAAACAACATTGGGAAGATAATGGGACTTGTAACTAGCAATGTAAAACCAATTGTTGCTGACACTTTCTTTAATAATTCCTTCAAAATACACACTCCTAATTTAATTCTCTAGTTTCATCTTACGAGATGAAATTAAAAAAATATAGGAGAAATTAGTGAATCCTTATATTGTTTTAATATAATCGGTATACAACTAATATATATTTAAGTCTAATATATGATCGAACTTCCAGTTCAAATAGAGGATGATTACAGAACAAAGGAGTTAAAAAGTTTTTAGCGAATTAACACATAATCAAGAAAAATAAATTAGACAAATTAATTGAAGTTCTTCAAAAGCAAGACTACCTGAGCTTAAATCAGTTCCTTTATTTAATTAACAAAAAGAATGATAAAAAGTTATTATGAAATAAGAGGTGTAAATTGAGACAAACGACGTGGAAAGAAATCATTCTGATGTTTAGTCCGGTAATATTAATACCGATCATTTTATTTTTTGTATTACATTCTTCACCATCTATTGCATTGAGGACTCATGTATTTTTTAATGGCCATCCTATTTTAGCCGTAAAGTCTGAAATTGCAGATGACCAAGAACATAATCAGGGTGATAAAGAATTCCTAAAAAATGAACACGCAAAATGTTATTCTTTAAATGAAGAAAATTATATCCTTCGAAAAAAAGGTTTTATCTATATGGCTGATTATTATGGAAATGCCTAATATTAATTGTTTCAATTACGGGGATTAGTGATGCTCACGTTCCTCTAAGCAGCAGGGGCCTAAGGTGTTGCCTAACAACTTGAGGTCTTTTGCCCATGTATTTCTTATATAAATCAAGTACTTTTTTATTTCCAATCAACTTAATCATAAAAAATATTTTTCTAAACGAAACACTAAATAACTATAAGTTATAACAAGTTGAGAAACTGTTAGTATTGTTGTGATCGTGAAGCACTTGTCATTAAAACACTAAAGAAAATTATTTTCTTGTTTAATTATTTGATTAAATTTAGTATAATTGTAATCGTGCCTTGTTGCATGGGTGGGAGAGGGAGACACTAAAAGAGAGGAATTTCTTTGAAAAATTTATTGAACAAACAGTTTAATCTTGAAGGTAGCGGTACGACCATTAAAACGGAGTTGATTGCAGGTGCAGTTTCATTTCTAACACTTGTCTATATTTTGTCCGTTAATAGTACAATTTTGCATGATGCAGGTATACCGTTCCAAGGTGCAATGATTGCCACAATTCTGTCAGCTTTCTTTGGAAGCGTTATGATGGGATTATGGAGTAATTCACCTTTAGTATTAGTACCAGGAATGGGCATCAACGCATTGTTTACTTATACAATGGTTGGAGAAATGGGAATGAATTGGAAAGAAGCACTTGCTGTTGTATTTGTAAGTGGAATCTTATTATCAATTTTATCATTCACAAAATTAATTAAGAAATTAACAACTGCGATTCCATTATCTCTAAAAAGTGCAATTACAGTTGGAATTGGATTTTTCTTAACGTTTATCGGACTTCAAGCTGGTGGGATTGTTGTAAAAAATGAAAGTACGTTTGTATCGATTGCAAATTTTACAAATGTGGATGTTTTAGCAACAGTTATTACGCTAGGTATTGCAATTTATCTTTTTATTAAAAATGTACCTGCAAACTTTTTAATTACGGTTATTTTAGGTACAATCATTTCATTCATTTTACATGGTGGAATTGAAAAAGCACATGATACAACAAAAATTACAATGAAATCTGCTAGTGAGGTTGTCGGACAACTGACCTTTACTCATGTGTTGAGTTTTCCATTTTGGATTGCAGTATTTTCGTTAACGATGGTTGTATTATTCGAATCAATCGGTATTATTCATGGTCAATTAAGCATGATGAACCAAGAGCATAAGCAACAAAAGGTTGTTCAAGGAACTGCGTTTGGTATTATTTTATCCGGTTTACTTGGAACTAGTCCAACAGTTATTGCTGTTGAAGGTAGTGCAGGGATCAGTTCTGGTGGTCGAACAGGTCTTACTTCTGTTGTAACTGGATTTTTATTTTTAGGATGTTTACTTTTTATGCCATTAATCGCATATATACCAACATCTGCGATTGCACCAATTTTAATTATTATCGGTTCATTAATGGTTAAACATATTACAGATATTCAATTGGATGATCCTACTGAGGCAATACCAGCCTTCTTAATTTTAGCATTCATCCCTTTAACATATAGTATTATTGACGGAATTGCATTCGGTTTTATTGCTTATCCATTAGTAAAAATGGCAGCAGGTAAGAAAACTGAAATCACACCATATATGGTGGCAATTTCAGCATTATTCTTTGTACGTTTTGCATTAAACTTTATTGCATAAAAAAAAGCGCTGATTCTTTTACTAGAACCAGCGCTTTTTAATTTGTTGTTTTTAGAAATTTAGATTTTGCAAAACATTAATCAAAAAATTTATTTAATCGTTTATAGAAGAAATAGCCAACAACAGTACCAATTATTAATCCAATCACGTAAATAATCGTGTTATTTCCATTTGCAATGGTAGATGTTAATAAAGCGATTAATGTCGCTGAAAGATAGACAAATAAGACGTTTACGAATAAACCGAATTTTTTATAAACGAATAATTTGCCGTTATTGACATTCGCAGATCTGTTATAACATAATAAACCAATTAGTAGAAATGCAACGATATAAAGGATAATGATCGTTAAATTTCCGTAGTCTATAGTTGGATAATGAACGATTTTTTCATTAAAATCCTTTGAAATTGATAGTTGGCCTGCTTGATATGGAATAGACCAACTAGTGATCGTTTTTTCAAAGCTTTTGTCAGGTAATTGATAGTTAAAGATACCATTTAAGTTTGAATAAAGACTAAAATAGATAATACTAGGTGAGAAAATCGTAAAAATAGTGAAAAGTGTTTGAGAAAAATAATGACCTGTAATTGTTCCAATCGATAGACCAATTGTAAAAAAAGCAATCGTAAATAGGAATATGACAGAAAAAATGGTAACAAATGATGAAGCATCAATATATTTGTGTAGATTCGTATTGTAATGGATTAATAGAGTTAAAATAATTAATCCAACAGTCGCCATAAAAATATGAGCAATTCCAAATACCCATTTTGATAAATAAAGTTTTCTAGGTGAGTACGGAAGCGAAAATTGGAAATCAATTCCTCCTGTATTTCGTCCAATCCCTATTAATAAAATACTTAATATTAATACAATGATCGGTGAAATAAATGCTAGCATACTAAAGTCTGATATATAAAGGTACGGATTACTAGGATTAGTTAGTAATGCTCGATTTAATTCGTCAGTGTTATTGTAATAGCTAAATGGAAGAATGATCAGATAGACAAGATATAATAAAATAAGTGCAAGTCTAGATTGCTTGGAATTAATTAGCCACAATGCTTTACTAAACATATAAGTCGCCTCCATCATTTATGAAAAATAAATCCTCTAATGTCAATGGAAGTTCTTCTAAAAGGAGCGGATTTTCTTTTTCCATTCGTTTTATATATTCGTTCTTATTTCCATTAATAATGATAATTGCTACTTTGCCAGTTTTTGAGAATACAGATATAGACGGGTCATCTTCAAATATTTTAGGTAAGCCGTCTTCAAATGCTACTTGTAATTTATAAAATTGACTCGTACTTTCTTCCATTGTAGAGATTGAATTAATTCGTCCATCCTTAATAAATAAATATTGATCAATTATTTTTTCTAGCTCAGCGAGATGATGTGATGAAATAATCACACCGACTGAATTTGTGCTTGCATATTCAATGATTAGTTGCAAAACTGTCCGTTTAACGACTGGATCTAAACCGTTAGTTGGTTCGTCTAAAATGACATATTTTGCATCTGTTGAAAAGGTTAATAGTAAATAGATAAGTGTTTTCATCCCTTTTGAGTATTTACGTAAAGAAGTATTAGGTAATTTATATTTATTTAATGCTTCTAGAAATTTGTGTTTATTGAAGTTTGGATATGAATTTTCATAGATTGTAATAAGCTCTTTCACACTATATTGATTAATGAAATTTGTAGAATCACTCATATATGCAATTTGTCTTCTAGTATTAGGTGATGAGTTAATCTCTTCATCATCAATACTGATTGAGCCTTCGTCTGGAGATAGAATGCCAACGATTGTCCTTAAAAGTGTCGTTTTACCAGCCCCATTTCTACCGATTAAGCCTGTAATTTTACCTTTTTCTATTTGAAAGTTTAGATTTTTTAACACTTCATGTTCATCGAGTTTTTTACTTAAATGATGGATTTTCAACAAACTACTCAGCTCCTTTATTAGAATAGAACTCTTTTACCCAATTCATTATTTCTTCCTCTTTTACTCCATCTGTTAAACAATCAATTAATAAATTTGAAAGTTTATTTTTATATTTTAAAAGGGTATCTGTTGTAACAGTCTCTTTTGTTAAACCAATTACAAATGTTCCTTTACCCCTAATCGTTTCGATGACTCCAGTGCGCTCTAGTTCTTGATAGGCTCTACTAACAGTATTTGGATTGATCACTAATGTAGTTGCTAATTCACGTACGGAAGGAAGTTTATCTCCATTTACCAAAATCTTTCTTAGCATTTGTTCTTTTGTTTGTAGAACAATTTGCTCCCAAAGGGGTAAATGGCTTCTTGGGTCTAAAATAATTATCAAGAGATCACCACCTCAAATGTTTTCTTAAGTGTATGGAGTGTATTAAGTGTATGGATGTGATTAATACACTTTACTTATATCATATGTTTTCATGTATGTAAATAGTTCCATTCTTTCTAATATTTTCTTCTGAGGTTGATTAAACTACTTATATTTGGAAAAAATATGTATGAAAAGAATGGAGGGTTATAGATGAAAAGGGTATTACTAACTCTTTTAAGTAGTGTTATGATCTTTTCTTTATCACTACCTAAAGTAAATGCAAGAGAGACACAAAATAATGATGTAAGTTTGGCAAAAAGTGCATTATCTTCCGTAATTATTGAACAAGATACTGGAAAAATCTTATATGAAAAAGACGCTAGAAAAGAGCTTCCACCAGCAAGTATGACTAAGATTATGACAATGCTTATTATTATGGAAGAAATCAATAAAGGAAAACTCAGGTTAGATGATAAAGTAATGACAAGTGAACATGCTGCGTCAATGGGTGGATCACAAATTTTCTTAGAACCTGGTGAAGAAATGACAGTAAAAGAAATGCTAAAAGGAATTGCAATCGCATCAGGAAACGATGCATCGGTCGCAATGGCAGAGAAAATTGCAGGTACAGAAGAGGCGTTTGTCGCTTTAATGAATAAAAAAGCAAAACAGTTAGGATTAAAAAATACACATTTTGAAAATCCAACTGGGCTTCCTGCACCTGGTCATTATTCATCTGCGTATGATATGGCAATCATGGGAAGAGAGCTTTTGAAATATCCATTAATCACGAAGTTTACTGGTACTTATGAAGATTATTTGAGAAAAGATACTGAAAAACAATTTTGGCTAGTTAATACGAACAAACTAGTTCGTTTTTATCCAGGAGCGGATGGATTGAAAACTGGATTTACTGCAGAAGCAAAATATTGTTTAACAGCAACTGCTAAGAAGAACAACATGCGAGTAGTTAGTGTGATTATGGGTGCACCAACTTCTAAAGAAAGAAATGCACAAATGACAAATTTACTTGATTATGCATTTAATCAATATCAAGTAAAGCAATTAATTAAACAAGGTGAGAATATCGAAAGGCTTAGTATTAGTAAAGGTAAGTCTAAAGGTGTAAATGTTATAACTAAAAGCCCAGTTTCAGTTGTATTAAAGAAAGGTCAAGAGTTGAATAAAATTACGAAAGATATTCAGCTGAACAAAAATATTCAAGCCCCAATTAAAAAAGGGCAAGTTGTCGGAGTTTTAATATTAAAACAAGGTACTAAAGTTTTATCTAAAACAGACTTAGTTGCTAATAAATCGGTAAGTAAAGCTAATTGGTACGATTTATTTAAACGTTCTGTTGGGGGATTCAACTGATTTTTTCCGACTAATTTCGAGTATTACTAAAAGATTTGGCGTTTTACCACTAGTTTTGTCATGCATGAAGGAATTCGGTTTAGTTTTAACGAAACTTTCAATAACCGTCAAATAAGGAGGTTATTGTAGTGAGTCTTAATATTGAACTTGAAGTGAAAAATGCAATCCTTTGTGTAAGACTTGCAGGGGAACTAGATCATCACACTGCTGAGGATCTACGTTTACAAGTAAACGAGGTATTAGAGTCACAGACTATCAAACATATTTTATTAAATCTTGAGCATTTAACATTTATGGATAGTTCTGGTTTAGGTGTCATTTTAGGTAGATATAAAGTTATTCGAAATAAAGGTGGAGAAATGGTTGTCTGTTCAATTTCTCCATCAATTAAACGGTTGTTCGACATGTCTGGTTTATTTAAGATTGTTCATTTAGCTGATGATGAGTCAAATGGACTTAATGTATTGGGGGTGGCATAATGCGAAATGAAATGAACCTTCAATTTTCCGCATTAAGTCAAAATGAATCATTTGCTCGTGTAACTGTAGCTGCATTTATTACACAGCTAGATCCTACATTAGATGAATTAACTGAAATTAAAACGGTAGTATCTGAGGCTGTTACAAATGCGATTATTCATGGTTATGAAAATAATCCTGAAGGTATCGTATTCATTTCAGTTCTACTTGAAGATCAAACAGTAACTTTAACAATTCGAGATGAAGGTATTGGTATTGCTGATTTAGATGAAGCAATGCAACCTTTATACACTTCTAAACCAGATTTAGAAAGATCCGGCATGGGATTTACGATTATGGAGAATTTCATGGATCAATGTGAAGTTGTATCCACTATTAATGTTGGTACAACGATTACGGTTAAAAAGTACTTATCAAATAGCAATGTTTTAAGTAATTAAGGAGAATCGCCTATGGACGTAGAAGTCAAGCAAGATCAACCCCGTACGCAGTTAAAGGATCATGAATTAAAAGAGTTAATTAAGCGTAGTCAGGCTGGAGATCAATTGGCTAGAGACAGCATCGTCGGGCACAACATGAGACTTGTATGGTCAGTTGTTCAGCGCTTTATTAACCGTGGATATGAACCAGATGATTTATTTCAAATTGGTTGTATCGGATTATTGAAATCGGTAGATAAATTTGATCTATCTTATGATGTACGATTTTCTACATATGCTGTTCCGATGATTATCGGAGAAATCCAACGATTTATTCGAGACGACGGAACGGTTAAGGTGAGTCGTTCATTAAAGGAAACGAATAATAAGATTCGAAAAGCAAAAGAAGAATTAAGTAAAACGCTTGGAAGAATGCCTACAATTAACGAGATTGCTACTCATATGGAAATTACGCCAGAGGATGTTGTACTTGCACAAGAGGCTAGTAGAGCTCCTTCATCAATACATGAAACGGTGTATGAAAATGATGGTGATCCTATTACATTGTTAGACCAAATTGCTGATAACCATGAAACTAATTGGTTTGAAAAATTTGCATTAAAAGAAGCGATAAAACAACTAGATGATCGAGAGCGATTAATTGTCTATTTAAGATATTATAAAGATCAAACTCAATCAGAAGTTGCTGAACGATTAGGAATTTCTCAAGTGCAAGTTTCAAGACTTGAGAAAAAGATTCTCCAACAAATGAAAGACAAAATTAAATAAAATCTTGAGCTAAAAAAGCTGAAGAATCGTAGGGAATACTATACGATTTTTCAGCTTTTTTATTTTTTCTTTATATTGTTTTTATACTGTAACTCCGGTTTCAAATAAAGATCAATATCTTCAAGTTACACTATCAGATGCTTTTTTTCGATAGTGCTAAAGACTACATTTTCCTATTTTTACTAACTGAACTACTTAGATCAATCTTACTGTACTTATATTTTTGGGAAGTTTTCACATACTAGTTGTAATTGAATTCATAAAGCTTTGAAACTGAGGGGAAAGTATGAATAAGGTGTTATATATTAAATTACTCAATCGAATCGTTGTACAAGTAGGTAAACGTGTACATCTTGGAGAGATTGCACGATTACAAGGGATTAATGTTGATTTAACCCGAATTCAAAACATCATTGTACATGAATCAAAAAAGGAGGATGGTACACATACAGTTATTGATATTCTAGAGCTTTTACCATTAATTCTTGAAATTGAACCTGATATTTCGTTCGAGCTCGTTGGAGTGACAATGTGCATAATAGAACTTAAAAATGAAGTTTCAAAGGATCGTTTTTTTCTGTTTTGTTTCGTTTGGATCTTGCTATTTACAGGTTCTTCATTAGCGATTATTTATTTCCACGAAGATGTTAGCATGCAACAGGTTCAACAACGAATTTACTACATGATTACAGGAGAACATAATCATAAACCTTTATTACTTCAAGTACCTTATTCTTTTGGTCTAGGAATTGGGATGATTTTATTTTTTAATCAGTGGTTTAAGACTAGATTAAACGAAGAACCGAGTCCTCTTGAAGTAGAAATGTATCAGTATCAACGGTCAATGGACGAATATGTGTTAGTCAACGAAAATAAAAAGCCAAACAAAAGTGTAAATACCGATGATTAGAGAATTGTTTATAGTGTTTGTAGGTTTTTCAGGAGGTATTGCTGTTGGTACGGGCTTTGTAGCATTTTTATCGGTTATTGGAATCATTCCGAGACTAACACAGTTAACAAAAACGATTAAAAAAATTCGAGCTTATGAGTTTGCAGTTATTTTGGGAGCAATTTTTGGTTGCTGGATTAGTTTGCGAAATACCGTTTTTAATTTGCCAAATATCTTTTCCGTTTTTATTGGGCTGTTAGCAGGTATTTTTATTGGAATGTTAGCTGCAGCGTTAACCGAAGTATTAAATGTTTTTCCAATCTTAGCGAAACGTATTGGCATTCAAAAGAAAATTGTGTACTTATTAATGGCAATTGCACTAGGTAAAGTTTTTGGATCGTTATTTCATTGGATTTATTTTATAGAGTAAAGGATGGATGAAATGAGTGGGAAATTAAAAGCTAATTATAAAGAGAATATAAAACCATACCAACCGAAAAAGCCGGTATTAAAAAATTGTATTAAAGCGTTTTTAGTTGGAGGATTTATCTGCCTTTTAGGTGAGTGTATTACGAAAATCTATATTAACTATTTTAACTTTACAGAAAAAAATGTGGGTGATCCAACAGTAGCTACACTTGTATTAATTTCTAGCTTACTTACAGGGTTTGGTATATATGACAAAATTGGACAATTTGCAGGTGCAGGATCTGCAGTTCCTGTAACAGGCTTTGCCAACTCTATGACAAGTGCTGCTATGGAACATAGAAGTGAAGGTCTCGTTCTAGGGGTTGCAACAAATATGTTTAAACTAGCTGGTTGTGTAATTGTTTATGGAGTTGTTTCGGCATACGTCGTTGGAATGATACGATACGCATTTAAAGTATTCTTATAGGAGGTGAGCACATATGGCTTTAGTCGGTAAACAAACTTGGGAGTTTCAAAATGGTGTTTATGTTCAAGCATCTGGAACTGCTGTCGGACCAAGAGAGAACTTAGGACTGTTAGGTGGCAAATTTGATTATGCTTATGAAGATCTTCATTGTGGTGAAGATAATTGGGAATTAGCAGAAAGAGCATTAATGAGAAATGCAGTTTCCGTTGCGCTAAAAAAAGCAAATAAAACCGTAGATGATATCGATGTATTTTTAGCAGGTGATTTACTAAATCAAAATGTTACTGCGAACTTTATGGCAAGGGAATTGCAACTTCCTTTTTTATGTATGTTTGGTGCATGCTCGACTTCAATGGAAACAGCTGCACTTGGTGCACAGTTAATCGATAGTGGGTACGCAAAAATGGCATTGGCAGCAACAAGTAGCCATAATGCTACTGCTGAAAGGCAATATAGATATCCTACAGAATACGGTGGACAAAAACCGGATTCTGCAACTTTTACAGTAACTGGAGCAGGAAGTGTTCTCCTTTCAAATAAAAAAAGCAAAATAAAAGTAAAATGCGCCACAATTGGTACAGTTCAGGATTTAGGATTGACTGATCCATTCGACATGGGTTCTGCGATGGCACCAGCGGCAGCCTATACAATTGTACAACATTTTAAGGACACAAATACGACACCTGATGATTATGATTTTATCGTAACTGGAGATCTTTCAGCTGTAGGCGCACCGATTTGCGAACAACTGGTTAGAGAAGAAGGATATGATATGGTAGGAAAATACAATGATTGTGGATTGCTAATCTACGATCGAGAAAATCAGGAAGTTTTTGCTGGAGGAAGTGGATGCGCTTGTTCAGCAGTTGTAACATATGGTCATTTATTTCAAGAGTTAAATAAAGGTACTTATAAACGAATTTTAGTAGCAGCAACCGGCGCTCTTTTAAGCCCAACAATGATTCAACAAAAAGAATCAATTCCAACTATTTCACATGCTGTCGTTTTCGAAAGCTGTTAGGAGGTGTTCAGATGGATTTTGTTAATGCTTTTATAGTAGGTGGTCTAATTTGTGTAGTTGGTCAATTATTTTTTGATTTCACAAAATTAACACCAGGGCATGTGATGTGCATATTTGTAGTAATTGGCTCAATTTTAGATGGGTTTGGGATTTACGATAAGCTTATAAAATTTGCTGGTGCAGGTGCAACAGTTCCAATTACTAGTTTTGGCCATTCCTTATTACATGGAGCGATGGCAGAAGCAAGTGATCACGGATTTATTGGTATTGGAATGGGGATCTTTTCCCTAACTTCATCTGGAATTTCAGCAGCAATTTTATTCTCATTTATAGTTGCACTTATTTTTAAGCCAAAAGGTTAACTTATGAAAAAGAAAAGGATCATTATCGTAACCGACGGAGATGTTTATGCGCATCGGAGTATTGAGTATTTGGCAAAACAATTTGGCGGATGCACAATATCACAATCGCAAGGTAATCCCACTAAGTTCTCTGGAAAGAGAATGGTTGAAATCATAATGCAAGCACAAAAAGAACCAGTATTTGTATTGTTTGATGACAGTGGCTTTATGGGAGAAGGTCCTGGAGAAAAAGCTTTAAAATATGTAGCAAGTGATAAACATATTGAAGTTATTGCTGCACTAGCAGTAGCATCAAATACACATCATCAAGAATGGACAAAAGTGGATGTAAGTATCGATAACGAAGGGAATTTAACTGAATACGGTGTCGATAAGTATGGAGTACCTGATATTGAAATCGGAAGAATAAATGGAGACACCGTTTATAATTTAGATCAACTAAATATTCCTTTCATTTTAGGAATCGGCGATATTGGAAAAATGGGTGGAAGAGATGATATTGAAATCGGATCACCTATTACAAGAAAAGCAATTGAATATATCCTCGAGAGGAGTGAACTCCAATGACTACGAAAAAAGAGCCGACAAAACTCACAAATAAACTAGTTACAAATGCTCATACAATAAGTGACCGTATAGGTTATGGAGTAAGTTTTGATGTCGGAAAACGTGTGATATTTGTAAATAAAGTTGAAGTTAATCTATATTATGTTAACGGATTAACGGATACAAGCTTTATTCAAAGATTCTTAGATGACTTAATTGGGTTAGAAAAAGTCGAGAAAAATAAATCAATGTTTAAAAATATTGAGGATACGATTGTCCATCAATCAGTAGAGATCGTTTTAACATTTGAAGATGTTATTAAGAAAGTACTATCTGGTTTAATTGTAGTATTAGTTGATGGAGAAGATAAAGGACTTGCAGTCGATGTTAGAAGTTATCCTGGGCGTGGCCCAACAGAACCAGATACAGAGCGAGTAGTACGTGGATCACGAGATGGCTTTACTGAGAACATTATAAATAATACTGGCCTAATTAGACGAAGAATTCGCGATGAAAATTTAAGAAATGAAATTCTTCAAGTAGGTGAAAGTTCAAAAACAGATGTTTGTTTAACGTATATAGAAGGTTTAGCGCACGCGGAACTTGTTAAAGAAGTTCGGGATCGAATTACAGGTATCCACGTTGATGGACTTACAATGACAGATAAGAAATTAGAGGAATTTATTTTAAAACAAGGATACAATCCATTTCCTTTAGTTAGATATTCGGAAAGACCTGACGTTGTTGCAAACCACATTCTCGAAGGACATGTATGTATTATCGTTGATACATCTCCGAGCGTAATCATTACGCCTGCAACGTATTACCACCATATGCAACATGCAGAAGAATTCAGACAAACTCCTTCAGTTGGAACATTCCTAAGATGGTGTCGTTATATAGGAATTTTTATGTCAGTCTTTTTATTACCATTTTGGTTACTATTATGTAATTACCCAGAGGTATTACCAAAATCATTAAGTTATATTGGTCCAAAGGAAACAAGTAATATACCAATTTATTTACAATTAATTATTGCTGATATGGGGATTGAATTCCTGAGAATGGCAAGTATACATACACCAAATGCAGTTTCCACTTCAATGGGGATTATTGCAGCAGTATTGATTGGACAAGTCGCAATTGATGTAGGACTTTTCCAACCGGAAGTAGTCCTATATACGGCTGTGTCAATGATTGGATCATATGCTACACCTAGTTATGAGCTAGCACTTGCAAATAAATTGGCCAAATTTTTTATATTAATTTTAACTGCAATATTAGGTGTTAAAGGTTTTATGATAGGTTCAACACTATTTATACTTTTCTTAGCAAGCTTGAATACTTTAAATACACCTTATTTTTGGCCATTCATCCCATTTGATGGAAGAGCCTTCTGGCATTTAGTTATCCGTACAAAAGCTAGTGAAAGTCAAAAACAAAAAGGCGGAAAAACAATTGGTGATGCTACCATTTAATCTGGTAAGTCTTATATTGTGAAATAAAAAGAGGGGATGTCTTAGGAGTTAGATTAACTGACGAATAGACGCCCTCATTTTAATTTTAAAATATGTACTAGGGCTAGTGAGGAGGTATCTCAACAGCACTTTTCATTTGTAGTAGATAAAATCGAACTTATTTATAGAAATTAGCCGATTTATTAAGTTTTTATTGTAAAAAGAAAAGAATTAGAGCTATCAATTGCTTATATTGTACAATATTGAAACTGTAATACCTATACTAGTATAGGTAAATTTTATTTTTATTTGCGGTTCTATGGAATTTAATTGCAGTTTTGTTTAAATTAATTGCGATTCTCAAATTTTAATTGCAATTTTACCAATTTTAATTGCGCTTTTTCAGATTTTAATTGCACCACACGATTTATTTGCAAAAATTCAACGTTTATTTGCACAGTCGGACCCATGTACTCAGCTCGTTACTTATGCGAGGCTCATCTCGCTTTTTCTAAATTGACAAATCCCTTTATAAAAGAAACAAACCCAGTTACTTTTTTAGTAACCGGGTTTGTTTTTCCATTATTTAAAGAATGAAAGAATCGCATCAAATAATGCAGAGAAGAAATCTTTAAGTTTTTGAATAAAAGATTGACCTTCTTTAGAATTTAGGTAATCTGAAATTTTATTTTTAGCTTTTGTTAATTGGTTTCCTACTTGATCCCAATTAATATTTAAATCTTTCATTTTTTCAAATAAAGACATCAAACTAGCCTTTTGATCTGCAGTTAGTGTAATACCAAGATCCTTTGCTAATCGATCAATTAATGATTTTAATTCATCGGTTGACATGTTTGGATTTTTAGCAAGCTCTTCTTTCACTTTAGTGACAAGTTGTACAGCTTTTTCATTACCTACTGAATCACCAAGTTGGGCAGTTTTAACCATTTCTTCATTTGCTACTTTTTTAACATCATCAGGTATAACTTTACCTGAACTCAGCTCATATGCTTTCATAATCCCAGTTAAAGCAGCAGTACCAGAGACTTCAAATGGAGCAGTAATTACAATATTTGCATCTTTTAATCCAGCCGTGATTAAAGCATTTGTATACATTGAGTTAGTAACCCATGAAATGTTATTTGATTGAACGACGATGCCTGTATTTTTTTCACCGATTGTAATCATAGCAGATGAAAGAGCTCGAGTACCGATTTGAGCACTAGGTACAGTACCATCTAAATATTTATGTTCCTCTTGATTCGAAACAGTCACAATTCTAGCATCAGATGGCGCACCCATTTCAGCTAATAATGCTTTCTTTTGCGTTTCAGACAGATTTTGTCCAAGAGTAACAATCGTATCACCAGGAACAGAATCAGCAAATACCGATAAAGGCATAGCTATTAATCCCATTGAGATGGTGAACGCTAATAACTTTCGTTTTAACAAAGAGACACTCCCTTTACAATAATCCAAATTTTACATCTTACAACACTATTATAGTACTTTTAGAAAACTTGTCATTACTTTTTGTTTTTTGTATGATTATATCAGCGTTACTAGTTTATTCAGTAATGAAAAATATAGGACAATTAAGTCTTATGAAATTGTACATACATAAGGAGGATTTTTATTATGAAAAAAGCAAGTATAACATTTGAAAATGGTGAACAAATCTTAATCGAATTATTCCCAGAGCATGCACCAGGTACAGTTGAAAACTTTGAAAAATTAATCCGTGAAGGTTTCTACAATGGATTAACTTTCCACCGTGTAATTCCTGGATTTGTATCTCAAGGTGGAGATCCAAACGGTAACGGAACAGGTGGCCCAGGATACAAAATTAAATGTGAAACTGTTGGTAACCCATTAAAACACAAAGCTGGAGCTTTATCAATGGCACATGCTGGAAAAGATACTGGTGGTAGCCAATTCTTTATCGTTCACGAGCCACAACCACATTTAGATGGCGTACATACAGTTTTCGGTCAAGTAATCGAAGGTATGGATACAGTTTTAAGAATGCGTAATGGCGACGTTATGCAAGAAGTTAAGGTTTGGGACGAAGAATAGTCAAACCAATAAGAGGTCTTTCTAAATAGACTTCAAAAGAAGAAAACCACAAGGGAAAAATTTTCCTTGTGGTTTTTTAACATGTTCATATTTGGTTAAATGGTGAAATAATTGATAGCAGTTCGGACTAGTCTAAATTCGAAGACTTATTTGAAGTTTATTTGTATTATGTTTAGTTTTTATTGTTTCACATGGCTATTTTTATGTTATTTCTTCACTATTCTTGATTCTTATAATCTAATTCCACATGATTCCTCGTCTTATTTGCAGTTTTCTTATTTTTAATTGCAGATCTCCAAAATTTAATTGCACTAACTAATCTCACCATGATCTTCAATTAAAAACGCTGTTGATAATAATGCTGGTTGTAATATGCGTTTTGATAATAATTTTGGTTCTGCTGATTTGTAAATTCTTGCTGATTTTGAACTTGTCGATTACAGTTTTTTGGTGGTCCTATAAATACAGAAGGTTGTAAATTTGCTGTTGCAATTTTCCATTGGTTTTCATCAAGACAGTAAGTATGTGAGACAATATTTGAAGGTGTAAATTTCATTAAATCCGAGAATAAAATGACATCAGGGGAAGGTGCATTAAATATTGCTAATAAATGAGTATTGTCAACAGTTGCAATTTCATAATGCCACCAGCCTTGTGGTACGTTTGCAACCTGACCAGGGGCAATAGGGAAATTTAATAGTTGCTTTGTATAAGGATTTAAAATCGATACAACTGCGTTGCCAGAAATACAATATACTAATTCTGATGAATTTTGATGATAATGTGGCTCTACAACATTATTTACACTTAAATAGATATCCAATAAAGACAAATTATCCAAAGTATTCAAATCATTAACGCTTAATTGATTGATAAAATTTTGATTATCTTTCACAAAGGAATTGTTTTTATTTATATCAAAAGTAAATTGAATACTTGGCGATGTATAATCTAAATCCAACCTCATAATGATCACCCTTTTATATAACTCTAACTAAAATTTACTGTATTCAAATTTATCAAATTGGTGACAAAAGCCTATGAGATGGCATTGAAAGGAAAAATACTTAACTAGTACACTAAATTATTTAAAATTCTCTCCTGTACCATATATCCCGTTTTTCCTTCTTACTGGTTTTCTGACTTGACAGAAAAATGTGAGAATTATATATTTGAAATATTGATATATTTGGAACGAATTTTACTATTTACCGTACTATAGAGGGATAATCAATCATATATTTTGTATTGGTTTAGAAGCTAATTAGAGTTTTAATAATTTTTAAGAGGGGTTAACATGTTAATTAGGTATAAGAAAACATATGAGAAAATTGCAATGGGCCTGCTTTCGTTTATGCCGAATGAAAAGAATGTGAAGAGCTTAGTAAATACGATTAAAGATTATGAAACTAAAGATGATAATCATTTGTTCCTTTGGAAATTAGACGATATTGTTGGGATTATTGGAATACAAATACTACCAGATAAGGTTATTATGATTAAACATTTAAGTGTAAACCCTTCATTCCGAAATCAAGGTATTGCAACTTCACTTTACGATGCTATTAGATCTCAATATACAGACTATACAATCGTAACAACGCAAGAAGTAGCTTCATTTATTGAACATTGTCATGTTAGTTTGAAAGTATTATAGAAAAAGGTGCTCAATTTTTGGAGCACCTTTTCTTTACTGTAAAATGAAAGTGTCAAATAAATAAGTAAAACCATGTTGATTTCCACTACAGGGTGCTCGCTTTTTCGCGGGGCGAGCCTCCTCGGCAAGCCTGCGGGGTCACAGCCTTCCCGCATATCCCACAGGAGTCGAGCACCCTTCGTTCCAATCAACTTATTCAACTTTAGAAATTAATCTTAAATCCATAAAGAATAATCATTTCATTATAGAATTACCTTTTATTAATTAAAAAAACTACTACTAAATCAATACTACTTTGGAATATATATTTTATTTTATCCCTTGAAAAGAATGATATTTATAAATATTTTCATATATGTTTAGTTAGATTTGATGATTCATAAGGATTTATAAACAACAAAATCGAAATTAACAAACAACAAAAACTACACATTTGCAAAAAAGTTCAAACTTTTATGAATAAGATTCATCTAATGTTCGCAATATTGACTTCAATATATTTCGAAATACTAAAAAAGGTGCCCAATTATTTGAGCACCTTTTCCTTTTACGCTAAATATTTCTTCGTAATTCTAATTGCTTTAATCTTTCCGAAATGACATCTGTTCGATCTCTTGTAGAATGCTTATTAATTAAATCTTCCGTAAAAGACGAGTAATTTTCTTTTTGATTTTGGAATCTTTCAATCAATTCTTGATCATTTATTGGGAGATCGAAAGGGTGATATTCCGTTTCGTTTTGAAGGTTTAGCTGTAAATCTGATACGATTTGTTGGAAGCGTAATTGATCAATACCAGCCATTTCTAATAAATTAGAATCATTTGAAAAGGTAATGACGTGTCGAAATAATTTTTTAGCACCAGTAAAGTTTCTTCTTCTATAATGATATAACACTACTGATAATCTAATTAAACCTAACCATACCTTTTTATATTGATCATTTAATTCAAGTTTCCATTGTTCTTCAAGAATTTCATGACATTCAAAAAAATCTTGATCAAAATGAAAATGACATAAATATTTTATGTATCGCTCGTTTTTATTATAATGGACCAAGTTTTTCACCTCTTTATTACTAAAATTTTATCAGAAATGGAATTATTTAAAAAGAAGAAAGCCTAGAGCTAATGTCTAGACTTTCACGTTTTGTTTATTCACGGGGTTAAATTAACAGACGAAAGCACATCCAACGATGATTAATAAAATAAATAATACTACGATTAAAGCAAAGCCTCTGCCGTGGCCGAAACCGCCGAACTCTGGAGAAACAGCACCTTTACTCATGAAATAACCTCCTTACCAAAAAAATAATTCTTCTTGCACTGATATCTTATGAAAATTTTAAGAAAATGGTATAGGCGCAAAACTAAAAATTTAGGAACAAACTAACTTCATCAATGAAAAAACCTTTTCTAATTATATAGTTTTATGAAATAATACTTTATACTGTTATAGAGTATATTTTTATTTTAAAGTAAGTTGGTGAGTAGTTTGTGAAGCAATATGAAGTTAAAATTGATGCATTTGAAGGGCCATTAGATTTATTACTTCATTTAATTCAACGATTTGAAATTGATATTTATGATATACCTGTATCTGAAATAACAGATCAATATGTTTCATATATTCATACAATGAAAGAATTAGAATTGGATATTGCAAGTGAATATTTAGTGATGGCAGCTGAATTACTTGCGATGAAAAGTAAAAGTATTTTACCTAATCATGAGGAACAAGCTGATTGGGATGCAATACTTGAAGAAGACCCTAGAGAAGAATTAATGAATCGATTAATTATATATAAGCAATTTAAAGAAGCAGCGATCGTATTTCAGGAAAAAGAATCAGAACGTGCAATGATTTTTACTCGAAACCCAGTTGATTTGTCCGAATATGGACCTAGACCAGAAGATATTGTCATGCCGACTGATGTTACGATTTACGATATGTTTGGTGCACTTCAAAAGCTTTTTAAACGTAAAAAGCTGCAAGAACCACTTCAAACTAAAATTGTTCGGGAAGAAATATCGATCGAAAAAAGAATAGATGAAATTATTACCTACTTAAAAAGTATAAAAAAGAGAACTAATTTCATCAGTTTATTTCCATATAATGATAAAGAAAGTATTGTAGTTACTTTTTTAGCGATTTTGGAGTTAATGAAAACAAAAGACATTATAGTAGAACAGGAACAAAACTTTTCAGAAATTTTTCTTACATCACGAGAGGTTTTTGAAGATAAGCAAGCTGAGGTGTACTTGTAATGGAACAGGAAAAAAAATTGGTAGGAGTTCTAGAAGGACTTTTATTTGTAGCTGGCGATGAAGGAATATCGATTGTCGAGCTATCTGAGACTTTAGAATTAAGTCAAACCGAAGTTCTAGAACTAATCGAGAGCCTTAAAGAAGAGTATGAAAATCCTAACAGAGGCTTACAAATTAGAATTTTAGCAAACAGATATAAACTTACTTCAAAGAGGGAACATGGTGAGTTTTTCAAAAAATTAGTTGAAAGCCCATCGAACTCTTCGTTGTCACAAGCTGCATTAGAAACTTTAGCAATTGTTGCATACCAACAACCAATTACGAGGACAGAAATAGAAGATATTCGTGGAGTTAAGACTGAAAAACCAATTCAAACTCTTGTCTCGAAATATTTAATTAAAGAAGTTGGACGGGCTGAAGGTACTGGTCGTGCAATTTTATATGGTACTACTTCTGAGTTTTTAGATTATTTTGGTTTAAAAAACATTAAAGAATTACCTCCACTACCACAAGATTTAAAATTGGAAGAGGTTGAAGAAGAAGCAGATTTATTTTTTAGCAAATTTGAAAAACAAGATTAGTTAAAAAATTCTGCAAATCTTTCTGTATCCTATGTTAAACTAATACTATGGAAATCTTGGAGGGTGAAAGAATTGTTAATTTATAATTGTCTTGGGTATGAATTAGTAAAGGCTCAACCAAATACTTCGGAAGATTTTTTTAATCGTTCTGAAGTTGAATATGAATACAATGGTCAAAAAATTGTAACTTCTGTTTTATATGTTCGTTTTTTTGAAGAACAACTTTCTGAAGTAAGTGATTTAAAAACAACTAGATTATATGAAAATGGCGATCAGTCAGTAGATTTCCGTGATATAGTGGCACTTGCGCTAATTATTAAAAATCCTGATTATCTTGGAAGAAAGCGAATATATATTAATGAATTAGATCAATTTGTAAAAGAGCTACAAGGTGCTGATTTTGATAAATTAGCAGGATATGTGAGAAGTATTAAGCAAAATTCAAATAGAATTGAAATATCGATCTAATTTAACGGAGGGAAAAAAATGTCGAATAAGATGGTAGAGCATCAATTAAAAATTGTTGGAAATCAATTAGGGATTGTTGGTCTAGAGTGTAATTTGTTTTTAAATAAGAATTCTTTACCGTCATTTCAACATGAAAACCAAGCAGTGGATCTTAACTACTTAGAAAAAATACTTTCTTCATTACGTAGAATTACAGTATATTGTGAGGATGCTAAAGAGGTTTGTGAGAAAATTTTAAGTGGACAGTTCCATAAAGCAACAGCTGAAGATACTTTACATAAAATTTATCACAGATGTATCGCAGAATTCTTCTCTCCTAAAAACGATGCATGGTATGAAAATAGTCGTGCAGCATACACTGGTAATCAAGCAATTACATTCTATAAAGCTGTACCAGGTACAGTCCAAGACCTATTCTCTTCATTAGAAAAAGTTTTTCAACAAATGAGAGAAGAACTTGAGTATTATGAAACAGATTATTCAACAAAACTTATGCAACAATACAAACAGTAATTAGAAAATAGTTATATGTAAATAGTAAAGTTAAGAGAAAAAGACTAGAAAATTTCTAGTCTTTTTATTTTGTACAAAACTCCAAAAAAATTGGATATATCTAGTAATTTTTATCTAAGATACGTTACAATACAATAGAAATTTCTTTGTAAGAGAAGAGGATTAGTAATGAAACAAATGTATTCAATTGGACAAAGGACAATCAAAACAGCAATTGGAAGTGGTATATCCCTATTAATTGCAGAAGCTCTACATTTACAAAATTACAGTACTGCTGCTGTAGTTACACTATTAAGTATTCAAAATACAAAACGCAGATCATTTATTGTTGCAATTCAAAGATTTGTTGCATCAGTTATAGCCATGTTAATAGGATGGATGATGTTTGAATTTTTAAGCTATACGCCATTAACAGTTGTCATTTATTTTCTTTTAACGATCCCCTTGTTAGTCACATTGAAGTTACAAGAAGGGATCATTCCGAGCTCAGTTATCGTCTTACAAATTTATGTGAGTAGCGATAAATCAATCTCTTTCTTATTAAATCAAGTTGAAATTTTAGCAGTTGGGATTTTAATTGCATTAATTATGAATACATATATGCCAAGTATTGAGAAGAAGATGATTGAATCTCAAAAGAAAATCGAACAAAATTTTAAAATGTTACTGCTAGGTATTGCTTTAAAAATGAAGGGTAAGGATGAAGATTCACAAAATGATTTAATTGATGAAACTAAAATGCTTTTACATACGGCGAAAACTTTAGCTTATAGGCAAGTTGAAAATAGTTTTATAAAATCGAACTTATATTATATTAATTATTTTGAAATGAGAGAACGCCAATTTGAAATCATATCGAATCAAATCATTCCTTTATTAAAAAAGGTTGCGCTAAATTATCCGCATTCAAAAATTATCGCTGAATTTTTTGAGGACACAGGTGTTTACTTGAAAGAAAAATCTACGGGGATTGAATTATTAGGGGAATTCAGTCATATGATGAATGACTTTAGAAAGATGCCTTTACCTGAATCAAGGGATGAGTTTGAGACTAGAGCTAGTTTAATGATGATTGTTTATGAATTGGAAAAAGTAATTTCATTAAAAATGGAGTTTTACTCAGAAAATCAGACTATTTTAGAGAAGCTAAACTAATCACTTTATATTAGAAGATGTGAAATTAATATCCTTTATTACGCGAATTCTATTTATCGCGTGAAACACGTGAATACCGGTAATAGCTATAAATTTAATATCATACAATGGAAAGTAGAAGAGAAATTTATTTTCTCTGATGGAGGTGTATGATGTTAAATCAATCTGAACTCGTCACTTACTTTCAGGAGGTAGAAATCTGGTGTGCGAATGTATTACAGTTGCTGTCTGAAAGATTTGACCATATTCAAGAAAAAGAACTATTAGAATATAAAGTAAAGCTCTTGTTAAACAGAATGGGGACAAAAGGTCATTATGTAGATCAAAATTCCTTTTTGGATGAAATTAGTATGGATGTGGACGATATACAAGAACGATTAATTTCAATTTTAAATGAAGAGGAATATGATGATAGCTATGCGTATCGGGTAATAGAAGTCGAAGAGAGAGTAGGGATTGGTAAACATGAGCTTCCACCTTTACCATATCCATATAATGCACTCGAGCCATATATATCAAAAGAAATCATGATGCTGCATCATGATAAGCACCATAAAAGTTATGTAGATGGTTTAAATAAAGCTGAGATTGAATTAGAAAAGGCAAGAAAAAATAAGGCATACGATTTATTAAAGCATTGGGAAAGAGAGCTTGCATTTCATGGGTCGGGTCATTATTTGCATACTATATTTTGGAATAATTTAAGTAAATCAGGTGGAGGGCAGCCTCATGGAGCTCTTTTAAAACAAATTGAAGATGACTTCGGAAGCTATGAGGATTTTAAAGAGCATTTTACTCAAGCTGCTAAAAAAGTAGAAGGTGTCGGTTGGGCGATTTTAGTTTGGGTTCCAAGAGCGAATCGGTTGGAAATCCTTCAAACAGAAAAACATCAATTCTTTACCCAATGGGATACAATTCCATTGCTAGTTTTGGATGTTTGGGAGCACGCTTATTATTTACAGTATAAATTTGATAAAGACGCATATATTACAAATTTTTGGAACATAGTTAATTGGCCGGATGTAAATTATCGATATGATTATGCTAGTCAATTAAAATGGCAACCCTTTTATTAATTGGTGAAAAATGTAGGTGCTGGAATTGCTCAGGTTATAAATCTGAACAAGTTCAGCACTTTTTTTCTTAAAAAAAGTCATTTTTTTATAATGTAATTCGTAAACTTGTACTAATTAGGACTAACTGTGGAGTTGATGCGAAAGATGAAAAAATGGCTAGTAGTAGGAATCATTGGCTTATTTTTAATCGGGATTATGATTCCGACGAATAATGTTAAAGCATTTGGAGGAGTTAGTGCTAGAAATGCTGTTTTGATGGATCAAAAAACTGGACGAATCTTATATGGTAAAGCAATGCATGACTCTGAAAGAATCGCCAGCATTACAAAAATAATGACTGCAATACTTGCTGTAGAGTCTGGTAAAATGCAAAACACAATAACAATAAGTTCAAGAGCAGTACAAACAGAAGGATCATCCATTTATTTAAAACCTGGACAAAAAATTAAGCTGGAAGATTTAGTGTATGGTTTAATGCTTAGGTCTGGAAATGATGCGGCTAATGCAATTGCCGAGGCAGTAGGAGGTAGCATCGAAGGATTTGTTTATATGATGAACGAGAAAGCAAAAGAAATCGGAATGAGTAATACATATTTTAGCAATCCATCAGGACTAGATCAACAAGGTAAAGAGCATTACTCATCTGCTTATGATATGGCGTTATTAACGAGATACGCTATGGAAAATCCTAAATATGCAAAAATTGCAGGTACAAAAGTACACCGTGCCCCAAATACGGCAGAATCTTGGGATTATGTTTGGAAGAATAAAAACAAATTGCTTACTTTTATGTACAAGTATAGTACTGGAGGAAAAACTGGGTTTACTAAAAAAGCAAGAAGAACACTTGTTTCAACTGCTTCAAAAAATGGAATGGATTTAATTGTTGTAACACTAAACGATGGGCAAGATTGGCAAGATCATATGTCACTATTCGAGTATGGTTTCAGTAACTATCCTTTAACGAAAGTATTAAGTAAAGGTGGAATTAAAGAGGTCACAAATAAAAAATATAAGGGACATGTTTATATGAAAAATGACTTCTCTTATCCATTAGATAAAAAAGAGCGAGATCAAGTAAGAATCACAATTGAAATGCAAAAGCCGACTAAGAAAAAAATCGCTAATGATGCAATTGTTGGTAAAGCGATTATCGAATTAGAAGGTGAACAAATTGGATTTAGAAATATTTTTTATAGTGATAGTAAAGTCAAAGTATTTACGAAAGAAATAATCCAAAACGGGAAACAAGTTTTATTAAACTTAATGGGAGAGCACTCTGATGGTTAATATTATTTGGGTTGCTCTTACAATAATTGGTTTTATTTTTGCGATGATTAATGGCACTATGGACGAAGTAAATAAAGCTGTATTTGACGGAGGAAAGCAAGCAATTACCATTATTATTGGACTAGTTAGTGTTCTTGTTTTTTGGTTAGGTTTAATGCGAATAGCAGAAGAATCAGGATTATTAAAAATTCTTTCGAAATTATTTCAACCATTTCTAGCGTTCTTATTTCCGAGAATTCCTAAAGACCATCCAGCACTTGGTTATATTATGTCAAATATGGTCGCCAATTTATTCGGTTTAGGAAATGCTGCAACTCCACTAGGTATAAAGGCGATGGAACAACTAAAAGTATTAAATAGAAATAGTAATGAAGCAAGTGATGACATGATTACATTTTTAACGTTAAATACAAGTGCAATCACTTTAATTCCTACAACTGTCATAGGAGTTAGAATGTCCTATCATTCTTCAAATCCGACTGAAATAGTAGGTGTTACAATTCTTGCACAAGTCGTTTCATTCATTGGGGGACTCGCGGTTAATAGTTTTTTTGCAAGTAGGCGAAATCGAAAGGGGAGAAAATAAATGGGATATATGAATACGATCTCACTTTATATCATTCCATTTATTATCGCTGTCATTTTAATACATGGAACTTGGAAAAAGGTACCGACGTATGAATCTTTTGTAGAAGGTGGAAAAGAGGGTGTAACAATTGCTGTACAATTAATTCCATTTTTAGTAGGAATGCTAGTATCCATCTCGATCTTTAGAGCTTCAGGTGCTCTAGAGTTTTGTGTAGAACTTATGCGCCCCTTATTAAATTCACTAGGTATTCCTGCAGAAGTTTTTCCTCTGGCAATTATTCGACCTATTTCTGGTTCGGCTGCTTTAGGTATTACGTCGGATTTAATTAAAACATATGGACCGGATTCATTTATTGGAAGACTAGCATCAACTATGCAAGGTAGTACAGATACAACACTATATGTTCTAACGGTGTATTTTGGAGCGGTAGGTATTCGTAAAATGGGTGACGCATTAAAAGTAGGATTAATCGCAGATGCAATCAGTATTATTTTTTCAATCATTTTTGTAACAATGTTCTTTTCTTAACTAAAACCCATGTGATTTCAATGAGTTTGAGAATATTTTAATCATTTTATTTTAAAAAAAGTACTTTTATATTAGGTAAAAGTACTTTTTTGGGTAAAGAGTTAGTTATTTATGTATTGGTAAGATTTTTTATAAAAAGTTTAAACAGTTTTTTTGAACACGAATTGAGAAGATTTAATTTTTGTTTCAATGATTATTTTAATTTCTACTATTTTTAAAATTCTTCTACTCATTTCTACATGATTCTTGGCTATTATTGAAGCTTCTTGATTTTTATTTAAGATATGGGCTTTTGTGAGTACCTCCTCAAGAAGCTTATTCTAAAGTTTTTATAGATAAACTTTTTTAGATGAATAAGTTGATTGGAACGAAAGGGTGCTCGACTCCTATGGGATATGCAGGAAGGCTGAGACCCCGCAGGCTAGCCGAGGAGGCTAAAGAATCTCGCCCCATGGAAAGCGAGCACCCTGTAGTGGAAATCAACATGATTTTACTTATTTAATTGACAACTTCTTTTTTCAACTGCGTGAAAAAAGTACTTTTATTTTAGGATAAAAGTACTTTTTTATTGCGCATTTAAAATTAATATCTTATAATACCAATAAGAATAGTTGGTATTAAGACAACATTCAATTTTACCCATGTTGCATATAATGGATTGGAAGAAACTAACCTTTTTGTGACATAAAGGAGTTTGAAATTATGAAAGTTGTAAAGTCAGTACACGAGCTGATCGGATCAACACCATTGCTTGAAATTACAACATTCCCTTTACCAAAAGGAACAAGACTATTTGCAAAGCTAGAATTCTGTAACCCAGGTGGAAGTGTAAAAGATCGACTTGGAATGGAATTATTAGAAAGTGCACTTAATGAAGGTAAATTAGAAAAAGGTGGTACAGTAATTGAACCAACCGCCGGAAATACAGGAATTGGTTTAGCTCTAGCAGCTATAAAATATGGCGTAAATGTGATATTTGTTGTTCCTGAAAAATTCAGTATTGAAAAACAAACATTGATGAAAGCACTTGGAGCAAAAATTGTGAACACACCTACAGAAGATGGAATGACAGGTGCAATTAAAAAAGCAAATGAGCTATCAAAAGAAATACCGAATTCATTTGTACCTTCACAATTTAGTAATGAAGCAAATCCAAGAACCTATTACAAAACATTAGGTCCAGAGTTAGTTGACCAACTCGATGGAAAAATAGATGTATTTGTTGCTGGAGCTGGTAGTGGAGGAACATTTACTGGAACAGCTCAGTATTTAAAAGATAAATTACAAAATGTAAAAACAGTTATTGTCGAACCAGAAGGGTCAATCATAAATGGTGGAAAACCAGGTTCGCATGATACTGAAGGAATTGGAATGGAATTCATTCCTGCCTTTGTAGATACAAACTTATTTGATGCTATTCATACAGTACTTGATTCAGACGCATTTCGTTTAGTAAAAGAACTAGCAACAAAAGAAGGACTTTTAGTTGGAAGTTCCTCAGGAGCTGCGTTATATGCAAGTTTATTAGAAGCAAAAAAAGCAAAACCAGGGAGTACAATCGTAACGATTTTCCCAGATAGTAGTGAAAGATACTTAAGTAAAAACATATATAGTGAGGGATAAAAGATGAAGAAAAAGACGGCGTTAATACACGGGGGAATTAGTAGAGATGAAACAACTGGTGCGGTTAGTGTTCCAATTTATCAAACTAGTACGTATAAACAAGATGCTGTTGGCAAACATAGGGGCTTTGAATATTCCAGAACAGGCAATCCTACACGACATGCTCTTGAAGAGTTAATGAAAGATATTGAACACGGTGTTGCAGGATTTGCATTTGCATCTGGTATGGCAGCTATTCATACTGTGTTTAGTTTATTCAAGACTGGTGACCATATCGTAGTCGGCGATGATGTTTATGGTGGTACTTACCGATTACTTACAAGAGTATTATCAAATTTAGGTATTACAGCTACATTTGTTGATACAAGTAATATTACTTTAGTTGAAAATGTTATTTCACCAAATACAAAAGCAATTTTTATTGAGTCACCTAGTAATCCATTATTAAAAATTACTGATATTAAAGCAATTGCAAAACTTGCAAATGAGTATGACTTATTAACGGTTGTTGATAATACTTTTGCTACTCCATACTGGCAACAACCTCTTACACTAGGTGCTGATATTGTTGTTCATAGTGGAACTAAGTACCTTGGAGGACATAGTGACGTAGTAGCTGGAATTGTTGTAACGAATAAAGATGAGTTAGCTGAAGAATTAGCGTTTTATCAAAACTCGATTGGTGGAGTTTTAGGACCAAACGACAGCTGGTTATTACAACGTGGTATTAAAACACTTGGAATCAGAATGGAAGAGCATGAAAGAAATACACATGAAATTGTGACGTTTTTATCGAATCATCCAAATGTAAATAAAGTTTTCTATCCTGGATTATCGACGCATCCAAATCATGAATTAGCAAAACAACAAAGCAGTGGATTTGGTGGCATGTTATCTTTTGAATTAAAAGAAGGATTAGATCCAGAAGAATTTGTAGGAAAATTAAAGTGGTTTACATTAGCTGAAAGTTTAGGAGCAGTTGAAAGTCTTGTCGGTATCCCTTCAAAAATGACGCATGCTTCAATACCGAGGGAAAAACGAATTGCATCAGGAATTTCTGATGAATTAATTCGATTATCAGTTGGTCTAGAAGATTTAGAAGATTTAATTGAAGACCTAGAACAAGCATTAATATTTCAAACATCAAAGGTGAGATAAATGGGTAGAGAGTTTTTAGATGTATTTACTGGTTGGGCAGAAAGTTACGATTCATTTGTTCAAGGCCATGACCCAGAATATAAAGAAGCATTTCGACGTTATGATGAAATACTGAATGAAATTGTTAATAGAAGTGGAAACAGCGTCCTTGAATTTGGTATTGGTACAGGGAATTTAACAAAGTTACTTCTTGATAAAGGAAAAACTGTATTTCCAATCGAACCATCTCCTGAGATGAGAATTATTGCCTCAAAGAAATTAGGAGAAAATATTACGATTCATGACGGAGATTTAATTGATTTTCCAAAACCACAAGCCGGGATCGATACAATTGTAAGCTCATACGTTTTTCATCATCTTACTGATCAAGAAAAATATGAAGCTATTAAAATATATAGCTCATTATTGAACTCGAATGGGAAAATCGTATTTGCGGATACAATGTTTTTAACAGAAAACGATTATAAGAATGAAATTGCAAATGCAGAAAATGCAAATTATATCAATCTAAGAGATGATTTAATTAGAGAATACTATCCATTAATTCCAGTTATTCGTTCACATTTTGAAAAAAATGGTTTTGATGTCAAATTCGAACAATATAATGATTTTGTATGGATCGTTGAAGCTACAAAAAAATAGAGAGATGTAATTTAGGAGGAAATAAAATATGCCATCAGTTGAAAGTTTTGAATTAGATCACACAAAAGTTGTTGCTCCTTACGTTAGACACTGTGGTACTCATGCAGTTGGTACAGACGGAGTCGTTACAAAATATGATATTCGTTTTTGCCAACCAAATAAACAAGCAATGAAGCCAGATACAATTCATACTTTAGAACATTTATTAGCATTGAACGTTCGTGAAGCAGTACCTGCGGGTGACCCTTTTAAAATAATTGATTTATCACCAATGGGATGCCAAACAGGATTTTATTTAATCATCGCTGGTACACCTTCAATTTCAGAAGTAATCACATTATTACGTAAAACAGCTGAACTTGGACTTCAAGTTGAAGAAGTACCCGCTGCAAATGAGCTTCAATGCGGCCAAGCAAAACTTCATGACCTTGAAGGCGCAAAAAAATGGTTAAAATATTGGAGCGAGCAAACAGACGAAACGTTGGAAAGTGTATTTGCTTAATAGTGAAAAACGTCATCTTATGGATGACGTTTTTTTTATTGTTGAATAAGGAAAATTGTAGAGTGTAAATAAAAAAGGTGAAACTGCAATTAAAAAGAGCAAATCTGCAAATATAAAGGTCGAAACTGCAAATAAAATTAAGTAAGTGCAAATAAAAAAACTGATACTGCAATTAAAAATGACGGAACAGCAAATAAAAAAGTCAAAACTGCAATTAAAATGTTGTTAATTGAAAATAAGACCACGAATTATTAATAATTTTGAGTGAAACGAACAAGAATCTCGAGGATTAATCTTAAATTGAGTTGAGAAATGAACAAATCAACATCTCGAAATGGAAATCAAGTTAATACAGGCGGTTCCTTATTCATTAAAATCTTTTTCTAACAGAGTGAAAAAAACGTCATCCGAATTAGATGGCGTTTTTGATTAACTAATTTATGTCGTTTATTTATTAATTGATCACAAGAAGTAATTTTTCTTTTGGAACGGTGAATTTGATTTCTCCAATATTTTCTTCAATATCTTCAATAGTTGGAATATCATCAAAGCTTTGAATTGAAATAGCATCATCTAAGCATAATAAAATATAAGGGAAGTTAGTTTCTGTAGAGTCATAGATTAATTTGTATGCTTTTGTAGGTTTATCGGAAGTGAAAAATACATCGCCTAATTTAAACGAACCAACTGAATTATATTTTACTGCTGGATTAAAAGAATAATTCATATAGTAAGCTCCTTTTGTCATTTTACTTATTATATTATTGACGGGTTTCTAATAGATTAAACAGCAAACTAGTAATTTGCTTGAATTGTAATAGATAGTTTGTTTTTTTGAGTTACCATTGTGACTTCACCAATCCAGTCTTCAATATCTCCTAGGCTTGGCATAATGTCATAATTTTGGACTAGTCTTGCATCGGTTAATGAGACAAGTACATATGGAAAATCGTCTTCATTTTCTTCATAAACAAGCATATAGATTGTTTCATTCTTTTTAGTAATAAGTACACTACCTGGCGTAATAATTTTAGACCGGTCAAAGGCTGAGGAGTGTTTTAAAGTTAAATTCATATCTATTACCTCATTTCTGCAAATCTAGTAAATTATATGATAGATTTTTAAAATTATGATATTGAGAGAACGAATAAGGTATAAGGGATTAAGTGGAAGAATGACGATGGGCACGACTTGAAAAATGGAATTAAGGTTTAGATTTGGTGTTTAATGCACTTTATTCACAAAAAACCTTGTAGCTGCCACTTGTTTTCAATTGTATAAATCTGTATGATGGTTGAAGAGGTGAAATGATCGAATGGAAAGATTACAGAAAGTTATTGCTAGAGCGGGAATTGCTTCTCGTCGAAAAGCAGAAGAGTTAATTAAAGAAGGAAAAGTGAAAGTAAATGGTCAGGTTGTTACCGAATTAGGTATAAAAGTAAGTGGTAACGATCGTGTTGAAGTGGAAGAGATTCCGATTGATAAAGAAGAACCAGTTTACTTCCTTTTATATAAACCATCAGGTGTAATTTCAAGTGTTTCAGATGATAAAGGTAGAAAAGTGGTAACAGACTTTTTTCCAATGATTAAACAACGTATTTATCCAATTGGTAGATTGGATTTTGATACATCAGGTATCATTCTATTAACAAATGATGGAGAATTTTCAAATATACTTCAACATCCAAAATATGAAATAGATAAAGAATATATCGCAAAAGTAAAAGGGATTCCAACTAAAGAGCAGTTACGTAAATTAGAAAGAGGAATTGTACTTGAGGATGGGAAAACGGCTCCAGC
Source organism: Gottfriedia luciferensis (assembly GCF_001712755.1). Taxonomy (GTDB): domain Bacteria; phylum Bacillota; class Bacilli; order Bacillales; family Bacillaceae_G; genus Gottfriedia; species Gottfriedia luciferensis_B. The sequence continues at coordinate 42,556 of NZ_MDKC01000001.1, forward strand.
TCAAGTTAAAATGATTTCACTTGATAAAAGCAAAAATACTGCAATTGTAAGACTGATCATTCATGAAGGAAGAAACCGTCAAGTCAAGAGAATGCTTGAGGCAATTGGTACACCAGTTATGAAGTTAAAACGTGAACGATATGCGTTTTTAGACTTGACTGGATTAACTCCTGGTGATGCAAGAGAACTATCACCTCATGAAGTAAAAAAATTAAGAGCAATGGCTACAGCAAAGCCACGCTAATGATAAGTCAGACAATTGATCGCTGCTTTCTTATTTAGTTACCGTTGCTATTTTTCGTCCTTATTTATAAACCGGTTAACACTTTTAGAAGCTGTGTTTTAATTCAATCTGATACCTTATTTTTTCCACTACGACTCGGTAAATACCGAGTTTTTTCTTTGCTTGAAATATTTAATAATTCAGAAAAAAAGATTGAAAATTTAGTCTTTTTTGAAACGTATCAAATTTCTATTCAAGAATAGGAAATAATGATATTCTATCATATGGGAGGAACTGTATATATGAAGAAAAATAGAACGTTAATACGAACAATTATCTTATTAGTTTTGGTTTGTGCAATTGGTTATACTTTTTACATAAATTTCTTTAAGAAAGATGAAGTTATTACTAAAGGTAGTAAAGCACCAAACTTTGCTATGACGGAGCTGAATACTGGTAAGAGTTATACTCTTTCAGGTGAAAAAGGAAAAGGCGTAATTGTTAATTTTTGGGGTACTTGGTGTGAGCCATGTAAGCGAGAAATGCCTTTTATGAATGAAATCTATTCGAAATATAAAGGAAAAGGGATCGAGTTACTAGCAATGAACGCAGATGAATCAAAATTTTCAGTACAAAGATTTGTAAGCGATTATAAACTTGATTTTCCAGTCGGAATAGATAAAGATCAAGAGGTTTTAAATATATATGGTGTTAACCCTTTACCAACTACGTTTTTTGTAAGTCCGGATGGGACAATAAAGAGAATCGTAACTGGTCAAATGACACCAAATTCTTTTGAAAGTTATATTAAAGAAATATTACCAAAATGATGAGTGTACATTAGTAAGGGGAAATAAAATGGAGACTTTTAAATGTGAATGTGGTCATCTTAATCATGTAGGTACTGTAATATGTGAGTCATGTGGTAAACCTCAAGATGAAAAAGCAACCGATATACTTGATATGCGCTATGAAGGGACTGCTAGAAGATCGATCGTTAATAATCAAACTTATATAGATAAAATATGGACGTTTTTTTCATCTGTAAAAGTAGCGGTTGTAATCATCCTAATTACACTAGTAGCAGCAGCTTTAGGTACTATTTTTCCGCAAAGAGATTTACTACCGCCTACTGCGAATCCTGCAACGTATTATCAAGATGAATATGGCATCTTTGGTAAAATATACGATGCAATTGGTTTGGATAATACGTTTAACTCTTGGTGGTTCATGTTACTTGTTGCATCGATTGGGATTTCACTAGTAATTTGTAGTTTAGATCGAATTTTACCACTCTATAAAGCTCTAAACAAACAAACTGTTACTAGACATCCAAACTTTTTAAAAAGACAAAAAATGTTTGGAATTAGTAGAGTTGAACATATTCCAGACGAAATAGAAAAAGCTAAAGTTAATTTACGAAAAAGAGGTTATAAAATTCGTGAAGAAAACGGCAATATCTTAGCAGAAAAAGGTCGTTTCTCTCGTTGGGGTCCATATGTAAATCATATAGGGTTAATTATCTTCCTTATTGGTGTAATGATGAGATATGTACCAGGCATGTATATGGATAAGGCCCTTTGGGTTCAAGAAGGCGAATTAAAACCTGTCGTTGGTACAAACCAAAACTATTATATTAAATTAAATGATTTCCATATGGAAACGTATGATAAAGATAAAGAGGGTAAGGTTTATAAGAAAGCGATTGAGCGCTTTGGAAATGATAAAATTCCTAAAAACTATCAAGCCGATGTGACGCTGTATAAACGCGAAGGAAATTTAATACCAGGAGAAGATCCAAAACTTAAAAAAGTAAAAGATTATAGTATTAAAGTTAACGAACCTCTAAAGTTCCAAAACTTCGCTCTATATCAAGTAGATTATCGAATTGGTGAATTTAGTGCATTTTTATTTACATTACAAAATAAACAAACAGGTGAAAAATTAGGGCCAATCACAGTAGATTTACAAAATCCTAAAGAAGTATATGACTTAAAAAATGGATATAAAGTAGAACTTAAAAATTATTTTCCAGATTTCTATTTTAACTCTGATGGTCAACCTGATACAAAAACAAGAAAACCGAACAATCCAGCGTTTGTATTTAAAATGACTACTCCAAAAACACCAAAAGGTGAAGTAGCATTTGTTGCGATCAAACAAAATATTGAACCAAATGGTGAAAACAAATATAAAATGTCATTTGCAGGTATTGAAACAAAAGATTCAACAGGTTTAACAGTACGTAAAGATTTAACTCTTTGGTTACTAGGACTTGGAGGAGCAATCTTTATGATCGGTGTAATTCAAGGTATGTATTGGTATCACCGACGTGTTTGGATTCAGAATCAAGATGGGGAAGTTTGGGTTGCGGCATTTACAAATAAAAACTATTATGGTTTAAAGATGGAATTAAAGAAAGTGTTTAAAGACACAAAAATAGAATTGCCGATTGATCAACAAGCTAATGAATAGTGTTTAAATAGGGGGAAAATATGTACGAGCTAAGTAGTAATTTTTTATTTATCGCGTTTATTTGTTATATTGTAGCTACTTTCTTTTTTGGCGGCTCGATGAAAACAAATGATAATGGTCCTAATAGATGGGGTACAATTGGAATTACAATTACAATAATTGGATTCTTATCGCAAATTACTTATTTTATATTAAGATGGTTTGCTGCTGGACATGCACCTGTAAGTAATCTATTTGAATTTATTACATTCTTTGGAATGATGTTAATTTTTGCGTTTATCATGATTTATTTTATGTATCGTTTAAATATAATTGGATTATTCGCATTACCTTTGTCAATTATCATCATTGCTTATGCATCAGTATTTCCACATGAAATCAAACCATTAGTTCCATCTTTAAAAAGCTATTGGTTACATATCCATGTAACGACAGCAGCTTTAGGGGAAGCAATTTTAGCTATTAGTTTTATTACAGGACTAATTTATTTAATTAAGAATATCGATCAAAAAGTATCAACAAAGAAAACATTTTGGTTAGAAGCAGTTTTATATTTCTTAGTAACTGTTGTTGGTTTCGTCGTTATTTCAACAGCATTTACTGCATCTGGATACGAAGCAAAATATAATTGGATTAATAAAGATAAAGTACAAGAAGAAATGGTCTATAATCTACCATCAATTGTTGGTCCACATAAAGGTGAATTGACTACAAAAGATCGTTTTGAAGCCCTTGCAGAAGTGCCAGCTATGGTTAATGCTAAGAAATTAAACACTGTAATTTGGTCAATTTTTGCTGGAGCGGCATTATATGCAATCATCCGTTTAATTTTAAGAAAACGAATTGGTGCATTTTTACAGCCTTTTGTACAAAAAGTCGATAGTGAATTATTAGATGAAATCGGATACCGTGCTGTAGCAATTGGTTTTCCGGTATTTACACTTGGTGGTCTAATCTTTGCAATGATTTGGGCTCAAATTGCTTGGACAAAGTTCTGGAGCTGGGACCCAAAAGAGGATTGGGCATTAATAACATGGTTATTCTATGCAGTGTTCTTACATCTTCGTTTCAAACGAAATTGGCAAGGTGAAAATTCTGCTTGGTTAGCCGTACTAGGATTTGCAATTATTATGTTTAACTTAATTGCTGTTAACTTAATCATTGCAGGCTTACACTCATATGCGTAATTAAATAGAGCCCTGTAAAGGATAAACCTTCCTTTACAGGGCTTTTTATCTAATTTATATTTTCGATTCACATATATTTAAATGTGGTTCCTTAAAAATGGTGCACTTACTTCCTAGTTTTTTTTCACTATTTTATGGAAATAATAAATTCTAAGAATTATGTAAAAATGTTCACAAATTATACTAGAATATACAATTTTTATTATGTAAAATTATGAAGAGGGGGTCGAAATTATGGATCAAAATATAAAAATATTAATAGCAGATGATGAGGATCGTATTAGACGATTGTTAAAGATGTATTTGGAACGTGATGGTTATAGTATTGATGAAGCTGAAAACGGCGAGGATGCTTTAAATTTAGCATTGAAGAATGAATATTCCTTAATCGTACTAGATTTGATGATGCCTAAAATTGATGGAATTGAAGTTTGTAGGGAATTACGAAAAACAAAAACAACTCCTGTCATCATGTTAACGGCAAAAGGTGAAGAAACAAACCGAGTTCAAGGTTTTGAAGTTGGTACAGATGATTATATCGTTAAGCCATTTAGTCCGCGTGAAGTCGTTCTTCGAGTTAAAGCTCTATTAAGACGTTCTTCTCCTGTACCGGTATTTACCTCAGACAATTCTTCAGCGAAGGATATCGTTGTGTTTCCGCATCTAACGATTGATAATGATGCTCATAAAGTAATTGTTGAAGGAGAAGAGATCAGTTTAACGCCAAAAGAATACGAACTACTGTTGTTTTTAGCGAAAGCACCTGACAAAGTATTTGATCGTGAAACCTTATTAAAATCAGTTTGGCAATATGATTTTTTCGGAGATTTACGTACCGTAGACACACATGTAAAACGACTGAGAGAAAAATTAAGTAAAAGCTCTGAGGATGCTGCGAAAATGATCGTCACGGTTTGGGGTGTCGGTTATAAATTTGAAGTAGGTCAGGAGTAATGATCGTAAGAAGTTTAGTCGGAAAGCTTTGGCTGACAATTATCTTACTAGTCTCTCTTGTATTATCATTCTTGACCTTTGTCTTAATAGGATTTTTTGAAAAATTTTATATTGACCTTCAAGTACAAAATATGAAAGATGATGCCACAAAAATTGCACAATTAATAGAAAATGGTCAATCAATCTCCAATATTGAGTATTTATCAAATAATATTGTTAGTAGATATTCAAGAGTAATCATTTCTATTGACGGTCAAGAGCCATGGTATTCGAATAATACTTATGGAATACAGGAGCTACCTTTTAAAGAAATAAAAAGTGATGAAAATTTAAGTAAAACGTTAACTGATAATAAAGAGGTCAGTAAAAGACTTGTATATGGTGAAAATAGTGAGAGAGAAAAATTAGTTGTAGGTGTTCCATTACATACAAACTCCAATAATGGAGCTGTATTTATATACCAAACATTACAACCTGTAAAAGTGATGATTCACCAAACGACTAACTTTGTCTTGCTCGCGGCATCTATTGGAATCGTGTTAACAACATTTTTCTCATTCTTTCTTTCTTCTAAAATTACAGCACCTCTTAGAAAGATGAAAGAAGTTGTAAGTAGTATGACTTCAGGGGATTTTAATGTGAAAGTACCAATCCATTCAAGTGATGAAATTGGAGAACTTGCCTATTCATTTAACAAGATGAGTAAACAATTAAATTTTAATATGAATGCATTAAAACAAGAGAAGGAGAAAGTTTCTAATATTATTACAAGTATGGTAGATGGTGTAATTTCGATTGATAAAGAAGGTCAAATCGTGACATCAAATCCACCAGCTGAACGCTTTTTGAAAATGCTTAATGATGATCAATTTGAAGAACCTTCTTCACTTGTTTTAACGAAGGAACTATTAGATTTATTTGTATTAGTAGTCGAAAGTGAGAAAAAGCAATTTATAGAATTAAATTTCGATCAAGGCAATTGGCAAGTTTTAATGTCCCCCCTATATAATCAAACGAATATAAGAGGCGTTGTAGCGGTGATTCGGGATGTTACAGAACAAAGACGTTTAGAAAAGATGAGAAAAGATTTTATAGCGCATGTTTCTCATGAACTACGTACGCCTATTTCTTTATTACAAGGTTATAGCGAAGCGATTGTTGATGGTGTAGCTGAATCCAAAGAAGAGATGCAAGAATTGTCACAAATCATTTATGATGAGTCACTTAGAATGGGTCGATTAGTAAATGATTTGTTAGATTTAGCAAGAATGGAGAACGGATTTACTGAATTAAATAGAGAGTTCGTTCCTCTAGTACAATTTGTAGATCGAATTTTACGTAAGTTTAAAGGTTTAGCAAAGGAAAAAAATATTAAGCTATTTGGAGAAATCGACAACATTCCACAAATAAATATATACATAGATGAGGATCGAATGGAACAGGTTTTTACAAATTTAATTGATAATGCTATAAGACATACGAATGAAAATGGAAGAATAATTGTTTCAGTAAATCAAAATGAACGATCAACTACATTTAATTTTATTGATTCAGGTGCAGGGATTTCAAAAGAAGATTTACCATTTGTATTTGAACGTTTTTATAAAGCGGATAAAGCTCGTACAAGAGGTAGAAGTGGAACGGGTTTAGGATTATCAATCGTTAAAAATATTGTAACAGCACATGGTGGATCGATTCAGGTCTATAGTGAAGTAGGACAAGGAACGACATTTAAAGTTAAAATTCCGCATAATTTATGAATGAACGAAAAAGATGTAGAGTAATCTTGTTTCATATAAAACATATTTCCATTAAGTTTAGAGACAAAAACTCTGCTAAACACACAAAAAAACATATCAAAGGTTAGTAAAATAATAAACATATAAATAAAATAATTGAATTCTTACCCAATTTATCTTACGATTGAATTAATGAAATATTGATGAGTTTAGTGCAAGTATTGCTTAAAAGGGAATCTGGTATAATCCAGAACTGTCCCCGCAACTGTAATGTGGACGAAACGAATAGCCACTGTTCTTTATGAATGGGAAGGTCGGAGTAGGTTGAAGCAAAGTCAGTAGACCTGCTAAATTCATCCTTGTTCAATTCTTCGGGGAGTAAGAATTTGAAGCAGCAGTTGCAAGACTTCTTGTATAAATATGTTGTTTCAGCCCCGTTCAAAACGAATGGGGTTTTTTTATGCTTTCCAAATTATTAGGAGGATTTAAATGAAGAAGTTTTTATCAAGTTTGATCATTATGTTATTGTGTTTAGGATTATTTGGTTGTAATAATGATACAACACAAAAAAAATCGAATGTAAGTAAGAGTGAACAAGCAACTTTTCCAATGACTGTAAAAGATGCAACGAACAAAGAAGTTAGCTTTAAAGAGGAACCTAAAAGAATAGTATCACTTATACCTAGTAATACAGAAATCTTGTTTTCTATTGGTGATGGCAAGGATGTAGTAGGGGTAACGGATTTTGACAATTATCCAAAAGAAGTAAAATCAATTGATAAAGTTGGCGGAAATAATGCTGATATGACATATAATGTTGAAAAAATTATTTCATTAAAACCTGATTTAGTTTTAGCACATGAATCAAGTTTAGGAATTTCTGCTGACGGTTTAGAACAGATAAAACAAGCTGGGATTAATGTTTTTGTCGTAAAAAATGCTGCAACTATTAATGATGTGTATGATACAATTCAACAAGTTGGAGAAATAACTGGAAAAACTGAGCAATCGAAAAAAGTTGTAACAGGTATGAAAACAAAATTAGATGAAATTAGTAAAAAAACAGCTAAAGCAACTACAAATCCAAAGGTTTGGCTTGAAATATCAGGACCACCAGAAATATATACAGCAGGTAAAGGTACGTTCCTAGATGAAATGCTTTCGATTGTACATGCTAAAAACGTAGCTGAAAGTGAAAAAGGTTGGGTAAAGTATAGTGAGGAATCAGCGATTAAAGCGAATCCTGATGTGATTTTAACAACTTATGGATATTATGTACCAAATCTAGAAAAAACTGTAATGGCTAGAAAAAACTGGCAAACAGTAAACGCAATTAAAAATCACCGTGTATATGATGTTAATTCAGATACAACATCTAGACCTGGTCCAAGACTTGCAGAGGGAGTCGAAGCAATTGCAAAGGCGGTTTACCCAGAGCTTTATAAATAATACATATTCAATCTTTTTAATTCCAATTATCTTATTAATCTTTTTATTTATTTTAGGGGTTTCGATAGGGTCTACATCGATTCCCTTTTCTTCGATTATTTCTAGCTTTTCGGATGCTCTATTTAAAACAGATTATGTTCCAACTGATATTCAAACAATTGTCATGAATATAAGAGTACCAAGGGTTTTGTTAGCTGGATTAGTCGGTGCGTGCCTTTCTTTGGCAGGTGTTGCATTTCAAGGTATACTTAAAAATCCATTAGCTGATCCTTTTACATTAGGTGTTTCTTCAGGTGCATCTGTTGGAGCTGTTGTAGTTTTGTTTTTCCAAATAAGCTTACCTTTTGTAACTTATTTCACATTGCCTGTAGTTAGTATATTATTTGGGTTTGGCACACTCATCTTATTATTATTATTTGTTAGAAAACTAGATCGATCCCTAAATGTAGAGACAATAATATTAGGTGGTATCATAATCAGTTCATTTTGTTCTGCATTGTTATCATTATTTATTACATTTTCAAATAATGAATTACGAGCAGTAATTGGATGGTTAATGGGCAATATCAGTGGTAGAGGCATTCAATACTCTCTAAGTTTATTACCGTTTTTAATCGTTTCTTTTTTTATTTTATTTAGTCAAAATAGGCAGTTAGATGCGATGACATTTGGTAGTACAAATGCAAAACATATCGGAATTGATGTGAAAAAATCCACTTATTTAATTTTGTTAACAGGTAGTATTTTATCTGGTGCAGCAGTAGCTGTTTCTGGAACAATTGGATTTGTAGGATTAGTTGTTCCGCATTTTACTAGAACACTTGTAGGGCCATTACATAAAAAGTTACTCCCGTTATCAATGATCAATGGAGCAATATTTTTAATTGGATCTGACATTCTATCTAGGATTGTTCTAGCTCCTAGAGAATTACCAATTGGGGTAATTACATCTTTAATTGGTGCTCCAATATTTGCTTTTATTTTACTATCTTTGAAAAGAAATAGGGGAAAAGTATGATCAAATGTCAAGATATCTCATATTCATATGATGGGATTCATACTGATTTGGATGAACTGTCTTATTCGATTAATCAAGGAGAATGGCTAGGAATTATTGGTCCAAATGGGAGTGGAAAGTCAACGTTTTTAAATATTCTTTGTGGACTTTTTAAGCCGTCTAAAGGAAATGTAATGTTGGATGGAGAATTTGTTACTAATATGTCTAATAAACAAATAGCAAAAAAGATTGCTGTTTTATCACAACAAAATTCCTATACATATTCTTATGAGGTAAAAGAAACAGTTAAACTTGGACGTCTTGCTCATTCGAATTCCTTTTTTCCTAGCTGGTCCACAATCGATGAAACTGCTGTCAATAATGCAATGATGATGACTGGTACAGAGAAGATGGAAAAAAGCTTCATAAATGAAATTAGTGGTGGTGAGCGTCAAAGAGTATTTCTTGCTCAATGCTTCGCTCAGGAAACACCATATATTTTTTTAGACGAACCAAGTAACCATCTAGATTTAATGCATACTATTAAAATTTTAGACGTTTTAAAGGAATTACAAAAACAAGAGAATAAAACGATTGTAACTGTTTTTCATGACTTAAATTTAGCAAGTCTTTATTGTGATCGATTATTAGGATTAAAGGACGGAAAAATTTATATCGAAGGAAATACAGATTCAGTTTTAAGTGAAGATTTATTAAAAGGTTTATATGACACATCATTTCAAATATTAGATAATCCCGAAACAAATAAAAAGGTCATTATTTATAAAAGTAATGTATTGTAAATTAATATTGAAAAAAGGAGAGGTTTTTCATGAAAATTTATACAAAAACTGGGGATAAAGGTCAAACTAGCTTAGTAGGTAAACGAGTAGATAAAGATGATTTAAGGGTAGAATCTTACGGGACAATTGACGAAGTAAATACAATCGTTGGGTACGCAATGACATATTTAGATCATGAAGATACAAGAGATATTTACAATTCACTTCAAAAGATCCAACATGAACTATTTGATTGCGGTGGAGATTTGGCAGTAGTAAAGGATAGCATCCCTTTTAAAACGACAGAGAAAATGGTAGAAGAGCTTGAAACATTAATTGATGAATATATGGAAGCAACTCCCCCATTACAGCGTTTTATTTTACCAGGTGGGTCAAAACCTGCTGCAATCATTCATCAAGCAAGAGCGGTAACGAGACGTGCAGAAAGAACAGTCGTAACATTAATGAAGCAAGAAAATATTCATCTTCCAGTATTTTTATATTTAAATCGACTATCTGATTATTTCTTTGCACTTGCAAGGGTAATCAACACACGTTTAAATATTAAGGATGTTGAATACGAACGAGGAGCAATCGTATTTCGAACTGATAAAAAATAAATAAGAAAAATAGCGATTGAATAGTTAAATTTTTCTAATCAATCGCTATTTTTTTGTATAAATAAGTTTTTTCTATCATAGAATGTTTGAGTGTATGTTTTAGTAAAAGTACTTCTTGGCGTTTATATTTTAGAATTGCTCAATTCATCTTAAGTAATATACATAAAAAAGAGTTAGGGTCTGATTTAAGCGCTTAGTCCAATTTATTTCTAAATTACTAAAGGTCAGTCCTCGAGTTATTTGACTGATTAAACACTTTTCACATTTCTTTAGATAGGAGGCAAATAATGTTTGATTTTCTTAGGAGATGTTTGTTGATTGTTGTGTTTGTTTTAACGATTGGTCTTTTATTTATCGGTGGAAATCGAGAGAAATTAAAGGATATAATATTAGATAAAAATTTTCATGAATTAAAAATTGTTTCAAATCCTTAGCCGTTTATTTTGGATTTATAAGTTTCATAATTAGGGTTGAAGCACAGATTAGTTGTAGAACTTCTAATGTAAATGTAATTTACTAATAAATTTGGTAAAGTACATTTATATGTGAAGTTCTATTTTTAATTTTAAGGAGAAAAAAATGACTAATATATGGGATCCAGCAATTGTAATGGAAGACGAAATAGCGAAAGAAATAATAAAGATCCAATTTCCAAATATAAAAATAAACGGAATAAAAAAAATTGGCGAAGGGTTTGATAATACAGTTTTTTGTTTAAACGATGAAATTTTACTAAGATTTCCACGAAGAGAAATAGCTGTAGCAATTTTAAATGTTGAAAGAAAGTTACTCCCAATTATATTTAATCATTTTGAATTGAAGACAACGGTACCAATACTCGATGGAAAGCCATCTGAATTATTTCCTTGGCCATTTTTAGGATATAATTTTATTGCAGGAAAACCTCCAATTTATTTAAATAGAACTGATAGAATATTAATGATTGAACCAATCGCGAATTTCTTGAAAAATTTACATTCAATAAATTTCGATGAATTAAAGGATATAAATTTACCGTATGATGAATTGAAGAGATTAGATATAAACTTCCGTAAACCTCAGGCTAAAAAATATATTCAACAGGCAATACAGAAGAATCTAATTGAAGATGAACAGAAACTTAATCATTTTATTGAAAGCTTAGTTGAAATTAAAAGTGAGACAACTTTAGTTCTTGTTCATGGTGATTTACATTTTAAGAATATGATTGTTAATGAACAAAACCAACTTAAAGGAATTATTGATTGGGGTGATGCTCATATTGGTAATCGTGAATTAGATTTATCCATTGTTTATAGTCTAATTCCGAACGATATGAGAGGGGAGTTTTTTGAGATTTATGGTAATGTATCGGAAGCGTCAAAGAAACTTGCACAGTTTAGAGCTGTCTTTACAACAGTTGTTCTGTTGTTATATGCAAACGATCAAAGAGATGAGTCGTTAGTAAGTTTTTGTCAAGAAAACCTAAGTAATGCTTTAAATGATTAGTCGGAGATTTTTATTTACAAACTGTATTTAATTTAGTAACATTAAACTGTAATTTAATAAACGATCTATCTTCGGGGCGGGGCGAAATTCCCCACCGGCGGTAATTAAGCATTGCTTATAAGCCCGCGAGCCTGATTTTTTGGGCAGGATCTAGTGCGATTCTAGAGCCGACAGTATAGTCTGGATGGGAGAAGATGGAGGTTCGCAAGTTCAAAAATTTTTTCTTTTTGAACGCTTATTTGGCGTGCTGAAAAATTCTCCCCTATTTCGAAAAAAATAGGGGATTTTATTTTATTTGCATAATTTTATACTATTTTTCATTATTATTTCGGCCTTATTATAATCTGTGCAAATAATAACGCAACTTAAGCGAACCTTTCATTTTTCTTGATATGATCGGGAAAAAGGAGAGAGGTAATATGCAACAACGCAACAAAGTAAATAAAATGGTGATAGTGGCAATGCTTAGCAGTATTTCTTATGTACTCATGATGCTGTACTTTCCACTTCCTGCATTTCCAGTTTGGCTTACAATTGATTTTAGTGACGTTCCAGCATTAATAGGAGCAATTGTTTTTGGTCCTGTAGCAGGAATAGGAATAGAGTTAATAAAAAACATCCTTCATTATGTTATTAATGGTAGTATGACTGGTGTACCGATTGGAGAATTTGCTAATTTTAGTGCGGGAGTATTATACATTTTACCTGCGTCGTATTTCTTTAGAAAATATCGTTCAGTAAGAGGGTTAACTCTTGGATTAATTGTTGGTACAGTAGTGATGACTGGAATATTAAGTCTTTTAAATTATTTTGTGTTATTACCTGCATATGCACATTTCATGAATTTTAACCTACCAAATGAAGTAATTGTTGCTTCAATTATGCCATTTAATGCAATTAAAGGTTTATTAATCATGATCTTATTCTTAGTTATCTACCCTAAATTAAAGGTTTGGTTAACTCAAAGAATGAATGTCCATAACGTATAAATAAATGAAAGTGTCTACTAAATTTTGGTAGACACTTTTTGTTTTATGTACCTAATTTGAATGAAAAGATCATATTTATTTTATAGGAGAAAAAAAGAGAACCATCTATCGAATGATAGATGGTTTAGTTGTTAATTTTTTAACTGGGAAGTTAACAAAAGAAACAGTTGTTCATTGCGTTCATCAAGTGCTTTGTCGATTTGACATATCAGAAGTTTATGCGAAGTTTGAGCTACAAGCGATGAAAGAAACGCATCGATTTCTGCTTGAACTTCCTCATTTGATTCAATGGTAGTTGTCGAAAACGGATTAGTATCTAAGATCAAAGCGTACTCGATCGGCATCACATCAAATATCAACTCAAGATAAAACTTTGTTTCCTTCCCATGCAAGCGAAGTTTATGGTAAATCGATTCCGACGAAAGATCGACTCTCTTATTATTTTCATAATAAGAAAACGGAGGGTGGGAGTTGTTATCCTTTCGAAAATTAAAGACAATGCCATTTGGTGTACTCTTTGCATCCTCTACAAACGAGATGTTTGTAAGTACATCATCAACAGCAAGGAGAAATTGTAATATCAATTCGATGTCTTTTTTTACCTGTTTTTTCTCTAAGAACTTGTTTAAAAACGTCTTTTTCTCGGTAACTGTCATCTGTTCCATGCTGTTCATCCTCTCATGATGTTTTATTTATTATAGCAATTTATTAGATAATTCTGAATATGTAAAATAAGGAAATAATTAGCCTCATCACAACAATTTGGCACACTGTCTTATGTATGTTTTGATCGAATTCAAAAATATCGTGGCTCAAAACAGAAGACAAAAATGAATGTTTCTATAACATTTTCTTAATGAACTAATTCAAGGCGCATATTAAAAAACACGAGCAATACGGATAGCTCGTGTTTTTTTTTTATAAATAAAAAAGCGACGAAATAACTTCGCCGCAGTTTTTACTATTCGAATTTTAAAGCGTCGCCATCGAATGCTTCGTCAGCAACTTTGATTGAGTCTGTTGGGCATCCTTCAAATGCATCCATCATGTCATCAACTAAAACGTCCGGAATTTCAACGATTCCTTGGTTATCATCTAGAGTAACGTATGCGATCCCTTCATCATCATAGTCATAGATATCAGGTGCAGCTGCGCCACAAGCGCCACATGCGATACAAGTGTCTTTATCAACGATTGTATATTTTGCCATTGTATTGACCTCCCAAATTATTCCCTGTTTATGTTACAGATACTATTTTTGTAATGTACCTGTAAACATTTTAAAACGGTTTCCAAAACTTTTCAATATAATTGTACAAGGTTTTGAAAAAAACGAGAAATGATGAAACCTCAAATAAAATAAATAATGATTTTTATATGTTTAAAATGGTTTGGTTATTGATACATATGATAAGCTAGAAGAAATAAAAACTATTTAGAAAAAATGCACAAATATTTTTGTACTACTAATTATTATTCGAAAAAATATTTAAATATATTAATGGAATAATTTTATTTGAGAGGTTTATGATGTTTAAGCTATCAATATTGGAAGAAATCATCCTTTTTTTACTTCATCGATATAATGGTGAACGAACAATCCAAGGTATACTGTATTTATTAAAAGGAAAACAAAGTGCTCAAATTATTCAAGATTCTCATTTTTATCAAGTCACATCATTTTTCGGACTTTTTCATTTCCTTACTCATCAGAATATGCAAGAAATTATAAATGGGTTAGAGGTTAAAGGGTATATAGGTCAGTCTGAAAATAAGAATATCTATTTGTTAAATAAAAATGGTCAAGCTTATCTAGCAAATCAAAAATTACAGTTTATGGAATATACATTTTTAAACGGACTAAAATTTTCTAGTATTCAAAAGATATTTTGGAAAAGATTTTCATTATTTTTTCAAACGGTGTCCAATCTGAATATGAATTTAAAATATTTTAGGGCAGTTATTCAAGACCAAGATATACAAGAATGGGTAAAAAATGAGATTCTTAATTTTCCTGTGAATAAAAACGAATTAGTTAATCAATTTTACAAAGAATTGCATACAATTTTAGAAAATATTAGTGACGAAGACGCATTACTATTTGTGAAACGATTATCTGGAGCAAATACTTATGGCATGACTTTTGAACAAATTGCATTAGAACACAAAGTGAGTGTTGAAAAAATTTATCTCAATTCGATTAATACATTGCATCATATGATCACTATTTTACTTGAACCAAACAATCATTATCCTTTATTAAGTAAATTTGTTATTGGAGCTAAAAGTACTAATATTACGAATACGTCTATTGAAACAAAACGATTATTTACTGAAGGTAAAACAATTCAAGAAATAGCAAAGATTCGTCAGTTAAAGATTAGTACAATAGAGGATCATATAGTTGAGTGTGTATTAGGTGATAAATTATTTCCAATTAATCAATTTATTACAACAAAGCAATTTACTTTAATAAAAAATAAAATTATTGAACTAAATACAAGGAAATTAAAAATTATTAAAGAAGCTTTATTAAATGAGGTAACATATTTTCAAATTCGTATTACTCTTGCAAGAATGGGTGATTTACATGGACCTAAATAAACTTCTATACGAAAAATTCGGTTATTCAAGTTTTCGAAATAACCAAAAAGAAATTATTCATGATTTGTTAAACTCGAAGGATGTTTTAGCAATGCTTCCTACAGGTGGGGGGAAATCATTATTATATCAATTAACAGGCCTACTATTGCCAGGCGTTGTAGTAATCGTTTCACCATTACTTTCTCTTATGGAGGATCAAGTAGAGCAGATTAAAGCATTTGGAGATAAACGAGTTATTGCACTTAATAGCTTTAGAAGTTTTGAGCAAAAAAAATATTTATTTAATAATATTAGCAGTTATAAGTTTATTTTCGTTTCGCCTGAAATGTTACAAAACCAATTTTTAATTCACAAGCTTTCTACGTCTAGAATTTCGTTATTTGTTGTTGATGAAGCACATTGTATATCACAGTGGGGGCATGATTTTAGACCAGAATATAAAACTTTAGGGGAAATAAAGCGTAAATTGAATAATCCGACGGTTTTAGCTTTAACCGCTACAGCTAGCAAAAATGTGCGGGAAGAAATAATCGAAACTTTACAGTTAAAACATGTTCAAAAATATATCAATTCTGTTAATAGAGAGAACATAGCAATTCAAATTGAAAAAGTAGATTCGGAAATAGAAAAAATCAATTCTTTAACTGACCATCTTTCTAAATTAACAGGTCCAGGCATCGTTTATTGTGGTACAAGAGCTGCATGCGAGAAAATTTCACATACCATAAGAGAAAAGTTAAATTGCAAAGTCGCTTATTATCATGGTGGAATGGAGCATGAACAAAGAATTTTAATTCAACAACAATTTATTCAAAATCAAATAGATATCATAGTTTGTACTAGTGCTTTTGGTATGGGGATCAATAAGCCAAACGTAAGGTTTGTCATTCATTATCAGTATCCTTCAAATATAGAGAATTATCTTCAAGAAATTGGACGAGCCGGCCGAGATGGTCAGCCAAGTATAGCAATACTACTTGTTTGTGAAGAGGATCATGAGTTACCACTAAGGCTAATTGATGACGAAATCCTTTCTGTAAATCAAGTTGAGTCTTTTCTAGCCTATTTAAAAAGATTCGAAGAAAATCCGATTAAATTGTCTGAAACACTCGTGAATAATTGGAAAGCAGTTTTTCAATTTAGTGAAATACAGTGGACGACGCTGCATTCTGAAATGCTTAAATATACTGTAATCGTAGATGATACGTTATATTTAGAAAAAATAAATCATGACTTATTAGAATCGATTAAAGAGTTAATTTCGGAGCGAAAAAAAGTAAAATATTTAAAACTCAAAGCGATGATCGATTTTCTATCTTCATCCACTTGTTATCGTGAAAAATATCTTTTACTTTTTGATGAAATGTTAGAACAGAGACCAATAAATTGTTGTAACATTTGTGGTTTATCGTTTGAAGAGTACTGCTCAAATGATCATGAGAAATTTGAAAAAACTAATGTACTTTCATGGGAACAAGAATTAAGAAATAAATTGGGGCTGTGAGGAATCTATATGGAAAGCGAATTAAACCAACAAGAAATTCCAGTTAACTATTTGAAGAAAAGCGTATATGGTACGCAGTTAATCATTTTAGTAATCGCTATTTTATGTATTGCTTTTTTTATTGGTACAGAAAAATTTATAGATGATTTACATTTATTTAAAAGTTATAAAACATATATATATGGATTCGGTGCTGGATTTTCACTCGTCCTATTTAATATTTTATTAAATTATATGATCCCCGAGCGTTTGTTGGATGATGGTGGATTTAATAAAAGATTCTTTACGTCACTTTCAGTTCCTGAAATGACAATACTTTGTATCTTAATCGCATTATCAGAAGAATTATTTTTTAGAGGATTTATTCAAGCAAAATTTGGACTAATTATTGCATCAGTTGTATTCGCTTTAGTTCATTTTCGATATGTGAAAAAACCGATTTTACTTACAATTGTATTAATTGAAAGTTTTTTCTTAGGTTATTTGTATTTGAAGACAAATAATATTGTTATAGTATTTATCGCACATTTTATCTTAGATTATGTTTTAGGAATGTATATGAAATTAAGTTTGGAAAGTGAAGACAAAGAATGAAAAATGAGTTTCAGACTAATAGTATAGCTGACTTAAGTCGAAAGAATAAAAATAAGAAATTTAAAAATAAGAAAATAAATGATCAAAATAAAGCTGTTGATTTGTTAAATCTTCCACCAAGAAGTGAAACAATGAAAATAAAAGAGGATCAACGAAGACCTTGGTGGAAAATAAAGTATCCTTTAATCACTGCTTTAGTCATAATCTTTATCATGCTACCATTTGGAGTAGTGAAGTTTGTACATAGTAAATACGATAAAATTTTTACTGAAAAAGGAAGCTTAATCATTCCTTCAAATAAATTTGAAAAAGTTGAATTAACTGCTACCAATCATTTAAAAAACCAAAATAAGAATGAATCTCAGAAAAAAGCTCCAATCAAAAATGAGATGAAAAATGTAGTAAAACCCAAATCAGATTCAAGTGAATCTGTAGGAGTGGAAGAGGTTAATCACGAAGTTCAAAGAGGAGAAACATTATTTACTATTTCAATGAAATATTATGGTAATCGTGATGGGGAAGAAATTATTCAAGATGCAAATCATTTAAATGGGATCGAAGTGACGCCCGGCCAGATATTAAAAATCCCATTAAATGTTGATGTGGATAAATAATGTTAAATAGGGAATTGAAATTCGAAATCTAGACAAAATTGCTTTGATTGAATCCTTCTTATCTATGTTATAAATAGAGGGAAGGGGAGTGTTAAAGTATGTTAGCGAAACATCGAATGCTTCATAACCATCAAGTAATTACAATTCAATCAAATGATACTGTAGAATGTGCAATTAATCTCCTATTGGAAAAGCAAATTGATAGTGTTCCTGTATTATCAGGAAATAAATATGTTGGAATGATTTCACAAGCAGAGATTTTTAAAAGATGCTTTTTTAGTAAATTACCTAAAGAAGAATATGTTAAGAATCTCAAGATAGGTGAAATAGCTACACACCAAACAATTTGTGTTAAAACAGATGAGCCATTTGAAGATACAATGAATTCGTTAAAAAAATATCCATCAATTGCGGTAGTTGATGATGAGAGAAATTTTGTTGGACTAGTGATAAGATATGATGTAATTGAGATTTTTCAAGAAGTTCTAGGAAAGGACTGTCGAGGAATAAGAATTTCAATGACAAGTATGGAGAAGGAAGGTCAATTAGCAAGATCACTTGATTATCTTCACCATTTTAGGATTAATATAATTTCGCTCGTAACTTTTGATTCAAAAGATCATTTATTAAGAAGAATTGTCTTAAAAATAGATGATAATAAAAATATCGATAAAATTTTACGTAAATTTGAAGAGCTTGGTCTTAGAATTGTATCTGTTACGAATGAAATAGAAAATTCAACAGTTAAACACTAATATTGTTAAACCGGTTTTTGCTATTTTATCTTACTACTTACTCATAAATGATATTATTTTGCGTATACGAAAATAGACTTTTGGAACGATTAAACCATATTTCACTCAAATTAAAAACTTATGCCCATTTTGTATTAATGGATATAAGTTTTTTTGTTGTTTAAAATTTTTCAATTTCTACTAGTTTTTGTATAATGAAAAAAAGAAATAGATAAATTGATTTTTAAAAATGAAGTAAAAATAGAGAATTAAGCTGACATTTACTTTGTTGATGGGTTAAGAAACAAGGGGGAAATTAAAATAAAATTATTATCATTGATCGGACTCATAGTAATTGTAGCAATTATTCTTTTGATTAATCGAAAAAATAAGCTAGAAATTATACATAAAAAAATTAAAATAAAACATTTAGATGTTTCATTACAGTCCATTCAGTTTATATGGATTCCAAATATAGGCGATATTCCTTTTAAATTGAGTGAGATTGAAAAAGTTTGCAATCCTAATACGTTAATTCTTTTAAGTGGTTACTCAAAAAAGAAGTCAAAAAAATATAAAGATGAAAACATCCAGTATTTATCTACTATTGCTCCTGTCTATTTTTTGTGGAATGATGTTGACTATAGTGGCAACTATAGGGATCTAAATGCATTATTACTAGATTGTAAAGTTACAATTTTAGAAAATAAAAGTGCTTCATTTGAAACTGAAAATGGTACTAAATTTTCGATTATTGGTTTAGATGATGTGAAAACAAAGAGAGATCAATTAGACTTTGCACTTGAAGAGCGTTATGAAGATGATTTTAGTATTTTATCAAGCTATACTGAAGTTATGGATAGTAATAGTAGTAATTTTGAAAGTATTCAAGTTTATCTGTTTGAAAGAAGTCAATTAAATGTAAATCGAAATCAGAAAATGGTATATTTGGAGCTACATAACAATAAGGGAATTCGCAAACAAAACACAATAACAGTTTTAAATTTTGAAGTTATGAAATAAGTGTTTGTTGTTTACATGCAGGAGGAAAGAAAATTGGCCCAAATAGGAAAGTACAATATTAAAGCAATTTCTAACATTGTTGGGATTTTACCAGGTACATTAAGAGCTTGGGAAAGAAGATATAATATTATAAGTCCTGTACGAAATGATGCTGGCCATCGATTATATACAGAAGAACATGTTTATATTTTAAAATGGCTCGTTCAAAAAGTTAATGAAGGGTTTACTATTGGACAAGCAATTAATTTATACGAAGCAAAAGAGCATAAATCATCTAATGATCGCTCTCTAACGGAAAATCTTCAATCAGATGCGTTAGTAAATCGAATTGTTTCTTCACTATTATCTTTTGAAGAAAGTGAAGCCCACAATTATGTGAATGACGCTTTTAGTCTTTTTTCTGTAGATAAAGTATTATTTAAAATTATTTCTAAGGTTTTCATACTAATAGGTGATAAATGTCGTAATGGTGAAATTACAAGTGCCCATGAACATTTTGCAACATCCTTTTTGAGAACGAGATTAGGGATGATTTATCAAAATTTACCTAACAATAAACATTTGCCAAAGTTAATCGCAGTTTGTGGACCAGAAGAAAAACATGAATTAGGTTTATTAATTTTTACGATTTATTTAAGAAGAATCGGTTTTCAAGTTATTTATTTAGGAGCATCAATTGATTCAAATGATGTTGAACAAGTAATAAATGAAGTGAATCCAGCTGGATTTATCATGACTTGTACTTTAAGAGAGAATTTAAAGAAAACAATTGATCTAGCCATCATAATCAAAAAAATAAAACCTGATATCATTATTGGAATTGGTGGACACGCAGTTTCAACTTGTGAGAGCCCAATTATGGATTCAATACAGGAATTTTATATTGGTAGTCAACAATCGAACTGGGATGAGTGGTTAAAGCAGAATTTTAATTATAAATGAATTTTGACTTTAGAATCACCAAAATTATATAAAAACATAAACTGTACTATGGTAAATGCAGCAAGGAGGCTAGTTCATGAGGTTGGAACGGTTGAACTACAATAAAATAAAAGTTTTTCTTACATCTGATGATTTATCTGAACGTGGTCTGACAAAAGAAGACTTATGGTACAATGCACCAAAAGTTCAACAGCTTTTTCAAGATATGATGCATGAAGCTAGCGTAGAACTAGGTTTCGAAGTAGATGGAAAAGTATCCGTTGAAGTTTTCTCTCTTCAAGCTCAAGGAATGGTTGTAATTGTAACAAAATCCGATGAAATTGAAGAAGAGGAAGACGAATTTCAAGACGATTTTATCTCAATGGAAGTAATCCTAGATGAAAGTGAACATATATTGTACGAGTTTTCTACTTTAGATGATCTAATCCTACTTTCTGAAAAATTGGTTTCATGTGATGCTTTAGGTGGGAGATTATTCTCTTTTGAAAATACGTTTTACTTAAAGTTCGAGGAGAATGAAATAGGAAGACTAGATCGTGAAACATTTTATGCGATTTTAGCTGAATATGGTAATCCTTCCACAAGAACTATTTATCGTATTATTGAATATGGTAAAGAACTTATCTCAGAAAATGCTATTGAACAACTGCATTTTTATTTCGTTAAAAATAAAGCCTCTCAGTAATTTATTACGAGAGGTTTTACTTTTGTAAATTTTTTATTAATATATTGTATTTCTTCATATTCTTTTCTTTTCAAATTTTGGAAATAGGAGTATAATGACCTTAGAAAACGCTTACATTAAACGAATATTATATTTTGTTTTCTATGTGTTTATAACTTTCAAAAAGGGATGGAAAGTTGTATACTAATTTCAGAATGAATGAATCTTTTCATAGTTCAAATTTCTAGGGGGTTTACAATGGTTGCCGAGAAATCTACAGAGAAAAATAGCAACACTGAAGAACAATTAGATGTACTAGCGCCTACACAAGTAGTTATTAAAGAAGCGTTAGAAAAATTAGGATATTCAAATGAAATGTATGAACTTTTAAAAGAACCAGTTCGTATGATGACTGTAAAAATTCCAGTTCGCATGGATGATGGACAAGTGAAAATTTTCACTGGTTACAGAGCTCAACATAATGATGCGGTAGGACCAACAAAAGGTGGTATCCGTTTCCATCCAAATGTAACAGAAAATGAAGTTAAAGCCCTTTCAATCTGGATGAGCTTAAAATGTGGAATTGTAGATTTACCATATGGTGGAGGTAAAGGTGGAATCGTTTGTGATCCACGTGATATGTCATTCCGTGAGTTAGAAAGACTTAGTCGCGGTTATGTTCGTGCAATTAGTCAGATCGTAGGACCAACTAAAGATATTCCAGCTCCAGACGTATTTACAAACTCACAAATCATGGCTTGGATGATGGATGAATATTCTAGAATAGATGAATTTAACTCACCTGGTTTTATTACAGGTAAACCATTAGTATTAGGTGGATCTCACGGCCGTGAAACAGCTACTGCTAAAGGTGTAACAATTGTAATTCGTGAAGCAGCAAAGCGTAGAGGAATTAAGTTAGAAGGTGCACGAGTTGTTATCCAAGGATTTGGTAATGCAGGTAGCTTCTTAGCGAAATTCATGCATGATGCTGGTGCAAAAGTTATTGGTATTTCTGATGCTTATGGTGCACTTCATGATCCAAACGGCTTAGACATTGATTATTTATTAGATCGTAGAGATAGCTTTGGTACAATTACTAAACTATTTAATAATACAATTTCCAATAAAGAATTATTAGAATTAGATTGTGATATCTTAGTTCCAGCAGCGATTGAAAATCAAATTACAAAAGATAATGCTCATAATATTAAAGCAAATATTGTAGTTGAAGCTGCAAACGGACCAACAACACTTGAAGCTACTAAGATCTTAACAGAGCGTGGAATTTTATTAGTTCCAGACGTATTAGCTAGTGCTGGTGGTGTAACTGTTTCTTACTTTGAATGGGTACAGAATAACCAAGGTTACTACTGGACTGAAGAAGAAGTAGAAGATCGATTAGAAAAAGTTATGGTACGTTCATTTAATAATATTTATGAAACAAGTGTAAATAGAAAAGTAAATATGCGATTAGCTGCTTATATGGTTGGCGCGCGTAAAATGGCTGAAGCTAGCCGATTCAGAGGCTGGGTATAAGATTATATTTGTTGATAAAAACAAGGTGGAGAATATCCATCTTGTTTTTTTTGATTAGCTATTATTAGACAAATTGAATATTTTACGTAAAATAGTAATAGTAAATATAACTAAGACTCTAGTTTATTGGAGATGTTTCAAATGGAAAAAGTTGAAGTTCTAATCATTGGCGGAGGACCATGTGGTATTGCAGCTTATCTTGCATTAAAAAATAAGGGGATTACTGCATTAATAATCGAAAAAGGGAATATAGTTCATACCCTCAGTCGATTTCCAACGCATCAAACATTTTTTAGTACAAGTGAAAAATTAGAAGTGGGAAATATTCCATTTATTATTGAAGGTAGAAAACCAAAAAAACACCAAGCTCTAGCATATTACCGTGACGTTGTTAAACGAAATAAAATAAAAATTAATGCTTTTGAAGAGGTAAAAACGGTTAATAAGAAAAGTGATTTTATCATCGAATCAGTTACAATAAACGGTGAAGAAAAACGTTATGAAGCGAAAGCTGTTATTGTAGCAACTGGTTATTATGACCAACCAAACTATTTATTAACACCTGGTGAACAGCTTAATAAAGTTTCCCATTACTTTTTTGAAGGTCATAAACATTTTAATCAGAAGGTAGTCGTTATTGGTGGGAAAAACTCAAGTGTTGACGCAGCACTAGAACTAGAAAAGTGTGGGGCAGATGTAACGGTACTTTATAGAGGCAGTTCGTATTCACCAAGTATTAAACCATGGGTTCTACCAGAATTCGAGGCACTTGTCCGTTCTGAAACAATTAAAATGGAATTTAACGCAAATCTACTTGAAATAAAAGAATCATCAGTAGTATACGAAAAAGAAGGACAAATAGTTGAGATTGAGAATGACTTTGTCTATGCCATGACAGGATACCATCCTGATCATACATTAATTAAAAGTATGGGCGTAAAAGTAGATGATCTAACAGGAAGACCATTATTCAATCCAGAAACGATGGAAACAAATATTGAAGGCATTTATATTGCAGGGGTGATTGCTGCTGGAAACAATGCAAACGAAATATTTATAGAAAATGGTCGTTTTCACGGTGACCTAATCGTTTCTCATTTAGTTAGTAATAAATAATCTCAAAAAAATGGTCAATAGGGAAAACGGACATTAAATGAACATTTATTTAATGATAAAATGAACATTTTTTGGATGATCTATTAAAGTTTTAAATGTTAATATAGTTGATTAATTTCATGATTCCAATAGCAAGTAATGATTTCATTTTTAGAAGTTAAAAATACTATGGACTAATTTTTAGAAAAACAATTTCAGTAGATTAGTTTAATTAAAGTTCGGTATATATTGACTTACAAGCTGATTTAGCTGATTAATATACAATAGTTAGGTTACTCTAAGTAAAGGATATTTGATTAGGGTTTATTGCAGACTTTTTTCGATGAATAAGTTGATTGGAACGAAGGGGTGCTCGACTCCTATGGGATAAGCGGGAAGGCTGAGACCCCGCAGGCTTGCCGAGGAGGCTAAAGAATCTTGCCCCATGGAAAGCGAGCATCCTGTAGTGGAAATCAACATCACTCTACTCCTTTTACGAAAATTTGAAAATTTAATTTACAAGAATGTTTTTGAAACGTAGCTAAGCTACGTTTTTTTTATTAAAGATTTTCGAGCCGTTTTCTGTTTACTTAAATAATTTTAAAATGTTATAATTTCATGTGAAATGAGGTGCTTAAAATGAAAAAAGTAGTATTAATAACAACAGGTGGAACGATTGCAAGTAAACCAAATGCAGAATCAGGTAAATTAGATTCTGGAGCATTGTCAGGTCAAGAAATTGCAGAAATGCTCAATTTACCAAAAGATATAAATGTAATTGTTGATTCTTTTTTCCAAGTTCCAAGTATGCACATAGGCTTCGAACATTGGATGTTATTAAAGAATAAAATTGAAGAATATTATCAAGACGAAACTATCGATGGGGTTGTCGTTACCCATGGAACTGATACGTTAGAAGAAACGGCTTACTTTTTAGATTTAACAATTGACGACGATCGTCCAGTTGTTATTACTGGCTCTCAAAGATCACCAGGAGAATTAGGTACAGATGCTTTTATCAATTTAAGACATGCAATTTATACTGCATCTGACGAATCTACTCGAAACGTTGGTACAGTTGTTGTCTTTAATGAACGTATTTTTACTGCAAAATATGTTAAAAAAGAACATGCATCTAATATTCAAGGATTTAACGTATTTGGATTCGGATACCTAGGTATTATCGATAACGATAAAGTACATATCTATCAAAAACCGGTATTAAAGGATAAATACAAAATTACAAGTGAGTTACCTCAAGTTGATATAATTAAATGTTATATTGAAGCTAAAGGATATTTAATTAAAGCAGCTGTTGAAAATGGAGCTAAAGGTATTGTCCTTGAAGGCGTTGGAAGAGGACAAGTATCTCCACATATGACTGAAGAAATCGAAAAAGCGGTTAAAGATGGCATTAAAGTAGTCATCACAACAAGTTCTGAAGAAGGCGAAGTATATCCGACTTATGATTATTACGGAAGTGCCTATGATTTAGTTAATAAAGGTGTTATTTTAGGTAAAGATTATGATAGCAAAAAGGCAAGAATTAAATTAACTGTTATGTTAGCATCCGAAGTGAATGATATTCTCGAAGGATTCTCTAAATAATTTTACTTATTTATACATTTCTCAAAAACGTGCATAGCACGTTTTTTTGGTGTTGAAACACAAATGTTCAAACGTATATTAAGTAAAACTCTTTGATTGTATATTTAATTTCTTTATAGTCTATTAAGGCTTTTAAAAGTTAATATGACAGTTTTAAAAAGTCAACAAAATCTAGTGCTTTTTATTTTTAAAAAGTTAAAAATATTTAAGAGCTAGTTTTGGAGGGATGATCGATTCCTATGGGATATACGGGAAGGCTAAAGACCCCACAGGCTTGCCGAGGAGGCTAAAGAATCTCGCCACATGGAAAGCGAGCATCCTGTAGTGGAAATCAACATCACTCTACTCCTTTTACGAAAATTTTGTAATTTATTGACAAGGTTTTTTTGATTAATACAGTTAAAAGTTAAATGAATTAAAACTTAAATTCAAAATTGTGTATAAAATTAAATGAATCTAATCATACTGGTAATAAAAAAGGTATGATTTTAAATGAAAAGAATCGAACGAATACTATTTAAATTAATTATTATTCAATTATTTTGTTTAGTTATAAGTCAATACGTCTTATCATTCCCTAGTCTTTCTGTCTATTTAACGAAAATTGAATTATATGAAGGCGTTACGCAAAAAGCTAAAGACGTAACGAGAGAAGTATATAATCATATTGGTAAATAGATGAATTCGTCGGAATCATATGGTAATATAAATTAAAGCAGGCTAGCCTGCTTTATTTTTATTTGTTTTTATTTTTTTAGGACATGATAAGATTAAAGGTTGCTATTGAAGTAGCACTTTTTTTATGTAGGAGGACTTATGAGTAAAAAAATTAGTATAGCGATAGATGGACCAGCAGCTGCCGGTAAAAGTACAGTTGCAAAAATTGTTGCAAAAAAATTAGGATATGTTTATATAGACACTGGTGCAATGTACCGTGCTCTAACCTTTAAAGCGATTCAAAACAATATTGATGTAAATAACGAGATGGATTTAAGTAACTTACTTTCAAATATAACGATTAAGTTAATTCCGGAAGAAGGCACTCAAAAAGTTTTCATTGATGATGTTGATGTTTCAGAGCCAATAAGAACACCAGAAGTAACTAGAAATGTATCATTTGTTGCAAAACATAGTTTAGTTCGTGAAAAAATGGTCGATTTACAACGTGAATATGCCGTAAATGGTGGGGTTGTAATGGATGGAAGAGATATTGGGACTCATGTATTAGTTGGTGCAGAAGTTAAGATTTTTATGATTGCTTCTGTGGATGAACGAGCTCAAAGAAGACATATTGAAAACGTTAAAAACGGTTTTGAAAGTGATTTAGAACAATTGAAAATAGAAATAGCAACAAGAGACCGAATTGACTCGGAAAGAGAAGTATCACCATTGAAAAAGGCTGATGATGCAATCTCATTAGATACTACATCTAAAAACATTGATGATGTTGTAAATGAAATATTAACGATTGTTGAAGATAAAATAAAAAATATTTAGAAGAATTAGTCATCAGATTTCTTGACTTTTCTGCTTATTTATTAGAAGGTAAAAGAGGATAATACATAATTGGTCTATCCATTTTTAAAACATAAGGAGGAATATGACATGGTTGAAAAAGTAATGCCAGAAGTTGGGGAAATTATCTCATGTGTAGTAGAACAAATTGAAGATAAGCAAGCAATCGTAGGGTTCGGTGGAAAAACAGATGGTATTCTTCCAATAAAAGAAATTTCAAACGTACATATTGAAAATGTAAATGACGCGCTAACTGTAGGACAAGAAATTGAATTAAAGGTTATTAAAGTTGAGGAAGATACAGTTGTTTTTTCTAAACGTGCTGTAGATTCTGTTAAAGCTTGGGAACAATTAGAAGGAAAATTAGCTAGTAAAGAAGTTTTTGAAGTGATCGTTACAGAGCAAGTAAACGGAGGACTAATTGCAGACGTAGGCGTTCGTGGATTTATTCCTGCTTCACTTGTTTCAAAAAAATTCGTTGAAGATTTAGGTAGCTATGTTGGTCAATCGCTTGAAGTAGTGATTGAAGAACTAGATCGCGAAAAAAATCGAGTAATCCTATCTCATAAAGCTGTTGAGCAATTAAATGAAATTGAAAATCGCCGTCAAGCATACTCTTCTATTAAAGTAGGGCAAATCGTTGAAGGTAAGGTAGAAAGATTAACTAATTTCGGTGCTTTTGTAAATATTGGTGGTGTTGATGGTTTAGTCCATGTATCTCAAATGTCTCATAAACGCGTTACAAAGCCTGAAGAGATTGTAGCTGTAGGTGATACTGTAAAAGTTCAAGTTCTTTCAATTGACTCTGATACAAACCGTATTGCTTTATCAATGAAAGCAATTCAGCCAGGACCATGGGATCAATTAAATCCAAGCATTAAAGCAGAAGCAGTAGTTGAAGGGACTGTAAAACGTCTTACAAACTTTGGTGCATTTGTAGAAGTTCAAAATGGAATTGAAGGATTAGTTCATGTTTCTCAAATTGCTGATAAACATATTAAAAATCCAAACGAAGTCCTAACAGTTGGTCAAGAAGTAAAAGTAAAAGTTTTAGAAATTAATCCTACTGAAAAACGCTTATCATTAAGCATTAAAGAAGCTGGTGAAGCTGAACTTCAAGAGGATATTGCTAAATACGTACAACCAAGTGAAAGTGGTTTCCAATTAAGCGAATTACTTGGTGATAAATTAAATAAATTTAAAAAATAATAAAAAATCCTTCAGCCATTTGCTGAAGGATTTTTAATTCGAACATTTTAGTTATGTTGATTTTCTGCTCTTGCTTCCTCAGGTGTGTCTAAACGCGTAGCACCTTTGTTATGAATGCTTTGATCTCGATCAGATTCAACTCTTCTAGATTGTTTAAGCTTCTTTTCTTGACGATCTTTTCCCACTCGTTTCACCTCCAAAAATATCTCATTTATAGATTCGTTTTAAATGCAACTTCTTATACACTTTCTTTTCTTTTTGATTATTTTTGAAATATGAATTGTTCATACTAGTACTATTAGGAGGTTTTCGTGTGCAAGGTAGTCTATTTATCATTACTTCTTGGATGACTGTTTTATTTCTTTTGATTTTTCGGGATCGAACTAAGAAGAATTTCTTGTATTTAGCGGGAGTACTTATATTAATTAGCGGTTCAGCTTACACAATTGATCTATTTTCAATTGAAATAAATTTTTCATATATCATTATAATTTTTATCATAAGCTACTTTATTAGTTTATTAAATTTTATTGAACAAATAGTGCATTTCTTTAAAGGCCTGATTATAGGCATGACATTTAGTGTAGTTACACTGCTTTCGATTTATGATCCTGCAAGTTTTTTTATTGATGAGAGGATAATCAGTTCATTTTTTGTAATAGTACTTTCTTTCTTTTTAAGTAAATCCTATTTTGACAAAATGCGTTATATAACAATTGGTCTAGTTCAGGGAGACATTTTTAATTATTTTACGTTTAAGTCGATTAATTTTAAATATATAATTGGAGATTTAAATTGGTTTGATACTTTAATTATGTCCATTTTATTATTGTCAGCAATTCAATTCATAGCAGTTTACGTATCGAAAATAAGTCTCAAAAACAGAAAATTACTAAAAAGTTGAAGTGTATTGGTCTTTTCTCATATTTTTTGTTAAAATAGATAAGTTATTTAAATAAATCAATTTTTAAAACAAAACTAAAACTCATTTAGATGATTTAAATGGTACATAGTTATGCTAGGAAGGATGAATTAAATGTCTAAACCGACAGTTGCAATAGTTGGACGACCAAATGTAGGGAAATCAACTATTTTTAATAGGATAGTGGGAGAAAGAATTTCAATTGTAGAAGATATTCCAGGGGTTACTCGTGATCGTATTTACAGTTCAGGAGAGTGGTTAAATCAAGAATTTAGTTTAATCGATACAGGTGGAATTGACATTGGTGATGAGCCATTTTTAGAGCAAATTCGTCAACAAGCTGAAATCGCAATGGATGAAGCGGATGTTATTATATTTCTAACAAATGGTCGTGAGGGTGTTACAGCGGCTGATGAGGAAGTTGCTAAAATCCTTTATAAAACAAAAAAACCGGTAGTATTAGCAGTTAATAAAGTCGATAATCCAGAAATGAGAAGTGATATTTACGACTTCTATGCATTAGGATTTGGAGAAGTATTTCCAATCTCAGGTTCACATGGTTTAGGACTAGGTGATTTACTTGATGAAGTAGTAAAACATTTCCCTGACCAAGAAGATGAAAATTACGATGAGGAGACAATTAAATTCAGTTTAATTGGACGACCAAATGTAGGGAAGTCTTCTTTAGTAAATGCATTATTAGGTCAAGATCGTGTAATCGTAAGTAATGTGGCTGGAACTACACGTGATGCTGTCGATACACCTTATTCAAAAGATGGCCAAGACTACGTTATTATCGATACAGCTGGTATGAGAAAAAAAGGTAAAGTTTATGAAAGTACGGAAAAATACAGCGTACTACGTGCTTTACGTGCAATTGAGAGATCAGATGTCGTCTTAGTCGTATTAGATGGTGAAGAAGGTATTATTGAACAAGATAAGAAGATAGCTGGATATGCACATCAAGCAGGTAGATCAGTTGTTATTGTTGTTAATAAATGGGATGCAGTAGAAAAAGATGAAAAAACGATGAATGAATTCATTGAAAACATTCGAGCACATTTCCAATTCTTAGACTATGCTCCAATTGTATTCCTATCAGCTAAAACGAAGAAAAGAACTCAAACTTTATTACCAATGATTAATAAAGCGTGTGAAAGCCATAGTTTACGCGTTCCAACAAATGTATTAAATGATGTTATTATGGATGCAATTGCGATGAATCCAACACCAACACATAATGGACAAAGATTAAGAGTGTATTATGCAACTCAAGTAGCAATTAAACCACCAACATTTGTTGTTTTTGTAAATGATCCTGAATTACTTCACTTTAGTTATGAGCGTTTCTTAGAAAATCGTATTAGAGATGCTTTTGATTTTGAGGGATCTCCAATTAAGATTATCGGTCGTGCACGAGCTTAAATTCGATGTGAAATATGGATTCTTTATGAAGGGGAGTGTTGAATTGGAAAAAATCGCTGTTTTAGGTGCGGGTAGTTGGGGAACTGCTTTAGCCATGGTTTTATCAGATAATGGGCATACGGTTACTTTATGGGGAAATAAATCCGAACAAATAAATGAAATAAATGAACAACATACTAATAAAAGATATTTGCCGGAAATTAATTTACCTCAAAATTTAAAAGCATCGGTCAATTTAAAGGAAGCTATAAATGGAGCTAACTATATTTTGCTTGTTGTTCCGACCAAAGCAATAAGAGAAGTTTGCCAACAACTAAATAATGAATTAACGAACGAGGTTACAATAATCCATGCAAGTAAAGGGATTGAGCCTGATACTTCTAAGCGTGTTTCAGAAATGATCTCTGAAGAAATAGATTCGAAATTCTTAAAATCAGTAGTTGTATTATCAGGTCCAAGTCATGCTGAAGAAGTTGCTTTAAGACATCCAACGACTGTAACATCGGCATCTAAAAATATGGAAGATGCGGAAGTTGTTCAGGAATTATTCTCAAATGGTTATTTCCGTGTATACACAAACGAAGATGTAATTGGTGTAGAAATTGGTGGAGCCTTAAAGAATATTATCGCACTTGCTGCTGGTATTACTGACGGACTTGGTTATGGCGACAACGCGAAGGCGGCTTTAATGACACGTGGACTTGCAGAAATAATTCGTTTAGGTAAGGCTATGGGAGCTAATACTCAAACTTTTGCAGGTTTAACTGGAATGGGCGACTTAATCGTAACTTGTACGAGTGTACATAGCCGTAACTGGAGAGCTGGTAATTTATTAGGGAAAGGCAAATCGTTAGACGAGGTATTAGATAATATGGGTATGGTCGTTGAAGGAGTTCGAACGACAAAGGCTGCATATCAATTAGCAAAACAAGTAAATGTAGAGATGCCAATTGTTAATGAATTACACGCAGTATTATTTGAAAATAAAAATCCAAAATTAGCAGTTGATGCACTTATGTCTCGTGTAAAAAAACACGAGGGCGAAAGTACTTCAAATTATATTAGCGATCTTGCTGAGTAATTAATTTTATTAAAATAGATAGTTTAAAAGCATTAAAACTTTGTTTTAATGCTTTTTCTTATGTGGACTAAAAATAGGCGTTTCACCATTTCTCTTTTTTTGCATAGCATATGTTGTATAGAAAAGAAGGAGGTTTGAATGGTGACTAATAATAATCCAAATGGTTTCTTCGATAAGATTGAAAAGAAAGCAAATGTAAGCAAATCAGATATTTTTAAAGTCGCTGATTCAGTAAAAGATGCAAACTTTAAAGATGAAGCAACAGTTAGAAAACTAGTCCGTCAAATTGCATTGATGACAGGTCGTCAAGTTTCTAAGGAAAAAGAAGACAAAATCGTTCAAGCGATTGTTACGAATAATATGCCATTAGATTTTCAATCATTAACAAATATGTTTAAACAAAAATAATTGGGCTTATTCTTCAGCGATGTATTTAGTGCATAATCATACATTTTCGCATACTATAGAATGACTTATACCGGATGTATTCTGGTGGGTGTTAGTCGAGGATGATTACGAAGCAATTGCCCCAGTTTGCTTCGAAGAAAGAAGGAGTATATTTATACTTTTTCTTTCTTTTTATTTTGTCCTTTTAAATATGTGAATGGTCCTGTATCCTCCTTGGATGGTTTTTATCAAGGAGGTATTTTGATGGTGTTTGTAAAGGGTGTAAATAGTGAATATGTTCTAATGGTTTTTTATGAAGCAGGAAATAAATTTAAAACAGACAAGTATACGTAAGCATTAAATAAGTCGATAATGTCTTAATAGGATTAAAAAGATTTTAATTCAAATCATGTGATTATTTTGATACTATAATAATGGTAGAAAATACATAGGGGGAACATAATGAACTCGGCACATATTAATGAAATTATTTCTTTTGTTGGAATCGGATTAATGCTTTTATCATTATTTTTAATTTTCTTGAGTAGAAACAAAATAAAAATAAAATTTTTAAAAATGATTACAGCCTTCATTGCTTATATGTCTTTAATTATTTCTGGGATTTTAATTACATATATCGTATTAAGCTGGCCTAGTTAATTTAGAATAAAGGGGACTAACATGAAAAAGCTATTTCTTTCCATTCTAATGTGCTTTGTTATCAGTCTATTGAGTGGCTGTTTATATCCACAAGATAAACTTGCACAAAATCAAGTACCATATGATGATCAATTGCAATCTGTTCAAACTGCAGTTAATAAATTTAAGGAAAACAATTCAGGAATGTTACCTATTAAAAACAAGGATATGAGTACACCTATTTATATTAAATATCCAATTGATTTTACAAAACTAACACCTGGCTATTTAAGTGATGCACCTGGTAATTCTTATGAAAATGGTGGGATCTTCCAGTACGTATTAGTAGATGCAGAGAAGAATCCGACTGTTAAATTAGTCGATCTTAGAATTGCAGAAAAACTAAGAGATGTTTCATTAAGAGTACAAGTTTATAAAGATAAACATACTTATCCACCAATCAAGAAAACATTGGCTAATGGTGTTTTTCTATTAAACTATAAAAAGATGGGTTTCAAACAAGAACCATTTGTAGTCAGTCCTTATAGTAATAAGAACTTACCAATCGTCATGGGGAATGATGGGGAGTTTTATGTTGACTACTCAACTGATTTATATGCAAAAATTAAAGAAGCAAAAAATTATAAGTTTGGTGAAGATATTCGTTCTATTTTAGTAAAAGACTCACCAATCGTGCCTGCATACTCACTTCCATATACGATTAAAGATGGACAACCAGTGTTTTTAGAACAAAAATAAATAATATAAATCATAATCCTTTGATAAAAGAATACATTTTATCGAAGGATTATTTTATTTGATCCCAAGTGAATAAAAAGAAAAAATAAAAAATCTTGTCATAACTCACTAGGACAACATCATAGAATGATATTGTCATAGGTATACTACTTCAAGTCAATTATTCCCATGTATTGATAAATCGGGAGGGGAACACATGGAAAAGATAGATATTTTTAAAGACATTGCCGAGCGCACAGGAGGAGATATCTACTTAGGTGTTGTAGGTGCTGTGCGTACTGGTAAATCAACATTTATTAAACGCTTTATGGAAGCAGTTGTAATCCCTAATATTCAAAATGAAGCTGACCGTGCTAGAGCACATGATGAATTACCTCAAAGTGCAGCAGGTAAAACAATAATGACTACTGAACCAAAATTCGTTCCGAATCAAGGCGTAAAAATTCATGTAGCGGATGGGTTAGATGTAAATATTCGATTAGTAGATTGCGTTGGTTATAGTGTACCAGGGGCTAAAGGATATGAGGATGAAAATGGTCCTAGAATGATTAGCACTCCTTGGTATGAAGAGCCGATTCCATTTAATGAAGCGGCAGAAATCGGTACAAGAAAAGTTATTCAAGAGCATTCAACAATTGGAGTTGTTGTAACAACAGATGGCACAATTGGAGAAATTGCTAGATACGATTATATCGAAGCAGAGGAACGTGTAGTTGCTGAATTAAAAGAAGTTGGAAAACCTTTCATTATGGTGATCAACTCTTCTCAGCCATATCATCCTAATACAGAGGCACTTAGACAAGAACTATCAGAAAAGTACGATATTCCTGTCATCGCATTAAGTGTTGAAGCAATGCGCGAAGGAGACGTAATGAACGTACTTCGCGAAGCTTTATACGAATTCCCAGTCCTTGAAGTGAACGTAAACTTACCTAGCTGGGTCTTAGTTTTAAAAGAAAATCACTGGCTACGCCAAAGCTATCAAGAAGCAATTCAAGAAACAGTTAAAGATATTAAACGATTAAGAGATGTAGATTATGTAGTTGGCCAATTTAGTGATTATGAATTTATTGAACATGCACAACTTGCTGGAATAGATATGGGGCAAGGGGTTGCAGAAATTGATTTATCCGCACCAGATGAGTTATATGATCAAGTCTTAAAAGAAGTAGTGGGAGTAGAAATTCGCGGTAAAGATCATTTATTAGAATTAATGCAAGATTTCGCTCACGCAAAACAAGAGTATGATCAAGTAGCAGATGCCTTAAGAATGGTTAAACAAACAGGATATGGAGTTGCTGCACCTTCGCTTTTAGATATGAGCTTAGATGAGCCAGAAATTATACGCCATGGTTCAAGGTTTGGTGTCAAATTAAAAGCAGTAGCGCCTTCTATTCATATGATTAAAGTTGATGTTGAGTCAACGTTTGAACCAATTATCGGAACTGAAAAACAAAGTGAAGAACTTGTTAAATACTTAATGCAAGATTTTGAAGATAATCCATTATCAATTTGGAACTCAGATATATTTGGACGTTCATTAAGTTCAATCGTACGTGAAGGCATCCAAGCGAAACTTTCTCTAATGCCTGAAAATGCAAGATATAAATTGAAAGAAACTTTAGAAAGAATTATTAACGAAGGAAGTGGCGGCTTAATTGCAATTATCCTTTAATCATTAATTAATCAGGTGGTCAAAACCATCTGATTTTTTTTGTGTTAGCAAAATATAAACATGTATTTTTAGAAAATCTAAATGCTTATATTTTATCTGGTGAAATGAACGTTTTAAAAAAATCACAAAAAATTAGCAAGAGAAAATAAATGTTATTCGACAAAATCCAACAAATATAAATTTATTAAAAATCATCAATAAATTTTATAAAATGCCGAATAATTCAGTAATCATCGTACCTCCAGAAGTACTTATTAGAAAATTGAAGACGAAAAAGGAACTTTTCAGAAAAATCGCCACCTGTTTTCGAGTAATTCCAACATTTTCTTATAAAACATATTGAAAAAAGCCGTAGAATCGTATAATATAAGGCATGACAAAGAAATTAATTGGAATTTGTTGTATAAAATTTAAAATTTTGGTCACAAATGAAATTAAGAAACATCTAAAATTTTGGGAGGAGGTGAAAGACATGAACAAAACAGATTTAATCAATGCAGTTGCTGAAGCTGGTGAATTAACTAAAAAACAAGCTACTTTAGCAGTAGACGCTGTATTCGAATCAATTCTTGGTGCGTTACAAAACGGGGATAAAGTACAATTAATCGGATTTGGTAACTTTGAAGTTCGTGAGCGTGCAGCTCGTAAAGGACGTAATCCACAAACTGGCGAGGAAATCGAAATCGCAGCTAGTAAAGTTCCAGCTTTCAAACCTGGTAAAGCGCTTAAGGATGCAGTAAAATAATTACATAATTTAAGCGAAAAAGAAGGATGCTAAAAAAAGCATCCTTCTTTTTTTGCTAAAAAAGTCCAAAAAGTCTTATGTTTTAGGGAGCAATAATTAATTTTGGACAAAGAAAGCGTCGATTTTAGGTAGTCTAAAAGAAAGTATCCTTCTTTTTTTTGCCTATAAAAAAAGAATTATGTTAAAATAAAACGAATCTGATAGTGAATATTAGAATTTTTTTTAGCATGGGGGATCAATTAATGAATGAAGTTAATTTAGAAAAAATTGAACAAGCGGTTCGTCTAATTCTCGAAGCTATCGGTGATGATCCAAATAGAGAAGGAATTTACGAAACGCCAAAACGAGTTGCGAAAATGTATGCTGAAGTATTCTCTGGGATGCGCCAAGATGAAAAAGCTCATTTACATAAAGTATTTGGTGAAGATCATGAAGAATTAGTTCTTGTTAAAGATATTCCATTCCATTCAATGTGCGAGCATCATCTATTACCTTTTTACGGAGTTGCACATGTAGCTTATATACCTAGAAATGGTAGAGTAACTGGTTTAAGTAAATTAGCACGTACTGTAGAAACAGTAGCTAAAAGACCACAGTTACAAGAGCGTATTACTGCCTCAGTAGTTGATGCAATTATGGACGTGCTACAACCACACGGAGCAATGGTAGTTGTTGAAGCAGAACATATGTGTATGTCTATGCGTGGAGTAAGAAAACCAGGCTCAAAAACTGTTACGACTGCTGTGCGTGGCTCACTTAAAGAGGATGTGCAAGGAAGAAATGAAATTCTTGCAATGATTCATTCTTCTAAATAGAATCAAATAATCAAAAGCAGGGCTTTTAATAGGCAGTCTAAAAAGCCGGAAGTCCTGCTTTTTTTAAAATATTCATTTATAAATAATGCAAGTTGATTGAGCAATCAACTTATACCATCTAAAATACTTATGGTATAATGAAAAAATCAGTTATAAATGGAATGGATGGAAATAATGAATAGTATTCTCGAGTTAAAAAATGAAGTAATCACTCAAATCTTACATACGATTAGACACCCATATTTAAATCAACATCTTCAAGCACCTACCATTGATGATGTAAAGGTTACTTTATTAATCAATTTATTAAAAGAACACAATTTTACGAGTGATAAAATTGTACATTACTGTAAAGCCTTGATGATTCATCAAATTGCATTAGATACACATGAAAAAGTATCCACATTTGAAGGTACACCAATGGATCGAGAAAAGAAACAATTAACCGTATTAGAAGGGGACTTATATAGTGGACTATATTACGATGCTCTATCTAAAACTGGGGAGATTGGATTAATACGAGAACTTTCATATGCTGTTAAAGAAATGAATGAAGAGAAGATCAATCTAGTTCATGAACAATTTAGTTCTTTAGAAGATCTTTTCAACTGTATAACTGTAATCGAATCGACTATTCTTGTACATTTTGCAAAATTTATATCAGCTGAAGAATCAATAAAGCATATTGAGCAAGAATGTTTAATGTCAAGACTGAAAAAAGAATTCGAACGATTTTCAGTAGAAAACTGCTCTGATTTTATTTCGCAATTTCAAAGAATATTGGGGATTGTTGATTTAACGAAAACAAAAGAAGAATTATCAAAAATAATACAATTACAAAATTAATCTACATAGAAGTAATCGTAATTAGTTTAGTGGGGGTTTATATGACTCAATCAAAAGAAGAACGCGTACATGACGTGTTTGAAAAGATTTACAATAAATATGATACAATGAATGGTATTATTAGTTTTAGACGACATATTGCTTGGCGCAAACAAACTATGAAAATTATGAATGTTCAAAAAGGTATGAAAGCGCTTGATGTATGCTGTGGTACTGGTGAATGGACAATTGCACTTGCAAATACAGTTGGAAAAGATGGAGAAGTAGTAGGATTAGACTTTAGTAAAAATATGCTATCTATCGGTGAAGAAAAAGTTAAAAATATGCATTTAGACCAAGTAAAATTAATTCATGGTAATGCTATGGAGTTACCATTTGAGGACAACTATTTTGATGTTGTTACAATTGGATTTGGTTTAAGAAATGTTCCAGATTATTATCAAGTGTTGAAGGAAATGACGAGAGTTGTAAAGCCTGGAGGTATTGTTGTTTGTTTAGAAACATCACAACCGACTGCATTTGGTGTTAGACATGTGTATAAAGCGTATTTTAAATACATCATGCCGATTTTTGGGAAAATATTTGCTAAAAGCTTTAAAGAATACTCTTGGTTACAAGAAAGTGCAAGCACGTTTCCAGGAATGAACGAACTTGCAAATCTTTTCAAAAAAGCAGGTTTAGAAAAAATAAAAATTAAACCTTATACTTTTGGTGTAGCAGCAATGCATTTAGGTGTTAAACCAAAAAGCTAGTTACAAAAAAGCGAGAAAATGGGATGAATAGTAAGGTGAACGGAATGAAGGTTAAATGGAAATATTCTTATTTAAAAAAGGACATTAATGAGATTGAGAGCACGCTGCATAAAGTAGTCAATTCTTCTCAACCAATTTTGAAA
Organism: Gottfriedia luciferensis; assembly: GCF_001712755.1. GTDB lineage: Bacteria > Bacillota > Bacilli > Bacillales > Bacillaceae_G > Gottfriedia > Gottfriedia luciferensis_B. The sequence goes on from NZ_MDKC01000001.1 coordinate 81,293, forward strand.
AATGCATCTGTACAGTTGCTCGAATCTGGTGGGAAAAGAATTAGACCAGTTTTTGTATTGCTTAGTGCTAAATTTGGACAATATAACCTTCAATCGATTAAAAATGTAGCAGCTACTTTGGAAATCATACATATGGCATCTTTAGTTCATGATGATGTAATTGATGAAGCTAGTTTACGAAGAGGTAAACCGACAATCAATTCAACATACAATGATCGTGTTGCTATGTATGCAGGGGATTTTTTATTTGCAAAAGCATTGGAATGTATGTCAGAAATCGAAATCCCATTGGCCCATCAAAAACTATCTGAGACTATTTTAGAGATTTGTTTAGGTGAAATTGAACAAATAAAAGATAAATATAATTTTGACCAAAATTTAAAATGTTATTTAAGAAGAATTAAACGAAAAACTGCCCTTTTAATTTCAGCGAGTTGTGAAATTGGTGCAATTGCATCAGGAGCCTCTCCAGCTTTTCAAAAATGTCTAAAAGATTACGGATACTATTTAGGTATGTCCTTTCAAATTATGGACGATATTCTTGATTTTACGGCTTCTGAGAAGGAATTAGGGAAACCATCAGGTAGCGACTTAATTCAAGGTAATATTACACTACCTGTCTTGTTTGCGATGAATGATTTAGCTTTTAAAGAGAAAATTGAATCTGTTTATGAAGGAATCGATCCGGAAACTGTAAAACCTCTTATAAATCAAATTCGCAAAAGTACATATATTAAAGCAGCAAGAAAAGTTAGTGAAGCATATTTACAAAAATCTTTAAACAGTATCAACAGCCTTCCTAATAGTGAAGCAAAGGAAATGTTAATATTAATTGCTAAAAATATTGGAAATCGAAAAAACTAGAGGCGGGAAAATGCTAGTGCATTTACAACTGCCTCTTTTGGCTTTTTAGATACGTATAGAACTCCAGTTAATCAGTTATATTGATTAAAGTTAATCAATAATCTGGAAGCGATTTCAATTTTTATAATATAACAAGATTTTAAACTATTGATAATTTTATAAATTGATGTTACTATTCTAACTGTGTTGTTTATACATAATTGAAATCAAGTGAGGTAGAGCATAATGGAAAGAACTTATTTAATGGTAAAACCTGATGGTGTACAACGTAACTTAATTGGTGAAATCGTTTCACGTTTCGAAAAAAAGGGGTTCCAATTAGTTGGAGCTAAATTAATGCAAGTGAGTAAAGACCAAGCTGAAACTCACTATGCTGAGCACAAAGAACGTCCTTTCTTTGGTGAATTAGTAGACTTCATCACTTCAAGCCCAGTATTCGCTATGGTTTGGGAAGGCGAAAATGTAATCGCTACCGCTCGTCAAATGATGGGAGCAACAAACCCAAAAGATTCAGCACCAGGAACGATCCGTGGTGAGTATGCTGCAACTGTAGGTAAAAACATTATTCATGGTTCAGATTCACCTGCTAGTGCAGAACGTGAAATCGGTATTTTCTTCAATCAAAATGAATTAGTTGAATACTCTAAGCTTATTAAAGAGTGGGTATACTAATAAAATAGTTTTACACAAAACAAAGAAGTCAGCATATTGCTGGCTTTTTTTTATAGGAAAATATTAAAATCTAGACCTGTGGATAAATTTTTTATTAACTTAAGAAGAATCGATATGAGTAAGCGAAATAGAGGGAAAGTTGCAAATAGTAATAAAATATTGCATTGACAGCTTCTTTAAATCTGCTTATAATCATCATTAATAAGTTTTTAAATGAATCTTTTGACAATTAAATAACTTGCGTTGATAAGGATACAGTAAGCATAATTTCACTGTTTCAGAGAGCTGACGAAAGCTGCGAGTCAGTACATAAAATATGCCAAAATTTCATTCTTGGAGCAATTTCTATTTTCATTTTATGAAAATAGAAACGGTCGTTTTGATCGTTAAAAAAATCAAGGTGGTGAACAGAGCTTTAGTTCACAACTAGGGTGGTACCGCGATTAATTAATTCGTCCCTACTGTTTATTCAGTAGGGACTTTTTGTTTTTATTTTTTTACATGCTACTTCTGGATGAAAAGAAGAGAGAGGTGCCTAAGCAATTAGATTAGTTCATGACGAAACATAATTGAATAGGAAAAAAACTATAGGTTTTTCTACTGAATTATTCATTTTTTTGAATATGGCTCTTTTTTATATTAAATTCAGAATAGGTTGTGCTATAGTAGTAACTAATAATTTTAAACTTACATAAAGAGAAGGTGTTGAAATGCGTTATTTAACAGCTGGTGAATCACATGGTCCACAATTAACTACAATTATTGAAGGCGTTCCAGCAGGCTTACCAATTTTAGCAGAAGAAATAAATGTTGAACTTCGTAGACGACAAGGTGGATATGGAAGAGGGCGAAGAATGCAAATAGAAAAGGATACTGCTCAAATTACTAGCGGTGTTCGACATGGTTATACATTAGGCTCTCCTATCGCATTGGTTGTTGAAAATAACGACTTTAAACATTGGACGAATATTATGGGTCCTGAACCTTTGGACAATCTAGAATACGAAGGAAAAAGAAGCATTACAAAACCAAGACCAGGGCATGCCGATTTAAATGGAGCGATAAAATATGGCTTTAGAGATGTAAGGAATGTTTTAGAGCGATCTTCAGCTCGTGAAACGACTGTACGTGTTGCCGCTGGAGCGGTGGCAAAAAAATTGTTAAGTGAGTTAGGAATCACAATTGCAAGCCATGTTATTGAAATTGGTGGAGTTAAAGCAAAAAATCTAGACTATAAAAATGTAGAAGACTTACATAATAGAGCTGAAAACTCAGAAGTAAGATGTATAGACGCTGAAGCGACAGAAAATATGAAATCGTTAATTGATGATGCAAAACAAAAAGGTGATTCAGTTGGTGGGATTGTAGAAGTTGTTGTTGAAGGTATGCCAGCTGGTGTTGGTAGCTACGTTCATTATGACAGAAAGCTAGACTCAAAAATTGCAGGTGCAATCGTAAGCATTAATGCCTTTAAAGGTGTAGAATTCGGCATCGGGTTTCAAGCTGGCTCTTTACCAGGTAGTGAAGTTCATGATGAGATTGCGTATTCAGAAGAACAAGGCTACTACCGATTATCGAACCGTGCTGGCGGTTTTGAAGGCGGTATGACAACTGGTATGCCAATTGTCGTTCGAGCAGTAATGAAACCTATCCCAACGCTTTACAAGCCGCTAAAGAGCGTTGATATTGAAACAAAGGAAGTTTATGAAGCAAGTATCGAACGTTCTGATAGCTGTGCTGTTCCGGCAGCAAGTGTCGTAGCAGAGCATATTGTTGCTTGGGAAGTTGCAAAAGCAATTATTGAACAATTTGAATCCGATCAACTTGAACGTTTAAAACGTAATATTGAAGATTTCCGTGAGTATGCGAGGAATTTTTAATGAATGTGATAACTGTAAATACAAGCTCTAAACAATACGATGTTTGTATAGGGTTTGGAGTATTGAGTGAACTGCAGTCAAAGTTGGACAGCTTAGTTCCTAAAGTTTCCAAAATACTAATCATTACAGATGATCAAGTTGCTCCACTTTATTTAGAAGAAGTACGACTAAATTGTAGTAAAACAAATAAAGTTGAACACTATATCATTCCACATGGTGAAAAAAGTAAGAGTTTTGCAATATACGAAAATTGTTTAACCTATTGTTTTGATGTCCAATTAGATCGTAATAGCTTAATCATTGCCTTAGGTGGAGGAGTAGTTGGCGATTTAGCTGGATTTGTCGCTGCTACTTATATGCGTGGTATTCGTTTTATCCAATTACCTACTACTTTACTAGCCCACGATAGTGCTATAGGTGGTAAAGTAGCTATCAACCTTCCAAAAGCTAAAAATATAGTTGGCGCATTTTATCAGCCGGAATTAGTATTATATGAATTAAGCTTTTTAACTTCTTTGCCAATAGAGGAATGGAGATCAGGTTTTGCTGAAATTAGTAAGGAAGCCATGATTTCTTCTAACGACAATTTGAGTTGGTTAATGGATCATATACTTTCACTTGAAGAGTTAAATAATGAGTTAGTTGAAAAATGTGTCACAATGGGGATAAGTGTAAAAAATGAAATTGTATCTAGGGACGAAAGAGAAACTGGTGAAAGAGCATTTTTAAACTTAGGCCATACACTTGGGCATGCAATTGAAGCGTATTTAGGTTATGCTAAAACAACTCATGGTGAGGCAATTGCATTTGGAACTTTATTTTCAATCTATTTGAGTGAACAGTTCTTTAAGGTTGACTTAAAATTTAATGAGATAGTAAATTGGTATAATCGATTGAATTATCCTGTTTATTCAAATTTAGAATTAGATCCAATTATTAATCTAATGAAACAAGATAAGAAAAATATCGATTTGAAAATAAAATATATACTATTAAAAAGTTTTGGACATCCAGTGATTTGTGAATTAGAGGAAGACTTTATAAAAGAAAATTTAGATAGTTTTTTAAAACAAATAATTTCATAATGCTTACCTGAAAATGGTGTTTTGATCAAATGTTAAATCAAAATATCATTTTCTTTTTCTAAATTAGGCTAACTAAATCATCGGAAATGAAAAACATAGGACAATTCGTCGAATAGAATTTCAGCGAAAAAAAAGGTTTGATTTAATAAAAAATGGAATGTAAATACATATAGAAAGGTTAGATAAGATGACTATGATGAGAAATTCCCAGTTAGAAAAAATCCGTTTAGTTGGTGATGTGACAATTCCAGGAGATAAATCAATATCTCATAGAGCAATTATGTTTGGATCATTAGCGAAAGGGACGACAAAGATTACTAACTTTCTATTAGGTGAAGATTGTTTAAGTACGATAGCGTGTTTTAGAAAATTAGGTGTACAAATCGAAGTATCAGAAGATGAAGTAGTCGTTTATGGTAAAGGAATTGAAGGTCTTAAAGAGGCACATGAAGTACTTGATGTAGGGAATTCGGGAACAACAGCAAGATTAATGATGGGAATATTAAGTGGTTTACCTTTCCATTCAGTTATTATTGGTGATGAATCTATTGGTAAAAGACCAATGAAACGAGTTACAAAACCTTTAAAAATGATGGGTACTTCTATAGATGGACGTGAAGACGCTACATATACACCTATTTCTATTAGAGGAGGTTCACTGAATAGTATTTCTTATGCTTCTCCTGTATCAAGTGCACAAGTTAAATCTTCAATTTTACTAGCTGGTTTATTCGCAAATGGTACGACAACTGTTACTGAACCAGAAAAGTCTCGTGACCATACTGAAAGAATGCTAAAGGCATTTGGTTGTGAGTTAGTAGTTGATGGAAACAAAGTCTCAATTAATGGAAACCAAGAATTAACTGCAACAGATGTTATTGTACCAGGGGACATTTCATCAGCTGCATTTTTCTTAGTAGCAGGGTCGATTGTTCCTAATAGCGAAATATTGTTAAAAAATGTAGGTGTAAATCCTACTAGAACAGGGATATTAACTGTTTTAGAAAGAATGGGAGCTAATATTACTTTAGAGGATGAAAAAGTTGTAAACGGAGAACCAATTGCGAATATACGAGTGAAATCATCCAATTTAAAAGCAACTGTCATTGGAGGGGCTGAAATTCCTACATGTATCGATGAGTTACCGATCTTGGCCTTAGCAGCGGCTTTAGCAGATGGAGAGACTATTATTAAGGATGCTGAAGAGTTAAGAGTAAAGGAAACGGATCGTATCCAGACTGTTGTAACAGAACTTACAAATCTTGGTGTAAGCATTGAAGCAACAAAAGATGGTATGATTATACAAGGGAATAGTTCTTTAATAGGTGCTAATGTAAATTCACATGGAGATCATCGAATGGGAATGATGCTTTCAATTGCTGCATTACTTGCTAAAGGTGATACAATTATTGAAAATACAGAATGTATAGCTGTATCTTTTCCGAACTTTAAAGAGCAATTAAATGAATTAATTAAGTAGTCATATGAGGTGTAAGAATGAGTTTATACGAAGCTGTTCAGTTAATAGAGAACGGTCATACTGAAAAGGGATTAGATTTATTAAGAAAGAATTTAAAAAATGCTAACGATGAAGAAAAATACGAAGCAGCACTTCTTTTTCAATCATTAGGTTTTGTGGAAGATGCAAAAAATATCATTGAAGATTTAGTTTACTTATATGATGACGACGATGATCTTAAAATAATGTATGCAGAAATATTATTAGATCTTGATTTAGAAGACGAAGCTTTAGAAATTTTACTTGCCATAAAGGCTGATAGTGAAAGTCGAGTTCAAGCACTTTTATTAATGGCTGATCTATATCAAGTTCAGGGTCTTGATGAAGTAGCTGAACAAAAATTATTTGAAGCAAAAAGAATTTTACCGAATGAACCTGTAGTAGATTTTGCATTAGGGGAGTATTATTTTAGTAAATATGATTATAAAAAAGCAATTCCATTTTACGAAAAGCTTTCTAATCAAGAAATTGAAGTGAGTGGAGTTAATAAAGATTTAAGACTTGCTGAATGTTTAAGTGCTGAAGGTGAATGGGAAGATGCAATTTCCTATTATGAAAAAGGAATTCAGAAAACTAAGGACTTCCATACACTATTAGGATATGGTATTACGCTATTTCAAGCTGAACGCTATGCAGCCTCTATTCCGGTATTCGAAGAGGCAATCTTCTTTGATCCTGAATATTTGGTAGCACATTTATGGCTAAGTAAAGCACATGACCTTGAAGGCCAATTTCAAGAAGGCTATGATATATTACAAAAAGCATTACTTGTTGATGAAACAAATGTAGAATGCCTTTTATCAGCTGCAAAATTAGCTCGTAAAATGAAGAATTTAGATGCAAGTAAAAAACATTTACAGGAAGCATTAATTTATGATCCTTCGTTAATTGAAGCAGTTCAGTTATTAGTCGGAATTCTTTTCGAAGAGGAAGATTTCGATGACATAATTAGTACAATTGAACTAGCAATTGAGCATGGAGCTTCAGATCCTCATTTTAATTGGGACTTAGGCAAAGCATATTATGGAAATGAAAATTATGAATTGGCATTAAATCAATATCGTCTAGCATATAATGACTTTAACCAGGAAATTTCCTTCTTAAAGGAATACGGAGACCTATTGTTTGAAGAAGGCTTAGTACAAGAAGCAAAAGAGGTTTACAGTAAACTTGTAGACGATGAGTATCTACAGGAAGAAGTAAGAGAACGACTTGAAAGAATAAATGAAATTCTGTAGTTTTCTTTATTCAGAAAAGGGGACAAATTTTATGGACAGAGGAGGGATTTAATAATGGCAACCCCTGTATCTGTGAATGAGAAGAAAGATTTTGTTAAGTGGTTTCTAAGTAATTTTCAGTTAAAGCAAAGAGAATGTGTTTGGATTTTAAATTACCTAATGAGCCATGATTATTTAATGAAAAAGGTTCATTTTGTAGAACAGTCTAAATATTGTCCACGCGGGTTAGTGATGTCGACGAACTGTGTTAAAGAAGTCCCATTTCATTTTTATAAACAAAATGTAATGACGACTGATGCAGAGAAATCTTTTCACGATATTCGACTAAATAGGGATGAGGATATTTATATCCAGCTCAATTTTAAATCTTCTTTTCAATATCCGATGTTTGTTTCAGTTTTAGAAGAGAACCCACATATACCAAAAAACTTAAATAGTAACGAAAAAGACCGCGTAATTGCTGAAAAGTTATTGTCAGATTCAATTATTAATTTCCAAAAAGACAGATTGATGAAAATGATTGACGAGGCTCTAGATAAACAAGACAAAAAGCTTTTTCAAGAATTAACTAAACAACTGAATTCTTTAACTTAATATTAAACTGAAAAAAGTCCTCATTTTGGGGGCTTTTTTACTGTTGTAAATGTATTTGCTAATTGAACACAATTTAATTTTATTGTTAAATAAGATATGTGGGGTTAATTTCCATTTTTAGTCCCCTCCCTATTAAGTGTGGCTATATACATGATCTTAATCATCATATGGCGTTCCAAAAGCCTTCTGTTATATCCCACAGAAGTCGGGCATTTCATAAAGTTATACAAATTTAAAATGGCCGTATATAAAATTAAGATTAGCAAATTACTCATAAAAAAATACTCAAATAAAAAAAATAGTAAAAAAGTCACTTAATAGAGAAAGATTCTTGGATAATTGATTGATCTCATAGAAATATTTGCTTCGTAATGAAGGAGCAGGGTTTGACTAAAATCGCAATTTTTTAAATATTAATCAGTAAACTATAAATGGGATTACTGAATTGAATACATAGATCCCTTTTGACTGATTGGACAATGCTTAAATAGCGGGCTTTTTTTCTTTCTTAAAATAGTAATGTATGGTTAAATGGAAAATAGAAATTTGTTCACAAAAATTTCACAATTATAAATAAATTATTTTAATAGAAAGAGGTAATTTTGATGAAATGGACAACTAATGAATTAAATCAAGTTATTGAGAATCTGGAATACATCGATACGATCATTATTCCACTTTGTCCTGTTTCTTTGAAAAAAGAAAATATTGGTCTAGCCGAGCAAAGAGAGGACCTAATAATACTTACTTCGGAACTAGAACGTACATATAAAGGCAGAGTTGTAATCGCACCTGAATTTACTTATTTACCTGAAGAATCGAATAAAATAAGCAGATTAAAAGCTTGGAATGAAGAGTTTAAAGCTAGTGGTATTAAACATGTTTTTTATTTAACATGTGATTTTGATTGGAGACAGTCAGAAGCTGAAATGGATGAATCATTAATTTGGTTACCTAATTTAAACATCAATAGCTTAGATGAATCATCACAACGCGTAATAGTAGATAAACAATTATCTCACATAAATGCATTATTTTCTAAAATATGGGGATAAAAATAAAAACAACATTATTACTATGATTATTATTAGGATATTATTGACCTTCTAAATTTGTTATTATATTATGAAAGTGTCCTAGTTTTATTATTATAGCTGTTGTCCGTACAGGAGTACTTGTGATAGAGGGGGGAATTTTCATGAGTGAAAAGGTTTCAAGACGCCAGTTTTTAAACTACACTTTAACAGGTGTAGGCGGCTTTATGGCGGCAGGAATGCTAATGCCATTGGCTCGTTTTGCCATTGACCCAGTCTTACAAAAAGAAGCAGCTGGAGCAATGGTGCAGGTTGGACTAGTTAAAGATTTAACGACTGACCCAAAACGCTTTGACTTTAAAGTTAAGCAGGTAGATGGTTGGGTTAAATCTGATGCGTCACACATTGCATGGGTGTACAAGAATTCAAATGGAGACATCGTTGCGTTATCACCTACTTGTAAGCATTTAGGCTGTACAGTTGGTTGGAACGACAATAAAGATTTTCCAAATCAATTCTTCTGTCCATGTCATGGCGGTCGTTACCATAAGGATGGTAAAAACATTAAAGGTACACCACCGCTTGGTCCACTAGACAACTATGCGGTAAAAGTGAAAGGTGATTCTTTCTATCTTGGTAAATTAGAACCAAATACAGGAGGTAAATAATCGTGCTTAACAAAATTTACGACTGGGTAGATGAGCGATTAGAAATTACACCTCTTTGGAGAGATATCGCTGATCATGAAGTACCAGAACACGTTAATCCAGCGCATCATTTTTCAGCATTCGTATATTGCTTTGGTGGATTAACATTTTTCGTTACAGTAATTCAAATTTTATCTGGAATGTTCTTAACAATGTACTATGTTCCAGATATCAAAAATGCATGGGAATCAGTTTATTACTTACAAAACAACGTTGCATACGGACAAATCGTTCGTGGTATGCATCACTGGGGTGCAAGTTTAGTAATTGTTATGATGTTTTTACATACTTTACGTGTATTCTTCCAAGGCGCATATAAAAAGCCTCGTGAGCTTAACTGGGTTGTAGGGGTATTAATCTTCTTCGTAATGCTTGGATTAGGCTTTACAGGATATTTATTACCTTGGGATATGAAAGCGTTATTTGCGACTAAAGTAGGTCTGCAAATTGCTGAACAAACACCATTTATTGGTAAGCAAGTGAAAACGTTAATTGCAGGTAATCCGGACATCATCGGTGCACAAACATTAACTCGTTTCTTCGCAATCCATGTATTCTTCTTACCTGGTGCTTTACTTGCTCTTATGGGTGCCCATTTCTTAATTATTCGTAAGCAAGGTATTTCAGGTCCACTATAAGATTTAGTGCATGGGGCTTTAGTAAAAAATGACTAAAGTGTGTCGAAATAAAGGAGGGAGAACATGCATCGCGGTAAAGGAATGAAATTTGTAGGTGACTCACGTGTGCCTGCAATGGCAGGACGTAAACCTAATGTTCCAAAGGATTATTCAGAATATCCTGGTAAAACTGAAGCATTTTGGCCAAACTTCTTATTAAAAGAATGGATGGTAGGAGCAGTTTTCTTAATTGGATACTTAACATTAACAATTGCACATCCATCTCCACTAGAGAGGGTTGCAGACCCAACTGATACTGGCTATACGCCATTACCAGACTGGTATTTCTTATTCTTATATCAATTCTTAAAATATAGCTATGCTTCTGGTGACTATAACGTAATTGGTGCTTTCGTAATTCCTGGATTAGCATTTGGTGGCTTATTATTAGCGCCATTCTTAGATCGTAGTCCACATAGAAAACCAATTAAACGTCCTTTAGCTACAGGCTTTATGTTATTAGCTTTATCTGGTGTAATTTATTTAACATGGGAAGCTGCGGCTCACCATGACTGGAAAAAACAAAAAGAACAAGGTAAAATCCGTACTTTTGTTGAGTTAAATAAAGAAGATCCAGCATATAAACTATTGCAAAAAAATACTTGTGTATCTTGTCATGGCGATAATCTTGAAGGTGGCGCAGCAGCTCCAAGTCTTCAAAATAATGGTTTAAAACCTGAAGAAATCGCACATATCGCAAGAAACGGTCGAAAAGCGATGCCATCTGGTGTATTTAAAGGTACTGACGCAGAACTTAAAGTACTAGCTGAATTCGTTTCAAAAGCAGGTAAAACAGAGTAATTAAAAGAGAGTCGAATTTTCGACTCTTTTTTTATGTTTTATTGTATACTGAAATAATAACATGTAAAAAATGTGATGATACATATAAATTGTGAACTTTGTGTTATAAATTTATTAAATCTCCTAAAGTGAAAGTGAGATGAAGTGAACTAGTGAACATACTATACAGTATGCTACGGCTTAAACCTAACTTAATTGCTTTATTTATAATAAATGTACTAGGAACAATCTATGGATACTATTGGTATAAATCTCAACTTGAGTTTACTCCTGGTTGGTTAAAAATATTTGTACCTGATAGTCCAACTGCATCCTTATTTTTTTGTATTGTATTGCTACTTTTCATTCTAAATAAACGGAATGGATTAATAGAAGCACTAGCATATGTAAGCTTGATGAAATATGGTATATGGGCAGTTATAATGAATGGAATGGTTCTTTATATATCAGGTGGACTTGATAAGGTTGCATATTTATTAATTTTTTCACATGGAGCTATGGCAATCCAAGCTGTTTTGTACGCACCGACATTTAAAGTAAAAAAATGGCACTTGACTGTTGCAAGTATTTGGATTTTACAAGATCTAATTTTAGACTATGTTTTTGGTACAATGCCAGAATATTATATGCTTTCTGATTACAGAATTTGGATTGCTTTAATTACATTTTGGTTAACGATATTTGTTATTTTAATCGCTTATTACCAGTTAATTTTAAAAAATAGAGCTCGTGCTTGAACAAGTTCTAATCTTGTCCTTTCTCTCATAATTATTAGTAGTTATGAGGGAGGGGTTTGATGAAAAAATTAATTGCGGGGATAAGCGTTTTTTTTATTTTCTTTTCATTTAATACCGTAAAAGGGTACGCTAAAATAGATCAAGAAACTTCACTAATTGAAAAATCGCTCTCTTTAGTACAAGATGGTGATTATGTTCATGGCGCTAATTTATTGGAGCAATTAGAATCAAAGTATATGGCGTCAGCAAAAAAGAATAAGGATTTCACACCAAAGGATTTAGAAACCATTTCAGTTACTTTTCAAAATGCACTTGTATCTTTATCAAATGATGGAATTGATCCACAAGAAAAGGTTGCCGATGTGCTTGGTTTGAGATTATTGATTGATGCTGGTGAAACGACTATGCAGCCGATGTGGAAGGAAATGAAAAAGTCAGTTATGACTCCACTACAGAATATGGAGTCAGCATATAAACGAGGTAATTCTGAAGCATATGAAACGCAATTAAATCAATTCTTACACCAATTTGAGATTATTTATCCAAGTCTAATTATGGACCTTCCATATGATGAAGTAAAAAAAATAAATTCACTTGTTTCGTTTTTAGATGATTATCGTATTAACCAAGAATCTATACCGGCTTTTCAACAAAAGTTGGATGAGACTAAAAGTGAATTATTATTCATTTTTGATCAAGGTAATTCAATTATTCCACCTGTTTCTATTTGGACAATATTTACAACAGGGATCATTATTGTCGGTACATTAAGTTATGTTGGTTGGAGAAAATATATAGGTGATCGAAATAAGAACAAAAAAAGAAGAGAACATAATGATTGACAAATTTCTCTAAAAGTTATTACAATATCGTAAAATCACACTCCTTGGAGGAATTACAATGAGTTATTTAATTTACTTTTTAATTTTGTTGCTTGTACCTTTATATGCGCAAATGAAGGTTAAATCAACTTTTAGAAAGTATTCTCAAGTTGGTTCTACATCACATTTAACGGGTGCAGAAGTAGCGAGAAAAATTTTAAATGAAAATGGATTATACAATGTGGCAGTAGAGGAAACTCGAGGATATTTATCTGACCATTATGATCCACGTGCAAAAGTTGTAAGATTATCAACTGAAAATTATCATGGATATTCGGTGGCGGGTACAGCAGTTGCAGCTCATGAAGTAGGACATGCAATTCAAGATGCGAATGACTATAGCTTTTTAAGATTCCGTCATTCATTAGTACCTGTTGCAAATTTCAGTTCCAATTTTTCTTATATATTTATTTTAATTGGCATGTTTTCTCGTCTTTCAGGTGCATTATTAATAGGAATAGTGTTATTAGCACTAGGTGTTTTGTTCCAAGTTGTTACACTTCCTGTTGAATTTAATGCCTCAAGTAGAGCTTTAAAACAGATTACAACTTTGGGCATCATCAATTCGAATGAGCATGTTTATGCAAAACGCGTTTTAAATGCAGCCGCATTGACATATGTTGCAGCAGCAGCGGTAGCCGTCGCAGAATTATTAAGATTAATTTTAATTTATACAGGTATGACACGTAGTGATGATTAAAATCAATAAAAAAAAGAGGTTCTGGCAATCAAATGCCAAGAACCTCTTTTTTTAGTTAAAAATTAAGGGTGAAGAGGGACTTTATTTTCATCTAATGTAAAGCCCTCACCTAGTACATCATGCACTTCTGTAACGGCTACAAAAGCGTGTGGATCGATATCCTGAATGATGTTTTTTAAATGAACTAATTCGTTTTTTGGTACGACACAAAATAAAACGTCTTTGCTTTCTCCAGTAAATGTTCCAGTTGCTTTTAAATAAGTTGCGCCACGTTCCATTTCTTTCATAATTCGAGCGGCAATTAAATCATTTTTCTCAGAGATAATATTTGCTCCACGTGCAGCATATGCACCTTCTTGCATAAAATCAATTATTCTTGCTCCGACAAAAACTGCAACTAGCGTATACATTGCTTCATATGCTTTTAAGTAAGTTAAAAGTGAAAGTGTAATGACAACAAAGTCAAAAATAAACATCGTTTTCCCCATATTAATACCTTTGTATTTATATGCTAAACGAGCGATGATATCAACACCACCAGTAGTTCCACCAAATCTAAAAATAATTCCTAAACCTACACCAATAAATACACCCGCAAATAATGAAGCTAACATTAAATCGCCATGAACATCTATATTGAAAGTAAATTTCTCAAATAATTTTAAGAAAAAAGAGACTGCAACAGTTCCGATGATTGTATAAAGCATTGTCACTGTACCAAGTAATCTCCAACCAATAAAAAATAAGGGGACGTTTAAGGCTAAGTTTGAGATCCAAACAGGAATATTTAGTTCAGCTAAAAGAATTAAGTTTATTCCCGTAAAGCCACCTTCAGCTAGATTGTTTGGAATATTTATATTCATAATTCCAAAAGAAAAAATTGCAGAACCTAAAATAATAAAAAAGATATTGCGTAACTTCAATTTAAAAATCATATACTTCCTCCATACTATAAAAATTACCCTAAACTCTTATTTTTATCTTATCTTGTATTTTTTTCAAGTAAAATAATATATAATTTGTCAAAAAGTGGTCAATTCGATAAGATTTAATTGAGGAGTTGATATTAGTATGCACGAAAAAACGATGAAAGAAATGCAAAAAGAAGTCGATACATATATAGGTCAATTTAAAGAAGGGTATTTTAGTCCTTTAGCAATGATGGCAAGGTTAACTGAAGAAATGGGTGAGTTAGCTAGAGAAATTAATCATACCTATGGTGAAAAGCCTAAGAAAAGCACTGAAGAAGAAAAGCTAATTGAAGAAGAGTTAGGTGATGTATTATTTGTTATGATTTGTTTAGCAAATAGCCTAAATATAGACTTACAAGAAGCACATGATATGGTAATGAAGAAGTTTAATACTCGTGATAAAGATCGTTGGACTAGGAAGGAAGTTTAAAATGGAGAAAGTAATTAGAGTAGTATTAGCAGGACCAAGAGGTAAAATGGGAATTGAAGCTTTACAATTAATTGATCGAACTGAGCATTTTCACCTTGTAGCTGCAGTAGATTATAAATTAGGTGGAGAACAAATCCAAAAAGTTAGCCCCGGCTTTAAAGGGGAAGCAAAAATATATGAAACATTAGAGCAATGTATTGAAAATGAAAGCTTTGATGTTCTTGTTGACTTAACAACACCTGAAATTGGAAAAAAACATGCATTTTTAGCATTAAAAAATGGTATTCGACCTGTAATAGGGACAACAGGTTTTACAAAAGAGGAGCTTGATGATTTAAAAGAGTTAGCTTCAAATAAGGAGCTAGGTTGTATTATTGCGCCAAATTTTGCAATTGGTGCTATATTAATGATGAAATTCTCTGCAATGGCAGCGAAATATTTTAAAGATATCGAAATCATTGAGCTACATCATGACCAAAAATTAGATGCGCCTTCAGGTACAGCTCTTAAAACAGTTCAAATGATTGAGGAAGTTCGTGAATCGAAAGTACAAGGACATCCAAATGAAGTTGAAACTGAAGCTGGAGCTAGAGGTGCTGATCTAAATGGAATGAGAGTTCATAGTGTGAGATTACCTGGTTTAGTTGCGCATCAACAAGTTTTATTCGGTGGAGATGGTCAACTATTAACAATTAGACATGATTCAATGAATCGAGCTTCTTTTATGTCTGGAGTTAAAGTAGCCGTTGAGGAAGTAATGAAACTTTCAGAGCTAGTGTACGGCTTAGAAAATATAATGGACTAAAGGTGGTGCAGGTAGTGAAAATAGCTTTAATTGCTCACGATAAGAGAAAAGACGCATTAGTAACTTTTGTTCAAGAAAATGAATCTTTTTTTCAGCAGCATGAACTATTTTCAACAGGTACTACAGGATTACGCGTAATGGAAAATACAACTTTAAAAGTTTATCGTTTTCAATCTGGTCCACTCGGAGGAGATCAAGAAATAGGTGCACTAATTGCTAAAGGGAAAATGGACGCGATTTTCTTTTTTAGGGATCCATTAACTGCTCAACCGCATGAACCAGATGTAAATGCTTTATTAAGGCTATGCGATGTTTTTCATGTCCCGGTGGCAACGAACATTCAAACCGCTAAGGCAGTAGTGAAATTTTTTAGTTAGTTTGAAAGAGAGTGAGATAAGTGGAATATTTTGATGTACTAGCATTTGGAGCGCATCCAGATGATGTTGAGATTGGAATGGCAGGCACGATTGCTAAGTTTACGAAGTTAGGCTATAAGGTTGCTATTTGTGATTTAACTGAAGCGGAGCTCTCATCAAATGGGGATACTATTATTAGAAGAAAAGAAGCTGAAGAAGCAGATAAGATTTTAGGGGTTTCAAAGCGTTTTAATTTATCATTACCAGATAGGGGGCTATACTTATCTGAGGAAGCGATTAAACAAGTTGCTGCTTTAATTCGAATGACGAAGCCTAGTATTATTTTTTCGCCATATGAAGTGGATCGTCATCCTGATCATGGTAATTGTACAAAAATAGTAGAAGAAGCTGTATTTTCATCTGGGATTAGAAAATTTAATGTAAATACAAATCATGAAGCTCACAAGGTAAAACACGTTTTTCAATATATGATTAATGGGTTTCATCGACCTAATTTTATAGTTGATGTTTCAGAAACGATTGAAGTCAAAAGGGCAGCTTTAGAAGTTTATGAAAGTCAATTTACTCCCGGACCAGATGGTGTAGTTACGCCTTTAACAAACGACTATGTAAATAGCGTAATTGCAAGAGAGAAAATTTTTGGAAAAGAAGCCGGAGTGCCATATGGGGAAGGGTTTATGAGTAAGAGACCACTCCTATTAAATGCAGATTGGTTAGTTTAAGTAGAAATGAAGAAGTTTAGGAGAGATAAAATGAAATTAAAAATTGGGATTACATGTTATCCTTCAGTAGGCGGTTCTGGTGTGATTGCAACTGAGCTAGGAAAGTTATTAGCAGAACTAGGACATGAAATTCATTTTATTTCATCAAGTATGCCGTTTCGTTTAAATAAAGTATATCCTAATATTTATTATCATGCAGTTGAAGTAAATCAATATTCAGTTTTCCAATATCCTCCATATGATTTAGCATTGGCGAGTAAGATGGCTGAAATTGCAAACCGTGAAAAATTAGATATTTTACATGTACATTATGCGATTCCGCATGCAATTTGTGCTGTTCTAGCAAAACAAATGATTCATCATGATATTAAAATTGTAACGACATTACATGGTACAGATATAACTGTTCTTGGTTATGACTCATCTTTAACAGAGTTAATTAAGTTTGGGATTGAAAAATCAGATGTTGTAACTGCGGTCTCAAATGATTTAATACGTCAAACAGAGGAATTAGTTAACCCTGATAAAGAAATACAAACTGTGTATAATTTTATTGATGAACGAGTGTATTACAAAAGAAATTGTCGGGCATTAAAAGCAGAGTACGGGATTAAGGAGCATGAAAAAGTCATTATACATATTTCTAATTTCCGACAAGTTAAACGAACAAAAGATGTAGTAGATGTATTTAACTTAGTTAGAAAAGAAATTCCATCCAAGTTACTATTAGTTGGTGATGGTCCGGAAATCTCAAGTTTATGTAAATTAGTAAGAGAGCTAGGTATTGATGATGATGTCTTATTTTTAGGAAAGCAAGAGAATGTTGAAGAGTTACTTTCAATGAGCGATATAAAATTACTTCTTTCATCAAAAGAAAGCTTTGGTTTAGTTTTACTTGAGGCGATGGCTTGTGGAGTTCCATGTATCGGTACTAGAGTTGGTGGGATTCCAGAAGTAATCGAACATGGAGAAAACGGATTTATTTGTGAACTAGGAGATATTGAACAAATCGCTTATTATACACTCAACTTATTACAAGATGAAGAACTATTTAAACGCATATCAAGTCGCGCGATTGAAATTGTAAAAGAAAGATTTCAATCAAATAAAATCGTTTCACAATATTTAGCTATTTATAATGAGTTATTAGGAATGAAATAATATGGATATTTTTGACAAAGCAAAGCCGATATTAGATAAATTAATAAAATATGGTTTCGAGGCCTATTTTGTCGGTGGATGTGTAAGAGATAAATTATTAAATAGAACAATTGGAGATATTGATATTGCAACTTCAGCTTTACCTGAAGAGGTTATGTCAATATTTCCAAAAACTGTTCCAACCGGATTACAGCATGGAACGGTTTTAGTTATACAAAATAGTGAGCCATATGAGATTACAACATTCAGAACTGAATCAACATATCATGATTTTCGTAGACCATCGGAGGTTACATTTGTAAAATCAATCGAAGAAGATTTAAAACGAAGAGATTTTACAATGAATGCCATTGCTATGACGACAAAAAATGAAATAATAGATCCTTTTAATGGTACAATTGATCTTTATGATGGATTAATTAGATGTGTCGGTGAAGCTAAGGAAAGATTTCAAGAAGATGCTCTTAGAATGTTAAGAGGTATACGGTTTGTAAGCCAATTAGATTTTCGTTTACATGATGAAACGTTTAATGCAATTAAATCATATAAACATTTAATTGAAAATATAGCAATTGAACGCATTTCAGTTGAAATAGAAAAAATGTTACTAGGAAAGTCGCCTAAAAAAGGCATCGGTCTATTAATACAAACAAATTTAGTAAATCATTTACCAAGCTTAAAAGAATATACAAGTCAGTTTAATGATCTATTAGATTTTCCTATTCAATCATTAAAAACCATTGAAGAGATTTGGGCGCTAATATTATATAAATGTAATTTTGATAACCCAGAACAGGTTTTAAGAAATTGGAAGATGTCGAATAATCGCATGAAACAAATATTAAAGGTTTATCATTTGTTAAATGAAACGAAAATTAAATGGAGCAATACAAAGTTATATCAAGTTGGATTGACGGATGCCATAAAATATGAGCGTTTACAATGTGTCATTGACAAGATCGATGCAAATGAATTGAATGAAGATTTATTAAAGACCTTATATAATCAATTACCGATTTATTCAAAGTCAGATATATGTATTACAGGTAATGATTTATTAGAATGGTCCCAATTAAAAGGTGGACCATGGTTGAAAGAAGTATTAAGTGAAATAGAATTTCAATTAGTAGAGAACCAGCTTGAGAATAACCAACTTGCTATTAAGGAGTGGTTCATAAATTGGCTTCAAAAGTAAAAGAAAAAATTATACAACTGTTTACGGAAAATAGTAATGAATATTTATCAGGTCAATTTTTGAGTGATGAATTAGGAATTTCACGTACTGCAATATGGAAATACATGAAAGAATTGCAAGATGAGGGAATTGAAGTTGAAGCAGTTAGGAAGGTTGGATATAAAATAACAGGCAAATCTGATCGATTAACTCCAACGGATATTCAGCTTGGTTTAGAAACAAAAAAATTTGGCAGAAATGTCGTATACCATGAAGAAACTAATTCAACACAAACGATCGCTAATGAATTAGTGCTAAATGATGCTCCAGAAGGTACGATCGTTTTGGCAGAGCGTCAATTATTAGGTAGGGGTAGATTACAAAGAAACTGGTTAACTTCAGATGGAAAAGCTATTGCAATGAGTGTGATCCTTAGACCAGCTATTTCACCTAGAGTAGCACCTCAGCTTACATTACTAACGGCTGTAGTCATTGCTTCAGCCATTGAAAAAGTGACCGGTTTACATCCCAATATAAAATGGCCAAATGATATTTTAATCAATAATAAAAAAGTTTGTGGAATCTTAACTGAAATGCAAGGTGACGCTGATTGCATTAAAAGCGTTGTCATAGGTATTGGAATTAATGTAAATCAAGTTGAGGAAGATTACCCATTAGAACTGTCAGATATCGCTACATCATTACGTATTGAAAAAGGACAAACCTTTATGAGAGCGAATTTAATTCAAGCTATTTTAGCTGAATTTGAAAAGTTCTATGAAATATTTTTAGAAAAAGGGTTTAAACCGATTAAAATTTTATGGGAAAGCTATGCAATTTCATTAGGGAAACAAATAAAAGCCACAACTTTAACCGAAGAAATTGTCGGTAATGCTATTGGAATTACGGATGAGGGCCAATTATTGATTGAAGACCACTTAGGTAATGTTCATACAATTTATTCAGCGGATATTTCGATAAATAAATAATGTAATATGAAATAAAATAACTCTCTTTATATTTTTGAAAGAGAGTTATTTTATTTGCTGTATAATAGTCACGTATATTTGTAAATAATACCAAGTTTTTTCTTTACTTAATTGCTATTCTTACTATAAACTGTATTGGAAGGGTCGCGACTTTCGCTGATACTTCATGGGTGGTATCTGAATAGGGTTAATCAATCTTTAGTATCCTAAGAAGAACTACACCAGGTTTTAAAAAATCAATTCTAAAAATGTGTCTGCCTTGATCCTATAAGGACTGGGACAGAGGAATGAGACGGTTTACAATTTTCCTTTGTTCTCTTTTGAGCAAAGTTTTTTTATTGTAACCCCCATTTCCTCTCATTTAAAAGGAGGAAAAAAGATGAAAACAACAAAAGATTTTTTAAACATGAAACAAAACAATGACCCAATCGTCATGATCACTGCTTATGATTACCCTTCAGCACTATTAGCAGAAGCTAGTGAAGTAGATATGATTTTAGTCGGTGACTCACTTGGGAATGTTGTCCTAGGATATGATTCTACAATTAAGGTTACTGTAGACGACATGATTCATCACTCAAAAGCAGTTAAACGCGGGGCAAAAAATACGTTTATTGTGACAGACATGCCATTTATGTCTTACCACTTTTCAAAAGAAGAGGCTTTACGTAATGCATGCCGCATTATGCAAGAAGGTGATGCGCACGCTGTTAAGGTTGAAGGCGCAGATGAAAATGTTTTAGAAGTGATTAAAGCATTAACAATCGCAGGAGTACCAGTTGTAGCTCATTTAGGATTGACTCCTCAATCTGTAGGTGTATTAGGTGGGTATAAAGTTCAAGCACGTGACTCTGAAAGTGCGATGAAATTGTTTAACGATGCAAAAAAATGTGAAGAAGCAGGAGCATTTGCAATCGTACTTGAATGTGTACCAAAGCAAATTGCAAAGGATATTACTAAGGATCTTTCCATTCCAACAATCGGAATAGGTGCTGGTGTTGATACAGATGGTCAAGTACTTGTTTACCATGATTTAATAACATATGGTGTTGGTCGAGTAGCGAAGTTTGTTAAACAGTATGCAAATGTATCTCCAACAATTGAAAATGCAATTGCTTCATATGTACAAGAAGTTAAAGCTAGACAATTTCCAGATACAAAACATTCGTTTACGATGAAGGAAGAACAGTTAAAGGCATTATACGGGGGAAGTTCGCAATGAAAGTGTTTCACACAATAAATGATTTAAGAAATGAATTAAAAATTCACAGAAAAAATGAAAAATCGATTGGATTTGTACCAACAATGGGGTTTTTACATGAAGGCCATGCATCATTATTAGAAGAAGCTAGAAGAAATAATGATATCGTCGTTTTAAGTATTTTTGTTAATCCGACTCAATTTGGTCCTAATGAAGATTTTGATCGATATCCAAGGGACTTTGAAAGAGATGAAAAAGTTGCACTAAATGCTGGTGTAGATTGCCTCTTTTATCCAACAGTTGAAGAAATGTATCCAAATGAATTAAAATCAACAATGAAAGTAACAAAACGAGTAGATGTCCTTTGTGGTGAAAAAAGACCTGGACATTTTGATGGTGTTGCATTAGTTGTAACAAAATTATTTAATATTGTTCAACCAGACCAGGCTTATTTTGGATTAAAGGATGCTCAGCAAGTCGCTGTAATTGAAGGTTTAGTTGAAGACTTTAATATTCCTGTAAAAATTAATCCAGTTCCAACTATTAGAGAAGAAGATGGATTAGCTAAAAGTTCTAGAAATGTCTATTTAACAGATAAAGAAAGACAAGAAGCACCAGTTCTTTATAAAAGTTTACAAAAAGCGGTTGAAGATATAAAAAATGGGAATTTAAATCCAGATCAACTGCAACAAAATATTATTTCGACAATTCAAAGCGAAACATCTGGAACAGTAGATTACGTAAGTATTTATTCTTATCCAGATTTAGAGCCTATAAATAAAATAAATGGAAAAGTAATTATTGCTTTAGCAGTAAAATTTTCTAATGCTCGCTTAATCGATAATATTTTAATTTCTATTTAAGGATTGAACAACTAGGGGGAAATGACATGATTCGCACAATGATGAGAGCAAAACTTCATAGAGCTACAGTTACAGAAGCTAATTTAAATTATGTTGGAAGTATTACAATTGATCAAGATTTAATGGATGCTGTAGATGTACTTGAAAACGAAAAAGTTCAAATTGTAAATAATAATAACGGTGCACGACTTGAGACATATGTTATTCCAGGAAAACGTGGAAGTGGTGTAATTTGTCTTAATGGTGCAGCGGCTAGATTAGTCCAAGAAGGCGACAAAGTAATTATTATTGCATATGGTCAGGTAGAGGAAGAGAAACTGGATCAACATGAACCAAAGATTGCTATTTTAAATGATGCAAATGAAATTGTTGAAATGATTGGCAAAGAAATTGCAGGTACAGTTAAGTAATAGTCAATTTTTGAATATCGAAGCAAGGAGTTACTTGCTTTAGGATCAAAAGTATTTAACAGACAAGTGAAACATCGAAAGAAACGAGCTTTTGAGGGCAATTTGAAATCCCCTTCTTTAGGGGATTTTTTTGTTGGTTGTATTGTTTAATCTGTTTATGCAAAATAATATCTATATAGAGAATTTGGAGGTGGCAAAATATGAATA
Source organism: Gottfriedia luciferensis (assembly GCF_001712755.1). Classification (GTDB taxonomy): domain Bacteria; phylum Bacillota; class Bacilli; order Bacillales; family Bacillaceae_G; genus Gottfriedia; species Gottfriedia luciferensis_B. The sequence continues at coordinate 103,992 of NZ_MDKC01000001.1, forward strand.
AATTTGTGGTCGTTGACTTAGAAACAACCGGAAATAATAATAGAGGTCAAGATCGAATTATTCAAATTGCAGCCTTTTTATTGGAAAGTGGAGAAGTTATTGAACAGTTTTCAAGTTTTATTAATCCAAATATGAATATTCCAACCTTTATTTCCGAACTAACAGGGATATCAGATGAAATGGTTCAATATGCTCCTCAATTTGAACAAATAGTTGAAGAATTATACCCGATGTTTAATGACGCCTATTTTGTTGCACACAATGTTCATTTTGACTTAACATTTTTGCAAAAAGAATTTGAGCGGATTGGTTTACCAAAAATTTCTCCGTTAGCCATTGATACAGTGGAGTTAACAAGAATTTTATATCCAACATTAACTAGTTATAAATTATCTGATTTAGCAAAAGTTTTTAATATACAACATGAAAACCCTCATCAAGCTGATAGTGATGCGGAAGTAACTGCCGAATTATTAACAATTTTATTAAAAAAACTTGAGAGCTTGCCATATGCATCATTAAAAATATTAGAAAAACTTAGCACTAGTTTTAAAAGTGACATTACATACTATATTTCGGATCTACTTCAAAAGCAATCTGAATCATTTTCAAATGAATCTGTTGATTATGAAGAATTTAGACGAATAGCTCTTAAAAAAAGAAGCTTTAGTTTACCCCAAGAGGAAGAAGATTTCGTAGAATTTGACGAGCATCTCAAACGTGATCTAGTAGATCAGATGGCTGTGGAAATTCCAAATTTTATAAAAAGAGATGAACAGTTTGCATATATGCACGATGTATTCGATGCATTTAGCCAAAATAATATTCTCTTAGCTGAGGCTGGAACAGGTGTAGGTAAGACATTTGGTTATTTAATTCCATCAGCATTTTTCTCAAAACAATTTGGCAAACAAGTGGTCATCAGCACAAGTACCATCTCGTTACAAAAACAATTACTTAAAAAACATATAAAAACAATTGAAAAAATAATTCCATTTCAGTTGAAAATAGCTTCAATTCAAAGTAAAAGAAATTATCTATGTCTGCAAAAATTTGAATATATTGTAGGCGAACAATTTGATGATAATTACGATAGTATTTTATCGAAGGCTATGATAACAGTTTGGTTAACTGAAACTGAAAATGGAGAATTAGATGAATTATCACTTCCTTCAGGTGGCTTACATTTATGGGATCGTGTATGTTGTAACGAAGAAAGTGAAAATAAAAGAACAAATCCTTGGTTTCATAAATGTTTTTATCAAAAAGCTAAAAATCAATTAATGTTAGCCGATATAATTATTACAAACCATGCTTATTTATTGTCTACTTTAAAAAATAAAGATCACTTAATTAATTCTGTCAAAACGATTGTAATTGATGAGGCACATGCTCTTGAGGAGACAGCATCAAAAACTTTTGGAATCACTTTTTCTTGCTTAAAATATTATCAATATTTAAGTAGATTAAGTACTACTGATAGTAATGAACTTGTACACCGATTATATAAATTTGATGAGGGAATACCAAATCGTGAAAAATGGTGGAAGAAAGTTGATCATTTAGTAAAAGAAATAAAGTATGAATCAGAAGAGTTATTTAGGTTATTACGTGATTTTATTTTAAGTAAACAAAATGAACTTGATAAAGAAAACATTAGACAGTCAATTACACTAAGTGATAAAAATACTGCAAGCCAAAATTGGAAAGTTATACAAGAATGTGCAAATAGATTAATTCATGTGAATAATACTTTATTCACGGGTTGTGAGCAATATTTGAATTTAATTGAAGATAAAAAGGTATCAGCGTTTCATCGTTCAATCGTTTCGGAGTTTAAAATGATTATTGAACAACTAAAAAGCATGAAAAATGGTCTTTATGAAATATTATTCGATAAAAATGATCATTATATTTGCTGGATGGACACTGAAGCAAAAGGCTCATTTCATACAACAATGCTTTATTGTGAGAAAGTTGAAAATGCAGATTTAATACAAAATTATTTAATTAGTGGAAGAAATTCAATTGTACTAACATCCGCTACAATGTCGATTGATTCATCATTCTCATTTATAAAGTCATCATTAGGAATTAGTGAAAATATCAATGTCATTGAAAAAATATACCCAGTCCCAAATGATTTTGCCCAGGGGATGAAAGTGTATATTCCATCAGATTTAATGGGAATAAAAGAGATTACACAAGAAGAGTATGCATTACAAACTTCGAATACAATTCGCAAAATTGTTTCGGAAATAAAAGGTAGAACATTAGTTTTATTTACAGCTTTTGATTTATTAAAACAGACTTATGATCAATTAATACAAGATTTAGGCTCTCTGAATTCATCTGTATTAGCTCAAGGTGTTTCTCCTGGAGGAAAACAAAAGTTAATAAAACAGTTTTTACAATCTAAACAAACAATTTTATTAGGTACGAACACTTTTTGGGAAGGAATTGACCTACCTAATGAAGAATTAGATTGTTTAATCATTGTACGCTTACCGTTTACTAACCCTGAAAAGCCTATGTTTATTGCTAAATCAAATTTATTAAAAAAAGCTGGAGAAAATTCTTTCTCAAGTTTGGCTTTACCATTAGCAGTATTTAAGTTTAGACAAGGTTATGGTCGTCTAATTCGAAATGAAAAAGATCAAGGTTCATTATTTGTTTTAGATAATCGCATAATAAATACTAGTTATGGATCAGAATTTTTAAAGTTAATCCCGAAAAACAAAATAAAAATTAATTCAATTAATGAATTATTAAAAGATTTTTAGTAGTTTTTCAAAATTTAGCATGAGAATAGTAGGGGATTTAAGGTTAGACGTGTGGTATAATGACATAAATTGTAATGTATTTATAATACATTTTTAGGAGGAGCAACATGAATTCAAATATTGAAGTATTATCAACAACAAAAATTGAATATACTAGAGATTTATACAAAATTGTTGATAGTTTAAATCGTACTTTAAAAGAAAAAGATTTAATGTTTGGAATTGCACTTGATAAAGAAGATCAAGAATATGCGGTATTTACAATTTATCGAACATAAATGAGGTATATATGAAAAAATGGTTAGTCATCCTTGGATTAAGCATCATTTTTCTTTCATTATTTTTAATCGCCACATATCAATCATCAATTTCAAAGCTAAATGATGATAAAAAACATGCCGAAGAACTTGTTTTAAATCAAGGGTATTTAAAATCTGTGGAAACATCTGATTATTTCCATGGAAAAGAACAAGCGATCGTTGTAAGTGGTAAAGATGATGCAAATAATGAAATGATTGCGTGGGTACAGGATGGAGAAGTTATTACACGAAAGAAAAGTGAAGGATTGTCTCAAAAACAAATCATTGACAAAGTAGTCAGTGAGAGAAACCCAAGAAAAATACATAAAGTAAAGTTAGGAATAGAGAACAAAATACCACTTTGGGAAGTAGTATATATAGACCAAAATGGCCGATATAATTTTTACTACGCTGCTTTCGAAAATGGAGAGCTTTTAAAACGTTATAGTATTTAGGGGGAAATTAACAAGATGAAACTAGCAAAAAGAGTAAGTGCACTAACACCATCTACAACACTAGCTATTACAGCAAAAGCAAAAGAGATGAAAGATCAAGGAATTGATGTAATAGGATTAGGAGCAGGTGAACCTGATTTTAATACACCAGTTGAAATTATTGAAGAAGCTTATTCAGCAATGCTTAAAGGCCAAACTAAATATACTCCTTCAAACGGTTTACCAGCTTTAAGAAAAACTATTTGTGATAAGTTATTGAAAGATCAAGGATTAACTTATTCTCCAGGAGAGGTTGTTGTAACAAATGGTGCAAAGCATGCACTTTACACACTTTTCCAAGCGATTTTAGATCCAGGTAACGAAGTAATTATTCCGACACCATACTGGGTAAGCTATCCTGAGCAAGTTATATTAGCAGAAGGTGTACCAGTATTTATTGAAGGGTATGAACATCAACAATTTAAAGTAACACCTGAACAAATCGAAGCGGCGATTACAGAGAATACAAAAGCGATCATTATAAATTCACCAAGTAATCCAACTGGTATGATTTATAATGAGCAAGAATTAAAAGCAATCGGAGAAATTTGTTTAAAACATGATGTATTAATCGTATCTGACGAAATTTATGAAAAATTAGTATATGATGGTGCAAAACATGTTTCAATTGCTTCATTAAGCCCAGAGCTTAAAGAGCAAACGATTATTATCAATGGTGTATCAAAATCTCATTCAATGACAGGATGGAGAATTGGTTATGCAGTTGGTAATAAGGAAATAATTAATGCTATGACAAATCTTGCTAGTCACTCTACTTCAAATCCGACTACAATGGCTCAAATCGCTACGATTAAAGCATATGAGTTAGGTGATGGTCCTGTTGAAGAAATGAGAGTAGCGTTTGAAGATCGTTTAAATAAAACGTACGAGCGTTTAATTTCAATTCCAGGATTTAGCTGTGTTAAACCGAATGGTGCATTTTATTTATTCCCAAATGTGACTGAGGCAGCTAAAATGGCTGGATATCAAAATGTAGATGAATTCTCTACTGAATTACTTGAAAAAGCTAATGTAGCGGTAATCCCTGGTTCAGGATTTGGTTCTCCTGATAATATCCGCCTATCATATGCAACATCTCAAGTACAGTTAGATAAAGCTTTAGAACGCATTGAGCAATTTATGAAAGCAAGTATTTTAAGTTAATTTCAATCAGTTGGAAACTCATATTTTTAAATACTGAAGCTAAGCATATGCTTAGCTTTTTTCAATAAATTTTATGTATGAATTTTAAACACCACTAGAAAAAAGCATTTCATCTTTATTAAACAGACGATATCCTTAATTAAATAATTTATTAGTTGGTTTTTTAAATACTAAATAGATATACTAAAATAGAGGTGTGATTTACATGCCTCTATTTATTTTTATTTCACGAGTTTTCTTTAATGTATATTTTATGTAATCATGCTATACTATGCTAGAGGTGTTCGAAGTGAATAATAATAGCATTCTAAACTGGATTCAATTTGGGAATACTAGTATTCCAAATATACTTCTCAGTCATTATTCTTCTTTAAGCATAAATGAAGAAGAACTAGTCATGATTCTACAGCTTTACTCTTTTCAACAACAAGGTCATACGTTTCCAACACCTACTCAATTAGCAAAGATTATGTCAATAAATGAACAAAAATGTATGGAAGTTATTCGAGAACTTCTTAAAAAAGGTTTATTAGAAATTACGGAAGAAATTGACCATCAGAATTTACGATGTGAGGCATACTCACTTTCTCCGTTATGGTTAAAATTAGTTGATTTGACCCAAAATGGTCAACAATCAAATGAAAAACATACGATTCCTTCAATTATTGAACAAGAAGAGGAATCAATTTACTTAGTATTCGAAAAAGAATTTGGTAGATTATTGTCTCCTTTTGAGATTGAAACTTTAACAATGTGGATGGACCAAGATGATCATAATGAAAAACTAATAAAAACTGCACTTAAAGAAGCAGTTATAAGTGGGAAATTAAATTTTCGTTATATAGATCGTATTCTTTTTGAGTGGAAGAAAAATGGAATAAAGCAAGTAGACCAAGCAATGAATTATAGTAAGCATTTTAGAAAAAAAGAAACAAGAGAACCACAAAACGAAACAAAGTATACAGGATCAATTCCTTTTTATAATTGGCTTGAAAAATAAAGCGAGGACATGCTCCTCGCTTTATTGTGTAAAAAATATACAAAAATTTGATTTTCAGACTGTCTGAAAGCGTTTGTCTTTCGAGGCGTGAAGCTTGGTGAGGAGCGGAGTTACCTTTAAATGGTAATGAGCACCGCAGACAGGCGAAACAACGAAGAAAGCGAGCGCTTGACGGGCAGTCTGAAGCGAGGACATGCTCCTCGCTTTTGTTTAGTAAGGAGTGTTTTGAAATGATGAATAAACAACAAATAAATGAGGTTCTTAATACAATTGGTGATATGTTCCCCGATGCACATTGTGAATTAAACCATAAGAATCCGTTTGAATTAGTAGTAGCGGTTGCTTTATCCGCTCAATGTACTGATGTTTTAGTAAATAAAGTGACAAAAAATCTATTTGAAAAATATAAAGAACCACAAGATTATTTAAATGTTTCTTTAGAGGAATTACAAAATGATATTCGCTCAATTGGACTTTTCAGGAACAAAGCAAAAAATATCCAAAAATTAAGTGAAATGATTATTAATGAATTTAATGGAGAAGTTCCACGTACAAGAGAAGAGCTCGTAAAATTGCCAGGTGTTGGTAGAAAGACTGCTAATGTAGTAATGTCAGTCGCATTTAACATTCCAGCAATCGCAGTAGATACTCATGTTGAAAGGGTTTCAAAAAGATTAGCTATATGCCGTTGGAAAGATTCTGTTTTAGAAGTAGAAGAGACATTAATGAAAAAAGTTCCAATCGAGGACTGGGGAGTAACTCATCATCGACTCATATTTTTTGGTAGATACCATTGTAAAGCCCAAAGGCCGAGTTGTGAGGTATGTCCTTTACTTGATCTGTGTAGAGAAGGAAAAAAACGAATGAAAGTGAAGAAAGTAAATGACAAATAATATTTATAAGGATTTTATTGTTGCGCCATTTTATAAAGACAATGGTAATGAACACAAAATGAATGAAGAAATTAAAATTAAAAATAAACCGTTTTTTTATGAAAGCATTCAGATTCTAGATAATGAGAGCTTTAACATCCCGAATGAAAGTGATGAAATTATTAAAGAGATGTTTAATGAATGGAAAGAGGAATCTGAACACATTTCTAATTACTTTAAACAACGGAATCGAAAACTTGCAAGTGAGCCGATGATAAGAGGGTTAGCTAATTTTATATCAATTCTTACATGGATTAATGGCCAAATGCTGCTTAATTTAAATAATTTATTACTTGAGTTAGATAAATTAAAAATAAAGCCAATTAATTTAGACGAGCGTATTAGTTTTTTATTAAATCAACCAGATCACTATCACTCATTCATTCAACTTTCGGGTTTATATACAGAGTTAGAAAAGCTTTATTATAAGCAAAAAATAACCTCCTCAAAATGAGGAGGCTTTTTTAGATTTAGAGATAATTGGTTATACTTAGGCTCCAATGTTTAGATTAGTTACATAGAAAAACCTCCTCAAAAAACGAGGAGGTTTTTAATTTATGCAATAATATTACGTTCCAACTTATTAAATCGATTATTTGAGTATGAATCTGAGTTATACGAAGTTGGATTCGTATTAGTTGGTTTTGATGGTTTAGTTGGTTTTGTTGGATCTGGCGTAGTAGGTGGTGTAGTAGGATTTGTATTACCATCTCCAGTTCCGCCACCATTGCCATCACCTGTACCAGTACCTGTGCCGTCACCAGTACCAGTACCCGTGCCGTCACCAGTACCCGTGCCGTCACCAGTACCAGTACCCGTGCCGTCACCAGTACCCGTGCCGTCACCAGTACCCGTGCCCGTGCCGTCACCAGTACCGTTACCGTTACCATTGCCATTGCCATTACCGTTGCCATTACCGTTGCCATTGCCATTACCGTTGCCATTACCGTTGCCATTACCGTTGCCATTACCGTTACCATTGCCATTATTATCAGCTGGTGGGGTAGTAGGCTCTTGGGTAGTAGTTAAATCGACTGTAACAGTAACCGCAGCACTCTTAGTATCGCCATTAGTTGCCACGATCGTAATTTTTACTTTGTTTCCAGCTACGATACCATTAATTTTTGCAGATGTTCCATTTACTTTTTGAGTTTGGCCTTTAACACCGTTAATATCATAGTTTACTTCAAAAGTAGTAGAAGCAAGTAAGTTAGAAGGATACTGCCAATTTAACGAAACACTGCTAGTTTTTTCATCATATTTCGCTGTAACACCTTTAGCTGGATCTAATGTATCTGGCGTTGGTAGATCATCCATTTTTTCGCCTCTAATATATAATTCGTCTTGTACTTTTACAACTGAACTTGGTTTATGGAACTCTGAAGAAGGATCAGCTGTTGCTGCTAACATATCTCTAGCAATATATTTAGCTATATTTGTTGATGTTTTACTTAAATAATGACCTTGTTTATTTTTCTCATACCCAGTCCACACTGAAATAGTTACATCTGGAGTATAACCAACAAACCAACTATCACGAGTTGCGTTTGAAGGGAAGCCATATTTGTCTTTTACTTCTTGTGGGTAGTTTGTAGTACCAGTTTTACCTGCCATATCAAGTCCAGGTACATTAGCTCTACCACCCGTACCACCTGGAGCTTTAACAACGTCACGTAGCATATCTGTAATCATATATGCAGTGTAATCGCTCATTGCTTGTTTTGGTTCAGGAGCTAATACTTTTTCAGTTTTATCTTGATAGATTATTTTTGTAACAGCATGTGGTTTTATATATACACCGCCATTACCGAAGGCTGCATATGCACCTGCCATATCCATCGCAGATACACCTGTAAATCCACCGATTGCATGAGACTCATAAAAACTGTCCTTTTGGAAGTTAAATCCAAGTCCGTTACCAAATTCACGTGATTTATCTAATCCAACTTGCTGCATTGTTTTTAATGCAGGAATATTTCTTGAACCGATTAACGCCTTACGAATCGATAATTTACCTTTATATGATTTATCAGCGTTTCGAATAGGTGTCCCATCAGAATATTGATATGGCTCATCAACAAGTTGATGATTAGTAGACCATTTTAAATATTGTATCGCAGGACCATAGTCTAGGATTGGTTTAATAGTTGATCCAGGTTGTCTTTTAATATCTGTTGCAAAATTTAGACCACCACTTGTTGTGTTTCTTCCAGCACCTACAGCTTTAATTTCACCTGTTTTAGTATCAGTTAATACAAAACCAGTTTGGAAATCATCACTTGGATAAAAATCAGATCCACGATTAATGATTTCATCTGCTTTAGCTTGCGCTTTTGGATCTAAAGTTGTTTCAATTGTTAATCCATCTGTATTTATATCTGCATCACCGTATTTTTTTACCTCATCCATAACGACATCAATGAATGCTTGATACTTTGTTTGACCACTTTCATGAACTTTAACTATTGATTTCTCTGGAATTGCTTTTGCATTAGCATATTGTTCATTTGTTATATATCCATATTTTTTCATCTGGCTTAAAACAACATTTCTTCTAGCTTCTGATTCAGCCGGATGTTTTGCTGGATTGTAGTTATTTGGACTTTGTACCATACCAGCAAGTGTAGCTGCTTCAGGTAATGTGATTTTTGATAAATCTTTACTAAAATATGTTTCACTTGCTTTTGCTACACCATAAACTCCACGGCCTTTTAAACCATTTGAGAAGTAAACTTTATTTAAATACATTTCTAAAATTTGTTGTTTAGAATATTTTTGTTCAAGCTGGAATGATAAATACCATTCTTGTACTTTACGTTTAATTGTTTTTTGTGGAGACAAGAATGAGTTTTTGACAACTTGTTGAGTAATCGTACTACCACCTTGTGATCCAAATCCACCAGTAATATTGGCTAAAACTGCGCCAAGCACACGGCGGATATCAACACCTTTATGTTTATAAAAACGTACGTCCTCAGTAGCAATAAATGCATCTTCTACTACTTTAGGAATCTCGTTATATGAAACTTTCGTTCTTTGTTCAGTTCCTAGCTCAGCAATAACATTCCCATTTTTATCTAGTATCGTAGACGATAAAGGTACTTTAAGCTTTGATTCATCAAGTTTAGGTGCATCACTTACTAAATAATAGAAAGTTCCAACTCCCCCAAGAATACAAAGTACAGCTAAAGTTAATATTGATAAAGTAATCTTTTTCCATAAACCTTCACGTTTTTTTGGTTTGACATTTGAAGGCTTTTCCATTTCCATTTGTTTTCGTTCTTGTCGTGAACTATACTCTTTTGCCATTTTTTTGTTTCTCCTGCCTTTCAAATGAACTTAATGAAATTATTAAAATATTAAATTACAAAAAGTTCATCGATACATTTTAAGTAAGGAACAATGATTGGATAACTTGGTTTAAGTAATGTTCCATACTCTTTGCATTCTTCTCTAGAAATTGATTTTCTTCCACCATCTGTTTGCCTTTTCCAAAAGGTAAGAATATCAGTTGCTTTCATAAAATAAATTTCATTATATAATGAAAATTTTAATATGACAAACGAAATTCCACCATGATTCAGTACATTTTCCATATGCTCTATTTGGTGTAAATGGAAATTTTGTAAAGGAAAACTAGTTTTATTATTGGTTTCCTTAGCTTCAAAATCAATATACTTCCCTTTATAGATGCCATTATAATCGGTAGTTGATGGTTGCTTAAAATAGGCTTCTCTAATGACTGCAGCACTTCTTTTTGGATAGTCTACTTTTACGATTTGTACAGGTGTTGGTTTTTTATGTATGTTTGCGATGTTATTTGATAAATAATACGTATTAGTAGCATTTAAATCATCTTCAAGGGACATTCCGCGATTACTATAAGTATTATTTGATTTTACTTGCATTTCGTTATTTTTTTGATTTTTTTGAACTACATTATTTCTTCGATTTGGGTAACTTATTGTCATAAAACCAACTCCAACTTAATTTACATACAACTCGTATTATAGCACTAAAACAGATGTTCGTGTAAAAAAATACCAGATTGCTTGGGGTGAGTCAATGAATGCAAACCATGAAAGCTGGAAAGGTTTCATAAAAAAAAGAAGGGAAGCTCAAAATTTATCACAGGAAGAAGCAAAACTTATAGATTTAATAAAGAAAGAAACAGTAAAATATAATGCAGATAATATTTCCAGAACGATTGCATACCAAGAATATTTTTTAAGACAAAGTGAAATAGAGTGGTCTTTTCTTGCAAGTATGGTGTCGCGTAATGCAGGCTATAACATGACTGATTTGGAAAACGAATTATTCGTTAATGGTTTAAGTGTAAAACAAAGAAAACAGCTTTTTATGACATATGAACGGGCAAATTGGATTATTTTTTTAGATGCATTCCCACAATTGCTTCTATTTGAATATTCAAGAGTGAAAAATAAACCATTATTTTATTTATTGAAATATTTTTCAGTATCTAGTTTTATGGAAATTGAATGGGAGAAATATTGGACGGATCGTGATAAGAAAAGACTAGTTTATTCATTGATTATTAATGAACAAAATATGATTGAAAGACCAGTCATTCAAAATAAATTTTTTAAAAGTGAAGTTTTTAATTCTTTAGCATTTAAACTACAAGAACAATTAAAACTTAGTTATGTTATATTTCCAACTAGAAATGGTGAACTTTATGGACTTGGTGTTTACCAATTTGAAGATTTAACGAAAAGGATTCAAATTGGTAAACGATTATATTCAATTTTATTTCATGAGGACTTACACAATGAATTTATCGATTTTGCTAAGCATACTATACACACAGGCAGTAGAAATGATTATGAAGGGTTAGTTGGAATTACAAGTTCAAATAATCCGAAATTAAGAGATGTTTATCCAATAATTCCTCACACGAGAACGATTGAGGATGATTGGTATACAAATAGTAAAATTTTAAATGAATGGTATGAATATGAGGAAGTTATTAATGGAGATAGTTTTAAGCAATCTTTTTTAATAAAGCAAGAGCTGCTTGGTTCATTGTTAAAATTGAAATCGATCTTTCAATAAAAATGTTAGCTTTTTTCTCTTGATGTTGAAAAACAATCTTATCAATAATAATTATCAAATTTTCGTAAAAGGAGTAGAGTGATGTTGATTTCCATTACAGGATGCTCGCTTTCCATGGGGCGAGATTCTTTAGCCTCCTCGGCAAGCCTGCGGGGTCTCAGCCTTCCTGCATATCCCATAGGAGTCGAGCATCCCTCCATTCCAATCAACTAATTCATCAAAAGAAGTCTGTGATAAGAACATAATTTAATATCCTTTACTTAGTGTAACAGTTTAAAAATCAGTTTTTAAGTCGCTTGAGATTGAACATCAACCTATAAACTAATCATTTAAAACGATATACCTAAAATTTGCTCTTTATATTTTTAATTTCCTAAAAAACAATTACTATAGTTTGTTGGTATATTAAAACTTTTGAAGCACATGAACATTTAATATGGTTAATAACTATAAAAAAAAAATTTAACATCAATACTATCCCAAAATTTTGTTATACCTATAGACAGTTTTATATTTCAACACCCTGAGAAAAAAAAGCTAGCACACAAATGCTAGCTTTTTTTTTTTTAATCGATTTTTCAATAGAAAGAATGTTAATCAAATTCGAGTAGTTCCCTATGTTTATGTAGCTGGGAAATTAGGGCCATCTAATTTTGGATTACCAGTTTGCTGATTTTTACTTTTTTCTTGTTTTTTCTTTTTTTCATTTTTGTTTTTTGCCATTTGAAACACCTCCATGTAATATACCTTTCCCATTTCTGTTCCACGTTACAAGTTTTTTTGTCGAAATTATAGACGAAAATAACTTTATTCACTTTGTTTAGCGAAATAGTTCTAGTTTTGTCACTAGGGAAGGAGGTAGATGAACTATTGTTGAATTTATCTTGTAAAGAAAATTTAGAAAATTAGGAAGAGGAGTTGAACTGTATGGAGTTAATTCAAAGAGAAGATTTTTTTCGAGCAATTGATGAATTTTTAAATGAGGTTGAATTTATTGAGCACTCCTTAGCTTTAAGAATTGATCAAAAATGTGATGAAGAAAAGAATTTACTTTTAAATAAGATCCAGTCAACAACAGTGCATCTTCATCATTTTGAAAAGAAAGTAAGTCAAGCAAAAGAGGGTGGTAGTTGGATATCAACACCATTTTTAGGAAGACAACTAGCATTTAATATTTAATAAATATAGATAAAAGTAAAACATATTTGTTTTGAATGAAGGGCTATTAGAATAATGGAATGAAATAAAGCGATACACTTTTACAATTTAGTAAATGTGTATCGCTTTATTTCTTATAATATTATATTTCCGATTACTAAATTGGTTTACAAGCGCCAAATAGTTCAAGTTCTTTAACTAATTCTCTGTAATGTTGAATAGTAACCTCACCATTTAGGTAATTTTGTTGTAAAAAGTCCATTAATTGATTAAAGTCAGTTGGTTCGAAACTTTTAGATGAAATAAACTTGCTCTTTAATTCTTGTAAAGTCATTATTACCCCTCCAACATTAAAATTTAATTAACAACTTGTATAACTAAATAAAATGTACCATAAATATTTAAAATTTAAATTTTTTTAAAAATTTAAACTTCCGACATATTATGACAAATAGCGCATATGATAATAGAAGTAACAGAATAGGCATTTGTAACATATTTATAAATGAGAAAACTTAAATGGATGTGAGAATATGAAATCTCAAATGTTTCCTCCAAATCATTCAGATAACAGCTTTGAATGGTTTAGAAAGCAAAATCAAATGATTGATGAGAATTTTAATTTTCCAGAAATGAATCAAATATCTAATGAAAATCAGCGTTACTATGGAAATACAATTCAACCTTTTTCCCAAAACCCTACTATGAATACACTACAACCACCAGTTCAATCACAACAAACTCAACATGCACTATCGACTCAACTAACACAACCAGTTCAACCAGCAACACAATCAACCCAATCAATCCAACAATCACAGATGATTGAGCCATCTCCTTATGGGGGATCATCAATTCAAACAGGTAGTTATGATCAAAGTCAAATCCAGTATGCAGCACCACAACACTTTTCGATGCAGCATCCTTCTGTTTCATATAACCAAGGGTATCAATACGATCCTAATTATTACGGAATGGTGCAAAACCAATATCCATATATGCAAACGTATCCTTCACAATTCGGTAATCAAACAAACTATTTAAGCAGCCCTCAAAATCACCAGTATTCAATGCAACCTCAACATGCTCAAATGTTACAACAAGGTCCATTTACAACTCCACCAATGTTTGCGCCTAGTACACCTTATCCAACTCAACCAAAAAAATTAAACCAACAAAATAATAATGGTCAATCTTTTCAGTTTTCATCAATATTAAATCAATTTAAAAATGGTTCAGGTTCATACGATGTCCCAAAAATGATGTCTACTGCGGGTCAAATGATGAATACGATGAATCAAGTAGGTGGACTATTTAAACAAATAGGGGTTTTATTCAAATAAAAAAGCCAGGATATCCTGGCTTTTTTACTTCTATACTATTAATCAGTTCTAGATAAAGAATGTACAAGCTTGTAGCGGTCTGCTCTGTATACAGTCAATTCGTACTCTAAAACTTTGCCACTTCTTAAATATGTTGTACGATAAATTGCCAATACGGGACAATTCGGCGGAATTTCTAATAATTGTGCTTCTTCTTCAGAAGGCATTCTAGCTTGAATCGATTGATCAGCATACTGAATAGGATCAGGAATATTGGCATTTACATAATCAAAGAATGATTTTTCCAAAACACTTTGATTTAGGTTTGGAGCTATATCGCATGACACGTGGATACTTTCAATCGACATAGGAATTGAGTCTGCTAAACGGACCCGCTTTATAAAATAAATAGGATCGTTTTCTTTTATCTTTAGTATATTGGATAACGCTTTATCGGAATTTAAAATATCAAATTGAACTAATCTACTACTCGGTTTTAAACCTCTCTCAATCATTTCTTCAGTGTAACTATTTAATCTACTAATTTTTTTTTCAACTTGTTGACGACTAACAAATGTACCTTTACCTTTTTGTCTGTATACAATTCCTTCTTGAACTAAATTGTTTAATGCTTGACGAACGGTCATACGAGAAATTTGGAATTTCTCTGAAAACTCTCTTTCTGATGGAATCAATTCATCAGCAGGGTATTCACCTGAGGCGATTTTACATTTTATGTATTCTAATAATTGATGATAAATTGGTATTGGGGAATTTTTGTTAATCATTTTTTACTCCTTGAATTGCATTAATTATCTATATTTAAAACGATTTCATAACTCATTTTAAAGGAATAAAGTGCTTTCGGCAATCATTGTGTATACTCGCAAAAATCAGAATATTTAAACTTTTAATCATTATTAATTTTATTGTTGTGAAATATGTTCAAACCTAATAAAATAAAAAAGTTGACATTAAAGTATATTTAGGATATTGGAGAGGATAATTTTGAACAAAATACTTTTTTTATTTTTTTTCACAATTACATTAACATTAATTATTTTTACGAGTTTTAAACAAGCTTTATATGTAATTTTATCATAAGATTTCGACGAAAAAATTTTAACAATAATATTCCTATCACAATAACTAATCTAAAAGGGAATAAAATATCCTCTATGAGCAGCAATCAAATATTGAAATATTGATCTTAAATTGGTCTTAATAGTTGATTACCACTAAGCTTATGACTACCATGTAAAGTTAAATATTAGATTCCCTCTATATAAATTTCTACATTTGAATATTATTTAAATAAATGATTTTAGCGAGATAAATTTATACTTACAATCTATATTTGTTACTAATTATTTGAAAAAATGCAGAGTATTTAATAAAATAAAATTTAATTTGTGGAAGAACTTTAAGTTCTTCCTAATTTATTATTGTGAGGTAATATGAAGATACTACTTATATCTGGTTATAAATCATTTGAATTAGGAATTTTTTCGAATAAACATGATGCAGTTAAGTACATAAAAAAAGCAATTAAAAATAAAATACTTTTATTTATAGATGAACTAGAATGGATTATTATTTCAGGGCAAATGGGTACTGAATTATGGGCCGCAGAGGTAGTATTCGAACTTCAACTTGATTATCCCGAATTAAAGTTGGGTATTTTTACCCCCTACGAAGAACAAGAGAAAAATTGGAATGAATCAAATAAAGAATATTATAATGAAATCTTAATTGGGGCGGATCACGTCGACTCAATTTCAAGAAAACCATACGAATCTCCAATACAGCTAAAAGCTAAAAATGAATTTTTAGTAAGTAAAAGTGACGGATGTATTTTATTTTACGATAATGAAAAAGAAGGTAGTCCTAGATATTTATATGATTTAGCATACAAGAAGAATGAACTATTTAATTATTCTGTAGAAATCATCACATTTGATGATTTACAAGTGATTGCAGATGAGTCATTTGAGAATGATGATAATAAATATAGGGAATTATAGAATAGATAATTGACAATTTATGAAGAGTTTGAAAAAATAGAAGGTAAATATTTCTAAATGTTTTGGGGTGACACACATGGAATCAACAAAAATAAAACTAAGTATAAAAGATATCCTAAATAAAGAATTTAAAGTTTCAATGCGAGGATATAATCAAGAGGAAGTGGATCAATACTTAGACAGTATCATTAAAGACTATGAATCGTTTCAAAATCAAATCGTAGCCCTACAACAAGAAAATGCAAAGTATAAAAAATTGTTGGAGGATCAAAAGAACACAGCTACACCTCCACCTTCACCATTTAATAATACGAATACGGATGTTCTAAAAAGATTATCAAATTTAGAGAAGCATGTTTTTGGTAGTAAACTATTCGAATAATTTTAACTTAATTTATATTTTAAGAAAGCATTGCAAACTTAAGTATAATTTACTATACTAATAAATGTTCGTTTCAATATGTTCGGGTAATCGCTGCAACGCTTGACGTTGTTGAGGAAAGTCCATGCTCGCACAGTCCTGCGATGGCTGTAGTGTTCGTGCCTATCGAAGTCATAAGATAGGGTAGCTGTGTAAACAGCTAACGGCAGGGAACGGACCTAAGTCCTTTACGGATATGGTTCTACTACCTTTAAAGTGCCACAGTGACGTAGTCCTCGAAGAAATGAGAGGAGTGGAACGCGGTAAACCCCACGAGTGAGAAACCCAAATTATGGTAGGGGAATCCTTTCAAAGGAATTGAACAGAGAAAGGGACAGATTATTCTGTAGATAGATGATTACCACCTAGTAGTACGAGGCGAGAGCCGCTTGTAGTACGAATGGTACAGAACATGGCTTACAGAACATATGAAATGATGAAACTGTTTAAAAACTCTTCATTCTATGGAGAGTTTTTTGTAATTTCGACGTAAATTGTTCATAATGAAAATAGGAATTAAAATGAAAATATGAAAAGAAAAGTTCATTCTTAGTTTGAATGAGATAGGTGGTTAAATTGGCGAAATATACATTAATTGCTACTGCTGCAATGGGGATCGAAGCACTGGTCGCTAGAGAAATAAAAAGCCTAGGGTTTGAAGATGTAGTAGTTGAAAATGGTCGAGTATTATTTAAAGCGGACGAAGCTGGAATTGTGAAAGCGAATTTGTGGCTTAGAACAGCTGACCGAGTGAAACTACGTGTTGGTGAATTTAAGGCAACCTCATTTGATGAATTATTTGAAAAAACAAAAGCCTTACCTTGGCATATGTTTATACCAAGAAACGGTCAATTTCCTGTGTTAGGAAAATCGCATAAATCAAAATTATTTTCAGTATCAGATTGCCAAGCAATCGTCAAAAAAGCAATTGTTGATAAATTAAAAACAATCCAAAATATTCAAGGTATGTTAATTGAAGATGGTCCATTATTTCGAGTGGAAGTCTCTATTTTAAAAGATATCGTAACATTAACGATTGACACTACTGGTCGTGAAGGATTACATAAAAGAGGATATCGTGTAGATCAAGGTGAAGCACCATTAAAAGAAACACTTGCGGCTTCATTAGTATTACTAACAAATTGGAATGCTGATTTACCTTTTGTTGATCCATTTTGTGGATCTGGTACTATTCCGATTGAGGCTGCATTAATTGGCCATAATATCGCTCCAGGATCGTTTAGAAGCTTTGCGTCTGAAGATTGGCATTGGATCGGGAAAAAAAGATGGAATGAAGCTAGACAGGAAGCAGAAGACTTAGCAAATTATGATCAAAAACTTGAAATAATCGGATCAGATATTGATCATCGAATGATTAATGTTTCAAAAGCGAATGCTGATGAAGTTGGATTATCAGATTCAATTGCTTTTAAACAAATGCAAGTAAAAGACTTTACTACTAAATCTGAGTATGGATATGTTGTCACTAATCCACCATATGGTGAGCGATTAAACGATCGACCTTACGTTGAAAAGTTATATTCAGATATGGGAAATGTTTTTACAAAATTAGATACATGGTCAGTGTATGTACTTACTAGTCATGAGGGATTTGAACAATTTTACGGTAAACCAGCAACAAAAAAACGTAAATTATTTAATGGTTTCATTAAAACTGACTATTATCAATACTTTGGAAAAAGACCGAGACGTGAAGACTAGAGCCACAAGGGTTTAGAGGTTAATTTAATATTGCGTGTTGTTAATTACCGTATAATATAGATTATTGTCTATATGGGTATTATCAATATTTGTTACTAGAGCTACATTTTTTCTCTTAAATAAAAGAGGAAGGATGTGGCTTTTTTGCTTATCAGAGAAGCGATTAAACTTTTCATTGAAGATCGAGAATTTAAAAATTTATCTCCTTTTACAATTAAGACGTACAGAATTACATTAAATATTTTTTGTGATTATTGTGTATCGAAGGGGATAGTGGAGATAGATAATTTAAGTCCACAAACAACTAAAAGTTTTTTAATGTACTGTAAGAATGAATTACACAACTTACCGACATCGATAAACCAAAAACTACGAACACTAAAAGCATTTATTAAATTTTTAGCTGAAGAAGAGTATTTAGAGGATGATAAACCAATTAAAAAAATAAAAAAAATAAAAGAACTAGTCCAAATTGAAGTTTTGACGGATGAGCAAATTAATATGATCTTGAAACATTTGAAGAAATTTAATTATCATGTTAACTCTTTTGTTACATTCAGGAATCGCAAAATGTTTATCTTTCTACTATCTACTGGGGTACGTAGAGGTGAGGTAGTTAACATTAAGTGGAGTGACGTTGACTTCGAGAACCAGATTATTCGTATTTACGGTAAAAAGCGGAGGGTTTCGAGTATTCCATTTACACTGAAATTAAAAAGAGAGCTCTTAGAATATAGAGTTTTTCTTGAAGAATTTTTAAAAGAAGATCCAGTGTATTTGTTTCCTTCAGGTAAGAACACTCAGCTAACAGACGAGGCTGTAAGTAGCTTTTTCAAGACACTGAAGAAGGAAATGAACTTTGAAGGGGTAAGGTTATCCGCACACACAATTCGCCACACATTCGCCCACAGATGCCTTGTAGGGGGTATGGATGTAATGACTCTTAAATCATTGCTTAACCACGAAAATATTTCTGTAACAGAAAAGTATGTGGCATTATGGGGAACTGCTTTAAAGGAGCAGAATGATCGTTTTAATCCTTTAAATAATATTGATATTTAATAGGACAAGCTCTACAACGATTTAAACACAAAAAAAACACCTACTGCAAATAGGTGTCCAACGAAGATTTATCTGATCCAACCCACTAAAATTGAATAGAAAAAATCCTTCTTGTACGTCTATTATACCATTTTTCAAAAATTATGGTCAATAGGCTTAGTTTCTTATTGTCTTTTATAGAAACTGGAAGGTAGTGGATAGCAAAGCACACACTATAATCGCCATATCCTGAGCTGAGGGGCTGCATTAAGTCAGCGTTGACACTATCCAATCGTTTCCTTGTTTACGGTGTGTCAAGTCTATGGTGAGGGCTACCATTAAAGGTCTGGAGGATATCTAGCATACTACGGTATGGGTAAAACTGAAAATTGAAAGATATAAGGTTATTAAATTAATTTGTTATTGTTACAAATTCCCTTTTATTCAAGCATGTAGGGTAGATATTACATGTTAAAAGTCAGCTAAAGCGAAAGCTAGTATTCAAACAAGGGCAACGGATTCCATAGTAAAACGACCGTTTCAGAATGCTTACTTACTTTATTTTTTACTTTAAGAATAAGGTAAGTATTCTTGCTAGCCGTTGTCCATGCGTCACTCCCATTTCAGTTTATGGAAGATCGTTAGTCAAGTGAAAATTTTAATTTTGAGGTGGAAAATCATGAAAAAAGAAAAAGAAAATGAAGTTAAATATGGAGAATTAATATACGGTGACTTTGGTTATGAGGAGTTTGTGAGTCAAAAAGTAAAGGTTATTGGTAAAATTTATGGTAAGAATTATGAAGTTATTATCACTGAAGAAAACGATCCGAGGAAATTTGTTTGGACAGAGGATCGGTATCGTTCACTTGCGAAAATATTAATCAAAGATGCTATGGAGTCAGCTGAGAAGTAAATAAAAGAAGAATAAAAAAATAGATGAGCCATTCATTCTGCCGAGGATTACGTAGAAGGAGGCAGAGCTGGCTCATCTATATTAGTTTGTGTGATTTACAAATAATTATTCTGAAAGTAAACACTCCCGCCAGTTAGACAGGAATAGAGTGTACATCATATTCTACTTGGAAATTCTACCCTAAAGTGACATATCTCTTGTTTTTCTATTAGCTATAGCTTCCCATAAACCATCTAATGCTCCACCTTTAGTTCTATTTAAGCTATACTTGTTGTCAAATTGAATAATGAATTCATTTTCAAGGATCAAAGTTTTTTCTGTTTGATACACAAATATTCTTGTAGTATCTAAAGCCCTAAAGCTATCTATAGACAAAATGGAATTTTCTTTATTTCCATTTATCATTCGATCAAAATAAAATTGCTTACTCCAATGCTGCATAATTCGTTTTTTAATATCACCTGTTCCGATATATACTTGAGAATATTCATCCAGTACCATAATATAATATCCAGATTGACCAGCTATAGAATTAAGGTCAGTAATTTCCTTAAAGTCATTATTTTTATTGAGAAAACTCGTGAGTTCTTCATTAAAATCCTCTTTGGATAATGATTTAAAATATCTCATATTTACTTCATAATTATATAAACAATCTTCTAAATGATCTTTTATCATTGAATCAGTAAAAATATTTTTTACCCTTGAACTTTTAAAATTTATTTTTTCTATGTAATTATCTTTCGTTAGGTTTAAGCCACCTGACTTTGCTTGTAGATTTACTTCAAAGTGTTTAACCATGTTGGTTCTATTCCTCCTCATAACATTCCATTCTGACATAATTTTAGCATAAGTACATAGAAAACCTTTATATTAATCTTAGGGTTAAAATGAAATTACTACTTTTTATGTAATAATTAAGAATTAAAAAAAACTACTTCTTATTTGAAGTAGTCGATAAATTTTTTAAAGCTTTAAACACAATATCTAAATTAGGTTCGTTGAGATATGTGACTTTGATGTTTGGAGTTTTTTTATTGTTAGTTTCTTTCTTATTCTTTTTATCATTATTCATAATTATCACCTACAATTCAATATACCTGTTTTGATATACTCTTACATTGAGTATATTCAAATAAAATAAACGCAAATCGACAAAAAAGGCCGATCTTGTTGTAAATCATACGATAGTAACTTCTAAACTGTTTACTTACTGTTTTATTGACCAGGTGTCGGTAATTTCTGAATTACATCCTTAATATCAAGAAAATCTATATTTAACTCAATTAATTTCATATTAATGTCTAGAGTTTCTTCTTCACCTGTTGCTAATATAGCTTTACCACGTATATTATTTGCTACATCAATAATTATATTTTGCTGTTCTCTATACTTTTCAGGTGTTTCAAGAGCGATCATCTCATCAAGGTCTTTTATAATAGGATCAACTAATTTTCGCTTTTTGTCTGGACTTAAGCTTATCGTTTCAACATCTACTGCTTTATTCCAATCGTTAAGTAATGAATCATACATCTTACTGATGTTTTCTACATACATTTTTTCATTTTCAAGTTTATTTTTCTCTTGATTATCTTGTTCTAATATAGCTGATTCTTTATTAGTTTGTTCTTTTTGTTTTAATTCAATTTCTGCTTTTTTAATTTTTGCATCTTGAATTTTACTCCAACCAAAGATACCACTTACTACAATTACTACAACGGTTATTATGACATACATAATATTTTTCATCTTTTTCTCCTCCTGTGACTTTGCTTTAATTTTATCATCCTAAAATTAGTTTGTATGTAGTAGTAGGGACGTTTTAAGAGTGGTTTTAATAATAGATTATGACAAAAGTTTATTGTAAATGTTAGAAATACCAATAAAACGTATATTAGAGATTTTGTTTTGGTCATGTATTTATTAAAAAGGTTCTTTAAAATTAATAAGTATATTTTAACAAAGAAATACTATCTAATTAGACAAACTTATGATACTTTTTGTTCAACAAATCTACCATAGATAGGGCTTAATAAGAAAATCAACATTATTTTTTAACAGAGCCTAAAAATAAAAAAAACGATGACTTTCCATCATCGTCTGATTATTAACCATTTTTAATTAAAGTATAAATAAAGAAAACTACCGGAAGAAAGAAAAACAATGAAAGACATATCGTTGCTGCTATTTTGTTTTTGTTCGCTAAGTGATCATCGCTTTTATGTAATGATTGGAAAAAATTAAGTGAATAGTTAAAACATAAAGTAAGTAGAAATGGTTCTAATAATGCAACCATTATTGCTAAAAACAAATCTAATCCTTCTAAATTTGACACTAGTAACCTCCTAATATAATTAATAACAATAAAAAAACTATAATAATATTACAAGATATTTCAAGAAAATGGAATAATATAGATTTTTTTCAAAAGATTTCTCTATTATTCAATGGAATTATAATATAATTGAAGTACCTAAAAATAGAAATACATCTTAGATGATTAAATGGAGGGAGAATTTATTACATATGACACAAAAAGCTCTAAAAGATCCATCGATATTCATTTCTTATTGTTGGACGTCAACTGATCATGAGAATTGGGTAATCGAACTAGCGACAAGGTTAATGGAGGAATCAGGAATAAATGTTACTCTTGATAAGTGGGATTTAAAAGATGGACAAGACGTATATGCATTTATGGAAAGTATGGTAACTTCTCAAGATATTAATAAAGTTTTAGTGATTTGTGATGAAGGATACCAAAAAAAGGCTGATGACAGATCGGGTGGAGTTGGAACTGAAACGCAGATTATAACACCACAAATATATAAAGATGCAAAACAAGAAAAATTTATACCCATAGTTGCACAGAGAAATGAAGATGGAAATACTTTTTTACCAACATATATGGCAGGTAGAAAGTATATTGATTTATCAAATTCTGATACATATGAGGATAATTACGAATTATTAGTTAGAAACATATACGAAGCACCATTACATCAAAGACCCACAAGAGGTAAGCCGCCAGAATACTTATTTGAAAATGCAGCAAACTCTTCGAAAACAACAAAGGTTATTAGACAGATGGAAAATGCTATCGATAAAACGCCCAGGCGACTAACATATCTAGCAAGCGAATTTATCGATGCTTTTGTTGAATCACTTGAACAATTCAAGATTAGAGTAGAAGAAATAAACGATGAAATTGATGAAATTATATTAAGTAGAATCGATAGTATGACTCCATTTCGTGATTCGTTCATTAAAGTATTGAAACTCTTAATTGAAGCAGAAAAACTTGATGTTGATTTTATTGTTGAATTCTATGAGAAAGTTTATCCGTTTACTTCTAACTCTGAGTCAGGTACTTATAATATCCTGCAGTTTGATCATTACAAATTCTTTATTCATGAACTATTTCTTTATACAGTTGCTACTCTAGTCAAGTATAAAGAATATGACATTCTTTCGGATGTTTTAAATTCTGATTTCAATGATTTGTCTTATATAGCAAGTGATAAACCACTTTCATACTTTAGTTTTAGGTTGCATTTGCAGTCACTTGAAATTAGGAAAGAACGGCTAAATTCTACAAGAATTAGTATTCAGTCAGACATATTAAAACATAGAGCGAAAGATTTTACTGAAATTTTTAACGCTGATATGCTCCTTTATTATCTATCAAAGCTAAATGATAGAATGGATTCAAGATGGGGATGGTTCCCAATTACTTATATTTACCAAAATCAAGCTAAATCATTTAAAATAATATCAAAACTGAAGTCTAAACGTCATTTTGAAGCAGTAAAAGGATTATTTGGTCAAAACTCTGCTGTGTTACTTGGAGAAAAGTTTATAGATTTTAGAACTGACAGAGGGTTCAGTCATGATGTATTTAACGATATTCCAAATATTAATAATTACATTAACCCAGCTTTGATTTGTACACTTCCTTAATAAAAAAAAGATAAATGCATTAGGGAGTTTCCTTTTGCATTTATTTTTTTAAATAATCACATTATAATAATCATCTTAACAATCTCTTTTTGATACAAATTAATGTGATATCAAAAATTAAAATAAATTATACGTACATAATTGAAGAAAGTCAAACAGGCAATAAAACATCAATTATTTTTCACTTGACAACTTTTATTCAATGTTTACAGTAATTTAAAACTTTTGATAATTTCTAACTTTCAATTATTAGAAAAAATTTATCTGAAATGTTCATAATTTAGACACAACATTGGAAGTATATGGTAAATGAATGAGTATTCAGCGGGATTTTTTCAAGAGTTGTTACCATATATATGAGGGCACTTTAATACTCTATAAAAAACGAGCAACTCCTATCCAATTGGATTAGGGGTATTTTTTTGTTTTGAAAAACGCACATAAGTAGCAAGTTAATCTTAATAATGAAAGGTGGTGAAACTATGGTGAACATATCACTTAGAGAAATTTACTGGATAAAACGTAAACGACTTAAAATAACAACACAAGAGATAGCTGATGCAATAGGAGTTAATAGAACTAATATAAGTCGCTATGAAAATAATAAATCAGATTTAAGAAAAGCAGCTCAATATAGAGCTTACATTGATAAAGTTGAAAAAACTAAAAATATTTAAAATAATTGTTGCGATTTTGAAAAAAACTGTTAAAATTTGCCCTGCCCAAAGGAGGTGCTACTAAGAAGGTATACAAATTCAAATGTAAATAATTCAAAGGAGGAATTTTCAAATGCAATATTTTTTCTGTCATAACAAAAAAGTATCAGATTTCATTAAAAGTAAAGGTATAGATTATATTACTGTTGCCATTGATCCAAAAACTCGTATATTGTTTAGTCTTTATGAAATCACATTAGAGCTAAAGGAGGTACTAGATGAGTACAAACTTAACAAGAAGTTGTATTTAGAGGCTGAATTCAGAAGTGAATTGCAACAATGTTCTAATCAGTAAAATAATATCCGTGTATTTAAGAGGTTAAAATCGGAACGAAAATACATTAGTTTGGTATTTTGGAGGTTAAAAACGGAAGATAAATACACGAACCTTGCAATAATATTCGGAATTCAACCTCGAAACAACATAGTATACAGATAATACATAATATACAGATAAAAAATAATTACATATAAGATTGGCGTGAATGAATACATTCCCACCTATTTAATCAACTATTCATAAATTCAAATTATAAACTCGGAGGCAATATCAATGACAATATTAACTAAAAATTTTAATGATGAATTATTCGTAAGAGGTTACAATTCTTTCGCTAATACTAAAAGTAAATTCCACTTAGATGAAGATGAATTTTACATCTATTCAATTTTATTTACTCGACAATATTTCTTCGGTACAATTCATGGCTCAATTGAGACTAGTATTGATATGATCAACCAATATTCCCCTATTAAATTTATCCAAAATGACACAAAGAACAGAAGTAAAATCAAATCAATTGTACAGTCATTAATCAATAAAGAAGTTTTTATCCTACAAAATAATATTGAAGATTTAAAGAATCATACTTTACTATTCTTAACTATTAATGATATGGAACTATCAAATGATGGAGTGGCTGAAGATAAACAAAACACTGATGAGGACAAATTTCAAAATTTCACCAAGATACCTTTTAGCAAATTGACAACTTTTGAAAGTACTCGTGATTTATACATCTATTATGTAGTTAGCAAGTTTAATGAATTCAAATTTTCATATGAAAGTTGGGCTAATTTAATCGGAGTTAAAATTAGATCTGCTATTGCGATTATTGATGATGCTATTAGTCGTGGAATTATATACAAGAAGGTTGGTGACTACACAGAGAAATTAGTTGGCAATCAGAAGCAACAAGACATAAATACATACAGTATCCATCCATTCAATGAGCAGCAAAAAGGTATTCAAACTCTAAAAGTAGAGAGTGAAGAAGTGAATGTAAAAGTTGTTGAATCTGTTGAAGTTAAAGTTGAAACGGAAATAACTGTGAGACCTAAACAACGTGGATTCGGTACTGAAAGACCACAACAAGATACAACTAAAGATATTACTGATATGTTAGCTATAGGAATTGATCCGAATGAACCGGTTGAATCTTATCCAGTTGAAGATAATTTTAGTGGATATGATCCAAACTTTACAGATATTCTAAATGCAGAATCCCCATATGAATTCATGGATGAGGAAATATCTAACAATAATATTCGATATTTTGCTAAACAAAACGGTAAAATTGTTCCATTTGGTAAAGTTGATAAGGAAACAGATAAAAAACAACGGTCACTTATTGATATTACTCAATTCGTTGAGAATGAACACTTAATCAAGGAAGGAAGATAAACTAATGACAAACTTAAACAATCATACTAACCAAATGGAAATGAGACAAATGATTCATAATTACCAACAAAACGGTGACCGAACAGTTATAAATTATATCCTTGAGCTATGTAAAACTGACTATACAACTCATCCATCAAGAAAAGTTAATAAAACTACTAACGAGCAACATCATATAAATTATAAAATGGAAGATACAGAAGAAATTTATTATGATTCAAAAGGAAGAGTGATTAATAAAGTTGAATATATTCCAGTTGGTGAAGGTTATACAATATACACACAAACAGGCTATTCAGTCTCATATGACTTTCCAGAAGGATCAATGGAATATATTGCTATTGCGATAAATGGACTCAACCATCAAGCTAAGAGAGCTGTATTTAAGCGAGTTATCAATAAGCATATCGAAGATGGATTCGATGATTTCAGATATTTTGAAGATGAATTACCTGAAATTAAAGATTACATTAATACTTCATGGGAAGAATTAACGGATCTAGTAACTCCATTAATATTGTCATATGAAACAGATCATATTGTATATCAAATGTGTGACTACTTTAAAGTAGCATGGAGATATAACAAATTTATGGAAGCATTAAAGGAAATAGAAGATGGGAGTAACATTGAGAAAATAACAATTGAAGCTTTAAAACATGCTTTGAGCAAAGTTGACGTAACATTTGAACCGAAGCAAATAATAAAATTTATCAATTTGTCTTTTAAGAATAAATGGATTGATTTGCAGCTTAAAGGCTCAAGAGGAAAATATGTGAATGGGGAATATAGGTTGCCTCAATTTAAAGAAAATCAAAAAACAATACACATGCTATTTAAGAAGGGGACAAAAATAAACTTAAAGAAATTAAATGATAAGCAGAGGGAATTGATCAATCAACTAGTGGCAATTATTGAAGATGACATGAAGAATAATCCTAAAGTATTCAAAGTAAACAAGAAAGGTATTTATACTGTTAGTAAAAGGTATTTGGCAGAAAGAACTAATCAGAGTGAAAGTGGATTGAAACATAAGCTTATCCGTATCGAGAATAAGATGAGTAGCTAAATAAAAAACATCACACTTTAATCGTATCTTTTATTATATAGTGAAAGGTATAAATAGTATAAATAAAAAATGTCGGTATCCAGTATTCCGAACTGGTAAGCTACTTCTCCGACCTTAAATAAAAGATTAGCATTCTCCTAATATGTTTATTTTTATTCTGCATCGAGTAGGTGTCGTTTAAAGCGATGCCTATTGATCGTGCAGTAACGAGTAAAAGGGGACTACATTTAAGGTGGAATCGATTATGACTGTACATTTTTTATTATCGATATTAATTTTCATGGTGTTTTTATATGCGTTATTTAGAGTAGTCTCAATAGTAGGAATAATTTTTGTATCTATAATCACTGAGGTATTAGATACGGTAAAAAATATATGGAGTATCATACGGGTGAAGTAGGGTTATCCTGCTTCCTTTTTTATTTTTTTTGTTAAATGGAAGATGTACATAAAATTCCTTGATTTTATCATATAACTAAAAATGGATTAAAGCAAGTACATTTTGTAGTTTTTAAAAGCTATCTGAATCTGTTTAGGCAGTTTTTAAAAATTACAAACGCATAGCAAATCAAATTAGGCAGGCGACTATTCGCTTGTCTTTTTTATTTATTACTAAAAGGAGTAGATAATAATGAAGAAAAATGTAAGAGAAGATGTAATTACGATTGATGGTAAGGTGCTGTATGGTGTTCCTGGTTGTCCAGGTTTTTATGCAGATGTGGAAGAGGGTAAAGTTTTTAATACTTTCTCTGAAAAATGGATGGGATTAAACTCTGAAGGTTCTAAGAGGACTTCATACGTTTATATTACGATTAGAGATAAATATGGTAGCCCATATCCTATTTCAGAGCATTGGGCAGTGCTTTCTGCTTACTATGGTATTTGTAAAGATGAACTCATAGAAAAAGGATTAACATGCCATCACGAAAATGGTATTAAGAATGATAATCGAATTGATAATTTAAGGCTAGTTAGATTTAAAGATCAGTTTAAGGATAAACGTACCAAAGATAAAATAAAGAGTCGAAATGGTAAAAGGTTAACTAAATTACAAAAAGAAAGTTTAATAGAAGCTTGGAATAGTTTAGAAGAACCTAAGAGATCAGAATTCGTAAATGAATATTATCCAAAAATGGAAGTATCATGGAGAGCTATAGACGGGTTTGTAGTAAATCATTTATTAAATAAAGATGAGGAGGGTGACCTAAATGAAACGGCTGTATAGTATTAACCTCATTACATTTTTGAAGATTAATGGTTGTTATGAAGAAAGTTACCATTACAATAGAGAAAAAAATAAAGTTTATGCAGTTTTTAAAGAGTCTGGATTGTTTCGTGAACTAGTGAAGGAATATAAATCAGATGAGTCTGTGGTGGTTAATTTAAAGAAATACATAGTTGAATTTAGTAGCGTTAAGGCTGAGATGAAACGAGTGTTAGAAAAGTATCAAACTAAAGGATTTAATATTATCTAATAAATAAAGGATTATTCTTACTTTTGTCGAATTAACTTTCGATGAAAGTGAGGAGATAATATTGGTATTTGACACTACAGTATTTAAAGAATGGTTAGACCGTAGAGATTTTGGTGAGAAGAGTTCAGGATTCCATAAGTTAATGTCTAGATTAAATGAGTTAGTAGAAGAAAAGGATATTAAGTTTTTATATCCTAAAAATCTATTCGATGGTAAAGACAAACACGAGTTTATTGCATTTCTTGAGAATAAATTATTATTGTGTACGCTTCAAGAAACAGAAATAAAGTTTCAATTAATTAATTATTCCAGAATCGAGTACATTGAAATAAATGAAGCTCAAAATCAGTATGATGCTACAATTCTTACAATTAAAGTAAATCAAATAGGAGATATTATTTTAAATAGCTTAGAAGATTCGAACGAGCATTGGGTAAATGAATACTCTAAAGGAATTAAAAGTTTATTTAAAGTATTAGTAGTTAATTAGGCATCCATTAATTTGGGTGCTTTTTTATTTATAAACTAAATGGAGGAGTGAGAAGGAAATGGAACTATCATTAAGTATGAGACCTAAATCGATAATAGATGAATTGCGAATAATTGATATTGATGGGAAAAAATACATTGAAGCTAACTATCCTATTCCTACTGAATGGATTAATGAATATAACAAGTTAGTTAAACAGCTTAAACGAAGAACACCACCTACTGGTTCAAGTGCATTAACAAAGAATACACCACCTAATCCAGAAGTAAATATCAGTCACCTAATTAATCGAGGAATATTAACAGTCAATGAAGTGAGAAAGTATTATGGATTAGAACCTGTTTCAAATGGTGATGTACTGTATCGGAATGAATAACCATGCTTAAGTCTTGCAGCTACTGTAATAAGATACATGATAGTAAATACAAATGTCCTAGTAGACCTGAACGGAAGCAGAACCCAAGTCATATTGATAAGTTTAGGAAGACTAACTTATGGCAGAAGAAAAGGAAAGAGATAGCTGAACGTGATCGATACTTATGCCAGGTATGTATAAGACAACTACATAATACTAAGCAGCGATATAACTTTACTAATCTAGAAGTACATCACATTGTTAGCATAGCTTCAGATTGGGACAAGAGATTAGATGATAACAATCTAATTAGTTTATGTAAGTACCATCATTCATTAGCTGAGCTAGGTAAGATAGGTAAGGATGAGTTGCTTCAGATAGTAGAGGAGCAAGAGAGGGCTTCACGCTTTGTATAAGACGTTTAAATGTGTAGGGGTATTAAATTATTATATCCCCCCTGGGTGCACTGTATCAGATTCCTAAAGTTTCTCAGACCACAGTCCCCCTTCATAAAAAATAAATTCCCTAAATGAAACTAAAAAGGAGGTGAGGGAATTGGCTAGACCATCAAAAAGCGTTAAAACGATGAGCAAAAACTTAACTAAAGAAGAAATTAAGTTAAGGACTGAACAAGAAGATAAACTTAGAGGTGATCAAGACAATATTTCACCTCCTAGTCATTTGAACGCAAGACAAAAAAGGATTTTTAGTTACATTGTTAGTGAGCTTAAAAATAGCGGCATACTAGGAAACTTAGATGTTTATGTATTAGCTTCTTGTTCAATTGCTATTGATCGAATACAAGAAATTGAAAAAACAATTAACAAAGATTTTAATAGCATTTTTGATAAGAATCTGATGAGTGCCAAAGAGAAGTATAGTAAAGAATTCTTTAGATGTACTAATGAATTAAGCTTATCCCCACAAAGTAGAGCAAAGTTAAGTAATATTAATATTCAACACAAGGAATCAGAATCAGACCCACTGTTAAAAGCATTGAAGGTGATTAAGTGAGTAAATTACTTAAAAAAGCTCGGAGATATGCAGATAACGTTATTAGCGGTTCTGAAATAACTACACCAGAAGTTAAAAAGCAATGTGAAATATTTATCAATGACATTGAAAATCGTCAACATGATGATGAATTCTTATTCTATTTTGATGAAGAAAAGATACAAGGAATTGAAGGTATATTAAATGTAATAACATTTGCCACAGGTTTTAGTGCAGGACAAACGTTAATGAGTGGACTCGCTGATTTCCAATGCTTTTTTATTACTAATGTATTTGGTTGGAGATTTAAAGAAGATTCAAACCGTTTTAGATATCGTGATAACACCTTATGGATACCAAGAAAGAACGGAAAGACGTTCCTTTGTGCATTGGTTATTCTGATATTATTACTAACTGAACCTAATTTCAGTGAGATGTATAGTATTAGTAAAGATCGTGAATTAGCATCTGAAACTAAGAAAGCACTTGTACAATTAATAACTGAATCTGATGTATTGAGTAAACACTTTACTACACCAACAACTTTGCATGGGAAAATGAAATGTCATATTACATCAAGCTTTTATCAGCCTAGAACTGCTGATGCCAATTCTAATAATGGTATTAGACCTTCTGCAATAATTTGTGATGAGATGGGAGCATTTACTAGTTACGATAACTATAATGCAATGAAATCTGGTCAATTATCAGTTAGAAATCCACTAAGGTTTAAATTAACTACTGCATATGCTGTTAATGGTTCAATATTCTTAGAGGAAATCGATTATATTCGTAAAGTTTACGCTGGTCTTATAGAAGATGAGCGTTGTTTTGCGTTGCTTTATTACGCAGATAAGGACAATTTATGGACTGATCATGGTTTATACATGTCTAATCCATTAAGGATTGAACAGAACTATGAAGAAATTCGTGATTCTAGACAATCTGCAATCGAAAAACCAGGTGAACGAGTTGAATTTTTAACAAAACATGTTAATCATTTCATGTCTGAACATAGTGGTGAAGAATACATAAGCATTGATGATTTAAGAAAATGCAAGATTGAACATTTTGATTGGTCTGGCCGTCAAGTTTGGTTAGGTCTTGACCTTGCTATGACTAACGATAACTGCTCGTATTCAATGGTTACTGAAGAAGATTTAAAAATCTATGCAGAATCATTTGCATTTGTACCCACTGAACGTATTGAAGAAAAGAATAGGTATGAAAAAATCAATTACTATGAGTTTATTAAACAGGGTGTTTGTTTTGCGACTGGAGAAATGACCGTAGATTATGGATTTATAGAAGACATGATTTTATCAATCGAAGAAAAACACAATGTAGTTATTATGGGTATAGCTTATGACCGTTACAATTGTTTATCTACTGCTCAAAGGTTAGAAAGAGAAGGGTTAAAAACAGTTGAAACTCGGCAACATTCTAGCGTTTTGCACAGCCCTACTAAACTTTTAAAAGAAAAAATTTTAAACAAGGAATTTTTCTATACAGAGAACAAACTTTTAGAAATAAACTTCCAAAATGCCAAATTGACAGAGGATAACAACAAAAATATTTATGTTAATAAGAAGAAATCAAACGGAAAAGTGGACATGGTTGTGAGTCTAATCAATGCCATCTATTTATTACAAATGGATGTAATATTTAATGATGATGGTGGATGGGGTGCAATAGTTTTTTAAAAAGGAGGTGAAACAATGGGACTTATTCAACAATGGAGAGAATATAGGCAGTTTCAAAGAGAACTTAGAGCTCCAAGTATAGGTGGGTTAGAAGAATTATTATTACAAGCTGGTGTTTCATCTGACACTATTACTAAAGAACAAGCTTTAAATATTCCAGCGGTAAGCGCTTGTATAGAAATCATTTCTGATACAGTTGCTTCTTTACCTATTAAACTATATCAAGATTTAAATGGTAAGGTACTTGAAGTGTTAAATGATAATCGTATATCACTTTTAAATGATGAAACAGGTGATACTTTAGACAGTTTTCAATATAAAAAGGCATTAATTGAAGATTATCTATTAAATGGTGCTTCTTATACTTATATAAATCGAGAAAGAAACAAGATTAAAAGTTTACACTATGTAGATAATCAAAGAGTTTCTGTAGTATCTAACTTTGATCCTATTTTTAAAAGTAATGACATCTTAGTTAATGGTGCAACATATCGAGATTTTGAGTTTATTAAAATAACTAGAAAAACAAAAGATGGTGCAACTGGCCGAGGTATCTTAGCAGAAAATAATAAATTGCTTTCTGTAGCTTATAACTCACTTGATTTTGAAGATATGCTAGTGAAAACAGGTGGAAATAAACGTGGATTTCTTAAAGCAGCTAATAAATTAGTAAAAGAAGCAATGGATCAGCTTAAAGATGCTTTTAGAAACCTTTACAAAAATAACAATACAGAAAATTTGATTGTATTGAATAGTGGACTTGAATTCCAGGAAGCTTCACAAAGTTCTGTGGAGATGCAGCTCAACGAAAATAAGAAGACAAATAGTGCAGAAATTTGTAAATTATTTGTTGTACCACCTTCAATATTAGATGGAACAGCAAATGATGAAGTATATAACAACTGGATAAAAACTTGTATTTTACCTATTTTAATAGCATTTCAGACATCTTTAAACAAAGACCTGCTCTTACCGAGTGAAAAGGGTCTTTTTTATTTTGCTTGGGATGTGAAGGAATTACTTAAAGGTGATGTATCTAAAAGATATTCTGCTTACAGTGAAGCTGTTGCAGCAGGCTGGATAAGCAAAAATGAGATTAGATACATAGAAGATTTAGAGCCAATTGAAGGTCTTGACATCGTTACTATGAGTCTAGGAGAAGTTATTTACGATATTAAGTCCAAAAAATACTTTACTCCTAATACCGATAGCATTGTTAGTTCAGGAATGAATAAAAGTACTGCTTCGGAAGGAGGTGAGTAAATGAAGTTAGAAATTCGTGATAATGGTGTGGAAATTTCAGGGTATGTAAATGTAGCTTCTAGAGATTCTAGAAGGCTTCCGTCTGATAGAGGTATCTTTGTTGAGCAAATTGAACCAAAAGTATTTCAACGTGCTTTAGAACGTAACGATGATGTTAAATTATTGTTTAATCATAAAGAAGATAGAACGTTAGGTTCACAGAAGCAAGGGAATTTAACTTTATATGAAGATGCGATTGGTTTATATGCTAAAACTTTCGTAACAGATCCAGAAGTTGTTGAAAAAGCTAGGAATGACGAATTGAGAGGTTGGTCTTTTGGTTTCATTAAACGCAAAGATGAGTGGGATACAACTGCTGAACCTCAAAGAAGATACATACAGGATTTAGACTTATTAGAAGTTTCTATCTTATCGGTAACTCCTGCATATACAGCGATGTCTATCGAATCTAGAGGCGATGAGATGGTTATTTGTGAACAACGTTTTGATGTATTTGAAGAATCAAATGTTATAGCTAAAACTGTAACATCAACTGTCGTAACTGAAACAGTTAAAGATGTTGGTGGAGACAGAATTATAGAAACTGTAAAAGAAAGCGAAACAGAATCGCTTGATCATTCGTACTACGAAAAAACTATTGAAAGACTCAAATTAAAAAAAGGTGGATATTAAACTATGAAAACATTATTAGAAAAACGTAACAACCTATTAGATGAAATGGATGCAATCTTAAATAAAGCAAAAGGTGAAACTCGCTCATTTTCAGAAGAAGAAAGCGCACGTTTTGATGCAATTAAAGTAGAAGTTGCTCAAATTGACAAAACTTTAGCTGCTGAAGAAGAAGCAAGATCATTCGAAAAGAAAGTAGTTGTAACGCTATCAGCAGAAGAAAAACGTGCTTTAGAAATTGAAAAAGAAGAGCGTGCATTTGCTGAGTTTGTAAAAGAGGGTCGTGCTGCTAACTTACCACAAGGAACTAATGGTAGTGTAATTCCTAAAACGATTGCAAACCAAATTATTGATAAAGTTAAAAACTTATCACCTGTACTTTCAAAAGCAACTATTTACAAAGTAAAAGGATCATTATCAATCCCAGTATACGATTACACTCAACATACTACTGCTTATCAAGGTGCAGAATTCACAGCAATTACTGCAAGTGCTGGTACATTCTCAAGTGTTGATTTAAGTGGTTTTGTAATTGGTTCATTAGCATTAATTTCTAAAAAGTTAGCAAATAACACAGAGATTGATGTAATTCCATTCATCGTAAATGAAATTGCTAAATCAATTGCTAACTTCTTAGAAAAAGAATTAGTAGCTGGTGCAGGTACAAACATGAAAGGTTTAGCTCAAAATACAGTATTATTCAATGGTGCTACTACTCAAGTTATTACTCCACAAGAATTAATTAACATGAAAGCTAAAGTACCTCAAGTTTACCAACAAGATGCTGGTTGGATTATGCATCCTGATACTTTTGCTTATCTACAAGGATTAACTGCTGGAGCTGGTAACAATACATTATTATTTGGAAATGATTTATCTCGTGACGGTGGTATGACTATGCTATCTAAACCAGTGTATTTATCAGAAAATATGCCTGTATACACTACTGTTGGTGCTAAATCAATTCATTACGGAGATTTTAGTGGTCTTGCAGTAAAAATTGCATCAGATGTTCAAATGCAAGTGTTACTTGAAAAATATGCGGATCAAAACGCTATTGGTTGCCTAGCTTTTGGAGAATATGATTCTTCTATTGCTGAAACACAAAAATTCATTACTTATGTATCTAAATAATTGAACGATATTCAGGGGCTTTAATTAGTCCCTGATATTTTTTTATGAGGTGAAACAATGAAATTTAAAGCTTTAAAAACAATTAATACTGGATTAGGTGCTTTAGTTGCAGGTGAAACCTTAGAAATTGAACTTGATAAACACACTTTTGATAATTGGGTGCAAAATGGTCTAATCGAAGAGGTTAAAGCTAACCGTAAGAAGGTGAAAGCTAAAAATGATGATAAGTGAAGTTACTGAACAAGAATTAATTGAATATGCAAGAGAAGATGCTGATGATCCTGAAGTATTCAAAGCTTTCAATATAATTTTAGCAGCTTGTAAGTCTTATATAAGAAGTTATACAGGTTTAACAGACGAGTTAATTGACACTAAAGAAGATTTAACGATTGCTTTAATGGTTCTAGCTAATGAAATGTATGAAAATCGTACATTTACAGTTGAAAATGACAAAGTAAATGTAGTTGTTAAAACAATTCTTAATATGCACTCGATCAATTTATTGTAGGTGATTGTATGAATCCAGGACAATTAAACAAGAAATTAGATATTTATACAGTTACTTTTGACGATAGTACCGGTTATTCAGAACAAGTTGAAGCGCTTTTTTCTACTGTTTGGGGAAGTGTTGAAATGATCAATGGTTTTATCAGTACTGATAATGAAAATAACGCAAATCGTAGACGTTTATCTTTTACAATCCGTTATCGTACATTACCAGAACGATTAATTGTTAAGTTCCAAGGTGGTTCTTATTTAATTGATGAGATAAAGGATGATTTTAACAAACGGTTTATAACACTTAGTGGAGCTCTAAGCAATGGGTCTTGAAGTTAAAGGACTAGATGTGGTTATAAACAAACTCCGACAGTTAGAAAAAGATAGCGATGCAATTATATATGGTGCTTTAAGAGTCGGTGGGCAGATACTTACTAATGAAGTAAGAAAGAATTTATCTAGTCAAGGTGTATTTGATTCTTCCGATTTATTAAAAGCTATAAAGCTATCATCTACTAAACTTGATTCTGGTGGCGTTAAGTACGTAGTAGTCAAAGCTTATAGTAAAAAAGCATGGTATGGTGCAATATTCGAAAAAGGAACAGTGAAAAGATATACCAAACCAAAACCCAATAAGCGTTATAACAAGAAAGCAAAATATAGTGGTAGGATTCCAGGTGTTCACTTCATGGAAAGAGCCGTTAACAGTAAAGAAAACGAAATTATTAATATGGTACAAGAAATTATAACGAAGGAGTTGAATTGATGTTCAATCATAAGCTTTTCCTTAAAAATCTATTAAGTGAACTTACTTTGAATGGTCAGTCAGTTCCTTATAGTTACGGTTTATACAATGGACAAAATAACAACTATATTGTGGGCATTGTTTATAACAATAGAGGATCACAATACATAGACGATCAAGAAAGTGTAACAAGATATTCAATACAATTAGACATCTATACTAAGGTCGATAACACTAGTTTAGTAGAAGACATTACGAATCGTATGTTAAATGCTGGGTGTACTCGACTTTACAATACTGAAAGTGTTTTTGATGATGGGACACTAATATCAAATTTATTTTTTAACTACGAA
Source organism: Gottfriedia luciferensis (assembly GCF_001712755.1). Classification (GTDB taxonomy): domain Bacteria; phylum Bacillota; class Bacilli; order Bacillales; family Bacillaceae_G; genus Gottfriedia; species Gottfriedia luciferensis_B. The sequence continues at coordinate 141,445 of NZ_MDKC01000001.1, forward strand.
AGGAGTCAATAAAATATGGCTGGTTCTTTTAAAATCGGTATGAAAAATTTAAAGTATGCAATTATTACAGAAAATGCTGGTGTTGAAACATGGGGAACACCTAAAACTTTAGCTCCTGCTATCTCAGGTAAAGTATCACCTATTGTGAATAGTGCTACTGCCTTTGCTGATGACCAACCCTTAGCTGTTGCAAATGCATTTGCTGGATGTGAAGTAGAACTTGAAACTTCATTACTTTCTAACACTGCACTTGTTGATCTTTTAGGAGCTACTAAAGATGCAACTAAAGGAGTAGTTTCTTTCGGTAAGAATGATGTAGCACCAAACGTTGCATTATTATTTGAATGTGCTTTAGATGGTGGAATTACACAATATTTCGCACTATTAAAAGGTCAATTCGCTTTACCAGAGGATCAATACAACACTAAAGAAGATAACATTACTTTTAACGGTCAAACAATTAAAGGAACATTCATTCCTTGTAATAAAAATGGTGCATGGAAAACACAGATTCGTTCTGATGCAACAGAAACAGGTACAGCAGCTACAATTACTGCTTGGTACACAACAGTTTATACAGGTTAATAGAAAGGAGTTTTCGTAGTGGTGCGAGCTAAAGATTTAAAAACACATCAACATCAAATTGAGTTAAGTGGTGAAAAGTATAAACTATCTTTTGATATGAACGCCTTAGGACATCTTGAAGAACATTATGGAAGTATGGAAGAGGCTTTTAAAAGGGTTTTAAGTGGTACAAATGAGGATACTAAAGTGCTGCTATGGGCAGGAATTAACGCAGGTCTTGAAGATGAAGCTGACTATTTATCTATTAAAGAAGTAGGTAAATTAGTTGGTTTGGGGCAAGTGGCTTATGTTGTTAATGAAGTTCCTAAATTATTCATTAATTCATTACCAGATGAAAAAGAGGCTAAGACGAAAAAAACACCCAGTAGAAGAAAATAAGTGGGATTGGGCATGGCTTTATTATGCTGGAACTACTTTACTTAATATGGATGATAAAACCTTTTGGTCTAGCACCTTACGAAAACTTGTTTTATTAATAGATGAACATTTAAAAATAAATGGAATGGTCGATGAGGAAGAACAAGAAACTCCTGTCGATCAGATCCCTTTTTTAATGATGTGAGGTGAGTAAATGTCTGAAGATGTAAAAGGAATTGACCTTGCCCTAAGGATGGAAACTAAGGAGTTTAATAAAGCTCTTAAAGAAGTAAAAGGTAATTTAACTGAATCAAGAAAAGACTTCCGATTACTAGATGCAGAATTGAAGAATGTTGAAAAGTCAGAAGAAGGACTTAAAGATGCTATAAGAAGATTAGATAGCGTCCTTGAGAATCAAAAGGATACAGTAAAGGAATTAGAACGAGCATACGAAAGTCAGAAGAATCAATTACCTGCTAATTCAAAAGAATTAAAACATCTTGCCGACACTTTAAGGAATGCAAAGATTGACATGGAGCGTACCAAAACTAGTGTTAACCGTTTTAATAGAGAATTAGATGATATTAAAGGTAGTGGTGGCGGCGCTGTTGATGCTGTCGGTGAGGTTGCTGACGGAATCCCTGTACTTGGTGAAGCAATAGGTGCATTAGGCGCAGGCCCTGCAGGTGCAATTGCTGGAATAATTACAGGATTAGGCTTACTAGGGAAAGCTGCATTTGATGCTAGTCAAGATATGGATAAAGCTAATCGTAAGATGACAAATGCCTTAGGTTTGACTAAAGATGAAGGTGAAAAGTTAGGTGACACTTTAGCAGATATTAATCTAAATGGTTGGTCTGATAGCCTTGAAGAAGGTGCAGATGCAATCATAAGTGTAAAGAATAACTTTAAGGATATAAACGATACTGATCTTGAGAAAATTACAACATTTGCTCAGGCATTTGGGAAAACATTTGGTGAAGATGTAAATGATGTAACTAAATCTGCTAGTGCATTGATGAATGATTTTGGAATCGATAGTGAAACAGCTTTTGATAAAATGGCTAATGCTGCACAAAATGGTGGTAATCGTCAACAAGATTTATTAGATACGATTAACGAGTATGGAGGCTATTTTAAAGAAAGTGGCTATAGTGCTGATGAATTCTTTAATTTATTAAATGCTGGACTTGATGCAGGTGCATTAAACGCTGATAAAGTAGCAGATGCAGTCAAAGAGTTCCCTATTGCTTTAAATGATGGCCGAGTAGAAAAAGCTTTAGGTAATTTCTCTAAAGGTACTAAAGACGTATTCAAAGAGTTTGAAAATGGTAAAGCAACTTCTAGAGATGTAATGGAAAGTATCATTAAAGATATCGAAGCAACCAAAGACCCAGAACAGAAAAGACAACAATTAATGTCGCTTGGTATTTCTCAGTTTGAAGACTTAGGAATTAAGGGTGTAGAAGCATTAAATAATACTGGTCAAGCTGCTGAAGATACAAAAGGAAAGATGCAGAAAATTGTATCTGAAGGTGTTACACCTTTTCAAAAAGAACTAAACAAGGCCAAAGGCCCTATTAATAGAGACTTACAAGAGATTGGGAATAAAGCGAGTAATATTGCTACTAATTTACTAAAAGCATATAACTATACTCAAAATTTAGCTGCATCTTCTCCTAAGCTTAGAAATGCATTAATGACAGGGTTGTATGTTGCTACTCCTCAATGGATGAAGACTGCTTTGACAGTACTTAATCTTTTAGGTACAGCACCAAGCAACATTAACTATGATACAGGTAATATAAATACTCGTATTCCACAGCCAGGAGCAAGTACAAGCGGGCCTCGTAGAAATACAGGAGGAAGTAAAAACGGTAATAGTATTAACACTCGTTTACCTCAACCATCAAGTATTACTGTAAATAATTATTCACCTAAGGCTTTAAACGAAAGAGAAAGTGCCAAACAAACGAAACGAACACTAAATAATATTAGTAGGAGTTGGTATTAACTCATTATGAAAATAGATCGTATAACATGGTACTCATCAACCGGTGAGTCAATTGAAATTAACAGAAGTGGAACATATCGTTTGAAGAATAAATTACAAACTAGTGGCCTTACTGCAAGTGCTTATACTACAAAGTCATATATGCAACATGGCCAGACTTTTTTCAACAGTGTCTATGATCCTGCTGATATGGAATTGGATTTTCTTATTATGAAGGTACAACCAAACAGCGTTGCGAACTTTGAAGGTAAGATTACAACTAGTGTTACTGAAAATCCACATATATTTTGGACTAGGCTCAACCAAACTACATTGGCTACGCCATCACAAATATCAGATACAATTAGTCAAGGTGCTATTGACAGTATTAATAAATTAGATGGTAATACAGACCTTCGCCAGACAACTACTACTAACGCCTATGGTCAACAAATCTTTTCATTCAATTTAATTAAACATCTTGAAAAGAGATATGGAGTAAGTATTTGGAATGGTAAGACAGCCTTATCTGATAAAATCATAATCGCTAAACAGATTGTAACAAATCTTTCTTTTCAATGGTTTGGTAGAGGTTTTGCTAATGGTACTAATAAAGCTACTTTAAGGGCTTGGTCAAATAAGCTTAGTACATGGAATTATGCACAATCTCATACAGATGCTTCAGTGCAGTTACTTAACATTCAATCTAATTCATTAAGCTTTATTGATATGATTGATAGCAACGGTTTTGTTCACTATCTAGCAAATTCTGAAGCTTACTTATCAAGTGCTGCTTCTCAAATCTACACTGATTATGTGGAACTTAACGTGACTATTGATATTGATATCCTCGAAATAAATGCAAGGAGAACTGTGAGTAAGTTATTTGCTCCACACTTGGGAACAGGTACACTATGGATCACTCTTGAAGATGGTAGTCAATATGCAAGAGATTGTCATGTCGAAGTAGCTCCGTTATATCCAACAGGTTTCGAAAATGATAATTTAAGTTGGCAAAATGTAGCAGTTGAATTAACAGCAGACAATCCTTTTTGGTATACTGCTGAACAAACTATAACCCCTTCAAGCGCAAGTTTTACAATTACTAATAATGGTGATGTACCGACTGGTATTAGGTTACAGTTTATTTCAACTAATGGAACTTGTACAATCAAGAACAATACAACTGGTGAGTTCGTCAAGATTGGCAGCGTGTTGAATTTAAGTAAAATCTACATGAATACTAACCAAGGTCAAGAATGGGTGGAAAATCCAGATGGAGTAGGTACTTGGAGTACTTTAGATCCAGGTAGTACGTTATTTAAGTTAGTACCAGGAGCTAATTCAATAACGATTAATGGAACAACACCTACTCAAATAAATGCATGGTATAGAGAAAGATACTCAGGAATTTAAATTATAAGAGAGGTGATGACATGGCACTTACAATAGATATTTATGATACAAGTTGGACTAAAACAGGAACTATCTTTGACATTGCTTATCTCTCTTATAAAGATAGTTTCTTTGATATTGTAAACAGTAAACTTCATGTAAGTAGAAAAGCAATTGGTGTTGAGAAATTAACATTAGGTAGAATATTGATATTCAAAGATTGTGATGTCCCTATGAGTCGCTATGGGTATCGTTGTGGCATAATTGAAACGATTAACGATGAATCAGATTCAAATGTTATAGAGTTTGATGTTAAACCTTTAAAAGCACTATTCAAACAAAGGGTCGTTTTACCTTTTGTTGATCAAACAGAATACGACACTCAAGTTGAACAAGATGTTTTAATCGCTAGGTTAATAGATCGTAATATTAATAACTCAACTAACTCTGCTCGAAACATTCTCATGAGTACTGAACTAGCAGGAGGTACAACTTCTGTTTACTGGTCTGGCCAATATGGAACATTAGCAGAAGCTATTATTGAAATCTGTCAAATGTCTGACCTTCCTATTGGTTGGGGATTAAGACCTTCAATAGTAAATGGTTTTCCTAATGGGAGTATGATCGCATACACACGAAAAGCAGAGGATAGAAAAGACTATATGTTATTCACTGATATAGCAGGAGATTTTAAGAATGTAGTTACTGTCAAATCAAACAAAGGTACTGCTACAACTGCTTATGGATTAGGTGTTAATAAAAAAGAGTTCACTCCTGCTGGATTAAGTAACACTGGTTGGAATCGTTATGAAATAGATGCGGAAAGCGACTCAGCAACCTATGACGGTCAGAAATATGACCTTACACAAGCTATTTATGCTAGACGAGATACTGACTCGATGGAAGTACAACTTTCACAAACATCAAGGTACATAAAACGATATGAGATTGATTGGTTTCTTGGTGATAAAGTTTCAGTTATGGTTAATGGTGTTAAGTCGATAAAACAAATCACTGAAGTTGAATGCGTATACGAAGACAACGAATACGAATTAAGCATTACTTTTGGAACTGACAATAAGAAATTTGCTAAACAACTTCGTCAAGAGATGGCAGAGAAATATGGCAAAAGACATTATGATAGAATCGGTGGCACTGTTATTTGGACAGGTGCTATATATATGCAAGACGGTCAATCAGTTACTATTGATGATACTAAACAAACTCAGTGGGCTTTGAATGAAACTGATAAAGGCTGGATGTTAGTTTTCTCTGATTATAACGTTGGGCAAGGTGAACAAGATTACGACTGGTACACTGTTTACGTTCCGAAGACTGTTAAGTTAAATGTAAAACACGCTTATTCAGTTAGTATCGGTAATGCTAAAGTAACAACAAAAGTTTTAACTTTTACTAATAAAAGTATTATAGGTGATGCAGTAAATATTGATGAGGTTAATAACCCAGGATGCAAAGATACTGTACTTCGAGAGGTGAGAGTGTGGTAAGAACAGTTTGGGTGCATGTAGTAAATGATGAAATTTGTGGGTATTCTGATAGTTTTGTCCAAGATTGGATTGAATATGAGGCCGAAGAGGATTTTAGAGCTTGCCCGTTTAGGTATAGTTATTTTGAAGAAAGTTTTGTTTTAAATGAAGTTCAAGATAGAATCATCTCAAATAGAAATATATCGAAAGAATATCAAACTTTCCTTGATGAAACTGACTGGAAAATAGTTAGACATAGAGATCAGTTAGAGTTAGGTATTGAAACAAATTTAACAAATGAAGAATTCATTGAACTTTTAAGAGCAAGACAAGAGGCTAGAGAAAAGATAGTGAACAAGTAAACACCTAAAGATAGGTGTATTTTTTATGCCCTGAAAAGGAGGTTAGAACGATGGATTCAATTGCTCATATAAGTATGGTTACTGTTGTAGGTAACTATTGGTATATAGCAATAGCTATGATTCTATTTGATATTATTACTGGATTATTAGCTGCTGCAGCAGAAAAAAAGATTAATTCCTCAATTAATTATATAGGGATTATTCGTAAATTAGGGTTATTTGTAGCCCTAGCTTTTATGGTTTTCATAGATACTTATACAGAATCAAAGGGTTACATAATTAAACTTGGAGTGGGTTTAATAATGGCTTATGAAGGAATGAGTATAATAGAAAACTTCTCAAGAATCGGAATCGATATTAGTTTTTTGACAAAGTACTTTGATAAAACAAAAGTTAAGAAAAGAGGAAAGTAGACATGACTGATGTAACTAAAACTTGTAGAGATGTTAATGAACTTTTACCAGTTGCACAAAAAGCTTGTAAATTATTCCTTGAGGAATGTAAAAAAGCTAATTTAGATGTTTTCATTACAGAAACATATCGTCCACAAGAAAGACAGGATTACCTTTACTCTTATGGTAGAACAAGGGAAGGTGAGAAAGTTACTTGGACTCGTTCAAGTAATCATACAGGTCGTTTAGCATGGGATATTGCTGTAAATAAACCGAAAGATTTATATGATTCTACTACTCTGAAAAAAGCAGGAGAAATTGCGAAAAGATTAGGAATTACATGGGGCGGTACTTGGAAGCAACCTGATAAACCTCATTTCGAGGTGAAAAAAGACTGGATAGCACCTAAAACTTCAAAAACTAATACGTCTAAAAAAGCGGAGAATATTAATAAGGACATTGTACCTTATCCTGGTAAACCCTTAAAAATAGGTTCTAAAGGAATTAACGTACAATTTGTTCAAGAAAAAATAGGTGTTACATTGGACGGTAAGTTTGGCCAATTAACAGAAAAAGCAGTCAGAGCTTTTCAGAAGAAACATGGTATAGAAAATGATGGAATTGTTGGAAAAATAACTTGGAATAAGATGTTTTAAATACAAAAAAAGTTTAAAAAATAATACATTATACTACCCACAATATGTTCTTATTTTATATAATTGGAATATATTGGAGGGTGGTTTATGGCAAGACGCTTAATTAAGATATTAATTTGGTTTTTTAAATTAAATTATAATTACATTATTATTTGGACTCGAAAATTTAATAGGTTTTTTGGAAGATTCTTTAACCGACTATTTCAATTTTGGTACATCGGAATTGTATTGATTGTAATTTATGGAGTTTTGACATTTTTACTTCTAAAGATCAACGTAATAAATAATGTAATGACATTTTTTCCTGGATATATTAATACACTGTTAACAATATTTTTAATCGATTTTTTAAGAAGTGAATCTGAAAGAAAACGAAATGTGAATAAAAAGTACCTCTTTCATACTGAACTCCTTGGTGTTAATGTCAAAATTAGGTTATTACTTAGTAATGTCTTTAATATTGATGACGAGTCTAATTTAACGGAAGAGAATATAGAATACATAATAGAGCAAGAATATAACTTTTGGTCTCAAGATACAAATGTATTTAATAAAGAAATATCCCGTGAAGATTATTTTCTTATGATAATTAAAGAGTTGAAAGATGAAAGTAGACATTTAATATCCGCCTATATGTCTCAATTAGAATATAAAGAATATAGGCTACTGTTTTTGCTTAAAGATATATGTGCAGAAGATGAGTTAACGGATAGAATGTATACTTCATATAATATTATGAGAATGGTTGAGTTAATGAAATTAATCGAAAGTATTTTCGGATACTGGGAAAAAGATAATCCCATCCAGTATGAAATATATAAGTATAAAAGACTTATAAGGGAAAATGTTTCATAATAAAATAATATCATTACTGAAGTTTCTAATTTTGTAATATTTATAAAACGAAAACCTTTAACTTTACTAGATGTAGTTAGAGGTTTTTCTTATCTTCAGGAACACTAATAGCTGATTCCTTTACAACCCCATTTTCAATCCTCAATGCGATCGTACCTAACCATCTATCCATATTAGGTTTCATTTCCATCGTACAAGTGAAAAATCGAATGTGAACAGAATCCTTAGTATCTTTACTGATCACAGGGCAGGCTAGTAAATTTCCTAGACGCTTTAATGCAGCTTCTTTTTTCATTCCGACTATTTCTTTCTTGATGAACGATTCATAGTAGTTTTTTAGTGGGAACATAGCTTTGCTCCTTCCCGAGAATATATACTCTATTAATTCTAACAAAAAAGGATATATTTGCGAAATGACGAATATTATACGAGTATCAAATTGCAAGGAAGGAACGATTAAGGATGAGAAAAAGGATTATTTTCGTAGCTATTTTAACGATGTTAACGGCGCTAATATTAGGAGCGTGCAGCTCGACGAAAGAGTCTTCGACAAAGGAAGCTAAATATAAAGCAATCCCGCAGTCAGCGATTAAATCAACAGTTGGCGACATGAAGACTCGAGAGAATATTAAAGACGCAACTTTCGAAGTGAAAGGAAATAAAATTAATATGACTTTAACGGTAGATGACGCGAAGTTGTCCGGCCAGTCCGGTAAAAGTTTAGCGCAATCATATGCCGATTCTTATTTGCGAGTGATTTCGAATTATGTGGATGGAAGTAATCCGAAGAGCAGCGGAGATTACGGAAAAGTTTACGATGGTTATTTCGTAAATATTGTCGTTGTTGATTCGGAAGGATTTACTCTAATTGAAGGCGAAAAGTATCCGAGTTTTAAAAGTGTAACGTGGAAATAAGGCGCCTAGTTTGGCGCTTTTTTATTAGCACAAAAAAGAAACCTATCGAGTACTCAGCGAGCTCAGTCTAAATTATCCTCTAATTGAAAAAAGTCTAGCAAATTAGTTAGAAAAATTTTCCTAAAACGAAAAAAGTACAGGCAATTTACCAATATTTATGGAATACACTGATAGTGCTTCTGCCGCTATCAGGTGCTTGTCCAAGAATGGAGGGAAGTCATGTATGAATAACTTAGATGCCATCGCCAAAAGACTTCTTGAAGTAAATAGAGAATTAAAAAGAGTAGAAGAGGAGTATTATTACTTTACGAATGAATTATTAGATTGGAAAATGAATTTATCTAATATGGAATCAGAATTAATAGTAAACGGATCAATTGATGGTAAAAATGAACAAATTCGAAATGCACAACTTGCGAATCATACCAAAGATATTAGATTAGAAGTATTAAAACATGAAAAGTTTTTAAATGCTTTACGTCCAAGAATGTATTCATTACGAAACGAACAAGAGAACTTAAGGTATGTTATTAGATTACACGAACTGACTAAGAAAAACTAAGCCCTTGTCAATGACAGGGGCTATTTTTATTCTTCTATACTCCAAATATCTCCAACTTTTAAATTGAGTGTGTTTTTAATATTTATTCGAATAAGGAAGTGATAGTATTTTTGTAGGTACATATATGGATTTTTCAACGAATAAAAAAGAGCCCACTTAATGAGCTCTTACGAATGCATTTGTCTAATCAATTCATTTCCATCTATTAATGTAATATTTGTTTTATTTGCGTATGCGAGGGCATCTTTTGTAAAACCTGATGAAGTAATGAAGTAACCTCTTTTAACTCGATCAGCACTCATTGCCCCTTCAAGTTTTTGTATAGCAGGTCTGCCTACATTACCTTTCCAGTGTTTCACTTCTACATAAATTTTTTCTTTTCCGTCATAAGCGATAATATCCTTGCCACCATCTTTACTTGCTTGTGTAACTTGCGTTTTGAATTCTCTTGTTATTTGCAAAAATGCAGCTACATAAAATTCAAAATCTCTTGGTGTCATATTGTAAAATCTTTGTCGTTCTTTATAGACTTTTAATTGATTCCATTCTAATTTTTTTTCTTTCACTAAATACTTTTTATTTATTTTTATCACGATCATTCCGAATAAAAGGAAACCGATTATTGTATACACTGCTGTTAACTCCATAAGATCACCTCAAATGAAGTATTCCCTTACTCCTCATCAAAATACCATATATCTTCTACCTTTAATCCCAATTCTTGTGCAATCTTCATTGCTACTTGTAATGTAGGAGTTCTTTCTTCCTTAAGAATTAACGTTAATGTTGCATGTGTAATACCTACATCCTTAGCAAATTCCCCTTTTTTAATTTTCCTTTCAGCAAGGATCATTCTTAATTTATTCCTCATTTTCATCACCTAATAAATAACTTTCTATATCAAAACTGATTGTCCTGTTAAAAAAATAAAATGGTACTTGCAATATTAGACAAATGCCTACATAAGATTTAACAAACGACAACAAAAACGAATTCACTCAAGACTTCGCAAACGTCCTTACAAAATGAAGGAGGAGAAGGTATGAGACAGTATTATGGAGCTTTATATCAAACACCTTATTTATACAGTTCATCAGCTTTAGAAAGGTATTTTAATCATGCTAAAGATGAGGATGAAGTGAAAGCAATTCAGCACCATATGCAAAGACATGATGTATATGATGAGCCATCTTATGATGGCTTTATGAAAGTAACTAAATTAATTCAGAAGGATCAATTTGAGGAATACGAAACTGATTGGGATGAATTAGAAACAATGTTTAAACCTTTTGTCCAATGGGATGGAACAATTAGACTTAGACCAAATCGTTATGCAGGTAAAAACGCTTTGATCGAAAGTGAGGAATTCTGATGAATATTGACCACTTACAAGAGACAATGGATTACATGAAGAAAGTGAAAATGGTTTTTATGGATCATCACGATAATATGGGTTTAAGCAGCGAAGAATCAGAGGATATTTATAATTCCAGTTCGTTTTATGCAGTTGAAAAATGGTTAATTAAGCAAGGTTACGACATTCAAAGGTATGGTGATGAATTATGAAAGCTGAAACAATTCCATTTCGTGATTTTATGAATGGATCTTGGAAGAAGCCGAAACAAGTTTCTAATTTACTTCCTGCAGTCGCTTTTGTACCAAATGAACCAACTACTTTTATGGTTACTATGCTTGGTATAGGTCTAGTTGTCTTAATAGCTGAACATTGTTTACAGGATACAGATTACGCTGAAAAAATTCGCATCTTCCGATCAAGATACATTAAGTATGCTTTTCCAGTTTGTGTCGCTGCTACTGGCGTTTATGTATTCATTAAAGTTGTAAATATCCTTTTGTGATCAATAAGTTTTTCTATTCGTTTTTCCTATTCGATTTTAATGCTATTGGGTGAATAGCTACCACGAATACAAACATCATTGTTGTATCAACATTTATCTTCTATTCTATCTATTCGTTTTCTGGGTAGCTATCCTTTATAGGATATTAAGGGGTGATTATTATTTTATTTTCTTCTATTGTTTCTACATCTATCGTTGTTGGCCTGGGTGCATCTGTTGGGGTGATAAAACCGAGAGCAAATGATAAGAAAACAATCAAAAGATTATTTGAAATAGCGAATGTTTGTGTTAAAGAAAAAGACATCATAAAATACCCTACATTTAAAAAGTCTGTACCAAAAGACAATCATATATCTTTCTTTTACAGACTACCTCTAGGAATTCCATCAAAACTAATCATTCAATTTCAGGAAGTGTTATCTGAAGGTTTAAACAAACCGGTTGTAATTGATTTTTCAAATTATCAATTAGAAATAAAAGTTTTTCATAATGAATTGATTAAAAAATACAATTGGCATAAAAACGTACTAAAACCTAACTCTTATGAAGTGTTTATTGGTAAGTCGCTAACTGAAGATATTTATCATGATTTTGATTCGATTCCTCATATTGTCATTGGTGGGGGTACTGGTTATGGCAAAACGGTATTACTTAAATTAATGTTCACTCAATTGATATTACAGAATCCAGATGATGTTGAATTTTACATTATTGATCTAAAAGAAAAATTAGAGTTTGGTCGTTATCAGAATGTGAAACAAGTCAAAGCAATTGCAGGGAATTACGTTAAAGCTGCACTATTATTGAAAGATATCGTTGACGATATGTTTAATTCGATTAATGAACTTAAAGAAAATGGCTATTTGACAAACGTTAAAGATTTAAATAGAAAAAGAAAGTTTATTATTGTGGATGAAGCAGCAGAATTAGCACCTAAGGGAGACGGAGATACAAGGAAACTCCTGTTAGCCTGTCAAGATATGTTAAGTTCAATCGCTCGTTTAGGTCGTGCAGTAGGCTATAGATTAATTTTTGCTACTCAATATCCAACAGGTGACACACTACCAAGACAAATCAAACAAAACGCTGATTGTCGTATAGGTTTAAGATTAACAACTGCAGTTGCAAGTGATGTTGTAATTGATGAAAAGGGATTAGAAAAACTACCTTACAAATTATCTGGCCGTGCAATTATGAAAACTGATAAAAAGACAGAACTACAAATACCGTATATCTCTGACAGTACGGTATGGGAGGTTTTAAAAGGCTATGAAGAAGAAAAACGAAGAACGAATAGAACAGATACTACAAAGTCTAAAAACCCTGAAATTCGCAACAAGAAGGCAGCTTCAAGGAATTCACAGTCTAGGAGGAATAAGAAACGCTCAAAGACTACTGAAAAGCCTAGTCGAGATGGAATTATTATCAGTGACTAAATGGACTAATGAACATGTTTATTATTTATCTAAAAACGGTGCTTCTTATGTTGGCACTAATCCAATGAAGAAAAGTATTCAAATAGATCATCATTTATTAAGAAATGAAGCTTGGATGATGAGTGGACTTCCTAAATGGGATATAGAAAAGCCAATTACATTTTCATCATCAAATGGTGATAAGAAACAAATCATTCCAGATGCAAGATTTAAAGCAGATACACTTTATTGTATTGAGATTGATCGTAAACAAAGTATGGTTCGTAATAGAAAGAAAATGGAGTTATACGGTATTTTGAACGAACTGTTTTATATTAAAAATCAAAAGAAAATTGTCCTTAGAATCTATACAACATTAAATTCACGCAAGATATTATTTGAAAACTTAGCAGGTGAACATGGAGTAGTATGTGAGGTTTATGTATTAGATGATATTTAGGAGGGGTTTAAATGAGTAAACGAATCCGATATAGACTTTTTTACTATAAAACAGGTGAAATACTTTGGTATACATTTAACGAGAATTTAGCAATTGATGTAATGATTGATTCTGGTAAAGATGAGAACGGATTTCCGATAATTTCTTACCAATGGGAAGAGTGGTCGCCTAATGAAATATCAAACTGAAATCGTGAAGAAAGATCCTGTAACTATCAATGGCCAATTTGGTGTCTATTCCTTTGTAGCTAAACTTAATAAACAAAAGAAAACAGGTGTAGCAGATACTAAAATAGTTCAATTAAAAATTTTATGTGGTGGTCAAACACTAGTTCATTATGATTATGGTTGGGTGGTCGGTCATAAATTTATTAGTTTGTATCAACCGTTAGTCGAACATTTAGATGAGATGAAAGTGAAAAAAGTATAATAAAAAATGAGACTCCTAGATTATTAGGAGTCTTATTAAACTTATTCATCGATAAAAGAAATTCATATTATGTAAAAATTACCATTAGTTATTATGATAAACATTTAACATTTACTATTTCTTTTTATCCCTAAAAAATGTATTTAATTATTAGTTAAAATAAGAATTTTATTTTATAAAAGGTATTGACGGTAATCCACAAAATGGAGCAATCTTGTTATAGCAACTAGCTAAATTTTTTATTAATTCTACTCCTGCATTTGTTGTAGTAATAGATTTACTTACAGTACTCTCTGTATTATTTACTTTCTCTAAAAATTTCTGCAATTTAGATATCCCTGCAGTATTATTTATGTTGTTCTCATCTGCTTCTGAAAGAGCTTTCTCAACTTCATTTAATGATTCAATCGCCTCAGGAGAGTCTATAGTATGCTTTAGATTCCGAATTGTATCAATAGTTTCTTTTAATTCATTATGTATAATGTTCTGCTGATTTAAGTTGTTATCAATTGTAATTACAGGAGCTACATCTACATTAATAACTGGAGAGACAGGATTTGAGATGCCATTACTTACAATCGCCATAAGTGTATTAATTTGTACATCTTTGACATCTATCTGCTTTTGTGTAATAGCTAACAACTCTTTTTGGGTCTCAATACGAGCATCTGCCAATCTTAATTCATTCTTTAATTCAATTGCCTGTGTTGATAGTCCAAAATAGTCTTCAGGTCTGATTTCACCTTGTAATATTAAGTCATATTCTTCTAACGCCTTTTCTACAATATGCTTGTCTCCATCTGCTGTCTCAACTACCATTCTTACAACTAAGCCTTCTTGTATAATTCTCACAGTTGCTTGAACTCCTGGATATTTAGCCTTAAGAACTTTATGAAAATAGCTAAGTATTCCTAATCCAGCTTGATAATATTCAGGCGGAAATTCTATACTTCTATCCATAACTACATTCGTGTTGTGCCCTTCCAAGTCAGTTGAAATATTAAAGATTTCTATTGGAGATTCATTATCAGATATACCTAAAATAATAAATGGATATTTTAAAGAAAGAGGCGAAAAAGCAGTAAATTCAGCTAAAGTCCTATCAAAAGTAACAGCACGGTAACCCAATGGCTCATTATCCCCAAATAAAGTTTGACCTGTTTCATTTATAGGTAAAATAAGTAGCGGTATCTCACATTCATCATTTTTTATTGATAGGTTACAATTTGTAAACGCCCATGCGCTAACTGTGTTTGGGTCATCTCCTATATACAAACTAACCTTAACTTTGTTTTTCGCATAATCACATAGTACATTATCATCCAAATTGACCCAATTTAGTTTATCAAGAGATTTTTTCCATTGAGTTTTCATCATCCGATACTCGACATTAAGGTCTTCTTCAGTTTGGACAGATCCAAGAATCAAACTTCCTATTGTGCTAATTAGATCGACGTATTCCTCTTGATGTTTTTCATTTAAATTATCCCAGGCACCTAAATAACTAATTACTGAATTTATATACATGTCATTGCTCCATATCTTCATAAGATTAATAATTTATTATTTAAAAAGTATTAAGACTACTAAATATTACCATCTATTTAAAGATGATAGAAGAGTTAGAAAGTTTAAATATTAAAAAAGAATCACCTCATTATTTTGAATGAGATGATCAGCCTTTGATATAATCGATGTTTTATTTAAACACTCAACTCTGTTAATTCTAATAAATCACTAATCCCAACATTCAACACTTCACATACTCTTCCAATAGTATCTCTCTGATATTGCTTCGTGTCGTCATTATAAAGCCTTCTCAACGTTTCAAATGGAATCCCACTATCTTCTGATAGCTTTCTGATTGATATTCCTTTTTGATCTAATATTGATTTTAAATTTGATTTAACTCTAAGTGACATACAATCGCCTCATTTCTTATTAAATTTATTATATAAAATTATGACTACAAAGTGTAGTAACTTTTATTGACAACAAAATGTAGTCGTAGTATTATAAAGTTATGACAACGGAATGTAGTCGTGTGAGGGGATTTATAATCTTCATGGCAAATTTCTATGTTAGAAAGTGAAGGAAGAAATTGGGTGTAATATTAGAAAAAAATTATTCAAAGGGAGAGACTCAAATGACAAATGTTAATGTAGAAGCAAAATTAAGTGAAAGAAAAATCTATGTAGGAACAGAATTTAAATGTGATATATCATTTGAGGTTGTTTGTGATAATACTAAAAGTGAAATTGAAGATGGTTTACAAAAGTTAGCACAATTAACAACTGCTATTCCTGAACTAACATTTACTCTAGAAGATGGAACAATGCTCAAAGCACGAATACATAATACTAACGATTTTGAAGAAGTAACTGTTGAGGAAGAAGAATAATATTTCATATAAAAAAAGTACAATACATTATATAATTGATGTATTGTACTTTTTTTATATGAAAGGTTGAAATGAAATGAAAAAAATTGATCCCACAATAATAATATTTATTATTACGCTACTAGGGTATGCCCTTGTAACCTTTTTCAGTCTTGGATATAAAGATTTTTATGGCCTACCATCAGACTTGGTAGAAATTACTATAAGTAAAATTGCCATTACTTCAGTTTTTACATTAATGGTTATATCAGTTGGATTTATTTATAACTTGTACTTACATTCAAACACTTCTATTAATAAATTTATTATTTCACCTTCAGTAGAACAATTGAAGAAAATAAAAAACATTTATGTCAATAAGATCATTGAATATACCCTATTCACAGCGATTTTATTAACCATTTTATGTCTTTATTTTGGAATATTTAAGATTAACTTTTATTCAATATATTCATTAATGCTAATTTTAGCAATGGATATTTATTTTATTATAAAAAGGTATTTTAAAGTATCAATGGTGTTTTTTTTAATTTGCTTAGGTTATTTTATTAGTTATTTGGGGTATAATTCAGCTGCAAGTAAACAAACGTATTTAACTATAAAAAATGAAAATTTAATTGTAATTGATTATTACAAAGATACGGCAATTGTAGCTAAAGTGGATTTGGATAAAAAGTTAATCTATCCTGAATTCCAATTTATTAAATTAGAGTCAACAGACAAATCTCCACAAAAATTAGTTTTAAAACATACAGGGGAATTAAGGATGAGTAAATAATTTTATGTTTCTTCTATTATATTAGTGATAGGACAATTAAAAAATAAATACTTTAGTTTGCAAATTACTATTTACTATTATTACTAACTGAAGTACACTATCCTTAACAATTTAAGAGCGAAAATGTAATCTAGTAATAATTAAATAGCCTCAAACCTTAATTTTACGGTAAACCAGCAACAAAAAAACGTAAATTATTTAATGGTTTCATTAAAACTGACTATTATCAATACTTTGGAAAAAGACCTCCAAGAAGAATCGAAGAGTAAAAAGGTTAAAAGGGTGTTCCCAATGTCTATTTAGACGATTGGGGCACCTTTTTATTTATAATAACGTATTTCGTTAAAGTTTTTACGAACAAATCTTGAACAAAAATTGTATTCGTTATGTCATTATAAATTAATTGCAGGTACAATTCTAAATCCATGATTTTTTTCAAGTAAATGTGCAACATGCCAATTTGTTTCTGCAGTACTTTTATATTGAGTGACTAAATCATGAAATTCATCATTAGAGAAACTCTTCTCATGCTGAAGTAAATAAAGATCTCTTACAACACTTATATCATCGTTTGTATCAAAATTAGTTTGAATTAAAGAATATAAGTACAAATAAACACCTCCAAACTACCATTTTTATGATTATTTTATAGATTTCCCGATAATTCGAAAGTTATTGCCATTAGATAATTTTGAAATATAATCATTTTTCTTTTAAATGAAGAAAGATAATTTGTTACAATGAATCTTGAAAAATAAGCCAATTTAAAGGACTGATCTAAAATGAAAAAACTACGTATTGGAATGGTAGGATTAGGCAATATTGCACAAAAAGCATATCTACCAATTCTTACAAAAGAAGAAAACTGGGATTTTATTGGTGCATTTTCACCAAATAGAGAAAAACGTAAGAAAATATGTTCACAATATCGAATTAAAGATTTTGAAAGTTTGGAATTACTGGCAGAACAAAGTGACGCAGTATTTGTACATAGTGCAACTAGTTCACATTTTGAGGTAGTATCGTATTTATTAAATAAAGGCAAAGATGTATATGTTGATAAACCACTAGCAGCTACATTGCCAGAGTCTGAAAAATTAACTGAATTAAGTATTAAGCTAAACCGAAAACTTATGGTTGGATTCAACCGTCGTTTCAGTCCAATGTATGTGCAGGCAAAAGAACAGGCGAAGAATATCGCAGTAATTAGATTTGAAAAACATCGAGAGAATAAAATTGGGTCTAATTCATTCGAGTTTACGATGCTGGATGATTATTTACATTTAGTTGATACCATTAGATGGTTGGCAAATGGAGAAGTTAACTTGATAAATGGTAGAGTCAAACTTACTCATACGAATCAATTAGAGTATGCTACTCACCAATTTGAATCGATAGAAGGAACTTCTATTAATACAGTAATGCACCGGATGGCAGGAACAAATCTTGAGCGCTTAGAATTAATTACTGAAGGTTCTATTATAAGGGTAAAAAATATGAACAACTTTGAAGTAGAAAAAAATAACTCACTAAATAATTCGTTTTCATCATCATGGGACACAACATTAAAACAAAGAGGTTTTGAGGATTGTATTAACCATTTTATCAATTGTATATACTCTGATGAAAATCCATTGGTCAATGGAGAAGAAGGATTAAAATCTCAAATGGTTGTTGAAGAAATGATCAGGCAAGCAAAAGGCCAGTAAAGTTAACTAGAAGGAGATAAAGGAGCTAGAAGAATTTAAAGCTAATTTATTTAGTTCTAAATATACATTTCCCTTAGTCTTTAAGTGATCATGCCTTATTTCCCTTGCCTTTCCCTCACATTTTTTGTATGATAGCGGGTAGAGACAATTTTTAAATAATATAATGGATCGAATAAATTTGCAAAATTAAAGTTCTCAAAAGAGGACTTTTTCTTTTTAATTTACATTTTGGGGGTAGCAATGAGTCATTCAACTAAATTACCTTTTGAGGTAGGAAAGCAAGACCAATTCATTGAAAAGCTAGGGGAATGGATTGGGGACGTTTTTTATGATTTATTACCAGATGCAGGCTATGAATTAAGAGATGAGCAAATCTTTATGGCTTATCAGGTTGAAAGAGCGTTTAAAGAAAAGAAAGTTATTTTTGCTGAAGCAGGTGTTGGTACAGGTAAAACGTTTGTCTATTTGCTATATTGTTTATGCTATGCAAGATATACAGGTAAGCCAGCTATTATAGCATGTGCTGATGAATCCTTAATCGAACAGCTAGTAAAGAAAAATGGGGATATTGAAAAGTTATCGAATGCTTTAAATTTGTCAATTGATGTTAGATTAGCTAAATCAACAACAAATTATTTATGTTTAAAAAAATTAGATTTACAGCGTTCAGAAATTGATGTATCGGATGCCGTTTTAGGGGTTTATGAAAATTTACCAAGCTTTGTAAATGATTATGGAACACTCCAAAAATTTACTCCATATGGAGACCGTACTGAATATAAGGACTTAACAGATGAAGAATGGGATACAATTTCATATGATTATTTCCAGGATTGTTCTACTTGTGAACAAAGACATAGATGTGGACAAACTCTATCAAGAGAACATTATCGTAAAGCAACTGACCTAATTGTATGCTCACAAGAATTTTATATGGAACATATTTGGACGGTAGAATCTAGAAAACGTGAAGGTCAATTGCCATTACTACCTAATCCAAGCTGTGTAGTATTTGATGAAGGACATTTACTTGAATTTGCAAGTCAAAAATCATTAACTTATCGTCTACAACAAGAGACATTAAATACATTTTTATCATTTTTAATGCAATCTGGGACGCGTGAAAGCTTCCAACAATTACTAGAAGATACATTAGAAACGTACGATCAATTCTTTTTTGAATTAGATAACAATACCGAAGAAGTTGAAGGGTCTAGACGTTTTAAACTGAATATGAATGAAAGACTAATAAAGTTAGCAAGGCGATTAAAGTCTCAAATTAGTAGTATTGGTGATGAATTAGTCTTTGAAAGTGAAATGTATACAATTGATGAATATCAGTTAAATATTGTTGATGAGCATTTAGATGATGTTGAGCGTTGCTTAAATTTATTTATTAATGAAATTACAGCGATTCAATGGATTGAGTATAATCAAAATGAATTAACACTTGTCATCATGCCTAAGGCTGTAAATGAGCTTTTACAAGAAAAAGTATTTAATCAAAAAATGCCGATTGTATTTTCATCTGCAACTCTATCTCAAAATAGTTCTTTTGATTATATTGCAGGTAGTTTAGGGATAAAAGATTACTTATCATTTTCGGTCAATTCTCCGTTTGATTATGTTGAACAAATGAAAATAGAGTTAAATCAAGTTGATCCAACCAAAATTGAGGAAAAGAATGAAAAGATTATTGAGAAGTTAAAGGATAATAACGGAAGTACATTAATTCTCTTCAATTCAACTCAGGAAATGAAAAAATTCAAACTGCAAGTTGAAAAAGAAAAATTAGACTTCAATTTATACTTTGAAGGTGAAGAAGAAATTAGTTCAATTGTACAAAAATTCCAAGAAGATATTAACGCTTCTTTATGTGCTGTTCATTTATGGGAAGGATTAGATATTCAAGGAATGTCACTAAGTCAAGTGATTATTCATGCGCTACCATTCCCGCCAAATGATCCTGTATTCCAATCAAAACGTCAAAATGCACAAAACCCTTACTTCGATATTGATGAGCCGTATATGCTATTAAGATTACGCCAAGGTATTGGACGACTAATCCGTAGTCATGAAGATAAAGGAAAAATCGTTTTATTTATTGAGAATGATCTAAACAATGAAACGAAAGAAAAAATCTTAAACAGTTTGCCTATTGATCCATCTTAAAAAGCTAGCATTCGCTAGCTTTTTTTAATTACAAATTCCAACTCTAGATTTACTAAAATTGCACTCGAAAAATTCCTTAAATGCGAAATAGGCTGTATCTCCAGTTGTAATACGTTGGCCATCAATCGGTAAATAATTCTTTTCAGCATTAATATTTTTAGTTATTGGACCATCTGGTAGGTAAGTTGGGCAAACAATCGTCCAATCTAACAAACTTTCATTTAATAAGTTATAAGCTTTTTCATGATCGGTTGCTGCAGTTGTTGATTTTCGTTTTGATTCAGAGCTTTTATACCGTAAAATTGTTGGATCAACTCTTGATTGTAAAATACCAGCAGTTCCAATTGTAACAATCCTACTTATTTTTTTCATTTCAAGAAGAGGGATTAGTAGTCCCATTGTTTTAGATAAAATATTCTCACCGCCAGTATTTAAGGCAGAAATTACTCCATCTACGTTTTCTAAAGCTACATTTAAATCTTTTTCATTTAGCATATTTCCTTTTAAAACTGTAAGAGCTTCATGATGAATCGTTATTTTTTGTTCATCTCTTACTAAAGCAATTACTTCACATTTAGCTTCTAATAATAAATCCACTAAAAAAGAACCAACTCTTCCAGTTGCTCCTAATAATAATATTTTCATAACATCACCTTGCTGTATTGTACTATATTTTTATTAATCATGTCTTTTATATAAACTTAATCAAATGATTTCTGATAATGAAAGTGCTTTTTAAGCTTAATATTAATTCAATATAAAAGTTATGATAGAATGAAAATAACATCCTAAAATTTAGAAATGAGGGTTAAAAATGGCAATTAATAAAATACAAGAAGAATTTACTGACTATTTAAAGAAGATTGAAAATTATAATGAAGCAATTAATGTTATGTATTGGGACCTAAGAACGGGTGCGCCTAAAAATGGAGCTGAACAAAGGTCAAATGTCATCAGTCAGCTTTCTGCAGAAGTATTTGAAATGACAACATCAAGTACGATGGAAAACTATTTAAATTTATTTGAAAAAGAAATAGGCACAGGAAACTTAAATGAAATCATTGAAAAATCTGTTAAGGAATGTAGAAAAAATTATGATTTAAACTGTAAAATCCCTAAAAATGAATATGCAGAATATGTAAAGCTTTGTTCATTAAGTGAAAATGCCTGGGAAGACGCTAAAAATGAAGGTGACTTTAGTAAATTCCAACCATATTTAGAGAAAATTGTAACGATGAAAAAACAATTCATTGAATATTGGGGCTACAAAGATAAGAAATATGATACTTTATTAAGCTTTTATGAGCCTGGCATGACAACTGTGAAGCTTGATGAAGTTTTTGGCAAAGTAAGAGAAAGTCTTGTACCATTAGTTGCGAAAATTTCAAATTCGCAAACTAAACTAATTCGCAAAGAATTGTCACAACCGATCTCAATTGATCTTCAAAAAGAAGTTAGTGAAGAAATACTTGAAAAATTAGGTTATAATTTCGATTCCGGTCGTTTAGATGAAACAGTTCATCCATTTCAGATTACTTTAAATCCTGGCGATGTTCGTGTAACAACAAAATACATAGAAGATAACTTTATGAGTGCGCTTTTTGGTACCATTCACGAATGTGGCCATGCACTTTATGAGCAAAATTTATCATCGAATTTAATAGGGACACCATTATGTGAAGGTGCATCGATGGGAATACACGAGTCTCAATCCCTATTCTTTGAAAATATGATCGGAAGAAGTAAAGAGTTTTGGGAAGCACAGTATGAAAATTTAATTGCGAAAACTGGTGAATATTTTAAAAATTTATCGGTAGAAGAATTTTATAAAGCAATAAACCATAGTAGGCCTTCGTTAATTCGAATTGAAGCGGACGAATGTACATATCCATTGCATATAATGGTTCGATATGAAATTGAAAAAGAACTGTTTGATGGTGATTTACAAGTAAAGGATTTGCCAAAAATATGGAATGATAAAATGGAAGAATACTTAGGTATCGTTCCATCAAATGATCGAGAGGGCGTTCTTCAAGATGTACACTGGGCAGGCGGAGATTTTGGTTATTTTCCTTCGTATGCATTAGGTGCGATGTACGCAGCACAGTTTAAGCATAAAATGAAACAGGATTTAAGCGATTATGAAACGATCCTAAAAAGCGGCGAGATTCATCAAATTGTTAATTGGCTAACTCTTAATATTCATCAATATGGAAAATTAAAAGAACCGAAAGAATTATTAGTAGATGTTACAGGCGAAGAGTTAAATGTAAAATACTTTATTGATTATTTAGAAGATAAATACTCTAAATTGTATAATTTAGTATAATCTAATTCGTGTGGATGGAGGTTGTTAAGAACCTCCCCATACTTATTATTAAAGAAAACATTAAAAAATGATTAATTCCAAGTTGTTATTTTTTATGTTTTTTTAATAAGTTCAAAAAATAGACATATTTAGATATTTAATTAATTACTTTTTTATAGTATCATAAATAAAAATGAAAGCGTGTTCACAATTACTTATTTAGAAGAGTTGAATTTAATTAGGTGAAATATTGAAGAACTAAAGTATCCAAAATTAAGTTCAAAAAATATTCACATTTAGAAAGTCTTAAGATATTTTTTTTATAGTATTATAGTTAAAAATGAAAGCGTGTTCATACTTTTTTTGAAAAGGAGGTAATTTGAATGTTTTTTAGAACAGCCAGATCTTTAGAACGAAATATTGAAGAAAAACGAATCAAGTTGCAAGAAGCTCAAAATCAAAATAATGACAATCATCAAGAAGTAGTAAAGATTCGTCATCAGTTGGACACTGATTTAAGAGAACTACAGAAATTGTTGAAAACGGTTGCAGTTAAACAATCAAAAATTAATATTAAACCAATATGAAAAAATAGTAATAAGACCACTAATTATTTTTAGTGGTCTTATTTTTTTATAGTTAATTGCTTTCGTAAACCAAAAATAAACCTTGGATAATAAGGTTTTTCTCCGTTAAATGCGCAATTTTGATCTACTCATTAATTACTTTCATATAAATGCAAACTTTTATTTCTCATTTTTGAAAATGATAAATGCTAAGATAAAACTGAAAAAAGTGATTAAGCCAGCAACTATACCTGCAATATAGCGATTACTATAATGTATATAACTTTCTAATACAGTAATCGCAATTGAAGAAAAGGCACATGCAAATAGTGCTTGAGTAATACTCATTTTTCCTGTCAAAATTTTCTTCATGAAAGTTCTCCTTTGTAAATTACTATTAAATTCAATAATTCTATTTAAATAGTAATTAGTCCTTTTTAAATGAAGTATCTTAATAAGAAGAGGGGGATTTGACATATATCAATAGTCAAAATAAGTAAAAAATAACTAAAAATTGAAAACAACCTATGTAGCTTGTTTAAAAAAATTAATTCAAATAGTTAAAAATCACTAATCAAAATCAAAATCCCCTAAGTATAATAGAGTATATCGATTAATATCCATTTTTTTATAAAAATGTGGAATGAGGTTCTAGATGGATTTTGAACTGGCAAGTCGTATTAGAAGATTGTTTGCAGCTTGGATCGATGGCTCATTAAATCTTTTATTTTCTAAACTAGGGTTACTTATACTTGGGCTAGAAAGTAAAGACATTTTAGAATTATTTATGTTTAGTAGTAAGCAACTGTTTTTATATTCAATTTGGTCGCTTTTATTTATTTTCCTACTTTATGTCATTGTACCTACTTATATTTGGAACGGACAAACAATAGGAAAAAGATTATTAAGTATTATGGTTGTGAGGGATACAGATGACTTAGTTGATTTCAAAACAATGACATTACGTTCGATATTTGCTTTTGGTTGTCAGCTAAATTTGCCAATATTTATAGAAGCAATCGGAATTTTGTATGTAATTGATCTGTTTTTTATTTTCCGAAAAGATCGGAGAACATTACATGATTTAATCGCTAAAACGAAGGTTGTTTATTATTAATAGCACTAAAAAATACCCTTTAAAGCTATTTTCAAGCTTTAAAGGGTATTTATCTTATAATGATGTTTTAGCTAAATATGCATCTAGTTGGTCAAATGTACCAGTAAAGCCTTGTTGCATAGAATCTTTATTTGCAATAAATGCAGCAACTTCTTCATCAGTAGCATTGATTGGAAAACCTTTTAATGTAATCGTTGTTTTGCCATCATTTTCTTCTAAAGTTAAAGTGTTTTGAATTTCCAATGGCCAAACTTCAAAGAATGGAGCGCGAACCATATTACCTTCTTGATCAGAGAATGAATTAACAAAAACAATTTTCTCAGGTTCAATAATTTCACCAAAAACAAATAATCCCCACATTACGAATCCTTCTGGTGATTCCATTTTATAGTGGAATTTACCTCCTGGTCTAAATTCTAACGTTGCTACATCCATTTCAAAACCTGTTGGACCCCACCAGTTTTTAAGGTGTTCTGCTTCGGACCAAACCTTGAATACTAATTCACGAGGCGCATCAACAACCCTTGTTAAAACTAATCCTTGCTCATCTACATTAAACATATTTTTACTCATTATTAATTCCTCCATTTATTTTATTATTTCCTAAATTAGACATTATTTCCTCTTTTAAAACTAGGTACTTCTCCTTTCAATAATAGTTAGTACTAATTAAATTGTGTGCAATGAATAAGCTAAGATTATTTGCCCTGTAATTTTTTTAAATAATCGTCCAATTGATCGAATCTCTGTTCCCAGACGTGTCGGAATGACTTAATCCACGAATCAATTTCTTTTAGCGGCTGGGGTCTAAGTTTATAAATTCTTTTATTGGCGATTGGTTGAACTTCGACAAGCCCAGCTTCACTTAGAATGCGAAGATGTTTTGAAACCTGTGGTTGCTTAAGTCCTAAGCTTTCAGCTATTTCACCGACTGATAGAGGACCGTCACGTAAGAGTTCGACAATCTGTAACCGGTTCGGCTCTGCAAGAGCAATTAAAGTCGAATTCATAAATTGAATATACCTCATAAGGAATATTCCTGTCAAGGAATATTCAAAATATAATTTTGTATTAGTTAAAAAAGACATGAGTAGTATTTACGAAGTGATTAGACAATATTCATTTTGTCGAGAAATATTGTTTGAAAAATATGATAATTCTTATTTATCCATATATTTTTTATGTTACTATTTAGCTGACTCAAAAATTTGATTTTAAAAGGTGGGTGTTTTGATGAGCTTAAAAGATTATGAAGCTTCGTTTTTAGATTATGTAAGAAAAATGTTAAACATTGAAGAAGCAATTAGTGTTTTATATTGGGATCTTCGAACAGGTGCACCTAAAAATGCTGTAAGTCAGCGTTCAAATGTAATTAGTCAATTATCAGCCGATGTATATAAAATGAGCATTTCAAAAGATATGGCTCATTATTTAATAACAATGGAAGAAGCCATTAGTGCAGGCAAATGTTCATTGGAAGTTGAAAAAACAGTAAAATACTTAAGAAAGCAGTACGATCGAAATACGAAAATACCAGTTGATGAGTTTGAAGCTTTTGTTAAATGCCAAGCAATTTCTGAGAGTGTTTGGGCAGAAGCAAAGGAAGAAAATAATTTTGCTAAATTTGAACCTTATTTAACTGAAATAATTGAGTATAAACGTAAGTTCGTTGAATATTTAGGATATAAAGACTGTAAATATGATACATATTTGGATCAATATGAACCTGGAATGACTGTAAATAAATTGGATGAAGTATTTTCAGAAGTAAGAAATAAATTAGTACCGATTGTTAAAGCTGTATCGACTAGTGGGAAAAACTTTGAAAAAGAAGAGATGAAAGCATTTGTTTCGACGCAAAAACAAAAAGAAATATGTGAACAATTATTAGCATCTCTTGGTTATAATTTTGATGCCGGAAGATTAGATCCAACTCCACATCCTTTTGCTACTTCTCTTAATTTAGGTGATGTTCGAGTAACAACGAAATATCATGAGAATAATTTTGAAAAAGCCCTTTTTAGTACAATTCATGAATGTGGTCATGCACTATATGAGCAAAACATTTCCAAAGATTTAGAAGGTTTACCGATCGCTCAAGGAGCGTCGTTAGGTATTCATGAATCTCAGTCGCTTTTATATGAAAAGATAATTGGACAAAGCTTTGAATTCTGGAAAGCAAATTATCCTAAGTTAAAAGAGCAACTTAATGGTGTGTTAGAACATGTCTCTCTAGATGAATTTTATAAAGTGATAAATAATAGTAAACCTTCGTTTATTCGTATTGAAGCTGATGAATTAACCTATCCTTTACATGTAATGATTCGTTATGAAATTGAAAAGGATTTATTAGATGGAAAAATTCAAGTTTCAGAACTTCCTTCAATTTGGAATCAAAAAATGGAGGAGTATCTAGGAATAATTCCTGAAACTGATCGAGAAGGTGTTTTACAGGACGTACATTGGTCAATGGGGCATTTTGGATACTTTCCAACTTATGCATTAGGTGCAATGTATGCTGCTCAAATTAAAGCAACAATGGAAAAAGAATTACCGAATTTTAGTGAATTAATTGAAACGAATGATTTTCAAACAATTCTTGATTGGTTAAAAGTAAATATTCATCAATATGGTGCAATGAAGGAACCTCAACAAATTTTGAAGGATGTTACTGGTGAAGAATTAAATGTGAAATATTTTGTTGACTATTTAGAATCGAAATATACAAAATTGTATGAGTTGGAAGAAGTAAATAAATCATAATTGTAAATTAGAAATGTTGTGGAGGAGATTTTAGAAGCTTTTTAATGGAAATAATTGCGAATGTAGATTCGAGTAAAATGAGATATACTAAAACTGCACAACAGAAAGAAAACTCCTTTGAAACGCTTAGACAATTCTTATTATTTGTTCATGGTCCATGAATGAATAGTGAATTGTCTTTTTTTTGTTTAAATTTTGCTACGAATTAAATTTTACAAATTTTTGAGCCTATTATGTCATCTTATTTCTATTCTAGGTTTTTCAAGTATTTAAGAATAATTTTCCAATTTAATACAAAAGGTAATGACTATAAGGAGTGGGAAATTATGCCTTTAATTTTATCTGTTGGGAAAGCTGTGCCAAAATATAAAATCGATCAGGAAAATATAGTACCTTTTATTCGAGAACTTTTTTTGAAAAGATACCCTTCAATTGATCGTTTATTATCTGTATTTCAAAACGGCGAGATTCAAAGTCGATATATTTCTAAGGAGCTTTCTTGGTATAGCGAAGAGCATAGCTTTGAGCAAAAAAATCAGGCTTACACTGAAATCTCAATTGAATTATCAATAGAAGCTATTAAAAACTGTTTGACAAGTAATGAATTTCTATCTTCGGAAATTCAATATGAAAAAATAGATGGAATTATTTTTGTCTCTTCGACTGGTATTTCAACCCCTACAATTGATGCTCATATCGCAAATATCCTGCCATTTAATTCTTCGATTAAGAGAATTCCTATATGGGGCTTAGGGTGTGCCGGTGGTGCTAGTGGTATATCTAGAGCATTTGATTATTGTAAAGCCCATCCAAAGTCAAATATTTTACTAGTTGCAGTTGAATTATGTAGTTTAACATTTCAAAAAGAAGATCTTTCCAAAAGTAATATAATAGGAACTTCATTATTTGCTGATGGAGCAGCAGCGGTTTTAGTTATTGGCGATGAGAGTGAGTTGAAAAATCGAACGATCCATAAATCTTTACCGTCAATTGAACAAACTAATTCAACTCTAATGCCTAATTCATTAGACGTAATGGGATGGGATGTTCGGAATGATGGTTTATTTGTAATTTTTTCAAGGGATATTCCTTCGATCGTAAAAAATTGGTTACAACCAGTTGTTTCAAATTTTTTAACGCAATATGAACTAACAATTAGGGATATTACCCATTTCATTGCTCATCCTGGAGGAAAAAAAGTATTGGACGCATATATCGATTCATTAGATCTTTCCGAAGCGAATATCGAAATTTCCTTAAATATTTTAAAATCATATGGAAATATGTCATCTTGTACTGTGTTATTTGTGTTAAGTGAGTATATGAAGTTAGGAAAAACGAATGAGCACGGTCTTCTTTGTGCTTTAGGACCAGGGTTTAGTTCAGAGTTATCACTGTTAAAGTGGGTAGAATGCTAATGTTAAAGATTATTTTTTTATTCATCATCATTCAAAGAGTGATTGAGCTAGGCATAGCAAAGAATAATGAAAAAAAATTAAAAATGCGGGGCGCACTTGAATATGGCCAAGAGCATTATAAATTTTTTATCATCTTACATAGCATGTTTTTTATTTCAATTCTAATTGAGAATTATTTCATTCGATATATAGAAATTAGATTTTTTACTTTTCTCCTCATCGTTTTTATCATATTACAATTAGCAAGGGTATGGGTTATTTCAACATTAGGAGAAAGATGGAATACAAAAATAATAATTTTACCTAATGAAAAATTAGTAAAACGTGGGCTTTATAAGTATATCAAGCATCCAAATTATATAATCGTTACCATAGAATTATTAGTAATACCTATTATGTTTCATGCGTATATTACAACTGTAATCTTTTCAGTTTGTAATTTAATTTTATTAAAAGTAAGAATCCGAGAAGAAAATAAAGCGCTTTTACAATCAATCGAATAGTTATTGACAAATGGAAAATAACTGATTATGATTAATGTAGAATGAAAATCATTATCAACTTCGAAAGGTTGTGCGTCAAATGGTTCTTGGATTTGTGTCAGCTACAATTCTTTTATACTTTTTACTAACTAAATATGTACTTAAACAAGTTCAAAACTAGGTGATGTTACCTAGTTTTTTTTATTTTATATGCATATGCCTATACATTCTTCTTCCAAATTAATATATATGGGGATAAAATAATGCTAGGGAAATTATTTGAGAATGAAATGAAATGGGGAAATCACGTTGCAAAACACTAAGATTAACAGAGGGGAATTACTGAATAAGGTTTCTTCAGGTATCAATTTACTTTCTGACCAAGGTAATTCGAAGGAATTATTCCAATTAAAAAAATTAGCATACAAAATACAAAATAAGGAAAGTTATTACGTATTTTGTGGGCATTTTTCTGCTGGTAAGTCATCTTTATTAAATGATCTTTTACAAGTAGAAAAACTACCTACAAGCCCAATTCCTACAAGTGCAAACGTTGTAAAATTAAAAAATGGCGAAAGTAAAATGTTAATTACTCTTAAAGATGGTGAAATGTATCAGATTCAAGAGGATATTCAAGTAGATGAACTCAAAAAGTTAGCTTCTGATAGTGGTTCAATTATTGAACTCGAGTGGGCACAAGAACTATTTAAAATTCCAACTGGATCTGTTTTAATTGATACTCCAGGGATTGATTCAACAGATATGGATCATTTAGAGGCGACAAACTCAGTAATTCATCTAGCGGATAGTATTTTTTATTTAATGGATTATCAACATGTTCATTCGAAAACAAATATTGATTTTATTCATAATTTAGTTGAAAAAAATAATAAAGTTTGTTTAGTCATTACATGTATTGATAAACACGATGAAACAGAATTGACGTTTGAACAATTTAAACAAGGTGTAATTGGAAACTTGAAAAAACAAGGATTAGGCAACTTACAAGTTTTTTATATTTCTACAAGAAATAAATCTGTAGATAATAACGAATATAACCAGTTTTTAAATCATTTAAATGACTTATACAGTCATCAAGAAGTAGTACAAATTGAAAATGACTATGCAAGTTTTTTAACAATTATGAACGAACAAATACAACAACTTGAGAACGATTACATTGATCTCGATCAAAATGCTGATGAGATTAGATCCGTTTATAATGATTTAAATAGTGAAATTGAAGTTATTGAAACATCAGTTTCTACATTTGAGGAAAATTGTTTGCAGTCTACGCAACAAGTTCTTACTAATTCAAACATTACACCATTTGAAATGAGAGAATTAGCATCAAAATATTTAGAATCAGAAAAGGCATTGCAAAATAAAGGATTATTTCAATCTAGAAAAAAACTTGAAAATGCTTTACATGAATCTAAAAGTCAATTTATTCAAAAGGTAAAGGAATTAACAAATAAACAAATTGAGTATTTTGTAAAAGAAGCAGCAATTCGAACTGTAAAACAAATTGAAAATAATAAAATTGATAGTAGTGACTTTGATAATATCTTAGAGCCTAATTTGAGTGATGAGGTAATTTGTCCAAAGCCATCGCATTTGATTGATACAGGTGGAAACTATTTATTACAGTATACGAAGGAAGTAAGTGAAGGTATTAAGGCTGTATACCGTAAAAGTATTTCCGAATTTATTTACACACTTTCAAAAGAACTTAAAGTACAAAATGAATCAACTATTCTAAAATTAAAAAATCAAAAAAATGATTTGCAATCAAAAATAGATGGATTTGATGAATTAGATTTTAATAATCAAAAAATTTCACATATGGTTTCAGAAATTAAGACGATTTTAAATAATGATCAAGAAATAAATCAAGACTTGCCTGAAATTAAGCCTACTTTAATATCCGTAAGTGAATTAATTAATCACAAAATCTTAACTGTTCAAGCACCGGAAATAAAAGAAGAACTTATTACTGACATTGAACAAACTAATTCAAAAAAATATTCAAACGAAGAAATTCAAGCTAAATATGAGGTTGCTGATTTTATATTAGACGAATTAACTTCAAATAAATTTATACAGAGTAAAATCGGTATTCTAAAAGAAAAAAGAGAACAAATAAAATCAAACGAATACACAATTGCATTATTCGGAGCGTTTAGTTCAGGAAAAACATCGTATATAAATACTTTACTTGGCGATCGTGTATTACCTGTTTCTCCACACCCAACAACAGCGGCAATTTGTAAGATTAAACGCTCAACAGCTGAATCTGGTAATAAAAAAGCTGATGTGAGTTATAAATCAGAAGAATCTTTAAAAGAAGAGTTTCTTGATTTCTTTAAAAAATGGGGCGTAGAAGCAAATGAAAAAGAGTGGTTTAGTACCCTTCAAAATTTAATTAAGAAACAAAAGGATAAAATTCCTACTGATGCTTTCGTTTATGCAGAAAGCGTATGTCAAAATTATGAAGAAATGAGAAGTTTATTAGGTACAATTAAGCGATATGACTTAAGTGAGTATGTAAGTGTAATTAGTGAAGAAAATAGAGCATGTTTTGTAAAAGAAAGTACAGTTTATTTCGATTGTGAGATCACGTTAAGTGGGATTGTATTAGTGGATACACCAGGGGGAAATAGTATCCATTCAAGACATACTGAACTAGCATTCGACTATTTGAAAAAAGCTGATTTAATTCTATATGTTGCACATTATCAACATGCCTTTACACGTCAAGATGAATCTTTCTTAATGCAAATCGGGCGAATGAGAGAAAGCTTTGATAGTGATAAAGTTTACTTTGTGTTAAATGCTTCGGATTTAGCAAAGGATCAAAACGAAATCGAAATCGTGCAAAATTTCTTTGTAAACCAATTAACGAAACTAGGGGTTCGTTTCCCATCTGTGTTTGCTATTTCAAGTATGCTTCAGATGAAGGGATATGGTGATTTAGAGTTAAATTTAGAAATCGAGAATAATTATAAGAAATTAAATACGAAAATCCAAAATTTCTTCCAATTTGAGATTGCCAATGAAGTCTTTAAAACATTTATTAATGACCTATTAACAATTGAAAAAATCTTACGTGATACAATTAATCGTTTCGAAAGAATTAAACGTGAAAAAGATCAATTTTTCAACGAACTGGAGCAAATTCAGAAAAAAGTTAAAGAAGCGATTAAAAATGCAGAACCTACTAATTTACCTAGAGCATTTATGAAAGAAAACGAACAATTGATTTTCTTTATCGAAAAGCGTATTGAATTAAGGATGAGAGATTTATTCCCTTATTTCTTTAATCCAAGTGTTTTCAATAATACAACAAAAAATATTAAACAATTATTTGTAACGAAAATTCGTGAATTTATTTATGAAGTATTGGAAGAGATTTTAAAGGAATTAAGAGTAACTGGATTTAGATTAGAGAAGTTTTTAACGAATGAAATTTCAATGTCGCAAGATCGAGTAATTGGTGAAATACATTCTATTCAATCTGAATTTATCGTTCAAAAAAGTGAAATTAATGAAATCTTACCTGTTTCGATAAAAAATCCTGATCAATTTATTAATGTAGATCGTTTTGAAAGTTTAAAGAATTACTTCAAAAATCCAAAAAGCTTTTTTGTTGAAAACATGAAAGAAACGATGATTGATGAATGCATTAATGAGTTGAGAACACCATTAAAAGACTATTTAGCAAATATGAATAGCTTATTTACAGAGCATTATCACATTCAATATGTTGATGCATTAAATTCTGTATTGCTCAACTGTAGCAATCAAATCGAAAATGATGTTCAACAAACAATTAAAGCAACTGAAAACTTAAATGAAGTAGTAGTAGATGAAAAAGTATTAAACTTATTCAAAAAATTAATTTAATATGAGGGTGGACAATTAAAATTGAAAAACATTATTGATGTAAACATTGCAAATAAATTGCGCTTAAATAAAAATGTTGTATTTTTAGATTGTCGATTTCAATTGTCAAATCCTGAATATGGCTTAAGTGAGTATAAGAAAAATCATATTCCGCTTTCTCGTTATGTTGATTTAAATAATGACTTATCTAGTCCTGTACAAAAGCATGGAGGCAGACATCCGTTACCAAATTTAAATGTTTTTGGAAATCTTTTAGGAGATCTAGGGATCGATCATGATACGATTGTTATTTGTTATGACGATGGTACGAATGATAATGCCGCAAGATGTTGGTTTTTATGTAATTTGGTGGGGCATCAGTATACTTTTGTTTTAAATGGTGGTTATAAAAAATGGATGGAAAATGATTTTGAAGTAACGACAAAAATTGAAGAAGTCATACCTAAAAAATTCGAGATTAATGTCCAAGATTATATGATAACTTCGATGAATGAAGTTAAGGAGAATGGTGAAAAAGAAGATTTCAATTTAATTGATTCTAGAGAATTGATTCGTTATATTGGTGAATTTGAACCAATTGACCGAATTGCTGGTCATATACCTGGAGCAAAAAATTCATTTTGGAAAGATGTTTTAAATGAATCGGGAGAATTTAAAACAAAAGAAGAATTACAAGAACTATTCAATCCATTCAAGAATGGGGATGAAACAGTAGTTTATTGTGGCTCAGGTGTCACTGGCTGTGTAAATTATTTAGGATTAGTTGAAGCTGGATATACAAATGTAAAACTGTATCCAGGAAGTTTTAGTGATTGGATTTCTTATGAAGAAAATGTAGTGAAAAGGGAAAAATAATTAGTTGCAAAATAGTTTTAGTTGGTATAGAATGAGAATACAAATTAAACAAAACCTGCTGTGTGCGTTGTCAGTTTATGTCTTAAACCAATGATTTGTTTACCGGAAGACCAATATTTAAGTAACAACATCGTGCCTACATATAGGAGGATGAGCGTTACTTGTGAGGACATCCACCTTGGAGTTCGGTTTACTTAGACATAAATGAATAACGGCATTTGCGGGAAAAAAAACCATTCACATTTTGTGAATGGTTTTTTCTTCTTTATATAATTGCTTTTTACTTTTGGTCTTTCTAATTTGAGTTACGATCGTAGAAACTAAAATCAAGCTGCAACCGAATAAACCAATTTCTTGTAATCTTTCTCCACCATAATAATACCCAGTAATCGCTGCAAAAACTGGCTCGGTAGCGAGAATAATCCCTACTTCAGTCGCACTTATTGTACGTTGGGCAAACATTTGGATAAAGAAAGCTGCAGCGGTGCAAAAAATTGCTGTAAATAGAATTGAAAAAACAAAATATTTATTTGTCCATAATGCATGGTTGAAAATGACTTGCCAATCTTCAAAGATTAAAGCAAATGTCCATGAGGCTAAACCTACAAAAGTTATTTGTACAGTTGCCAGTTGTAGTGAATTATAATTCGGTGAGTAGATCGTTGAATAAATAATATGAAGAGCAAACGCAATCGCACTAAAAAAGGAAATAATATCACCAGAATTAAACTTGGAATTTGTTGATAGTGTTAATAAAAATAATCCGATGAAGGCAATGATTGCACATACATTTTCCCGTAAAGTTGGTTTTTTCTTATATTTAAAGAATAAAAGAAAAGGAACAATCGCAACACTAATACCTATTATAAAACCTGATTTGGATATCGACGTGTAATGTAATCCAAATGTTTGAAATACAAAGCCTAGAAATAAAAATAATCCGATAACGATTCCGGGGAAAATAAACCCAGCTTTTCCGCGATGTCTTTTATTATTTTTTCGATTTAATAAAGTTTGAACTGTAAATAATATAATTGCTGCTACTATAAATCGTAATGCATTAAATGTAAATGGTTGGACAAACTTAAGTGTTTCTTTAACAATGAAAAGCGAAGAACCCCAAATGAAGGACACAAAGAGTAAAGAAGAAAAAGCGATTAATTTATTTTTCATATCGTCCATTCCTTTTTTATTTTATAGCTTTTCGAGCAAGTTCATCAGCAACCTTATTTGCGCTTGATGGAATCCATTTAATAAAGAAAAGATCAAGTTGATTAATCAACTTAAGTGATTTCTCTAATAAAGGAATAAATAATTCGTTTTTCGAATATTTCTTATCAATACTTTCTTCAACGACTTTTGAATCTGTACGGAATGAAACCATTGCTAAATTGTTTTTGACACAATAATCTAGAGCAAGTAGTAATGCATGAAACTCAGCTTCATGATTAGACATCGAATCTAATGGAAAACTTAAAAAAACAGGCTCTTTAATTCCTTTTATGAAAATACCTGCACCTGAGGGCCCGGGATTTCCTTTGGAAGCTCCGTCAATATAAACTTCAATCATAGTAAACCTCCAACACTTATATATGTATCATTTTAGTATATATTCAAAAAAATGAAAACTTAAAAAATGAATTAAGTAATTTTATATTCAACCATAGGCTAGTCTAAAATAAAGAATAGAGAAGGTGTGTCGGATGAAGCTAAAAATCAGTTGGAAGTATCAAACTAAAAAGAAATATCAAATTACACTTGAAACTGAATGGTTAGAAATAAAAGAAGCACTACTTTTAGCGGAAGATTTCGAAAGTACAGGTAGAACAAGAGAAATTATCTTTTTAGATCAATTCGACACTGAGTGGACTAAAAAACAAGTAATAAAGTACTTAAAAGAGCTCGAAGAAGAACCTCATAATATTTCAATATTTTTTGACGGTGGATTTGATTTAGCAACATCTATATCTGGAATAGGGGTATGCTTATACTTTAGTCAAAATGGTAAAAACTATCGAAAAAGGTTTAATGAAAAATTAGATGGGTTAATGACAAATAATGAAGCGGAGTTTGCTGCAATAGAAAATGCAATCCTACTATTAGAGGAAATGAATATAACTGGACAAACCATTGTCATTAAAGGAGATTCACAAGTGGTCATTAATCAATTAAATGGAGATTGGCCTTGTTATGAAGAACAACATGAACGATTCATAAATCGAATTGAAAGAAAATGTAAAAACTTAAAATTAACCTTACAATTAGAACTGATTAAACGTAATGATAATAAAGAAGCTCATAATCTAGCAACGCAAGCACTTAAAGGGAATAAGATAATAAGTACAATTGAAGTTACTTGAAGAGGTGAAATGAATTATGGAACGTAAAGAAATCTTGGACGAAATAGATACGTTAATAAAGACATATTGTGATGGATGTTTTGTCTATAAACATTTTAGAAAAGACCATAGCCAAAAATTCGCACAATCATTTTGTATTAATAAATGTACAATTGGAGAAAAAATAAAAACGATCGGTAAGCAATTAACTTCGGACTGTTAACTAGCCACTAACTTAGGTTAATTAAATTATCAAATTTTCTTAATAGGAGTAGAGTGATGTTGATTTCCACTACAGGATGCTCGCTTTCCATGGGGCGAGATTCTTTAGCCTCCTCGGCAAGCCTGCGGGGTCTTTAGCCTTCCCGCATATCCCATAGGAGTCGAGCACCCTTCCGTTCCAATCAACTTACTCATCAAAAAAAAGTCTGCAATAAACCTTAAGCAAATAGCCTTTACTTAGAATAAGCTAACTGTTGGGTATTAAGTAGCTTTTAAGTCAATAAAACTGGAACATTAATTAAACTTATCAATTGAATTTGTTTTTCTAAAAATTAGCACATAATATTTTAAACTCTCAAAAAAATAATTGCTAGTGCTATTAGAATCATGAAATTGCTCAAACAGATTAACATTTAAAATCATTAAAAAATCATACAGAAAATGATAACTTCATCATTAATAAATGTTCATTTAAATGTCCGTTTCCCTATTGACAATTTTATTTTCAAAACTCTGAAAAGAAGGTCCAATTTAAAGTACCTTCATTTTTATGTTGTTGAAAAATGTAGTTTGTCAATTTAATAAGATTGTCTTGTTGTTTCTACTGAAGGATGCTCGCTTACCATGGGGCATGAGTTGAGCTTCCTCGTTCCAGAAGAACAAACTATCAATAAATTCTACTTAGCATTCCATTTTTCAATATAGACAAAGTCTTTTCAATACATTAAAAAAGAAGGTACTAATAAAAGTACCTTCTTTTTCATTATATCTGAGCTTCTCTTATTTGTTGCTCAATTTGCATTAAGTCTTCTTCTTGTTTCTGTAAAAACTCATCATCTAAATCAGTAGCAAGGCCTTTCATTTTTTCAAGCTGTTCTCTTGCTTGATTCACTGCAGTAGTTGCATCTGTTAATTGTTGTTCGTCCATGCTCATTGTTGCATAGCCCACAAGCTTTTGAGCAGCTTTAACTTTCATTTCAACATCCTCAAAATTATTAAAGTTTGACATAAACACCCTCCTTATTTCACTTCGTAGTATTCCCAAATATATTAGGAATCATGAAAAGGAAGAGGATTTTTTTGTTTAAGTATACTGAATAATTCTTATTATGATTTTTTGGGAAAAATAAAAAAGGACTGATAAAATCAGTCCTCTATGTAGTCAAGTTTATATTATAGCTTTACTACGTTAGCAGCTTGAGGTCCACGGTTACCTTCAACAATGTCAAAAGAAACTTCAGCACCTTCTTCTAATGATTTGAATCCGTCAGTTTGGATTGCTGAGAAATGTACGAATACATCGTCTCCACCTTCAACTTCGATGAATCCGAAACCTTTTTCATTGTTGAACCATTTTACTTTTCCTTGCATTTTTCTTTTCCTCCTAAAACATTGCACATGAAGCGCGAAAGAATTTCCATTTATTAATAATATTAATAATAAATGTTGAAATTAATATACAACTATTAAGAATATAAGTCAAGTAAGCGCTTAATATCAAAATATGCGTTCAATTGACTTAAAAATTTCATAAATAAAATAAAAAGTTAAAATGAATTTGTGAAATTATTCACAAATTAAAAAGTACATGATATACTACAACCAAGGTAAGAAGTTTAAATTACTATTAAGAATCAATCTTGATTTCACTTTATATAGAGACGGAGAGATGAAAAATGATTCATTGTGAATGGATTGAATTTAATATTGAAAATGATTTAATTACAGAGGAAAAATTTGAAGAAATGATGAATGATACTTTTCAAGCAATGATGGTTGACGAAAATAACTTTCCTCGATATATATGGACAGCTAACTACGTTGTGATTGTAACAAAACGAATTAAAATATTAGAAGAAGTAGAATTAATTCAAATACCACGTAATCCAGCTTGTAGTTAAAAGCTCCTAATGATGAAGAGAAGTAAAGGCAGTTAAAAGAGGGTGAATTCTTTTGGCACTGCCTTTTTCTGTTTCTTCCTGCTTTCCCTACCATTACTTAAGTTATATAATAACTATATCTATCAAATAAAGTGATAACAAAATTAGTTTAAATTGTGAGGAAGAAAATGAAATTAATTATTGCCGAAAAGCCTGATCAAGGTTTAAAGCTTGCAGCCCCTTTTAAGTTCCAAAAGAAAAAAGGGTTCTTAGTCATTCAACCTAACGAGTTTTTTCCAAAGGGTGCTTATTTAACTTGGGCTATTGGACATTTATGTGAGTTATTATCACCCGAAGAATATGATGAAAAATGGAAAAAGTGGTCATTAAATACTTTGCCAATTATACCTAATCGCTTTGGACATAAAGTATCAAAAGGAAAATGGGATCAATTTTCAATCATTAAGAATTTAGTCCATTTAGATGAGGTAACTGAAATAATTCTTGCAGGTGACTGTGAACGGGAAGGAGAACATATCGTTCGCCTTATTTTAAATTTAGCTGGAAATAAAAAACCAATGAGAAGACTATGGATTTCGTCATTAACAGAAAATGCTGTTAAAAAAGGATTTAGTCAACTATTGGATGAAAGTGAAACAAAAAGCTTATTCTTTGAGGCATATAGCCGTGCATGTGCTGATTGGTTAGTTGGGATGAATGCCTCAAGAGTATATTCATTACATTTACAAAAAAAAGGAATCCAGGATGTATTTTCGTTAGGAAGAGTTCAAACACCTACATTAGCTCTTATTGTCAAAAGAGAACTTGAGATTGAACGGTTTAATTCCGAACCATATTGGGAGGTTTTTGCTACATTTCAATTTGATAAGCAAAAGTTTTTTGGTAAATGGCATAACGAATTAGAATCTAAAATTATGTCAAAGGAATTAGCTGAAAAAATTGCTAGCTTTTGTGAAAATAAAAACGTAAAAATTACTGATATTGAGCAAGAAAGAAAAGAGTTTCAACCACCTTTTCTTTATAATTTATCGGCACTCCAAGCTGATGCAAACAGTAAATATAAATTTTCACCACAAAAAACACTCGAGATTGCACAAAAACTTTATGTCAAAGGGAATATTTCATACCCTCGTTCAGACTCAAGTTTTATTACGAAAGAAGAAGCAATGATGCTCCCAGATATATTGAAAAAACTTGAAAATATTGAGCAATTTTCAAAATTCTTTCCTCTGCCAAATCAATCAATATTAAATAATAGTCGTTTCGTTAATGAGAAAAAGGTCACTGATCACTATGCAATTATTCCTACTGAGCAAGTACCAAATGTCCATAAAATGAATGATGAGGAATTGAAAATATATGAATTAATTGTAAATCGTTTAATTAGTGCACATTATCCTAATTCAATTTTTGATTATACAACAATTCATACGTTAGTAGACTCTCGAGCGACTTTTATTTCAAAAGGGAAAATAATGGTTCAAGAAGGTTGGCGTAAAGTCATATTCGAAAAATCAAAAGAAAAAAATACAGAGGAACAAAATTTACCTGTTGTTGAAACTGGGCAAGAAGGAATTGTTAAAAAGGTAGAGGTAAAAGAAAAGAAAACTCAAGCACCTAAACGATATACAGAGGGACAATTAATAACATTAATGAAGTCTGCCGGAAAACATATTGATAATCCCGAATTAACGAAAATTTTAAATAAAACTGAAGGACTAGGTACTGAGGCAACAAGGGCTGGTATTATTGGTACTTTAAAAAATAGAAAATATATTGACGTTAAGAAAAATCAAGTTTTCGCTACAGATAAAGGGAAGCTTATCATTTATGCCCTAGGGGAAAATATTTTAACTTCACCTGAAATGACGGCAAAATGGGAACAGAGATTAAGTGAAATTGGTGAAGGAAAAGCAAGTAGTCTTGAGTTTATGGAACAAACCAAAAAATTAACTGAAAAAATAATACTTGATGCATATGAAAACGAAAAGATATGGAATTTTTCAGAATTTAAAATTGAAGAGATGCAAAATTCGAAGTTTGGGCCGAAGAAAAAATCAACTAGTGTAGGAAAATGTATTAAATGCGGTGGTAAAATGATCGATAAAGGATCATTTTATGGTTGTGATCAATTCCAAAAAACAAAATGTGAAGTTACAATTTCAAAAAAAATATTAGGAAAAACAATTACAAAGGCGCTAATAAAGCAGTTGTTAAACGGTGAGACTACAGAAGTTATTAAAGGATTTTCAAAGGATGGCAAAGAATTTGAGGCTTCTTTAAAGTTTAATGAATCAGGAAAGATTATGTTTATCCAAAATTCCATTAAATAAAGTGAGGCATAATGTAATTTAACTAGTCAATTCTATTTTTTATTGCATATACTTATATACAATGATAATAGGAGGATTAGAGTGAAGGAATTCTATAGCAATGAACAAGTTTTTCTAACTGGTGGAATTGTTCCTTCCGTCTATTCATTATGTATAGACTGTAATCGGAAAATTGTACATGTCCTTGACTTGGATCGTGTGGGCACTAGGCCTGTATGTGTATCATTTTCTAACAGTTTTGCAGAAAATATTTTTGAACAAATAAGCTTATCAACGTTAGGAAGTTACTTAGAATACCAATACTTAATTTATACTACAGAAGGTATTGTAACAAAGTGGAAAAATAACGAACTAGTAGCCTTAACTAATTTAGATGAATGTAAGCCGGAATTCATTAGTTTAATGAAAGAAAGAAGAAATACATGGTCTAAATATAAAGCTTTATACAATCGAAAATAAATAAAAAGGATTACTCGTTGATTTTTAGAGTAATCCTTTTTCAATTTGGAATCAAAATTAGAACTTATCCAATCTAACAAGAACTTTGGAACCGGCATATTCCTGTCTTTTCCTGTCTTTATTTGTTAAACTATCAACATATCATAAATTAGAAGGTGACAAAATGATTTGTTTTTTAGAAAATACCTTTCAAATAAAATTAGAAAAAAATGATAAAGGTGATTATCCGATTATTGTGACTGACGAAGGAATATATAGTGAGATGAGTCTGAAAGATAAACCAAGCACATATGTTAAGTTTATTATAAATGAATACGACGAGTTAACGATTGATTGGTATATCGAAAATGAAAATCGCTTCTCAGTAAAAAGCCTACAAGTTCATCAAATGATTTTAATAAACGATCATGATGAAAATTCAATTCAATTTGTATTAGAACGTTGGCAAAGTAGGATGTTTAAGATTCAATGGAAACCAAAGTTACACATTGAATTTGGTTTATATTATGAAGTTTGCGATGATTGCGATTAAGATGATTTTTTAGGTTTTAGTAAGGTTAGGATTACAAGAAAACTAATCCAACCGATAAGTGGATAAAGGAATGTTAATAATGGTCCATAGCCAATAATGCTAATAAACAAGCAGCAAATTAATAATAAGATAACGACTAAATTTGGGTTTAATCGGATATAAGAATTAATTTGTCTAGACATCCCATATATGTTTCCAACTAATGTGGTGAAAATTTCAGCTAGAATAACCATTAGGAAAAAGTAATAGAAAATTGGATGGATTTTTTTGATTACCTCTACCATTGGAATTTCATATTGTTGAAAATTGGTTACACCTGATACGTTCAAGTGAATTAGTAATAAAATAATTCCTAATATTAGACCACCTAATACACCGCCTTGAACAATAGAAGACTTTTCTTTACATTCAAAACCAATCGGTACTAAAACTGCCTGGGCTAATGCCATATTTAAACAAACATAGGTTATTGGTTTTGTAAAAACTGTATAGTTAAGTGTATTAAAAGAAGGTAAAATATGGTCTAGTGTTATTTCATGCATCGTAAATGGTAAATGTGAGTTGATGAAAACTGCAACGATAAAAGCACACATAATTGGGACTACCGTATTATTTAGACTGAATAAACCACTTGTCCCTTTTCTTAAAACCAAAAAAGTCAAAATGATAAAAAATATTGATCCGATAAATGAATCAAAATGTAAGTAATTTTTAAATACAGCCCCAGCACCAGACAACATAACACTTGTAACGCCAATTAAAACAAAGAATAATAAGCCATTAATAATATTTCCTCCGACTTCTCCAAACAATAGTACATTAAATTGTTGAGCAGAATTTAATTTATATGTATGAGCGATTGTCATAATTTTAGTTCCAAACCAACAAAATAATATAGTCGCAAAAAGGATCCCCAATGCACCATATACCCCGTTAATTGAAAAGAACTCTACAATTTCTTTACCAGTGGCAAATCCTGCTCCAATCACTGTTCCGACATACGTAAAGGCTATATTTCGAGCTTCTTTACTAAAGTTGAATTTCATAGGAAGTCCTCCTAAATGTAGTACTAAATTGTATGATACATTTTAGGAAAATAGACATGCTCCCTTTGTAAAATTTTATAAACAAATTAATTAAATGCATTGATCGGGATAGATTTATATGAAGAAGGAAGTACCAATTAAAATTCAATTTACGCATTTTTTTAATTATGTTAAAGTGAGAAGGTTAGGGGGACGGACATCATGAATATACTTAAATGGAATTTTAATATGAAGATTCGGCTTGTAGCTGAGTTTTTCTTTGGATTATTCTTTTGGATGTATTTACCATTTTTAGCGATTTATTTTGCTGAAGAATTAGGTAAAGTAACAGCAGGGATCTTACTTATGTGCTCTCAAGCTGTTGGGGTATTTGCAAATTTAATCGGTGGATATTTGGCTGATACGTATGGTCGAAAACGAATGATGGTCATTTCAGCTTTCATTCAAGCTGGAGGAATGATTTTGCTAACAATTGCAAATTCACCAATTTTAAATTCTCCATGGCTAACTTTTTTAGGGTTTGCAATAATTAGTGTCACAGGAATGCTCTATAATCCAGCAAGTTCGGCTATGGTAGCAGATACGGTTGAAGATAAAGATGAAAGAAACTTAGTCTTTGCTGTTTTTTATACGATGATAAATATTAATGTAGTAATCGGACCAATTATCGGAGGCATTTTATTTTTCAAAGCAAGATTTTTATTATTTGCTACATCTTCATTGATCTTTTTAATTGTCGCTTTTATGATTCTACTATTAATAAAGGAGTCATTACCAGACTCTGTAAGACAAGAAAAAGAAGCGTCTATTTCAAAAGTTTTAATGAAACAAGTAAAGAATTACCGTATAATCTTTACTGATAAGGTTTTTTTCTTATTTGTGGCAGCTGGTATATTAATCTCTCAAACTTTTACTCAATTAGATTTATTACTAGCGGTTTATATAAAAGAAAGTATACCTGTTCAAACATTATTTAGTTTTAGCGATTTTACTTTAACGACAAATAGTGAAACATTATTTAGCTGGGTCATAGCTGAAAACGGTTTAATCGTAGCATTATTTACAGTTTTAGTAACGAAATTTGCCAATAAGTTTAATGAAAGATTTTTATTTTTTGCATCATCTGTTTGTTATGCTTTATCTATGTTATTGTTTGGATTCACGTTATCAGCCTATGTTATTTTTATTGCAATGGCACTCTTCACTTTAGGTGAGATATTAGTTGTAGGAAATCAGAACTCATTTATTGCAAAAATTGCTCCTGAAAATCAACGTGGACAGTATTTTGCAGCAGCAGGTTTAAGATGGTCCCTCGGGCGAACTATTGCTCCATTGACGATTCCACTAGCTGGGCTAATTGGATATAAATGGACATTTAGCATAATTTCGATCTTAGCTTTGATTGGAGCATATTTATTTGAATTGATGTTTAAAGAAATCAAGAAAAAACCTGAACCGTTTTCTGATCATATGAAGGTAGGATAAGTAGTAGGAAAAGAGGACCCAACTCAGTGGGTCCTCTTTTTAACGGTTATTTAAAGTCTTATCTAATGTGTCGATATTTTCTTGCATTAAGTCGAAATAATCTTTATGTTTCTTTAAATCATCCTCTGAAATAGTTGCAAGGTGGTTAAGTCTTAAGATTTCAGCATGGGTTTCATTTTTTACAACTGTTGCTACTTTTGGTGTAGC
This sequence comes from Gottfriedia luciferensis, assembly GCF_001712755.1. Classification (GTDB taxonomy): domain Bacteria; phylum Bacillota; class Bacilli; order Bacillales; family Bacillaceae_G; genus Gottfriedia; species Gottfriedia luciferensis_B. The sequence continues at coordinate 186,166 of NZ_MDKC01000001.1, forward strand.
AAATGTTTCAAACAATATATATTTGACATGATGTTCTTTTACAAAATCAACAACTTTCTTTAGATCCTTCTGTGATGGCTCTTGAGAAGGGGATAGTCCTGTGATTGGGATTTGTTCAATTCCGTAATGTTGTTCCAAATATCCATAAGCTGCATGTGAAACGACAATATCTTTACGTGCAGAATGTAAAACTAAATTTCTTAATTCATTATCAAGTTCATCAAATTGATTTTCAATTTTATCATAATTTGCATCAAAGTACTGTTTGTTTTTCGGCATTAATTTAACTAATTCATCTCTAATATTTTGTGCTTCAATTTTTGCACGAGATGGATCTAGCCAAACATGTGGATCAACGTCATGATGATCTTCATCTTCCTGAATTTCTTCTTCGTTTGACTTTATTAATTCAATATTTTTAGTTGCCTCTAAGATTGCAACATGATTATTTTTAAGTGTATCTTTGATTTTATCTGCAAAAGGTTCCATACCTGCACCATTGTAAACAAATAAATCGGAGTTTGCGATTTTTACTATTTGTTTAGAAGTTGGTTCAAAATCATGAGTATCAACACCAGTAGGATAGATGGAATGTACATCAACGTATTTACCACCAATTTTTTCAGCAAAATCTTGTAAAGGATAGATGGTTGTATAAATCGTTAGTTTATTTTTATTTTTTGTACTTTGCTGATGCGTGTCTTTATTGCAAGCTGACAGAACTGCACTTGTTAATAGCAAAGTCGTTATTGCTAATTTTTTAAATTTCATTTTTTTCTCTCCCTAAAAAATTAATCATTTTAGTATTTTATAATGAGGTCGTTAATAAACGAATAAAGTTAAAATATTTTAATTAATTCGTAATCATTCCTTTTTATATTTTAAAAAAAATATAAGATCATTCTTATCAATCTTATAAGTATATAAAATTTATCATATATTCAAAATCGTAATAAATACGATTTAATCCTTTGTCATTATAGAACAGTAATTATTAATGTGCAAGAAAAATGCGATTTAAAAGAATTAAAATAAAAAAAAGTATGCTTTGATGAAAAACAATGCATCAAAACATACTTTGTATTAAGACTTTCTTTTTAAACGGAATTTACGTGGTTTCTTATTTTCATTCCTTGATTGTTTCTTTTTACTTTTGAAAAATTGAAAGAAAATAAAGAAGATGTAAAGCGGAATTGCTATATAAATAAAGAATGGCCACTGTTCTTTTTTAGCGTGCCATACTAGATATAATGCGTATCCTAAAAAAATCGTAATAATTGTAGCATATTTAGGAATCGGAATATCTTTAAAGCTTGGAATTTTTATTCTACTAACCATTAAGAATGCTAATGCAACAAAAACTGTTATGATGACGATTTGTGGAATGCGACTTCCAAATAACGTTAAAAAGGCAACAAGACCACCAGCTGCTGTAATTGGTACTCCTGTAAAATATTTTAGTGAAGTTGAAATCGGTGTAACATTAAATCTTGCTAATCGATATGCCCCAAACAGTGGGAATAAACCTGCAATTCCTAGACCAAAGATACCTTCAGTAGAAAATTGTGTACAATATACTAAATAGGAAGGTGCAACTCCAAAAGTAACTATATCAGCTAAAGAGTCTAGTTCTTTTCCTAATTGTGATTGGACTCCTAAAACTCTAGCAACTCGACCGTCCATACTATCGAGCATCATTCCTATTAAAATAAGAATTGCGGCATTTCTAAATTCTCCTTTAGCTGCAAATCCGATCGATAGAAACCCACAATATAAATTCCCTAGAGTAAAAAGGTTTGGAATACTTTTTCTTATCATACATTCACTTCCTAAAATTGATATAAAAAATAGATATGTTCAAATTCAATAAGTTATATTATAACCCAAAATTTAGTAATAATGGAATCTAATAATTAAGTTCATAAAATGTTTCTAGAATCGACATAAAGTCTTTTGAAAATTGTCGTATTTTGCGCCGATAAAATATGTGAATAGTATTACAATCATATTGCACTACACTAATATTAATAAAAAATATGATAATTGAACTAGGAATTTGGGGGAATTTAATAAAAAATAAATTAAATATTAAAAAAATACTTTTTTTTCTGAAAAATATGTAGTATATTGAAAAAGTAAAAAGTGATTTTTCAGAAAAATAAGTAAATTATAAAATGATAAATCACTAATATATGGAGGTGCTCTAATGAAGCGTAGATTAGCAACAACTGTTTCAAGTTTATTGGTACTAAGTACGGTACTAGCAGCTTGTGGCAAAGACACAGAAAAAACAGCAACTAACTCACAGAAGGATAAGAAGCAAACGTTAAGGTTAACTACAACTACTGAGATTCCTTCAATGGATTCAGCAAAAACTACTGATTCAATGTCATTTGAAGTTTTAGACAATGTAAATGAAGGTTTACTTCGTTTAGGAGAGGGTGACGAAGTAGTAGACGGAGTTGCTAAGAAAGATTCGGTTGAAGTTAGTAAAGATGGTCTAACATATACATTCCATTTACGTGATACACAATGGTCAAATGGTGAGCCTGTAACTGCTAATGATTTCGTTTATGGTTGGCAACGTGCTGTAGATCCAAAAACTGCATCTGAATATTCATTCATTTTATACTATGTGAAAAATGCTGAAGCAATTTTCAATGGTAAAATGCCAAAAGACCAATTAGGTGTGAAAGCACTAGATGATAAAACTTTACAAGTAACGCTAGAACAACCAACTCCTTATTTCTTACAATTAACTACTTTTGGGACATACTTACCAGAAAACCAAAAGTGGGTTGAGTCTAAAGGAAATCAATATGGTTTAGAAGCAAATACTCAATTATACAATGGTCCGTTTACTTTAAGTGAGTGGAAGCATGAGCAAAGCTTTACATTAAAGAAGAATCCAAAATATTGGGACAAGGATTCAGTTAAGTTAGATGAAATTAAATACAATGTAGTTAAAGATACTTCTGCTGCAGTTAACCTATATGAAAACGGCGATATTGATAAAGTAATGCTTGATTCTGAGTATGTTGATAAATATAAAAATGACCCTGAATACAAAACTCAATTAGATGCTCGTTTAGTATTCTTCCGTTTCAATGAAAAACTACCAATCTTTAAAAACGCTAAAGCTCGTAAAGCATTTGATTTAGCTTATGATAAATCAGCTATTACATCTTCAATTTTAAATGATGGTTCTAAACCAGCTTATTGGTTAGTACCTTCTGAGTGGGTAAAAGGACCAGATTCTAAAGACTTCCGTGACCATAACGGCGATTTCAATAAATATAATGTTGAAGAAGCTAAAAAGTTATGGGCTGAAGCTAAGAAAGAACTTGGTAAAGATACATTTGAGTTAAAAATGCTTTCATATGATGATACTACTCGCAAAAAAGCTGCTGAGTATGTAGCTGGTGAGCTTGAGAAGAATTTACCTGGTTTAAAAATTACGGTAGCTCCACAACCGTTTGAAATCAAACTTGATAACGAGAAAAAATTAGACTACGACTTCTCATTCTCAGGTTGGGGTCCGGACTATCCAGATCCAATGACATTCATTGATATGTTCATATCTAACAGTCCATTCAATGAAATGGCATACAACAATCCAAAATATGATGAGCTTGTAGCTGCTGCTAAGAAAGAAGCAGACCCTCAAAAACGTTGGGATGATATGGTAGAAGCTGAAAAAGTAATTATGGATGAGGCTGGTATTTCACCAATTTACCAACGTGGCCGTGCATATTTACAAAAAGATTCAGTTAAAGGGATTATTGCGCACAAATTTGGCGGAGATTTCTCTTACAAGTGGGCATCTAACGAAAAATAATAATTTACACTGTAAAGAGAAGGGACAACCCTTCTCTTTTTTTAGAAATTTAGTTTTAAACTGAAAATTATATTTTCTTTATTAAGTGAATAAGTCTGAAATTAAAAGTGAATGTTAAAAGGTGTTCAGGCGGATCACTTTTTTAGCTAAGTACAGATTAATATTGGACTTGAAAAAAATTAAAATGGAAAAATATGATTTAACTAAAAAGTAGACATATTTGTCCAACTTTAATCATTTATTGAAATTGGGGCTATTATTAATAGTTTTGATTTAATATGCAAAAAAAGACGTCAAAATGTAGTTTTTAATTACAAAAAAGTAAAGATTTATTTAAATTTATTAATTTTTTTGAAAAAAATGTCGATTTTTTGTTGATATTTTCAAAAAAGTATGTAAAATAAGAATTAAGTTAAAGGTTATTAACTATTCGGATAATGTAAATTATTTGAATATTTTAATAGTTTTTAAGTCTAATTGTTTAATTTTGGGGAGGCAATCTAATGAAAAAGAAGGTATCGTATTTTCTATCTTTATCTGTTGCTGTGAGCATGCTTTTAACTGCATGTAACTCAGACAAATCAAATGAAGGTAAAAAAGAAACAGCAAAAGCAAAACCACAAGTATTAAACTTACTAGGCGGAGCTGAACTACCAAGTTTAGATTCAAGTACTAGTACAGATGCTGAATCTTTCAACGTTTTAGGTAACATTATGGAAGGTTTAAACACGTTAGGTAAAGATGATGCTGTACAACCAGGTATGGCAGAATCTTTTGATAAATCAGCTGATGGTTTAACTTATACATTCCACTTACGTGATGCTAAATGGTCTAATGGTGACCCTGTAACTGCAGGAGACTTCGTTTACGGATGGAAACGTGCTGCAGATCCTAAAAATGCATCTGAGTATGCATTCATGTTGAATGTATTACAAAACGGTGAAGATGTTACTACTGGTAAAAAACCAGTTGATCAATTAGGAGTTAAAGCTGTTGATGATAAAACTTTAGAAGTTAAATTAGCAAAAGCTATTCCATATTTTGATTCTTTAGTAACGTTCCCAACATTCTTTCCTTTAAATCAAAAATATGTTGAATCTCAAGGTAAAAACTACGGTTTAGAAGCAGCTAATTTAATTTTCAATGGTCCATTCGAATTATCTGAGTGGAAACATGATGAAAGCTACAAGTTAGTTAAAAACCCTGACTACTATGATGCTAAAGACGTAACATTAAAAGAAGTTAACTTTAAAATCGTAAAAGACCCACAAACTGGCGTTAACTTATATGAGTCTGGTGATGTTGACCGTGCTGGTTTAACTGCAGAGTTTGTTGACAAATATAAATCTAGCCCTGACTACGGAACAACTAAAGAGCCAACTGTATTCTTCTTACGTGTAAACGAATCGAAAAATCCAGCTCTTAAAAACGTTAACATCCGTAAAGCTTTAAACGAAGCATTTGACCGTGAAGCAATCACTAGCGTAATCTTAAATAACGGTTCAGTACCTTTATACGGTTTAGCTCCAAGTAACTTCTTAGATGCTAATGGTAAAGACTTCCGTGATGCTTCTGGACAACTTGTAAAATACGATCCAGCTGATGCTAAAACATTATGGGAACAAGGATTAAAAGAAATCGGTAAGAAAGATGTTTCAATCGAATTATTAGGTTCTGATACTGAAACTAACAAAAAAATCAGTGAGTACCTACAAGGTGAATTCACTAAAAACTTACCAGGTTTAAAAATTAACATTAAATCAGTTCCATTTGCACAACAATTAGACTTAAACTCTAAGAAAGATTATGACATCTCATTCGGCGGATGGGGTCCAGACTACAAAGACCCAATGACATACTTCGATATGTGGACTAGTCAAAGCCCATTCAACCAAATGGGATTCTCTAACAAAGAGTATGATAAGTTAATCTCACAAGCTGGTTCTGAGTTCTTATTAGATCCAACTAAACGTTCTGATGCATTCTTACAAGCAGAGAAAATCTTAGTACAAGACAATGCTGCAATTCTTCCAATTTACCAACGTGCTATTGCATACGTTATGAAGCCAAAAGTAACTGGATTAATTGAGCATGCATTCGGACCAGATTACACTTACAAAAACGTTGTAATTAAATAATTAAGAAATGATAAAAGGCTGTTCTAATGTCAGGTCACTGACTTGGACAGCCTTTTTTATATGAAATAATACTTTCACCTGAGTATTTCTTTATTTTGACATATTTTATCTTGCTATGTATTATCATTGTAGTACAAGTTGTTTTTGAGAGGGGGATCCTATTGACAAATATCATACATCAAATATTAGAATTTTTTGCATCATTAGGATATTTAGGAGTAGCATTAGGATTAATGATAGAGGTTATTCCGAGTGAGATTGTTTTAGCATATGCTGGTTATCTTGTAGCCGGAGGGCATATAAATTTTGCAGGTGCCTTGGTAGCAGGTGTAATCGGGGGAACTATTGCACAATTATTTTTATATTGGTTAGGTTATTTTGGTGGTCGACCAATTATTGAAAAATATGGTAAATATATTCTAATTAATAAGCATCATCTTGATTTAGCCGAAAAATGGTTTTCAAAATATGGCGTTGGAGTAGTATTTACGGCTCGCTTTATTCCAGTTGTTAGACATGCCATTTCGATTCCAGCGGGATTAGCAAAGATGCCGATAAGTAAATTTACACTATATACAGTTCTTGCAATCATTCCTTGGTCGATCCTATTTATCAAAATTGGTGAGAAATTAGGTAAAAACTGGGAAACTGCTAAATCTGTTTTAGCTCCATATACCCCAATGCTAATTATTATAGCGATCGCCCTATTTGTTGTATATTTTTTAATAAAAAAATTAGTGGCAAAAGGTAGAAAATAAAATAAATATGATTTGTTTTACATTATATTACATATAATATGATAAATTTCAATTGGAAGGATGAATTTTATGTATTCTATGTCGTATGATGCATTAAAATCTGATTTATCAAATACTCTTTCAACTGTTCAAAATCAATTGAATACGGAAGATTATTCATTACATACAAAAGAACAATTACAAAGTCAGTTAGAAGTTTATCAATACATTGATGAGTTAAGTGATATGCATTATTTTTATAAAAGCGGATACTAAAAAATAGGTCACTATAAGTGGCCTTTTTCTTTATTTGTGAATAGTATAAATGCTCACTAAAATAGCTACACCAAGCGTTTGATTATTAGAAAATGGACTTTCTTTTTAATAAAGGTTGAAACATATAAAAATGTTTCGTATGCTATTATTGTGTAGTTTTTGTTTTAGAATTAGAGGTGAATTAAGATGCTAAATTTTTATCTTTCAGATGCACAAGGGAAACTAAATCAAGTCGATGTTATTGAGAAAGGTTGTTGGATCAATGCGATCAATCCAACAGAACAAGAAATTCAATATCTAGTTCAAAAATTAGACTTAGATTTAGATTTTATTAAAGACCCACTTGATGATGAAGAACGTTCAAGGATAGAGGTTGAAGGGGAACACACTCTAATTATTGTTGATATTCCAATTGTAGCTCATGATGATAATGGGCACACAATTTTTGATACAATACCAATCGGGATGATTATTTCATCTCACACGTTTGTAACAATTTGTTTAAGTGAAAATCCGATTTTTGAAAGATTTATTTACCAAAAAGTAAAAGGATTTTTTACGTTTAAAAAGACTAGATTTGCACTTCAACTATTGCATACGACATCATCATATTATTTACGTTATCTTAAACAAATTAATCGCAAAACAAATGAAATTGAAGCCGAATTACATCAATCTACGAGAAACCAAGAGTTATTTACAATGCTGAACCTTGAAAAAAGTCTTGTTTATTTTACGACTTCATTAAAATCGAATAAAATTGTCATGCAAAAAATCCTTAAAGGGAATATTTTAAAAATGTATGAAGATGATGAAGATTTATTAGAAGATGTAATTATTGAAAATAAACAGGCTATAGAGATGGCAGAAGTATATAGTAATATCTTAAGTGGAATGATGAATACATTTGCTTCAGTTATCTCAAATAATTTAAATATTGTAATGAAATTTTTAACTTCTATTACAATTATTTTATCAATTCCAACAATGGTTTCTAGTTTTTATGGGATGAACGTTGATCATATCCCATTAGCAAATATTCCACATGCGTTTCCAATCGTAATAGGTATATCTGCAATATTATCAACTACAATTGCATTAATATTTTGGAAAAAAAGGTACTTTTAACTCACAAAGCCGCCGGTCATTCGGAGGTTTTGTGAGTTTTCATTTTTAAAAGTACATGGGAGAGAGATTATGAGTACGAATTTTTATCATTCGTTTTTACAAATGAATACGATCTTTATTTCGATTGTAGTAGAAGCATTGCCATTTATATTAATTGGTGTGTTTATATCGGGGATCATTCAAATATTTATTACTGAGGAAATGTTATATAAGATAATACCAAAAAATAGATATCTAGCAGTATTAGTAGCTATTTTATTGGGATTTATTTTCCCAGGTTGTGAGTGCGGAATTGTACCAATTGTAAGTAGGTTGATCAAAAAAGGTGTGCCACACTATGTAGCGGTCGCGTTCATGTTAACAGGGCCAATCATTAACCCAATTGTACTGTTTGCAACATTTATTGCATTTGGTAATAATATTGAAATGGTTATTTATCGTGCTGGAGCTGCTATGATCATTGCTTATATAATAGGAATCGTATTATCATATTTAAAAATTGAGAATCCATTAAAACACGATTTAGTTACAATTCCAGTTGATCATACTATTCCTGTTAGGAAAAAATTATGGAGTGTTTGTGTACATGCTATAGAAGAATTTTTCTCTATGGGTAAGTTTTTAATTTTAGGTGCATTTATTGCAGCGTTCGTACAAACATTTATTCCAACTTCAACATTAATGCATATAGGTAATGGACAAGTTGCTAGTATTCTAGTAATGATGGCATTAGCGTTTATTTTATCTCTTTGCTCTGAGGCTGATGCATTCGTAGCATCTTCATTTCAAAGTACGTTTTCTTTAAACTCAATCGTTGCGTTTATGGTTATTGGTCCAATGATCGACATAAAAAATACATTAATGTTATTCCAACATTTCAAAAGTCGATATGTATTCATAATTATTGGATTAGTTATTGTATTAACGTTTTTCACAACATTATTCATTTAAGGGAGAATCAATATGGCAAGAGCATATGTACTATTAGGATTTACCTTCTTTTTAATGCAATTGCATATTAAAGGTACGATCTCAAAATATATTAATATGAAATACTCTTATTTATCTCTGACAGCGGGGATATTATTTGCATTTCTAACTTTAATTCAAGTAATTCATACGTTAAGAACTAATCATGATGAAGATGAAGAGCATAGCCACGATCATGACCACGATCATGACCACGACCATAACCATAACCACCATCATGATCATAATTGTGATCATACTTGTGTACATGGACATGTTCATAAAGAAGCTAAGGGTTTTAAAAAGTTTTTAAATGGCTTAGTATTCATCTTTCCATTGTTTACCGGTATATTTTTACCAGTTGCAACTTTGGACTCTACGATTGTACAAGCAAAAGGGTTTCATTTCCCTGTTTCAGAACCGGGTAATAATGATCCTTTTATGCAAAGGCAGTATTTAAAGCCTGATTTAAGTATTTACTATGGGCAAGAAGGATATCAAAAATTAATTAAACAAGAATCAAAAGAATATATAAATAAAAAAAGCATTGTCCTAAATGATTATGACTTTCTTAAAGGAATGGAAGTTTTATATGATGAGCCTGGAAAATATTTAGGAAAGCAATTGACCTATAAAGGCTTTATCTATCATGAGAAGGGATTGAAAAAAAATCAGGTTTTCTTATTTAGATTTGGAATTATTCACTGTGTTGCCGATTCTGGTGTATATGGTGTGCTAATTGATTTGCCTAATGGACAAACGTTAAAAAATGATCAATGGATTGAAGCTACTGGTAATATACAACAAATGTACTATCAACCATTTAAAGTAAACATTCCTTATTTAGATGTCACTAATATTAAGGAAATACAACCACCAAAAGATGCGTATGTATACCGTAACAAGTAAAATGAGCCTAAATGGCTCATTTTTTTTTTATTTTTAGGATAAACAACTAACAAAATCTTATAAAAAAAACTATTTTTAAAATTTCATTTACCGAAATGACAGTAAAAATAGAAAAATAATATAAAAAACTTGTTCATATCTAGACATGTACACATTCAATATTTAAATTTCTACGTATGTTATAAATGTACAATAAATAATTATAGAGGTGTTCTTAAATGTGGGGATTTTGTGGTTGCAATCGTAGAAGAGAAGAAAGAGAAGAAGTATCTCCAGTAAGAGATATGAGAGAGTTTGTTGAAGTTCGTAGACCATGTAATGAATGTGATTGTCATAGAAATAATGACAATGACAGAGTAATGAGTGAAAATATGAATAATAGCCATAACAGAAATAGAAACAGAAACATGAATGAAAACAGAAACATGAATGAAAACAGAAACATGAATGAAAACAGAAATATGAATGAAAATAGAAACGAAAACAGAAATATGAATAATAATAGACGTAGTGGATGTAGAAGAAATAGAAATATGAATAACAGTATGGTATCGCCAGCAACAAACTCATTTTGTGAAACTCAATTAGAAGCTGCAAGAAATAGTTGTGTTGTAAATCCGTTCACAGTATTCAATCGTTGCAACAATAATAATAATATGTAATTTATTGAAAAAAGAGCTTTTACACTAATTGAATTATGAACTTTTTTTTGAGGTGTCTTTTACGGCATCTCTTTTTTTACTAATTAAAGTTCTAATAAAATTCATAAATGAGTGTGGATTAAAAATGATGAAGTGTCGAACAATTTAATATTCTAATAACACTCGGCTATATATGAAGAGTAATTAATAGTATTTAATAATTTTTTCATTCTATTTTATAGGGCTTGTACATACGTTTTATTAGAGGTGATTTAATGAGACAATCAATATATATAAAATCTATTAATCTTAAACGTGTAACGGCAAGTGTCTTTGTAGGCATTGTCTTATTATTTTTGTTAGCGAGTTTATTTGTGACATCAATGAAAAATACTAAATCATATTATGTGCATCAATGGTTTGAAAAAATGAGTTATGAAGGATTTATTAAAGCGTTTGAATATGAAAATGGTCATTTTAGGGTAGGTGACGACTCTACTAAAAATGGACAACCTATCGGTAATATACTTTTTTCATTTATTACAAATATTAGACTGTACGATCCAAAAAGTTTATTAGTGCATGAAATATCTAGTATGACAAAATTCGAAAATAATATCCTAGTTGCTGGAGAAGGCATTGATTTTACGAATCTTCCAATAGAATCAAGCTTAACACTTGACGAAATTAACCAAAATCCAACTGTTAAAGATCCAGTTAATGAACCAATTAAAAATCCAACAAACCCACCATCAAAAACTACAAATGGAAAAGATGTCTTTTTTATTTACCACACACATAGCTGGGAATCATTTTTACCTTTAATCCCGGGTGCAAAGTCGCCAAATCAAGCTTCTTCTCCAAAAGTAAATGTAAGCTTATTAGGTGATCGATTGAAAAAGAATTTAGAAGCAAATGGAATCGGTGCGATTGATGATAAAACAAATATTGGAGCCGAATTAACGAAAAGAAATTGGAATTGGGGAAGTTCATATAAAATGTCTAGACTGGTTGTACAAGATGCGCTTTCTCAAGATCAAGATCTAAATTATCTTATTGACATACATCGTGATGATCAAAGAAAAAATGTGACAACTACTGAGATTAATGGGCAAAAATACGCAAAGCTATACTTTATCGTTGGAGTAGAAAACAAAAATTATAGAAAGAACTTAGCGTTAGCTAAAGATTTAAATAGTGAAATTATGAAATTTAACAAAGGTTTAACAAGAGGGATATTTAGTAAAAACTATAAACAAGGAAATGGCGTTTATAACCAAGATTTATCACCACACTCAATATTAATCGAAGTAGGAGGGGTCGATAATACATTACCAGAACTTTATAGAACAATTGACTTGCTCTCAGATATCTTAAGTAAATACTATTGGGATCATCAATAACATAGTTAAAAGATAAAAAGAAGACCACGAAAAGAAAAAACTTTTCATGGTCTTTCTTTTTTCCTTATTCCATAAAACTCCTATCCCAAGCCTCATTTAAACTCTCTTTCATAACCATCAGTAAATTGTAAACAATAGATAGTAAGAAATTTGTTAAAACCTTAAGATGGAGGATTAGAAATGAAAAGAGGATTTATTATCGTACTATTATTGTGCTTAATAGCGACATCAAAACCGGTAAATGCAATTGCGGTACAAAATGAAGTATTAGAAGATGCAGTGTTATCAATTCTTTTTCCTAGTATAAATAACCGCTTATATAAAATGTTCGGTCCAGGAGAACAATATAATTGTGCGACAATAACAAATATAAAAAAGAAATATAATGGTACATATGTCTTCGGGGCAACAATTCAATTAATTGCATATAAACAAGATCAACAACCACCTTATACTCTTGTTAAATTTAATTTCTCAAACGATGACGGTGAATGGAGTATTCGCTCTGTTTCGAAAGAACCAATTCAAACAAAAACTACATCTTTATGTAGGCCTCCTGTTTAACATTATTTTTTAGGTTGATCATGCGAAAAGTTGGTAAAAAATGTAAAAAAATATTAGGTAAAAAGAATTAAATTTATCATTTTTGATGATAAATTTAGTATAAAGTGTGATATGATAAAGAAAAAAATTAAAGGTGGCAATATCGTTGGCGGGAATTGATTCAATAAAGGAGATTATCTATATTTATGGTGATAACCATAATCATTGCTTTATAACTTCAGGCATAAATTATAAAGAGTTTGTTCAAGGACTTCCTTTTCCTCTTCAAAACATCCTTTTGCTAAAACACGATATTCAATGGTCCGAATTTAATTTAAATTCCTCTTTTTATTATGTTGAAAGAGAATATATCAATCAATTTATATTAGAACATAGCGAACATGATGACCTATGTTGGATCGATTTTGAAGAATTAGCAGATTTAGATGAGCTAGAGCCTAAAGAAATTGCAGAATTACTGTATCTTGCTCACAAAAAAGAACCATTACAAAAACCTTTTATACCAAGATTAAACAATTCTTTTGCATATATGAATATAAGTGATGGAATGTATCAAAAGGTTTATTATAAACGAACTAATGACTTTATCTTTATGCTTTGTAATGTCATTTCTTATAAAATTACACAACTTCAGAGAAGAAGTTTAAATATATTTAATCGTTCAAAACAAATTAATCCAATCAATATTAAATTAATGTTGACATTATATCCTTTAATGGAAGATGGATTAATAATTGATCTAAGTGAAAGAGTTGAAAATAGAAAAGTAATCGAAATCCCTATTTTCCGAGTTGATTTTTATTCTGGTGTAGATGAAATTTTAGAAAATGTCGAAGAGTATCGTGACCTTACAAATCATATTGCAAATTTAACTTATTCAAAGAAAGATGACGAATGGTCTGTCGTTCAAGTTTAAAGGAATTGATTGTCTTTCTGAAAAGAAAATTTAAAATTGGAAGATGATGAACTAAGAGTAAGTGAAATGTTTGCGGAGAATTAAAATGGACCTTTAAGGTTCTTTCAGTGTGTAGATAGAGTACAAAATCTGAAAGGACCTTAAAGGTCTTTTTTTGCTTTTTTCAATCTATTCTTAAAGAATTGCACTTAAGACAATTAATAAATTATAGAAAATAGTTACAATTACCGAAAATAATCCAAATCCAATTGCTGTATATCCTAAAGTGGAATGACCTTTAGTTACTGAGTATATTCCAAGTGCAATTCCAACAATTCCAAATAAAACAGGCATTAAAAATAACGAAAATAGTGAAAAAAATAGAGCTACGTATCCAATTACAATTCCAGAGGCATGCGATTTATCTGAAGTTGTTTCCGAATAAAACACATTCCTTGTGGGATAAAACTCTGCACCATATTCTTCGTTTTGATCCTTTGGTAAATTGTGATTACGTTTATGTTCTTTATGCTTTTTATGACGATACATTTCATTACACTCCTTTCTTTTAATGCCTTATCTTTAGTATGTAACTTTAAATTCCATTGATAAGTAGAAAGTATTAGTAATTTTGAATGATATGATTGAAGAATTTTGAATTTTTAAAAATGAATAATTTGTAAAATTGTGCTATAATTTTGATTATAATGAAGTGCAATTGGAGATGATCGAATGAGTCAAGTTAAGTCAGATTTAGAAATCGCTTTTGAATCAGAAATGAAGAAAATAAACGAAATTGCAGATAATTTAAATCTTTTTGATGAAGAAGTTGAAAACTATGGGCATTATAAAGCTAAATTGTCATTATCAATTTTAGACCGATTAAACGAAAATGAAGATGGTAAATTAATCTTAGTTACTTCAATAAATCCAACTCCTGCTGGTGAAGGGAAATCAACGGTCACTGTTGGACTTGCACAAGCTTTCTACAAAATTGGCAAAAATGCAATCGTAGCATTGCGTGAACCTTCTTTAGGGCCAACAATGGGAGTAAAAGGCGGTGCAACTGGAGGAGGCAATTCTCAAGTTTTACCGATGGATGATATTAACTTGCATTTTAACGGTGATATTCATGCCATTACTACAACGAATAATGCTTTAGCAGCATTTATTGATAATCATATTCATCAAGGAAATGAACTTGAAATTGATGTGCGTAGAATTACTTGGAAGAGAGTAGTCGATTTAAATGATCGTGCATTAAGAAATGTCGTTGTAGGTTTAGGTGGACCATCTGGTGGGGTCCCAAGAGAAGATGGGTTTGATATAACGGTTGCTTCTGAAATAATGGCAGTTCTTTGTTTAGCGACATCAATTCAGGACTTAAAAGAAAGACTTAAACGAATTGTTGTTGCTTATACTATACATAAAACTCCAGTAACTGTTGGAGATTTAAAAGTGGAAGGTGCACTAGCATTATTACTTAAAGACGCAATTAAACCAAATCTTGTTCAAACGATTGAACACACTCCTGCAATTATTCATGGTGGCCCATTTGCAAATATTGCTCATGGTTGTAACAGTGTTATTGCAACTAAAATGGCGCTGAAATTAGGGGAATATGTTGTAACGGAAGCTGGTTTTGGTGCAGATTTAGGAGCAGAAAAATTCTTAAATATCAAAACTAGAGCTTTAGGTGTTACTCCTGATGCAGTCGTAATAGTTGCTACAATTAGAGCATTAAAAATGCATGGTGGCGTAAATAAAAATGAATTGACTAATGAAAACGCTTTAGCAGTTAAAGATGGAATTCAAAATCTTGAAAAGCATGTGGAAACAGTTCGCAAATTCAATGTACCTGTTGTTGTAGCAATTAATAAATTTATTTCTGACTCAGAAGAAGAAATAAGTGTATTAAAACAGTGGGGACAAGATAACGGCATTAAGATCGTTTTAACAGAAGTTTGGGAACATGGTGGTAAAGGTGGCGTTGAGCTAGCTGAATCTCTTGTTAGTATGTTAAAAGATCCTAAAGAAAAGTTTAATTATTTATATGAATTATCTGATTCAATTGAAAATAAAATAGAAAAAATTGCAAAAGAAGTTTATGGTGCAGACGGAGTGAATATTTCTCCAAAAGCAAAAAAACAAATTTTGGAATTTAATGAGAATGGTTGGGGCGACCTGCCAATTTGTATGGCAAAATCTCAATATTCTTTATCAGACCAACCAAGTTTAGTTGGAAGACCTTCTGGTTTTAAAGTGGAAATAAGAGAACTAAAAGCATCAATTGGTGCAGGTTTTATTGTTGCACTAACAGGTAACGTAATGACAATGCCAGGTTTACCAAAAAAACCAGCTGCATTAAATATGGACGTAGATGAATTAGGTCGTCCAAAAGGATTGTTTTAATTAACTTAATAATTCATACTGAAAAAAACATACTCGCATTTGATGCGAGTTTTTTCAGTATAAGGTATTGTTTAAAAAAATACATCATAATAGGGGAGATGCTCATTTGATCAAGTTAGCTAAGTATTTAAAAGCATTTAGTACAAGTATAATTTTAGCTATATTATTCTTATTTGGTCAGGCCATGTGTGATTTGAACTTACCTAACTATATGTCTGAAATTGTAAACAATGGTATTCAGCAAAATGGTATATTGCATGTTGCTCCAGATGCAATTAGTCAAAAAGGTATGAAACTAATGACTACTTTTATGACAGATAAGGAAAAAGAAATTATATTTAAAAATTATGATTTAAAATCCGCAAATGATAAAAATTCAAAAGGAAAAAAATACATAAGTATTTACAAAAAGGCAGATCAGAGCATATACGTAAAGAAAAAATTGAATAAGAATGTAGAAAAACAACTGGATCAATCATTTGGTGCTTCTACTTGGACGTTATTTAATATTATCCAAGAAGAAGCTACTGGAAAAGTAAGTCATGCACAAACTAGTAGTAAGCCTAGTTCAAATAAGATAAATCTAGCAAAACTATATGAGTTGCAACCAATGTTTGATAAACTTCCCAAAAATTCGATACTAAATGCCCATAATAAAGCTATTTCATCGGATAAAACCTTACTAACACAAAGTGGTATTATGATGACGAAAGCATTTTATACTGAACTAGGCGTTAATTTACATAAACTAGGAAGTTTATATATCATAAAAATAGGATTCATTATGATTGCGATTGCTTTACTTGGAGGAATAGCAACAGTCTTAGTCAGCTTCTTGTCCTCAAGAATTGCCTCTGGTGTCGCTAGGAATTTACGTAAAGATGTATTCAAAAAAATTGAAAGCTTTTCAAACAATGAATTTGATAAATTTTCCACGGCATCACTGATTACAAGATGTACAAATGATGTAATGCAAATTCAAACTCTTTTAATGATGGGGATCCGAATGCTTTGTTATGCACCAATTATGGGAATTGGTGGAATCATAATGGCTATTAATAAATCTGCTTCGATGAGCTGGATCATTGCATTAGCCGTTATCGTTCTACTTTCTTTAATTATGGTAATCATGACAGTTGCGATTCCAAAGTTTAAATTAATTCAAAAGCTAATAGATAAGTTAAACCTCGTTTCAAGAGAAAATTTAACGGGATTGATGGTCATTAGAGCTTTTGGAAATGCTTCACATGAAAAAACAAGATTCCAAGAGGTAAACAGTGAATTAACGAAAACGAATTTATTTGTTAATCGTATCATGACAATAATGATGCCTTCAATGATGTTGATTATGAATGGCTCATCGCTATTAATCATCTGGGTTGGTGCTCACCAAATTGCTAAATCTAATATGCAGGTTGGCGATATGATCGCATTTATGCAATATGCAATGCAAATCATTACAGCATTTTTAATGATTTCAATCATGTTTATCCTTGTCCCTAGAGCTGCTGTTTCTGCTTCTCGTATTTCAGAAGTATTGTCTACTAATGTATCGATTATCGATCCAGCGCTTCATAAAAACTTTGAAGCAGTTAAAAAAGGATTTATTGAATTTAAAAATGTTTGTTTCCGTTATGAAGGTGCTGAAAATGATGTACTAAACAATATTTCATTTGTTGCAAAGCCAGGACAAACAACTGCTATTATTGGTCCGACAGGTTCGGGAAAATCAACAATTGCAAATTTAATATTACGTTTTTATGATGTTACCAAAGGGGAAGTCTTAGTTGATGGTGTAGATCTAAGGGAAGTAAAGCAAAAGGATTTACGCACTAAAATAGGGTATGTACCTCAAAAAGGACTTTTACTAACAGGGACAATTGCTTCTAATTTAAAATACGGAAATAAAAATATTTCTGATGAAGAAATGGAAAGAGTAGCACAAATCGCTCAGGCTAGTGAATTTATCTCTCAAAAAGAAGGGGATTTTAATGCTGAAATTTCTCAAGGTGGAGATAATGTTTCAGGTGGTCAAAAACAAAGAATTTCGATCGCTCGGGCTTTAGCAAGGAAACCCGAAATACTTATTTTTGACGATAGTTTCTCTGCGCTTGACTTTAAGACGGATTTTACGCTGAGAAAAGCGTTAAATGAAGAGATCGAATCAACTACGATGATCATAATTGCCCAACGTGTAAATACGATTATGAATGCAGAGCATATTGTTGTATTAGATAATGGTAGGATTGTAGGTCAAGGTACTCATAAAGAACTTCTGAAAAATTGCCCTGAATACTTAGAAATTGCTTCATCGCAGTTATCCAAGGAGGAATTAGCATGAGCAATTCTAATAAAAATACTATTCAAAATCGGGGCGGTGGTCGCGGGCCCGGTCAAATGTTTGGAAGAAATATCCCAATGGCGCCAGGTCAAAAGGCGAAAGATTTTAAAGGTTCGATGTCAAAATTGATGAGCTATTTAGGAGCGCACAAAAAGACAATCATTTTTGTCTTTATTCTAGCAATTATTTCAACTGTTTTTACAATACTAGGGCCAAAAATTCTTGGTAAAGCGACTGATGAAATTTTTTCTGGTGTCATGAAACAAATTAGCGGTAGCGGAAAAATTAATTTTGGAAAAATAAGTGTAATTGGTTTATGGTTAATCGGTTTATATTTATTAAGCTCACTTTTTGCATATCTTCAAGGCTACGTAATGAGTGGGGTTACGATGAAGGTAACTTTTAAACTCCGAAGTGATATAAATGATAAGATTCATAAATTACCTTTAAGCTATTTTGATCAAACAAGTCACGGTGAAATTCTTTCTAGAATAACGAATGATGTTGATACAATTAATCAAACATTAAACCAAAGTTTAACACAAATAATTACATCGATTACCTCGATTATTGGTATAACAATCATGATGATTTCGATCAGCTGGCAACTCACTTTAGTTGCGCTATGCATATTACCTCTTTCAATGGTATTTGTCATGATGATTGTTAAAAAATCTCAAAAACATTTTATTAACCAGCAAAGATATTTAGGGAAAGTAAATGGACATGTAGAAGAAATGTTAGGTAATCATGTTTTAGTAAAAGCATTTAGTGGTGAAGATGAATCTACAAGAGCTTTTAGTGAGTATAATGATGAGTTATATAAATCAGCATGGAGAGCGAATTTTCTATCGGGACTGATGATTCCAATCACAACTTTTATTGGAAACATTGGCTATGTTGCGATTTGTATATTAGGTGGATATTTTACTGCAAATGGATCAATGACAGTTGGAGGTATTCAAGCTTTCATTCAGTATGTTCGTTCATTTACACAGCCAATTTCACAAATCGCTAATATTTCAAATATACTTCAACAAACAGCAGCTGCTGCAGAAAGAGTATTTGAATTTTTAGAAGAGAAAGAAGAAGTACCTGAAGTAACAAATGCACGATCAATTAATCATATTGAAATGACAAGTGATGTTTGCTTCAATCATGTAGCTTTTGGTTATACACCTGAAAAAATGATTATTCATGATTTTAATTTAGTCGTTAAGCCCGGCCAAAAAATTGCAATTGTGGGGCCAACTGGAGCTGGTAAATCAACAATTGTAAATTTAATAATGAGGTTTTACGATGTTAATAGTGGGGAAATCACAATCGGTGGACAGAACATAAAGAATTTTAAAAGGGATGAACTTAGATCATTATTTGGAATGGTTTTACAAGATACTTGGTTATTTAATGGTACAATAGCAGATAATATCCGCTTTGGAAGGCTTAATGCAACGGATGAAGAAGTAAGAAATGCCTCTATTTCTGCTCAATCTGATCACTTTATTAGAGCTTTACCTGATGGATACAATATGATACTAAACGAAGAAGTGAATAATATATCCCAAGGTCAAAAGCAACTGATTACGATTGCTCGTGCAATATTGGCAGATCCTCAAATATTAATTTTAGATGAAGCAACAAGTAGTGTTGATACGAGAACTGAAGCACTCATTCAAAAAGCAATGGACAATTTAATGGTAGGAAGAACAAGTTTTGTGATTGCGCATCGTCTATCGACTATTCGAAATGCAGATTTAATTCTTTGTATGAAGGATGGCGATATTATTGAACAAGGTTCGCATGAGGAATTAATGGAAAAAGAAGGTTTCTACGCAAATCTTTATAATAGCCAATTTGAGATAATAAAATAAAAATTGATCCGATAAAATTGAATCAAAATGATTTTATCGGATTATTTTTTGTGTGGTTCGTTTATTATGATAAATAATAGGAAATACGAACTTAGGAATCTAATGATTAAAGGAGTTAAGATAATGTTTGATCCGACCGCTTTTGATAATATGAAGGTTATAATTGAAGGCCTCTTATATGACAAAGATTTAGATGGAGAATATGAAATCACTGATCGAAATGACTTTGTTAATCTTTCCAAAATGGATCGATTATTCTCAATTCGATATAAAAAATTAAACAAGTCGACTAAGACAACAAGTTGCACATTTTCAATGAGTACATCAGCTAGTGATTTATATAATGAATTAATTAATGGTAATACTGAAGTAGGATGTTATATTGAAATTGAATTTTCCTTTCCTAATCCATTAGAAATCGAAATCATTCAAAGAAGTCTACTTTTATTTCAAAATAAGACAAATGAGCAATTCACTCCATTTTATAACATTAAACATTCTATTTTAGATAAAAATATTATTGAATCGTCAGTAAACATAAAATTTCAAAATAAAATGACGGAAGATGACTTCGATCTAATAGAAGAATTGGTACATATTACAGAAATAATGTTACAATGGTACGATGAGCAAATATTAAAGGAGATTTAAATGGAATATTTTCAATTAGCAGAACAAACAATTTTAAAAATAAAAGCAAATAATATTACGAAATGGACAGCAGTTCAAGAGGAAGCAATCCCAGCGATTTTAGATGGGAACGATGTCATAGCGCAATCTCCGACAGGTACTGGTAAGACTCTTGCATATGTTTTACCTTTAATTAACAAAGTAGATGAAATGGAAGAAAATCCTCAAATTATTATTATGGCTCCAACTCGTGAACTTGTAATGCAAATTTTTCAGGTTGTTCAAGACTATACACAAAATACAAATATAAAAGTGGCTTCAATTGTTGGTGGAGCTGATATAAAACGTCAGATTGAAAAATTAAAACAGAAGCCTAAAATTATCGTTGGTTCACCAGGGCGAATTTCACAATTAATTAAACAGAAAAAATTAAAAATGCATTGTGTTAAGACAATTGTTTTTGATGAAGTAGATGAATTATTAAAAACGGATGATCAAAAAGATTTACCGCAAATTGTCAAAGCAACGATGAAAGATCGCCAACTAGTATTTTTATCAGCAACAATTACACCTGGAGCAATGCAATTTGCAAAGGAAACAAGTTCAAATCTAAAAGAAATTTCGATTGAACAAAGCTTGGAAGGAAATATAATTCATGGTTTTATTCCATGTGAAGAAAGAGAGAAGTTAGAATTACTTAGAAGAATTGCTTCTGTTCAAAATATGAAAGCAATCGTATTTAGTAATGATCCATTTAAACTTGAAGGATACGCTTCTAAATTAAATTTTAGAGGAATTAAAACAGCGGTATTGCATTCAAAACTAGGGAAAATGGAAAGAAGTCGAGTTTTAAAAGATCTTCAAATCGGTAAAACTACTTTACTATTTTCAACTGACGTAGCAGCACGAGGAATCGATTTACAAGAGTTACCATATGTTATAACACTTGATGTACCAGAAAAAGTTGAACAATATACTCATCGAAGTGGCCGTGTAGGAAGAATGGGTAATCAAGGTACTGTCATAAACTTGGTAACACCTCGAGAGAAAAAGAATTTATTTAGCTTAAGAGGAACACAAAAAATGTTTTTTGAACATTTAACGGTTTCACACGGTGAAATACAAAAAGTCGAAATGAAAGAAAATCAACTAAACGAAAATCAGCCAAAAGAAAAAAGATCGAAACCAGTTTCAAATCAAAATAAAAAACCTGTTTCAAGTAAAAATAAACCGATGAAAAAAATTAAAAAATAATAAAAACTTCAGCCGAATGGCTGAAGTTTTTTACAGTGTCGAATTTTAGAAAGGTCAATAGGGAAAACCGAAATTAAATGAACATTTATTTAATGATGAGATTATTATTTTTTGGATGATCTATTAATGGTTTTTAATGTTAATATCTTTGAGCAATTTCAAGATTCCAATAAGACAACTAATGATTTTTTTCAGAAGTTAAAAATATAATGAGCTAATTTTTAGAAAAACAAATTCAATTGATTAGTTTAAATAAAGTTTGTTATTAATTGACCTACAAGATGATGAATATACAGGTAGGTTATTCTAAGTAAAGGCTATTTGATTAGGGTTTATTACAGACTTTTTTTAATGGATATGTTTGATTGGAACGGAGGGATGCTCGACTCCTATGGGATATGCGGGAAGGCTAAAGACCCCGCAGGCTTGCCGAGGAGGCTCAGGTCTCGCCCCATGGAAAGCGAGCATCTTGTAGTGGAAATCAACAACACTCAACTCCTTTTACGAAAATTTGATAATTTAATTGACAAGGTTGTTTTTCAACAGCATAAAAACTTCAGCCGAATGGCTGAAGTTTTTTATTTTATTAATCTTGATCCATAGCTAGTACTAATCCCATAGCTGAAACTTCCAAATCTAACTTAATAATCTGGAAAACTGGATGACTTTGCTCTATATTCTTATTTTGAAGATCTTGTTTTACTTCACCATATAATGCTGCTGACAAAATCCTACTTTTCTCATAAAAAGGTTTTTCTTTATTATCTTCAATCGTGGAAGCAGTTAGGTTAATAAAACGATCTAAATATAATTTTAAAGACTCATATACAAAATTGGTATCTCTAGTTAAACCATAATGGCCGAAGCAAATAGCATCCGGGTTATACTCTTGAATTTTTATTGATGAACTTAACGTTGCATCGTATGAAAATTGATTAGGCGATGTCGATGGTAAAATAAACGTACCGATTTCTTTTTGAAGCTGTGGATAATAAATACCTAATGTATCTCCTGTATACATAAATTTACTAGAAGAATCGAAAATTGAAATATGATGATTAGCATGACCTGGAGTATGCAAAAATGTTAATTTACGATTTTTACCAATAACAAGTTCCTCACCATCAGCTACCTGATAAATTTTAGTAGAGTCAATTGGAAGAATTGGGTTAAATAAACGATCAAAATCATCACCATAAACTTGTTTTGCACTCGCAATTAATTTTGTCGGATCTTCTAAATGCCTAGCTCCTTTTGGATGGACAAAAAGAGTTGCATTAGGACATTTTTCCATTAGTAAGCCAGCGCCACCTGAATGATCTAAATGAATATGTGTTACGATAATATTTTTAATTCTGTCTAATGAAATTTGTAGCTCTTTTAATCCCTGTAATAAATATTCGTGGGAAGGACTAGCGCTTGTTTCAATGATAGTAATATCTTCATCTAAAATAATATAGCTACCCGTTCGTTCCTGAAACGATAAATCGAATAAATCAATTAAATATGTATTAAATCCTAAATCATGCATACTCTTACCTCCGTTCTATTGTTAAAAGGTGAAGAAATTAGTTTAATTAAACTATAATTTAAATACTAATAGGTTTGAAGGTTTTTTTCAAAAAATAGTAATTAGAATAGACTTTTTGATGGAAAATAATTACTATTAACATTATAAGGAAGTAGGAGGAATGTGAAATGAGTATTTATGATTTTGAAGTAAAAGATAGCAAGGGCGAAGATGTATCACTTTCAAAATATAAAGATAAAGTGATAATTGTTGTAAATACTGCAAGTGCATGTGGATATACTCCTCAATATAAAGATTTACAAGCATTATATGAAGAATATAAAGAAGAAGGATTAGTAATTCTTGGTTTTCCATGCAATCAATTTATGAATCAGGAACCAGGTTCAAATGAAGAAATTCAAAGTTTTTGTGAATTAAATTTTGGAGTAACATTCCCTGTTTTCGGAAAAATTGATGTAAATGGTGAGAAAGCAGATCCATTATTTAAATATTTAAGCTCGGAAGCTCCTGGTATTATGGGGTTAAAATCAATAAAATGGAATTTTACTAAATTTATTATTAATAAAAATGGTGAAGTCATTGAACGATTTGCTCCTCAAACAAATCCTCAAGAGATGAGATCGACAATTGAGAAATTATTGAAAGCTTAAGAACCTTTTTTAATATTGAATGGTTTTCGACCATATCAAAACGCTTGTGTTTATCGCACATCTGCAAGATTTGCTGCACGAAAAGACAAGCGTTTTGATTGGTTAATATTTCAACTTTTTTAAAACTTCGTCATTGGACATTAAGGACGAGTTTCGTACAATTAATCAGGACAAACAAGATGAAAGATGCAAGATTGGAAATCACCTGCTCGTTTTGCAATTTTTTTATTGGGGCCATTAAATTCGAGTGGTAAGGGAATTCCGTTTTCCATTAATTCGTTTCCATAAAAAGTGAGATTCGTAGTGTTTAGTAAATATTTCTTATTTGGATTTAAACCTGTCAGTTTTAGAGTCTGGTACTTCCTTGGATTTGGACTTGCTAATATTTTGTACCAACCTATAATGGCTTCATTTTTGTTTTTACTTATTACCATCCAAGCTACTTCGTTTTCCTTAAAAGGATCAAGTAACCGATAAAAATCTCCTTTCATAATTAATGATCGGTGATGTTTGTAAAATTGTATTTGCGATTTAATTTCTGATTTTTCTTTTTCAGTAAGTATTAAAGGATTTAATTCATAACCAAATGTTCCAAAGAATGCGACATTGGCTCTAATTGATAATGGGGTATTACGAAATGTTTGATGATTAGGTGATGCTGATACATGTGATCCGATGCTAGAGATTGGATAGGGTAGTGAGGTACCGTATTGAATTTTTAATCGTTCAATTGGATCTGTATTATCGCTAGCCCATGCTTGGGGTGCATAAAACAATAAACCAGGATCAAATCGACCACCGCCGCCAGCACATGATTCAAATAACACATTTGGAAAATCACTTACTAGTCGTTCATATAATTCATACACACCTAAAATATACCGATGATAAAATTCATCTTGCTGATCATTAGCTAACTTCATAGAATAAGCCTCAGTAATATTTCGATTCATATCCCATTTTATATAGTCTAAATTTGTATTTTTTATAACATCTGACATTTTTTTATAAATGTGATCGACAACATCCTTTCTCGAGAAATCTAATACTAATTGATGCCTTCCTAAAGAAACTTGTCGATTAGGTGTATGAATAATCCAATCAGGATGATTTTTAAATAAGTTACTATTTTGACTAACCATTTCGGGCTCAAACCAAAGACCAAACTTTAAACCCAACTCTTTAATTTTATTAGCAAAACTTTCTATCCCTTTAGGGAATTTTTCAGTATTTGAATACCAATCGCCTAGAGAGCTAGTAGCATTATTTCTTTTACCAAACCATCCATCATCTAATACAAATAATTCAATCCCAAGCTTTTTTGCTTCTTTTGCGATTTGAAGTAAGGATTTTTCATTAAAGTTGAAATAAGTTGCTTCCCAATTGTTTATTAATATAGGTCGCTCATTATTTTTCCAATTACCACGAATTAGGTTATTTCGATATAAATCGTGATAAGTTTGACTCATTCCGTTCATACCTTGATCAGAATACACCATCACTACTTCAGGAGATTGAAAATGTTCGTTTTCAGATAATTTCCAAGTGAAACGAAACGGATTTATTCCCAACGTAATTCGAGTCATGTCGTAATGATCAACTTCAGCTTGAGCAATAAAATTTGAGCTATAAACTAAATTAAAACCAAATACTTCACCATGATTTTCTGTAGTCTCTTTTCTTCTAAAGGCAAGAAATGGGTTATGTTGATGTGAACTTGAGCCACGTAAACTCGAAATGCCCTGTGTACCCATTACTAACTGTCGTTCCATTATATGTCTCTCTCTAGACCATGCACCACTTAGTTGAATCATAATAAAATCATGGTCAGGAAAATCAATCGATGTGCTCATAAATCGCTCTAAATAAAATGGTTCAATTCCTTGGTTACAAATATATGCACTTCTAGTAATAACAGATAAATCTTTAAATATTGTATAGGAAATTACAAGCACTGCTTTAAGAGTCGAGTCTTCTAGGACAATCTGAATTGTTTCTGCATCTTCATCATTTTCTGTATAAGTGGCAGGTAAACCTTGTAAAATGGGTTTCCCTTTTGTAATTGTATAATATTGATAGATAAAGTTAGTAATATGGCTACCGTTTAACTGACGAATACTTAATGCCGGTTCTCGATAGTCAGAAGTGCCATATACGGGATATTCCTGTCTGATCGTTTCAAGACTAATCGATCGATCAGCATAGTAATAAGAAGTATATGTTGTTGAAGAATTGTCATTTTGGATATGCGTAAAATTTGAATGAATGTCAATCGCTTTTCCAAAATACAAAGACCCAAGGTGACCATTTTTCATGACATAAAATACATAACTAATTCTTCCGTTTGTTAGATGAAACTTTTTTTGTTCGTCATCCACAAAAATCAGCATGATTGCACCTCTAGTACATGATTTAATTACTTCTAAAAACTTTTTATACTATTAAAGAAATTAGCTTAATCAAATATTTATGCACAATATAAAATTAATATTTTTTACTTATTGAAATTAATAAGGAAATTTTAGTCAAATTTTCATCTGATTTTCAGAAAAGAATTTTAATATTAATTGAGCATCTAATTACGCGTCTATTAAACGAAATCTTTAACATTTAATCAATAGAACTGAGAAAAAGGTTGGAAGGATCGAACTAAGGAGGGGGATTTTAATCAGTAATCCAAAAACTAAATATATACAAAGTGGTGTAATAAATATGAAATTATTTAAAAAATTAAGCCAGGAAAATAAACATTTAATAATTGCAACAATCTTAATGATCATTTATGTTTCTCCACTTTTCATACTAGGAGAAAATGCTCATATAAGAGTACATGATAATTTAGATTCAAATATTGCATGGTATAAAACACTTAAAAACTCAGGGCAATTATTTGGTAAATTAAATTCTACAATCCCGCAGATCATTGATGGATTACCAAGAAATGCTTATGGAACGGAATTTAGTGGTATACAGTGGCTAAATAATCTCTTTCCGCCAATGCTAGCTTATTCAATAGGTCAGACAATTACCAGAATTTTTGCGTTTCTTGGGATGTATCTCCTGTTAAAAAAGCATTTTATAACATCAAAAGAAAATTACCTAATTAGAGTATGGGTCTCACTTGCATTTGCGCTAACACCATTTTGGCCATCTGGAATGCTAAGTACATTAGGGATGCCACTAGCTCTATGGGCGTTTCTAAATATAAGAACTGGAAAATATTCCTGGAAAGACTGGATGACTCTTATATTATTACCCTTTTATTCTAGTTTTGTATTAGGATTCTTTTTCTTTTTAGTATTTATGGGATTGCTTTGGTTAAGAGATGTATTTGTAAAAAAGAAAATCAATCCAGTATTCTTTTTAAGTATTTTATTAATGACTTTAATGTATTTAGCAATTGAATATCGCCTTGTATTCTCACTCGTCATTCCATCTGAACCAACAAGTAGAAATGAATTTTTAAGCTCTACATTGGGCTTTTGGCATACGATACGATTAGTGTTTAAGAATTATTTTTTAGGACATACCCATGTTTTAACACTTCACACGCTAGTCATTGTACCATTATCTTTTATTGTATTCTGGACTTTAAGAAATAAAAAAAGAGATAGTATTGAAAAAAGATTTCTATACTTATTTATTCTTAATTTTTTATTATCCGTTTGGTACGCCTTTTGGTTTTATAAAGGATGGAAGCCAGTAAAAGAACAATTTCAACTGTTAAATACGTTTAATTTTGCTAGATTTCATTTTTTAAGACCTTTAATAATCTATTTAATGTTTGCTGTCGGAGCCTATCTTCTTTGGTTAAAGGGAAAAGGCTGGCAAAAGTTTGTGAAAATTTGTTTAGTCGTTCAAGTATTTGTCATGTTTTGTGCGAATGATGAAATTGTATATCGTGTAGCGGGGAAACCATCATTTAAACAATTTTATGCTGTAAATCAATTTAATGAAATCTCAAAATATATTGGAAAACCTAAAAATAGCTATCGGGTTGCAAGTATAGGCATTCACCCTGCAATTGCTCAATATAACGGTTTTTACACGCTCGATACTTATAATAATTTTTATTCGTTAAAGTATAAGCACCAATTTAGAAAAATAATTGCACCTGAACTTAAAAAAAGCCCCTTACTTGAAAATTACTTCGATCATTGGGGGGGAAGATGCTATCTATTTGTAGCTGAACTAGGTAAAAATTATGAATTTAAAAAAGACTCAAACGTTAAAATCCATCATTTACAACTAAATATTAACGAATTTAAAAAGTTGGGTGGGGAATATATTTTTGCGGCTGTCCCAATTGAAAATGCTAGTAGTAATGGACTTTTATTGAAGAAAGTATTTAATAATAAAAATTCTGCATGGCGTATATATCTTTACGAGGTAAATAACGACTGAAATGGATGTGATGATAAATGAAAACACCTTTATTGACGATAGTTGTCCCTTGTTACAATGAGCAGGAAGTTTTTGAGGAAACAACAAGACAACTTACTTACTTAATTGAAGAATTAATAGATGATTCTCTTATCTCTGATTATAGTAAAATCCTGTTTGTTGATGATGGAAGTAAAGATCGAACATGGGAACTAATAGAAAATGAAAGTAATGAAAATGAATATGTTAGAGGATTAAAGCTTGCAAAAAATGTAGGGCATCAAAACGCACTCATAGCTGGGCTTGAAATTGCAAACAAGCATTCCGATTGTGTAGTTTCAATTGATGCGGATTTACAAGATGATATTAATGTAATACGTAAATTTGTAGAAAAGTATTTAGAGGGATTTGATATTGTTTATGGCGTACGAGACAGTAGAGAAACAGATACTTTCTTTAAGCGTTCAACAGCACTTGGGTTTTATCGATTCATGGGGAAAATAGGGATTAATCTAGTTCCTAATCATGCTGATTTCCGATTAATGAGCAAGAGGGCATTAGATGAATTATTCAAATATAAAGAAACAAATTTATTCTTAAGAGGACTAGTACCTCTTGTAGGTTTTCCTTCAACTAATGTTTATTACGATCGAAAAGAAAGGTTTGCGGGTGAATCAAAATATCCATTAAAAAAGATGCTATCCTTTGCGTTTGACGGGATCACTTCATTTAGTATAGCTCCGATTAGATTTGTCTCGCTGCTGGGGTTTTTATCCATCTTATTTAGTT
This sequence comes from Gottfriedia luciferensis, assembly GCF_001712755.1. Classification (GTDB taxonomy): domain Bacteria; phylum Bacillota; class Bacilli; order Bacillales; family Bacillaceae_G; genus Gottfriedia; species Gottfriedia luciferensis_B. The sequence goes on from NZ_MDKC01000001.1 coordinate 215,525, forward strand.
TAATAGCAGGTGGCTATGCAATCGTTCAACATATATTAGGGAATACGGTTAGTGGATGGCCATCATTAATGGTATCAATTTGGTTTGTTGGTGGAGTTCAATTATTGGGTATTGGAATGATCGGTGAGTATATTGGAAAGATTTATCACGAAGTTAAAAATCGACCAAGATATGCTATTGAAACAGATTTATATACAATGATCGAATCTGAACTCGTAAATAAGGGGCAAAGATGAATAAGACATTTTTCCGTTTTATTGTAGTAGGAATTGCAAATACAATTGTAGGATTATCATTCATTTATTTACTACTTCATTTATTTGGTTTATCTTATTGGATTTCAACATTTATTGGAAATTCTTTAGGAGCATGTATTAGTTACATTTTAAATCGGAATTTTACGTTTAAAAGTGAAGGCTCCGTAAAAAAAAGTATCCCAATGTTTATCATAGTCATTTTAACCTGTTATTTTATAGCATTTAATCTTGGAGCTAAAATAATTGATTACATTTTAAATTTACAGGATTTTATATCTCTAAATTTTAAAAATGACTTAGCTGTTTTAATAAGTTCTGGGTTATATACGGTTTTAAATTATTTTGGTCAAAAATTACTTGTTTTTAAAAATAAAAATATGACTAAAAAACAACTTGAAAACGAAAGAATGTGATCAATATGAATATTTTAGTACTTGGCGGAGCTGGTTATATAGGATCACACGCAGTATACATGCTGATTGAAAATGGCTTAAATGTGATAATTGTTGATAATTTGCAGACGGGAAATATAGGAGCGATACATTCAGACGCCATTTTTTATCATGGGGATATTCGTGATAAAGAATTTTTAAAGTCAGTTTTTCGAAATGAAAAGATAGATGGTGTATTACATTTTGCAGCAAATAGTCTAGTTGGAGAATCAATGGAAAAACCGTTGGAGTATTTTAGCAATAATGTATTTGGCACACATGTTTTATTAGAAGTAATGAATGAGTTTAATGTTAAATATATCGTATTTTCATCTTCTGCTGCTGTATATGGTGAACCTAAAATCGTACCGATCTCAGAAGATTTCAATACAGATCCAACGAACACATATGGTGAAACAAAATTAATGATGGAAAAGATGATGAAATGGAGTAGTTTAGCATATGGTTTAAATTATGTTTCGCTAAGATACTTTAATGTAGCTGGGGCAAAAAGTTCAGCTGAAATTGGAGAAGATCATTCTCCTGAGACGCATTTAATTCCATTAATTTTACAAGTTGCTTTAAATCAAAGAAAAGAGATTACTATTTTTGGGGATGATTATGATACCCCAGACGGGACTTGTATTAGAGACTATATTCATGTTGAAGATTTAGTGAATGCTCATTTACTAGCACTTAATTACCTTTTTAATGGTGGAGAAAGTGATATTTTTAATCTTGGAAATAATAAGGGGTATTCAGTTTTACAAATCGTTGAAGCAGTTCGTCGAATAACTAAGCATCCAATACCATATAAATTCGGTTCTAGAAGAGAAGGAGATCCAAGTGTTTTAATTGCTTCTTCAGAGAAAGCCAAAAAAGTTTTAGGATGGAAAGTAATGAATGAAGACATCGATTTGATTATTAAGGATGCTTGGAAATGGCATAAAACAAACCCTAATGGATTTAAGAACAAATATACTACTCAATATAATTAGATTTTTAATTTAATATAAAATTATAATTGATAGAATTTCAACAAACTGAAACCTTCACCCCAAGTGAAGGTTTCACGCTGTTGAAAAACAACCTTATCAATTAAATTACCAAATTTTCGTAAAATGAGTAGAATGATGTTGATTTCCATTACAGGATGCTCGCTTTCCATGGAGCGAGATTCTTTAGCCTCCTCGGCAAGCCTGGGGGGTCTTTAGCCTTCCCGCTAATCCCATAGGAGTCGAGCACCCCTCCATTACAATCAACTTATTCATCAAAAAAAGTATGCAATAAATCCTAATCAAATAGCCTTTACTTTGAGTAATCTAGCAGTTTTTATTAATCAGTTTGTAGTTCTATTAATATCGAACATTAAACTAAATTAATCAAATGAATTTGTTTTTCTAAGGCTCATAATTTTTAACTTCTGAAAAAAACATGTCTAGTTTTATTGGAATCATAAAATTGCTCGAACATATTAACATTTAAAACCATTAAAAGAACATCCAGAAAAATGATAATTTCATCATTATTAAGTTTATTTAATGTCCGTTTTCCCTATTGACCATTTTATATTTCAACAAACTAAAACCTTCACCCCAAGTGAAGGTTTTTTCGTAAATTTAATTCCCACTTACCCTATTAATGTTTTACGGTGATAGAAAAATGATATAATATCACTAGTCGATTTATGGAGGTACGAGTATGAATCAGCAGGAAATCATATTACAATTAGAAAATTATGTTCGAAATCTTCATCAAGGTGATAGTTCTGGACATGACTGGTATCATATTGACCGGGTTAGAAACTTAGCAGTACATATTGCTCAAAAAGAGAGTGCAAATCAATTCATCGTCGAATGTGCTGCATTAGTTCACGATGTAATAGATGATAAATTACATGATGATTTTGAGGCTCAAAAAATACAATTAGAATCAATTCTAAATGAATTATTAAATAATAATGAAGACGTAAAAGCAATCATGTACATAATTGAAAATATCTCCTATAAAGGAGGCAATGGGGTTATTCCAACCACTTTAGAAGGTAAAATTGTACAAGATGCTGATCGCTTGGATGCAATTGGAGCAATTGGTGTTGCTAGAACATTTGCGTACGGTGGTAAAAAAGGTCGTAGTATGTTTAACCCGGAGTTTAAAATAAGAGAAAACATGACGATGGAAGAATATAGAAGTGACAAAAGTTCATCGTTACATCACTTCTATGAAAAAATATTAAAACTTAAAGACTTAATGAATACAAACACAGCATTAGAATTGGCAAAAGAAAGACATCTATTTGTAGAAAAATTCATCGATGAATTTATGAAAGAGTGGAATTTTAAAATATGAAGATTTTAAGTGTAGAGAATTTAATTAAAACTTATGGGGAAAAAACTTTATTCGATAAAATTTCATTTACCGTAAGTGAAGGGCAGAAAATTGGTTTATTAGGTATAAATGGAACTGGTAAATCGAGTTTATTAAAAATTATTGCAGGTGTCGAGTCAGCTGATGATGGAAAAATTACGACTCCAAAGGATTATGTAATAAGTTATTTGCCTCAACATGAAGACTTTGATAAAAAACAAACGATTCTTGAAGCAGTATTTGAGAGTGATGATAAAGTAATGGTTTTAGTAAAATCATATGAAAAAACATTACAAGCACTTGGAGAAGATCCAGCTAATCAAGGATTACAAAATGAACTATTAAAATTACAAGCGGATATGGATACATTAAATGGTTGGGATTTAGAAGCAAATGCAAAGACAATTTTATCAAAATTAGGTTTATCAAATTTAAATTTAGATGTTTCATTACTTTCAGGTGGTCAGAAGAAAAGAGTAGCCTTAGCAAAAGCATTAATACATCCATGTGATTTATTAATTTTAGATGAGCCTACGAACCATTTAGACTATGAATGTATCGTCTTTTTACAAGAATACGTAAAAAGACTGCAAAATGCAGTATTATTTGTCACTCATGATCGTTATTTTCTAGATGAAGTTACTACAGCATTATTAGAACTATCAAATAGCAATATCTATCGTTATGAAGGAAATTATCAGTATTATATTGAACAAAGAGCTGCCAGGGAAGAGCAAGAGGCAGCTACTAATGAAAAAAGAAACAATTTATTTAGAAGAGAATTAGCTTGGATGCGTAGAGGAGCAAAAGCTAGAACGACTAAGCAAAAAGCTCGAATTCAACGTTTTGATGACCTTTCGGGTAAACTCAACAATCAAGAAAAAGCGGATTTAGAGATGAACTTTCAACAAACTCGTCTAGGTAAAAAAGTTGTTGAGTTTAAAGATGTTAATAAGTCTTTTAACGAGAAAACGATATTAGATAATTTCAACATACTTTTACTTCAAACTGATCGAATTGGAATAATTGGTGAAAATGGTGCGGGTAAGACAACTTTATTGAAAATGCTTGTTGGAGAAGAACAAGTTGATTCTGGTGAAATTGAAATTGGGCAAACAGTAAAAGTAGCATACTATACTCAAATACAAGAAAATGTGAATCCAACTATGAGAATGATTGATTATATTAAGGAAGAAGCAGAAGTCATTCATACACCAGATGGAAAAACAATTTCAGCTTCACAAATGCTAGAAACATTCTTATTTCCTACTCAATCGCACGGAGTACAATTGGGAAAACTTTCAGGTGGCGAAAAAAGAAGACTATATTTATTAAGACTCTTAATGACTGCTCCAAATTTATTATTACTTGATGAGCCAACAAACGATTTAGATATTGATACTTTAACGGTTTTAGAAGACTATATAGAGAATTTTAGTGGAGTAGTAGTTACCGTATCACATGATCGCTATTTCTTAGATAAAGTTACAAATAAATTATTAATTTTTGAAGGTGAAGGAAAAGTTTCATCTACATTAGAAAGCTATACGGATTATTTAGAACGACAATCGAACGAAAAACGTGAAGTTGAAGCTGTAAAAGAGACAATTGAAAAACCCGTTTATCAAAAAGAACAAAAGAAAAAGCGATTAACTTATCAAGAACAAAAAGAATGGGATCATATTGAGTCTGATATCGAAAAACTGGAAAATGAGATTGAGCAACTAAATGAAAAGTTACAAGGTGTAGGCTCTAATTTTGATGAAGCTTATAAACTTTCTAAAGAAATTGAGGAAAAAGAAGCTCAACTAGAACAGAAAATGGAGCGTTGGTCAGTTTTAAGTGATTTAGTAGAAAGTTTAAAGTAGAGTATTAATTTTGAGTTTTGGATTATGACACCATATTACTACTCAAGTTTTTTTACCTCATAATGAATTTTTAAAGATAAAAGTTTATTTAAAATACTATTTTCCTTTTTTTACGAACTTACAATAATTTTGTATTGTAGAAAAAAATAAAGGAGATGGTAATAATGATAAATAATGTTGTATTAGTAGGAAGATTAACGAAAGAGCCCTTTTTACAAACTACACCGAATGGAAGGAAAACAACTTTTATTAATATTGCTACGAATGTTTATTCAGATTATCTGAAAAAAACGAGAACGAACTATGTTTCAGTAAAATTATGGGGTCCCATTGCTGAATATGCTACTAAAAAAGCAAAAAAAGGGATGGAAGTTTCTATTGAAGGAGTTATTAAAACTTCAAGCTATGTAAAAGAATCTGAAAAACCTATTTATGTGACGGAAATAATAGTTGAGAAATTTCACCTTTTTACTCGTCGATCTGAAGAGTTAACTCATAACGCAGTCGAATCTAGTACAAATGAATTTGAAGAATTCGTTAAGGCGTTACAATAGTGAGTTTTTCCTCTTTTTGATAGAATGGACTAAATAACAAGAAGAGGAGATTAAGATGAAAATTAAGTCAATCGAACCAACACCAAGTCCTAATACAATGAAAGTGTTATTAGATGAGGAATTGCCATCAGGAAGTAGAAATCATTATTCTATTGATAATATTGACAAGGCACCGCTAATAATTCAAGAAATATTAGGAATAGAAGGAATCAAAAGTGTCTATCATGTAGCTGATTTTATCGCCATTGATCGTAAGTCAAACGCAAATTGGCAAACTATTTTGCTTCAAGTAAGAAATGTATTTGGAGAAGAAGTAAATGATGAAGCTACCAATGAAACGATCATTGATAATCATTTTGGAGAAGTACAAGTATTTGTTCAAATGTATCACAATATACCAATGCAGTTGAAATTAATTGTAAATGGTGAAGAACAAAGAGCAGCTTTACCTCCGTTCTATAAAGAAGCAATTATGAAACTAACAACATCTGCATCGAATGTAGTATTTGAAAGACAGTGGATTGATTATGGAATTCGTTATGGTGAATTAGCAACAATCGAGAAAGAAATTATTGATGAATTAACGGCTACTCACACAGAAACCGACATAAAAAATATCGTCAACGAAGTGATGACGAATGATGTATCCAATACTGAGAAAAAAGAAGTTCCTAAATTTGAACCATTTACAGCAGATATTTTTGAAGAAAAAGATTGGAAAAAAAGGTATGCGAGATTTGTAAAAATCGATCCTACCCTTGAAGATTTACCTTTACTAGAAATTGCTTTAAAAGATGAGCATGTTTCAATAAGAAGATTAGCTACAGCTTATTTAGGTATGCTAAAATCAGAATTAGTGTTACCTTATTTATATGAGGCTTTAAAGGATAAGGCAGTTGGTGTTAGACGAATTGCTGGAGATTGTCTATCAGACTTAGGATTTGAAGAAGCCATGCCAGCTATGATTGAAGCATTAAAAGATCCTAGTAAATTAGTTAGATGGCGTGCAGCAATGTTTCTTTTTGAACTAGGTGATGAAAGTGCAATTCCAGCCTTAAAAGCTGCATTAGAAGACCCAGAATTCGAAGTGAAATTACAAGTTCAACTTGCTTTGCATCGAATTGAAAATGGTGAGGAAGCACTTGGTTCAGTTTGGAAACAAATGACTGAGCGTAATAAAATAGAAAATGAAAAAGGAGAAACAAACTAATGAATGCATATGATGAGTACATGAAAGGGATCGTAAAACCAATGAGAGAGGAATTAACTTCAAATGGTTTTACAGAATTAACTACTGGGGAAGAAGTCGAGTCATTTATGAATGAATTAAATGATACTGCTTTTTTTGTAATCAATTCAGTTTGTGGTTGTGCTGCTGGACTTGCTAGACCTTCTGCAGTTCAAGCGGTTATTGAATCAGAGAAAAAACCTGCAAATGTTATGACAGTGTTTGCTGGACAAGATAAGGAAGCTACTGCGACGTTAAGAGAATATTTAGCTGACTTCCCACCATCTTCACCTTCAATGGCAGTATTTAAAGGTAAAGAGGTAGTTGGATTTATTCCTCGTGAACAAATCGAAGGCTCAACTCCTGAAGATATTAAAGCAAGAATTCAATCAATATTTGCACAAATGTAAAAAGAGGATTTTTCCTCTTTTTTTCTTAATTAAGGAGACATATGATTATTACAACTTGCTTAAGACCAGATGTTTATTTAGAAAAGGAAGCAGAGATCATTGCTTCAGACTTAAATGGACAGCTAATTCTCCGGAAAGAATTTAGCATTGAAGAAATCTATGATAAATTTAAAAAACCTATACTTGTTTTAGGTAAAAATAGATTAGAATGGTATGAGGATGACCAAGCAATTCCATATTTTTTTCACCCAAACTCCTCAGTTTTTAGAATTAGACGATTGATGAAGGGTGAACATGATCCTTTTTGTGACGCTTGTTTATTAACAAAAGGTGATACTCTACTAGACTGTACACTTGGAATGGCTTCAGATAGTATTGTTGCAAGTTACGTTGTAGGTGAACAAGGTAAAGTTTTAGGTTTAGAGAAAAACCAAATTATTGCTTACCTAACTAAGAAAGGTCTAAAAACAAATAAACAGAACATTATAGATTGGTCGAATATCATTAACAAAATTGAAGTGAAGAATATAGATTATAAAACTTATTTGAAGACACTTCCAGACAAGTCTTTTGATATCGTTTATTTTGATCCAATGTTTGAAAAAAATATTGAAGCCTCTTCGGGTATTGCAGCATTGAAAAATTTAGCATCATATGATGACCTAACATATGAAGTAATCAATGAAGCTAAGCGCGTTGCCAGAAAAAGAATCGTGTTGAAAGATCATTTTAGAAGTGAAAGATTTAAAAAATATGGATTTAATCAATTAATTCGCAAATCATCAGAATTTCATTTTGGCTATATTGAAATGAAAGAAGAAGTTCATTAAGAATTAACTATACATAATTAGGAGGTCAATATGAAGCAATACTTAGATTTATGTAAACATGTATTAGACAATGGCATGACAAAGACAGACCGTACTGGAACAGGAACAATTAGTACATTCGGTTATCAAATGCGATTTAATCTTCAAGATGGCTTTCCTTTAGTAACAACAAAGAAAGTTCATTTAAAATCAATCATTCATGAATTATTATGGTTTTTAAAAGGCGACACTAATATTCAATACTTAAAAGAAAATGGTGTTCGTATTTGGAATGAGTGGGCAGATGAAAATGGTAATTTGGGCCCTGTTTATGGTGAACAATGGAGATCATGGAAAGCTGCTGACGGCTCAACAATTGATCAAATTACAGAAGTAATTAATCAAATAAAAACAAATCCAGATTCTCGAAGAATGATTGTTTCTGCGTGGAATGTTGGAGAACTTGATAAGATGGCATTAGCACCATGTCATTGCTTTTTCCAGTTTTATGTGAATGATGGAAAACTTTCTTGTCAGCTTTATCAAAGAAGTGCGGACATTTTTTTAGGAGTTCCATTTAATATCGCATCTTATGCACTTTTAACAATGATGATTGCTCAAGTATGTGATTTAGAATTAGGAGATTTTGTACATACATTTGGTGATGCACATATCTATACAAATCATCTTGAACAAATAAATTTACAACTATCTAGAGAGCCACATAAATTACCAAAAATGAAGTTAAATACAGAAATTAAAAACATTTTTGAATTTAAATATGAGGATTTTACATTAGAAGATTATGAGTGCCATCCTGCGATCAAAGGGGTAGTAAGTGTATGATTGCTGCATTAGTTGCAATGTCAGAAAACAATGTAATCGGCTTAAATAATAAGATGCCTTGGCATCTTCCACAAGAGCTTGCTTATTTTAAGAAAGTGACGACTGGATATACAATTATTATGGGAAGAAAAACCTTTGATTCGATAGGTAGACCACTTCCAAACCGAGAAAATATCGTTGTGACAAGACAAAAGGATTTTCAAGCAGAAGGTGTTATAGTCATTAATGATGTTATAAGTTATGTAGAAGAAAATAAAAATAAAGATTTATTTATTATTGGTGGGGCTGAAATTTTTAATTTAACTTTCCCATATTTAGATACACTTTATATTACTGAAATTGAACATAACTTTGAAGGTGACACTTTTTTCCCGAATTTTTCAAAGGACGAATGGAATGTAAAATCTGTTTCTGATGTACAAGTCGATGAAAAATCAAAAATTAAATTTAGATATTTTGTTTATGAAAAAAAGTATTGACATCTTGAATTAAAGATATTATTATGAGGTTAAGGGATTTGATTATCCCTTGATTTTTAAAAATAAATCTCGAATTAAAGATAAACGAAACTGAGAGGAAGATGTTTAAGATGAAAAAATTACTTTATATTACTGCAAATCCAAATGCAATTGAAAATTCATTTGGTCTATCTGTTGGGGAAGCATTTATTAATGAATACAAAAAAGCAAATCCTGAAAATGAAGTTGTTCATTTTGATTTATTTAAAGAAAATGTTCCTATGTTAGATGGAAATGTTTTTGATGCATGGGGCAAATTAGGAAACGGTACTGCTTTTGAAGAATTAAGTGCTGATCAACAAGCTACTTTAGCTGCTATGAATCGTAACTTAGAAATTTTCACTCAAGCTGATGAGTATGTATTTGTTACACCATTTTGGAACTTTAGTTTCCCATCAGTTGTAAAAAACTTTATTGATAATATCTCAATTGCTGGCAAAACATTTAAATATACTGAAAATGGTCCAGTTGGTTTACTTGAGAATAAAAAAGCATTACACATCCAAGCAAGCGGTGGCGTATATTCAGAAGGTCCTGCAGCTGGAATTAACTTCTCTAGCCCATACTTAACAAGTATCTTAAACTTTGTAGGTGTTACTGATGTAACTACTTTATTCGTAGAAGGTATGGCTGCAATGCCAGATAAAGCACAAGAAATTAAAGCTAATGCAATTGAAAAAGCTAAAGTTCTTGCTGCAGAATTCAGTGGCGAAAAAATTTCGAACTAAAGATTCACTATATAAAGGAATCGGCAAATATAAGCCGATTCTTTTTTTTGATACTTGTTTTATTAATTAATCAGGATGGATAATACTTTTCAAGTGGTTGGGCATTTTGTATAATAATTAACATACTCAATTATCGGAGGATTAATATGTTTCGCACAATATTTGCTGCAACACGCATTGTAGTTGGTGTAATTGAAGCAAAGCTAAAATTATCATCAGTTAAAAAAATACCAAAAGATTTACCTGTACATGAGCAAGACCGTATTATGCACCAATTTCCTGATTATTTCGGGAAAATGATGATTGGTTGTACTGGTAGTAAAGTAAAGGTTGAAGGAATCGAAAATATTCCTAGAGACGAAGGAGTCCTAATTGTAAGTAATCATCAAAGTAATTTTGATATACCACTATTATTAGGATATTTAAATAAGCCTATTGGATTCATTGCAAAAGCCGAATTAAAAAAACTACCGATTGTACCAGACTGGATGGAACAAATGCATAGTGTATTTATGGACAGAAGTGATCGAAGACAATCACTTAATGCTATAAAAGAAGGCATTGATAAACTTAAAAATGGTCATTCATTAGTTATCTTTCCAGAAGGTACTAGAAGTAAACGTAGTGAAATGGGTGAATTTAAATCCGGTAGCTTTCATTTAGCAACGAAATCCGGAGTTCCAGTTATTCCTGTAAGAATTGAAGGTACCTATAATATTTTAGAGGCTAATGGTAATCGAATTAAACCAGCAAATGTTACACTAAAAGTATTTCCACCAGTTTATCCTGAACAAATTGGAATAACTGATCCGAAAGAATTAACTAACTATATTAAAGAGATTATTGAAAAATAAAACTAAAAGCGCTCATTTAAAATGAAGCGCTTTTTTAAACAACAAATTTAAATATACAAAAATACATAGATGCACTACCTAATAATACAAATAAATGCCAAATTGCATGACTATATGGCCAGCGTTTGACTAGAAAAAAAATTGTTCCAATCGAATAAAATAGCCCTCCTAATAATAAGTAGAAAAATCCTATTCCAGATAGTCCTACATAAATAGGTTTAATTGCAAACATCATTAACCAACCCATAATTAAATATACAATAGTTGAAAATAATTCAAACTTATTAACATATATAAATTTAAAGATTACACCTGAAACCGCCAAGCCCCAAATAATTGTAAATAAGGACCAGCCAATCTTTCCCCTTAAAGTTATGAGTAAAAATGGAGTATAAGTTCCAGCGATTAATAAATAAATTGCCGAGTGATCTAAAATTGTAAATAGCCTAATTAACTTTGGGTCTCTAACGCTATGAAGTAATGTTGAGCAAATATAAAGTAGTAACATAGACAAACCAAAGACTGTAAAAGAAATTAAATGCCAAGGTGTCCCTTTATGCAAAGCCTTACTAATTAAATAATACAGTGCTGGGATGCTCAGTATTGCACCAATCCCATGAGTAATAGCATTTGCTAATTCTTCTTTCATTGCTCTACTCATAAAAATGCCTCCTATTTTAAATGAATCATTTTCATCCATGAGAGTATTATGAACAAATCTAGAGATTTAATGTTTTCAATATTTAATAGCTTTATGTATATTTTGATAGATCATTTTAAACAGATAAACATCAAGTATGATTCATAAATCAGACAGATATGGTAATCTGAATTTAATCAAAATAATCTAAATGGAGGTATATATGCTACTCATAAAAAATGGTGAAATCTTTACCCCAAAGTCAATAGGTAAAAACGATATTTTAATATCAAATGAAAAAATTGAGTTTGTTCATGAAGACATAGACATTACCTCATCTTCGGTACCTATACAAATATTGGATGCATCTGCCTACTATATTGTGCCTGGCTTCATTGATGCTCATGTTCATCTTATTGGTGGCGGAGGTGAAGGTGGCTTTAAAACAAGAACACCAGAATTATTGTTGTCTGATTGTATTAAAGGAGGAATCACAACCGTAGTAGGAGTAATTGGTACAGATGGAACAACAAGAACTATGACCAGTCTACTAGCAAAATGTAGAGCATTAGAAGAAGAGGGAATTACTTCATATGTCTATACGGGCTCGTACCAAACACCTGTCAAAACGTTATTTTCTAAAATTGAGGAAGACATCATCTTAATTGATAAGATAATCGGTGTAGGAGAAATAGCAATTTCGGACCATCGATCATCTCAACCGACAAAGGCAGAATTTGCAAGAATAGCTGCACAATCTCGAAATGGAGGCTTGCTTTCAGGAAAGTCCGGCGTTGTAAATGTACATATTGGAGATAGTAAAAAAATGTTATCAATGATCGAGGAGATTGTTGAAGAAACCGAATTACCTATTACTCAATTTTACCCAACACATATTAACCGCAATAGCTATTTATTTGAAGCAGGTATTAACTTCGCTAAAAAAGGAGGGTTTGTTGACTTTACAACTAGCTCTATCCCACACTTTTTGAATAATGGTGAAGTGAAATGTAGCGTAGGATTGAAAAGAATGTTGAATTCAGGTGTTAGCATTGAACAAATCACATTTACATCTGATGGACAAGGTAGTCTACCTGATTTTGATGAAAACGGAATACTCCGAGGCATGAAGGTTGGAAGAGTAAGCAGCTTATATGACGAAGTGAAAGACGCAATTTTAAATGAAGGCATCAAGATTGAAGATGCAATTAGCGTAATCACTAAAAACCCAGCCAATATATTAAAATTACAAAAAGGACAAATCAAAAATGGATACGATGCAGATTTAGTCTTCCTAAATAAAACAACACTAGAAATTGAAGTAGTTATTTCAAAAGGAAAAATAATGATGCAAGATAAAGAAGTATTAGTAAAAGGTACATTTGAATGAATAAAGTTTTAATAGAGAAATATTAAACAATCAATAGGGAAAACGAACATTATTAATGAAAATAATAAGTATGTTTTCAGCAACATTAAAGCAGGAGGTATATACTTCCTGCATTAAAAATTTAAGATCCAAAAACCTCATTTTGCTAATCCCTCTTCTTTTCAGCGAATAAAACAATAATCGAAAATTCATACTAGAAATAATTGTATTCGAATGAGGTGAATGATTTTGTATAAAAAAAAGACTGCATTAATCTTAATTTCGATAATTGCAGTCGTCATTTCGGCTTGCAGTAATAATCAAGAGTCTAGTAATACTTTCAAAATTGGGATTGTTTCAAATTCAAATGGTAATAATAATAGTTATTTAAATTCAATTGCTATGAAAGGTATTACTAAATTTGCAAAAGAGGAAAATTTAAAAAAAGATAAGAATTATAAATACATTGCAACAAATAGTAATAAAAGTTTTGAAAAGAAAATTACTAAAATGGCTGATGCAAATTATGATTTGATTATCGGAATAGGTAATAATTTATCTTCTGTATTGAATAAAGTTGCAGAAAACAATAAAAGTACTAAATTTGGTGTGATTGATTCGAGAGTTGACCAACCAAATGTAATTAGTATTAATTTTACTGAACAAGATGGAAGTTTTTTAGCAGGTGTAATAGCAGCAATGAAAACAAAAACAAAAAAAATCGGATTTATCGGCGGAGACGACAATGAAATTATTAACAGATATAAGTATGGATTTATCTCTGGAGTAAAATCAGTAAATAAAGACATTGAAGTTCTAACTGCGTATTCAAATACTTTTAATGACCCTAAAATAGGCTCAAAAATAGCAAATGACTTTTTTATGAAAGACGTTGATATCATTTTTCCTGTAGCGGGTTTAACAAGTAAAGGCGTATTTACTACTGCAAAAAAAATTAGGAGATCAAATCAAGGGGAAGTATGGGTAATAGGAGCTGACCGGAATGAGTATAAACACGGTTTACCTGAAAACGTAACTCTTATCTCACTTGTGAAAAAGATTGATCAGGCAGTATATGATTTGGCTAAACAGACAAAATCGAATGAATTTCATGGTGGTAAAACATTAATTTATGGTTTAAATGAAGATGGTATAAAATTAATACTAGCGGATAATAATGTTGAGGAACCAATTTTAGTTAAAGTTAATGAATATAAGGATAAAATTCAAAGTGGTGCTTTAGTAGTACCTAGTAATAAAGAAGAGTATTTACAGTTTAAAGAAAAATTAATTTAGTTTTAATTAATTGATAATATTATTATGTAAACTAAAGCTATATAAGTTATTAAAATTTATTAAAATTCCTTGAAATTATTTGACGAATGAACAAATTTTTGACAATATTACTATATAAGGAAAGTTTGGTACTTACTTATTAATAGTGGATGGAAGTTGGGGGAAAATAATGGCTAACATAGGCTTTCCAGGTTTAATTTTAATTTTAATTTTAGCATTAATTATATTTGGACCAAAAAAATTACCTGAAATCGGAAGAGCATTTGGTGATACACTTAGAGAATTTAAGCGTTCTACACAAGGGTTAACAAATGATCTTTTAGAAGACAAAGACGAAAAGAACGGCAAATAAATCAGTAAAAGACTCGGTAAAGGCACCGAGTTTTTTTTTTGAAATTTCTCCATCTACTTATTTCATTCAAAAGCCTTATCTTGTCCATATGTACATAAAAATATCCTTCATGTCAATAGGATTTTCAAACAATTATTGAAATTTTAATGGAACTTTAATATTTACTGTTAACTTATAGTAAAAATGTTATAATAAGTTTGCCTTGCAAAATTTGTAGAATTTTAGAGAAGAAAGATGTGAAATGATTGGCAAACATTAAGATTGTAACTGACTCAACGGCCGACTTATTAAAAGAAGAAATTGAAAATTTAAATATAACAGTCATTCCTTTAACAATTCAAATAAATGGTGGAACATATTTAGATGGGGTTAATCTATCTCCAAAGCAATTTATTGATGAAATGCAACAATCAGTTGAATTGCCAAAGACATCACAACCAGCTGTAGGAACATTTGTAGAAACATTTGAAAAATTGACAGCCGATGGCAGTAAAGTCATTTCAATTCACTTATCTAGCGGTTTAAGTGGTACTTATTCAACGGCATGTGCAGCTGCAGGGATGGTTGAAGGTGATGTAACAGTAATCGATTCAGCTTTTATTACAAGAGCAATGGCTTTTCAAGTCATCGAGGCAGCACAAATGGCTGAAGAGGGTTCCACAGTTGAAGACATTGTTAACCGACTTACTGAAATTAAAAATAATACGTATTTATATATCATGGTAGATACACTTGAAAACTTAGTTAAAGGTGGAAGAATTGGAAAGGGTAAAGCCTTCATTGGGTCATTGCTAAATATTAAACCGATTGCATCACTTGAAGGGGGAGTTTATTCTCCAGTTGGTAAAGTGCGTAGCCATCAGCAAGTAGTAAAAACTTTAACTAAATATTTTGAACAAGACACACTTGGAAAAACGATAAAAGGTGTAGGAATTGCACATGCAGATGCTCCTGAGCTTGCAGAGAATCTTAGGAAATCAATACAACAGCTAACGAATCTAGAATTAGATGAAACTGATTATACAACTCCAGTTATTAGTACTCATACAGGAAAAGGTGCTATTGGGTTCGTTTTTTACGCAGAATAGATTTTCTATTCAACATATTATTTTCTAACAATAAGAAAGAAGAAGCTTAATAAATAATGGCTTCTTCTTTTTTATTTCCAACAATTGAGGGGTGAATTGTTTCACCAAGTAAAGAAATTTTAAGCTTTTCGGGTTTTATTTTTTTCCTTTTCCATTCAGAACATAATCGCTCTAGAGCCTCAAAAGGAGTATCATCTGCAAGTTTAAATGTTCCGTAATGCATAGGGATAAATAACTTTGCGTTTAAATCTATAAACGCTTGAACAGCTTCTTCAGGTGACATATGGTTGTGTTTCATAAACCATTCAGGTTCATATGCTCCGATTGGAATAATTGCTGTATCAATTTGAAATCTTTTACCGATTTCTTTGAATCCTGAAAAATAAGCACTATCTCCAACGTGATATATACAGTCATTCGACGTTTTGAATACAAACCCACCCCAATGCGACTTATTCCTATCAAATAAAGTTCTCTTCGTCCAGTGCTGCGAAGGTACAAATGAAATATTGATCCCTAAAAAGTCTTTTGACTCCCACCATTTCATTTCATGGACATTGGTATAGCCTTTACTAACAAATTTTTGTTTCAAGCCGATTGGTAAAATAAATCGTGTTTTTTTAGGGAAATGTCGCAATGTATTAAAATCTAGATGATCATAGTGACCATGAGAAATACAAATTATGTCAATTGGAGGTAATTCTGATATAAGTATGCCTGGTTTTGACAATCGTTTTTTTAAAGCCATTTGATTGGCATAAACAGGGTCAGTTAATATATTGACTCCTTTTATTTGAATTAAAAAAGTAGAGTGTCCAATCCAAGTAATTGTTGTTTTATCTCGATTTTCCTTTAAATAGGAGATTTTTTTATGACTACATTGTTGAATGACACTGCTATAATCCTTTTTTGTCTTACTTCTTTCGATTCCGCATTTGATTAAATCTTTAAAAGTTTTACGATAACTCGTGTCTAAATTTTCATATTTTTTATTTGCCATTATCAGTCATCCTTTCAAGATTTTTTATCAATATGTTTAGTTTAACTTTACTTTGTAAAAGTATCATTTGAAAAAGTTTAAATATATATGTCAATTAGTTTAAATTATTAGAAAGAAACGATCAGTTTTTGATACAATGGACAAGTACAATGCAACATAGGGGGATAAGTATGAAGAGAAATACGGTATTTGTGACATTAATAATGATTTTATGTCTTGCATTATTAAGTGGCTGTGGTAATAAAATTGAAAATCCTTTAAATTGGGATTTAGAAAAATTTACATACACTAACCAGGACGGTAAGACTTTTGGGACGAAAGATTTAAAAGGAAAGGTCTGGCTAACAGATTTTATATTTACAAGTTGTGAAACAGTTTGTCCGCCAATGACAGCAAATATGGCAAAACTTCAACAAAAGGCTGCAGAGAAGAAGTTGAATGTAGACTTCATCTCATTTAGTATTGATCCTGAAGTTGATACGCCACAATTATTAACTACATTCGCAAATAAATTTAATGCAGATTTTAATAATTGGAATTTCTTAACGGGCTATTCTCAAAAACACATTGAAAAATTTGCATCTGAAAATTTTAAAACGATTGTTAAAAAACCTGAAAACAATTCACAAGTTATCCATGGTACTAAATTTTATTTAATTGATCAAAATGGAAAAATCGTTAAAGATTATAGTGGTGTAAGTAATGTGCCATTTGATGAGATTTTATCTGATATTGAAACTTTGACAGGGAAATAAAGCTGCGTTTTGGTTAAAAGAGTTTCTATTTATTTAATAAAAAACTGAGTTTCTAAAAGATACTCAGTTTTTTTATTTGAATTTAGTTAATTGTGCTGTGTATTAAAACATCGACATTCATCGGATTAGCTTTAAGATATTGGTAAAATGCAGTGTTACTTTTTAGTCTAAAAAGATTTGTTTTTGGTATTCAGGTAATTTTGTACCTTTTATGACAAGCATACCATTTTCGTATGTTGCAGTTGCTGTTGTTGCATTAATTGGGTAAGGTAATTTTACTACTCTTTGGGATTGGCTATAAGAATATTTTTTATAGGAGTAATTTGATTGATCGTTTTGTACTTCAGTAGTCGTATCAGTTTTTAAGCCAATTGTTAAGATTGTACCTTCAAGGTCCATATAAATTTGTTCTTTACTTACACCTGGCATACTTGCCTGAATGATTAATTCCTCGCCGTTTTCAATAATCTCTACACCGATTGACGAAAAAACTCCATGTTTATGAAAGAATTTATCAATCTCATCAAAAAGACCTCTAATAGGCGACTGATCTATTAGATCATCCACCTTTTTTAAATAATGTTGAAGATCAATAGATGAAAGACTTTGTTTTTCATCTTGAGCGTTGTTTTTTTCTTTTTCACTCATATTCATACCTCCTATCATTCCGACTAACGCAGTATATGTAAGGAGCCTAAACACTGTGCATGTTTAGATGTAAAGATTTTATTATTCGAATTGTTGAAAATCAATTTTTGTCATGTACAATAGATGGAAAGAAAAAACGTGAGAAGAGGAAATTGAATGGAAATACTGTTTGCAACAAAAGAAGATGTACTAGAAATTGTAACAATTTATAATGATGCAATTCTAAACACTACAGCAACATTTGATATGAAAATAAAAACAGAAGAAGAAATGCAAAAATGGTTTGCCAACCATAATGAGTTCTACCCAGTAATTGTTTCTAAAGAAAATGGTCAAGTAACAGGTTATTGTTCACTTACACAGTTTAAGGAAAAAGATGCATATAAACATACAGTAGAACTATCAGTCTATATTCATCCTGATCATCGTCGAAAAGGGCTAGCGAAGGCATTAATGATTGACATGATTGAAACTGCTAAAAAACTAGGTCACTTTACAATTATTTCTTGTATTACTAGCGGAAACGAAGTGAGCGAAAGATTACATGAGAAATTAGGATTTAAAAAGGTAGGCCATTTTTATAAAGTGGGTCAGAAATTTAATCAATGGCTAGATATCGTTTATTATCAATTAATGCTCTAAGCCAAATTCAAGAACTTAATAAGAAATCAATTTTATATCATCATTTTATCCATTGGACATTACAGAACCTGGGTGTTTTATTTGTAAAAAGGCCGTATTATTCATAATTTCTATACTATGAACGTAAAATGTAGGAGAAATGTCGGAAAGTGGGGGAAATGACTTTGAAATTAAAACGCGCATTGACCCAGAAATTAGCAAAAAAAATTCATAACTTTTTATTCCTTGGAAAAATTGTTACAGAAAGAGTAGTGGACCAAGAGAAGCAGAGCTTACTTTTCTATGAAGATGAAGATCATATTCGTTTTTATGTAGAGTGTTTATCTCCAATTCCATCAAAGTTAAAAGCTAGTTTTTCAACTCAAGATGTTTTGTTTGTAGGGACAACTGCAAATAAAAATAATGAAAGTAAAATAAAACCACTAATTAAAAGTAAGAAGAAAGATGACATAATTGATGGATTAAAAAAGATTTTTGATTCTAAATTAGTGATGTTTCGTCTTGAATATGCCAATGAAGTTGTCACAGCAGATCTAGTTGAGTTTTTTGATGGGAAACGGGACACTTCCTACCATCTTCTACCTGTCATCGAACTTAGGGGAGAGGGAAAGCGTGAAGAGGTCGAAAACCGACTTATTAAAGGTTCTTTGCCAATTCATCTGCCAAAGTATTTTAATGATTTTGATCAACCTGAATTTGTCTTTTATGAAAATCGACTATATGGCAATTTGTTTTTAAAATCGATGATGAATGATATTAGTTATTTAGAAAAACAAAATGAAGTTACATTTCAAGATTATGATGAAGATGAACTTAAAAAGTCCTTTATTCATTTAAATCATTTAATTTATTTTATTCCCGAAAAACAGTGGGAAGAGTTATGTAAAAACTTTAAAAAAGAATGCAAAGAACTTATTTATACGCAAGATTTTACTGAGAAACAAGCTTTTCCCGTTGAATGGAGTAATGATACTGAAAATGCTTTTATTGAACGTTTTTACCAAAATTGTTTGCAGCAAGGATTGTTATACGAAAAAAAAGATATTATTAATTTTCATATATGTTGTAAATTTCAGGCTCTAACAATTTTAGGTGGTGTAAGCGGTACTGGGAAATCTCAATTAGCACGTATTTATGGCGAAACCTTAGGACTTGAATTTGGTAAGGAGTTACTATTTGTTCCAATTTCACCATCTTATCGTGAACATTATGATTTATTGGGTTATTTAAATCCGACTACTGGGATTTATATAGACTCTGAGACCGGATTAACGAAATTACTTATAGAGGCCGAACAGTTTCCACACAGGATGTATATGGTGATCTTTGATGAAATGAATCTTTCTCAAATTGAACATTGGTTTAGTAAATTTTTATCAATTTTAGAAATGCCTCAGGATAAGAGAGTGATTACGCTATTCCATGATCATAACGTAGTCATTAATCAATATTATAAGCCTAAAGTAAGAATAGGTAATAATATTATTTTTGTTGGAACAGTTAACTTTGATGAAACTTCAAGTGAGTTTTCTTTAAGACTGTTAGATCGTGTAAATATAATCTCACTTAGATCAACTTCATTCATAAATTATGCAGAAAAGATGAATAATGAAAATATTTATGAAACTGTACCACAAATATATATTAATGCAGAAAACTATAGTAATTGGACAAAGAAAACTTTAAGTGCATCTGAGCTTACAAGTGATGAATTAAAGTTTTTTGATGAGTTTAATAAAATAGTTGAACATTCACTAAGTGAGCGAATAATCTCTCCGCGTATGATTAAAGATTTATCAAATTATTTAGCGAATATACCTACTCTTCCATCCCATATTCAATTCGAACGAAAAGAAGCGATCGATCTCTTTGTTAAGCAACGCGTATTAACTAAAGTTAGGGGATTATTTGCTAATTTAGAAGAATTAATTGGTACAGGTGAAGGGAACGAGCAGGAAGGGCTACTAAACATGGTCATGAAATCTAATTTAGGTAGATCAATTTCTGACTTTGAGTATTCTATTAAAGAATTGAAAAAGAAAAGAAAGCAGCTGGAGATTGATGGATATGTCAACTAATAATAGTCCAGAAATTTTTGAGCCACTTTATCTCCCATTTACGATTGCAATTCTTGTCGGAACTAGGGGGAAAGAGGAAAAAATATCTCTTGATGCACTTACAATGAACCCAAAAGAAGCTTACTTATTTGCCTATGAAATACAGGAATTAAAAAGATTTTTATTTCAAGTCGATGGTGAGTTTGACGGTAAAATTACGTTCGTTTGGAATAATCTTTATCATTTTCAACAAGAAAACCTGGATGATCAGCAGTTTATTTTTACATCTGAAAAAAGAAAAATATTAATATATGAACATGGTAAAACCGAGAATGCCTATCCTTGGAGATGCGGGTATTATGAATTTTGTATTATTTATCAAGAACAACAGTTTTATGGAATGATAAAAATAGTACCGAAAAATTTAGATTATGATCAATTAGAGTGGATGCATACAACATTAAATCAACAAATAAATGGAATAATGAATGACTCGCAATACTTTAAAAAATCTTCTGCTTCATTTACTCAAAATGGAACAATGTATTTTTGGCCAATTATTCGATTTATCGAGTCAAATGAAGAGAGACTACTAGTTGCAATACAGCAGTTTATAAGTAAATTGAAGCGGAAGCAAAAAAAGGAATATGAATTAAAAAGGCAGGTAAAAAAATTAGATTTTAATACAATTAGATGGACATTATTGCATCCAGCCATTTCAAATGCAACTAATTTAACAATGCAACCAGTTGTTCAAGAAGAAAATTATATTGATGAGATAAAGTATGCTAAACATAAAGTTCGTAAATTTCTACTTACAATTGAAACCTTATTAACTTTTGTAAAATATGAATTAGTAAAAGACAAAAATAAAATGGATCAAATCGATTTTCAAGTGAAGGATATAGAAAAAATGATGCAAAATGTAGTTGGGAATGGCTCAATTACCGATCGAGAAAAAGCTAAATATAGACAGTCAAAAATGTTAAAAGAGCTAGAATTAGAAAAATTAACTAAAAGTGTTTCAGAAAAAGAACGAATTACGAATTCTTTAGAAAAACTTTATGAAGTCTATTTTAGAGAATATACAATTGGGGTTTTTCGTTTAGCAACGGATACTGATACTTCAAAATATCCAACTAGTCCATCGAAAGTATTTTTAAATTTTATTCATTCCTTAAGCCTGTTTGATAAAAAGGTAAAAGAATACGGAAAAAAACAAATGCTTTTACCAGTATATAAGCCAACTTTTTTACTATATGAATACTTTGTCTTTTTCTCATTATGCGATATTTTCTTAAAGTTAAAATTTAAAAATGATTCTGAACCATTAGCTGAACAGATTTTAATGCATATAAAAGACGATGAGTTAATGGACGGAGCATTTGTGTCTCTTGAAAATAAAAATTGGATCATTAATTTAGTTTATAACGAAATCATCGAGGGAAGTCCACAAGTATCACTGTTAAAAGGAACAAATTTTTTTAGTGGTGAAGAATCAAAAAAACCGGATATAAGATTAGATTTTTATCGAAAAAAAAATAAAGAATACGTTGCTTCGATCATTTTTGAAATTAAATATAGTCCAATGTTTAATATTTATCAACCAGTAGGGAATACAAAGGCAATGGAACAAATGTATAAATACTGGGGACTTAAGTATGTTGAACGTGTTAATGGAAAAATGACATATGTGCGAAAACCGATCAACGAAGTGATTTGCTTATATCCGGGTAGTAATGTTCATCGTAAAGTTCTAGAAGCGGGCTGTGGCACTTATATTCAGTTTTATCCGAAGAAAAAGGGCGAGGATTTTTATGAACTAGTAGGTGAAAGAGAGTTAGTAGAAATAATAAACAAAACACTTGAAGAACTTAAATAATCCCAAGATGAACCCTTTGCGATTTGATTGTAATTGAAACTGAATTTTGAGAAAGTCAAACAAACAAATTTTTATGTGCCCTTTACCAATCGATGGCATAGGGCATAATTTTTTAATTCGAAGATGTTTTGTCATTTTGATACATTGTTTATATTATAAATTACGAAAAAATATTTCGGTTGAAAACTTGCAATATCGTATTAATCTATACTAGAAAACTAATTATGAGATTATTTTGATTTCACAAATTATACATAATTAGTTATGTAAGCGTTGCCAAAAGCTAAATTTTACCATACAATAGAGCCATATATAAACAGACCAATAAAATATTTTTTTAACAAAATAACTAAATAGTATTAAAGAGACAATACTAAAATTTGGTATAAACTTTGTTTTATAGACGTAAGATAAGAATATTTATATAGGAATTTTAGGGGTGAGTGAGAGTGTTTCGTGTTATTCATACAAAAGAAGAGAATAATTTATTTAACGAGCTTTGGGGAGATTTTTGTGAAGAAAACGAAATACCTTTCTTAGTAAGAAGTAATGAAGTTACTCGTTATGGAATTTGTAATTCGGATAAAAAGTTAATTGGTACCCTCGAGTTTAGTAAATATAATATTGAAAATGAGGATAAAAATAAATATTATTATAATTTTTCCGAAAACAAATATATTAAATATATTCAAAATGAAGAAATCTATGAAATTGGTAAATTATTAATTACAAGGGAAAATAGAGGTAAAGGATTTTTTAAACAAATTTTACTAGCGTGTTATGATCATGCCAATCAGACTAACGCTGATTGGTATATTGGTACAATAAATAAAAGACTATATATGTTTGCTAGAAGTGCAGGATTTAAAATTTTACCGATTGATGAGTATTTTGAAATAAGTGATGATATTATTGCTGTACCATTTTTATTGGATATAAAGCATGCTATTAAGTTATTAAAATATTCAAATGAATTTAAAGAAATATTAATGTATTATGATAAATAATTGTAAAAAACTCAGGGATTAACCTGAGTTTTTTTATTTGCATTTTATTCTTGTTCAAGAATACCTACAGCCTGATTCGTTTGATTATAAGCTGTTTGACAAGCTTGAAGCGCTTGTTCGATTCTTTCGTGGTTTTGGGGTTTTTCAACCGTTCCTAAAGCAGATTGAAGACATTCAATTGCGTGTTTAAGTTCAGTAGTTGCATCCTGAGTATATTGTCGAGCATTTTTTTGCATGTTAATTCCTCCTTTCATACAAAATTATTTTTGACCAACATTCATTTTAGTATGTAAAAAAACGTAGAAGAATTTTCTTCTACGTTTTTAAATGCACGCCAAACGATTGCATCCTTCATTATTTCGCTTAGCTTCGTTCTTTAGTTCAATTCATTAAACCATAAACATGTCTTTAGATTTTTTAAACTCCGAATATCGATAAAATTGCAAATCGTTTTTTCGGTTTAAATGTAATAATCTTTTTCTGATCCTCTAAATCTGCTTTTAATAAGGTCACCTGCTCATTTAATTGTTCTACTTGATTTTCAAGTTTAACAACTACTTTCTTTAAATCTTCAATTTCACATCGATGTTCCAAAATTTGTACCGAAACAACTTCATTTGCTTTTGTTTCAATTTTTTCTTCAAGTTTTATTAATTTTTGAGTTAATTCTTTTATAATGTCAATATGATCCGTGTCATTTTGTTTTGGTTCGATCGTTTGCATTGAAGCTTCATAAATTTCTTTAATTTGTTCGATTTGTTCCTCTGTAAATAAATATCCGTTATGAGTTTTCTCTACTTTTAAATTACCTTTTTTTAAAAAAAATAATACTTTTTTATTTGTTAATTGCAGTTGTTCTGCCACTTGAGAAGTTGTATACATACGCTATTCCTCCTCCAAATAATTTATATATTAAAAATTCTTTATAAAACTGCACATTCCTTTGAGGTTGACAAAACTAGTGTTGACTCGGCAAAAGTTCTTAAAATACTCCGAATAAATAAGTTCTTAACATTCAAAATAGCTGAAAATGTAAACTTAATTACTTTTGTATTGATTTTTATCGAAACTCGGTTTATTAAGGTGTTTTTAGTAAAATATTCTACTAATTTTAGAATATAAAGTAGATAAATAGCATATAATGCAAGACACTGATCGGAGAAGGAAAATTGAGAAAAGGTAAAGAATGGTATTAAGAGAGCAGTCATATTGAGTGTGAAAACTAGAAAATGCAAATCCTTTTCAAAAATCATTTTCGATCCAAGTTTAAGAATGCCTAAATAAAAAAATTTTGATAACAAATTATTTAACTGAATATACTAAGATAAGCCTATTTAAAAATATTAATTATGAAGATGGCCTTCACTTCCAATTGGAGGGATGACTCAATTGTTTGGAATTGGTACTAAGTTATTGTTAGTTGTTGTATTAATTGCTTTTACTGCCTTTTTTGTTGCATCAGAATTTGCAATCGTAAAAATTAGAAGTTCTAGAATTGATCAATTAATTGGTGAGGGAAATAAGAAAGCAAGAGCTGTAAAACGCGTAATAACACATCTCGATGAATATCTTTCAGCTTGTCAACTTGGTATAACTGTTACGAGTTTAGGATTAGGTTGGTTAGGTGAACCAGCTGTAGATGAATTATTGCATCCATTACTTGACGATTTGCATTTACCTACTGCTGTAAGTGGCACGATCTCTTTTTTATTAGCGTTTGGAATTATTACATTTATTCATGTTGTCGTTGGTGAATTAGCTCCTAAAACAATCGCTATTCAAAAGGCTGAACAGATTACATTAACGTTTTCTCCAGCTTTAATTCTTTTTTACAAAATTACCTATCCGTTCATTTGGTTGTTTAATAATTCAGCAAGGATGGTCTTGAAAATATTTGGACTTCCTCCTGCTTCAGAACATGAAGTTGCTCATTCAGAAGAGGAATTAAGAATTCTACTTTCTGAAAGCTATAAAAGTGGCGAAATAAATCAATCTGAATTTAAGTATGTGAACAATATATTTGATTTCAATATGCGAGTAGCAAAAGAAATAATGGTTCCTCGAACGGAAATGGTTGCAATTGACTTACGTGAAGCTTTTCATGAGAATATTCACTTTATGAGTACAGAAAAATATACACGTTTTCCTGTTGTAGATGGAGATAAGGACCATGTCGTTGGTTTAATAAATTTTAAAGATGTTTTTACTGATTTTGTTCTTCATAAAGGGGAAGCAGAGGTAAAAACACTTGAACAATATATTAGACCAATCATTCAAGTTATTGAATCAATATCAGTTCATGATTTATTAGTTAAAATGCAAAGAGAACATATACATATGTCGATCTTAGTTGATGAATACGGAGGTACATCTGGCTTAGTAACAGTTGAAGATATTTTAGAAGAAATTGTTGGGGAAATACGAGATGAGTTTGATGTTGATGAGAAAGAGGATATAAGTAAAGTAAGCGAAAATAAATTCATCATTGCAGGTAAAGTTTTAATTAGTGAAATTAATGATGTTTTTAGCTTAGATATTGATGATACAGATGTTGATACAATTGGTGGATGGATTTTAACTGAAAATTTTGATGTGCAAGAAGGGGATTCGATTAAATTTCATAACTGTTCATTTAAAGTTCTTAAGTTAGATGGACATTATATAAAATCAATTGAATTAACACGGGAACCAATTAAAAAACCTGAGCTTGAAGAAGAAAGCGCAACTTAAATTGTAATTACAATTGAGCTGCGCTTTTATCCTCATCATAAAAAATTTCACATACCGAATTAATTAAAAATTAGTAGATTTGTAAAGCTCATCTTTAATAAATATTTCATTTTTATCAATTGCGTCATTATGTGTAACGACAAGCCCGATTGGAGTAGGGACGGGTAAATTATTGACAAGTGAAAAGGGAATATTTTTATTCTTTGCCAGTAAAAGATATTTAGAAATTGTATTATAAGGCAGTGTACCATTTAATAATAAAGTAACATTTTTCATATTGATTGATTTTTCAACGATTGGATAAATCGAATTTGCCATGACTTGACTTGTAGTTAAAGCAATTTCAATTCTTTCGCGAATTGTTCCTAAAAAAATATTTCGTTCTTCAATTTTTATTTGCTTTTCGCCATAGATACCTTTAATTAAATAATCTTCCACTTTATTTCCAGCCATCGAAATACCTACCTTCAGTTTATTAAGTTAATTGTATCTAACTTTATTCTATTCTACACACCATATTATTGACATTTTTGCATACTTTTAGTTTTATTATTACTAGAACTAGTGATCTTCGTAAAAGTCAGGTTCTTAATGAAATGTAAGAAATATTCATGAATTTAATTTACAATTTAACAGAATAATGTAAAAAATATTACTTTGTCGTAATAAATTCGACAAATTTTTATTTTTTTACTTAACGAATATTTAAAAATTTGTTACTATTTAATTAATAGATTTTTTATTGGAGGTGTTCCTTATTGATATGTCAATAGAGAGTAGGTATAGCACTTTCATAAAGGAAAGTATGCCTACATTAACAAAGAATTGGGTCGCTCAAGCGGTAATAAGCGATAATGATCCATTTAAAACCGAGATTATCATTAATGGAACTAAATTGATTGACTTTACATTATTATTTATTGAGGGCAAAATAAATGAGGATCAAGTCAAAGATTTGGCACATAAAATAGCCCTTGAACGAGCTAAAGCAAGTGCTAACATCGGAGATTTTGTGTATAATTCAAATATAGCTAGAAGTGAACTTTTTAAACATTTGTCTGAATTTGAAGAAAGTATTAGCCTACTTCAGCCGCTCATAAATAAAATTAACTACGTTTTTGACCAGTTTATTTATTTTACAGTAAAAGAGTATTCTTATCTCATTACACAAGATATAGAAGAAAAAAAGCAGTTCATTGACGAGACTCATAAAGAGAGACTTACAATCCTAGGACAAATGTCAGCTAGTTTCGTTCATGAATTTAGAAATCCACTAACTTCTATTATTGGATTTGTAAAATTACTTAAAGGGGATCATCCTCAATTAAAGTATTTAGATATCATAGATCATGAATTGCATCAATTAAATTTTAGAATTGATCAATTTCTTCATGTTTCGAAAAAGGATCATGACCAAAGGGTGGAATCCTTTTTAATTAATGATTTATTTAAAGAAATCACAGAATTCTTATATCCAAGTATTGTAAATTCGAATGTCATTTTACAAGAAGGAATTTCACAAAAAATATACATACCGGGTTTCAGAAATGAACTTCGTCAAGTTTTACTTAACATATTAATGAATTCAATCGATGCCTTGGCGGAAAACGATGGTCAAAAAACGATTCATTACCAAGTTTCAGATCTAGAGGATATGATTGAAATTCAAATAAGAAATAATGGCCCTAAAATCAGTGAAGAAAGCATACGGACAATTTTTGAACCATTTGTTACGACAAAAAATCATGGTACTGGAATTGGCTTATTTGTATGTAAACAAATTATTGAAAAACATGATGGCAAAATCGAATGTTTTTCTGATGATGAATGGACAGCATTTTACATAAAATTGCCAAAAGGGGCATAAAAAAACTCGGATAATCAGTCCGAGTTTTTTATTTGTATTGGGAATTTAGTGAACAGACTAAAATAATGTAATAACTTCAAACTTTGGGTCCTCTTCAACACACCCTACTGAAATTAAATCATATACTATATTTTCTTTAAACTTTGATTTATAGAGCGGAAATATGATTTTTTTCGTACCTGTTAATCGTATTTCCAAATTAACTGTCATAGGCGATATAGGTAGATATTCTGAGGCTTTTAGGTATGGGACATTAGGGAAAACAACATCTCCTTCACCAGCTTTTACTGCAAAATCTAGATTTGGTGAATTAGGGGATAAATTAATAAAGCGAATTTTAGCTTCTCCTTGTGGCAAGGAATGATTATCCATATATGAAAACAGCGATATTTGGTCTAAGTTATGACCAATAGCAATCGTATAATTTTGCTCAGCAAGTAAATTTATTTGTTCAGAATGAATTGGTTTTGATAGATCATTCGTTTTAAAAATCTCAACAAAGTGTACCCCTGAAGGTAAAGTTAAATAGTGAGTTGATTCTTTAAAAGTTAAATTCGAAATAAATTTCGTACGATTAACATATATGTCTAAGCTTATTTTTTTAGGCAAAACATTAACGAGTCTTATAAAAGCTAAATTTTGCTTTACTATATTATCCTGTTTATAAATTATTGGTGAATTATTTTTTATTAGCTTTTGGAACGAATCAAATCGATTATAATTAACGGGGAACAAATTGTCCTCTTTTTTTGAATAGGATGAAAAATGATTAAAAATATTCGGGTTTATTCGTTTTTTTTCTACCACTTTCTTCAAACTACATACCTCCTATGAGTACCATCCTACGATCCCATTTAAAATAGTATTCATTAACGAGAAAATTATGAATTATTTTATATTTAAAACTCTTAAAATAGTTATTGCTTTTTAGGCTCAAGATTTTATAGAATACTATCAATATAGTTTTTTACAATTAAATATTAGCTAATTAAGTTTATTCATTTTAAATTAAATGATTCAGTATGAAGACAAAGTCCTAAAACTTGTTTTTTAAGTCTGGATCACTATAAATTGAAAAGATTCTTAATACGCTCGTATAATTTTGGAAATAACCGGTCCAAAAGTATCTACCAAGCTGCCGATATAGTTTGACTACGAGAGATATGACATAGCATATTCTCTCCTAAATATTTAGGAGGAAACAAACATGAACTTACATGAAATGAAAACGTCAACAAAAGCTGAAAAGGCTGATTTTTTAATTATAAATGGGAAAATAGTAAATGTTTTTACGAAAGAAATAATAGAAGATTCGATTGCAATTACAAATGGAATAATAGTTGGAATAGGTGATTATGAAGCTAATGTAGTAATTGATGCTGAAGGGAAATATATATCACCTGGCTTTATTGATTCCCACGTCCATATTGAATCATCAATGGTTTTACCAAGTGAATATGCAAGAACTGTTCTACCACATGGAGTAACAACTGTTATTTGCGATCCACATGAAATTGCAAATGTTTCTGGGGTAGATGGAATTAAAATGATGTTAGACGCATCAGAAAATATCCCGTTAGACGTTAGAATTATGCTACCGTCCTGTGTACCTGCTACCTCATTAGAGCGTGGAGGAGCCGTACTTTATGCAGAACATTTAGAACCCTTTATGACACATCCGAGAGTACTTGGATTAGCTGAAGTAATGGATTATCCTGCGGTAATGTCGATGGAAAAACAAATGATTGATAAATTAAAGTTAGCACATGCTTATCAAAAACCGATCGATGGTCATTTAGCTGGACTAACTAAAAATGAAATAAACACCTATTCTTATGCAGGTATTTCAACTGATCATGAATGTACAAATGTTCAAGAAGTAATGGAAAGACTGCGAGCAGGGTTATTTGTAGCATTTAGAGAAGGTTCGGCTGCAAGAAATCTAAAGGATTTATTACCTGCAGTAAATGATCGAAATGCACAGCGAATTATGTATTGTACAGATGATAAACATTTAGACGATATTATAAAAGAAGGTTCGATTGATTTTTGTATTCGAACAGCAATCAAATATGGAATTGACCCAGTGACTGCTTATTCAATGGCAACATTAAATCCGGCAACATGCTATGGTTTAAAACAAAAAGGTGCAATTGCTCCTGGATATGAAGCAAGCTTTGTATTTTTAAACGACTTAGAATTAGTAGAAGTGACGGACGTTTGGTGTGAAAATGAGTTTATCGTTAAAAACAAACAAAATTGTAAACAAATAAAAAATGAAGAGTCAAATTTGATTGATTCAAAAGTAAGCATAGGTGATCTAAAGATTGAAGATCTTGAATTAAAAACAAACTTTAACACGCTTGCAAATATAATTGAAATTAATCCGAATAGTATCGTAACAAATCATTTAATTGAAAAATTATCAAATGAATATACTCATTTTGTTCCAAATGTCGCCGAAAACTTATGTAAAGTTGCAGTAATAGATCGCTATCATTCTGAAAAAGAGATTGGTCTTGGGATTGTAAAAGGTTTAAATTTAATTGAGGGAGCAATCGCTACAACCATTGCTCATGATTCACACCAATTAATCGTTGCTGGTATGAATGATAATGATATGTATCTTGCAATTAAAACAATTGAAGAAATGAACGGTGGAATAGTAGTGGTAGCATCTGGAAAAGTTATTGCCAAATTATCATTACCGATTGGTGGTTTAATGAGTAATCAATCTGCCGAAGAAGTCGAAGCAGGTTTATATCAAATTGAAAAATCATTACTTCAAATTAGACCAAACAATACATTTAACGCTTTTTTAACATTATCATTTCTAGCACTGCCAGTTATTCCGAGTATAAAACTAACGACTAAAGGTTTATTTAATGTAAATGAATTTAAATTTATTCCAGTTTTTCCTGGAGAATAAATATCAGAAAATGAAGACTCCTAGCTAAGGAGTCTTTTTCTATTTAATGATATAAGGGAGAAAGGTAAATACTTGTATTTAAGAGTAGAAGGAATTTTTCATAGAGGAGTATTTTGAATGTCAGATGTGATTTTTAATCATTTTAAAAGAGTACCACTTTTTAAAGATCTCTCGAATGAAGAGCTTCAATCGATAGTGGATATTTCACATATGAGATTATATAAAGCAAAATCATTTGTCTTTTTGCAAGGTGACAAACTTGATCGCGTGTTTTTTATACACTCCGGAAAGATAAAAATACATATAACTGATCTATCGGGTAGAGAACAAATTGTTTCGGTACCACGAACTGGTGAAATGTTTCCACATGTTGGTTTATTTCGAAAAGGAACCTTCCCAGCACATGCTGAAGTGCTTAAAACAGCAGAGTTAATTATCACACCAGTCGCTGACTTTGAGCAAATTCTGATTAAATATCCTGAACTATGTATAAAGTTATTAAAGTTTCTTGGAGAAAAAATTATCGATCTACAAGCTAGATTAGTTGAACAAACACTTCATAATACATATGATCAAGTAATCATGTTATTATTACGACTTTGTAAAACAAATGGGGTATCTTTAGATAAAAATCAATATAAAATAACAACACATTTTACAAATCGCGAACTTGCTAATATGATTGGTTCATCAAGAGAGACAGTAAATCGTACAATAAATCAATTAAGAAAAAAAGAATTAATTACGATTGATTCAGAAGGCTTTTTAGTCGTAAAAATAGAAGAATTGCAAGCGGAAGTTAACTAAAGAAGGAGCATGAGATTGTCATGCTCCTTCACGCTGTTGAAAAACAACCTTGTCAATTAAATTACCAAATTTTCGTAAAAGGAGTAGAGTGATGTTGATTTCCATTACAGGATGCTCGCTTTCCATGGGGCGAGACCTGAGCCTCCTCGGCAAGCCTGCGGGGTCTCAGCCTTCCCGCTTATCCCATAGGAGTCGAGCATCCCTCCATTCCAACTTATCCATCAAAAAAAGTCTGCAATAAATCCTAATCAAATAGCCTTTACTTAGATTAACCTACTTGTATATTAAACAACTTGTAGGTCAATTAATATCGAACTTTCATTAAACAATTGATTTTGTTTTTCTAAAAATTAGCTCATATATTTTTAACTTCTGAAAAAAATCATTAGTAGTGTTATTGGAATCATAACATTGCACAAACAGATTAGCATTTAAAACCATTAAGAGATCTTCCAAAAAATGATAATTTCATTTTAAATAAATGTTCATTTAATGTCCGTTTTCCTTATTGACCATTTTATATATACTAGGCCTAATAGTTAATTCCTAATAATTGCTCGTTTAAACAATATATTATTTTCTAAATGGATATGTTGGAATGTATCAGCCTCTAGAGCTTCAAGTCTTTGATAAAAGGCGATAAGTACTACAAGCCTCTTTTGGTGGGGTATAGTCATTTGTAATTTCACGTAATTCTTTTAAAATATCCCCTGCAGAACTGTGCTCATTTTCTAGTTCGCTAACGATATTTTTTAATTTCAGGTAATTTTCATTAGTTGGGTTTTGTTCATATTCTAAAATCAATTTAAAATCTGTTGTTTCTTCCTTCCATGTATGTTCCTCTAATTCTGTTTTTAAATCAAAGAACAACTTGTGTAATCTTACTAAATGAGGTTGAGTTTCTCCGTGAACTCGCATTACTTTAGTTACATATGGACTTAATAGAGGTAATTCCTCATTTAAAAAACGATGATGATTGTTCACTATATGTTCGATTAAATCACTACTAGAAGCTTCTTTAAAATCAACTACTACTTCGTTTGATAATTTTTTTTCTTGATACAGTTTATTTAGTTTTGATAGTATTTCATCTTTTGAAATTTTTATTAATCAGATTAATAATTAATTAACCATAAAAAAATACTTCTAAACAAATGTTTCGGTAAGTAAATGACAATAAAATGACTCAAGAAAAATACTTGAGTCATTTTTACCTTTTTTCAATTTGTAATGAAGATTGTTCTCGTACTTTTAGTTAATTAATCAAAATCTACAAAATTTTAGATTGAAGAATTATTGAAGATATACTTGAATTAAGGGCAGTATATAAAAGTATATAGTAGACTTTAAATTCTAAATGGTAAGGTGAGAGTGAAATGGAAGATAAAATTGATTTTTCAGAAAAAATACATATAGGTGAATTAATTGCTGTTTCGAATGTTTACGGATTAACTCCATATACGCTTCTTTTAGAGCTGGAAAAAGGTAATATTGAAGTTTTCCTTTCGATCGATGAATTTAACGCAAAATATAGTGATACAACAGAATTGGACTGGTGTCAATTAAATAATGGTAAAGTTTTCTCTAAAAAAGATTGAAGAGTAAAACTAAATAAAGAAAAAAGATATTTTCTATTTTTACTTTAACTATTTTTACTTCCATGGATTCATGTTCATCAATCCAACAATCGATTTTAAGTGGTTATAAGAGGTAAAAGAGAAGTAATTTGCGTAACATAATTGGTTTGATTGCCTCATAGACTTATCAATTTTTCGTAATTGTCTTTAACTTCTTTTATTCAATACGATTTCACCGAACATGGCCAATTGATGATTATTTAAATTATCTCGATCTATATTTGGTAAAACAACTGAAATAAGAAAATTAACCTCGCTGCTTAAACGAGTGATCTCTTCTAACAAATGAATTTGTATTCCCTTCATTTCGTTGATTACCTCTAGATACAAATCTTCCTTATTACAATTCAATTCATTATTTTTACTGCTCATATCTAACACCTCCAAAGAAAATTATTCGTTGCAAATGCTTCAATTTCCTTTATGTATATTGCTTTTTTAATTCCAATAAAGTTAATTTTTACATTCTATTAGATTAATAGAATTTTTTTAAGCTTATTGCAATGCAATAAAAAAACTCAGCCAATAATCTAAAATTATGGCATGAGTAGGATAACTTATCTCATTTTGCACTAATTCATTCCCCAATATTTTCTTCAAACCACTCTTGAAGCTCTCTTAATGATGTAAAGGAGTAAATTTCTTCTCCGTTTTGACCATTATCTATACCGGTGTTTCCCCTAAGAGTAATTTGGCCTTCTTCTCCAGAAATTAAAATCGCATAAGGATGGTTTATATTTATATACCTTGCATCTAAATCATTATCAATCCAATTCTTACTATTCAAAAATGCTTCGAAATGCTCCATTTACATTCCTCCTATAGTGATATTGTTCCAATTTTTTACAAAAAATAGACCTTAAAAGGATAGTGGAAGAAATTGGATTAATAGCTCAATGAGTAATCTTGCTAGATGCTCCTTTTTTTAATAGAGATTTCAAAATTTAAAAAATAAACAATAATTGAATGTATAGGACAAACTTGGTTCCGGGAAGGCTTAAAAGTAAGGAGGCGGTTTATATTATTACTTTCGAAGTTTTATCACTAATGATTAGCTTTGGTATGTTTGTGATCGCCATTTTAGAGTTTAAAGATAAGGATAAGAATAAAAATTCTTGAACACGCTAAATAAGGCGTGTTTTTTTTGGATAAATTCTGTCCAACAATATTTGGGGATTTCACTTAAGTATAATAACTATTGTACAATTAGAATAAGTGAAAAAAATCTAGAAGGTGAAAAAAGATGTATGATATTACAATTATCGGTTCAGGTGTAAGTAGCATTTTTTTAGCATATACATTATTACAATCAAATCAAAAAGTATTAATACTTGAAAAAGGAAAGACTTTAGAAGATAGGAACTGT
Source organism: Gottfriedia luciferensis (assembly GCF_001712755.1). Lineage (GTDB taxonomy): Bacteria > Bacillota > Bacilli > Bacillales > Bacillaceae_G > Gottfriedia > Gottfriedia luciferensis_B. The sequence continues at coordinate 250,467 of NZ_MDKC01000001.1, forward strand.
GCTATAGACAAAGGTGGCATATGCGATTGCGACGTTTGTGGTAAATTTTATGGCTTTGCAGGGCTTGGTAAATCTGAAGGGAAATTTAATTATTCATGTGATTTTGGGGGTGAATTAGCTCAAAAGGTAGGCAGAGAAAATCTTGAACAATTGATGAGAGAGGTTGACGATCTACTATGCCTTTTTGGGGGCAGTTCTGTAGAAAAATATTCGACTGTAAATGAAAATTTGGCTAAAAAAGCCGAGGATTGCAAGTTACATATGTTAACTACTGAAGTTAGACATCTCGGTTCGGGTCTATCAACAGAAATATTCGAACGATTATATAACGAATTATCTAGTAGGATTGATATTTGCTTTGAAGTTGATATTCTAGATATTAAAAAGGAGAATAATTTATTCTATTTAGATACTAACTTAGGAAAATTCGAATCTAAAAATGTAGTATTTGCAACTGGCAGATCCGGAACAGAATGGTTAAATGAACAGTGTGCTTCACTAGGAGTTAAACAAGGTAGAACTCGTTTAGATTTAGGAATTAGAGTCGAAATGAAAGAACAACAGCTTCGCTCAATTTTACAAGACACATTCGAAACGAAACTTGCTTTTGAATATGATGAATTGATTTCAACTACATATTGTATGAATCCAAAAGGTAGAATCGTTCGAAAGTTTCAAGAAGGATTAGTTATGCCTGACGGACAAAATTTTAAGGAAAAGGAATCAGGAACAACGAATTTAAATTTTACTTTATTCACACCTAAATATTTTCCAACACTGAAAGAAGCAAATTTTTACGCAAATAAAATTATAGGTAAAATAAATAATGGTATAGATCGTATCGTCGTACAACGATTAGGTGATTTACTTAAAGGTGAGTCTACAACTAATGTGAAAATGGAAAAAAACAGAATAAAGCCAACATTAGATGCCGATTGTGGTGACCTTAAAAATGAAGTTCCTAATTTATATTTAACAATTTTACAAGGATTTTTGAAACAATTGGAAGAATTTATTGGAGAGACAATTGATGAGGATACACTACTTTACGGAATGGATGGGAAGTTTTATTCACCGATTATAGAAACCAATTCAAACTTTCAAACGAGTTTAGAAGGATTATTTGTAATTGGAGATTGCTCTGGAGTAACCCACTCATTATCCCAAGCAGCGGCTAGTGGGATCTATTTAGGTAAGGTTTTGGCAAATGCAAATAAGGAATTTTAAAATTCACATTGCGGGTGATTAGATGAAGAATAGAATTCATTTATATTTAATTAGACATGGTGAAACTTATTTAAATCGTTATAAAAGAATGCAAGGATGGGCCGACAGTCCGTTAACAGAAGAAGGAAAACTAGTAGCGATTGAATGTGGCAATAGATTGTCAGATATCCAATTTGACCGTGTATTTACTAGCGATTCTGGTAGAACTGTTGAAACGGCTGAACTAATTTTACAACAAAACAGTTACGAAATTCCTGTTATTAGAAAAACAAAAGCCTTCCGAGAGTCCTTTTTTGGTAGTTTTGAAGGTGAATTTTCAGCAGTTGCCCTAGGTAAAGTTGCAAATGATCACGGTTATACTTCCTTTAGAGAATTATTAAGAAATCGGTCCCTAGAAGATATTACAAATTTTATAAAAGAATCTGATCCATACCATCATGCCGAGAGTTACTCCGAACTATGGGATCGAATTGAAAAGGGGCTAAATGAATTAATTATCGAAAATAATAAAAACGATGAGAATGTATTAATTGTCACTCATGGAAATACGATTCGTAATATAGTAAAAAAGTTTTCAGAGGAATTTAATATTGAATTAGAAATAAAAAACGCTAGTATCACAATCTTGGAGTACTCATCTGATACTTATAAAGTGATTTCTTTTAATCAATGATATCAAGAAATAAAACAATTTTAGAGCTTGTAAAAAGATAAAAGCAAAAGATAAACGAGATAACAAAAAGAGAAGGATTACAACCTTCTCTTTTTTCATGCAGTTGAAAAACACCCTGTCAATAAATTATCAAATTTTCGTAAAAGGAGTAGAGTGAGGTTGATTTCCACTACAGGATACTCGCTTTCCATGGGGCGAGACCTGAGCCTCCTCGGCAAGCCTGCGGGGTCTCAGCCTTCCCGCTAATCCCATAGGAGTCGAGCACCCCTCCGTTCCAATCAACTTTTTCATCAAAAAAAGTATACAATAAAAACGTAATCAAAAAGCCTTTTCTTAGTGTAACATTAACGGAAAATTAATCAGTTTATAATTGAGTTTGAACATCAACTTATAAACTAATCATTTAAAACGAGAAATATAAAATTTAATCTTAACATTTTTAATTTTCGAAAAAACAATTACAATATATAAATTGTTGAAAGACTTTAACAAATAAAATTGTTAATCGTTAATAAATATAAAAAAATGAATTTTAACTTAGATAATGTTCCACATACAGTTTTAAATTTTAACACACTGAAAAAGAGAAGGATTACAACCTTCTCTTTTTTGTGAAGTTCAACTTATCATTTGTTTTTTAACTTTTTATTACTATCTTTACTATTTATTACTGGTGCAGGCGCTTTAAAAAATTGTTTAATTGTTTGTCTGTTCTTAGAAAAGTCTAATTTTAGTACTGCTCCTGAATGTTCAACCGTTTCGTTTGTAAAACCAGCATTTACAGGAATACTTAAGCGATCAATTTTTTCAATAGGTTGAGAAAATGCAATAGAAGCAAGCGAAAGTATTTCATCTAGTTTTAAGTCAGTTGAAACATATTTTGTTGTTTCGTCTAATAAAAGAGGTACTCTAGCGATCCCACCAAAAGTATTTAACTTTTCTTTGACTGCACTTACGACTTTTAACAACACTTCTTGCTGGCGTTGAACTCTTCCAAAATCATTATCATGATCATGTCTAAAACGTACGTATTTTAAGAGTTGTTCACCGTGTAGTCTATTATTTCCAGGTTTCATTTTTAAGTTCATATCATTAATGATTGATTGACTTACATTAACTGTTATACCTTCTGGAACAAGTGTATCTACAATCCCAACAAAACCTTTAAAGTCGATTATAACTGTATGGTCAATTGGAATACCGAGATTATTATAAATTGTTTCTTTTAGTAATTTTTCTCCACCTAAATAATAGGCCTGATTTATTTTTCCGTAACCATACTTATATCCTTTAATTTTAACATATGAATCCCTTAAAATTGAGGCAACTTTTAAAGTTCGGTCATCAACATTATATTGAACTACTGCAATACTATCTGAACGTGAATTTTTTTCGCCCCGAGAATCAACTCCTATAACAAGGAAAAATAATGAGTTTTTTAAAAGTTTATTTTTAAAGCTCATTTTTTGCTCACTTAGTGGAGTTGATTGGCTTTGGCCACGATCTGATGGTTTAATTTGACAACTGGTCAGTAAGAAAACAAGAAAAGAAAGAAGGCATATTCGCAAGAACTTTGACATGAATCTATTACTCCTTCTATTTGTTATTTGATCTAATTATGTATTTTAGTTTATATTTCCCCTGTAATATTTTGAAAATACGTAACAAAAAAGAAAACAAAAATTACCCTATTTTTCCATAAATGGAAATAATAGTTGATTGTTATGAAATAATTCATAGTATACAATTATTATTGTTAAATAATTCACAAATAAAACCGAGAAATTTAGCAAAATGATTTGTTTTTTTATAACAACTTGTGAAATTATTCACAATTTGTATGGCGATTTTGAAATAATATTAATTATTTTATAAGGCAATATTAAAAATAATAATGTTTGTGAAGTAATTTAACAAAATAATTAGGTTGGATGATAGATTTTGTAGGTTAAATCTAAAAAGCCTAAAACAAGGGAGTAAACCAAATGTTAGTAGATAGTTTTAATCCATTTGATAATCTCGCAATTTCAGCACTAGTTGCGGCTGTACCGATTCTTTTATTTCTTTTATGCTTAACAGTGTTAAAAATGAAAGGTATTTATGCAGCATTATTAAACCTTGGAATTACGTTTATAATCGTACTAACTATCTTTAAACTACCTTTAGGGGAATCGATCGGAAGTGTTGCTCAAGGAACCATTCAAGGATTATGGCCGATTGGTTATATCATTGTAATGGCTGTGTGGTTATACAAAATAACAGTAGAATCTGGGAAGTTTGATATTTTACGTAGCAGTATAGTTGGTATTTCGAGTGATCAACGGATCCAGTTTTTATTGATTGGATTTTGTTTTAACGCATTTCTTGAAGGAGCAGCGGGTTTTGGCGTACCGATTGCTATTTGTGCGGTTTTATTAGTTTCAGTCGGTTTTAAACCATTACAAGCAGCTATGCTATGTTTAATTGCAAATGGTGCATCTGGTGCTTTTGGGGCAATTGGAATACCTGTAGGAATTATTGATACATTTGGATTACATGGTGTAACGTCAATGAAAGTTTCAATCATGACTGCCCTAACATTACCGATTATTAATTTTACGATTCCATTTCTGTTAATTTGGTTAATCGATGGAATTAAAGGAATTAAAGAAGTTTTACCTGCAATTTTAGTAACGTCTATTACTTATACAGTTTCTCAAGCAATTATGACAATCTTTTTAGGTCCAGAGTTAGCAGATATCATTCCTTCATTATTAACAATGGGTGTTTTAGCATTATTTCTTAAAAAATGGCAACCTAAAAATATATTCTTACTAAATGGAAAAGAGTTTAAAACTGAATCTTATTCAATGGCTGATGTGATTAAAGCATGGTCACCATTTTATTTACTAACAATCTTTGTATTAATTTGGAGCTTAAAATCATTTAAAGGTTTATTCGCTGATGGAGGAGCACTAGATGCTACCGTAATAAAATTCGTTGTTCCAGGTTCTACGATAAATGTCAGCATTGATTTAATAGGAGCAACAGGTACAGCAATATTATTAGCAGGATTAGTTACAATTTTCTCTTCTAAATCAATAAATGTAAAGAAGGGTTTAGCACTTCTTAAAAAAACAATCTCAGAATTTTGGATACCAATCATAATGATTTGTGCCATTATTAGTATCGCAAAATTGATGACATATGGAGGATTAACAAGTGCTTTAAGTCAAGCAGTCGCACACACTGGAGATGCATTTCCATTCTTATCTCCAATATTAGGATGGATTGGGGTATTTATGACTGGTTCGGTCGTAAACAACAATACTTTATTCGCTCCAATTCAAGTTTCAGCAGGTAATATTTTAGGTACAAATCCTTCGTTATTGGTATCAGCAAATACTGCAGGTGGGGTAATAGCAAAACTAGTTTCACCTCAGTCGATCGCAATCGCAACAGCTGCAGTAGGTGAAACAGGTAATGAATCAACATTAACAAAGATGACTTTAAAATATAGTTTTGGATTACTAGCATTTGTTTGTATTTGGACATATATCTTATCATTTATATATTAAGTATTAGAGTCTTGAGAGAAGTTTTCTCAAGACTTTTTTATTTCTTAAAGTTGATTTTTCGCAAATTGATTACTCATTCATATATCAATCAGTTTAGATTTATAAGATCATGTTTATATCCAAAAATCTATTTAATTTTGCACGAAATATAGTCAAATGCCTATGTAACAAGGATTGTGAACCTGACATATACTTTATTGTGATTTCTAAAAGTTAAGTGAAGGAGGCAATCTACTATGAAGGGATATTCACCTTACTACGGCGGCTGCGGCGGTGGCTTTGGATGCGGCGGAGGATTTGCGTTAATCGTTGTGTTATTTATTTTATTAATTATCATCGGTGCGTCTTTTGTAACTTGCTAAAAACTATTGAGCGTCAGCCACAGAAACCGACTAACATTTAGTTAGTCGGTTTATTTCATTTTTACACGGTATTCATACTGTTTTTTGAGTTTTACTTTTTTCACCAACTTTTTATTTAGTGCATATAAAGAAGTAGGTATATAACTAGAAATTTTTACTTAATTTAGTAAATTTAAATTGTCCTATTAAACAAGGAGGACCATAAATGAAAAATCAACTTTATAAACCTCAAAGACATTGGAAAGATATTCCTCTATGGAAAGATGTTACGGATGAACAATGGAACGATTGGCTATGGCAATTAACGAATACAGTCAGAACATTGGATGATTTGAAACAAGTAATCGATTTAACTCCGGATGAAGAAGAAGGGGTTAGAATATCAACTAAAACCATTCCATTAAATATTACTCCTTACTATGCTTCTTTAATGAATCCAACTGACCCACGTTGTCCCATTAGAATGCAGTCTGTACCAATTAGTAAAGAATTAAATAAAACAAAATATGATTCGGAAGATCCACTAGGAGAGGATGATGATAGTCCAGTTCCTGGATTAACTCATCGATATCCAGATCGAGTGCTTTTTTTAGTGACAAATCAATGCTCAATGTATTGTCGCTACTGTACAAGACGTCGATTTTCAGGTCAAATTGGAATGGGAGTACCGAAAAAACAATTAGATGAAGCAATCGCCTATATACGTGAAAATGAAGAAGTAAGAGATGTACTTATTTCAGGTGGAGACGGATTATTAATTAATGACAATATTTTGGAATATATTTTAAAAAATTTAAGAGCAATCGATCATGTCGAAATTATTAGAATTGGTACTAGAGCACCAGTAGTATTCCCACAAAGAATTACTGAAAACCTATGTGAAATATTAAAAAAATACCATCCTGTCTGGTTAAACACTCATTTCAATACGAGCATTGAAGTAACCGAAGAAGCAAAAAAAGCATGTGAAATGCTTGCAAATGCTGGCGTTCCAGTTGGGAACCAATCAGTTATTTTAACAGGGATTAATGACAGCGTACCGATTATGAAAAAGTTAATGCATGACTTAGTAAAAATAAGAGTCCGACCATATTATATTTATCAGTGTGATTTATCAGAAGGAATTGGTCATTTTAGAGCACCAGTTGCTAAAGGCTTGGAGATTATTGAGGGATTACGTGGGCATACATCTGGTTATGCAGTACCTACATTTGTAGTAGATGCACCAGGCGGAGGAGGTAAAATCTCACTTCAACCAAACTATATCGTCTCTCAAAGCAGTAAAAAAACCGTACTAAGGAATTTTGAGGGTGTCATCACATCTTATCCAGAGCCTGAAAACTATAAAGAGGATACGGCTGAAGAGTATTTTTCACTAGTTTACCCTGATTATTTAAAGAAGGCAGCTAAGGTTGGTATTGCTAGTATCATGAATGATCAGGTGCAAAGTCTTATTCCTTCAGATTTAGAAAGAATGAAAAAGAGAGAACAATATCAAACAGATCCAACACATAGTTCATTAAAAAATAAACGAGAAAAAAGGGATGAACTAAAAGAGAAAAAGTTTCAATCACAAATTCAAAAAATGGATGGAAGTGTAAAGAAAGATGAATAATACTTTAAAATGTGATTGGTGCGGTGAGGAGAATATAAAGGAAACAAAAGCAGTTGTACATTGGGAATTACCGGATGGTTCCCGAGCAATCACTATTACAGGAGTACCATCATTTCATTGTGATCAGTGTAAATTTACCTATCAAAAAGAAGAGATGGTCAAATCAATAGAGGATCAGTTATTTCTTATTTCAACAAATTTACTTCCGGTTTCAGTTACATTTGATGAATTAATGAAGCAACCGAGATTATTAAAAAGAAATTATTTTGACTTCTCGTCATAGAACGAGTATTTTTAAAATATAAAATAAATCTGTTATAGTATTAAGCATATTCAAAAAGTAGTAATATTTTAAGAAAAACAGACAAAATAAATAATTAAACTGAGGGAGAATCATGAGAAAGTCATTTTACCATTATATGATGAAGCATAGAAACTATAAAATTCCTAATGAAATTGGAATATTGGCAGATCATCTTTTTAATGATCACTCATTTCCAAAACATTCTTCAAGCTATGACGAAATTAGCTCGTATTTAGAGTTTGATGGAACTTTCCATCAATCGATGAGCGTTTTTGATGAAGCATGGAACTTATATTTAGAAGATCAATAAGATGTGGCTTAGTTTAACTAAGTTGCATCTTTTTTTTATTGAACACTTTTACAAGATATCCCATTAATTTATTGATTCTACCATTTTTGAAACTAGCTATTATATTCTTACCTACAAAATAGGCTAATCCCTTTTTTTATTTACTATGAAAATGACAGACAATTATCTATCGGTTGCATAGTATACAGTAAAAACGAATTAGTCACGACGTATGGAGAAGGAGGTAAGAAGTATGACAAAGAAAAAACAACCAAAATATAACGTAGATGATATTGTCGTGATTACGTTATATGGTACTGTCGGTAAGATAACAAATATAAACTTTCTATTTTTATTGGGAATTCATCACTTACGTAAAATGCTTAATGCTAAGGTGATTACATGTTAGCAGCTATCTATCTCAGACTGTCAAGAAATGAAGAGCAAAAAGATGTAGATGAAGTTTTACTTAATCATAAAAACGCTTTGATTAAGCTTGCTAATCAACATAATTTAAACTATATCATTTATCAGGAAATTTCGAGTGGTGTAAATACGGATCGTGAGCAATTAAATTTATTGCTTAAGAAAATACATGAATTTGATTATTTGATCATTATGGATATAGATCGTCTTTCACGTGATAATGCACATGCTGAACAAATCAAGCAAGTATTAATCTTAAATGATATTAAAATATTAACCCCACAAGGTAAAATAGATTTATCCCAGGAAACGAATGAAATGTTATTTTCATTTCAGGCAGTATTGGCTAATTTTGAATATAAGCAGATAAAAAAGCGGTTATCAAGAGGGCGATTAGCAGCAGCGGAGCAAGGAAAATGGGTAATGAGTAATAAAACCCCACTTGGATATCGAAAAAATTCGGAAAAAAAATTAGAAATCATTGAAGAGGAAGCAAAGATCATTCGACTAATATTCGATAAATCATTTGAACGGGTTTCAGTCAATGAAATAGCACGGCAATTAAATAGGTTAAATTGGAGGAGTAGACAAGGTAAAATCCTTACTACATCACATATTAGCCAATTACGTACGAATCCTGTATATTATGGAGCCATACAGGCTAGAAGACGTATTCATAATAAAATTATAGATGAAGTTTTTATTGAAGATGCACATGAGGCAATCATAACAAAAGAGCAATTCTTTGCCGTCCAAACAATATTAGAAAATAATAAAAATGTTTATTTTCAAAACCGAAAAGAGGTACGTAGGTTACAAAATTTAATATACTGCAATTGCTGTGGGCGGAAGCGATATATTCAAAAAGATAATTCAAAAATTGATTTTATAAAATCATGTTCAAATAAAATATCAAACAATCAGTGTAAAGATCGCGGCTATAAATATCAATTGGTTGAAGAATTTGTTTTAAAAAGTATAAAAGAAAAAAAAATAGAGCTAGAGAACGCGTTAAAAATACTATATTCTCAGAAAACAATCGAACTAGAACAAAGATTAACAACTGAACTCGTCTCATTAATCAAACAAAAGGATAAAATTGAAAAAAGACAAAATAACGTTAGAGAAATGAGAATGGATGGAGAAATTACTAAAAAGGAATATGAAGAACTAAAAAATGAACTAATTGGTCAAATGAATCAAATGAATGAGCAAATTGAACTCTATCAGATCCAAATAGAGAATGTAAGAAATGAAAAAGATGAGAGTCAAAAAATAGAGAAAATCATTGAAACGCTAGACAATTTAGAAGTAATCGATCCTGAAATATGTAATCAATTTTTAAAGACTTTTATTAATAAAATATATTTTAGTAGCAATATGGATTCAAGTCATGATACGACTCGAAGTAAGGAAATTGCCACTATTAAAATAGAATGGTTCTAATGCAGCGATGATCATTCCATGAAACGAGAAAACTCACATTGCACACCTATTTTCTGTTTTGAGAATTTTAAAGTTAAAAAAAAGTTCAGTTTCATCTCCGAAAGATAGAACTGAACTTTTTTGTATGCAATTTTAAACATTTATCTGTTATTGATCAATCGAACTAATTCATTAAAATATTTTTCAGCTTCCTTAGTACTTCTTGCACATTTTAGCCTTTTCATTAAAATATTGTAATGAAAATCTACTTCTTCATTAGTATTGTCATTTTCATTATTTAGATCTATTGCATCAACAACACCAGTATCTGTTTGATGCACATTTCCCGTGTTATTCGAAGGGGCACTTGTCTTTTTGTTCTCATTTTTCTCTTTCTCCATTTCTTCAAGCGTTGAACTAAAATCAATGATTTTGTTATTAACGTTTTTATCAACCAATCTTTCTAAATAAGCACCGCCACTAACTCCACAAATAAAAGCATAAATGATAATCGATACAGGAGTTTGATCATTTGTCGTTAGTACAGCAATAAGGTATGATATACACCCTGCCATTGCTCCAAGAATTATTTCACGCTTAGAACCAAGTGAATATCTTTCTCTACCATCAGAATCTTTAAACCGATAACTTCTAATGTAGCCCTCATTAGCTAATAGTATATTGGCATAACCACCGATTGCACCAATTAATATTGATAGAAAGGTCAGAAATAAATCATTAGATGATAATGTATCTAGCCAATTCTCGTACATTTTCGTACCCTCCCGTTTTTGTTAAACTATATGGAGGCTTTTTTTAGAATAGTACACTTAGATTGTAATACGTTGATAAGCTAACTCTCTCATCAAGCTGGGAATAGGTTGCTAATGTTTGTTAGAAATTAATTTTAAATCTTAACGGGTTCATGTTTATTTAAAAAAGAGCTGATCGTGTGATTAAATTTTTCTGCGGCTTCCATTTTGGTTACATGGCCGGTATTTTTGAAAATAACTAATTTTGAATTCGGGATACTTTTATGCATTACTAATTGGAGCCATACTGGCGTAATCGGATCATACTGACCACCAATAATAAGCGTTGGTACCTTTATATTTGGTAACAATTCTCTATTATCAACCTTAAAACATGCTCTCATTGACCTGTCAAATCCTTCTGGGTTTGGGCGATAATATTGTTTAAATTGTTGTAATGACTCTTTTTCCCATGAAAAAAGGCATGTTCTTGCTGTCATTTCTATTATCTGCTGGGGTGTGAAAATTTTTGAACGAAGCTCCTTATAATGAATAAACCATAAACCTAGTAGTCTTGGAGCAAAATGAAATGTACTAACTAGGATTAAAGAGCGACATCGTTTAGGTGCTTGACGGTACATCTCTTGTGCAACAGTCCCACCCATAGATAGGCCTAAAATATGCGCACTTTCAATTCCTAACTCATCCATTAAATCAAGTACATCTTTTGCGAAATTCTTAATTGAGATGCCTTCAGTTAAATCATTTTCTCCATGGCCACGCAAATCAGGAATAATTAAATCGAACTCATTCGCTAGTTCATATTGTTTAAACCAACTTTCTTTTACTTCTCCAAGACCATGAATTAATACGAGAGGTTCTCCAGTACCTAACCGATCATAATACAGTTTGATACTTTCGGTTTTTATAACGTACAACTTTATCACTCCTTTGTATTTTTTTACTAAAATATTTAACGAATAAACGCTATGTTTGAAGTTTTTTGAAAATTTATAATAAATTATATTTACTGTATTGACGCTATATTCATATATGTGTAAAATACACCTATTAGATTTTTTATAGAGGTGTTACCAATGAACAATGAGAAAGATAAAAATATTACTCCTTCGAAAAATTTTATTATGCCTTTTATTCTTCTACTTCTTAGTCGGATGACACTTCATGGCTATGATTTAATTCAAAAGCTCCAAGCATTCGGTTTTCAAACACTTGACCAAGGAAATTTATATCGATTATTAAGACAACTAGAAAAAGAAAATCTTGTACAATCGGAATGGGATACGAAAGGAAGCGGACCTGCTAAGCGCTGTTATTCAATTACAGAAGCTGGGAAGGCATACTTAACAAGTAATGCAAGACAACTTGAACTTTATCAATCAATGCTTGATCAATTTTTCAAAATGTATACTAGTTTTCTTGAGCTCTACATTCCTCCATTTCAAAGAGAGGATAAAATAGAGAAAAATTCGAATCCAAAAGAGGAGGAAGAAGTTTGACGACACAGAAAGCTTCAAAACCAAAGGCAGAAGGTCAAAAAATTAAAGACGAGAAAGTAGAAAAATATTTTATGGATCCTTTTTTTAATACGCTCTGGGATCAATACGAAAGTAGTTTGACATACATAAGAGACAGTAGAGTACAAAGGTTAGATTCGTTTATAAAAGTGTTAAAAGAAACAAGGAAATTTAATGAGGAATATCGTAATGCAGTTAATGGTTTATTTGATGAAATAAAGTACTTTAATAATCATATAAAAGAAAATACATCAAGAATTAAATTTGCAAAAACTGATGAATCAGTTCAATCAAGTGTTAATCTATTTGAAGAAACGGTAAATAAATTTGGTGAGTTTTTATCTACTCCGTTCAAAGCTTCAGTTGAGTTAATTGAAAGGGTAGAAGAGCAATATGAACAAACTGGAAAATACTACATAGAGAGTTTAAAGGAAAGAGATCTAGTATGGTCATCATTAAATGAACATTACTTGCAATCTTTAAGAGCAGTACATACAAACTTTAACCATCGTATTGAGGATAGCTTTAATATGTTTACATCTGTTAATAAATAAGTAAAACTGAAATTAGCTAATCATAAAAAGGCTGAAAATCAAGTTTTTTGCCTTTTGTTTTCACGCTGAAACAACTCATTTAATTTAGGAGGGTTGTTTTTTTTATGCCTTATCTATTTTTCTTATATCCGACTACAATACCTACTTTAGTGAACTATAGACTAGACCTTTGAATAGTCTATAGAGGGGTGTTTCTTCATGGGTCAGTTTAAATATGAAGAAATTGGAACGTTAAATGCAAAACTTGCTGCAGAAGCATTACTAAAATTAACTTTAAAAATAAAAAACGAGGATATAAAAATAAAAACACCTAATAAGCCACTCACTTAAACTTGAGTGGTCTTTTTTTGTCTCAATAGCCAATAAAAATAGAAAGTTAATAAATATTAAACTGATGGACGGCGTTTTTGTTTATGAAGTCAATAATCATGACGGACTTTATGTTGAGAATACTCTTCAGCTTCTCAACGAATATGATGGGAAAAAACTTGAAAAAGAATGGATAGAAGTAAATTATTCATTTTCTTTCGGAGATCTAGTTCAAGTCAATGGCTATGAAAAAGAAATATTTCGAATTGTGGGGTACCGTACAGAGGTTTGGCGATATAAAAATGACGCATGGGAAGATACAATTTACGAATTAGCGCGTATTACTGATGGAGAATGGTTAGAAGCCGATGAAACAGATTTAACCTTAATTGCATCAGCACAAACTGCAAATGCAATTCTAAAAAAACTAAGAAATGATAAAAATGGCATTACAAAATTAGACTTAGAAAAACTTCGCTCAATGAATGATTTTAATAAAAACAGAAATAAAACAACAAAACAAGAAATAATTGATGGATTATTAGATATATATAATGATTACGCAGTTTTATATTCAATCTTCCAAGACGAAGAATATAAAATTGTGATGGATCTAGTGCTTAAAAATTTAAATAAATTCTCAGAGAAGAAAACAAATTGAGAGAGAGGATATTCTACAATAATTGTAGAATTATATGAATCATAAAAGGTATGCCTATCCCTATTAAAATAAAAAATGCAATTGTCGTCAGTTTTTCAACAGCTTCTTCAAACAGTTCATCATTAACCATAATTTCTTTTAAATTAGCTAGCTTGTCCATTTTTATCATTGGAATCTCGCTCCTTTAACATGTTTTAATTGAATATATGCTTGTCAATGTTGTATTATGCTAAAGGTTACATATTAATATTTTTTTGTGCTTGGTAAGGTTTTTTTCATATTTTCTCATTTTTCACATATTAACTAGTAAGGGGTGATGCTAGTGAAAGAAATTGAGGTAGTTATTGATACGGAAGAAATAGCAGAATTTTTCTATCAACAGCTCATTCAGCGGGGTTATGTTCCTGAGGAAGAAGAAATTGAGGAACTAGCGGATATTACTTTTGAATACTTACTGGAAAAATGTATGATTGATGAAATTGATGAAGAAGAAGAATAGTCATGAAAGTGGCGACGGGAGCTCTCGTCGTTTTTCTTTTGTGTATCCAAAGTACAAGCAATTAAGATGCAATAACTGGATTTTATTTTGGAGGAATTTATGAAAAAAAATAATTGGATACTAATTTTTACTTCTATTTTTCTATTTGTTATTTTAGGACTAATCTATGATTCAAAAATGATTCGGAGTTTGGACAATTCAGCGTTTAAATTCTTTGAATTTATTCGAACAGACGCACTAGATTCATTTTGTTATTTTTTAAGAGATTTTGGTTCTTCAAAAATGTATTTAACATTTGCAGTTATTGTTTTAGTTTATTCAATTATACGTAAGCGCATTTGGACTGGTTTATCGTTAATTATTACATTATTGACAGCTAGAGTGGTTGTTTCATTTTTAAAAGACCTATATGAAAGACCACGACCAAGTTCAATGTACTATGTGGAAAGTGGATTTAGTTTCCCAAGTGGTCATGCAGTTATGGCAACATCCTTCTTTTTAACATTAGGATTTATTTTAATTGTCATTCAACCTGAAATGATGAAACACAAAAAAATGATTCAATTTATTGTCCTTTTAATGATATTTTTAATATCAATGAGCAGAATTTACCTACATGTGCATCATTTCTCTGATATTATTGCTGGCTGGTTAGTAGGATATGCATGGTATAGTATTTGTAAAAATGTATTTATTAATTTACATGAAAGAAAACAGCTTTAATTGAATATGAAAAAATTACACCTATAATTGAAATGATATAGGTGTTTCTTTTTGTTTCTGATTTGTGACTTAAGAAAATTGAACAACATCTTCAATGAAATTATAAATCAAGTCCAAATTGCCAATAAATGGCCAGGAAAAAAGAACAGCATAAAAGGGTAATAATGCATACGAAAAACCACAAGGTTCAATCACCTTGTGGTTTAATTTATTTTATTTAGATATTAGGGATAATCCCAGTCTGATTAACTTACTTGATGTTATTCAAAAGTTGATAAAAATTCTTCAACTGATTCTGGCGTTTTTGCATTTGCGCTATGTAAATGTCCAATTTTTTCGCCTTCTTTAAATACAAGCAAACTTGGAATTCCCATTACTTGTTGTTCACTAGCGATTTCTGGAAATTCGTCGCGATCCATTGTGTACCAAGTAAATGATGGGTGCTCTTCAATTACGTCTCCGATAAAAGCATCTAAACGTGTACAATCAGGACACCAAGTTGCATAAAACTTCACCACGATTGGCTTTTCACTTCTAATTATTTCCTCGTATTTTTTTACATCTTCTATTTTTTCCATAATTGCCTCCTAAAGCTATGATAGGTTTATTTTGAATCATATTAATTAGTATTTCAATTATTTTAACTTAATAATTCATTTTTAAAATTAATGTGATTAAAAAGCATACAAACGTTCGTATGTTGATGTAAAATATAAGATAGAAAAGTTGTTCTATAAATTTAGTAACAATGAAAGTAAATAAAATGATGAGGTGTATTTAATGAAGTTTATTCATACAGCAGATTGGCACCTTGGTAAAATTGTACATGGTGTACATATGACTGAAGACCAACGATTTATATTAGATGAATTCATTTCAATAATTAAAGAAGAAAAGCCAGATGCTGTTGTTATAGCAGGCGATTTATATGATAAAAGTATATCTCCAACTGAGGCGATTGAACTATTAAATGAAGTATTCCATAAAATTGTCATTGAATGTAATACCCCCATTCTTGCGATTTCTGGAAATCATGATAGCGCTGAACGAATTGAATTTGGTAGCCGTTTTATGGAAAAAGAAGGCTTATATTTAGTAGGGAAATTTCAAACCCCATTTAAGAGAGTTATTTTAAATGATGATGAAGGTGAAGTTCATTTTTATTTAATTCCGTATGCAGAACCAAGTATTGTACGTTATATTTTACAAAACGAAGATATTCATTCACATGATGACGCGATGAAAGCAATCATAAATAAAATAAGAGATGAAGAATTAGACTCATCAGTACGAAATGTATTTGTTGGACATGCATTCGTAACAAATAATGGGGAGCCTTCAGATGAAGAGACAGAGGGTGAACGGACACTCTCTATTGGAGGAGCTGAATACGTTTCACATCATAATTTTAAACATTTTAATTATACGGCCCTAGGACATTTACATCGGGCACATTTTGTAGGAAATCAATCAATTCGATATTCAGGGTCACCTTTAAAGTACTCACTTTCTGAAGAAAACCATAAAAAAGGCTGCTTAATTGTTGATTTAAAAGCTAACGGTGAGCTATCAGTCGTTAAGAAAGATTTTCATCCAAAACGAGATTTAAGATCGATCGAAGGAACGATTGAGGAAATTAGACAGCATTCTGTAAATCATGATTATGTATTTGTAAAATTAACTGATGAGCATATGGTTGTACATCCGATGGAGCAAATTAGAACAGTTTATCCAAATGCAATGCATGTTAGTCGAAAGCGAACGACATTACAAACAGATAAAACAAATCAACTGAGTTTAGTGGAAAAACAATCAAAAAATCAACTTGAGTTGTTCCAATCTTTTTATAAAGAAATGAAAAATGAAGATTTGAAAATTGAAGATGAACAATTTATAAAAGAGATTATTCAAGAAATCTTTGTAAGGGAGGAATAGATTTGAAGCCATTAAAAGTAGTACTTCATGCATTTGGACCTTACAAGGATAAGGTGCATGTTGACTTTAGTCGACTAAACGAAAAAGGACTATTTGCAATAACTGGTCCAACCGGTGCAGGTAAAACAACAATATTTGATGGAATTTGTTTTGCTCTTTTTGGAGAAGCGAGCGGTGAAAATAGGAATGACCAAACATTGCTTCGAAGTCATTTTGCTGATGATGATCTATATACTAGTGTTGAATTGACATTTGAATTAAAAGGAAATCATTATAATATTTTTAGACAAAAAGGCCATCAAAAGAAACAAAATAAAGGAATTACTGGCGATAAAATCGAGTTTTATAAAATTGAGGATGAGGAAAAAGTACCTTATTGTCAGGAATTTAATAAAACTTCAATCGTTAATAAGAAAGTAGAAGAATTATTAGGGATTAATGCAGATCAATTCAAACAAATCGTATTACTTCCTCAAGGTGAATTTAGAAAATTATTAGTTTCAGATACTAAAGAAAAGGAAGAAATTTTACGAAAAATTTTCAGAACTGAACTATTTGAAAAAGTAACTGAAACTCTCAATTTAGCTCGAAAAAACATCGAAAGTAAATTTACTAATTTAAAGCAGAAAATCGTTATTAAATTAGAAGTAATTGAAAAATTGCTAAGTGAAAAAGGAATTGAAATTGCCGACGATTCTCAAATTAATCTTCATATTGTTAATGAGATTTTGACTGAACATATCGTAAGTATAATTGAGGATTTAAAAAGACTTGAAGAAAATGAGAAAATACAAAAATCACAATTAGAAGTTAGTCAGCAAAAGCTTTTTTCAGCTGAAGCTCATAATAAAAATATTGATCGATTACATGAAGTAATTGAATTATTAACAATGTTAAAAGGTCAAGAGTTAGAAATAGAAGATAAAAAAGTAAAAATAAAATTGGCTACAAATGCTGAAAAAGTATTGCCTATAAAAACTGAACTTGAGAAATTAAAAAATTCACTGCAAGTAACGAACGATAAAATATTAATCGAAATAGAAAGTTTAAAAGAAACACTCATTAAAATTGAAAAAATATCTGCAGAAGTCGCTACATTACCTGAAGAGCAAAAAAAATTAGGTAGCTTAGAAAACCAATTGAGTAATTTATTTGCGTTAAAAGAAGATGTAGAACAATTTCAAAATCATAAAGTAGCGTTTCATACTAAGTCTAAACAGATTCTATTAATCGAAAATGAAGAAAAAACATTACAAGATGGTTTAAAGAGAGAGAACGAAGAATTAAATCAATTAAAACAGCAACTAAATGATTTAGATGGTGTTCATGATCAATGGGCGAAACTCTCCTTATTAAACAAGGAAATCTCATTAAAAGGTGGGTTTGCTAAACGAATCTTTTTTGCCAAAAAAGAATTAGAGCAAAAACGAAATGAATATCAAACAAAAAATTTAGATCATTTTAAGCTAAAAGAAGAATTGGACAGAATCGAAAATGAAATGCATCAGCAAAAAGCCGCTTTTTTAGCGAAAGATTTAAAAGATCAACAGCAATGTCCAGTTTGTGGAAGCACTCATCACCCATCACTTGCTAAATTTAATGGGACTGTTAATGAAGAAGAAGCAGAAAAATTGAAAATGCAAGTAAATCAATTCCAGACTGAACTAGCAACAATTCAGGGGGAAATTAAAAGTAAAGAAAACTCATTAAAAATTGATGAACAATCATTTTTTGAAGAGCATGGTCAATTTGATTTTACAAATGAAGGTCTTAAAGCTCTTGCTAATGAGTTTAATGAAAATGAATCAAACTTAAAAAATCTGACTGAGAAAAAAGCTGTTTTCGAAAAGATTAATCATGTAATAAAAACAAAAGAACAATTAGTTAAGGATTTAACCGTAAAAGTTACTGAGAAGACTGAGGCAATGAATAAGTTTACGATTGAATTAAATGAATTAAAAATTCTGATCGTACAAATTGAATCAAAATTACCTGAATCTTTAAGAACTCTTGAGAAATGGCAATTGGAAAAAAATGAAATTGAAAAAAATATAGCAATATTAAAAGCTAAAATTTCAAAGATTGAAGAAGAATATAGGAACCTAACTGAACAGAAGACGGTAAAAGAGACTACGCGCACTCATCTTGAGAAAGAAGTTTTAAATTTAAATGAAGAAATTCGAACAACAACAATTCTTTATCATGAAAAAATAGCTGAGTACGAGTTTAATGGAGAATCTGAGTTTATAAGTGCAATTGATTATATACAAATGATAGAGCAATATCGAAATGATTTATCTATGTTCGAAGAGAATCGTCAAAGATTAAGTACTGAAAAAGAGCTGCTTGAAAAACAAGTCCAATCGATGGAAAAAATTGATGTAAGTGAACTTAAAATGAAGGTACAAGAAATTACTCAGCATTTAGACGCTATCGTAAATGAGATGATTCGTATTCAAGAATTAAATAAGCGTTTAAGTCAATTGAAAATTGACCTGCAAATCTATCAAGAGGATTTTGTAAAAACTGAACAAAAATTAGCAGGTTTAACTGATTTATATAAAGTTACAAAAGGCGATAATGATAAAATGATATCGTTTGAGCGATATGTCTTATTGGATTACTTTGAACAAATTATTGAATCGGCAAATATCCGACTTGATCATTTATCAAATGGCCAATTTCAATTGCAACGAAAAGATGCAGTTGAAAAAGGAAGGAAACAAAGTGGCTTAGGATTGGAAGTATATGATTCCTATACAGGTCTGGCTAGGGATGTAAAAACTTTATCTGGTGGAGAGCAGTTTAATGCATCACTTTGTTTAGCATTAGGTATGGCAGATATTATTCAAGCACATAAGGGTGGCGTATCAATTGATACGTTGTTCATAGATGAGGGATTTGGATCGCTAGATGATGAATTATTATCAAAAGCAATTGATACACTTATTCAACTTCAAAAATCTGGCCGTTTAATAGGGGTTATTTCTCATGTGCAAGATGTAAAGGATGCAATGCCTGCAGTAATTGAAGTTCATAAAACGAACAAAGGATATTCAGAGTTATCAATTTTAATTAAATAAAGAGATAAGAGAGCCGGAAACTAAGCGAATGTTTCCGGTTTTTTATTTTTACTAAAAAGATTTCGACTAGAATTTTTTGAATGAAATATATTTATCTATAAATACATTAATAATATAAAACCTTATTTTAATAATCCTTTCAATTAATCTGTTTAATGGAGGGAATTGGCAAAAAATGACATAGTATTGCATATTTAAACAAGAATAGATATAATAATTAAAAATCTAAATATATAAAATATTCAATATATTTATTCTACTCAGATATTTACTTACATAAATCAAAAATAATTGGGGGTATTAAAATGAAAAAGGTTAAAAAACTATCGTTTGCATTTGCTGTGACGACAGCTCTAATTTTATCGGGTTGTGGTAAAGATGCGAAAACAAGCGGAACAGCAGACAAACCATTACGAGTTGTTACTGATGCTGCTTATGCACCATTTGAGTATCTTGATAATGGTAAAATAGTAGGATTTGATGTTGATTTTACAAATGCAGTTGCGAAAGAAGCTGGGGTAAAGATTAAAATTGTGAATACTGGATGGGACCCATTATTTGCTGAAATTGGTGGCAAAACTGCTGATATTGGTATGTCTTCTATTTCGATCAATGCAGATCGTGAGAAAACATATGATTTTACTACACCTTATTTTCTGTCGATTAATAAAATTCTAGTTCCAGAAGGTAGTAGTATTAAATCAGCCGCAGATTTGAAGGGGAAAGTTGTAGCAGTGCAAAATGGTACAACAGGTCAAGAAGCTGTTGAAAAAATGTTTGGTAAAAACAATAAAAATCTAAAAAAATTCGAAAATAACAATTTAGCAATTTTAGAGCTTCTTAGTGGAGGAGCTGATGCAGTAGTTGCGGATAATGGAGTTCTCGAAGCGTATGCAAAAAATAATCCAGATAAAAAGTTAGTTGTTATTGATGATAAAAATAGCTTTGAACCTGAATACTATGGCCTATTACTTCAAGATGGAAGTAAATTAAAAGGAAAACTTGATAAAGCAATTAAAGAAGTAGTAAACAATGGTACTTATGAAAAAATTTATAAAGAGCATTTTGGATCAGAGCCAGATCTTGAAACATTAAAAGCAGAAGAAAATAAATAGGAAATTAAAAATTGCGTAACAGGTATTTGTGTTACGCAATTTTATCTAAATGGGGGAAAAGAAATGGGATTTGATTTTGGCATTATAAAAGAATACATACCGTTTTTCCTTAAAGGAACTGGATTAACAATTGGCTTATCTTTTGCAGGAATATTCTTAGGTACGATCATCGGATTATTTATTGGATTAGGTAAAATGCAATCAAATAAATGGTTAGCACTACCTTTTGTTTGGTATATAAATTTCTTTAGAGGAACACCGTTATTTGTACAAATCTTATTAATACACTTTGGGGTAGTACCGTATTTTATAGGAGAGACAAACGCAATAGCGGCCGCAATCATTGCACTATCATTAAATGCAGCAGCATATATTGCTGAAATCTTTCGTGCTGGGATTCAATCAATTGATAAAGGGCAAATGGAGGCTTCTCGTTCATTAGGAATGACGCATGTACAAGCTATGAAACATGTTATTTTACCTCAAGCTATAAAACGTATGATCCCTCCACTTGGAAATGAATTTATTGTCTTAATTAAGGAATCTTCAATTGCAGCTATTATTGCTGCACCTGAACTTATGTATTGGAGTAGAGCAATGCAGGGGCAATATTATAAAGTATGGGAGCCGTACATATCTGCAGCAGTAATCTATTTAGTCCTAACATTAACGTTAAGCTTTGTTTTAAATCGCATTGAAAGAAGGTTGACTACAGGATGATTAAAGTAGAAAAATTAAAAAAATCATTTGGTTCGCTAGAAGTATTAAAAGATATCAATATTACAATTCAACCACGTGAAGTATGCGTTGTAATCGGTCCTTCTGGTTCTGGTAAATCAACCTTCCTTCGTTGTTTAAATATGTTAGAAACAATAACAGCGGGTAAAGTTTTTATCGAAGACGTCGATCTGACAGATAAAAAAACAAATATAAATAAAATTCGTACAGAAGTAGGCATGGTATTCCAACATTTTAATCTATTTCCACATTTAACAGTTTTAGAAAATATTACTCTAGCGCCTAAAAAAGTAAGAAACCGAGCGAATGATTCTGCTAAAACGAAAGCACTTGAACTATTAAAAAAAGTTGGGCTTTCAGATAAAGCAAATGTATATCCTGACTCACTATCTGGAGGACAAAAACAACGTGTTGCAATCGCAAGAGCACTTGCAATGGAACCAAAAATTATGTTATTCGACGAACCTACATCCGCTCTAGATCCCGAAATGGTCGGAGAAGTTTTAGAGGTTATGAAGCAACTTGCTAAAGAAGGAATGACAATGGTCATTGTTACACACGAAATGGGCTTTGCTCGTGAAGTTGGTGATCGCGTAATTTTTATGGATCAAGGCTTCATAGTAGAAGAAAACAGTCCAGTACAAATATTTGATTTCCCAAAACATGAGCGCACGAAAAGTTTCTTAAGTAAAGTTTTATAAGATAGATATTAAACAGATGAGGTTTTCCTGACTTTTTAAGGGAACCTCTTTTTTTTATGTAAAAGTAGATTTGGTATTCAGTCATTCTTCGGAAATCGCAAATAAGGAGTACAACTGTGCTAGTAAAAGATGAAAAGTTGCAAAATAAGAACTAAATGCAATTAAATTTTGAGAATCGCAAATAAAAATGGCAGAACAACAATTAAAAATGTCAAAACAGCAATTAAAATCAGCAAAACAGCAATTAAATCCTTAAGAATCGCAAATAAGATTGAAATTTACCCATACCAGTTAGGGTATTATGCGCTTGTTACTGAACAAAAGTAGATTATTTTATATAGAAATCTAGCAAATATACCCTAATTCCGCCTAATATGTTGATAAAAAACTGTTCATTATGAATTGAAAGGTCCAATAGATCGTCTAAAATGAAAAGTTTTGTAGAGATACCTCCCAATAGATTGGGTTGAAAAGGTCTCGAATCCTATTTTATTACTCGAAGTGTTTTCTTTTCATTCTTTTCGGAATATTATGCTAAAATTTATTTAGGTACAAAAAAAGGAGTGTAGGACAGTGGAAATTCAAAGAATTTTAGTGACTAGCCGAATTCATCATAAGCTTAAAGATCTAATTGAATCTCATAATCTATCAAAACAGTTTCGTTTTTTACCAGAAGATGAAGTAACAAAAGAAGATTATGAGTGGGCTGATACATTTGTTGGTTTTCGTCCAACACCAAATTTTGAATTTGGAAACATAAAGTGGGTCCATTCATTAGCAGCGGGCGTAGATAGTTTCATGAAAATTAACTGGAAGAATGATGTACTTTTAACGCGAACGATTGATGTTTTTGGTCCAAAAATGAGTCAATATTGTTTAAGTTACATTCTCCAAGATACACAATTACATGAACAATTCTCAAATTTACAAAATGAAAATAAGTGGGAATTTCATATCCCAAAATCTTTAGAAGACCAAAAAGTTGTCATTTATGGCACAGGAGAAATTGGTGGACATATTGGTAAGGTTTTATCAAGCTTAGGAATGAAAGTATATGGAGTCTCTATGAGCGGTAATAAAAAACAATATTTTGAAAAAATAGTTCCATTCCAAGAAGCATCTACGATTTTAGATCATACAGATTGGATTATTAGTGTTCTTCCGTCTACGAATGAAACTAAAAATATATTAGATAAGAATACATTTAAACTGTTAAATAATGTAGGGTTTATCAATGTTGGTAGAGGAGCAACTGTATGCGAGGACTCTTTAAAGGAAGCTTTGAATAATGGAAATATTAGAAAAGCTATTTTAGATGTTTTTGCTGTTGAACCACTTCCAGCAGATTCTGAATTATGGCAAATGCCTAATGTAAAAATAACTCCACATATTTCGGCAGTTACTTTACCAAATGATGGTGTTAAGTGTTTTGTTAATACACTTTCAACATTAGAAAATAACGAGAAACTAAGAAATGTAGTGAAAATCGAAAAGGGATATTAATTTTATGATGTAGAATTGGTATTATTTCCCTAAGTATTTGTCAGGAGAGTAAGAGTTAAATTTTTCATTTCACATCAAGACCTTATAAATTTGCAGCTAAGAAGGGGACTCGACGGAGTTCCAAATTTAAGGAATTTAGTATAAGTGCAACTACGTCTTTTTCCTCGCCTTAAAGCTCGCCAATCGTCGAGTTTTCATTATTATCGTAAACATGTTAGGATAGACAAGTAACAAGTTGATAAAAAAGGAGAATACAAAAAATGGCAATTATTGACGTTTCAATCGTACCAATTGGCACAGAAACACCTAGTGTAAGTGCGTATGTAGCAAATATACATAAAGTTTTAGAAAAGTATAATGGCGAAGTAAAATTCCAGCTTACACCGATGAATACAATTATTGAAGGCGACTTACCGTTATTATTAAAAGTTGTACAAGAAATGCATGAGGTACCATTTGAAAATGGAATTTCAAGAGTAGCAACGACTATTCGAATTGATGATCGTCGCGATAAGAAGAGCACAATGGAAGGTAAGTTAGCTTCTGTTCAAGCAAAACTTGAACAAAACTAATTTTAACTTGATAAAGTGACTTGATAGGTTTAACGACTTATCGTCACTTTTTTTTGTGATTTGATAATAATCGCGTGATTATTTAGAATATTCTCTTGAAATTCCAAAATTTAGTTGATAAACTAAACTAATCAGTCAGTTTAAATATATTTAATGAGTAAAGGAAAGTGTTCAATGCCAAAAGTCTCAGATGATTACAAAGAACGCAAAAGAGAGAGTCTTCTTGAAAGTGCTTTAAAATGTTTTGGAGAAAAAGGATATCATACGACAACAATGGATGATATTGTTGCATATTCCAAAACGAGTAAAGGTCTAATTTATAATTATTTTAAAAGCAAGGAAGAGTTATATTTAACTTTAATGCAAGAAAGAACAGTCCAAACATTTGAAAAAATTAATCAACGATTTCAAAATATTAGTTCATCAAAAGATAAGTTAATAGAGTTATTTCAAATGTATAGTGAAATTTCTTTAACAGAAAAATGGCGAAATATGATTAGAGTTCACATGGAGTTTTGGATTAATTCAGCTAGGCATGAAAATCTACAAGCCATTATGATTGAAAGGTACAAAGATCAATATCGTTTATTTTTAAGTGATATTATTAAACAAGGAATAGCATCTGGTGAATTTAAGAAAACAATCGATCCTGATATTATTTCTAGTTTGTTTTGGGCTAATATCGATGGCATTTGCTTACATTATTCAGTTGTAGAAGAAGATGAAATTTACAAAGCACAATTTAAAGCTGCGGAAGAAATGATTATGTCTCATATCGTCATTTAAAAATGAAATTTTGGGTAGAGAAGGAGAATACTTTCCTACCTAAAATTTAAATTCAGAAAATTTTTTATGTTAAAAATAAAGCAAACAACATACACTGTTCATAGAATAAAATAAACTTAATAGTCAGTTTTAATTAGGGGGGGAGGAATTACAATGAATTCAGTCCAAATTAGAATTATTTGTATATCTATTTATTAATAAAGGTGTGATTTTTTAATTTTGGTAGAATGAAGGGATTATAATGGGAAAGAAAGTCTATTTTTTATATACAAAAGCGTTCTCGGATATAGGCAGTATGATGGAATTGGTCATAATGAATGCAGTGATCTTCTCGATGACGAAAAGCACATCATGGCTGGCTGCGGTTTTAGCTCTTCGTGTTTGTGGTGGGATATTAACAAGTTTATTTTCTGGTGTAATTGCGGATCGATATAATCGAAGAAAGCTAATGATATTTAGCGATATTACTAGAGGAATAGGTATTCTTATCTTATGTATTTTCCCTTCACCTTTCATGTTTGCAATTGTAGCATTTATCATTGGTGCATTAGGAAGCTTTTTTTCAGTTAGTTTTAGTGCAGATTTACCTCAAATATTTGGTGAAGAAAATATTTTAAAAATAAATGCTTTTATTTCACGCCTTGGTGCAATTAGTATGGTTATTGGATTTTTAGGATCAGCATTCTTATCAACGGTTGTAGATTATCGTGTAATCATTGGAATAGATGCTCTTTCCTATTTCTTATCCGCATTTGTTCTAATCTTTTATAAATGGGAAAATACGGTTAAAAAAGGTGTAAACAATCATTGGAAACAACTATTTATTGATTTGAAAGAAGTAAAAACATATGTGCTAATCAAACCACTATTAGTATTTGTATTCATTGTATTTCTATTTCAAACATTCTCAGCCAGCTCTCATAATGTCGGAGTACCAATATTAGCAGAAAAAATTAGCACAGAACATGCAACCTTTTACCAAGGACTTATTTGGGGAACTTGGGGTATTGGAGGAATCCTTTCGACTTGGTTAATTCCAAAGGTCTCTTGGTTAAAAAAACATTATCTATTTATGTATTACGGAACTTCAGTTTTAACATCAATCGGATTCATTTTATTTTTATCGAATCAAATTTTATGGGTTGTATTTTTCTTCGCATTTTTTACAGGCTTTTTTGATAATGCAGCAGGTACTTATTTTTCAACGATGATTCAAAAAACCGATAATTCCATAAGAGGTAGAATCTTCGGAGTCGCAAATTTGTTAAATAGAGTTGGTTTTACGATCGGTTTTGTAGCTGCATCACCATTATTATCATTTTTATCAATGCAACATCTAGTTTGGTTGTTTCATGGTAGTCTAATTATTATGATTTTATGCGTAACTAGTTACTTACTATTTAAGAAAAAAATTGTTTTTAACTATGAGCAAATTCAACAAAATGAAAATGAACTCATCATTTCTAAATAAAAAAGGACGTGTTTAGATGGAAACAAATTTGAAGAAGAATATCGATCTAGAAAAAATAAATTATGTTAGATGTAGTGAAGTAGACGTTGAATTAGCATATCAAGCATTTTCAATAGGTTTTTCAGATTATATCGTTAAATTCAATCATACTAAGGAACAGTTTGTCAATTTGTTTTTCGGTCCAGAAGGTAACAAACCTGAGCATTCTTTCGTAGCAATTTATGAAAATGAAGCGGTAGGTGTGATTTTAGGCGGTATAAAAATGTATGAAACGATTAAAACAATGCGATGTGGAACTTTAGCTATTAGTCCAGATTATAGGGGGTTAGGTGTTAGCCAAAAATTATTTGAACTGCACAAAGAAGAAGCAGAGAAAAACGGATGTAAACAATTATTCCTAGAAGTAATTGTCGGGAATGATCGTGCAATTAATTTTTATAAGAAACTCGGATATGAAAAGATTTATGACCTTTCTTATTTTTCTAAATCAGATTTAACAATTTTAAAACAAATACAATTGGATTCTAGTACAGAAATAAATAAAGTTGAATTTAAACCATTCAAAGAAACAATTTCAAAATGGGACTATCATATAAACTGGCAAAATGACATTGATTATTTAGAAAAACTAACTAATTTTAGTTACTTTCTTGCTAGAGTTAATGATGAAAATGTTGGTGCTTTAGCAGTTAATGAAAATGGTAGAATTAGCGTCCTAATAATTGATAAAGTTTACCGTAATCGAAAAATAGCAACTACCTTATTACAATTTGCGGCAAGTGAACTAAATTTAAAATCTTTCTCAATCTCAATCCCAAATAACAATAGCCTTGAAGGTTTCCTTCAGAAACTAGAATTTAAGAAAGAAAAAATAGCTCAATACGAAATGTACAAAATGATTTAAGATAAGAAGGTAAGGGTGACAGTATTCTTAGCATAAGAATTTGTACTTTTGCCTATATGCATGGCCTTGCTCCTAAATGAGCAATTCTCCGTACATTAGATAGTATGGAGGTGATTTATAATGTATGATTATCGTCAACAAATTGAGCAACCATATTATCCATATTCAGGAATACCGCAACAAGAGGACGAAAGATTTTTCCCATTCTTCTTTCCGTTTTTATTTGGTGCAGCGGCATTTGGTCCATGGGGCTGGGGAAGACCATGGGGTTGGGGCCGTCCATGGGGCTGGGGAAGACCTTGGGGATTTTATCGTCCATGGGGCTGGGGCCGTCCATGGGGTTGGGGAAGACCTTGGTAAATTAAAAAAATATTGAATATGGTGTCTCATAGGTCATTGTACTTTTGAGACACCTTTTTATGTTTGGAAAAATACTGATCAGTGAAAATCATCTTAATTCAAAAAATATCCCACAAGGAAAATATATACCTTGTGGGAAGTTTTATTTCAAGATTAATTTTATGAAAAATGGAATAAGAATAGAGGCCAATATCGCACTAAGCGTCATTGCAATTGAACTAATTGCTTGTTCAATTTTTCCATATTCTGCTGCTTTTGCTGTACCTACTCCATGTGATGAGATACCATACGAAGCGCCAATCGCAACAGGGTGGTCGATTTTAAGTTTTGATAGAATAGCAGGACCAAACATTGATCCTGAAATACCAGCAATCATTACATATACAACTGTTAAAGATGGAATACCACCAATCATTGAAGTGATGCCCATAGCTAAAGGGGTTGTAACTGATTTTGCTGCTAAAGAAAGTAGGATGATTTTTTTTAATCCGAGCCATAGTGACAAGTATACACCTGAAAGTAGACCGACAATTGTACCAGCCATTACACTAACTATTATCGAAATGCAATGTTTCTTTAATGTTGCTCGATGCTCGTATAATGGATAGGCAAAAGAAACAACTGCAGGACCTAAAAGTAAATTAATCCATTTTCCTCCAAGCATATACGAGTCATACGTAATGTGAAGATTTACAAGAATTATGATAATAACTGAAGTAGAGGTAACAATCGGAATCAATAGCGAGTATGTGAATTTAGCGTACATTTTTTTAGCAAGAATATAACACAAAATGGTTAAGAGGATAAATAGTAAACTTTTAAAGTCCTTCATTCGTATCACTCCCAATTAATAAATCATTTGTTTGTTTTTTATGGGCTCTTGAAGTAAGATACGAACTAATGCCTGCAGTAATAGTAAATACAACTGCTGTACTAACTAATACTATTATAATCGAAATTAAACCGTGAAAATTTAAAATTGAAGAATAATTCATTATTCCAACAGTAGCTGGAATAAACAAAAGCGTTAAGTGCTTACTTAAAAAATTACTACCATATCGAATCCATTTTTCGTTAAAGAATGGTATAAATAGTAAACAAAATAATAACAACATACCAATAATACTTCCCGGTATAATTAGATGAAATTGCTGCTGAATGATATTTCCAATAAAAAATAATAAGTAAAGAAAGCTTATTTGAACAATTAATTTTACAAAATTCATTTTCAACATCCTTTGATTCTTACTAACTAATAAACTATTAATCTTATTATTGTACAATAAAATATGGCGAAAATGTGAACTTTTTTAGAGATTATAAAAATGCATCTTTTTATAAAAAAGATTATAATAGATTTATCATATAAATAGAGGAAGTAATAGAATATGAAATCATTTGTAGCGTTCGATTTTGAAACGGCAAATTACAGTCGACATAGCATTTGTGCTGCCGGTTTTGTATTTGTTGAAGAAGGAGTAATTGTTGACCAAGTTTACTCACTAATTAATCCTGAAGAAGAATTTTATTCGATGAATATTTCTGTGCACGGAATTAGGCCAAGAGATGTACAAGATGCACCTCTGTTCCCAGAATTTTATGAAACGATTAAAGATAAAATTGAGGGGAAAACATTAGTTGCACATAATCTACCATTTGATGGATATGCACTAAAAGATAATTTATCAAGATATGGTGTACCTTCAGTTTCAAATAATTTGCTATGTTCATTGCAACTTGCTAAGAAGGTATTACCAAAACAATCTCGTTATTCATTAGATACTTTATCAAGGCAATTTAGTATTTTATTAGATCATCATCACCATGCATTAGCGGATGCGGAGGCTTGCGCGAAAATATTTCTGCATTTAACGAAGGAATATGAAATCTCATCATTTGAAGAGTTATATGAGAAAACTTCAATTTACCATGGGCAAATTCATCAGTTTGATTATCGTTCATCTTTAGTAAAACCGAAGAAAAGCAATAAAAGGACTAGGGTAAAGGCAGATTAGGATTAATTCCTTTTCTGTCTTTTTTAGTGCAATTTCTAATTGAGATCAGCTGAGTTCTGTGAAAGATAATTTGGAGGAGCCGTGTGCGTTAATAGCGCAAGCACGTTTTGGGATGGAGTTCAATTTACCCGTAAAGTAAAAAGACTCCTTTCTACTCGACTAGTTGAAATACCAATAATTTTTATTATAAGTGGCATAATAAGATTATACTTAAGAGGTGGTACAATTGGAAAAACAACAAACAATTAAGACACTCAACAAATTCTTGCAGGGTCAATATATGGGCATTCATGCATATGAACACTTTATAAAAAAGTTGCAACAATCCCCATTAAAAGACTCGGTTATTTCAATTCAGAAAGATCAAAAAAATCATGCAAACATTATTTCAGAGAGAATTCAGAATCTAGGTGGAACACCTGTAACGAGTGAGGGATTGGTTGGAAAAGTTGAAGGTGTGATCGGAAATTTAATTAATAATTACAATACAGATGAGGACATTATTAAACATGCGATTAAAGGTGAAAATCAATACGGGATAAAAATGACCGAGGACCTGGTACGTGATAAATTAGATGAAGAAAGTCTAAAACTGGTTCATAACATTCTTAATAAGGACCGTGAACATGTAGATTACCTAAAGTCACTTTTACATTCTTAGAAACAATCTCAATATAGTTTTGAAATACGATAATTGGATAATAATAAAAAGTTCCTTTTCATAAAAAGGAACTTTTTTTATGTTAATTATAAGTCTAGTTTTTATTTTGCTTTAAAAATAGCAATGGTTATGAAGTTCTGCTTGTGATTTATTTCTGAATAACCACATACAAAATTAATAAATTTAATTATTCACAAAATATTAAAAGTAAAATAGAAATTTTTTTAATTGCCTTAGAAAATACCTTCTTCTATCTTCTAAAATACATTTGACCAATTAACTACTTATTGACTTTTTAGACATACCGAAACAAAACAAGTTAAAAAATAAACACTGACTACTTAAGTAGTTAGTGTTTAATGTTTAACTATGTCTAAGCCATTCAAAAGTACGTTATGAATTTAAATTATAAATTATTAATTTCATTAGCGGTTCGGATTGCTGATTCGATTGCCCCTTGTATCCATCCAGGAGTAGAGGAGGCATGAGATCCTCCAAAATGTATTCTACCTTCGGGTGTGCTAATAAAAGGGCCAAGTTCTCTTTGTTGGTTTGGTTTATACATCACAAATGCTCCACCTGCAAATGAAAATTGCGTCCAACTTTGAGAATAACCTGCCAAAAATTCTTTATAAACTACATCACCAAAAATCATTGACAGATTAGCTAATGCTTTATCAATACGCTTATTATTTTTCATATGATCCCAAATTGCAGCATCATCTTCCCAGGTGTAGCTTGCTAACATAATTCCCGTTTTATAACCCATATCATGGCTAGGAAAATAGGAAAATTTGATAGGTAAATCGGTTGTTAGTTTTCCACCATACAAGCCAAACCTTTCCCAAAATTTTGTTCTGAACTGAATAGCAATTTTAGTTGAATCTGCATAATGCAATTCTCTTATAATTTTCCATTTTATATCAGATATAGACTCGTATGGGAAAATATCAACAAAGTTTAATAAAGAATAAGGGATTGTAGAGATAACATAGTCACATTCATACTGATTCTGTCTAGTCAGTATTTCATTTTCTGTGTGGATTGTTACATTGAAATCTCCTTGTATAATTTTGGTTACCCTTTCATTCAATATAATGTTGTCCCTCAATTGTGGTAAAAAAGCTCTTACGAGGTGATCAGTTCCTCCTGTAATTTCATAAAGCTTTAGATTCGGAGTTAAAAGTATTATAACTTCTCGTAATATAGCTGTAAATCCAAGTTCTGGAAAACCTTCCAAACCAACAATTGCTTTAATCATATCGATTGCACCGGTTGATAAAGAATTTCCTACGGGATTGTATTTCAAAAAATTTTCCATTGAATATTGATCATATTTGTCAATAATGATATCCCAGTTTTTATCTGGATCTTGATTTATAAAATCAATCACTGGGCCTATTGCAGATAACAGTAGCTCTACTGCCGTTTTTCCTTTTTCATGTGGGAGAACAGAATAGTTCAAGATATCTGGATTTGATTCATACGTTTTTTGATTTGTTAGTACATTATTAAGATAAATTAGATCATTGGGAGTACTATTAATAAATTCATTTACTTGTAAATGAAATTTATTTATTAGTGCAAATGTCAACTGATGAATTGAAGGGATACGCATAGCACCTAAGTCAACATAATCGTAATCAAGAAAAGGTTCTCTTCTTGTGTAAATTCGTCCACCAATTCTTCTATTTGCCTCAATAATTGTAACTTGGTGTCCAGCTTCTTTTAATAGTGAGCCACTTAATAGCCCTGATATTCCTCCACCAATAATTAATACTCGTTTTGGAGAATTCGTTTTAGTTAATCCATTTTGTATTATACTTACCATCTGATCCATCGAGATTTTTGCTTGTACCAAAGAATCCCACCTCTTCATTTGAATAAATAGATTGTCTATTAAAATTATTCATCTACGAGTTGAAGTAGAATTTTAACTATTTAATTTAAAAATTTATTACTTCTAAAATAAAAATAGCCCACTGAAGTGAGCTCTTAATGAGTGCATTTGTTGTCTAATCAATTTATTTCCATCAATTAAAGTAATATTTGTGTATGCGAGGACATCTTTTGTAAACCAGCTGAAGTGATGAAGTAACCACGTTTAATACGAAAGGCGCTCATTGCTTAGGTCGTGCAGTAGGCTATAGATTGATCTTTGCTACTCAATACCCTACAGGTGATACACTACCAAGACCACAGTAAAGCCAACCGCTATTTATTAATATTGATATTAAGTGAAGATGTTTTATCTCTCCTTTAAATCTAATGTTCGCTCTTTAACCAAGCTATAATACCTACTAAAACCATTAGTGCCATACAAATCCAACCCGACATTTCAACAACATGCATTGTATCTAAGTAGTCTAATACCTTATTTTTCATCAACATTCCTCCTCTTTTAGCTAAGTTATAGAATACGTTACCGTTTTTAACAATCAATAATTTAAGGTCTGAATTCATCGGATTAACTAATGAAAACTCAACATCTCATCCTAGTCGTGTAGTAAAATTTCTTAAATACTCTCTAATTATATTGAAATTTTAATTCTATAACTGTAGAGAAAATGTGAAAACTTTATATTCCTTTATTGGTAATCCTTGACTACGGGTCTATATAAATCAACGAATGTAATTGGTAGGTTATAACTTAGTCGAAATGTATGTCGATGAGATGAGTGGAACTAACATGATCATGCAATTTCACCCTTAGTACCAGGGTTATTGATGTAATTGATTCACTGAGGGATAAAGAGGTTTTTATCTACTATCAGAATGTGGGTCTTAATACTTAAGGTACAATAGAATGATGTTACAGATGTTACTCAACTTTTTTTGAAAATGAATCTTTAGACAGAAGTAATAAGATTAAATTTGGGCTGCGTGTCAAAGCAGCAGAGGGTAAATTACACTTATCAAATAGATTATACGGTTATTCATTTTCTACTGAAACTAAGGAAATAACTATAGTTCAATCTGAATCAATGTGGTAAAGAGAGTATTCGATTTATACGTAAATCATGGATAGCTAATACATTAAATAATGAATTGATACCTAATATAAGTGGGAAACGCTGGTGGCTAATGGTATTATAGATATGTTGTGTCAAATTAAATATACTGGTAACGCTTTTCTACTAATGTCTAGTAAGGGAGACGTAACCAAAGAACAAGGTTCAAGGAAAATTAAGGATATTAGAATCTTTTGTTAAACCGTTTTGTGAAAGTGAGTTACATAAAATACATAACAATAGGAAAAACGATTTAATTAAAATGATTGGTTACTCTATTAGTCTACTAGAGGACAAGTTAAATCGTATAGATGTAAATAAAAAGGCTTTACGAACTCGTATAACGGAGATAAAGACGAATGTGAATTCTTCCAACAGCTTATAGAATAGTCAGAACAGGTTAAGAAGGCTTCTCAAGGAAAATTGAACAACTTGAAGATGAACGCAGTAAACTTGAAAATGATTTACATTCATATGATGTTGCTTTTTTTACGTTCATCGTTAGTAAAACCGAAACCTAAACGTAAATTGGAGAAAAAAATATGAAATTAATTTCTTGGAATGTAAACGGAATTAGAGCATGTGTGCAAAAAGGATTTTTAGATTATTTTCATGAACAAAAAGCGGATCTATTTTGTATACAAGAAACGAAGTGCCAAGAAGATCAAATAACGTTGGAATTAGACGGTTATTATCAATATTGGCATTCTGCAGTAAGAAAGGGCTATTCAGGTACTGCAATTTTTACGAAACATAAACCATTAAATGTAAGCTTTGGATTTAACGGTAAAGAAGAGGATCAAGAAGGAAGAGTATTAACATTAGAATTTGAGAAATTTTATATGGTAAATGTTTATACGCCCAATTCTCAGCGAGATTTAGCTAGATTACCAATAAGATTAAAATGGGAAGATGATTTTAAAAACTATTTAAATAAGCTCGATGAACATAAACCAGTCATCTTATGTGGGGACTTAAATGTCGCACATAATGAGATCGATTTAGCAAATCCAAAATCAAATCGTACGAATTCTGGCTTTACGGAAGAAGAACGTGGTAAAATGACAGCATTATTAGAAAGTGGCTTTACTGACAGCTTCCGATTTTTAAATCCAACTAAAGAAGGTTCATATAGTTGGTGGTCTTATATGGCAAAAGTCCGTGAACGAAATATTGGATGGCGTATTGATTATTTTATTATTTCAAATAGACTTCAAAACGAACTAATAAATTCAGAAATACACTCTCACATAATGGGAAGTGATCATTGTCCCGTTGTTTTAACATTAGAAGACTCGATTATTTAAAAATAGACACAAAGATTTGAATTTCAGACTGATTGCAAGCGTTTGGCGGGCAGTCCGAAAGCTCTAAGGTTTTAGAGCTTTCTTTTTTTATATAGGCATTTAGTAAGTCAACTTGAAGTAATTGTGCGTAAACTAAAGTTAGGACAAATTATATAATTGTTTTGTAAACCTACCTAAAAGTAGAAAAGGATGTGGATTCCTATGAGTATGAAATGGTTAGAATGGGCACAGAGGATCCAAGCAATTTCTCAAGCAGGATTGACCTTTACGAAAGATGTTTTTGATAAAGAAAGATATGAAGAACTAAGACACATAAGTGCTGATATTTTAAATCATTATTCAGAATTACAAATTGAAGAAATCGAGGGATTGTTTCGTAATGAACGGGGGTATCCCACACCAAAGCTTGATGTTAGAGGTGTTGTTTTTAAAAATGGAAAGATATTATTAGTAAAAGAAAAGCTAGAAAATAAATGGTCTTTACCGGGTGGTTTTTGTGACGTTGGATTGTCAGCTTCAGAAAATGTAATAAAAGAAGTTTTTGAAGAATCAGGCTACAAAGTTGAAGTGAAGAAACTACTTGCAGTTTTAGACATGACAAAGCACGACCATCCACCTCATTCATATCACTACTACAAATTATTTATACAATGTGAAATTGTTGGTGGTAATCCATCAATTGGAACAGAAACAAGTGATATTGATTTCTTTGATAAAGAACATTTACCAGAACTTTCTCTTAATCGAAATACTACTTCTCAATTGGAATTAATGTTTGAATATTATCAAAATCCTAATAAAGAAGTTTGTTTTGATTAAAGTTCATTTTAAAAATAGATATAATGTTAAATAAAACATTTTAGAGTTGCTATCGCAGCTCGATTTTG
Source organism: Gottfriedia luciferensis (assembly GCF_001712755.1). Taxonomy (GTDB): domain Bacteria; phylum Bacillota; class Bacilli; order Bacillales; family Bacillaceae_G; genus Gottfriedia; species Gottfriedia luciferensis_B. Next base: position 286,430 of record NZ_MDKC01000001.1, read on the forward strand.
TTTTAAAGGGGCATTGAAAGGAGAAATGATTTGAAAACAAATTTAATGAACTATGTCACATTCGAAAATGAATTAAAAAAAGAACGCATTTCTACGTGTCTAATTTATCAAAATGGAGAAATTAAATATAATTTTTATAAAAATTTAAAAAGCGAAACAAAACTATTCAAAATTAATTCAGTTACGAAAAGTGTTTTATCGATGTTAATAGGGATTGTAATTGATAAAGGATTTATAGAAAGTGTTAATGTACCAATTTCTAAATTTTTTCCAAATATTGAAACGAAAAAACGAGACATTACGATCGAAAATTTGCTCACAATGACACCTGGATATGATTGGCAAGAGTGGGGAGAATGGGGTGGGCGGCCATTCCCGATGATTAATAGTAAAGACTGGATCGAATATGTACTAGAAAAAGAAATGGTTAATAAGCCAGGTGAAAAAATGATTTATGATTCGGGAGCATCTCAAGTATTAAGTGCAATTATTCAGATGGTAACGAATGAAAAACTATCTACTTTTGCAAAACGAATGTTATTTGATCCGTTAGGCATAAATGAGTTTATTTGGCATGAAGATTCAAAAGGAATTAATATCGGTGGATTTGGTTTAAGTTTAACAACAGAGGATCTACTAAAGCTTGGGATTTTAATGATGCAAAAAGGAAAATGGAATCATAAACAAATTATTTCAAGTGAGTGGATTGAAAAATCAACAAAAGCGAAGTATCATACATATCCACATGTTGGCTCATATGCCTATCATTGGTGGGTGCTTGAAAATAATCTATTAAAGGATCTTGATTCATCGATTTATTTTGCCATGGGTTATGGAGGTCAATTCATCATTATTTCACCAAAAAATCAATTCGTAGCTATTTTTACAAGTGCAAAATATATCAATACTTTTACCCCATTAAAAATCATTCAAAAATATTATCCTTTTATATTAACAAATGAATAGAGCCAAAAAAGAGAGGAAAGGTGGATACTTAGTCTAAGAATTCATTATCCAAAATGACGGCTACTTTTTCATTTAATCCTTTTAAAATACCCTTTAAACAGTAATTTCTATTTGCTTCTAAATTTTGTATGATTTTTTTATTTGAGAATAGGAATTTACTTGAAAAATGTCGAATTAAGTAATAAGTAAATATAAATAACAACTTGATAATAGCTCCAAGAAGGGATGAAGATTGATGTTTTTGGTGACAGAAGACTTCAAAACGTTTATTAGGAAATATCCAATCACAACAATTATGGTTGGTTTATGTACTATATTAGCGATCATTACGACATTTTTAGGTGGGTATACGATTGAAAATATCATCATTTTAGGTGGTTATGAGCACGAATTAGTAAAACAAGGTGAAATATGGAGACTTTTTACTTATGCATTTATGCATGGAAGCTACGCTCATTTTTTTATGAATATGACCTTTATGATTATTTTAGGTAGACCATTAGAAAGAGCATTAGGTTCAGTTAAATTTTTATTATTTTATTTAGTATCGGTTATCCTTACAGGACTTATTATTAATTTTAACTATACGCCTAATACAGTCGAGACAGGGGCATCCGGTGTAGGCTATGCTTTTTTAGGAATGTATTTATTTATTACCTTATTTAGAAAAAAGATGCTTTTTTCAGATGATCGGAAGTTTGTCATAACATTTTTAGGGATTGGTTTACTATCTTCATTAATTATCCCGTCGACAAGTTTAACTGGTCACTTGGCAGGTATGATTATTGGTTTTATAATCACTCCTTTATTATTAAAAAAAGGTGCAAGATTTCAAAACTCTGTTAATGTTTAAAATACATAGATGAAAAAACAATTATGTTTTTACTTTAAAAGAAACCTAGTTCGGAATGGACTAGGTTTCTTTTGTTGAGTTTTTATTTTGTTAGAGTGCTCATTCTTAATTTAAAAATCATATTGATCTATAATCCTGTCTGCAGTTTGACGGTTTCTACATAATTTGTAGAGATCATTAAAAAACCGTTCAACTTCATTAGGAGTACTCGGAATGGGTATTTCTACTTCAAGTGAACCAAATGCTTGTTTGAAATAAGCTTTTCGTTCAGCGTTTTTACCATCTCGTTTCAATGGATAATATTTCCAAATTAAAGAAAATTGTCCATCTTGCTCACGAATTTCTCTTATTTCTGCTGCAGTTGTAGATTTATTTTCAACATAGATGACTAAATAAAAATTTTCATTTCGATGCCAGTCGATTAAAAGTAAATAATAGCTTTCTTCTTCGACCTTTCTTAAATGAAAGGCTGAAACAATTGGTTTACCGTTTGTCCATTGTTGAAAATTTTGTAATGTATTGAAAGTTGTTGGTATTTCTTCAATATTAAATAAAGAATTATTCGAAACCATCCAATTTTTAATTTGATTTGAAATATTGATTGCAAATTCTTTTTTCATCTTCTACCTCAACTGTTAATTAAGTCCTTTTCATTATCATAACATCAAAATCAGCTTAATAAAATTCTTCTTGTAATAATCTACCATCTATAAGTTAAAGTCCAAATACTCATATTATTAATGATGATTTAACTAAGGAGGATTTTATAATGGCAAGAGGTAAAAGCTTTAATCATAAGAAAAAAGGTCATGAACCTACACATCCAAAAGGATCACTAGTTGCACCAGAAGACCGTAAACATGAAGATCGAGAAGAAGATTATATTGTGACAGAAGAAGCATTTAAAAATCGTATTCAATAAAAATTGATAAAGAAATGGGACTCGGATTTTATAAATCTGAGTCCATTTTTATTTTAATTACCTCATTTTAACTTTCGTTTAAGTTTAATAAATTGATTAGCTGATTTTTATTCACTACTTGAAACAACAATGGTATTGGTGGCCCACTTGTTCTATTTAAAACAAGCTGATAGATCATTTTGAAAAAAGTTTTTTGATTTGCTTTCATGATTTTTTTATCGTCATGATAACAAATCGAATATAATTCTTTCATTAATTCAGTTTGATCTTGGGGCTCGTTATTTAATAGATAGTCACATAAATTTTTTAACCAAAATTGCTGTTCTTCAGATAAAGAGTTATAAAATTCAATAGCTTGCTTTTCATTTATCATTATATTTTTATGTGGATTGTATTTTTTAATCCAATATTCAGCCTTATGACTAATTTTCTCTATTTCAATTGATGAGTAAGTTTCTTCATTATTAGCCATTATGTTTTTTAATAGATCTACATTGTAATTAACGAGAGGTAGGATACTAGCAATATGATTAAACTTTGGATATTTTTTATCAATTTTCCCGATATGTGCAAATTCGACCGATTGGCAAATATCTAAATCGTGTAAAGAGTGATCAATATAATTTGATTGATAGCGTTCAAATTCTGAATAATTTTTAATCACATCTTCATCTAGACCAATATTAAATGCTGCTATTGGTTTATATTTAGCAAACATAAAGAGAATCACTTCGGGTAAATAGACTTGCAATAACTCACCTGGAGTTATTAAATTACCAGAAGAGCTAGACATTTTTTGATTTTGTCCTTTTATTCCAATAAACTCATAAGGTGTATAATGAGGTGCATCATAGTCAAATATGGCTTTGGCAATTTCTTTTGAAACATTGTAACTACCGGTTTCAGATGAATGATCTCTTCCACCAGGTTCAAATACAACGTCTTCTTTCATCCACCTCATAGCCCAATCAATTTTCCAGTTTAATTTAATATTGTTTGCAACTTCTACAGATAATTGATTCGAAAATCCACAACGACATGTATACTCAAGAACTTTGCTCTCATCATTATATTTTGTAATTGAAGAATCATCTTTTTCGCAATTTTCACAGTACAGCGTAATTGGGTAAAAATTATTTCGTTCTTGTTCATTTGGTACACTTGTTTTGAACTTCATTAAAATATCATAAATTTCTTTTCTTTTTTCAATAGCATGTATAATGTCAACATTGTATCTACCGGATTTGTATTCTTTACTTTGATAGATAAACTCAACCTCAATTCCTAGTTCAGATAAGGAATTTTCAAATTCCTTTTCAAAGTGTTCAGCGAATGTTGAGTGAGAGCCAGATGGGTCAGGGATATTTGAATAAGCTTTCCCTATAAAATCATGATATGTTGGATCAAGATTATTAGGGACCTTCCTAAATCGATCAAAATCATCCCAAGAAAAGATAAATCTTGTTTTCTTACCTAAATTATTTAAAGCTTTCACAACAAAATAAGTTGTAATGATCTCACGAAAATTTCCGATATGAACCGACCCTGATGGGCTTATGCCAGATGCACAAACATAAGTTTCTTTATTTGGATATTTTTCTATTAATTCATTTGCGATTTTATATGCCCAATGCATGTTTTCACCTCAAAAATTATTTGTATTTAACCTTCTAATTGAAAATAAAAAAACTCCCACCCCCAAGATTTATCATCTTGAGGACGAGAGTTTGTTAACTTCGTGGTACCACCCCAGTTTATTGATATGTTACCATACCAACCTTATTTAGGTACGGCACGAATGCTTATACCCTATCTCTATAACGGGAGAACCCGGCGTACCATCCCTAAAGTGAACTTTAGTTCCATACGAAGCTCCAAGTCTTTTTTCATAAAGTTTATTATTACTCCTTTTTCAGCAACCAGGAGCTCTCTGTAAATAATTTTATCTTTACTACTTTTCTCTTCATAGCTTTTAAATGTCGAAATATTAATTGTTATTATATTAATCAAAACAATATTAATTGTCAATTAAATTTAAAGTTGAATAAACTAATTTAATTACTGTTTGAATGGAGGTGCCAAATTGAGGGATTTAGTTGATGATTTACCTCTAATCGGTGCGTATTTTTTATTATTAGGTACATCAACGGCTGCTGTTGGTGTATCAAGTAAAAAAATCGTAAGTGAAAACTTTGGAAGAAGTTTATTCGCTAAAGGGAATGCAATTGAAGCATTTGGCAACTCCATACAAGCAATTGGAAGAGAAAAATTATATAAGAGAGTAAAAAATGAAAATGATAATGAAAAAGAAAAAGAATTTGAACTAACAATGATGATTGGTGCTTGGATTCAAGCAATCGGAAACGGTACAAATACATTTGCAACAAATTTAGAAATTGAAGGTTTGGAAAGGGAAGGTCACAAATTAAATGCACTTGGAAGCGTCATTCAATCAATAGGTGCTCAAATAGAAACAACTGGAGCACTGATCGAGGGGACGCAACTAGATAAAATTGAGGCTTATGGAAATCAATTAATCGGTTTAGGTGCTTTAATTGATGGTATTGGTAATGCTGCATTACTACGTGATAAAATTATTTTAGGAGATGATTTATTACTTGTCGGTAGTTGGGTTCAAGTGTTTGGAGCCATTTTAATAATTTATGCACTTCGCAATAAAAGAAGCGAATATGAAAAAGAACAGTTAGACTATCGATATGGTTATTATCCAAATAAACAGTTCGAATGGTAAAATAATAATTTTTTGTGAAGAATACGAAAAAAAGAAGGTATCTATTCGTTAATAGCAAATATTATTATTAAAATTATATTAAAACATTTTATTTTTCTGTAAAAGCATTTTGTGAGAAAATAGAATTTATCGGTTTAAATAGAATAAACCAATTTTTTGAAACAGAGGTATGATTAGATGAATTTAAAAATAATTACGGATAGTGCGGCTGATTTACCAAAGGAGATCATTGAACAATATAATATTGATGTCATTCCACTACGAGTTTATTCAGAAGATGAAAAAGAATATTTTGATGGTTTAACTTTGGATTCAAAGACTTTATTCAATGAAATGCGTAATGGAAAGGTATTTAAAACGTCTCTTCCGTCATATGAGTATATTTATAATACCTTCGCTAAATATGCAAAAGAAAATACACCATGTATTTATATTGCGTTTTCTTCTGAACTTTCAGGTACATATCAATCAGCAGTAATGGTAAAAAATGAGTTTGACGAGGAACTTCCTGATTTTAATTTAGAGATATTTGATACAAAAAGTGCATCAATCGGACAAGGGCTAATTGCTGTTAATGCTGCAAAGCTTGCAATGAACGGAGCTACAAAAGAAGAGGTTATTAATAATATAAAACATAGCATCGGTCATATTGAACATATCTTTACAGTTGATGACCTACAATATTTGGTACGTGGAGGTCGCTTAAGTAAAGTGGCTGGTTTTGTAGGTAATTTATTAAATATTAAACCGATCTTACATGTTGAAGATGGAAAGTTAATTCCACTTGAAAAAATTAGAGGTTCAAAAAAATTGATAAAAAGAATTCTCGAAATTATGGAATCCCGAGGGACAAATTTATCAACTCAATTAATTGGTATTTCTCACGGTGACGATTTAGACAAAGCAATTGAAATTAAAAATGCGATGGCAGAGACATTTGGATGTAAGGAGTTTGTCATTAATTCAATCGGTTCTGCTATAGGTGCTCATGCAGGACCTGGTACTTTAGCAATATTTTTTATGAACGAAAATAAAAAATAATATGATAAAAAGAGCTAATTATGCAAAATTAATTAGCTTTTTTATTTTAATTTTCTGATAATGTCACCTGGATATTAATTCATACATAATTTCTTCAAAAAAAGTAAATAGTATTTATGTAATCTTCAACTACTATTATTATGAGGTGAAAAACGATGTCAATTTTAGATAACTGGGATCAATGGAAAGATTTTTTAGGTGATCGATTAGAAGCAACAGGTGAAAAAGGTGTAGGTGAAGGTGCTATTAATGAAATGGCATATCGCTTAGGAAATTACTTAGCAAATGAAGTAGAACCAAAAAATGCAGAAGAACAAATTTTAAAAGACCTCTGGAATGTTGCAGATGAACAAGAGCAACATACAATTGCTGCTCTAATGATGAAGTATGTTAAAAATAAATAATTAAAATAATGTGATTAAAAAATAGCCCAGTGAATAGAATCATAAGGGCTATTTTTTATTTGTAAGCAACAATGTATGTTAACAAAGAATCAACAAAAATAATTAAAAATTAAACTTGAAATGGACATTTGATTAATTTATACTGTACTTATTGTGAGTACTGTTTTTGGATTAAGGACAATTACTATTTACATTTTAATTGTTTTTTTGTATGATAGACTTTCTGTTCAAATTTCGCTTTTATCATAAAATGTTTTTTTGCACTTATAAATAGAATAGAAAATTTGAACGAATTTCAATACAGCTTTACAAAAAAAGAGAAGAAATGGGGATAATATATGAATAATCAGCAAAACTCGGCTGACACGCCGTTTAGCGTAAAAACGATTATTGGTCCAATGATGGCTGTAATCGTAGGGATGATCATGGTTATTTTAGATAGTACGGTAGTAAATGTAGCATTACCTGGAATTACCGAATATTTTAAATCTGATTTAACAAAAATGCAGTGGACGATTACTGGATATACATTGGCATTATCAGCTGTTATACCACTTGCAGGCTGGATGTCTGATCGTTTTGGAGCTAAGAAAATTTTCTTATTTACGATTTTGTTTTTTACAATCGGTTCAGTTCTTTGTTCTGTAGCACAAACACCTGAACAGTTAATTTTATTTCGAGTAATACAAGGAATCGGTGGAGGAATGGTTGCTCCAATCGGTATGGCAATTATCTTTAGATTAGCTCCTCCAGAAAAGATCGGTTCAATTATGGGGATGCTTGGAATACCGATGTTACTTGCACCTGCTTTAGGTCCGGTTATCTCAGGATGGTTCGTAGAGTATTCTACTTGGCATTGGATTTTCCTAATTAATTTACCAATCGGTATTATCGCTTTAATAATTGGAGCTAAATTCTTACCTAATTTTGAATCTAAATCAGTACCTGCTTTAGACGGATTAGGAATCATCATTGCTCCAATCGCTTTTTCAATGTTAGCATACGGAGTTAGTCAAAGTTCAACAAGTTGGACATCAAAAGGAACATTAACAGGTTTAATTGTTGGTGGAGTTGCTTTATTACTATTTATCTTTGTTGAGCTTCGCCTAAAACAACCTTTACTTGAATTACGTGTATTTAAATCGTCTGATTTTGTTAGAAGTATTTTAATTACGTGGATTATGCAAATTGCTTTATTCGGTTCTTTCTTAATTGTTCCATTATTTTTACAAACAGTTAAACAATATGGGGCATTTGAAACGGGCTTAATTATGTTACCTCAAGCTTTAGCATCTGCTTTAATGATGCCAATTGGTGGTAAAATGTATGATAAAGTTGGTGCTAGACCGATGGCGTTAGTTGGTTTAACAATTATCACATCTGCACTATTCATTTTCTCTAAAATTTCAGTGGACTCATCAAATACATTTATTATGTTAACACTTGCTATGATGGGTGCTGGAATGGGATTATCAATGATGCCAATTAATACACACGTATTACAATCTGCACCAAGACATTTAGTAAGTCGTGTAACGCCTTTAACTGCAGCAGCTCAGCAAGTAATGGTATCATTTGCAGTAGCAGGTATGGCTGGATTTTTAACTTCTAGTACAAAGGATTATATGACAAAAACAACGAATCCACTAAATGCAATGATTTCAGCATTTGGTGATACATTCTTACTAGCAGCAGGTATCGCATTAGTAGGAGCGTTATTAGCAATTATTTTACGTAAACCAAAAGTGCAAGATACAGATGCGGCAAAAGCAGATCTTGACGAGTCAAAATCTTCAATGATGGTAGGACATTAATATATATAAAAGAAGCCAATATTAAAAAATTGGCTTCTTTTTTTGTCATTTTTGATTATAATTTAAATAGTATCGAAAGAATTTTTATAATTTCTACAATTTTAAGAGAACTGTTATAAAACTAATTGAATTGTAATAAAAATGTCCTTATTATGTAAGGTTAGTTATGTATAATTAAAGCTCGAATATCGATTTACTTTACAATGGAGCTGATTTAATGATTAAAAGTATTTGCAAAACAACTTTAGCACTATCAATTTTAACTGGAGGTTTATTCTATGGAAATAGTACTCCGAGTTCAATTAAGACCGTGGAAGCTGCTACGATAAGCGGTACAGTAACTGCATCAGTTTTAAATGTAAGAAGCGGTCCTAGTACTAGTTATAAAGTAATTAGCACACTTAAAAAGGGTGCGAAAGTTACGATAACAAGCACAAGTGGATCTTGGTATAAAATAACAAGTGGAACAAAAACTGGATGGGTTTCAAGTAAATATATTAAAAAAGCCCCAACGACAGTTTCTGCCACAACCGTAAATAAAATGAAAACTTTAGGTACTTCAAAGCAATTAATCATTGTGTCAGCTGCAAATGAAAGTACAAGAAATGCATTAATTGAAACATTTGAAAAAAGCGGTACTAGTTGGAAAAAATTACATACATATTCAGGTGTAATCGGGAAAAACGGCATGATTAGTAGTAAGCATGAGGGTGATTATGAAACACCTGAAGGGAAATATACAATTACAACAGCATTCGGTAGATATTCAAATCCAGGTACAAAAATGACATACCGTAAAATTACTTCAAATGATGTATATGTAGATGATTCAAATAGTAAATTATATAATACTTGGCAATTGGCATCAGAAAATAACGGTAGATGGAAAACGGCCGAAAAGATGAATATTTCTCAATATGATTATGGTTTTGTTATTAACTACAATACTGCGAGAACCCCAGGAAAAGGTAGTGCAATCTTTTTTCACGTAGCTGGTACTTCAGGGTATACGGCAGGCTGTACAGCTACATCTAAAACAAATGTAGTATCCATTTTAAAATGGTTAGATCCGGCAAAAAAACCACTAATTATTCAAACACCATTGAATAAATTAACGCAATATTAATATGATCCTGAAACTGGTCAATGATTTGATCAGTTTTTTTACGTTTCAAACTTTACTCGCAGGAGTCATGATGATTAATTTTAAAGAGGACCGTCTTGTTTATCGTTCGAGAGAAGGAGGGTATCTGAAAGGATTTTTGAACTAAAAAAGGCTGTCTAAATAGACAACCTTTAGGAACTTTTATTACTACTGTTTTATAAGCTTTATTTTACGCTATTAACAAGTTGCCTCATTGAGTTTAATTGTGAAGATAGCTCATTAAACCAATCCTCATCTCCCGTTGAGAGGGCCAAGTCAATTAGAAAGTGAATCTGTTCTTTGTTTGTCACTTTCGAATCAGGCATTTTCTTTACGTTTCTATTTAGCATTTGAATGGTCTTTCCAACAGTCGTTTTATTATCTGAAGTTATGACATTTACCTTTACTACTTCATCAAGAATAGTAAGTGAATCAACATAACCTATTACTAATTCTCCATGCAATGATATACCTTTAACCCAGTCACCTATTTTTAAAATAGAATCATTATTTAAATTCATTTTTTTCCACCTTCTTATTTAGAGTTACTAGTTAAAAAACTAGTGATCATTACAGCCCTTAAAACGAACTGTAATTATTTTTATTACACTTTGGATAAAAGAAGGCAGAGCCTTCTTTTTATTTAGCTGCTCACTTATCACTTTTGATATGATCGACTATGTCCCCAATAGTGTATTGCTTTAAATATCCCCCAAGATGTTTTTCTGCACCTAAGAAAATAGTAAAAAGAACATTTTGCATATTTGCCCCAACAACACACTTATCATTTGATTCAGGGCACTTAGGTTGCAGTGCCCCCTCAGAGGTGATTAGATAAATGTCCCATAGATTAACTTCTTTTAAATCTACCGCGAAAATAAATCCACCGCCCGATCCTTCCTTCGATTTTATAAATCCATGCTTTTTTAACAAACTAAGCACTTTTCGAATTCGAACTGGATGGACACAGGCACTCTCTGATATTGCATCACTAGTAGACATCCGATCCGGCTGCAGCGCAAGATACGTTAAACTATGAATGGCAAGAGTGAAGTCACTATTCATGGTCTGCCTCCTAAAATCGTTAATTTCTTTCTATTTTTCGTGTTTACATTTAGTTCGGTAATAAAATGTGTTAGCGAACTGACAGTTTAAATAATAAAATATTAATTAGCTACTTTTTGTGACTTAATGTATGAGAATGTTCGTAGTTTACGCGGAAGAAAACTACGAATTTCATCTTCATTATAACCAACCTGCAATCTCTTTTCATCTAGGATTATTGGCATGCGCAACATTTTTGGATTATTTATGATTAAATTATATAATTCATTAAGTGGCAGCGATTCAATATTTATATTTAATTCTTGAAACGTTTTTGATTTATTTGAAATAATTTCTTCAGTACCAGTTTCTGTCATGCGAAGAATCGATTTAATCTCCTCAAGTGTAAGTGATTCATTCATAATATTTTTCACACTATATTCAATATCATGTTCATCTAGCCAAGCTTTTGCTTTACGACAGGATGTACAACTTGGTGTTACATATAGATTCACCATTCTATTACACACTCCTTATAAAATGTAATAAAAAAAATTACAGTTGAAATAAAAAAATAGTTAAAAATGTACTATCGAATAAAACAAATTAGGTTTTTTCTTACTCAATTGATATGAGTATACTGTAATTTTATTGTTTACAGTTAAATATGTCAACTATATTTTGAGTTTAAATGATGGAGTGTGTTTTATACTTGTTTGAATTACAAAAATAAACTTTATTATATATAGATGTTTTATTACTATAAAAAAGATTTCTACAACGAATTATAGGAATTACGATAGATAGAATTAAAAAAGTAAAGTGTAAAAAGTTAGTTTATTTTGAAATTTCTAAGTATAATAGAAAGTACAATTAAAATAGAATGAGAATTTTTAGAGGTGGAATATGAGCAAACTAGAATTTTTTGAAATAGAGACTAGTCGATTAAAGCTTAGAAGGTTTAAAGATGAAGATGTTAGCAATTTTTATAAATATCGTTCAAATCCAGCTGTGGCGATTTATCAAGGCTGGGAAAATTATACATACGAACAATCGATTAATTTTATCGAAAAGCAAAAGTCAGCTGTAATGAATATTCCTAACTCATGGGTTCAAGTAGCGATTGAAAATAAAATGGATGGTCAACTAATAGGGGATATTGGAGTACACACTTTATCAAATCCTAAAAATCAAGTTGAAGTCGGTTTTACATTAGAGCCAGTGTACCAGAATAAGGGATATGCCTTTGAAGCATTACAAGGGATTCTTGATTATTTATTTAACGAATTAAATAAAGAAAAAATTAACGCAATAGCAGTAGAACAAAATTCATCTTCAATTAAATTACTAAAAAAATTAGGATTTCATGAAATGAACATAATAGAAAATTCTTTTTTTAAAGGCCAATATGTAACTGAATTTATGTTTGGACTTTCGAAAAATGATTGGAATAAAAGGTAGGAGTTGGGAAATAAGTGAATTTCTTTAAAGGAGCATTGTATTTATCATTGGCCGCAAGTATTTGGGGTATGACTTATGTTGTCAGTAAAGTAGTATTAGATAGCATTTCTCCATGGTTATTACTAGAAATGAGATTTCTTTTAGCTTTATTAACATTAGGGATAATCAGTCTTTTCCAAAAAAGCTGGAAAATTAATAAAAAAGATTTGGTTCCTCTCGCAGTTATTGCTTTAGTCGGGTATACTGGCTCAATTGGTTTTCAATTTGTTGGTACAAAGCTTTCAGGCGCAGCAATGGGCTCTTTAATTACTTCAGCTTCACCTGCATTAATATCATTATTTGCATTTTTTATTTTAAAAGAAAAAATTAATAGCCGTAAGATTGTATCGTTAATTTTAGCAACGATTGGAGTAATCGTTGTAATCGGATTACCAAAAGGTGGGTCAAATTTAGGCGCATATTTTGGAAATCTCATACTAGTAGGTGCAGCAATTACATGGGCGCTATATACAGTTCTAAGTAAAGTTCAGACTAGTAAATATTCATCATTAACCGTAACAACTTGGGCGACAGTATTTGGCGTAATTTTTACATTACCATTTACGTTTCTTGAACAAAGTAAACACATAACTCATTTACCAACAAATGGTTGGATTTGGATGGGGGTCATATTTTTAGGAACAATCTCAACAGCAGGTGCCTTTTATCTTTGGAACAAAGGATTTGAATATATTGATACTTCAACTGGATCATTATTTTTCTTTTTACAACCATTAATTGGTACGATATTTGGATATTTTTTATTAAATGAAGAAATTAGTCCTTCTTTCTTCATTGGAAGTATTCTAATTGTTGTAGCTGTGTATTTATCGATTAAAGAACCTAAGCAGAAAACGACGCTTCAATATAACTCTAAAAAAGCATGAAACATTTAAAAGTAGTTGAACTATTCGACTGCTTTTTTTATTGGCTAATTTACTGTAGATATATGAATCTTAAGATTAGATGGAATGAATTTTTGAAAACAGACTTTCATATGTATTTAAATTGACAAATACTGTTAGGACAAATAATATAAATCTTGTGCGATACATCGTATAAGATGTATTTTAATTAGAAGTATTTTGTTGGAGGGATTACATGGTAGAACGACCAGAATTTATTCGTGAATCAATCGATTTTTTACAGCGTTTTTTAATGAAAAGCCTACAAAAGCATTCGGAGGAACATGGAGTTACAATTCCACAAGCAAGAGTTATTGGCGAAGTGTATGCTCATAAAACAATGAGCATTAAACAACTTTCTAAAAATCTAAAAATGACGCAAAGTACTGTATCTGATATCGTTGAGCGTCTGACTACAAAAGGCCTATTATTGAAAACACCCAATCCAAAAGATAAACGTTTCGTGGAGATTTCTTTACCTGAAAATATTGCTGAAGAAATACATGATAGCATTACTGAAATTGCAAATAAGTCCTTAAATAGTGCACTAAGTCTTCTAGACTCTGATGAACAAGAGATTGTAGAGAAAGGAATGAAATTATTAGTTACAGCTGTTAAGAAAAAGATGGAGACAGATGGAATGGATAATTATGAATTCTTTGATGTATTGTACTTTCTTGATGAGGAAAAAGAAAAAAAAGAGAAATAAATTAATGAAGGAGGGGACCGTGTGAACAAAATCATAAAGGGTCGTTGGATCATTTTTTCAATTTGGTTAATTGCAACAGTATTGTTAACAGTTCTTCAGCCTGATATAAATGCAATTTTACGGAATAAGGGGCAAGAAGGAGCGAATAGTAATTCACCTTCTGTTATGGCAGATCATATCCTCAAAAAAATGGATACTTCAAAAGGAACGAATAATCTGATTGTTTTTTATGATAAAAATAAAATTTCGAATGACGAAATGGAAAAAATCGGAGATGCTGTTAAAGGAATACGTGATAGTAGTAAAGAACTTAGAATTTCGGAAATCATTGATCCATTTAGTATTCCAAATGCAAAACGTTCATTAGTCTCAAAAGATGGCACCACACTAATGGTGAGCTATAAGCTAGATAAGAACGGAAGAGAAATAGATGATATTAAAAAGGAAATAGATAATAAATTAAGTAAAGTACCAGTCGAATATTATCTAAGTGGTGAAGATTTTATCAATAATGATTATTTAAAAGCTTCACAAGCGGGAGTAGAAAAAAGTGCTGCTCTAACAGTTATTTTTATTTTAGTAGTACTTATTCTTGCGTTTAGATCGATCGTTACACCATTTGTATCTTTGATTGCGGTTGCATTTTCTTATCTATGTTCAATGGGAATAGCTGCCCAATTAATCGATAAAGCTGGATTTCCAATTACTAGTCTTACTCAAATGCTACTAGTACTTATTCTTTTTGGGGTTGGGACTGATTACAACATACTCCTTTTTAATCGTTTCAAAGAGGAACTCTCACTTGGACATTCGGTTGATGAATCAATTGTAAACACATATAAAACGGCTGGTAAAACAATTGCCTATAGTATTTTAACTGTGTTTATTGCGTTCCTTGCACTTGTATTCGCAGAATCTCCAATTTATAAATCAGGTGTAGTAGTTGTAATAGGTGTATGTATATTATTACTAGAAATTTTAACGTTAACACCATTTATTATGAAAGTATTAGGAAAAAAACTTTTCTGGCCATCTAAAAATGTTAGTGGACATAAAGAAAACAAATTTTTTGGTAATTCGTCTGCTTTTGCTATAAAGAAACCAATTATAACAATAGTAGTCATATTATTGATTTTATCTCCAATGGTCTATTTCCATAAAGAAAAGCTAAACTTCGATACAATTGGAGAATTGGGAAATAAATATCCTTCATCAAAAGGATTTAATATCGTTTCAGATCATTTTGGTAAAGGTCAAGCAATGCCTGCAACAGTCGTGATTGAAAACAACAAAGCGCTTGATAATAATCAATCATTTGCAGTAATTGATAATGTTACTGAAAGACTTAAGAACATAAAAGGTGTTAAGCAAGTATCTTCAGTAACACAACCTGAAAGCAAACAAATTGATAGTTTTTATGTTGATAGCCAAATGGGGACAGTGACTGATGGTATTTCAAAAACAAAAGATGGAGTTAACGAAATACATGACGGTTTAAGTTTAGCCCAAGATAAATTAGGATCAGCGGATTTTTCAAAGGTTAATCAAATGGTAGATGGAACAACGGAACTACAAAATGGTGTGACAGCATTAAGTGGTGGATTAAAACAAATTCAAGCAGGGATTGGCGATGGTTCTGGTAATTCTCAAACAATCTCTAGTGGAATAGCAACAATCGAAATGAATCTAAGAAAAATGAGTAGTGGCGTATCATTATTAGCAAAAAATTATGTGAAAATGCAATCAGGTTATAAAGAATTAGGAAGTCATTACCAAGAATCAGCACAAGCACTGCTTGGACTAAAAGGCGCAATTTCTCAAATGCAATCAATGGTGACAGCACTTGGTAGTAGTTATGCGAATTCAAAAGATGATGTAAATTACCAATCATTAAAGCAAACAATTGATCAAACAGTTGCTTCATTAAATCAAATTACACCAGAAGGAATCAAAGCATTAAATGATAATTATAATGCTGTAACTGCAGGTTTTGCTACCGCAAACAGTAATCTTTCTAGTATGAGTAATGGCTTAACTCAAATGGCTGATGGTTTGAAAAAACTTGAAAGTGGCTTAAGTGATGCATCATCTGGAATCGGAAAAATTGTCACAAATATGAATAAAGTATCAAATGGACTTGGTCAAATGAAATCAGGTCAGCAACAGCTAGTATCTGGCATCAATGGATTTAGTACATTCGGGGAAAAACTATCAGATGTAAATGGTGGGTTAGAAAAAATATCTGACGGATTAGGAAAGACAAATGATTTCTTAACTCAGTATAATTCGAATAAAACTTTCTTTATTCCAAAAGAAGCATTGGCTGACGAGAACTTTAAAAAATCAATCGACATGTTTATGTCAAAAGATAAAAAGATTACAAAGCTAACGATTGTTTTGGAAAACGATCCATATTCAAAAGAATCTTTAAATACGATCAATAAAATAAATTCAGCTGTTAAAAGTGGACTTAAAGGCACAGAACTTTCAAATGCTAAGTCAGGTGTTTCAGGTCCGAGTGCAACAACAAATGATATGAACAATATTTTGAGTAGTGACCTAAATAAAACAACAACTATTGTTATAATTGGGGTATTACTTGTATTATTCCTAGTGATAAAATCATTCTGGACACCAGTATTTATCACCGCATCACTTTTAGGAGCATACTACAGTGCTATGTTTATGATCAATTATATTTTCATAGATTTGCTAGGATATGAAGGAATATCTTCTTTTGTTCCGTTCTTCTCTTTCATAATTATAGTAGCTTTAGGTGTGGATTATAGTATCTTCCTAATGATGAGATTTAAGGAATATACTCATTTGTCACCGAAAGAGGCAATCGTATTAGCATCTAAGCATACTGGTGGAGTAATTATCTCAGCGGTAATCATACTTGGAGGTACATTTGCTACACTTATGCCATCTGGAATCCTTTTATTGTTTGAATTAGCAATAGCGGTAATAACAGGTCTTATAGTCCTTTGCTTTATATTATTACCGATCTTTTTACCAGCAATGATTGCATTGCCAGAAGCATTGGCTAATTTATTTTCAAGAAACAAGGAAGCTAATGTTGATACAGAAAAACATGTAATTTAATAGAATAATAGGTTATTTGAAAATGCCGACTAACTATTGAAATAATAGTGGGGTCGGCTTTTTTTAATTAAGATTCTGGTTCAGATAAAGGTAAATGTTGATATTGATAACGATCCGAGATATTAGTATAATTTGCACGAGAACAAACATGTATATTAAAGAAATGTTTATTAATGCTACTAAAACCTCTAGTTCTTCTTGTCAAAATGTTTACGACATTATTAAAACTTTCTCAATTTATGAGGAAGAGTTAAAGTATAATGATTTCACAACTGAACAAAGAAAAGAATTATATAAGCTTATAATTGAGCAAGTAGCAAATTCACAACAAAAAGATGATAAAGATAAAACGTTTCTTGGTATGGCATACGGTGTAATTGTTTTTTTAATAAACCTTGGCGAAATCCCGAGGGTTAATTTATTTAGTTATAGCCAAATTATGGATAAACGCGAAATAAAGTGTAAATCATCTTTATTGTCAATGATACGCCTTCAAAAAAAGACGCCAATTAAGGCGGAATTCGCTTGTTATTTTAATCCGAATTGAGCCTTCGCCATTAACTTATCGTCTTGGAACGTAAAGTTAGCGTTAGCTCCCGTTGAACCTTTACCATTATATGTATAAAGAATCGTATATCCTGGCTTATCTTTCTCGCCAGCTTCGCTCATTACCTCGCCTTTACCGCCAATAATTTCGAATACTTGCTTCGATGTCATACCGTTTTGAATCTTATCGAACTCTGCCTTCGTTATGATAACAGCTTTACCTGTAGCTTCATGCGATTCAGTTGAATTCGAGCAGCCACTAAAGACAATTAATCCGGTAGCGATTGCGGTCCCTAAGTAGATACCTCTAATCGTTCTTTTCATCTTAAACCTCCTAATATTTTCCATATATCCCATACTATTCGACTAGTTCATCAATTATCCTTTTAAACGAAGAAAAGCGCACTTATAAAATAAGTAAGAAGAACCTCGTCAAAAACCAACAAAAAAAGACCGAAAAAATCGGTCTTCTACGTCAATTAATCAACTTGTATTTCATTATTAACATCAAGAGCTTCAACTAATTCTAATTCCTCATGACGTTCTTTAAAACGATTGAACGTAAATTCATTTGCAAATAAGAATAATGGACGTTCGAAACGGTCATATACTAGCATGTTACGCATATCTTGATATTTCTTAAGTCCTTTTACATCATCAGTTTTAACCCATCGAGCAATATTGTAATCAACATGGTCTTTACGGATATCAGATCCATATTCATTTTTTAAGCGGTATTCAAATACTTCAAATTGAAGTTGACCTACGGCACCTAAAATAACCTCATTAAATTCATTTTTATAAACTTGAATTGCACCTTCTTGAGCTAATTGCTCAACACCTTTATGGAAGTGCTTAGATTTTAATGAATTAACTGGGCTAACTCGTAAGAATAACTCAGGTGGGAAAGTTGGTAATGGCTCAAAGAATAATTTTTGCTTACTAGATGTGATTGTATCTCCGATTTGATAAGTACCTGAATCGTAAATACCAATTACGTCACCAGCATATGCTCTGTCAATCGTTTCACGGTCATTAGCCATCAATTGAGTTGATTGACTTAATTTAATTTGTTTTCCTGTACGAGAAAGCATTACGTTCATTCCTCGTTCAAAAACACCAGAACAAATTCGTAGAAATGCAATACGGTCACGGTGAGCAGGATTCATATTAGCTTGAATCTTAAATATAAAACCACTAAATACTTCATCAGTTGGATTTACTTCACCATTAATTGTTTTACGAGGTCCTGGTGCAGGTGACATATCTAAGAAATGATTTAAAAATGGTGTTACACCAAAATCGACTAATGCTGTACCGAAGAAAACAGGAGTAAGTTCCCCAGCTCGAACTAAGTCTAAATTGAATTCATTTCCTGCACCTTCTAAAAGATCAACTTCATCTCGTAAATTTTCTAAATTTGAAGGCTCTAAATGTGCTTCTAATTCAGGACCATGAACGCCATCTTGACCAAGTTTAATAACTTCGTCTTTACGGAAAAGATGAACTTCATTTTCTAATCGATCATAAACACCTTCAAATTGCATTCCACTTCCGATTGGCCAAGTAACTGCAACAGAAGGCATACCTAGAACTTCTTCTAATTCTTCCATTAATTCTAGTGGATCTTTAGCTTGGCGATCTAATTTATTCATAAAGGTAAAAATAGGAATACCACGTAAACGACAAACTTGGAAAAGTTTCTTAGTTTGTGCTTCAATACCTTTTGCAGCATCAATTACCATTACTGCAGAGTCAACAGAAGTTAGTACACGATATGTATCTTCACCAAAATCATTATGACCAGGAGTATCCATAATTGATACCATTTTTTCATCGTATTCAAACTGCATAACAGAGGAAGTTACAGAAATTCCACGTTGTTTTTCGATTTCCATCCAGTCAGATTTTGCATATTTTGAATTTTTTTGAGCTTTTACAGTACCAGCTTCACGAATAGCTCCACCATGAAGTAGTAATTTTTCAGTTAAAGTTGTTTTACCAGCATCTGGGTGAGAGATGATCCCAAAAATACGGCGTTTAGCAACTTGATTGATTAATTCTTTATTTGCCATCTATTATAAAGTCCTTTCTAAATCAAAGATCATAAACAAATTTTTACATCTTATCTATTATACTAGAATTCAGCGTTTGATGAAACATTTAGTAACCAAGTTATATACAAAGTATTTCCAAGTTATGAAATAAGAATTTTCTTTTTTCGTTTTATTTTGTAATTTTTCATATAACATTCATTTTTTTATCAATCTTTTAAATGCTAAATCTATCTCCTAGTTATGGGTGATAGATTCCTTTTTTTATGACAAATGTACAAGCATGTTCAGGACACTTTGATTACTATATGATAATGATTCATTTTAATGAAAGAAAGGAAGTAAACATAAATGGCATCATCATGTAATTGTTCAACATCAACATTAACTTGCTGTCCTGAAAAGGTTTTTGTTCAAGACCAGGTATGTACACCATGGCAAGCAGTAGGAGATGCAACAACCGTTACAATTCCACTTTTTAAAAATAATTTTAACCAAAATATTATAGGAACTGGTTTTGTGAAGTATGAGGTAGGTTCTGTTGCAACACCAATACAGATTTTATTTTTAAACTCTGCTGGAGGCACGATTAATTCTGAAGTTGTAACATTAGGTTCTAGTTTGGCATTTACAATTAGAAGATTTGATGTAATACAAGCCGTTATTCCCATTGGAGCAGATATACTATTTCAAGGTGAGTTTTGTATAACAACACGATATTCTGTTTAATTGAAGAAAATGAGGAGAAAAGCAAATGTGTAATGGATTAAGTTGTTGCTCAACTAAAAATATTTTTCAAGACAAAGTTTGTATAACTTGGCAAGTGAATACACCCGGTATTATCACAATCTTTACAAATAATATCGCTCCAATTATTTCTGCAACAGGCTATGTAAAAAATGATACAGGAACAGATAATATCGTTGTTAATTTTTTAAGAGGAGGAAATGTAATTGATACCCTTACTGTCCCACCTCAAAGTAGTGTAGCTTTCTCAGAAAAGCTATTCGATGAAATTCAAATTGATACTACAGGTTTAACCGGGGTAGTAGAGGGTGAGTTTTGTTTAACGGTTAGATATTCAATGTAATAGTTCATTTTATCTAAATAGTATTGTTCAGAATAATTTTTTGAACAGTCCTATGTAATGAAATGAGGAACGATAATTAATGTATTCTTTTATGAATAATAAAGATGAGAATGGTAATGCAATTCCTTTCGTAAAAGGATTCAATTCCAATTCGAATAAATGTAGTTGTTGTAATAGTTTTTCATGTAATGCGATTAAAAAAGTTGGTCCAACAGGAGTAACTGGCTCAACTGGGGTGACGGGCCCGACTGGAGCAACGGGAATAACAGGAGAAACAGGAGTAACTGGGGTGACAGGAGTATCCGGGCCAAGTGGAATAACGGGAACGACAGGAGAAACAAGAGCAACTGGATTAACCGGTCCAACCGGAGCAACGGGCTCAACCGGAATAACAGGATTAACCGGGTCAACGGGAATAACGGGAACGACAGGAGTAACTGGCCCAACTGGAACAACCGGATCAACTGGGGTGACAGGATTAACCGGATCGACGGGAGTAACCGGCCCAACCGGAATAACGGGAGCGACAGGAGTAACCGGGTCAACCGGTCCGACTGGAATAACGGGAACGACGGGAGTAACCGGTCCAACTGGAACAACTGGAATAACGGGAACGACGGGAGTAACCGGCCCAACTGGAATAACGGGAGCGACGGGAGTAACCGGCCTAACTGGAACAACGGGAACGACGGGAGTAACCGGCCCAACTGGAACAACGGGAACGACGGGAGCGACGGGAGTAACAGGAGTAACGGGAATAACTGGAATAACGGGAGCGACGGGAGTAACAGGAGCAACCGGAGTAACTGGAGCAACAGGATCAACCGGATCAAGTTTTAATACTTCTGGATCGGCAGCAAATACCTCTGGAGCAACAATTGCGATTACACTTTTAGGCCCTTCACCGATACCGTTTCCGAACGCGCAAAATTTATCAGCAGATATAACAGTGAACAACCCAACAGCTACCATTTTTACGATTAATACAAGTGGTAGATATTTAATAACATATCAAGTGTATCCTACATTATCTTTATTAACGACTTTTCAGTTATTTCGAAATGGGGCTGGAGTAGCAGGTACAAATATTTCTGCTGCAGTTGGATTAAGTTTAGTCAGTAATCAAGTGATTATTAATATAAATGCAGGTGATTCGATACAAGTAATGGTGTCTGCTACTTTAGCCGCTACAGTATCGTTAGCAGCTGGTACGACCGCTGCGACAATTTCCATTGTTAGAGTAGGTTAATTAATATTATTTTAATTCAACAAGTGACTACAAGTTATATGAGTAAGATTAATAGTGGTCACTTTTCTTTTTATGTTTTATTTAATACTAAAAATAATGCCTTTTCAGTATTTTAGATACATAGGATATTAACTATAATAAGTGAGGGATAAAAATTGAAACAAAAAAGACCAGATATATCAAACTTACCTAGTATTAAATTACCAGTTTCTTCTCCAACTCTATTACCACCTGTACCTCCGCCAACACCACCTACCCCCCCAACACCAATACCTCCGCCAACAAAATGTGATCCATGTATTCCAATTGATCTATTTGGCAATATTATGATTCAAGATAATCTTGATAAACCAGTTGAACTGTGGAGTTTAGGTGGAAATTTAACTGCTTTAGCAACGATTTCAGTCTATAATAGCGAAGGCAGTACTGGACCGATTACAATCGAAGTAAGTAGCAATATCTGTCATATAATTTCCGTGTTACCAGGTAATACGAGTAGCTATACTAGTCAATATATAAAAACTGTGACCATACTACACTCAGGTCAATCTCCAATTTATTTAGAAGGAAAATATTGTATAACTGGTAAAATTATTGAAAAATAATAAACACATAGTATTTAAACATAAGCTTATTGCATAATCGCATTAAGCTTTTTTTTATTTCCTAAAAAATAGGCGTACTTAAATAAAACACTTTACATATGATTTAAGGAGTAGTATGGTTAGTTACATGAGTAACTAACTAAATAACTAACCAGAAAGGAAGGTGCTAATGAAACCGACATTAGATGAATCACAACCAATATTTCAACAAATTGCGGTGATGATTATGGACGAAATTATAGACGGAAGAATTAAAGAGGGTGAACAAGTGCCTTCAACAAATGAATTATCTCGCTTTTTTAATATTAATCCTGCAACTGCAAGGAAAGGACTTCAAGCATTAGTTGATAAGGAGATAATTTTTAAACAAAGAGGTGTAGGTATGTTTGTTTCTACTGGAGCAAAAGAAAAGTTACTTTTAGAGCGAAAACAGCAGTTTTATGAAGATTATGTTGCACCTTTACTTAAAGAAGCCAAGAGAATTCATTTAAATGAAGAAATGGTAATTGAATTAATAAAGAGAAAAAACGACTCGAATTAGGAGGGGTAAAAATTGATCGAAATTAAAAATTTGACATATGGCTATAAGCATACACCAGTTTTAACGAATTTCAATTTAATTGAAACAGAACCGAGTATTATTGCATTATGGGGAAGAAATGGTACAGGAAAAACAACTTTGATGAGTTTAGTCGCTGGCCATTATAAACCAAACGAAGGTTCAATAAAAGTCTTAGGGGAAGAACCTTATAATAATTTAAATGTTCTTGAGAATATTTGTTATATCCAAGAAAATCATCCATTTGGTCATAATTGGAGAATAGACGATTTATTAAAATACGGAAGGTACTTTCATCCTGAATGGGATCAAGAATTTGCTGAACATTTAGTGCAAGTTTTTGAGTTACCGATGAATAAAAAAATCACTAAGTTTTCAAAAGGAATGAAAACGGCAGTGCAAATCATTTTAGGATTAGCTAGTAACGCAAAAATAACAGTTCTCGATGAGCCAACTAATGGACTAGATGCAGTGAAAAGAAAACTATTTTATGATGCATTATTGGAAAGCTATGAAGAAAATCCAAGACTCATATTACTTTCAACACATCATATCGAAGAAATTCAACCATTATGTGAAACGATCGTTGTAGTAAATGATGGAAAAGTACTATTTCATGAACAAATGGATGTTATGCGGGAGAAAGGTATTATTCTTTCTGGCAATATAGATTCAATAGAACATGTAACGAAAAATATTTCTATACTTGAATCCTCAAAAATCAGTTCGACTAAAAAAGTAATGATCGATGAGTTATTTACAAATGAATGGAAAAAAATCGCTGAAGATCATCATCTTAAAATTGAAAAAGCAACTCTACAAGACTATTTAATAAATAAAACAAAAAACAAAGAGGTGAAAAGATGAACTCGATAAGAGGCACTTATCAACTAGTTTTCGATGAATTGAAATGGTATTTTAAAATATTTTCTTTAATTACTTTGTTATTATCAGTTGTTTACGTACTCGTTAGTTTAATTTTTAATATCCCTTTACAAAGTGGTGCAGCTTTGTTTGGACCGATTTATGGGGGGATTAGTACATTCGCGGTTGCAGGATTGGTCATTCCTTTCCAAGTTGCAATTGGATTAGGTAGTACAAGAAGACAGTTTCTAAAATCTTATAATGTAATGTCAGTATTAATGGTTATTTCAAGTATTACTTATTTAAATATAATGTATTACATTATGAAAATATTATTAGACAAAGGAATAAATAGTTTTCACTTTTACCATCCTGCAGATTTAGTTTCCTCAGAATATCATTTCTTTACGTATTATTGGGTCGACCTAATGGTTGGTTTTATTATACTAGGGCTTTCTTCTTTTATTGCTGTATTAGTTAGAAGATTGGGGATTCTCTATTTTCTACTAACACTAGTTTTAGTTAGTATTTTAATGACCTTTTTATCAATCAATGGAATAAGTTCAGACTTTTATTCTATGATTTTTAATATTAATCCGATTAATTTGTTTACTTTAATTGGATTAGTAGGAATAGTGCTTCAATTATTAACATTTCCAATGATGATCAATGCACCATTAAAAATGAGAGGTAGAAGTTAAAACCGATTCAAGAAAAAGTATGTGGATAGAATGCATACTTTTTCTTTTATAAATTATTAACGAAAAATTCAGTATAATATAGACGAAATACAATAAGTTAGGAGATGAATTGATGACATTTACTATTAAGCCAATTGCGTTTGTTAAAAATTCAAGAAAAGAAATTAAAGACGATAACTGGGGGTCAATTATTTCTGAAATTGAGTTAGTAGAGGAGTTTAATGAAGAAGCATTAAGTGGAATAAGTGATTTTTCACATTTAGAGATAATTTTTTATTTCGATAAAGTAACTGATGAAATGATTCAATATAATGCTAGACATCCTAGAAATAATATTCATTATCCAAAGGTTGGAATTTTTGCTCAAAGAGGTAAAAACAGACCCAATAAATTAGGGCTAACATCAGTAGAACTATTAAAACACAGTGGCCGCATTCTTACAGTTAAAGGGTTAGATGCGATCGATGGAACGCCAATCATTGATATCAAACCAATTATGAAAGAATTTCTTCCAAAAGGAGAGATCAAACAAGCAGAATGGTCAAAGGCTTTAATGGAAAAATATTGGTGAAGAAATTAAAAAAAGATAAAGAGTTTTCTCAAAGGTTTTTTTGGGGAAACTCTTTTTTTGTTTTTATGTAAATAAATTAATCCAACTTTTATTATTTCCTTATAAAAACAATTGATGACAATGTATTTAAGATGCCACTCACATACGCCCTTGCTCTGATCATTTTTATATTGTACTAATAGTTAAAAATTTTTAATTTAAAATTTAGCTAGAACAATAATATAAGGCGTTATTAGTGAATTTCCCCCAAGTTTTTTAATGGGATTTTACATTAAACTACATGAATCTACATTTAGGTAAACGCAATACTTTATTTTTTTATCAGATTTTACTAATATCGACATTTAATTTATTTTATAATTTCCTTCATTCATGAAAATTCCCCCAATACTTTTCAAGAAAAACTCTAGCTATAATCTAAGTTAAGTGATTTTTCTGAAAAATCACATATATTCTTTCTTATTTTAGAATCTTTTAATTAAGAAAAAGTTGGAGGTTATTAAATGAAGGGGTTAAGTAGTAAATTTTTTCAAACCACATCAGTACTAGTTTTAGCTAGCAGTACAATTTTGGGATCGACTATGATTAGTAAAAAGCCAGCATATGCGAACTCAAGTGAAGCAGAAAGCATTCTACAATCACTTACAGCAGAACAAAGGGAGGCTTTGAATCAGTTAGATCTTGCTGGTTCAAAAACAGGTTTGCAATTATCAGATGATATCGACCTATCAAGTGATAAAGATGTTTCTGTAATTGTTGAATTTAAAGAACTTCCTGCTAAAGTAGCACAGTTAGAGAAGGCTGTTGAAGGGGAGTCAATTTCATTAGAAAAGGCGAAGGAAAATGTAACTAAGTCGCATGCTCACTTTAAACAAGAATTACAAGAAAAATTAGGAAATAAAGAGAAAGCAAGTAATGAAGGAATTCAAATTAAATATACATATCAGAATGCGTTTAACGGCGTTTCATTGACACTTCCAGCAAATCAAATTAAGGATTTACTAGATTTGGATACAGTTAAAGCTGTTTATAGTGATTCAATAATACAAATTAAGCCACCGGATGAACCAGTCGAAAAGGACCAATCAAAGGTTGATAGTTTACCATTTTTAAAAATTGATAAATTGCATGAAGAAGGTTTTACAGGTAAAAATATTAAGATAGGTGTTATCGATACGGGTATTGATTATAACCATCCCGATTTAAAAGATGCATACAAAGGTGGTTATGATTTCGTAGATAATGATAATAACCCAATGGAAGCAACATACGATCAATGGAAAGCTTCTAAAAAAGCTGAATTTGTTAATGGCAGCTCATATTATACTGATCACGGTACGCATGTTTCCGGAACGATTGCTGGAAGAGGGAAAAATAATTCTGATTATAAAGTAACCGGAGTAGCGCCTGATTCAGACTTATATGTATACCGCGTATTGGGACCGTATGGTTCAGGTTCTAATTCTGCAGTAATTGCAGGAATTGACCGTTCGGTAGCCGATGGGATGAATGTAATTAATCTTTCGCTTGGGGCCTCTATAAACGATCCATTAGAAGCAACTAGCTTAGCAATTGATAATGCCGTTTTAAATGGTGTTACAGCTGTCGTTGCAGCAGGAAATGCTGGAGATGGTATGTACACACTAGGCTCTCCAGGTGCAGCAGCACTTGCGTTAACAGTAGGTGCGAGTTCTGTACCAACTACAGTTACTACATTCGCAAGTAAATTTTTAGTAAACGGTAAAGGTAAGGATAGTACTCTTCGATTAATGACAAAAAAATGGACAGATGATTTTACTAAAATGTCTGGAAAAACATTTGAAATTGTAAATGTTGGAGAAGGTGGTCCAACAGATTACACAGGAAAAAATGTTCAAGGTAAGATTGCATTTGTTGCTCGAGGGACGTATGCACTTGTTGATAAAATGAACTATGCAAAGCAAAATGGAGCTGTAGGGGTAATTATATACAACAATAATGCCACTGAGGGACAGATCCCGTATTATTTGGGAGAAAGCAATGATAATATCCCGGTATTTTCAATGACAAATAAAGATGGCTTAGCGGTTAGCGATTTATTTAGTAATGGTACACCATCAGTTACATTAGGTAATATTGGTGAAGATGTAATTCCTGGTGATGATTTAGCTAGCTTTAGTTCTAGGGGGCCATCAGGAACTTTATATGATATTAAACCCGAAGTTACAGCACCAGGCGTAGATGTATTATCGACTGTTCCTGCATATATCAATAACAAAAATGATTCAACAGATTATTCTTCTGCATATATGCGAATGTCTGGTACGTCAATGGCAACTCCACATGTTACTGGTATAGCTGCATTATTATTACAAGCTCATCCGGATTATACGCCTGCTGATATTAAAACCGTCTTGATGAATACAGCGGATCCGTTAAGAAGTAAATACAGCGTGTTTGAAGTTGGGGCAGGTAGAGTAGATCCTTATGAAGCGATTTATTCACGTATCGAACTAGGCGTTCAAGATACAACGCCATATTTTAAAAATAATGAAAAAGTAAATATTGATGAGCAAACTGGTGGTCTTAGTTATGGTTTTATTCCTGTAGATAATAATGCTATTTCGAAAACTACAAATATATTAATCACAAATCATACTGATAAAATGCAAAAATATAATATTTCGGTAGAATATAATATCGGTACACGTGGATCTTTGGATGCTAAGTCAAACGGGGTAAGTGTAACAGTACCTAAAGATCTTAAAATGAAGAAGAATAGCCAGGAGATGATTCCTGCAACACTTACGATCCCAACAACTGCAAGTAAAGGAACATATGAGGGCTATATTCATGTTGTGAATGAAAAAGATCCAGACGATCATTATCAAATTCCATTTGGATTCCGTTTAGTAGAAGAAGGCTTTGAATATTTCAAAGTTCATTCACCAAGCATCTCTACAACTCGTGATACTGCACCATATAGCGTTAAGGCGTCTGATTTAGATTTTAAATTAAATTCACCGATGAAAACATTAGATTTTATTTTAGTAGATCCAAAAACTAATAAAGGTTTAGGAATAATTGGTACAATTAATGTGTCAAGTGCAGGAGTTGATAAAGATCTCTATATTCAAAAAGCCTTTACTGGTCGCTATTTTCCATTTACAGGTAATGCTAAGAAACCAGTTGGCTACACATCGATTCAAGCAACACAAGGAATATATAAAATGAAAGTAATTGGTACAAATTTAGACGGAAAACAGTACACCAAAACAGACCAAGTATATATCGATAATAACCGTCCAACATTCACATTAGATGATACAAATGCACTACCTAAAGGTGATCTTCCATTTGTTGAATTAGCACCTGGCCAAAAAACAGTTACATTATCTGGAAATATTATAGATAATGAAGCAACGGAAATGGAAAATAGCGGTATGAATGTTACACAAGCAACTAATAAAGCTTGGTATGGACCAAACGCTCCGGCCATTGGTATTGCTACTGATGCAAATGGTAAGTTTTCCAAAGAAATATCTGTGGATTCTCCAAATCCAGTCAATATGCTCCAATTTGTAGCGTCGGACAGAGCGGGTAATTCAACGATGGCGAAAGTAGTTTACTATATGAAACCAGGAACACAATATATTTATGCCAAACCAAATAAAGAATCTTTTACAATGGGTGATCAATTAACTTATACGTTCTATGCTCACGGTTTGCAAAATGCAAAAGATCTAACACTTAAATTCGATTACACTTCAAGATTTTTTAACTCAGTCGGATTTAATAAAAATAAGGCTTTATCTGATGATACTCAGTTTACAGTTACTTCAACAGGAACTACCAGCAAATCAAATACAATTAATATAAAGGCACCAGGTGATGGTATAACTGGTGATACGCCATTGTTTGATATGCAAGTAGAGACGAACCGAGATACTTTTGTAAACGTTAATACTACTTTTTTCTATATCACTTCATCTTCGTATAAAGATCTAAATGGTAAAACAGTAAACCCGTATACTCAAGTTGGATATTTACCAAGCTACTCAGCTTATTCAGATGCTACTGCAAAAATCAACGCAGCAGGATTGTTAAATGCAAATGGCAGTTTTAACTTTGCAGTTGATTACACTACTATCGGTGCACAAGCAAAAGCAAGAGACTCCAAAGGTCAATACTATACTGGTGAAATTCAAAAGAATGGAAACATAGTATTCAGTAAACTTCCAATTACGGAACAATTATATACAGTCATCATAGATGTCCCAGGTCATTTTACTACTTACACACCTATGGAAATTGGTCGAAAAGATCGTGATATTTTTATTGGTGAAAGTATTTCTTATCCTACTGTAAGAGAAAATGCTGGGGATCTTAATAAAGATAATGTAGTTGATATTTATGATGTAATACTACTCGAACTAAATTGGGGTTCGAATAACCGTAATGCTGATATTAATTTTGATGGTAAAGTTGACTCATTGGATTTCAAGTTACTTGAACCAAATTATTTAAAAGAGAATGATTATGTATTAGATACTCCTACTGGTGTTAAGGAGTATAATGGAAAAACAATTGATTCGATTAAGAAGTCTTTAGGCATCAATTAGATAATGAACCTATCCAATTGGATAGGTTTTTTAGATTGTTGATATTCTTGATGGATTAAATAAAAATGTTAATGGAATCTAAACAATTTTAATTCTATTGAAAAAGACGAAAATTCAGAATGTTTCTCCTTTAGCTTTTATGCTCTAACATTTTGTATTATGATTCAAATAACAAAGTCTTAGTTAGAGAAGTACAAGTATTAAATAAAAAACAATTTGTAAATACAAAATAAAATGCGAGGTGGAGTATGGAAATTAAATATAGAATTGCCTCAACAAATGATAGTTCAGAAATTGCTAGATTATCAGGTCAATTGGGTTACAATGTTGAAAAAGATCAAGTCATTGAAAGATTAAATAAAATATTAGGTCAGAATGATCATGTGGTCATTGTAGCAGAAATTGAAGGTCAACTTATTGGATGGATTCATGCTCACGGACGATATTTGATTGAGTCTCCACCATATGTTGAAATTGGTGGTTTGATTGTTGATAGTACATATCGGGGTCAAAAAATTGGTAAGTTACTAGTGGAAAGATGCGAAGAATGGTCAAAATTATCGGGATTTAAAGAAATACGAGTACGGACAAATGAAACTAGAATAGAGACACTAATTTTTTATGAAAAGATTGGGTTTAAAAATACAAAATCGCAAAAAGTATTTAATAAAGAATTAATTGTATACTAAAAGGATCATATTACTGATTATGAAAACGAATTTGGTAAATTCACTTCGCTTAAGCTTGTAAACAATTGGAGTTTCCTCCATGTTTACAAGCTTTTTTTGTATAATAAAAAAATTTTAATAGCAAATAGTAAGCAGGATGAAAGTGATGAATAGAGCATCTGATGACACATGTTATTCGTGATTGGTTTTAAGTAAAAGGATAAAAAAATATTTAAACATTATAACGTTATATTGACTAACTCGAATTTAGATGTTATTCTACATTGGAATAATAAACAAGGTTGATGTAAACGAATACATTAATCAATTTAGTTTTGTTTACTGAAAAGGATGAGGGGAAATGAAGGATCATTTCGTACTACAGAATGTAAAAATGATAGACGGAAGTTCTGTAGATATCATAGTAGAAAATAAAAAGATTATAGACATTGTAGCTGCTGGAACTGGTAATGGTGAGAAAATAGTAGATTACAAGCATAATGTATTTGTTTCTAGTGGTTGGATTGATCTGCATGTCCATGCATATGCAGAATTTGAGCCATATGGTGATGATGTCGACGAGATCGGTTATAAAACAGGTGTTACAACAATTGTTGATGCGGGTAGCACTGGTGCTGATAATTTGTCCGAATTGGTTAGTAGCTGTAAAAAGTCAAAAACAAATGTTTTCGCATTTTTAAATATTTCGCGAATTGGCTTAAAACGAATTGATGAGTTATCTGATTTGTCTTGGTTAGATGAGGATCAACTCAAAAATACGATTGCAGAGCATAAAGATTTTATTATCGGACTGAAGGCAAGGATTAGCAAAAGTGTAGTAGGTGAGAATGGTGTCGAACCTTTAAAAATAGCGCGTAAGTTTTCTAACGAAACAGATTTACCACTTATGGTTCATATAGGTTCAGGACCTCCAGATATTAATGATGTTCTAAACCTACTTGAAAATAAAGATATTATTACTCACTACTTAAATGGGAAAGCAAATAATTTATTTGATGAAATGGGAAGACCTCTTCCAAATTTTCTAGATGCAATTAATCGAGGTGTTCATTTGGATGTTGGGCATGGCAATGCAAGTTTTTCGTTTAAAACGGCTTTGCAAGCTAAAGAACATGGAATTAAATTCGATACGATTAGTACTGATATTTATCGGAAAAATCGATTGAATGGACCAGTCTATAGTATGTCACATGTTTTATCAAAATTTTTATACTTAGGTTATTCACTAGAAGAGATTATTGATGCAGTTACCGTTAATGCGGCTAAGTGGCTTAATAAGCCGGAACTTGGAAGAATTTCAGTAGGAGATATTGCGAACCTCACTTTATTTACTGTTGAAGATGAAGTGACAACCTTACTTGATTCTGAAGGAGGCAAGCGTAAAGCTGAACAAAAAATCGTAGTAAAAGGAGTGGTTATTAATGGAGAACACGTTGAATGCTAAATATGGTTTGAAAAGGGTAATTAATGCAAGCGGTAGGATGAGTATATTAGGTGTTTCTGCTCCTACGGACACTGTAATGGAAGCGATGAAAATAGGTGGTCAAAATTACGTTGAAATTTCGGACTTAGTTGATAAGGCTGGAATTCATATTGCAGGTCTTCTTAAATCAGAGTCAGCTGTTGTTGTTAACTCAGCTTCAAGTGGAATTGCCCTTTCAGTAGCTGCAATTGTGACAGAAGGAAACAGACGTAAAAGCGAAAGATTACACCAAGAACCAATTCATAAAAATGAAATCATTATGTTAAAGGGGCACAACGTACAGTATGGTGCTCCAGTTGAAACAATGATTTTCCTTGGTGGAGGTAAATTAGTAGAAGTCGGTTATGCAAATGAAGGTAAAGTTGAGCATATTGCAGATGCTATTAATGAAAAAACAGCTGCAATTTTATATGTGAAATCTCATCATGCTGTTCAAAAAAATATGATTTCAGTTGAAGAAGCTTGGGAAGTAGCGCGGGCAAATAATGTACCTTTCATTATAGATGCTGCTGCTGAAGAAGATTTACAAAAATATGTCAAATTTTCTGATTTAGCAATATATAGTGGTTCGAAAGCGATTGAAGGACCTACTTCAGGTATTGTTGCTGGTAAAGAAAAATATATCGAATGGTTAAAAGTACAATTACATTGTATCGGTAGAAGCATGAAAGTTGGTAAAGAAACCACTTTTGGTCTGCTGCAAGCTTTGGATGAATATTTTGTCAAAAAAGATAATAGTGAAAATGAAAAAGCTAGTTTAGAAGTTTTAAAATCACTAGAATCGATCGATGGTTTAAAAGTCACGATTGTACAAGATGAAGCGGGACGAGCTATTTTTAGAGCTCGAATCCAAATTGATCCTGTTGTAACGAAAACTACAGCAAAGGATGTAAATGATCAATTAAAGAATGGTAGTATTGCGATTTACACTCGTGATTACGGAGTTCGTCAAGGATTTTTCGATATTGATCCACGACCACTACAATCAGATGATATTTACGTAATAGAAGCACAACTTAGAGCAATATTAGGAGGAACTGAACAATGACAAATATTGAAAAACGTTTTTATAACAACCGAGTTGCATTAAATGTTTTAGCTAATAGTATTGAAAATGCAGTTGAAGTTTTTGAAGCTGCAGAAGGTCATGTATTAGTAGGTGTTCTTTCTAAAGATTACCCAACTGTAGAGGCTGCAGTTACAGCAATGAAAGAATACGGTGCAGCAATTGATGAAGCAGTATCGATTGGACTTGGTGCTGGTGATAATAAACAAGCAGCAGTTGTTGCAGAAATCGCTAAACATTATCCAGGAAGTCATATTAATCAAGTATTTCCTGCAGTAGGAGCAACTCGCGCTAACTTAGGTGAAAAAGATAGCTGGATCAATTCCCTTGTATCTCCAACTGGAAAAGTAGGCTATGTAAATATTTCTACTGGACCTGTAAGTGCTGCTAGCGAAATAGCGATTGTACCAATCAAATCTGCAATTGCCTTAGTTCGTGACATGGGTGGAAATTCATTAAAATACTTCCCAATGAAAGGTTTAAAACACGTAGAAGAGTTCCGTGCTGTAGCAAAAGCATGTGGTGAAGAAGGTTTTGCCCTAGAGCCTACAGGTGGTATTGATTTAGAGAATTTTGAAGAGATTTTAGAAATTGCATTGGAAGAAAAAGTACCTAAAATTATCCCACATGTATATTCTTCAATTATTAATGAAGAAACTGGAAAAACTAATCCTGAAGATGTAAGAAAATTATTAGCAATCACTAAAAGTTTGGTTGAAAAATATGCGTAAACAAATTGTTGCTTTCGGAGAAGTAATGATGCGATTGCAAGTGCCAGGGTATGAACTACTGGCACAAGCAAACGCATTACAATATTCTTTCTCGGGAACTGGTGTAAATGTTGCTTCTGCGATTACTAAACTTGGTCATGAAGGCTATTTGGTAACAAAATTGCCAAACAATCCATTAGGAGATGCTGCGGTTGCT
The DNA here is from genome assembly GCF_001712755.1 of Gottfriedia luciferensis. Classification (GTDB taxonomy): domain Bacteria; phylum Bacillota; class Bacilli; order Bacillales; family Bacillaceae_G; genus Gottfriedia; species Gottfriedia luciferensis_B. Next base: position 320,594 of record NZ_MDKC01000001.1, read on the forward strand.
TTCTTACAGCGATTAGGAATTAATCGAAATTATATAACTAGAGGCGGTAAATATCTTGGACTGTATTTTTTAGAAAATGGTTTCGGACAGCGCTCCAGTCGTGTGACTTATACTAATCGGTTAGAAAGTAGCTTTAATACTGCATCTTATATCGATTATGATCTTGATCTAATTGCAAAACAAGCAGATGTGATCCATTTTTGTGGTATTACACTAGCGATGACAGATGATGTCAGAGAAACAATGAAAATGCTCGCGAAAAAAGTAAAAGAAAATGGCGGATTAGTTTGTTTCGATTGTAATTACAGACCTTCTTTATGGGATGGAGGATATAGTAAAGCAAAACCTCATTATGAAGAAATGCTAGCTTTAGCTGATATCGTGATGATGAATGAGAAAGATGCGATGTATGTTTTAGGAATGGAGACAGAAGGTACTTCCCGGGAAACACAACTGAAAGACCTTATTCCTAAAGTTGCAAAACAATATAACATACAAACTATTGCTGGAACGCACCGAGCAATTAATAGTGATAATTCACATTCATTACGTGGATATATTTACACGAATGGAGAGTTTCACTTCTCGGAAAATACTTCATTTTCCGTATACGATCGAATTGGTGCTGGAGATGCTTATACTAGCGGTATACTACATGGTGTGTTAACTGAGTTTTCACCAGAAAAAACCGTTCAATTTGCTCAAACAGCGGGTATGTTAGCATGTACGATTGTTGGAGATACTCCAATGTCAACTGAAGCAGAAATTTTATCAGCTATGGCTGGGACAATTGATGATATTAAGCGCTAAAAAAGGAGAGGTAAGGGAATGAGTGTGAATCGTAGAAAAGGACCGTTATATTTACAAATTAAAGAGATGATAAAGGATCGAATTTTACACGGAGTTTATCCAATTCACACAAATATTCCCTCTGAACCTCAGTTAGAAGAAGAGTTTAGTGTTAGTAAAATTACGATTAGAAATGCTATAAAAGAACTTGTTCAAGAAGGATACTTAGAAAAGAAAAGTGGTAAAGGAACAAAGGTTATTGCGAATGTAACGAGCGCAAAACTTTCAAAAGGGAAACGTTTTACAGAAATTCTAGTAGAGGAAGGACATCATATTACTAAAAAAGTACTGAGTATAAAAAAGCCGGAAATAACAGCGGATTCTATTCCTTATTCTGTATTTGGTGATAAATATGTCCAAATTGAGCGGATTTATTTACTGGAAAATGAACCATATATTCACTTTACACACTATATTTCAATTGATGTCACAGAAGAAGAAATAGAAGACATACAGATCAGTTCCTTATATCGTTTCTTAGAAGAAAATAATATTCGATTAGAATCTTTCCGAGATGAATTTGCAGTAGCGGTCGCTCCGGATCATGTTTGTGAGATTCTAAATTTAGAAAAAGGCACAACCACATTAAAAAGAATACGTCGTTCTAGTGATGAAGATGGAAATGTTTTAGAAATCAGTGAAGGGTACTATAATACGGCCAAACAAAATTACGTTGTAACTTACAATGATTCAACGCAGTAATGTATCTTCATTATATAAAATGTAAGCGATTACTAAGGGAGAGTGTGAAATAATGGATTTATATTTAATAGGAATTACATTAGTAGCAATCGTTATAGTTATATTAGGAGTATCGTGGTGGAAATGGCATGCATTTATTAGTTTATCAGTAGCTGGCCTTTTCCTAGCCGTTTTTTCTGGCGTATCAATGGATAAAATTGTAACTGCTTATGAAACAGGAGTAGGCGCTGTTCTCGGCCATCTTGTTGGGATTTTAGCTTTAGGTACGATTTTAGGAAAAATGATGTCAGATTCTGGAGCAGGAATGCAAGTAGCTGATTTCTTTATCAAAAAATTCGGCGTAAAAAACCTTCCATGGGCAATGTTGCTTTCAGGATTTATTATTGGAATTCCAGTATTTTTTGAGGTAGGTCTAGTAATCTTGTTACCTCTTGTTATATCAATTCGTAAATCTACCAATTCAAATATTCTATTAATTGGTATCCCAGTACTTGCTGGTTTATCAATCGTACATGGTTTAGTGCCACCACATCCTGGTGCGATGACAGCGATTGGTATTTATAATGCAGACTTAGGACGCGTCCTACTTTATTCATTAATCATTGCTTTTCCAACTGCAATTATTGCAGGTCCTATCTTTTCAAAATGGATTCACAAACGTGTAACGCCAATTGGTGAACCAGAATTAATTCGAGTTGAAACGAAGTCGAATGCTTTACCAAGTACAGGAGTATCATTTTTCATTATTTTACTTCCAGTTTTACTAATGGTGTTAACGGTAATTACACCATACTTATCCCTACCTAGTGCAATCGCTAAATTCTTCATTTTAATTGGTAGCCCTGTAATTGCTCTATTAATCTCTTGTTTTGCAGCATATTACTTATTAGGGTATCGCCAAGGAATGGACAAAACTTTAATCAAAAAATTAACGGATGAATGTTTAACACCTTTAGCTTCAATTATCTTAATCATCGGTGCAGGTGGAGCATTTAAACAAATTCTTATTGAAAGCGGTGTTGGTACTGCCATTGCAACTATGGCTGAACAAATGTCACTATCACCAATCGTACTTGCATTCTTGGTAGCAGGTTTAATAAGAATAGCAACTGGTTCTGCTACGGTTGCTTTAACAACAGCTGCTGGAATTGTTTCACCAGTAGTAGCACATATGACAGGTGTAAACTTAGAATTACTTGTTATTGCAACTGGCGCCGGTTCACTAATGTTTTCACATGTAAATGATGCAGGTTTTTGGTTAGTAAAAGAATACTTAGGATTAACTGTCAAAGAAACATTCAAAACATGGACAGTAATGGAAACGCTTCTTTCGTTTGTAGCGTTTGGACTTACATTAGTATTAGATATTTTTATTTAAGAATAAAGGAAGAGGCTGTCTCAAAAGTCAGGTTAACTGACACGAAAGGCGCCTCTTTTTTCAATATTTATAAGAACGCTTTTTAGAACATCAGATATTATTACCAGAGCTTTGGTGATCTAAAGTAGTGGGGGTATTTCATAATAATTTTCATCTATAGTTAATAAAATCGTACTTTATTTTGGTTATTAGAAGAATTTTATACTATTTTGTATGTGTTAGAGCATATTTGGTAGTTTGCCAATTCAAAGTTGCTAGTATTGTAAAATTATTAACTCGTAATACCCTTACTGGCATAGGTAATTATTCAGTTTATTTGCGATTCTTGATTTTTAATTGCAGATTTGCTAATTTTATTTGCGGTTTTCAAGTTTTAATTGCAGATTTGCAATTTTTATTTGCTATTTTCGGATTTTAATTGCAGTCCAATCTTCTTTTCTAGCATTTCTTCATCTAACTGCATTGTTTCACCCCTAAGTTTCAACTTTAAAGACTCGAAAAAATCAAAGGAAGGAATTGGTAGAAAAACTCTATCAAGATAGTCTGAACAATTATATAATTGTCTAATAGAAGTTCGATGACATCGTTGGTCGATCTAGAAGGGTGTGTGAATGATGAAGACTACTTTTAAAATTGTCCTTATCTGCTTATTGTTTTTTTCAACTAGTAACTTAACTTCCTTCATTCAAACTGTTAAAGCAGCGAATGAACCGTCAAGAATGCTCGGCAAACTAGATATGTTTGGTGATGGTCATAGTGAGCGTGACCATTTCAACTCTGTTACCGTAACGGGCGATGATCATGTGGCAGTAGGTTATTCGGACTCAACAGAAGGTGAATTATTGGGCCTTAATAAAGGGTACGAAGATGCCATCATCGTGAAATATGGTCCGAATGGGAACATCAAGTGGACAAAAACGTTTGGTGGTAGTAGCGGTGATGCATTTAATGCAGTTACAACAGCAGGTGATAGTACAGTAGCAGTTGGCTATGCCGCTTCGAATGATGGTGATTTAACCCTAAAAGAGGGTTATATAAATGCCATCATCGTGAAATATGACCGTGATGGGAACGTTGAGTGGAAAAATGAACTAGGAAGTGTCAATAGTAAAAATTCATTTAACTCCGTCACTGCAACAAGTGATGGGTTTATCACTGCTGGTTATTTGAATGGCGATGCGGTTATCGTCAAATATGATAACAATGGGAACCAAATTTGGCTTAAAAAATTTGGTGGTAGTGAATCTGATATGTTTCACTCAGTTATCACAACAAGTGATGGCTATATCGCGGTAGGAGAAACAAGCTCAGAAGATGGAGATGTAACAGGTCTGACCGAAGGATTTCCGACTGGATTCATCGTGAAATACGACGTAGAAGGGAATGTCATTTGGAAAAAAGCATATGGTGGTCGCCTTTTTTCTTCGTACAATAGCATCATAACAACAGATGATGGAGTTATCATCGCAGGAAAAGCTTCGTCTGATGCATTAATTATAAAATATGATGTAAACGGAAACGTTGTATGGAAGAAAACGTTCGGGGGGAGTGGATCAGATGGTTTTAACGCAGTCACACCAACAAGTGATGGGTTTCTAGCTGCGGGTGGTGCGTTCTCGAATGATGGTGATTTGGACCATCTCAATACGGATGGAGAAGATGCATTACTCGTTCAATATGACCGTGATGGTAACGTTGTGTGGAAAAAAACCATTGGTGGCTCGGTTTATGATGAATTTAACGGTGTCACAACAAATGAACACGGAATTCTAGCGGTCGGTTCTGCTGCTTCTGATGATTATGCCATCATACTTGATCTTCGTCCACTTAATCAAATTCAACAACTAACAGTCGATTACGGTACGGATTTCAAGTTAGTTACCGTTAATCCGGCGGATGCAAGTGAAACCTTTCATTGGACCAGTTCGAATCAGTCAATAGTCTATTCCTATTATAACGGGGGAGTTAGTGTGATAGGTCCCGGTTCAGCGGTATTAGAAGGGGTATCCACGAAAAATAATGAAGAGAAACTGACAATTCCAATCGTCGTGAACGATTATGTCAAAGTCACACTGCCTGAGGACCCACTGTATTTGACAATCGGTACAACAGGGAAACTAACAGCAGAGGTGACACCAGTTGATGCGTCTAATCAAACCATCCATTGGTCATCGAGTAATCCGTCGGTTGCAACCGTTGATTCAAATGGGAATGTAACAGCTATTCAAAGAGGAAAGGTTGCAGTTACAGCGACCTCAGAGGTTGGTGAGTACAAAGCAAGAGTACTCGTTATCGTATCTCTTCCGTATCATAAAGTGAGTTTCAATAGCAATGGAGGTTCGTTCGTTTCGGACAGATATTATGAAGAAGGCAGTCTTTTTGATCGACTAGATATACCGCAGCCGACGAAGACTGGGTATGTATTTGGTGGATGGTATAAGGATGAAAATCTTACAAAACCATGGTACGAATCTAGTGATCGAGTCGAATCAGATACGACACTGTATGCGAAGTGGAACATTCGATCGTACAGAGTGGACTTTAATAGTACGGGTGGAAGTCTAGTAAGTCCGACCACTGCTTACGAAAACACGACCATAACGGCGCCTACACCACCTAGACGAACAGGTTATACATTTGCAGGGTGGTATAAATTGAACGGGACAACACCGTGGGTTTTTTCAAGTGATAAAATCACAGCGAATACAATATTGTATGCCAAATGGACGTTGAATCGATACACAGTGAGCTTTAACAGCACTGGTGGAAGTCAAGTTAATTCGATGACAACAAACTATAACACAATCATTAACGCTCCAACAGCACCAAAACGAACAGGTTATACATTTAGTGGGTGGTTCAAAGATTCAAGTGGGAAAACACCGTGGATCTTTACAAGTGATAAAGTCACAGCAAATACAACGCTCTATGCGAAATGGACAGTTAATCAGTACACAGTGAATTTTAATAGTAATGGTGGAAGTAAAGTTAGTGCGAAAACAACAGACTACAACACCACGATCACAGCGCCAACAGCACCCAAACGAACAGGTTACACGTTTCGTGGGTGGTACAAAGAGGCAAGCTTGAAAACACCGTGGAATTTTTCAAGTAATAAAGTCACAACGAATACGATGCTTTATGCGAAATGGACAGTCACGACACCACCTACACCAAAAAGTATCGTGGTGACAAAATCCAGTTCAACCAGTCTCAAAATCGTTTGGAGTCAGGTAACAGGCACTTCGGGATACGAACTCTATCGAGCAACCAAAAGTAGTGGCTCCTATACGCTAATTAAATCAACAACATCTGTTCAAGTGACGAACTCGAATTTAAAAAGAGGGTCTACGTATTACTACAAGGTGAGGGCTTACAAATTAGTGGGAACGAAAAAAGTATACAGTGGGTGGTCAGTCATCCGATCCGCTAAACTGTAAGTATCAAGTAAAGATGGGAAAACCGAACAAGTCATGAATAGTAGCGCTCAACCTTCGTGTTGAGCGCTTTTTTGTTATGGGACTCTGCGAATTTAGATGATTGATTTTTAGTTGCAACTTACTTGCAAATTAGTCTAGCATGCTAAATGACTTTTGAAATTAAAGTAAAATCATATTAAAATCAGTTGCCCATGTCTCAAATTAATGTTCATTAAAATCTAATGGCCGTAAACTAGCTTCGATCTCAGTGCGTTTAGGCTCTAGAAATGGAGGCAATGCTAACCGTTCACCTAAAGTATCAATATTTTCATCTACATCAAATCCAGGGGTATCCGTTGATAATTCGAATAAAATATGATTTGGTTCTCTGAAATAAAGCGCTTTAAAATAGTAGCGTTCTACTTTTCCAGAATTCGTAATCCCTAGTGAATTTAATTTATCAGCCCATTTATTATATTCTTCTTCGTTCGGTACTCTAAAAGCTACATGATGAACACTACCTCGTCCAGGTCTAGCTCTCGGTAAGTCTGGTCTTACTTCCAAGTGAACTTCTGCTCCAGCACCACCTAGTCCGGTTTCGTAAACTTCTATACTTGCAAAATTCTCTTCAATAGAAGGATAAGTGCCAACTAGTCTAAAACCTAAAACATCCGTTAAAGTTTTACTTGTAGGAATCGAATCTTTTACGGTAAGTGTCACTGGACCTAAGCCAAGTATTCCATGCTCGGTTGGGATATTTGATTTATTCCAAGGAGTACCTGGCGCAACACCTTTTTCACCATTATCTGCTACTAAAATTAATCTGGTACCTTCATAATCTTGAAATGCGAGTGTATCTCGATTTGCTTTTTTAATTATTTTATCATGTGAAATATTAAGCTCTTCAAAGCGATTTTTCCAATAATGAAGTGACTCAGTTGTGGCAACTCTTAATGAAGTTGAAGATACGATCGAGTGACCTGGATATGTAGTTCCTAGATGAGGGATATCAAAAAAGGTTATTTCTGTCCCGGGATTTGCTTTTGCATCACCGTAAAATAAGTGATAACTAGAAGTATTATCTTGATTTACTGTTTTCTTAACAAGTCTCATCCCTAAAACTTTAGTGTAAAACTCGTAATTTTTTTCAGCCTTTGTAGTAAGTAGTGAAACATGATGAATTCCCAATAATTCCACTTTCATCACTCCCTTAAAATTTATCATTAAATTATGACTTGCATAATTTTTATGTACATAGTGTAAATGGCTAGAGATTGAAATAGCGATTTATGTTAAACTGATATCTATTAATTATAATATTCAGATAAATGATACAGAAAGGGGAAAATACTTTGTATTTCGGTTATTTATTAATTTTAATATCTGCAATAGCTTTTGGATTAATGCCTATTTTTGCGCTTTATGCTTATGATCAAAATGTAAGTGTGAATACATTATTATTTTTAAGGTTTACATTTGCGACAATTATGTTTTTTAGTTACTTAGTAGTTCGAAAAAAATTAGTTAAAATTACGAAAAAACAATTAGGATTGTTTGTTTTACTAGGTGGAGTATTGTATATGCTTCAATCAAGTTTTTATTTTAGTTCAGTAAAATATATTCCTGCTTCATTAGCAGCATTAATTCTCTATTTATATCCCATTTTTGTAGCAATTCTATCATTTTTAGTAAACAAAGAGCAATTAACAAAAAATATAATGATATCGATTTTACTATCGTTGGCTGGAATTGTACTAGTGTTGGGAGCTCCAGCGCAAAATATAAATCCATTCGGTATCATATTAGCATTAGCTGCAGCAATTGTTTACTCAATATACATAATTGTTGGTGGGAGGATCTCGATGCATGTACCTCCATTAGTAACAAGTGCATATATTTCCTTATTTGCAAGCATTTCATTTTTACTAGTAGGCGTATCGACAAGCACAATACATATTCACTTTAAATTGATTGGTTGGCTATCAATTTTAGGTATTTCGATTATATCAAGTGTTATCTCAATGGGGACATTTTTTGCTGGTGTAAAACGAATAGGACCGACAAAAGGAGCAGTATTAAGTATGGTTGAACCAGTAGTAACAATCACATTTTCAACCATTCTATTCCATGAAAATATGAGTTTACTGCAAATAATAGGTGGGGCTATTGTACTAGGTGGAGCGCTATTAGTTGTTCTTACTAGTGAGAAAAGAAAGATAGTTGAGAATAAAATGGATTTTTAAATGGTATATGATAAACTGTATTTAGAATCGTAGTTTAATAAAATGTAAATGTTAAAGATGGCTGCTTATGCAGCTATTTTTAATTTGTAAAGGGGTAAAATAGTATGTTTGAATTAAACTTAAAAAATGGAGATCTAGTAAAAGTACGTCAAGCAACAGGAACTGATGCTAAATCAATGATAGAATTTTATAACATCGTAGGTGGAGAAACGAATTTTTTATCATTCGGAGGAAACGAGTTTAAAAGAAATGAAGCTGAATATAAGACATATTTAGAAGATACATTCGAAGAAAAAAATTCAATTATTTTATTAGTTACCAACAATGATCAAATAATAAGTATCGGTTCCATCAATTCCAGTCAAAAGGAACGTACAAAGCATGTTGGTACGCTAGGTATAGTAGTTAAAAAAGAATATTGGGGATTAAGTATTGGGAAATTATTAATGCAATCTTTAATTGATTGGGCTAAACAAAATGATCTAACTCGAAAAATTCAATTAGTTACGAATGAAGATAATCTTAAAGCCATTGAATTGTATAAAAAATTAGGATTTGAAATTGAAGGGGTAATGAAAGAAGATACTTATCTAAACGGAAAGTATTGTAATACTTTAATGATGGGCTTATTTCTTAAATAGTACTGAAAATTAATCTTCTATAATAGAATTTTGCCGACAAAGCTCTGTACTTGGCTAAAATGAATGGTAGAAATCAAGTAAACGTATATTCTAGTAAGTTAGAAATGACTTTCGTTAAAAAGCCTTGTGATAATTAATCACAAGGCTTTTTGCTATAGTAGCGATAGTTTTTAGAAGCACGTAAACGATCTAATTCGTCTTGTATCAATTCCAAAGAAAACCCATCTCCAGCCAATCCATCTCCAGCCTGCAACTGATTGTCTGCCCACGAAGGTTGGAAAGTACCAAAATTGTTCTCCATTATTCAACCAAACATAAGTATTTCTAAATCGACAACCAGCAATTGCACCTGGATCTATTGCGAATGCTGTAGCTTGAGACATTTGTGGAGTGAATGAAGGCGGTGGTGCAGTCGGTTGACCTTGAGCCGTGCCTTGACCTCCGCCACCCGGTTGTCCCGGAAATCCACCCGGTTGCCCTGGGAATCCACCTGGTTGCCCTGGGAATCCGCCCGGTTGTCCTGGAAATCCTGGAAATGTCCGATATTGAGGGAAAAAGTTCATTTTATCAACTCCTTTTTTAGTTTAATCCTTATTAAAGTATGAAAATTAATGTTATTTGTTTGGGCTGATAGTTAAATATCCATTTTAATTAGCGATGTTGGTATTATAGAAAGAAGATTATTATTATGAAGGTTTATAGAATGATCATTTCATATAGAAACACATCAAAGAGAAGACTGATCCACTTCTCTTTTTTAATGTTCATAGATAGGAAATTCTTAGTTCTACTGTAAACCAATTATTTTCTAAAATATAAAGCGCTTTTAGTTAATAACACCTATTTTTACTTTTAAAAGTAAAAAAATTACTCTATAAAGTAAAAAACACTTGCATAATTCTGTAAATTCGAATAAATTAAACTTAAAGGAGGAGAAAAATGGAAAATTTACGCTTGAATGTCGCATTATTACGCCGTAGAGTACCGAATTTGACTACTTCTGCGAAATCTGTTGGACTTCGACCAGCAACTGTTTCAAATTTATGTACTGGTAAAATTCCAATTGGTCGCTCAGAAGTAAGAACACTAGTCGCATTAGCCGCTTTAGCAGAATGTACATTGGATGAACTGATTATTAGAGGGGAGAAGATTGAGATGATTGAAACGGGTATAAAAACGCTTGATTTATTTGCTCCATTAGTAAAAGGTGGTACAGTCGGGTTAGTTGCAAGACCAGGCATGGGTCAATTAGTTGTATTAGCTGAAATGTTATATAAATTAAAGAATGATTCATATTTTACGATTTTACTAAAACCAGAAGGTGAGCATCCTGAAATTGACGATATTTTAGCAGATGTAAATTTAGTATGTTATTCAATTGATGAGGTTTATGAAGCGATTGCAAAAGCGGGAAAAAATGTTGAGTTTGCTTTCGCAGCCGATCGTTCAAACGTCATTACTGGTGATATAAACCGTCTCCAACAAAAATTAGCAGATATCGGTATTGAAGATGTAACTACTTTTTTAGTTGATTTAAAAGGGGAAGCGGTGGATGAAGATTTCCCTTACGGACCCTTAGAAACATTATGGCAGTTTGATGCAGACTTAGCTTTCAGACATAAATACCCTGCAATTAATCCTATTCATTCGACATCTACAGTTTTAGAAGATAATCAACCAGACCATACCCACAACCAAGTGCAAAAAGCAGCTCAGAAATTACTACGTCGATATCGTGAGTTGAGATCGTTTGTTGCAGTACATGGATTAGATTCATTAGCCGAAAATGAAAAATTAACATATAAACGGGGTGAATTATTAGAAGCCTATTTAACTCAACCATTTTTCGTAGCAGAAGAATTCACAGGTACAAAAGGAGCATCTGTTAATTTGCAAAATACTTTACAAGATGTTCGAAAACTAATTGATGGTGCTTACGACTTGATGGAAGTAGATAAAATGAATTTTATTGGTAGCCTGTAGAAATGTAAAACATCATTACTTTAATGAACAGTGTGACGCTTATGCTTGTGTCACACCTTTTTTAATATTTACCTAAATTTAGTTTTCTGGCGAATGGTAGTATAAAATTTAAGAATTATTTAAGAATTTAATAATAGGCAATTAATTTTTCTAAATTATACTATGCCAAAATAAGTAACAAAAATGAAATATTATAATAGTTCATCACTCGCCTGAAAGTTGGAATATATATTGTCGATTCGAAAACGGTTAATCTTATCTAATATTGCTATGATTGTTATTCCAATCATTTCTTTTATCCTCATCGAGATTTTACTCGGTCTGTTTTACTATAAAGTTTTTGTGCCTAAATTTAATGATCATCCACCACATTCGTTTTATTTTTTTCGATTCGGAATCATTGTCCCTATTTTTGCAATTACAAATGGAGTGCTATCATATTTAGTTTCAAGAACTATACTAAGACCAGTAAAAAATCTTACTAATGCTGCTAAACAAATTAGTGAAGGAAATTTAAATTTTGAAGTTAAACCACTTAGTAATGATGAACTCGGTCAATTAGCTATTAGCTTTGAATTAATGAGAAGAAATCTAAAAGAGTCAGCTGAAATACAGAAAAAATACGAAGAAAATCGAAAAGAATTAATTGCTAATATTTCACATGATCTAAAAACGCCAATTACATCAATAAAGGGATATATTGAAGGAATTAAAGATGGCGTAGCGAACACACCAGAAAAAATGGAAAGATATATTGAAACAATTTATATGAAAACTTTGGATATGGATCAATTGATTAATGAGCTATTCCTTTATTCGAAGTTAGATTTAAAACGAGTACCCTTTCATTTTGAAGAAGTAAATATTCATGATTATTTAGTGGATCGGATCGAGGAATTGAAATTTGATTTAGAACCGATAAATGTAAGTATTACTTATCGTAAGAATGTGGATCGAGAAAATAGTATAGTACTAATAGATCGAGAACAATTCAAACGTGTAATGACAAATATCATTCAAAATAGTTTGAAATACATGGATAAAGATGAAAAACAAATTATTATAAAATTAATAGATGACAAAGAAAAAATAACGATAACATTTCATGATAACGGTAAGGGGATTTCGAAAGAGGCACTTCCGTTTATTTTTGATCGTTTTTATCGAGCCGATCCATCAAGAAATCTATCAACTGGTGGGACGGGACTCGGGCTGGCCATTGCAAAAAGAATCATAGAAGAGCACGGTGGAGAAGTATGGGCAGAAAGTCAAATTGGTGAATATACAAACATTTATCTTTCATTAAATAAGAAATCAAACTAAAAGGTGACAAAATGAAAAAGATTTTAATTATTGAAGATGATCAAAGTATCGCATTATTACAAAGAGATTATTTAGAAATAAATGATTTTGAAGTTGAAATAGAATCAAATGGTAAAAGCGGACTTCAAAAAGCTTTATCGAAGGAATATGATTTAATCATACTTGACTTAATGTTACCAGAATTAAATGGCTTTGAAATATGTAAAAAAATCCGAGAAAGTAAAGACATCCCGATCTTAATTGTTTCAGCAAAAACAGAAGATATTGATAAAATTAGAGGATTTGGTCTAGGGGCCGATGATTTTATCGTGAAACCATTTAGTCCAAGTGAATTAATAGCCAGAGTTAAAGCTCATCTTTCAAGGTATCAACGTTTAGCAAATAAAGGTCAAATGAATGAAGAAGAACTTCAAGTAAGGGGACTTACAATTCAAAAAGATTCTAGAAAAGTTCTTGTTAATGGAGAAGAAAAAATATTTACAACAAAGGAGTTTAACCTACTTATCTTTCTTGCTTCAAATCCAAATAAAGTATTTAGTAAAGAATTACTATTTGATCGAATTTGGGGATTTGAAACGGTCGGAGATATTTCTACTGTAACTGTTCATATCCGAAAAATCCGAGAAAAAATAGAAGTTGACCCATCCAACCCGAATTATATTGAGACGATATGGGGAGCGGGATATCGGTTTAAAGATTAAATTTAAATATTTATCAATTTAAGGGTTATCTGGTGAGTTAGTAGTGCTGACTTAAGGGATGACTCTTTTTTATTTACTTACATAGGTGTTATTCGTTATTTACAAGTCTTATTTGTGAGTTTTGTTTGTGCTCTTTAAAGTTATTTAAGTAAATTACAACGTTACCCCAAAAATACAAATTTATTAGTTGTCCTCATACCCTTATAAGTCCTTTCCCTATTTGTAAACCATCGCCAATCAAAATGCAGTTTCGTTGAAGAAATGATTTAAGAAATATTTAAGGAATTGATAATAGTAAGTTTATATATAGCCACTATGATGAAAAGTATAAAATTAATGAAAACGGAGGGAACAGAGTAGTGGCTAAAAAGAAATTAAATTTAACGAAAAAAAATATATTAGTTAGTGTACATGTTTTAGCAGTTTGTGCTTGGTTTGGAGGTACATTAAGTTTAATAATATTAGGTTTCTATTTAAAAAATGCGCAAAACTCAGATCAGCTTATTTATACATTATCGAGTATGCAGATCATTGATGAAAATTTATTAAAATATCCTGCACTTGCAACTTTAGTTACTGGCATTTTACTTTCTGTTTGGACACAGTGGGGATTAGTAAAGCATTATTGGGTTGTTATAAAACTCGTTTTAACTTTCTTAATTATTCTGATTGGCATCTTTTTGATTAATGATTGGTTCGTATATTTAGTAAAAACCGCAGAAGGATTAGGGGCGAGTGCACTTAATCAAAATAAATTTGAATCAACCTGGCTATCAATTATAATAACTGGAATCTTTAACTTAACTTGCTTAGCATTCATGACATTCATTACGTATTTTAAACCTTTTGGTAAAATTAAAAAAAATAAAAAAGTGGCAACACAATAAAAATTATTTTTTATAAATTTCTAACTGATTAAGAAGTAATACTATTTGAGTATCACTTTTTCACGCTGTTGAAAAACAACCTTGTCAATTAAATTACCAAATTTTCGTAAAAGGAGTAGAGTGATGTTGATTTCCATTACAGGATCCTCGCTTTCCATGGGGCGAGACCTGAGCCTCCTCGGCAAGCCTGCGGGGTCTCAGCCTTCCCGCTAATCCCATAGGAGTCGAGCACCCCTCCATTCCAATCAACTTATTCATCGAAAAAAAGTCTGCAATAAACTCTAATCAAATAGCCTTTACTTAAAATAACCTTAATAGAGTGTAATAAAAATCTTGTAGGTCAACTAATGTCGAACTTTAATTAAAGTAATCAACGGAATTTGATTTCTAAAAATTTGCATTTAATATTTTTAACTTCTGAAAAAAATAATTACTAGTGATTATTAGAATCATAAAATTGCTCAAAATATTTACATTTAAAACCATAATAAATCATCTAAAAATTGATTTTTCATAAATAAGTTCAATTTATTATCTGTTTTCCTAATTGACCATTTTATATTTTAAACATTCTGAAGAAGTAATACTATTTGAGTATTACTTTTTTTTATGAAAAAACTATCATATTTACCAAAAAATGTAACATTCTAATTAATGTGTTTTTATAGAGCCAAGATTGAAAGTAAGCGTTTAATTTAATATGACATTTGTCATCTTTTTCATATGACGCCTGCTACTACCACTTGGAAAAATAACTTATATAATTAGGATAAAATAATAATGAAAAGTTACAACATTAGGAAGGAACTTCTAAATGTCAAAAGAAAATCAAAAGAGTTTACGAAAACAAATTATTCCTTATGAAAAATCAAATTTAAAAGCTAGTATTTGGCAAATGATTAATACTTTTATTCCATTTATCTTTTTATGGTATCTTGCTTATAAAAGTATTTCTATTTCAGTAGTATTAACAATTTTTATTGATATTGTTGCTGCACTATTCCTAATCAGGATATTTATTATCTTCCATGATTGTTGTCATCAATCATTTTTTAAGAATAAAACAGCAAATAAAGTTCTAGGCACAATTACAGGCGTTGTGACCTTATTTCCTTTCAGCCAGTGGAAGCATAGTCATTCGATTCATCATGCGACAAGTGGTAACTTAGATAAGCGCGGAATTGGAGATATGTGGGTTTTAACTGTTGAAGAGTACGTTGCAGCATCATCCTGGACAAAAATACAATATCGTCTATACCGTAATCCATTAATCATGTTTGGTTTAGGACCAATTTATATCGTATTAATTTCAAATCGATTCAATACAAAAGATGCAAAATTAAAAGAAAGACTAAACACTTATTTAACTAATATTTTAATTGTTGGGGTATCAGCGTTATTTTGCTATACAATAGGTTGGGAAAATTATTTATTAGTGGAAGGTCCGATCTTTTTCATTTCTGCAGTATTAGGAATTTGGCTTTTCTATGTACAGCACCAATTTGAAGACACTTATTTTGAAGAAGATACGAATTGGGAATATGTAAAAGCAGCAGTTGAAGGAAGCTCTTTTTATAAACTTCCAAAATTATTGCAATGGATTACTGGTAATATTGGATACCACCATGTTCATCATTTAAGTCCAAGGGTACCAAATTATAATTTAGAGTCAGTTCATAATAATACGCTTCCATTACAAAATGTACCGACGATTACACTAAAAACAAGTTTAACATCTTTGAAATTCAAATTATGGGATGAAGAAACAAAGCAATTTGTAGGATTTAAAGATATAAAATCAATCTATAAAGTAAATCGCGAAAGTTCAGACACTGTCTGAACTTTCGATGTATTTTATAAAGAATAACTTTGCTAAAATATGATAAGATTGTTAAAGAAGGTCACAAAATGTTTGAATAATGAGGTAAATTTATGTTTAAAAGATATTTAGGCTTCCTAAGAAGTACCGGAATCTCACCATATATTTGGACAGTTTTAGGAATCTCGCCATTTTATTTTATTTTTCTTTCTGCTCATTCCACTTTAAGAATCATAATAGGAATTTTACTAACAATATCATTTTTTATAATCTATCGATTGGCGTACATATCTAAAGGGTGGTCAATTTTTCTGTGGTCATCAATCTTAATCATCATTTCCACTTCAATGAATATACTTTTTAGTTATGTATATTTTGCATTTTTTATAGCTTATATGATTGGAAAGAGAAAAAATCGAGCTACATTTTTAACTTTATATATCCTTCATTTAGTCATCACTACAATATCAATCAACATCACGATTATCCTTCAAGAAGAATTAATAATTAGGCAGCTTCCTTTTATTATCATCACTTGGATTAGCGTTATTTTATTACCATTTAGTCTCTACAGTCGAAATGAAAGAGGGCAATTGGAAGAAAAGCTAGTAGATGCTAATAAACGTATATCAGATCTAGTAAAACTAGAAGAACGTCAAAGAATTGCTCGTGATTTACATGATACACTAGGTCAAAAACTTTCACTGATTGGCTTAAAAAGTGACTTAGCTAGAAAATTAATTACAAAGGATCCGGATTTAGCTCAAAATGAATTAAAAGATGTACAACAAACGGCCAGAACAGCTTTAAATGAGGTTCGAAAAATCGTTTCTCAAATGAGAGGAATTCGAATTAAAGATGAACTAATAAGGATTAAGCAAATTCTACATGCGGCTGAAATTACAGTTGAATGTAACGAAAACTTTCAACTTTCAAATGTTTCCTTACTTACAGAAAATATTGTTAGTATGTGCTTAAAGGAAGCCGTAACAAATGTAGTAAAACATAGTAATGCCACTTTATGTAAAATATCTATTAAACAAATGAAAAATGAAATAATTTTTTCGGTAATAGATAATGGAGTTGGTTGTAAATCGGATAAGTTTACAACCGGTTATGGGTTAATTGGAATGAAGGAACGACTCGAATTTGTGAATGGGACATTAGAGATAAGCTGTGAAAACGGAATGACTTTAATTATGACAGTTCCAATCGATGTTAAACAAATTGAAGTGGAGGAACTAGTATGATTAGGATCGTAATTGCTGAAGACCAACGAATGCTATTAGGTGCTCTTGGTTCTTTACTTAATCTAGAAGATGATATGGAAGTTGTTGGTCAAGCATCAAACGGAGAAGAAGCAGTTAAACTAGTCAAGCAATTACAACCTGACGTTTGCATAATGGATATTGAAATGCCTGGTAAAACTGGACTTGAGGCCGCAGAAGAATTAAAACCTTTAAATTGTAAAGTGATTATATTAACAACTTTTGCTAGATCTGGTTATTTTCAAAGAGCATTAAAAGCGGGTGTAAAGGGCTATTTATTAAAGGATAGTCCAAGTGAAGAGTTAGCAAGCTCAATAAGAAGTATAATTTCCGGGAAGAGAATCTATGCTCCGGAACTAATGGATGATGTATACGCCGAGGAAAATCCGTTAACTGACCGAGAAAAAGAAGTTTTAGAACTAGTAGCCGATGGTAAGAACACACAAGAAATTGCGGATGAATTGAGTCTAAAAACAGGAACAGTTAGAAATTATATATCTATGATTTTGGATAAATTAGAAGTTAAAAATAGAATCGAAGCTATAAAACAATCAAAAGAAAAAGGTTGGTTTAAGTGAAGTTAATGGCAGGAAGAATAAAAAACAAGAAAAGCAAGTAGGGAAAGAATTGAAAACAAAATTTTTCAATCCTTTAACGCCTAAATCCTGCATTCCTTGTTCACCATTTAGTTTCCTGCTTTTCTTTTTTCTTTTTTTCTAGATTTTGTTTTTCGTTTTCCAGATTTGTGTACTTCCTTAAAAAATTCGTCTAGCTCCTGGTTGAACTTATCTGTTTCTTCCAAAAATAAAAGATGACTACTATTATAAAAAGGAACAAATTTTGAACCATTTATTTTTTTTTGAATAAACTCACCAGCGGCTAATGGGAAAAATCCATGACTACCAAAACATATTAATGTTGGAATATCAACATTACAAAGAGTACCCCGATAATCTACAGCCGTTTGATTAAATACGATTGTACTTGCAATTGCTGCAGGTAATTTATTCATTTCTTTTAGTATCCATTTATATTCTTTTGGATCAGGTTGATCCTTATACATCCCATATATGAAATCACTATTAAACTTGTTTTGGTCTTCTTGGATCGATTGCATTACATTTTTTAAAATCGTAAAATCAAATGCTCCAAACTCCCAATCTGGCCATATATAATCGGATGCAGATTGATCAACAACTGTTAGCGCCTTAATATTTTTACACCCAAATTGATTAACATAATCCCACAATACAAAAGCTCCCATTGACCAACCAACTAAAATTACATCCTTTAAATCTAGTTTTTCGATAAAGCATTTTAAATCACGAGCGTACTGTGCAACTGTATGCCCATATTGAACTTTTGAGGACTTCCCATGTGCACGTAAGTCTAAAGTAATGACGCGATAATTTTTACTAAAATACGGTACTTGTTTATGAAAAAACTTACTACTCATCATAACTCCATGAACAAAAATAATAGTTTGACCTTCTCCATGATCTTCATAATAGAGCTTTGTATGAGAATCAAGTTCTACATATGCCAATTTAATCGCCCCCATTGGCTTTTAAATGTCTTACTTTCCTATATTATTTCATCTCATAATAATTCATGACTATTCACAATTTCTTTGAATAAGACAGTTTAATTAAAAATAACGTTTTAAATCACTTTATTACATTCATGTTATGAAATTGTATACATAAGGATTAATTTGTAATTACATAATGTTTTTCTATTTAAAATAAAAATGTGGTAAAATTCAGATAAATATAGAAATTATCCAAGCATACATTATGAAATAATACCTATCGTTTATTTTTTATTGGAATGATCCTTAAAAAAAATTTCCTGTAATACATAAAACTGACTAGGGTGTGATTTAAATGGAACATGCTGGATTCTATTGGATAGGTTTAATCTTTTGGTTGTTAATTAGTTCTGGATTCATTCTTTTATTTTTGGGATTATGGAAAAAATCCTGGAAAACATTAATAGTGAGCGGAGTTGCTTTAATACTGCCAACACTATATTTTGGTGGCGCAGAGAATTGGTTTAGGGTGGTTGTATTTCTTCCATTGATTCCATTGGTACTTGCTTATATTATTAAAAAAAACAATGTTTGAGATGGGTATTAATATACTGATTTGAATGTAAAGGAGAGAAATAAATGAATGTGATTGAGGATTTTATTGAAGTAACAGGCGGGAAGGTATGGTATCAGTATCATAATAAGCATTCATCTAAAATCCCTGTTGTTGTAGTACATGGAGGGCCTGGATCTTCGCATTATTCGATGCAAGGTCTGCACGTATTAGCAGAAGATCGCCCAGTTATTTTTTATGATCAGTTAGGTTGTGGAAAGTCAGACCGTCCAACAGATACCTCCTTATGGAATATTAATAGATTCGTTGAAGAATTAGCGCAAATCCGAGAAGCGCTTTCGCTTGATGAGTTTCATATCCTCGGTCATTCATGGGGAACAACACTTGCTGCAGCTTATTATTTATCGAGACCAGTTGGAGTGAAAAGTATAATTTTTTCTAGCCCTTGTTTAAGTGCCCCGTTATGGGCTGAGGACCAGGACCAAAATCGAAAACTACTCCCGCTTGATGTACAAGAAACATTAATAAAGTGCGAGGAAAATGGAACAACAGATTCAGACGAATACAAAAATGCTAATGCTGTATTTAACAAGCATTTTGTTTGCAGATTAGACCCATATCCAGAATTTCTGAAAAAAGGAAAACACTACAGAAATCCTGAAGTTTACAATATAATGTGGGGTCCATCAGAGTTTCACGTTACTGGAAACTTAAAGGATTTTGACTGTACTTCGAAATTAAAAAATATTCAAGTCCCAACAATGTATACTTGTGGGAGATACGACGAAGCAACACCTAAATCAACAGAATATTTCAGCGAGTTAACGCCAAATGGAAAATTCCACGTATTTGAGCAAAGTGCACATATGCCTTACATAGAAGAGCCAGAAGAATATATTCGAGTAGTTGAAGGCTTTTTGAAGGAAGTTGAATAAACAATTAAATTGTGAAGCGCAAGGTTGTTACCTTGCGTTTTTTTAATGGTGGATTTCGTTGAGGGTATGAGGCGGGGAATTAGGGGGAATATGAGTTTTAGTAAATTATAGGATGTTCATGAGTAAGTAAAAAGGAGAAAAATTGATTTATAGTAACTCATAGAGAGTTCATGAGTAAGTAAAAAGGAGAAAAATTGATTTATAGTAACTCATAGAGAGTTCATGAGTATGTAAAAAGGAAAAAAATTTATTTATAGTAACCCATAGAGGGTTCATGAGTAAGTTAGAAATGAAAAAATAGATTTGAAGTAACTCATAGAGGGTTCATGAGTAAGTTAGAAATGAAAAAATAGATTTGAAGTAACTCATAGAAGGTTCATGCGTAAGTTAAAAAGGAAAAAATAGATTTGTAGTATCGCATAAGATGCTTATGAGTTACTGAAAAAGCAAAAAGGGAAACACTTTACATAAGGAAGGACCAAATATTATTAGAATTATCTGAAATATCAGGTCCTAAATATGCAAAATTTTCTATTAAACTATCTATTTATTTCGTTATAACTAGCGAATACGTTGTCGCCTCATCCACTGAGTCGCAACCCATTTTTCTCCACTAATAACAGGGCTACCTGCATGAATCGTTAGTTCATTGATTGCTTCGTCCTGATAAAAATATTCAAAGTATAAAGCATTGCCTTTTTTAGCGGCGACAGAATAATTAAGCGCAGGAAAAATCGTTTCTCCGCCTTCTTCCACATCATTTAAATAGAGAATGAGTGTACTAATCCTATTATTTTTTGTCCTATGATTAGAAAAGTAATCGAAATGTGGTTTATACTGTTGCCCTGGTTCGTAATGAAGAACTTGTAATGGTTCTGCATGTTCGATTGGAATATTCATGATCGTTTCGATTCGATTTTCAATACGTTTAATAAGTTCCGTTTCACTTTCCTCAAAAAACATGCCACTACTTGTTCGCATCTCATTTTCTTCATGAGATAACCCTATTTTTGAGCGTTTCATGCGCAATTTCGCATGGTTGATTAGCTCATCACACTCTTCATCACTTAAAACATTATTAAGTAAGACAACTAATGGTTCTTCTTTTCGAGTATGAATCTCAATCTCGCGATCAATTGTTTGGATAAACGGACCAGTGTGATTAAAAATGGTTTGTTCAGTTTCCTTTAAATTGCCTACTTCTAACATTTTGTCACATCTCCTTGTCTATTTCACTAATACAAATCCTAGGAAAAATTGGTGAGCACATTGATTTGAATAAATTTCGCAAATCATTTTTGTAGAAAAGAAAAAACTGAAATTTGGATTTTTTGATTCAATGCTAAAATACCTGTAGATAAAAAATTTGTTTTTAGATTAAATTCCTCATTGAGATGTTATTTTCCTGCTTAAATCAATGCCTATCAGACTAATGTTTAAAGAAAATTTCGAAAATAAATTTTAGGGTATTTAATTTGTGGTAATTCGGGAGTTTTGTCGATTTTCATGTGTTGAAAACCCATCGTATTGATAGTGAGGGGGAGAAGTTTAAGTTAAATAAAAATAGAAATGATATAATTTTATAATATGAAAATATTATCCTATTAAATTATCTAATGGAGCATGAAATGAAAAAATCACTATTTATTGGTCTAACGTCATTATTAATACCATTTGGTTGTGAAAATGAAAAAAATCCATCGCTAGATACTTCAAAATTAAAAAAGTTTGAACAACCGGAACTTACAAAAGAACAAAGAAAAATATTACCTGTTACTTATAAATCCTCTTCGATCGAAGAAGGTTTAAGTGCACTTCCTTTTAAATTGAAGATTCCTAATAATTTACCACTTGAAGTCGATCCTATTAAAACATTATCTATAAATGATATCGATCATAAAGGAAAGAAATTAGATGTACAATATAGTCTTTCTCATATTGATAAGTCAACCCTATTTATAGTACTTGTTATAGTTCATAATTATAAACCTGAACTTGAGGTAGAAGAAAATGAAGCGAATGAAATTGTTAAATTAAAGGGTGGGGTACTTGGTACTTATACAGGAAATTCAACTTTAGGTATTTCATATAAACTGGATAACAATAAAGAAGATTTTGATACAGAAGAAAATACACTTGTTTTCAATAAAAAAGGTATTTATTATGAACTTAATTATGTTTCAAATATTGAAAATACTGAAAAGAATAAACAATATGTCATTAATATCGCAAATCAAATGTTGTAGATTTAGTAAAGTTAACTAAAATCGGATCTTCAGTTTTAATGACTTAAACTTGCATAAATACTAACAGGAAAAAGCTAATTAAACATACTATACGGGGGAAATAAATGAATACAATAACAGAAGTGTTTTATTCTCCATATGAAGTTTTTCAAGCACTCAGTGCACTTCAAGATGAATATAACTGGCTAATAACTGATACAGATTTTTATTTTGAAGAATTTAGTGAAACAATTGAGAACTATCGAATAAAAAATAGAGATAATGACATTTTAGAAATATATTGGATACCACATAAAAACATTTCAAAGATTACTGAACATAAGTATTTTGGTTTATCTTGGGGTGTATTTTCAGCTTTCCCTAAAAATGAAAAGATTGAACTAAGTAATTTAGAAATCATTCCATTTGCAGATGGTAACCCAAGTTTTTGGGTACCAAATCCGAAAACTCAACATCCAAAGGCTTTATTTGAAATAGTATTTTGGGACTCGTCCTATAATTTATTAATTAGTAAAGATGAAAATATATCGAGAATCTTTAGAAATGCATTTGAAGGGTGGAAGGATTTAAACCTTTACAATGTAGAAATTTAACTTAAATATTGCTAATAATATGTTCAAGGGATGCTAATTAGATGGTCAATTATTTCAAATCAACTTATAAAAGAAAAAGGTCAGATAAGTCAAAACTAACTCATCTAACCTTTTAAGCTATCTATTTCATTGGTTGTAAAGCCTTATATCGATCGACTGCTTTTTCATCTGCAGTTTTTGACATTTTGTAATGATAGATTGCATCTTCCCAGTCTCCATACATCGGATTTGGTAATTGGATATACTTTATACCTAGGTCCTTTGCAATTTTATCGACATTATCTTTTCGAGTTTTCAAATCCGCTTTATAAAAGATATCTGATAAATCGTTTGTATTATCGCCTACTAACATAACAATTTCATGGGTTTTTGCAATCTCTGCTTGTCTCGGACCTTTTTGAGCAGTATTTGTTTTTAAAAATAAATGTTTTGAGTCAACATTTGGTAATCCATGTAAATTCAAATTTTTTATTGTGTCATCTCGTGTTTTTTCAGGACGATTTGTAAGATAAAAAACATCTACATTCATTTTTTTCGCTGCGAGCAGGAAATCTTTTGCACCAGGGATTAATTCAGCTTTTGCCATATGGATCCATTCATCCCAGCCTTGTGGGTAGGAAGTATTATTTTTAATGGACCAAGCAGTATCTGGGGAATTATCAAGGATTGTTTCATCAATGTCTAAAACAACTGCGGCTGGTTTTGCGTTTTTATTTAATTTATCACTTGCTTTCTTTTTAATCATTGTTTCTGCAAGCTCTTCTTTTGCCTGATTATAAATTTGAATTTGCAAAGCCTTGTTTTCCGCAGAGGATTGAAACCAATTAGTAGACATAACATTATGTTCTTGTGTGCTTCTTGCCAATTCAGCTTTACTAAAACCAATGCCAGCCAATGAACCAAATGCAAATGCAAATAAGATAGAGAGGATAATAACAATTTTTTTCATAATAATTTCCTTTCATATTTATTAAATGTACTAGCTAAATAAAAATTAGGTAGTAAATATGAAAAATTGCTTTTCAAGGTTGTTATTACCTAAAGTCTAGAAAATATTCGCCTAATATTAAAAATTTCATTTACCGTAATTTCGGAAATTTCTGAATTTAGTAAAGAAAGTGATATGATATAAGGGAATTCAATTTTAAATTTGAATGGAGGCTATCGATGACTATTCATTTAGAAATCGTAACAAGAGAAAATTGGGAAGAAGCTTTAAAACTTGAAGTAGATAGAGAACAATTTAATTTTGTTCCTTCGGTTGCAGTATCTATTGCAAAAGTATATATAAAGCCAGATGGTGAAAAAGTGGAATATATCCCATTTGCCATTTATGATGATCAGAAAATGGTCGGATTTATTATGCATGCTTATGAAGAACATACAACAAATAGTTATTGGATAAATGGTTTTTTAGTTGATAAACAGTTTCAGGGTAAAGGTTATGGTAAATTAGCATTTGCTGAAATGATTAAATGGATTGTGAATAAATTTCAGCAATGCAATGAGATTCGCTTAACAGTTCATAAAGATAATAAATTAGCTATGAATTTATATAAGCAATCCGGATTTAATCCGACTGGTGACTACTTTGGAGAAGAAGCAGTTTGGTATTACATTGTTCAGAGATAACTGAATTTTACGTATGATTAATTTTGAATAATATGTGAACAATTTTTTAAATGATAGGAATTAGTAGCTATTTTCAAGAAATAGTAGGGTATGTCAAAAAGTAGGGATTTTCACGTTATGGAGAAATGGGAACGAAGACTAATTAATACGAAACGAGGTACATTTGAAGTATTTTGCAAAGGTGAGGGAGAGCCTTTATGTGTCACACATAATTACTCTGAATTCAATGATATTGGAGATTATTTTGCAAATTCATTTACAAAATTATTTAAAGTATTTTTAATAAATTTAAGAGAAACGGGTAATTCTGAAAAAGCACATTTTCCTTATGAATTAAGTATGTTAGAAACGATTTTTGATTTAGAAGAAATTAGGAAAGCGTTAGGTTATTCGTCCTGGAGTTTTGCTGGACATTCTACCGGTGGAATGCTTGGAATTATTTATGGGATCTATTTTTCAAATTCTTTAAATCATAATATTATTGTTGGGGCTGCAGCAAGAGACTATGCAACATTTTCAGAAAACTGTATTTATAACAGGGCTCATCCGCAATATAATAATATGCAAGAATTAATTGAAAGACTAAAAAGTAACCAATTATCTAATGAAGAAAGAAAAGCGCTATCAATTGAGCGGACAAAGCTTTCTTTACATAAGCCTGAACGATATTATGACTATTTTAATTTACCAATCTCTAAAAAAATGTCAGCAATTCGACTTAATTATTTTAATCGGGAATATCAAATATACGATGTAACAAAAAAGTTAGCATTAATAAGCTGTCCAACTTTAATCATTTGTGGCAAACATGATGTACAATGCCCAATCGAATATTCAGAAGAAATGGCTGAAGGAATTGAAAATTCGAAATTAGTCATTTTTAATGAAAGTAATCATTATCCATTTTTAGAAGAGAAGGAATTATTTTTTAAGGTAGTAAAACAATTTATTAAAAAATCGACTGTAAGAAGTTGAAAGAATGTTTAAATGAAGTCAAAATAAGTACAAATAATATATAGCAATTTAATGATTTCTTTCAACCTCATTATACCCTAGTTAAATTAAGCAAGTAGGTATAGGAATGGGGAAGCGACAGAAGATTATTAACTAAATTAAGGAATACAGAAATTTTAGTTAATAATCAGCCCAATCATGATTCCAAAGCGATTCAAATGAATCGTTTTTTATTTTTTTGAATTGTTAAAAAAAGGTTAATTCATGGTAAAATATTTTTAATATAAATTATTAATATTTGTATTTGAAAATAATTAACTTCATATTTAAGGAGCATACAAAATGAATTTACCAATCCTTTTCGCTATTATTGCGTTAGTTCTATCATTAGTCTGTGGTTCTGGATTTAGCCCATTATTAATAACAAATGTTTTATTAGCCTTAATCGCAGGTATATTATATGAACGAAGAGAAGAAAAACAAGTTAATGAATAATTTACAAAAGCTGGAGGACTAAAGTTGTTAACCATTTATTTAACAAGACATGGTGAAACGGTGTGGAATATCGAAAATCGATTACAAGGCTCAAAAGATTCCGAACTTACTGCTAGTGGGATTAGTGATGCTAAATTAT
Organism: Gottfriedia luciferensis; assembly: GCF_001712755.1. Taxonomy (GTDB): domain Bacteria; phylum Bacillota; class Bacilli; order Bacillales; family Bacillaceae_G; genus Gottfriedia; species Gottfriedia luciferensis_B. Next base: position 346,906 of record NZ_MDKC01000001.1, read on the forward strand.
TAAGTGAAAAATTAGCAAAAGTGAATTTTAGAAAAATATATACTAGTTCGAGTAAACGTGCAGTAACAACTGCAAATATTTTAAAAAACAATCCCACAATTCCAATTATTGAAGAAGATGATTTAAAAGAGATTAATTTTGGTGATTGGGAAGGGAAAACGAAACAAGAAATTAATGCGGGCTTTGAAAATGAATTCGAATCGCTATGGAAAACACCACATTTATACGATCATAGTCCACATCAAGGTGAGAGTTTACTAGACTTAAGAGCAAGAGTAGGTAATGTTATCCAAAATATTTTAAATTCAAATGAAGAAGGAAATATATTAATTGTTACACATGCAGTTGTATTGGCGACAATTGTAGCTCATTTAAAGCAATCACCAAATGAAAAATTATGGGATCTACCTTATGTCCATGGAACAAGTTTAACGGTTATTAATTTTGATGAAGATAAAGAGTTGGAATTTAAAGTACTTTGCGATACAACTCATTTAGATCGTATTTAATGTTTTTACTAAAATATGTTAGCCTACCTAATTTAAAATATAGGTAGGCTATTTTAATGATTAAATTGATTGGAAAGATTTTTCATTTTTATTGAATTTGTTAACTTCTTGATCAATCACCTTAATTAATAGGATTGTAACGAATACAAAAATAACGTCTATAAAATAGATTAATAAGTTTAAATAAGTTTCCTGTAGCATAATGCCAAGCATTGCTCCCATCATACCACCCATAATTCCCGCAGTTATACCTTCTAGTACAGCCATTAATGATAATGGTTTACCTGTTAAGTATCCTATTAATATGCCTGCAGTCATTGAAATAATTGTAGGAATGGTCAAATCTGTATTCCGAAAAATAATACCAAAGATTGTACCAATTGTAACACTTGTCATCATTGAATTCGTCATACTGATCATTTTTCCGGCTGTACAAGAAAGTTTTTCTTTTTTTCTATTTGCGATTAAGATGACATATGATGAAAGTAGTACAGTTAAGACAATGCTAGCCCATTCTAAGAACATTAAGTTAAACTCCTCCCTATGTAGGATTCTTAGTTGTTTGAGTTATAACGTTCAATTATATGTTGAAAAAGCTTAATTGTATGAATGAGATTTCAATAATTTTATTTTTGCTTTTACATTTATATCACAAATTTAATTATCCGTTTTAAGTAAAGTAAGGGTGAGGATTTTATTTAAAAAGGAGTGATGTTAATGAAGAAATTCTTTTACATATTCATAACTATGTTATGTATTTTACTAATTTGTTCTGGCTGTGGAAAAAAGGCTGAAATTAAATCGAGCCCTTTTTTAGATCATATTCAATTATCAATTAACGAAAAAAGATTAACAAATAAAAAACATACACATGTGTATCAAGTAAATTTAGTAGATTCAGATGGTAAAGAAGTAGATGTAGATTCGATTAATTTTAAAATGGAAATGAAAAGTATGAATCATCATGTTGAAGCGAGTATGAAGAAAATAAATACAGGTAGATATGAAGTGAGCTTGGAACTGCCGATGGAAGGTACTTGGAGTAAACAAATTATCATAAAAGAGGGTAAAAATGAACGTAAAGTAACATTTAAATAAGGAAGAATAAGAAAAAGATAGTAAATTTAGTAAACTAGACTATTTTTACTATCTTTTTTTGAATGCCAGATTCTGTTATTAATAATTAATCCACAACAATATAACCAATCATTGGTGCTCCATCATGAGAGTGAGTATCACAAATTAATCGGTATGTACCTTCTTTTTTAAAGAATAAAGGTACTTCAGTCGTTTTACCTTTAACAACTACACCCGTGATATTTGTTCCTTCGATATGGAAACTATGTTCTTTTCCATTTATTCCATGAATTTTTAGATTTACTTTTTGGTTTTTTTCAACAACGATCGTACCTGGATCCCATCTATAAGCTTCAATTTCTGTTCCATCATCTAGCTTTGTACTGAATTCGGCTGTAATCATATCGATGTCTATTGTTTTTACATGTTGCTGCTCTACTGCAGTCTGAACTGAATTTGGTGTTAAGTAATACCAACCACTTAATCCAATTACTACAAGGAGAAAGCAAATTAATAACCATTTTTTCTTAATAAAAATAAAGTGCATAAGACACCTCCAAAATTAATTTCATATTATAAAATATGCTTATCCTATTAATAACTTGTCTACTAATTCTACATTCATAATTTACATAATTATTTCTATTTTTCATAATGTATAGAAGGGATTCATTACTAAATTTGGATTATTCAAGAATGGTAATCTACTATATAATGGAAATATAGTAATTTTTTTGGAGGGGATTTGATGTTTAAAAAAGTACTAGCTAGACTAGGAATTGGAGCAGCTTCGGTAAATACAATTATTCATACAAGAGATTTATTTCCAGGAAAAAATGTTGAAGGTGTAGTTGAAGTTAAGGGTGGTTCAGTTGCACAAGAAATTAATCATATTGGGCTTAAGTTAAAATCATATGCTAAAAAGAAAAGTGGAGACGATGAGGTAAACGTTAAAATTCAATTGCATGAAGAACGTGTATCTGGAAAAATGAAAATTGAAGCGAATGAAGAAAAAGTAATTCCTTTTTCGTTCCAATTGCCATTTTACACACCGATTACAATAAGGCATGGCCAGGTTTGGATTGAAACTGATTTAGATATCGATTTAAGTATTGACCCAACAGATACTGATTTCTTAAAGGTTCTTGCACATGAAGAATTAGCAAACTTTGTAGAAGCATTTAAAATTCTTGGCTTCCGTTTACGTCAGGTCGAGGTGGAGTCTCAAAAAGGTCGATTCTATCAAGAGTGGGAGTTTGTTCCTAACTCTAAAAGAGAATGGCGATTTGATGAAATTGAATGTATGATCGAACCGAATAAAGATGGACTGTTTATGATGATAGCAGTAGATAAAGCTGGTTCATATCGTGGTTTAACAGGCTTACTACAAGAGTCATTCGGGTTAGATGAAAAGAAAACATCTCTTAGTTTTAAAAATGAGCAACTTAAAGATGTACAATCAGTTGCAAATTCGGTTAGGGCGTTTTTACAACAATATAATTGATAAAAAAGTAAAATAGAGTTTTTGTCTCTTGCTTTTAAATTTTTACATTATCATAAATTCTCATTCTTTAGACTGAATTTAAATGGAATTTTTAATAAAAACTATCCGTAAAAGAATTTATAGAATACATTAGTATTTATTAGAAAAAATTAACATTTTTATGTTGAAAAGGAGATTTTATGAAGTCTAACGTTAAAAATATGAAATGGATTTCAGGTGGTTTTGAAGCATTACTCGGGATACCTGTTTTAGGTGGCTGGATCGTTTTTGGTTTTGGTTATACGCCATTATTTATAGCTTTAATCCTCCACATTATTACACTCGTTTTAGCGAAAAAGGCTGGCGTCTCTGCGATTGGAAATATTTTTGGGATCATAACTTCTTGTCTTGCATGGATTCCGATATTAGGTATGATTTTGCATATTCTATCAGCCATTTTTATTTTAATTGGTGCAGCGACTCAACGTTCAAAATAGAGTGATTTATAAGTAATATATAATTGGTAACTAAGAACAAGACTAACGTCAGGTTAGTCTTTCATTATTTTTAAGAAAGAGTGATAAAGTTGGTCTTTTTCTTAATCAGTGGTTTTTTCATTCTTCTTATTCTAGGAATCGTTTTAATAATAAAGGGTTTTTTAGTAAAAGGACTAATATTGATTAGTATAAGTATCGTTTTTGGAATTATTATGATTATTTACTATGAACGGAGAAGACAGAATAGGAGATTCGATTGGTGTGATTGCGGTGATTTTGGTTATATACCAGATTGTGACTTGCCTGATTGTCATCATCACATGCCTGATTGCACACCGGATTGTGCACCTGATTGTGATTGTAGCCCAGATTGTCCAAGCTAATAGGGGGATTATTTTTGATTTTGAATTGGATACCATGTCATCGTAAAAAAGAAAGGTCATTTCATATAGGCTCTTATACTTTTCCACTTTGTGCAAGGTGTACTGCCATACTTCTAGGTTATTTGTTTCTTCCTTTTCTATTTATGATTTCTTCCTTTATACTTTGGTGGTACATTCCTATTTTAATGACTCCGTTATTGATTGATGGGTATACACAGAAATGGAAATGGAGAGAAAGTAATAATTCCTTACGTTTCATAACAGGATTCTTATTTGGAATTGCTCAAACAATGTTGATTGTAAGGTCTGTTTTATTTTTGATAAAAATTCTTATATAACTTCTTTATCAAGCTAATGAATTTTTTTCTACCTGATTGGTTAAAGTAACATTTAGATTCTTTACTAAGGAGGATTAAAAAATGGAAGATACACATGAATTTGTCGAAAAATTACATGAAAAACAAAGAAAAGACCAAAAAAATAAAGAACACCAAGGTAATGGAACACCAAATGAAAAATTACCTACTAAGCAACATGGAACAAATAAATAATAAATGTTTTACTAGCCGTGGTAATTAACATGGCTAGTTTTATTTTGTTAAAAGAAAGGAAGACATCTAAATGTCTTCCTACTCCTTAATTATCCTTTTTTACCATCTATGTGCCTTAGCGTTGCTTCTTAAAATGATCGTGTTCTGAGACTCCATAGTATGTCCATTGACTTGTGATTTAGCATGTTTAGGTCTAGTCCAATTGTGGTAAAATTTCTGAGAATGAGGATCTAAATGATTTTTTAATGTCATGTTTGATTCACCTCTAAGATAATTTAGGATATCTTTGATATTCAATTGAATATCGTTGTTAGTATTTGAAAATTAGTTGAAAAAGATACTATTTTAAAACACTAAAATTATTTAGATCTAATTTAAGATGAGATATTGAAATTAAGAATATAAATTAACTTCATATTTTTAGGTGAAAATAGAATTTCATTTAAGAAAATTGTTAAATCTAAAATTTAATGGTAATTAATGAGCGTTTTAATTGATTATCCATCGTATCGTTTATTATTATTTTAAGTAATAGAAAAAAACATTTTGTTAAGTTGCTGAAAGATGAAGGCAATTTTCAATTAGAATTAAACACTAATGTATTAACTAAAACAATGATGTATTTTCAAAGAGGAGATTATTTAAATTTAGAAATATTTTTTTCAATTTATTCAAAGGGGAAACCGGGATGGATATTCAAAATGAGGTCTTACAATTTAAAATGGATATAGGTGTTAAAAAACCTGATAGTATTAAAAATAAAGAAGTTAAATGCCCATTTTGTGATCGTGAAAACTTAACGGATATTATCGATACTTCTGGCTCAATCATTTTTTTAAAAAATAAATTTCCAACATTAGAAGATACTTTTCAAACTGTTATTATTGAAAGCGATGATTGTGAAGGAGATCCTTCGAAATATTCGTTAACACATTTGACAGAATTATTAGTCTTTGCAATTGATAAATGGGGTGATATGGAATCGACAGGAGAATACAAATCTGTTATTTTATATAAAAATCATGGCCCATTATCTGGGGGAACACTAACTCATCCACATATGCAAATTGTTGGCTTGAAAAATATTGATTACAACAAAAAGGTAACAGATGTGTATTTCGAAGGGATTACCATTTCGTCGGATAATGGATATGAATTAAACATTTCTACTCATCCAATTATGGGATTTAGAGAATTCAATATACTAATTGATGATCAGAAATTTATTCCACAAATGGCCGTCTACTTACAAACGGTTACACATTATTTACTTAACCATTTTTATAAAGGACTTCAAAGCTATAATTTATTCTTTTATAAATGGAAAGGGAAAATTATTTGTAAAATTATTCCTAGATTTGTTGTTTCACCATTATTTATCGGGTATTCAATTTCTCAAGTGTCTAACCAGTTAGAAGTACATAAAGATCAAATACTTAGTCTTTACCAAAAAGAATTAGAGGGATTATCTTCAATTTAAAAAGAGCTTACGCGTTGTTGTAAGCTCTTTTTTATATTGTTGAGATTTTTTTAGTAGAACTTGCCTAGATCAACTTCCTTGTATCTATAATCTGTTTATTTAATGAATAATTCGTTTTTTAACTCTCTAATTTGTTCAATATGACGTTTTTCATGAACACCTATAAAAGGAATCCATTGTTTTAAATTGATTTGTCCAAAGATGGGATGCGGTATGCCTTTATCATCCAATTTATGATCTTTAGTTAGTTCAACAAATTCATGTAGTGATTTTCTAGATTGGTTCAATTTCTCAGTCATTTCCATTTTAGTAATGAATTGATCAATTGGTTCAAAATGAGGTGGAGAGGTTATTTTTTTAGTACGATCAGTTACTAGGTGAATTGGCTTATCTGGAATAACTTCACTAGGTGCTTCATTAAATGTTCGTGTCATTAGCTTTACTAATTTAGATTCCATTAAGTATAAATGGTCAAGAACTTGCATAATGGACCATTTTTCATTATTTACCTTCTTATTTAACTGTTCATCTGATAAATGTTCAATAACTTCCATCAGTTCTTCACGAATTTGGATATTTTCCTTCAAAAGATATTCCCCATTTCTATTTTAATAATTGTAAACCAAAATTTTTTACAAGACTCTATGAATCTAAAATTTGAGTATTACTTATTTAGATAAATATTATGAGTAATCATAAGAAATAATATAAAAAACAAATAGTAATTCTTATTTTTAATTTAATGTAGCTTGTAAATTTTTACAAATTTGAACGGTTTTGAATGAGTTTGAATGATTTAGATTGTTATTGAATGTTTTTGGAAGAAAATGATTGATTTTTTATTTTTGGTGTCTTATACTTGGTTTTATGAAAGGATGAATTTTATGTTAACTCCGGAAAGACAACAATTCATTATAGAGATGATAAAGAGAATGGGTATTGTGAAATTGAGGGATATCGTAGAGGCTACAAATACTTCTGAGTCGACAATACGACGTGATTTAGTTGAGCTTGAGTCTCTTAATCTCTTAAAAAGAGTTCATGGTGGTGCAGCTTCAATCAATAGCAAAGCCACTGAGTTGAGTATGACTGAAAAAACATCCAAAAACGTTCAAAGTAAAAAATTAATCGCCGGGCTTGCAGTAACTCAAATTAATGAAGGCGATTGTATATATTTAGATGCTGGAAGTACGACATTTGAAATGATTCCTTTATTAAAGGGGTTAGATGTAACAGTCGTTACGAATGGATTAATGCATGTTGAAGCACTTTTTGAAAATGAAGTGTCTGCATATCTTATAGGTGGAAAAATGAAAGGGCATACAAAAGCATTGATTGGGAGTATGGCTTCTGAAAGTCTAAAGAATTATCGGTTTGATAAATGTTTTATTGGGGCGAACGGTATCCATCCCGAGTTTGGTTATACTACGCCAGATCCTGAAGAGGCGTTTGTTAAGAAAACAGCCATCTCTATTTCAGAGAAAGTATTTATAATAGCTGATTATAGTAAATTTGGCGAAACAAGTTTTGCAAAGATTGGTGAAATTGAAGAAGCGATTATTTTAACGGACGAAATAGATGATGTACTAGCTAAACAATTAGAGGAAAAAACATCTTTGATAAAGGTAGTGAAATCATGATTTATACAGTAACACTTAATCCTTCAATTGATTACATCGTTGAAGTTGACGATATCGGGTTAGGAAAAATTAATCGGATGAAAAGGGAAAATAAATTTCCTGGTGGTAAAGGAATTAATGTTTCAAGAGTTTTGAAAAGATTAGATGTCGAAAGCATAGCACTTGGTTTCGTTGGAGGTTTTACAGGAGATTTTATTAAAAATGTGTTGGAAAATGAAAGAGTTACGTCTGACTTTGTTCAAGTGGAAGGCGATTCTAGAATTAATATAAAATTAAAATCTCAATTAGAAACTGAAATTAACGGACAAGGACCTGCAATTTCCGAGGAAAAATTAGATCAATTTTTTTATAAACTAAAACAAATTAAAAAAGGTGATTATGTTGTATTAGCTGGTAGTATCCCTAATACATTACCATCTGATTTATATGAACAATTGACTTTGTGGGGACAAGAAAATGGGATTCATATCATTGTTGATGCAAGTGGAAAAGTACTTTTAGATGTAGTTAAACATCGTCCATTTTTTATCAAGCCAAATCATCATGAATTAGGTGACCTATTTGATGTCAAAATTACTTCAATTGAACAAGCAATCCCGTACGGTAAAAAGTTAGTTAAATTAGGTGCTCAAAATGTAGGAATATCGTTTGCAGGTGATGGAGCGATTCTAATTACAGAGTCTTCCGTTTATGTTTCAAATGTTCCAAAGGGAGAAGTAATTAATTCAGTTGGTGCAGGTGATTCACTTGTGGCTGGTTTTGTTGGTACTTATGTAAAAACAAATAATATTGAAACGGCATTTAAAGTAGGTGTTGCATCAGGTAGTGCGACCGCTTTTTCAGAGGATTTAACAAAAAGAGAGAAAATTGAAGAATTACTTAATCAAGTAAAGATTGAAAAAGATTAGGGGGGACGAAATATGAGAATCACAGAATTATTAAAAATAGATACAGTTCTCATTGATTTGAATTCATCATCAAAAATGTCAGTAATTGATGAATTAATACATGTTTTAGATGTTGCAGGGAAATTAAGCGATCAACAACAGTTTAAAGAAGCGATTTTAACACGTGAGGGTCAAAGTACTACAGGAATTGGAGAAGGTATTGCAATTCCACATGCTAAGACTGCGGCGGTTAAGACTCCTGCAATTGCATTTGGTCGATCAAAAAATGGGATTGATTATGAATCACTTGATGGTCAACCAGCTCATTTATTTTTTATGATTGCAGCTAGTGAAGGAGCAAATAATGCGCATTTAGAAACATTATCTAGATTATCTTCACTATTGATGGATGAAGAATTTCGAGGCTCATTATTAAGTGCAAAAGATGCAAATGAAATTATTCAATTAATCGATCTAAAAGAAAAATCGTTAAATGATGAGAATGTAGAACCAGTTATAGAAGATTCTTCACGTCCACTAGTCCTTGCAGTAACTGCCTGTCCAACAGGTATTGCTCACACTTATATGGCGGCTGATGCTTTAAAGGCAAAAGCAAAGGAATTAAATATTGATTTAAAAGTTGAAACGAATGGATCAACAGGAATAAAAAATGAATTAACAAAAGACGAGATTAATAGAGCAGCAGCTATAATCGTAGCAGCGGATAAACAAGTTGAAGTAAATCGCTTTGATGGAAAGCATGTCATCCAAGTTCCAGTAGCAGATGGTATTCGTAAGTCAAAGGAATTGCTTGAAAGAGCTGTTAAACAAGATGCACCAATTTTTCATGCTAATCAAAATGGTGGTGGCAGTTCTTCAACAAATCAAGGTTCGGGAATATACAAGCACTTAATGAATGGTGTAAGTAATATGTTACCTTTTGTAGTTGGTGGAGGAATTCTAATTGCGTTAGCATTTGCTTTTGGAGGAATTCATACAAAAGGTCCAGTTGCTGAATTACTAATGAAAATTGGAGGAACTGGTGCTTTTAGTTATTTGGTTCCTATTTTAGCCGGTTTCATAGCAAGTTCGATTGCCGACCGACCTGGATTTGTACCAGGGGTTGTTGGTGGATTTTTAGCTTCAAGTGCTGGCGCAGGATTCTTAGGTGGTTTAATAGCTGGTTTCTTAGCAGGTTATGTTGTACTTGGACTAAAGAAAATATTTTCTAAGTTACCTAAATCATTAGAAGGTATTAAGCCGGTTCTATTATATCCAGTATTTGGATTATTAATTACGGGTATTTTAATGGAATTAGTTGTAAATCCTCCTGTAACATATTTAAATTCAGCTTTAACACATTGGTTAAGTAGTTTAAATGGTGGAAACGCTGTATTGTTAGGATTAATTTTAGGTGGAATGATGGCAGTAGATATGGGTGGCCCTATAAATAAAGCTGCATTCACATTTGGTATCGCTGCAATTGCAGCAAATAATTTTGCACCACATGCTGCTGTAATGGCAGGTGGTATGGTACCTCCATTAGGTATTGCTTTAGCTACTACACTTTTCAAATCAAAGTTTACTGAAATGGAACGTAAATCAGGTATTACAAACTATATTATGGGGATTTCTTTTATAACAGAAGGAGCGATACCATTTGCTGCTGCAGACCCAGTAAGGGTAATTGTAAGTTCTGTTGTAGGTTCTTCAATCGCTGGTGGACTTGCAATGGCATTTGGTATTACATTACCTGCGCCACATGGTGGAGCTTTTGTTATACCGTTAGTAAATAAACCAGTATTGTATTTACTAGCTATATTAATTGGCTCAATGATCACAGCGATCATGCTTGGAATTTGGAAAAAAAGAGTAAATGAAGAATAATTAAGTACAATAAAAAGGCGACCTTAAAGTCATTACTTTGACTTATAGGATCGCCTTTTTTTATTCAAGTGGTAACAGTTTTACAATTACTGGAATTTCCAAGTGAATAATAACCTTAATTTAACGCAAAATAAGTCTAATTTATTGTATGAGTTTGGAAATTGGGTGAAATGCATAATGCGTTCTAATAAACATAACCAAAATAATCGAGGTTCAATAATTGAAATTAGTGGCGATTTGGATCGGAATGTAGAAAATGTAAAGAAATCACTTATAAATACGAGTGATTTAACGATTAGACATTTAATGTTTCATAATAAAAAAATTGTAGTTGCCTATATTAGTACAATTGTAGGTAGAGAATCTCTTGAAGTCCAAATCATTCAACAAATTATTAATAATCCAAAGAATACGATTCCGAATACAGTCTCAATTAATGATGTTAAAAGTTCGGATTCATTTGATGAATGTATTCTCAGTATTGTCAAAGGAAACACACTCATTTTCACTGAAGATGAACAAAGCGTATTTATTTTAGAAACTACTTCTTTTCAAAATAGATCAATTCAACAGCCTATTAGTGAGCAAACGATTAGGGGCTCCCATGACGGATTAGTGGAATGTATACTGACAAATATTAATCAAATAAGACGAAGAATTAGTAATCCTAATCTAGTTGTTAAAACTTTATCATTAGGTGTAGAATCTGATACACGATTAGCAGTCTTATATATTGATACGATTGCAAATGAGGAGTTAGTTAAGGAAGTCCATCGAAGACTTTCTTATATAAATGTTGATTATGTCCATTCACCAGGTAATCTTGAGGAATTTATAGAAGACAATCCATATTCACCTTTTCCACAAGTACTGACAACTGAGAGATCTGATCGAATAGCCGGTAATTTAATGGAAGGAAGGGTTGCCATTCTTACAGATGGTAGCCCATCAGCACTTGTTTTACCAATTACATTTTTCACTTTTTATCAATCACCTGATGACTACAATAGCCGATGGATGGTCGCGTCATTTGCACGTCTTTTAAGATTGGTTAGTTTTTTAATTGCCATATCATTACCTGCATTATATATCGCATTAGTTTCTTTTCATTTTGAAATTATTCCAATAGACCTAGTTTTTAATGTAAAGAGTTCACTAGAAAACGTCCCTTATCCACCATTAATAGAAGCAATAGGAATGCAAATAACATTAGAATTACTTAGAGAATCTGCGATACGTCTTCCAAGCCCAATCGCTCAGACAATTGGTGTTGTTGGAGGGTTAGTAATTGGAACTGCCGTTGTTCAAGCAAATTTAGTTTCAAATACGATGATCGTTGTCATATCACTTACGGCAATTGCATCATTTGTTGTACCAGATAATGAAATCGGAACCTCTGTCCGATTACTTGGATTTCCTTTAATGTTTGCAGCATCATTAATAGGTTTAATTGGAATCGTTTTTGGACTCAGTATTATCCTAATCCATCTATGTAAACTTGAATCGTTTGGGTCACCATATTTCGCGCCATTTGCTCCATTTAGAAAATCAGATTTAAAAGATACTGTTGTTCGTGTTCCACAATGGAAAATGAAAAAACGACCATTTGCACCTTTACCAAAGTCGTTTAAACGAGAAAATAATTCTAGAGGGTGGGAAAATGATGAAAAATGAAAAGATGCTTTCAATATCGCAATTTACATTCGTCATCATTCAAGCTCAAATTGGAGTAGGATTACTTTCACTACCATATGTAGTCCATAAACATGCAGAACACGATGGTTGGATTTCAACATTAGTTGCCGGGGGTGGGGTGTTTTTACTTTTACTAATTATGTGGTTACTTGGCAGTAGATTTCCTAAAGATACGATCTATGAATATACAACGAAAATAGTTGGTAAATATATTGGGATTGTCATTTCGTATCTTTATATCTTATTTTTCTTTATTGTTGCGATTTATGTGGTGATTATCACCATTTCTGTACTTAAAAAATGGATTCTTACATTTACTCCACCTTATGTATTAATCATCTTTATAGTTGGTACAGGGATTTATTTAGCAAAAGAAAATATGAAAGTAATCGCACGATTTTTTACTTTCGTTTGTGTTTTAATTTTATTTTTGATTTTCTTTGAATTTTGTTCTTACAATAATGTAAATTATCGCTATTTATTTCCAGTTGGACAGGCGGGTGTTAAAAACATCATTCTTGGAGCTCACGATGCACTAATCTCCATGATGGGATTTGAGTTCATTTTAGTATTATTTCCGTATGTAAATGGAAAGCCAAACAAAATATTAAAAGCTGGAACAATCGCAATTAGTTTTGTAAGCCTCTTGTATACATTTTTTTTAATTACAAGTTATATGAGTTTTAGCAAAGCAGAAATTGCAATCGTACCTGAGCCAATTTTATATTTATTAAAATCATTATCATATGAAGTGATTGAAAGATTAGACCTTGTCTTTCTTTCTATTTGGGTAGTACCAATCTTAACTTCATTTGTGACCTATTTATATTTAACTAGTTTCGGAATCAGCAAACTCTTAAAGTTTAAAAACCATGGTAAAACAACTATTTATACAGGAATTGCTATTGCGATCATCTGTACTTTTTTACCAAATAGTGAAGAATTTGTAATGAAATTTGGGACAATTCTTTCTTTTACAAGTTATTTTTTTATCTTTGCATTACCATTAATTTTATTAATTGTTTCGCTTATAAGAAAAAAGAAAGAACTCGGTAATTCATATGAAATATAAAATAGCATTGATATCTTTAATTTGTATTTTGCCTTTAACTAGTTGTTGGGATCAAAGATTACTAAAGGAGTCTAGGCTAGTTTATAGTGCTGGATTTGATTTAGCAGAGGATAATAATATGCTCGTAACTGCAGTCATTAAAACAAATAGCCAAGGTGGAAGTGATCCTACACAAGTTAAAACAACAAATGTCATTATTACAGCCACTGGAAAAACAACAAGTGATGCGAGAATTAAAGTTACTCGAAAAGTAGCAGGTGATTATGCTACTAATAAAACAAGGGTTTTATTACTTGGAGATGAATTATCTAAACAGGATATTTATCCTATATTCGATGTTATATATAGAGACCCTAGAAGTTCATTAGGGGCAAAAGTTATTATTACTAAGGGTAAAGCGGAAGAAGTTTTAAAACTAAGCAAAGTAGAGGAAACACTCATAAGTGAAGAAATTTTGGATCTAGTAACTAACGCAGAAAGCCATACAATGGTTCCAATTGAAAATGTTCAAACAATCTGTACAATCATGTTCGACCCAGGTGAAGATATTTTTTTGCCGCTAATTGAAAAAGATGATGATAAATTGATCGATATTTCTGGGGTAGCATTATTTAATGATCAGAAATATACAGGGTATAATCTTTTAGGTGATGAACCTACTATGTTACTTTTATTTAAAGATCAAATGAAGAAGTACGCAAGATTTAATGTAAATGTTAGTCCGAAAGAAAAAGATATTAGGGAACGGTATATAACGATTCAAGTGAAAAAAAATAAGCCAAAGATGGAAATTAAAGTATCAAAAGGAAATAAAATAACCGTAAATTTAAATCTAAAGCTGGACGTTGACACACTTGAGTACGCACATGATGAATTAGATTCTAAAAAAGAAATTGATCAGTTAAATAAAAAAATTTCAAAGCAATTAACAATTAAAGCTGAAAAAATCATTAAAACAGTTCAAGAATCAAATTGTGATGCATTAGGAATTGGCAGACAGTTAATTTCATTTCATCCTGACGTGTGGAAAAAACTGGATTGGGACAAAGACTATGCTAAAATTACAATTAAACCAAAAGTTGAAGTGAAAATTGTCGGAACAGGTATCTTAAAATAACAAAAAACCATCCATTGAGGATGGTTTTTTGTTTATTTAGATTACAAAATAATAAACACAGAAGAAATGACAAAGTGTTCCAAGCATAATGAAAATATGAAAAATTTCATGGAATCCCCAATTTTTAAAAGATAAAAATTTAGGTTTAATTCCATAAATCACACCACCAACTGTGTAGAAAATTCCACCTAAGATTAGCGCGAACATTCCTTTCATACTAATCGCATCAGATAAAGGTGCCGAAGCAAGTATAATGACCCAGCCTAAAGCGATATAAAGGGCTGTTGATAACCATCTTGGACAACTAAACCAAATCAACTTGAACAAAACACCACAAAATGCAATGAAAGATACAATCGAAAAGATAATCCATCCCAATGTCCCTTTTAGACTAATGATACAAAAAGGAGTATATGTACCTGCAATTAAGACAAAGATCATTGAATGATCCATCCGTCTTAAAAAAGCGATTATTTTATCGCTAGCTTTTGCCATATGATAGGTCGTTGAAGCTAAATAGAGAAGAATCATACTTACACCGAATGCAATAACCGCAGATGTTTGTAATACACTTCCACCAGAAAATGTTGACTTTAAAACCATCGCTACTAACCCAAATAGTGATAAAACAGCACCGACTAAATGTGTCATGGTATTAATAGGTTCACGCATATAGTTCCCCATATATATCTCCTCCAACTATGTTATGTAGTTTTGATAACTACATATAAAGTTATCATCAACGATATTATATAGTCAAGTGTTTAAAGAACAATTTTTTTATGATAAAATTAACCCGTAAATTACATAAAAAGAGGAAGAAAAATGAAAAAAATTAATGAATTAATTGAACAAATAGATTTAGATAAAAAAATATTATTAGAGGATATTCCTAATCTAGATCTTTATATGGATCAAGTAATCCAACTATTTGATAATAAATTTGCGAAACCGAATTCAAATGAAAAAGTAATGACAAAAACAATGATTAATAATTACGCTAAAGCTAAATTGCTTTTCCCAATAAAAAATAAGAAATACACAAAGAATCATATCATTTTAATCAGTTTAATTTATCATTTAAAAGGTGCACTTTCGATTAATGATATAAAAGAGTCTTTAAATGGATTAAATCAAAGAATCCTTGAAAATAATGAAATAAGTATTGATGATATTTACTCAAGTTTTTTACATTTAAATGAACTAGACCTTGAAAAGTTTAAAACTGAACTTCAACAATCTGGTGAAAATGTAAGTAAAGAAATTGAACAGATTGATGATGAAAGTAAAGAATATATTGAGAAATTACTCTTAATTACTTCTTTCGTTAATATGAGTAATTTATATAAAAATGCAGCTGAAAAATTAGTAATGGATATGATTGAGAAGCAGAAATAAAATACATTTTTGAGCTTAGTCGATCGGTAAGGGGCAATCTAATTAAGTAGGTTGCTATTTAAAGTGGCCCCGCCTAATGTTTAGTAGAATGTACGAGGTATTAGGGTATTCTAGATGGAAATGACCTTTCTTTGCAGGTAATATGCCTATATACATCAATTTTTTCATTCTAAAAAGGTTTAGAGTAAAATTGCTAGCTTTTCACTTTATATTACTCACGATTGTACAATCTATAGGATGTAATACCTTAACTGGTATGGGTAATTTTTTGTTTTATTTGCTATTCTTTTGAATTTAATTGCAGTTTAGGGGTTTTTAATTGCGATTTTCAGATTTTAATTGCAGTACACTTTTATTTGCACAGATTGACTCAATAACTACTGTTCTCCAGGACATGATTGAATTTCTCCAGCACTTATTTGCAGTTTCATTTTAAAATATTTTTCAAATTCTTGCTCTTTCATTCTAATATCAGTCCATTTTTCTTAATTAAGTCTATAATAAAATTTAAATAAGACCATGAAGAGCAAAGGGTGATTTAAATTGCATTCAACTGAAAAACTATATTGGACTTTAATTGAACATAAAAAATGGAAGATTCATATTGCTGCAACAATAAAAGGGTTATGTTTCGTAGGCTCACAATGTGGACCCATTCAAGAATTAATTTTATTTAAGGATAAATACTTTCCTGGAATTGAAATGGAAGAAGATGAAAAAATATTAGAAGCTTATAAAAAAGAGATTATTGAATTTTTAGAGGGCGAGCGGTCTAATTTTAATAGTAGACTTGATTTTCGTGGTACTGCATTTCAAAATTCAGTTTGGAGTGCGCTATGCTCGATCGGTTATGGAGAAACTAAAACTTATTCCGACATTGCGAGTTACCTAAATAAGCCAAAATCTGTTCGAGCAGTCGGGAGAGCAATTGGTGCAAATCCAATATTGATAATTATTCCTTGTCATCGCGTAATTGGAAAGGATGGATCATTAACTGGCTATCGTGGTGGTTTAGAAATGAAAAAAAGTCTTTTAAAAATTGAAACTAGAAACTAATTAATTAGGAGGTGTTTGGATGGAAAGTGAAATATTTTATAAAAATCCAAAAACCATTCTAAATAAAGGTACAGGTTTTCTCTCAGGATATACTCACTCTTTAAATCCTTATACTGGTTGCTCATTTGCATGTTCATATTGCTATGTAAGACAAATGCCTGTTTCACTTTTTCGAAAAAAAGAATGGGGTAGTTGGGTTGATATTAAACAGAGTGCCCCTATTATTCTAGAGAAAGAATTGAAAAAGGCAAAAAGCAAAGATAAAGTAACCATTTTTATGTCATCTAGCACAGATCCATTTCAACCGATTGAATATAAAGAAAAATTGACTAGAAGTCTATTAGAAGTCATGCTGCAAAATCAACCAGATTTTTTATTCGTTCAAACTCGGAGTCCGCTTGTAAAAAGAGATATTGATCTCTTAAAGCTATTTAAGGAGAAAGTACGAGTAAGTATGACGATTGAAACAGACTTGGATGAAATAAGAAAGTTTTTCTCACCATATGCACCCCCTATTAATGCACGACTTAAAGTCATCGAAGAACTTGTAAATGCTGGAATTCCAACCCAGGCTACAATCGCCCCTATTCTCCCTAGTAGCGAGAATTTCCCAAAAAGATTATCGGAAATTGTTCATAGAATCTGTATCGATGATTTTTTTATGGGTGACGGAAGCGGAGGAAAACGAACAGGTCGTCTTGGTATTGAAAAAAAATATGCTGAGCGTAATTTAGAAGATTGGTATGGTCCAGATGCCTATCAGATCGTTTATCAACGATTTAAAAAATATTTTTCAGAGGATCAGCTTTTTATTAGTCAAAAAGGTTTTGAACCATAAACCAAAAATTTAAAAACATCAATTCATAAAAAAAGATAGAAAATTGTGGTATTTTAAAGTAGAACCTTTTTATGAATGGAGAGATAAAAGTTGGCAGAAGTAAAAATAATGAATAGTAGTTCGGATATTTTGAAAACGTTTCAAACAGTAAGTCAATTACGTCCACATTTAAGAGAAGATGAATTTGTTAACACGATTAACAGATTAATCAACACAAATCATTATCAACTTGTAGCCGTGATCGAAAATGATGAAGTAACAGCTGTTGCTGGTTATCGTATAACAGAATCATTAGCATGGGGGAAATACTTTTATGTTGATGACTTAATTACTAGTGAAAATCATCGTAAAAAAGGCTATGCACAAATTTTGTGGAATTGGTTAATTAATGATGCAAAACTAAATAATTGTGAACAATTCCATCTAGATTCTGGGGTACAACGTTACGATGCTCATAGGTTTTATCTTAAAAATAGTTTAAATATTACATGTCATCATTTTCAATTGAATTTTTAACTGACTCAACTGCTTCAAAATTATTTAGCAGATCGATACTCAATACATTGAGGCTGTGAAAACAGTCTCTTTTTTGATCGTAAATTTAAAAAACTTTACAATTATGCTTACGGACCAAATCTTTTATTATTTATTAGAATTGATTTTAGAAAATAGATTAAAGGAATGATATACTATTTTCAAATAGATACAGGAGGCTTTTACTAAATGAAAGAAAAGAATTCAAAACGGCTAGCCAATATTTCACTAATCGTGGCAACTTGTGGTTTCGCTGCAACAATGCCGTTTCAATCTAAATTATTTCAAATCCTTTCTGGTGGATTTGAGGCAGCTTTAGTTGGTGGTCTTGCGGATTGGTTTGCTGTAACTGCAATGTTTCGTCATCCTCTTGGTATACCGATCCCACATACAGCTTTATTACCTAAAAATAGAAAGAAGATTACTGAGGGGATTTTAAATACACTTAATAATCAATGGCTAAGTAAGGAAAGTTTAATTGAAAAGGTAGAAGAACGTGACTGGGTTAATCAAGGTATTAATGCTTTTGAAAAGATCCTTGAAAATGATGAATCAAGAAATAAAATGGTTCATTCAATCAAACAGTTTGGTGCATCTATTCAGGATGATACAATCAAAAAATTTTTATTAAATACATTTAAACCAACAATTGATTCCATATCATCTCAGAACTTATTAAGTAAAGCTGTCGATACAGTTATTGAAAAAGAATGGGATGCAAAGACATATGAATTTTTAATTAATAAAATCGAAGAAACAGTTAGCCTACCACATATTAAGGAATTAATCGGTAAAGAAGTTATACAGTTTATCGAGCGAAAGTTTTTTATGATTAAAGCTTTTCTACCAATGATTGGAGAAGAGAAAATAACAGAATTTATACATAGCGGATTAATCGATTTACTAACGGAATTAAAACACCCTAATAGTGATCGTAGGAATTTCATTTTATCGTTTATTCGAATGGAAGCTGATAAAACTAAATCGAATGAAAACATTATTCGCCAATTAGATGAATGGAAAAATAAAGGCTATGAATATATTGTAGATCAAGCAATTAAAATGTTTAGAACAAAAATTAATGATGAAGAGTTTATTTTTAATGCGATCCAAAAAATAATCAGCTTCATTAAAAATTCTAATTGGATTGATACTGTTGAGCAAAGTTTTAAGAAACTATTAACAAATACAGTTGAAAAATATCACCATAAAATTAGTGATTTAGTAAGATACAATATTGAAAAATTATCTACTGAAGAGATAACTGATTTATTGGAAAATAAAATTGGTAAGGATATTACTTGGATTCGTGTCAATGGAGCTGTTTGTGGATTTATTATTGGTTTAGTACTGACTAGTCTAAGATTGATTTTTACATAATATTTAAACATTACTTCCTACAAAAGCCTTAATTAACGTAAAAAGTTAATTAAGGTTTTTTTATATAATGAAAGTTTAAATTGGCATCAGGGAAGAAAAATCGACGTAATTTCCAATTATTGGAATTAATTCTGTCTTCGCCTGAAGTCTCGTCAATAAATTAAAAAAATCCAATAAATAGAAACATAAGCATTTTATTGGAAAGAAAAATTTTTTTCATGTATTATAGGTTTGGGTAAAAAATATTTTCCGAATGGATAATTGGAATGAATTATTTGAACTAACATTAGCTCTAAATAAAAATTAAAGATCGTTTGAAATATATTTTTTATTATCAACTAGTTAAAAGTTCGAGTAAGAGGAGGTTTAGTTAATGGATTCTATGTCATTTGTATTATTCGGAGCCACAGGCGATTTAGCAAAACGAAAAATTTTTCCTGCTTTATATAATTTATTTATAGATCAAAAGATGCCAGAGTCTTTTTCAATCATTGGGATTGGTAGAAAAGATTTTTCAAATGATGAATTTCAGAATCAAGTAATGCAATCACTCATTACTTTTTCAAGACGTTCTTTAGAGGATCAAAAAATGGTCCAAGAATTTCTAGATTCAATTCGTTATCAACAGCTAGATATCACGAATAAAGAAGGATTCGTTGATTTATTAGATTTAGTCAAAGAAAGAGAACAGGAATTACAATTACCTGAAAACAGATTATTTTATTTATCTGTAGCACCAGAATTTTTTGAAGTTATTGCATCAAATATTAAGGAAAGTGGACTTGGTACGACAAAAGGTTGGAAACGTCTAATCATTGAAAAACCTTTTGGACGTGACTTGAAAACGGCTAGAGATTTAAATGAAAAATTAAGTAAGTCATTTAAAGAAGATGAGATTTTCCGAATTGATCATTACTTAGGCAAACCTATGGTTCAGAACTTAGAAGCTTTAGAGTTTGCTAATCCAGTTTTACAAGCATTATGGAACAATCAATATATCGCAAATGTTCAAATTACCGCAAGTGAAACAGTCGGAGTTGAAGAACGAGCAGGTTATTATGATAAATCTGGAGCAATTCGAGATATGTTCCAAAATCATATGTTACAAATGTTAATGATGTCTGCTATGCATTTAACTAACCAAAATACGGCTAGTGATGTTAGAGCTGAGAAGAAAAAGGTTCTTGAATCTCTTCTACCTCTATCAAAAGAAGAAGTAGTTTCTCATGTAGTACGTGGTCAATATGGTTCAGGTGAACAAAATGGTAAGAAAGTAGTTGCATATAGACAAGAACCAGGAATTGAATTTTCATCACAAAATGATACTTATGTAGCAGCTAGAGTATTAATCGAAAACGATTTTTGGAAGGGAATTCCATTCTATATCCGTACAGGTAAAAGAATGAAAGAAAAATCTACTCGAATCGTTTTTGAATTCAAAAGTCCGATTCAAAATCTTGCCAAAAAGAACAGCATTAATAATGGACCAAATTTATTGGTTATTGAAATTAATCCAAATGAAAGAGTTTCTTTCTATTTAAATAGCAAAAACGTAGAGGGCAATATTGAACCTGTACAAGCTGAGTATTTTGCGAATAAAGAAGATCGTCCAGAAGCGTATGAGTTATTAGTATACGATGCGTTACGCGGCGATTCGAAATTTTTTGCTCATTGGAATGAAGTAGAATTATCATGGCAATGGGTTCAACCAATTTTAGAAGCATTTGAAGAAAATTTAGTACCACTTCATACTTATAAATCCGGTTCATTTGGTCCAGAGGCTGCTGATGAATTATTAGCAGAAGATGGTTTCAAATGGTGGTTAGATACAGATTTTGTACAAGAAAATGAAAACAACAAAACAGATCTAAAAAGGAGTATTTAAATTATGAGTTCGATTTCTACATTATCAATTAATACAATCCGCACACTTTCAATTGATGCGATTAACCAAGCTAATTCTGGTCATCCAGGTTTACCAATGGGTGCAGCGCCAATGGCATATGCACTTTGGGCAGATCATTTAAAGCATAATCCAAAAAGTTCAAAATGGTTTGACCGTGACCGTTTTGTATTATCAGCTGGTCATGGTTCAAGTATGTTATATAGTTTACTACATCTTGCAGGCTACGATGTTTCAATCGAAGACCTTAAAGATTTCCGTAAACTAAATAGTAAAACACCTGGACATCCTGAATTTGGACACACTGATGGTGTTGAAGCTACGACTGGTCCATTAGGACAAGGTATTGCTACTGCTGTTGGTATGGCAATGGCTGAAGCTCATTTAGCAGGTAAATTTAACAAAGATAACCTTTCTATTATTGATCACTATACTTATGCATTAGTTGGTGATGGTGATTTAATGGAAGGTGTTGCATACGAAGCTATGTCACTTGCTGGTCACATGAAACTTGGAAAACTAGTTGTATTATACGATTCAAACGATATTTCATTAGATGGTACATTAAATCTTTCTTATTCAGAAGATATGAAAAAGAGAGCTGAATCATTTAACTGGCAATATTTAAGAGTAGAAGATGGAAACGATCATGTAGAAATTTCGAAAGCAATCGAACAAGCTAAACAAAACTCAGACCAACCGACAATCATTGAAGTTAGAACAATTATTGGTTACGGAAGTCCAAAAGTGGCTGGTACAAATAAAGCCCATGGTAATCCATTAGGTCTTGAAGAAGCAAAAGAAACGAAAAAAGCATATGCTTGGAATTACGAAGAAGATTTCTTTGTACCAGAAGAAGTTAAATGTCATTTCAAAGAAATACAAGAAAAAGGCAGCGAAAAAGAAGCTGAGTGGAATAAAGTTTTTAATGCTTACCGTGAAGCTTACCCAGAATTAGCAGTTCAGCTTGAAAAAGCAATTAAAGGTGAAGTTTTAATCGAAACAGAAGATTTATTAACTTTTGACGAGAATAAAACAATCTCTACACGTGTTGCAAGTGGAGAAGCAATTAATCACTACATTAAATCAGTTCCTGAAATTTTCGGTGGAAGCGCAGATTTATCTCATTCAACGATGACAGATATTAAAGATGAAAGTAAATTTGCTGTAGAATCATTTGCTGGACGCAATATTTATTTTGGTGTACGTGAGCATGCGATGGGTGCTGCTGCAAATGGTATGGCATTACACGGTGGAGTTAAGCCTTTTGTAAGTACGTTCTTCGTATTTAATGATTATTTACGTCCATCAATTCGTTTAGCAGCATTACAAAAATTACCAGTAACATATGTATTCACTCATGACTCAATTGCAGTTGGTGAAGACGGCCCTACACATGAGCCAGTTGAACATTTAGCAGCTTTACGTGCGATCCCTGGTTTAACAGTTATTCGTCCATCAGACGCAAATGAAACAGCTAATGCTTGGGCATATGCGTTACAAAATACAAATGGACCAATCGCTTTAGTATTAAGTCGTCAAAATTTACCTGTATTTGAAGAAACAGCATCTAGATTAGATAATCTTTCAAAAGGTGGATATGTTTTAACAGAAACGAATGATCAACCAGACTTAATTTTAATCGCTACAGGTTCAGAAGTGTCACTTGCAGTGAATAGTAAAATTGAGTTAGAAAAAGAAAACTTATCAATTCGTGTAGTAGCAATGCCAAGTTGGGAGCTATTCGATCTACAATCAGATGAATACAAAGAGTCTGTTTTACCATCACACGTATTAAACCGTGTTTCAATTGAAATGGGAATTTCACTTGGATGGGAACGCTATGTTGGTTTCAAAGGTAAAAAAATCTCAATCGAGACTTTTGGAGCATCTGGAACAGGTAATGAAGTAATGGAATTATTTGGTTTTAGTACAAAGAATGTAGTTAACGTAAGCAAAACTTTATTAAATTCTTGATCAAATAATATTTTATTTATTTTTTTATCATAAAAATTTTTACTTAGAGAAAAACATTAATATTACTGTAGATATTATGGGAGGATAACGTAATGAAAGTTGGTTTAATTGGATTAGGAAAAATGGGTCTAAACTTAGGTCAAAATTTAATGGATCATAATCACGAAGTAGTAGCATTTGATTTGAATACTGCAGCAGTAGAAGAAATGAAAGGCTTTGGTGCAGTTGGTACTTCAAGCTTAGAAGAATTAGTAAAAAATCTTGATACGCCAAGAGTTCTTTGGATTATGGTACCACATGGAGTAGTAGATTCTGTTATTAGTGATGTAAAACCATTCTTATCAGAAGGGGATATTATCATTGAAGCAGGAAACTCACATTATAAAGAGTCTATTAGACGTTATGATGAATTAAAAGAACATGGAATCCGATTCATGGATGCTGGTACTTCAGGCGGTATGGAAGGCGCTCGTAACGGTGCTTGTTATATGGTTGGTGGAGACCAAGAAGCTTGGGATATCGTAGAACCAATCTTTAAAGATACTTCAGTAGAAAATGGTTTCCTATATGCTGGTAAAATTGGTAGTGGACATTTCCTAAAAATGGTTCATAATGGTATCGAATACGGTATGATGGCTGCAATCGGTGAAGGATTTGAAGTACTAGAAAAAAGTGACTTTGATTATGATTATGAAAAAGTTGCGAAAGTATGGAATAATGGTTCTGTAATTCGTTCTTGGTTAATGGAATTAACTGAAAATGCATTCTCAAAAGATGCTAAGCTTGATGAAATTAGAGGCGTAATGCATTCATCTGGTGAAGGGAAATGGACAATTGAAACTGCTCTAGACCTTCAAGCTGCTACTCCAGTTATTGCAATGTCATTATTAATGCGTTACCGTTCATTAGATAACGATACGTTCACAGGTAAAGTAGTTGCGGCTCTTCGTAATGAATTTGGTGGACATGCAGTTGAAAAGAAATAAATAAAGTATAAAATAGGAAATATCCCTAAAAATTGGAGGAATTTAAAAATGAAATTTTTTATTGACACAGCTAATGTAGAAGACATCCAAAAAGCTTATAAAATGGGTGTATTATCAGGAGTAACTACAAATCCATCTTTAGTAGCAAAAGAAGGAGTTAAATTCGAAGACCGTATCGAAGAAATTTTAAAATTAGTTCCTGAAGTAGAATCAGTTTCTGCTGAAGTTACGCCAAATGCTGTATCTGCTGAAGAAATGATCGCTGAAGCTGACGAGCTTATTAAAATAAACGGTGGAGATAAAAATATTACAATTAAATTACCAATGACACTTGCTGGTTTAGAAGCTTGCCGCTACTTAACGAAAAAAGGTGTTAAAACAAACGTAACATTAATCTTTACTGTTAACCAAGCTTTATTAGCAGCTAGAGCAGGTGCTACTTATGTATCTCCATTCTTAGGTCGTTTAGACGATATTTCTGAAGATGGTGTATTATTAGTTGCTAAAATTGCTGAATTATTCAAAGTTCATAATATGGACGCTCAAATCATTGCTGCGTCAGTTCGTCACCCAGACCATGTTACTCGTGTAGCATTAGCTGGAGCTCATATCGCAACAATTCCTTACAGTGTTATTGAGCAATTATCTAAACACCCATTAACAGATCAAGGTATTGAAAAATTTGCTGCTGACTGGGCAAAAACTTCATTATAATTTGTAACAAACTTTAAATCTAATAAGTATAAAGCCCCCATCTTCATTGAAACTAATTTTGTAGCTATGAAATGGGGGTATTTACATAAAAACAAGGAATAGAGGAGGAAATAGTAATGAATTCGAATCAGAAATTTGTTGGTTATGTAGGTACATATACAAAAAGTGAAAGTAAAGGTATTTATCAATTTACGCTTGATACAGAAAAAGAAAAAATAACGGATGTTAAACCGGTTGCTGAATTGGGAAATCCAACTTATTTAGCAATTAGTGAAGACAATAAGAATCTATATGCTGTTGTAAAAGAAGGAAACTTAGGTGGTATTGCTGTTTATTCGATCGATGAAAACAGTGGGGAGTTAAACAAATTAAACGAACAGCTGAATGAAGGCGCTTCACCTTGTCATATTAGCATTGATTCATCAAAGCAAAATATTGTTACAGCAAATTATCATAAAGGTACAATTGAATTATATAAAATCAATCAAGAAAATGGTTTTGCAAGTGATGTTAAATCGATTATGCAACATGAAGGAACAGGTCCGAATAAAGAACGTCAGGAAAAACCTCATGCCCATTTTTCTGGTTATACATTAAATGAAAAATATGTTGCTGCAATAGATTTAGGAATCGATAAATTAAATACTTATAAAATTGAAAACAATTCTTTAATTGAAGTAAGCAGTCTATCTGTTAAACCAGGAAGTGGACCACGTCATATCACATTCCATCCGAATGGAAAGTTCGCTTATATTATGACAGAGCTTAGTTCGGAAGTAATTGCGCTACAATTAAATGAAGATGGAAGCTTTACAGATTTACAATATATTTCTACAATCCCTAGCGATTTTACTGAAAACAACCAAGGAAGTGCCATCCATATTTCAAAAGACGGTCAATTCGTATATGCAGGAAATCGTGGTCATAATAGTATCGCAGTATTTAGTGTAAATCAAGATACTGGTAAGCTTGAATTAGTGGGAATTACTTCAAGTGAGGGTAATTGGCCAAGAGATTTCGTTTTAGATCCATCTGAGAACTATTTAGTTGGTTCAAATGAAATGTCAGGGAATCTAGTTTTATATGCAAGAAATAAAACGACTGGAAAATTAACAGTGCTTCAATCAGACGTACAAGTACCTGAAGCAGTATGTGTAAAATTTTTAAACGTTTAATCTAAATTAGGAGACTTTAAAGATGGATTTTAAAATAACTGATGCAGCCAAAGAAATACTTGGCGCAGTAGATCAAAATAAAATACTTCAATTAGAATTTGACCGTGGAAGCTGTGATGTAGTAAATAACATTTATGAGATAAAAGTTATTAATAAAAGAGAATGTGGTCCTAATGAAAAAATGATAATTGGTGACCAGTTTGAATTTATGGTAAATAAAAATTTTGAAGATGTATACGAAGACCAACTAGTAATCGATTATGTTAATGGATCATTTGTTTTCAAAAATCGAAATCAAATTTTTAATAATCGAATCGGATTAACTTATATTAAATAGGATTATATTAACGGTTACTTAAATGATAACGAGAGAAGAAGTTTTTTGAGATGCGATTCTTTGAGGGATTAGCGTCTCTTTTTTTATGATTTATGAAAAGAGAGGGGGATAATTATTACTTATATAATAAATTTTTATAAAATTAACAAATTACATTGTTCTCATTCCTTTCAATAAATTTAAATTAGTGTTTTTATAGGTGAAAAATAATCTCTACTATTCTTGTTTTAGTCGATTTGCTTTAATTTGTTTAGTCATCCAATGTTTATCTGTCTGCACATGGTTTTCTCGAACAAACTTTGCAACCGAGTATTTAAAATCATTGTATTGAAATCCATCAGTTAATCGTATAACGTATCCTTCTTGTTCCCCGCCTAAATTTGACTTTTTTGTATAACAAGCTTTTATAGCTTCTTCATTAAAGACACCCTTGTATAAAACCGGTGCCGTTTTTAGACCTAATAATTCAGACCATATAATCGTCTCTTCCCACGATAGACATTTATTTTGTTCGTCCCATATTGAAAA
This sequence comes from Gottfriedia luciferensis, assembly GCF_001712755.1. Lineage (GTDB taxonomy): Bacteria > Bacillota > Bacilli > Bacillales > Bacillaceae_G > Gottfriedia > Gottfriedia luciferensis_B. The sequence continues at coordinate 374,010 of NZ_MDKC01000001.1, forward strand.
GATATAAAAATAACTATCTAGTTCCTCATAAAGGATCGAATGCATTGCATATACATTTTCTCCACAAACTCGCCAATGTTCGGGGATTTGGTAACCAATCGTTGCTTGTAGCATTTTAACCCAATGTCTGGATGGATGGTCTAGGCTATCAGTTGATCTTGCGTGTATCGCATCCCGATAAATCGAGCAATTTTCACCATCTATTTTTTCCGTTACAACAACTTCTTTTCCAATAAAATGTTCAATAGTATGAAGCGTTTTATCATCAGAAGTTTTAGATTCTGACCAAGGTAAATGAAATGTCTTTGGATACTTAATTTTCATATACTAACACCTCACTTCGCAAACGTATCTGCTTCACGAAAGAAATAAAGTTTTGCGAGTAATTCATCACCAAGTAAATGATAAATTTCAGTTGCTCCTTCGTTACCACCGTAGTTAATTAACATGTGCATTTCGATGATCCCAACTACGGCTTGGATAAATTCATCTTCAAAACCAAGTGCAGTTATAAAATGAAATGCAATTTGTGAAGAAACTTTTTCATGACCAAAGTATGAATAATACCCTTTTGTTACTTTATACGTCTTACAGAATACCTTCCCAACATCATGAAAAAGAGCTGCCATTTGCAGAATAAGTTTATCTTCTTCTTCGTACATTTCATTAATGTACTCAATAACTCCGTATGTGTGCTGGCATAATGTCAGCGTATGAAACGGATTTTCTTGATTAAAATCCTTCATAGCTTGAAAAAATGGTACACAAGTGAGCTTCTCGAATAACTCTTCATAAGAAACTTCATTCACTAGTAGGTAAGTTAATTCATGTTTCAACAATCATAAGAAAATGGTTCATGAATTGTGTGGATGACATCCCATCCTTCATTTTTTAAAGGGAAATCAAGGTTTTTCCGCATCTTAACAAGAATTCGATCTTCTACTACACGCTCTCTCTTGTTATTTCGGTCTACACAAACTTCATACGGCACATCCATGTAATAGCACTCTTTATGAACGTCTACGAATTTATTTAATGCTTTCATTCGTCTTTCACGTTCAATATTTGTTGCATCAATGAGAACACTTTTCCCTTCAGCAAGTAAATGATTGGCTCTTTTGTATAATTCCATATACAAAAGATTCGTCCTCTTTTGCTTATTTACATTAAAGAATAGTGTTTGACGTAACTCATCAGTGGATAAAATAATGGCTTTTTCTTTCTTGGCGATTTGTTTAGCCATTTCACTTTTCCCACTACCAGGAATTCCAATCATATAAATCAATTTTTGCATTTTAACTTCCTCCTTTATCTAAAGGCAGATAAATAAAGGAATTACGATTTGATGGAGCGAAAGTTGGAAATCGAATTCAAAATACCAAATACTTCCGCAATTTCTATTATATATACGAATTTAAGCTACTGATAGCAAAATATTAATTTTTTCAACAATATAGCAAATTTAAACGATTTAATAAAAGGTTAAGCTAATCTTTTAAAGTGAATAAAATAGAGTTGGATAAATATTTGAATAGTCGGAAAATAACCCGATTGACGGTTTATTTGGTGTAATGGATAATTAATAACAATAGAATCAAATATAGTCAATGGAGGTCGAATGTGATCAATCAGAAAATAAAATACACACTATTGTTTCTCTTGTGTTTTGTCTTCATCTGTTACAAATTCCTTATGCCTACTTTACAGATGAATGGAAACAATCAAAAAAATATACTAGCAACAATCCATTCAGTAACCAATGGGGGAAAAACTATTGATATTATTAAAATTTTAGATATTGGAAATGATCGATATGTTGCCTATTTGCAAAACAATACTCCGTCGTACATTCATTTTAAAAAAGATAATATTGGAAACTATAAATTTCTAAATGCTGAGTTTGGATCGAACTATGAAAGTGACATAACCAATGAAAATAAAATAAATTCAAACTTACAAGACTTTGCTTTGCCGATCAAATATAAAAATGACAAGCCTTTACCTTTGAAAATCTTAGTCATCACAAATCATTTTAATACTGTCTCTAAATTAAGCGTTCGCCTTATGAATGCTACTGGGAGCAATGAAAAAGTTGAAATAAAGGTTGGTAAACCGAGCGCTAAAATCATTACAATGTACAAAGCAACCAATGCATTTAGTCTAGAAAAAAGGTATTTTGATGAACATGGAAAACAGATTGATTAAGTAATAGGTAAACATCGAGGCTTAATATATATTCCGAATAAGATTGCCAATACGGATGTAAAGGGGTTATTTTCGGATGATTTAAATATAGGTTTCGGCAGTGAGATGGAGCTAGGATATGCTGGTGAAGAAGAATATATGAATAAGAGTGGGATTAAAAAAGGTGGAGTGAGTCAAAATGTTAAAACATAAAAAGTTTTTTTATATTTCAATCATTCTGTTTTTGATATCTGTGGCATTTAATTTTACTTTTCCTAATGATGAAACTTTAGGTGCGAAATTTTCAGTAAATAATATACCGATTACAAAAGAAACTGGACTAAATTATGTAGGAATTACATCGATACTATTATTGATCGCTAGCTTTTATTTTCTATCAAAATCATTTAAAAAATTTAGGGTACGGATTATTTTGATTGCTTTATTCATTTCAGTGATTACTCCATCTTTTCTTGCAAATGCATATCAAAAGACAATGGCTACTGATATTTATGCAGTTTCGTATGAGCGGAGTAAAAGTAGGTGTAATTTTGAAATGAAAAATGAAACAATATTACATGCAGAATGTGAACTTCCTTTTAAAAACTATCGTAATAGTGATGTGCTTTTTACGATTGATTTTTATAATAAATATCCGTTTGAGGACGAAGGGGCCATGTTATCACTCATGAAAAAAAATGCCCCATATAAAGTAAAATTAGGAAGAAATGAGAGTAAGGTTGTAAAAATTGAAACAGATATTGATGTATCAACCATTAAAAATCATGTTGATAGTGGGGAAACAACAGAAGTACATATGATGATCATCTCTAAAGGGAAAAGTAGAAAAATATGAGTCCTTTCTTATATTTGATTCTACCAATTCCAATAAGTTGAATAGTAAAGTGTCACAATAGTGGCTCTTATATTATTTGAAACACTTTTTCCATTAAGGGTAGTATACGGGATAAATTAGATTGTTTGTGATATGATTTAAAATAAAAACATACACTCTAGTGATGTATATTTTTAACACTTTAGGGGATGGAGAAATGAAATTTGAGATGCAAAAAGCGAATATGTTGGCTGAAGATATAAATGATTTTGTTAAGTTAGTACATAATAGTTATGAAAATAGTAAATACACGTCTACTAATAATAAAGACAAAATATATCAAATAAAACTACTAATTGAAGAATTTAGATTTCAAGTATTGGCAGATGAACTATTCAGAATTAATCGGTTTGCGTGGGATGGAAAATATACATATTTATTGATTGAGAACTTTATAAAAGGAATAAGCATTATTGATGAATACGTGGAAAATAACTATAATGAACTTTATATTTTCACAGCAAAACTCTACACTTTAAAAAATGCAATCATTTCATTTAATAATAAGTAATAAAATGTGTCAAGATTATTCCAATAAAAATTAAAAATGCTATTTCCTCTAAGAAAGGTAATAGCATTTAAGATTGAAGTTTGTTAAAGTTTTTTAAACCTAATTGGACTTACCATTAAGAAAGCAAGAATTAAAGTAATCCATGCATTACTATAAAAAAACATTCCCATACCAGCTAAAGGTAAACCAGCAGCAGGAATAGGTAAACCCTTAAAATAACCTATGGTAGGTTTAGCACTAAATTTTGCTAATCTTAATGCCCCCATCGTAGGAAAAAGGATAAATGCAAGTGATGTTAAGATTGATGGTGCCGAAATGGAATGAAATAAAAGCGCAGGGGCAACGCCGAAACTAACAATATCCGCTAAAGAATCTAGCTCTACACCAAATTCACTATTCACTTTTAGTTTCCTAGCCACTCTTCCGTCAAGAAGATCAAAAATAGCAGCGATGAAAATAAAAATTGAGGATAACATGATTAAACCACTCATATTAAGCGTGATCGATAGAACACCACATACTAAATTTCCGATTGTAAGTAAATTGGGTATAGATTTTACGACCTGACTAAACAAAGTATCCCCCCTGAACATAAAAACCTTTCAATAGTATTTTCTAACTTTTTACACTTTATTCTTAAATCATACATAGTTATTTATTAAGTTTGTAAAATTAAAAAAGGGGAAAAATACCAAATACCGAATAATAAATACATAGGATCAAGTTAAAATAAGATTAAAGATTTTAGGAGGCATTAAATGAAGGCATTATCCGTTTCACTTGGACTATTTCTAGAAGTGATTAGAATAATAGCGATTTTCGGGTTACTAGGTGCTTTATTTTCAACTGTTGTATCAAAAACATATAATGAAATTGGTGTAAATCTTACTCATACTGGATGGTGGTGTTATTTTGGTATACTTGTTTTAATTTTTGTCATCTATCGAAATAAATTACAATTCAGTGGATGGTATAATGGAAAAGGAAGGGAGAAATTAACTAAAATAGTCACAAAACTGTTAATTTCTTGCTCAATCATTATGATATTAATACCTGGCATAAATGAAGTAATTCATAAGTTGTAAAAAAGTTAATATAGCAGTTACTTAGAAAACAACAAGATCGACGATTAGTCGATTTTTATTTTGTCTATACAATTGAATCTAGGAGTGATTGAATTGACACTATTTGGCTATCTATTTTGGGGATTTTTTGTTGTTGCCATTGCATTTGGTTTTTTTATGCAAAAAAAATTTGGAACAAAAGCGCCTGATAAAACGGAAAGTCAAAAATTGCATGAAGAAATTACGAGACAGACACATAACAATGATCGACCAAGATTTTAAATCCTGGGTGTGGTTGAATTAATTGAAAAATCATTGTACTAATTTCCAAATGACGTTGAAGCTTGAAAAAGTTAATATAAAAGAAAAGTAGTACTTTACCAAGAAAGGAAAATACCATGAAAAAGATTGATGAATACTTTGAAACAGCAATGGAAGCTTGGAGTATGATGCAAAAAACGACTGATGATGAAGGAGCAGAATGGGCAGAACGATTCGAACGCTACTTCTATGAATTTATTGATGAAGTGAAGAAATGGTGGGAAACGCTTGATCCAAAACCTACAAATATAGAAGATGCTGAGGAGTTACCTGAAGTTAAAAAGTGGATGGAGCAAATTCCAGGTCCAGTACAATTAAATTTCCTAACTGAATTAGAGGATATAGTTGATGGTATTGAGACAGTACGGTTGGATTTTAATGAATAATTAAACGAATGTTAAGAGGAATACTTATGTCTGTAAAAGATCCAGGTAATAGATGCCCTTATTGGATAAGGGACGGGAAACCAGTTATAAAAAAATGAAACGGATTAGGAGCTGATGAGGATTCAGCTCTTTTTCGTTTCAAATATGTACATATTAGTTTATAGACCAACGTTTACAAAGAAATTTAACGTATTAAAATTTAATGTAAATCCTAAATACTATTTCAAAAAGTCACATCAAAAGGATGATGTGACTATTTTTTGTTATTCAGTATGTAATCCAGCAAATATTACCCTTAATCCATATAGAAATTGTTCTTCAAAATCAAAACTATATTGATACTGTTCACCAAAAAATGAAGTAAATGCAGTTACTTCCTCTGGAGTGTATGTAAACTGTTTTGCACGATGTTCATCTGCTATAAATGACAAAACATAATTGTTAAAAAGGTTACCAGCAATTAAACAGTTTTTATCAGATACACCATATTTAGTCAAATTTTCTAAAGTGAATTTGACTGCTTTTAATCTACTCGGTGTAGTTGGCATTGATTGCGCAAAAACTTCTACTGCATCTCGTGTCTTTAATAAAACTCTACGTACTTCAAATGCAAGAGCTGTTAAAGCTTCTTTTGCATCATCTAATTCTTCAGGAAGGACAATTTCATTATTTAGGTGCTCAGCAATTAAATCATATAAAGCCTGTTTATCTTTAATATGCCAATATAGGGACGCGGCTTTGATCTCAAGTTCCTTTGCCAAAGTGCGCATCGATAAATTACTTATTCCGTCACGATTCAAAATATCAAGTGATGCTTTTACAATTGCTTCTTTCGTTATCGCCATAAATTCTCTCCAAAAATTTAATAATTGTCATTGACTCTAACAGTGTTAGATGTTAATCTAACGATGTTAGATAACTAACGTTGTTAGACGTATTTGTTCTCTTATTGTACTAGAAATAGTAACTACTTTAAAGCTCAAACAAATTACCTATTTGCTAAATCAAATAAATTTAAATAATAAGATCTGTGAACAATGATTGATAACATTAAAAAGAGTTAGGGTGGATATGATGATGAAAAATATGCGCAAGAAAAAAGATGTTGGTATTTATGGCTTTACAGCAAAATGGTATGATAAAAATTCTCGAAAAAGTCGTCTAGCACAAATGCAAGAATATGCAACCGAAATTAAATCGTTAGTTCATGAAGGTGCTAGGATTTTAGAAGTAGCTCCTGGACCAGGATATCTATCTATTGAGCTTGCAAAAATGGGTTTTGATGTAACAGGAGTAGAGTTAAGTCCAGATTTTGTTAACATTGAAAAAAATAATGCAAAGGAAGCAAATGTTTTAGTAGATTTTAAAGAAGGTAATGCATCAAATCTACCATGTGAAGATAACACATTTGATTTTATTGTTTGCAGTGCAGCATTTAAGAATTTTATGGATCCATTAAAGGCACTTAAAGAAATGTACAGGGTATTAAAGCCAGGTGGTACGTCACTTATAATTGATATGAATTTTAACGCAACTGTTCAAGATATTGAAGGTGAAATTAGAAAAACTGGAATGAAGGGGTTTGATAAGTATTTTGTAAAATTTGCATTTAAAACTTTCTTGAAAAAAGGTGCTTATACAAAAGAAAATTTTGAGATGTTTTTAAATGAAACTGAATTTAAGAATTATCACATTAAGCAAGAGGATATTAGCTTATATGTATATCTTTCTAAATGATCAGGTTTATTTACCCATTTAAATTCTAGATTGATATAATAAACAGATAGTATCTTAGAAAGTTGGAATCGGTTTGAGAAAATATCTTCTTTATATTTTGTATTTTAAGCTTACATGGGATCTCATTCATTTAGTATATAAGGCTTGGGGAGAGAATAAAACGCAAACTCTAGGTTTTGATACTATTTCAATCTTCATCGATTTATTTATTATTTTGATTTTATTAAAAACAAAAAAGTCTAGAAAAAGCTTAACAAAATTTAAGCATTTCCATAACGAGGCTTTAAATTGTGATGACAGAAAAGAATATGAAAAAGCTCTCCAAATAAGAGAAGAAGCTCTGAATTTGCACTCACTATCTGATTTACAACGTGCAGAATTATATGTTGGTAATGGAGGAACATATTCTTATTTAAAAGATTATGAAAATGCTACCAACAGTTTCGATAAAGCTTTTGAGCTAGTTAAACTAGAAAAAATACCTTACGATGAGCAATATAAAGTAATGATTGATTGCTACGTAAAAGCAAATCGAAAAGAAGATGCAATAAAATTAGTAGAAGAATTGTTAGAAAGACAATCTTACAATAAAAAATTCAAAAGGTTGCAGCCTATAATGGATCAATTATTAACTTAATTTTACTAGTAGAATTCCATTTTAATAGAGAAAATTATAAAAAGTCGATTCCTTAGGTGGAAATCGACTTTTTTAATATTACTTATCATTTATTATTCATAAAATTTTGTTTCTCTAAATATTCTAGAACTGTTTGAGAATATTCATGATGAGATTCTTGTGTATACTTTGCAATCGTATAAATTTGTGCTAAGTTCTTTAATCCTAGTCGTTCTGTCATTTCTTTAAGCTTTGGAACGTCCATGTAACGTTGCCAGCCTTTTTCATTTCTTTCTTTATAGATTTCAAGAATATCTTCATCTGAATAATCATTATATTGTTCATAATGTACTAGACCTTGTCTTGGAAGGCGGTCACGTAAAGCTGGATTTTCTTTAGGATAGCCTAATGAATATCCTACAACTGGTACTACATTTGGTGGTAAGTTAAGTATTTCTCCAATTTGATTGCAATTTGCAAGTGTAGAGCCCATATAACATAAACCAAGACCAGCATTCTCTGCTGCTAATGCACAGTTTTGAGATGCCAATGTAGCATCAATGGCACCAATCATAAAGCTCATGAAATTATCAAAATGTACAGGTGCATCATTAAGCGTAAGCCATTTTCTCATTCGATTAAAATCCACACAAAAAGTTAAAAGTATAGGTGCATCAATTACCATTGATTGCTCCATATGAGCAGAATATAATTTCTTTCTAATTTCCTTGTCTTTTGTAACAATAATCGAATAAGATTGCATATTGCCACTTGAAGACGCACGAATTCCTGCATCTAATATTTGATCTAACAGTTCTTGGCTTACTTCCTTATCTTCATATTCTCGTATTGATCTGTGCCCATGTAGTACATCGGTAAATTCCAAAGCTTTCACTCCTCATATTAAAAAGATTTCATTAGAAATAATAAAAATATACAAAATTTCGACAAATAATATGAATTTGTAATTATTTCTGAATAATCAAATTATAAAGTAAACATATCATAAAAAAACGCTACCGTACATAAATTTGTGCTTTTTAAAAATTTTTAGTAAAAATTACTCAGTTTAACATTTTTTTAGAATAGTAGAGGTTTGGGACAATGTCTAAATATGTCAAAAAATATTGCTAAGTAGATTAAGGGTTAATAGAATGATTTATTAAATTAATGAGTAAATTGATTAATTAAAATATAAACGATATGACTTTAGAAAAATTGGTAGAAACTAGTAATAGATGTGCCTATATGATTAGGAAGCTAAGGAAATAAATTGAATATAAAAAAGAAAGTAAGCTCAGCATACTATTTTATACTGAACTTATTTTCTCAACTTTTTTATCAATCAAGTTTTTTATTCTAACTTTAAATTCTTAAATTCAATTCGATATAAATCACGACGTCGATCACGTAATTGACGGACTGATCCCGTATTTCGTGAACGTCTTAATTTTTCAAGGTCAACATCTCCGACTACGACAGTATCAACATTTGCATCACATTCACCAACAATGCCATCTCTTGCGAAGCCAAAATCAGAAGGGGAGAAAATACCAGATTGTGCATATTGAATGTCCATGTTCTGTACATGTGTTAAGTTCCCAACTGTTCCTGCGATACAAGTATATACTTGGTTCTCAATCGCTCTTGCTTGAGCACAATATCGAACACGGAGATAACCTTGGCGATCATCGGTACAAAATGGAACGAAAATGATATTTGCACCTTGATCGACTGCAATACGAGCAAGTTCTGGAAACTCGATATCGTAGCATATTTGGATAGCGATTTTTCCACAATCGGTATCAAAAACATGGATTTCGTTTCCTTCTGAAATTCCCCACCATTTTCGCTCATTAGGAGTTGCATGAATTTTTAATTGCTTTTCAATCGTACCATCACGTCTAAATAGATAAGCAACATTGTAGATATTACCGTCTTCTTCAACGAAGTGAGATCCCCCAACAATATTGACATTGTAGCGTACAGCAAGTTCTGTAAACAGTTCTATATATTGCTCAGTATAAGTTGCAAGCCTACGAACAGCCTGATCAGGACGTTTTTCTTCCAGAAAAGACATCAATTGTGTTGTAAACAACTCTGGGAAAACAGCAAAATCTGAACCGAAGTCGGCGGCGACATCAACATAATACTCGATTTGCTTCGTAAAATCAGAGAATGAATCGATTTTTTTCATCATGTATTGTATTGCGCAAATTCTAACCGGAAATGAAGCACGATAAACACGTTTAGATTTTGGAAGATAGTCAATATTACTCCATTCCATCAAAGTGGCAAATGAATCTGATGCTTTATCATCCGGTAGGTAACGAGTATTAATACGTTTAATAGTAAAACCTTCCATTAATTGAAATGATAAAACGGGGTCATATATACTGTGTTTTTCTACTGCAGCTACATACTCACGTGGTGACATTTCATCTCTATGTTTATGATAATTTGGGATTCGACCACCAATGATAATGCTTTGAAGATTTAATTGTCGAGCTAATTCCTTTCGCGCTTCGTAAAGACGATGACCAATTTTCATACGACGGTATTCTGGATCAACCATAACTTCAATACCATACAAATTAAATCCATTCGGATCATGATTTGTAATATAACCATTATCAGTTATGACATTCCAAGTGTGCTGATCGTCATATTCGTCGAAGTCAACCATTAAACTTGAACAAGAACCAATAATTTTATCTTCATATTCTACACAAAACTGGCCTTCTGGAAAAATGCGAATATGACTTTCTAATTGTTCACGTTTCCATCCTTCCATACCAGGAAAACAACGATTTGATAACTTCATAATTTCACTTATATCTTCCATACGTATATTTCGAACTTCAATTTTCTTCTCATATTTTGACATATCTGTCTCTGACATAATCTCACGTCCTAAATATAAATGTCTCGTTTACTAAGAGACCATTACTGGTCAATGGCATTCGATTCTAACAGTTAGGATACCCACAAATTACCTTTTCAATATAGTATAAAAGAGAAGAGGAATAAATTTTTATTACAACTGATTTAATGAAAATTAAAAAGGAGCCAAATTAGTCGGCTTTTTTTTAAATAGTTAAAAAAATTGAATTAGATGCTTTAGAGTAGTTACTTATATGCAGCTCATGAGAAGGTAAAACAGCAAAAATCTAGAATATAGTTACTCATAAGAAGCTCATGAGGAAGTAAAACAGCAAAAATCTGAAAATATCTAACCCATAAAAAGTTCATACGTAAATAATAAAAATCAATAATATTATTATGTAAACTAAATAACCTACATTAACTTCATTTCACTATTTAACTAATCGTAGGACATTGACTACATACAAAAAATGCTTTAAAATTATCTTTAATTCAAGATAGTTGAAAGGGGTTGATATGAATTGAATCAAAATGAAATTTCAACTAATTCGCTCCAGTTATATTCTGAAATTTGTAAAGCAAATCGATTTTTGACTGATGCTTCTATTAATAATATTAAATGTTTTGGTTTGAATTTAACTGAGTTTGCAGTCTTAGAATTGCTTTATCATAAAGGAGATCAGCCAATTCAACAAATTGGAAAAAGGATATTAATCTCAAGCGGAAATATGACGTATGTTTTAGATAAATTAGAGGCCAGACGATATATTAAACGGATTCATTGTCCAAAAGATCGACGAGTCATTTATGCTGCTTTGACAAAAGAGGGGAGAAGCGTAATTAGTTGCATCTTTCCAGCTCATAGTGAAATGATTCATAACTTATTTTCTCAATTAAATTCAGTGGAAAAAGATATGTTAATCTATTTATTAAAAAAGATCGGATTAAGCAACAATCAACCTCAATGTTGAGATAAATCAATTCGAACTAAATGGGATTAAAAGCTGTCGGTTGACGGCTTTTTTTGCTTAGAGTGGAAATAATATTAATAGACTAATTGTTAGAAGAGGGATAAATAGATGGAAGTAAAGTTTGAAGGGAAATCAATTATTATTACAGGTGGTGCGAATGGAATTGGAGAGGGTATTGCACTTGCATTTGGAAAATTAGGTGCAATTGTTTTTATAGCTGATGTGAATGAACAAAAAGGTAATAGAGTTGTACAGAAAATTGAAGAAAATGGAGGCAGAGCAATATTCCTTAAGACTGATGTTAGTAAAGAGGAAGACATCATAAATCTTATTCGCAATGTCATTGATAAAATTGGTAAACTTGATATTTTAGTTAATAATGCAGGAATTTCCGCTTTTAAGCCATTTTTAAGTTTAACAACAGATGAATGGGATCATGTAATAAATACTAATTTGAGAAGCGTTTTTATTTCATCAAGAGAAGCTGCTAAAGTGATGAAAAATGGTGGAAGAATAATAAATATGGCATCAACGAGAGCGATTATGTCTGAGCCAAATTCAGAAGCTTATGCAGCATCAAAGGGTGGAATTGTATCAATTACCCATTCATTAGCAGCATCGCTTCAGCCAAATGGTATAACAGTAAACTGTATTAGTCCAGGATGGATTCAAGTTGATCAGAATGAAGAATTAAAAGAAACTGATCATCTTCAACATTGGTCGAATCGAGTAGGCAAGCCTGAAGATATTGCTAAAGCTTGTATTTATTTAGCTGATCCAGAAAATAACTTTATCAATGGTCAAAATATCATCATTGATGGTGGCATGACTAGAAAGATGATCTATGAAGAGTAGAAAAGCAAGGAAATTAAATTTCCTTGCTTTTTTTATTCGTTACTGATTCGTTTTACCTTACTTTCTTGTATCCTTGTTCTAAAAATATATCTTAATAAATAGGGTACAACAATAAATATGAATAGTGTTCTAAATAGTTGATAACACATAATGACAGTTATGTCTGCGTCTACTTCTTTTGCAATTAATGCCATTTGATCCATTCCACCAGGGGCTAAACTTAGTAAGGCACTAATATGATCAATAGGGTGAATATGTGTTAAAAATATACTAGATAAAAGCGAAAATGTTAATAAAACGACTCCACTTAAGACTGAAACTAAAACTATTTTTAATTTGTTAGTTAAGTTTTCTGGTTTCAATAATAAGCCGATATAACTTCCCATCATTAGCTGTGAGCAATCTAAAATAACAGATGGTAATGCAGGTCCATGTATTCCAGATAAATTAAGGATAATGGTAGCGATCATTGGTCCTAATAGCAATGCAGTAGGAAAATTTATTTTCTTCCCTAAAACTCCAAGTAGTGTACAGAAAATAGCAAAAATAATGATGTTTGGAAATAAGCCATGCCAGCTTGCTGATGAGTGGTGAATGGCTTCTGAGATCGAACTTTTATGTACATTAAAAAATGGACTGAAGATTAATAATGGAACCATAAAAATAATCATCATAAGCCTGGAAATTTGTAAGAAAGTGACAATTGTAAAGTCAATATCTTTAATCTCTTCTGCAAGAGTAATCATTTGACTTAGACCACCAGGAATACTACCTAATAAAACTGTTGGATAATGTATTTTAAATACTTTAGAGATTACGATCGAAATGATTATTGTAAAAAGGATGAGTAGAAAGGTCATCAATATCATAGAAGATAATTGATGTCCAATTTGAATAAACGTAGAAGATGTAAATGATAGCCCAATTGTGTAGCCGATTATGATCATGGCTGTATCTCGAATTTTACTTGACCAATACAATTTTATCCCTTTTATTTTAGAAAGTATAAGTACAAAAAACATTGGTCCAAGTAGCCATGGGATTGGTAGTTTAATCAATTGAAATAAAAATCCACCAATAATTGCAATAATGAAAGTAAATAAAAGTTGAATCCATTTGTTATCGTTGTATTTTATTACCATCGTTTCACTTCTTTTCAAATTATAAAATTTTAATGTATAGATCATGTTTACATTTATTCATCGCGCTTGTTATGTTAATATCATTATTGACCTTAAGTTTATGGTATGCAAGGATTTTGCTCGGTTAGTTTTTAGAATATTTAACAGGATAGCGAAACTAATCGGCGGATATATTAAAGATAGTAAATAGTTTACAATTTTTAATTTGAAAACCCTTGCAAATTTTAATTAGAAAGGACTAATTGAATTGGCTAAACAACAAATAGGCGTAATTGGTTTAGCAGTAATGGGAAAAAACCTAGCTTTAAATATTGAAAGTAGAGGTTTCTCAATTTCTGTATATAACCGATCAGTAGAAAAAACAGAAGAATTTTTAAAAGAAGCAGAAGGTAAAAATGTAGTTGGAACATTTTCAATTGAAGAATTTGTAAATTCTCTTGAAACACCTAGAAAGATACTAATAATGGTAAAAGCAGGTGGCCCAACTGATTCAACAATTGAAATGTTATTACCTCATCTTGATCAGGGTGATATTTTAATTGATGGTGGAAATACATACTATAAAGACACTCAAAGACGAAACAAAATGTTATCTGATAGCGGAATTCATTTTATTGGAACAGGTGTTTCAGGTGGAGAAGAGGGAGCTTTAAAAGGACCTTCAATAATGCCTGGTGGACAAAAAGAAGCATTTGAACTAGTAAAACCTATTTTTGAAGCGATTGCTGCAAAAGTTAATAATGAACCTTGTACAACATATATTGGACCAGATGGTGCTGGTCATTACGTAAAAATGGTTCATAATGGAATTGAATATGGTGATATGCAATTAATCTCAGAAGCTTACTTTTTATTAAAAAATGTACTTGGCTTAACTGCAGACGAATTACACCATGTATTTAGTGATTGGAATAAGGGTGAACTTGATAGCTATTTAATTGAAATTACAGCGGATATCTTTACTAAAACAGACGAAGAAACAGGTAAACCACTTGTAGATGTTATTTTAGATAAAGCAGGACAAAAAGGTACTGGAAAATGGACTAGTCAAAGCACACTAGATTTAGGCGTTCCTACTTCTATTATTACTGAGTCTGTATTTGCACGTTTTATTTCTGCGATGAAGGATGAAAGAGTAAGAGCAAGTAAATTATTATCAGGTCCATCAACTAGTACATATAATGGTGATAAAGAGCAACTGATTGAAGACGTGCGTAAAGCTCTATATATGAGTAAAATTTGTTCATATGCTCAAGGATTTGCTCAATTAAGAGCTGCATCTGATGAATATAACTGGGATTTACAATATGGTGATATTGCAATGATTTTCAGAGGTGGATGTATTATTCGAGCGGCTTTCTTACAAAAAATTAAAGAAGCTTACGATTTAGATGCTAATCTTTCGAACCTTTTACTTGATCCATATTTCAAAGAAATCGTAGAAAGTTATCAAGGTGCTTTACGAAAAATTAGTGTAGTAGCGATTGAAGCTGGTGTACCAATTCCATGTTTCTCTGCTGCTTTAGCTTATTTTGATAGCTATCGTACAGAAACACTTCCTGCAAATTTAATTCAAGCACAAAGAGACTATTTTGGTGCACATACTTATGAACGAATTGATAAAGAAGGTAAGTTCCATACTCAGTGGACATAATTTTTAAATTTGTTTTTAAAAATATAAAAAAGTTACCCCCTCGATATTTTGAGGAGGTAACTTTTTATTTATATAAATCGTTCTTAATTTTCATTTAATCGATCAGTAACAGGCCACCATTTATGACCATCAACTGTCAATAAAGTATCAGCTTCGTTTGGACCCATTGAACCAGATCTATAATTTGTGAGTGGTGCTAAATTATTGTCCCAAGCTTTTGAGATGACATCAACAAAGCTCCAAGAATATTTTACTTCATCCCAATGAGTAAAGTTTGTTCCATCACCTAACATACAATCATAAATTAATCGCTCGTATGCTTCTGGTGTATTAATACAATCAACGCAATTATTATTAAATGTTAATTGAATTGGCTTAGTGTAACCTTCATCTGAACCAGATCTTTTTGCATTTAATTGCAATGTAATTCCTTCATCTGGTTGAATATGTATAATTAATAAATTTGGAGACATTGTCTCTTTTGTATTGTAATAAAGATTCATTGGTATATCTGAGAATTGAACAATAATCTTAGTAGATTTTGTCGCCATTCTTTTTCCTGTTCGAATATAGAATGGTACACCAGCCCATCTAAAATTATCGATAAAAAGTTTGCCCGCTACAAATGTTTCAGTTTGAGACTCAGGTGCTACATTGTTTTCGTTTCTATATGCTGGAACTTCTTCACCATTCATTACACCAGCATCATATTGTCCGCGAACAAAGTAATCTTTTACTTCATTTTCATCAATTTTACGAAGAGCTTTAAATACTTTAACTTTTTCACTACGAATTTCTTCAGTTGTTAATTTGATCGGAGGCTCCATAGCAAGTAGTGCCGCCATTTGAAGCATATGATTCTGAACCATATCTTTTAAAGCTCCCGAATTCTCATAGTATTTTCCACGGTCTTCAACACCAAGAATTTCACTAGAAGTAATTTGGATATTTGAAATAAATCGATTATTCCATAGTGGTTCAAACATTGCATTTGCAAAACGGATTACTTCAATATTTTGAACCATTTCTTTACCTAAGTAATGATCGATACGGTAGATTTGATTTTCTGAAAATGCTTCACGAATTTCATCATTCAATTCAATTGCACTCGGTAAATCATGTCCAAAAGGTTTTTCGATGACAATTCGACTCCAACCTTCTGTATCAGCCAATCCATTTTGTTTTAACTGTTTAGCAATTGTTCCGAAAAATTCAGGTGCCATTGCAAGGAAGAAAACACGGTTACCAGGAATTAAATAATGATTATCCAAGTTTGTTAATAAATTTCCTAATTCTATATATGAAGACGGTTCTAATACTTCAAATTGATGGTAATAAAAATGAGATAAAAAGCTTTCAATCTCAGTCTCAGATGAAGCAATAGATTGAATTGATTTTTTTACAGTTTCACGAAACTCATCATTTGACCAAGGTCTTCTACCTACACCGACAACTGCAAAACCTTCATCAATTTTTTGACTTAAAAATAATCTATATATTGAAATAAAAAGCTTTCTTTTTGCTAGGTCTCCTGTTGCTCCAAAAATAACAATAACTGCTTTTGGGTTTACTTTAGTTTTCAATTAATTTACCTCACTTCTTAAACATAAATTACTAACTTATTTTAGTAATAATCAAGGTTGATTATACAAAATATGTAATATCGCTTTCAAAAAAATTTGAAAGCATTTTCATTAATTATTAAAAAATAAATTAAATTTCCAAATTATTCATCTTATATCATAAACAAAACGAACAGATTCGTAAATAAGAGTCTTGATAATATTTAACTTTTTTCTCTTTATTCCTTGTAAACAAAGGGGTTTTAAATGATTTGGATAATGCAAGTTTTTTCTTAATTTAAATAGTTATATGTAATTATTTGGTTAAAAATTAAAAAATAATTAAAAAAAAGTAAGAGGAATTTGTCAAAATCTCAGTTTTTTAGTAGAATTGTAATGTACCTTAATAGACATTTGGAAAATAAAGTAAAATTGAAATCTTAATGATTTCTGTTATACTGTTTTTTATAACCTTTTTTGATTGTAAATTCAGAATATAATCAAAAAGTAAATTATGGAAATGATGGGTAATTTATGAGAGTTCCATCGATATCTTAATAAGCCAAGTAGTGCTTAAACCATTTAAAAAAATTTAAATGGTTTTGTTATTTTTAGTAAATTAAAAAACTTGGCAAAATTCTACTACAAGGGGGACTTTTATTATGAAAAAAATTGGCTTAGCTTGGCAAATATTAATTGGTCTTGTTATCGGGATCATTGTAGGCGCAATTTTTTATGGAAATCCAAAGGTTGCTGACTATTTACAACCAATTGGAGACATCTTTTTACGTCTGATTAAAATGATTGTAATACCAATCGTTGTTTCAAGTATTATTGTGGGTGTTGCTAGTGTTGGTGACACAAAAAAACTTGGCCGTTTAGGCGGAAAAACGATTCTGTACTTTGAGATTATTACAACAGTTGCAATTTTAATCGGATTACTAGTAGCGAATATCGTTAAACCAGGCGCTGGTGTAGATATGAGTATTCTTCACAAAACTGATATAAATACTTATGTTGAAACAGCAAAAGAAGTGAAAAGTCATGGCTTTGCAGATACATTTGTAAATATCGTACCGCCAAATATTTTTTCAGCTTTTGTTGAAGGAAACATGTTAGCAATTATCTTTTTCTCAGTACTGTTTGGTCTTGGGATCACAGCGGTAGGAGAAAGAGGAAAGCCAGTATTAGCATTTTTCCAAGGAACAGCTGATACAATGTTTTACATTACAAATCAAATTATGAAATTTGCTCCATTTGGTGTTTTTGCATTAATCGGTGTTACAGTATCAAAGTTTGGATTAGAATCTTTAATTCCATTAGGAAAATTAGTCATAACTGTTTATATTACAATGGCATTCTTTATCGTAGTAGTATTAGGCTTAGTAGCTAAAATGGTAGGAGTTAATATATTTAAGTTCATTAAATTAATTAAAGATGAACTGATCTTAGCATATTCTACTGCGAGTTCTGAAACAGTTTTACCTAGAATTATGGAAAAAGTAGAAAAATTCGGAGTACCAAGATCAATTTCTTCATTCGTTATTCCGACTGGTTATTCATTCAATCTTGATGGATCAACTTTATATCAGGCATTAGCAGCAATTTTCATCGCCCAAATGTATGGTATTCATTTATCAATCACTGATCAAATTTCACTTATGTTAGTTCTAATGGTCACTTCAAAAGGGATCGCAGGTGTACCAGGCGTATCGTTTGTTGTATTATTAGCAACATTAGGTACAGCTGGAATTCCAGTTGAAGGTTTAGCATTTATTGCAGGTATTGACCGTATTCTAGATATGGCTAGAACTGCAGTAAACGTAGTAGGTAACTCTTTAGCAGCAGTAGTAATTGCTAAATGGGAACGCGCATTTAAACCAGAAGTGGTGAAGAATGATAATAACGTTGCTATGTAACGTATAATATAGGAAAGATATTTTAAATTTAACTCTCAAATAAATTAACTATAATCAACAGCCACAAGGAAAAAGAGATTCCTTGTGGCTTTTCTATTTTTACAGAAGTTTTTTTAAAGGAAAAAGTCTAAAAACATAGAATGTTCTTAATTGTGTTTAATTTAAATTCTAATTACGCGTCCTTTTGGAAGGGAACCAATTAAGGAGGATAAGATGACAAATTTACTAGATATTACGATAGGGAAACTATTAGAAGAAAAAGCGAAATTACATCCTACTCATGAGGCTGTTGTCTATGCGGATAGAGGTTTAAGGATGAATTACGAACAATTTGAAAACCACTGTAGAGAAGTAGCAAAAGGTTTGATGAGTCTTAGAATTCAAAAAGGTGATCATATTGCAATATGGTCTTCAAATACACCAGAATGGCTTACTTCACAATTTGCAACTGGTAAAATGGGTGGAGTTCTTGTTACAGTAAACACGAATTATCGTACAGCGGAGCTAGAATATTTGTTAAAGCAATCTGATTCAACAACCATTATTTTAATGGATCAATATAAAGATTCTTCATATATTGAAATGCTTTATGAAATTATACCAGAATTAAAAGATGCTGTTCCTGGAGAACTTCATAGCAGCCGACTGCCATTTTTACGGAACGTAATTGTTCTTGGTGAGAAAAAATACCCTGGAACATTCTCATGGGAAGAGCTTATTTCCATGGCAAAAAATACATCAGACTTAGAGTTAGATAAGAGAATTGCATCAATGAGTCCGTATGATGTAATCAACATGCAATATACATCTGGAACGACTGGTTTCCCAAAAGGTGTAATGCTTACACACTCAAATATCGTCAATAATGGGTTTAATATTGCGAATTGTATGGAATTAACAAAGGCAGATCGTTTATGCATACCCGTGCCATTTTTCCATTGTTTTGGATGTGTTTTAGGTACCATGGCTTGTGTTACTGTTGGAGCAACGATGGTACCTGTTCAAGACTTTAGTCCAAAAAGAGTACTTCAAACAGTACAAGATGAAAAATGTACTGGATTACATGGAGTTCCTACAATGTTTATCGCGGAATTAAATGAACCTAATTTTTCTAAATATGATTTATCAACATTACGAACTGGAATTATGGCAGGTTCAAACTGTCCAATTGAAGTTATGAAGGCAGTAATCGAAAAAATGGGAATTACAGAGATTACAATTGCATATGGCCAAACCGAGTCTTCTCCAGTTATCACACAAACTAGAACGAATGATCCAATTGAGGTACGTGTTGAAACGGTTGGTAAGGCATTACCAAATGTTGAAGTGAAAATAGTAGAACCAGGCACTTCTAATGAAGTACCACGTGGGGTACAAGGTGAACTTTGTACTAGAGGTTATCATGTAATGAAAGGCTACTACAAAAATGAAGAAGCTACTCGTACTGCAATTGATGAAGATGGATGGTTACATACTGGAGATTTAGCGATCATGGATGAGAATGGCTATTGCAAAGTTACAGGTAGGCTCAAAGACATGATTATCCGTGGTGGGGAAAATATTTACCCTCGTGAAATTGAAGAATTTTTATATACTCACCCAGATGTGTTAGATGTTCAAGTTGTTGGAGTACCTGATCATGTGTACGGGGAAGAAGTAATGGCTTGGATTATACTTAAAGAAGGAATTAAAATTACACAAGAGGATATCCGAATGTACTGTAAGGGAAGAATTTCAAAACATAAAATTCCTCGATATATAGAATTTGTAAAAGAGTATCCTATGACTGCCTCAGGAAAAATACAGAAATTCCGACTTAGAGAGCAAGCAGTAGAAACTGCCTCAAAACAAGTTTAATTCAGCTGATTACATCATTGAAGAAATAGCAAAGTGAAATAGAAAGCTTTGCTATTTTTTCATTAAATATTTGTAAAGAATATTCAAATAATTAATTGGATTATGGTAAAATGTGGAGACAATAAATTTAAAGGGGATACAAATTTGAAAATACGAAAAAAGGAATCTTCATGGCAAACTTTTAAAATAATAGTCTATTCTTTTACAATCGCATTAATTGTTAAGATTTTTATTTTTTCACCCTTTATTGTTCAAGGTGCTTCGATGCAACCGACCCTACATAATCATGATTATTTGTTTGTTAACAAAGCCTCATTTCATATTTCATCATTAAATAGAGGCGAAGTTGTCATTATAAAAAAACAAAATGACCCTAAATATTATGTCAAAAGAATCATTGGTTTGCCAAGTGACAACGTTAATTTAACGAATGGACTCCTATATATTAATGGAAAACATATATCTGAAAACTATTTAAATGACCATTTAAAAAATGTCTATAAAGAATATCTTCAATTTAATCAAGTTAAAGTACCTAGCGGGTCCTATTTAGTCATGGGGGATAATCGACTAAATAGTAAAGATAGCAGAAATGGTTTAGGGTATATTAAACAGTCTGAAATAGTCGGTAAAGTTGAAGGAGTTTTTTTCCCTTTTAATCGAGTAAGAATAATACAATAAATGGAAAAATAAAATGGATTAAATAGAGATCATAGAATTAGAAAAAAGGTTTTTCATTAAATTTTCATTTTCATTATATAAAGTAAAAAAGTAACAAAATTAATACTTACAGGTATTTTAAGCTTTATTTAAGGAAATAAATCTTAAATATAAGAATAAATTAATCAAAACTGAAAGTAGGAATATATAATGAAAAAAAGTGAAGAGCTGTTATTAGAGGAAGAAATTTCTCAATTAAAGAAGAATAATTGGTTATTAATGATCGTAGCGATCATCACGATACCTTTTTTAGTAATTAACATGTAATGAAGTAAAGCCTGGATTAGCTAGATACCAGGCTTTTATGCTGTTTAAAAGGAAATTGACTATGAAATAAGTAATTTCATGTTTTTAAGGCCCTTAATCTTCTTTTTCTAGTAATCTAAATGGACGACAATTTAATTGACTTCATACCTATCTGGGTATATAGTTCAAATTAACTAATGTAAAAATTTTACTAAGAAAGGAAAGATTTCTATGTCTTATGATGATCAAATAAAAAATAGAGTAAAAAGAATTGAAGGGCAGCTTAGAGGCATTTTAAAAATGATGGATGAGGATAAAGGATGTAAAGATGTTATCACTCAATTATCAGCAGTAAGAGCGGCAATGGATCGTACAATTGGAGTAATCGTAAGTACGAATCTTATTGAATGTGTAAGGCTTGCTGATGAAAATGGAGAAAATGCAGAAGAGCTAGTTAAAGAAGCAGTTAACTTATTAGTAAAAAGTAGATAAAAAACTTTTGTAAAACTGATCACTGGCCAAAAAATTTCTGAACATCAATTTTCTTGAAAGTAGGACTTTAATGGAATTTTTAAATATTCTAATCATCGTATTAATTGCTTATTTTCTAGTACAAACTTTTCTTCCAATCAAAGGGGTTAAGCAAATATCAACAAATGAATTAAAAAATGAATTGAAAAGTAAGGAAAAACAATTCATTGATGTTAGAACCTCTGCAGAATATAAAGGCAGACATATTAAAGAATTCAAAAATATTCCATTGCATTTGTTAAAGCAAAATATAAATCATCTATCAAAAGATAAGGAAACAATTATTATTTGCCAGAGTGGAATGAGAAGTAAAAAAGCATGTAAAGTTCTTAAAAAAATGGGTTATACCAATATTACAAATGTAAAAGGCGGAATGAGTACCTGGTCTTAATAAAGGAGAATAAATAATGAGAGAAATGACAGCAGAAAAACTTGAAGAGTTATTAAAGAATGGAAATTCACTTAATATTATTGATGTTCGCGAGGCGGATGAAGTAGCAAACGGAATGATCCCAGGTGCGACGCATATTCCACTTGGTTTAATCGAATTTCGCATGGCAGATCTAGATAAAAATAATGAATACATCGTTGTATGTCATGCTGGTGGCAGAAGTAGTCGAGCAGTACAGTTTTTAGAAAGTCACGGTTTTAATGTTGTGAATATGACCGGCGGTATGCTTGCTTGGACAGGCGAAATTGAATAAACGATTTGATCAAAATTGCTTATAAAAGAATATAGGCAATTTTTTTTTATATGTATGGATAGATCAGAATATTCACTGGTTTATTAGTTAAGAGAAAGTGAAAAAGGATGTAAATATCTATGCAAAAAAGAGATAAAGCAGAGATATAGTACCTCATAAAGGGTTCATGAGGAAGTAAAGAGTGAAAAAGCAGAGATATAGTACCTCATATGATTCTTTCATAAACTTTTATTAAAATACACAATAAATCGGACTAGGTATTGACATAAAAAACAGAATATTCTTATAATTAATTAAAATCTAATGTAACAAAAAACAGTAATTAATAGAAAGTTTACCTTTGTCTCGTTTAACTTATTTGAACGATTTACTTTTAATCTACTAAAAAGGGTGTTCAGATGAATCAAGTTAATGAATTAGAAAGCTTTCCGTATCCGTTTAAAGAGGAGATTTATCGTTACTCTAATAATTCTATTCTATTAGATCCACCTGTAAGCATCGAGATTACTCCAAAATATGAAAATGAAATAAAGTTAAAAAGAAGCTTGTTACACAATTCACCTAACCATTGTTATCAGGCACTTCCTACTAGTTTTGAAGGGCAATGGGAAATTGTAGAATTAGTTTTAGATCATTTAATAAGGTACTATCCAAACTTTTTTGAAGTTCATAAGGGGCATGAATATTGGACTATTTATAATAAGCTTCTGATGGAGGAGGAACGATTTAGCTTTGGGGATCGAACTTCTGTTTTAGGAAAGCCTTTGAATTTTATAGGTAGACACGTACAAGAGGATTTAATTTATATGAGTCAACGAGATGGCGATTTATTTTTAGATGCTGGACATCTTTGTTTCCCCTCTAATTGGTCACTTACTTTTAAACTAGGGATGAGATTTAAAGAGATTCATCAGCCAATCCCTATGTTTAGTGAAAAATCATTGGATGATCGAATTCTGCGTTTCTTAAAAAATATTGAACAAGGAGCTCCTTGGACTCGTAAAAATTGGTCATTAATGGCAGGGAAAAGATTAGATACTTCGTTAGAAACATTTAATCAATGGGGAAAAGATAGACAAAAAGTTACAGCTGATAATGTAGGGAGTTTTGTTCACTTACGTGTTGAAGTTCAAAAGTTATTTAGGCTGGCTGCTAGTAATGGGCTCCTTTTTACGATTCATACTCACTTATTACCATTAGAGCAATTAACTTTAAATAAGGTATGGTTAGAGCAATTTTATAAAATTCTATGTGAATTACCGGATTTCATTTTAGATTATAAAGGAATCTCTTCATATAAAAAAGAAGTAATAACATATTTAAAAAATAAACTTGATGAAGTTGGGTAGAATGCGATGAATAATTTAATAGTTGAAGAAGCTAGTTTTATAGATGGAAAAAGAAAATACTTAATCTGTTCGAATCATAGAGGGAGGGCGTTAATCCAGCCAATTTTAGAAAAGTTACTTGAGAAAAATTATTCTTTTGATTTTGTCTTCATCGGATTTGATTCAAGTCCAGAACAATTGCAAAATAATCTTAAAACTTGGTTGCAAAGTCAGAAAATGGGTAGCTATTTATATATAGCACTTAGTAAAGAAGAGCTTAAAAATTTACGGCCGATTATAGAGGATGTTGGATTTTTTGAGGATGAAGTACAATATGTTGGTTATGGTGAATTGAACTCGAAGGTTTTTTGTTGTCGATGTCATAGTTTAACTGAATTAAAAAATTTAGAAATTGGGAAAGAAGTTCAATGTCAAAACTGTCATTTATTACTTTCAGTTTCTGACCATTATTCTGTTCATTATGACGCATATTTAGGAAATATCGCTAAATTGTAGATGGGAGTGAATGGATTGATTGAGAATACGATACTAGTTCGTGTTAATGAAATAAAGCAAATAACACAACAGGTTAAAGAGTTTAGTTTTATTCCAATTGATGAATTTAATCTTCCAACTTTTAGTGGAGGTTCTCATATTAATACATATGTTGCTACAGAAAATGAGATTATTTGCAGACCTTATTCTTTAGTTCATCATTCACTTATTGATAACACTTATAAAATCGCCATCCAACTAAGTTCGGAATCAAAGGGCGGTTCAAAATATTGGCATGAACGAATTAAAATAGGTGATCGATTACGGATTAGCTATCCAAAAAATCATTTTCCATTAAGTTCAAGAGCAAAACATCATGTGTTTTATGCAGCGGGTATTGGGATAACGCCATTTTTATCGATGATGAAAGAATTAAAAAGTAAAAATAAGTCTTTTGAACTTCACTATACTTCGGCAACAAAATCAAGTAGTGCGTTTTATGACTTTTTAAATGAATCTTATAAAGAAGAGACTACATTTTACTTTACGAAAGAGCTTAATTCTAGTCGGATAAAAGTTGAAACGCTTTTAGACCATTCAATCGGTACTCATGTATATTTTTGTGGTCCTAATCGGTTCATTTCTCAATTTAATGAATCAGCTTATGCATTTGGCTATCCGAAATCAAGTGTCCATATTGAGGTTTTTACACCACAATTATTGGCTAGCTCTAGACCTTTTGAGATAGTACTTTCGAATGGTACTACAAAACAAGTTCCCGTTGATAAAACTTTATTAGATGTTTTACTTGATGAGGGCTTAAAAGTACCCTATTCCTGTAGAGTTGGTAGATGTGGGACATGCGAAGTTAATGTAATCGATGGTCAAATTGAGCATCATGATTTCTTATTGGATGAGGATCAAAGAAAAAGTAATAAAACGATTTTAACGTGTGTCTCTAGGGCAAAATCAAATCAAATAATCCTTGAGATATAGCGTTCGATTTTAGTAAAACAGCTAGACTACCTATTTAATTGGGTAGACTAGCTGTTTTATTTTTAGCAAAAAATAATGTCAAAATATATTTACAAATAAGAGCATTTAAAAAATACGTAATTTTCATAATTTTAGAGGATTTTTGAAAGAGTATGTCGAAATTTTAATTATTCTTTGCATTTATATTCTTAATGAAAAGAAAAATCGACTTTATTACATAGATAAATTCGATGATCTAATTTATTTTTACATCTTATTAAATTAAGAGTTAAAGAAAGGAGTGGCTTTATACATGTCAGAAAATACGAAAACTTCGAACCATAACTTGGAAGAGAATTTATTTGCTGAATTTCCAAAGCCTACTGTACAAGAGTGGAGAGATGTTGTTGAAAAATCCTTAAAAGGAGCCACTATTGAGGAAAAGCTAGTAACAAAAACGTATGAAGAAATAATTTTGAAGCCGATGTATGGGGAAGAAGATATTGCTAACTTTCCTTATTTAAACGCTCAACCAGGAGAATTTCCTTATGTTAGAGGTACAAGTGAACAAGGTTATCTAGAAAAACCATGGGAAATTAGTCAGGAATTAGATTGTTCAACGCCTGAGGAGTTCAACCGTGTTGCTAAACATGATTTAGACAAAGGGCAAACGATGTTAAAGATTCAACTTAACGAATCTTTCGAAACAAATAATAAAAATAATGATTTAAATAAAGGGTTAATCTTAACATCTATTAATGATGTTAGAGTAGCCTTTCAAAATATAAATTTAGAAGAAGTTCCTTTATATATTGAAACAGTTAACGGCGGGCAAGCATTTTTTGGATCATTTATCGCATATTTGCAACAACAAAATTACGATTTTAATAAAATAAATGGATTTATTGGAATGGATCCGATCAGTCATTTAGTGAAAGAAGGGACACTTCCGTATTCTATTGAAAATGCTTACAAAATGATGGCTGAGATCACCAAATGGTCAGTTAGACATACGCCAAATTTAAGAAATATTTTAGTGCAGTCACATCCTTATCACGATGCTGGAGGAAATGCAGTGCAAGAATTAGCATTTGCTATTTCAACTGGATTAGAGTATCTACGTGAAATGGATAACCAACAAATTCCGCTTGATGATGCAGCGACGAAAATACTTTTCTCGTTTTCAGTCGGATCGAACTTCTTTATGGAAATCGCAAAATTAAGAGCAGCTAGAATGATTTGGGCAAGAATGATGAAAGAATTAGGTGGCAATGAAGCTTCCCAAAAAATGACTATTCATTCTCGTACATCGACGTGGACGAAAACGATTTATGATCCTTATGTCAATATACTTAGAGGAACTGTTGAAGCTTTTGCAGGAGTAATTGGAGGAACTGACTCACTTCATGTTTCACCATTCGATGAATCGATTAAATCATCTGATGAGTTTTCTAGACGTATTGCAAGAAATACACATTTAATTCTTGAAAAAGAATCAAATTTATCAAAAGTCGCTGATCCAGCTGGTGGTTCTTGGTATATTGAATCACTTACTTACTCTTTGGCTGAAAAAGCATGGGAACTATTCCAAAAAATTGAAGAAAAAGGTGGAATGGTAAAGGCAATACAAGAAGGCTTCCCACAAGCTTTAGTTAGACAGATTGCAGAAGAAAAGTCGGGCAACATAAAAAATAGAAAAGATAAATTTATTGGGACTAATATCTATCCAAATCTGAATGAAACAGGGTTAGAGAAAAAAGAATTGGATCGTAGAGAAGTTGAGGGGAATAAAGAAAACTTCGAGAGCAGTTCAGATCATTTTATCTTACAAAGTGGTTGTTCAGTTGAAGATATCATTGATGCAGCAAGTAATGGCGCAACAATAACGAGTATTTTAAATGCAATGAATTTAATAGAATCAGAACTTCCTAGCGTTAATCAATTAAACATACATCGTGGTGCACAACCTTATGAATCATTGCGCCAAAATTCTCAAAGCTATAAAAATAGTACAGGTGAATTTCCAACTGTATTTGTAGCTAATTTTGGACAAGTTGCAGCATATAAACCTCGAACGGACTTTGTAACTGATTTTTTTGAAGTTGGAGGATTTAAGGTGCTTCAAAATAAAGGCTTTGCATCAATTGATGAAATAATTGTCTCATTTAAAAAATCAGAATCGACAATTGTTGTCATTTGTTCAACTGATGATCAATATTCAGCAGTTGTACCTTCTATAACAAATCAGATTAAAACAATTAATCCGAATGCAAAAGTACTTTTAGCAGGGAAGCCGTCGATCGATGATATGAAATTATATAAAGAAGTTGGAATTGATGATTTCATTCATATTAATGTAAATAATTTCGAGAAGTTGCAAAATCTTCAAAAGGATGGAGGGATTACGAAATGAACAAACTAACAGACTTTACAAAGATGCCATTTAATACAACATTTTCAGCACCAAATATAGCACCTCCTAAACCGATGCAAGTTAATCATGATGATTGGAAAACTTTAGAACAAATAGATGTAAAACCATTATATGATTCGACTGATCTAAATCAGATAGAACATTTAGGTTACGTTTCTGGAATTGCTCCGTTTTTACGTGGACCTTACCCTGCGATGTATATAAACAAGCCTTGGACAATTCGTCAATATGCCGGCTTTTCAACTGCAGAAGAAAGTAATGCATTTTATCGAAGAAATTTAGCTGCTGGTCAAAAAGGTTTATCGATTGCGTTTGATTTAGCCACTCACCGTGGATATGATTCAGATCATCCTCGTGTTGAAGGGGATGTTGGAAAAGCAGGGGTTGCAATTGATTCAATCCTTGATATGAAAATTTTATTTGATGGTATTCCTTTAGATAAAATGTCAGTTTCAATGACAATGAATGGTGCAGTACTTCCTGTTTTAGCATTTTATATTGTTGCTGCTGAAGAACAAGGGGTAGATCAATCACAGCTTACAGGAACGATTCAAAACGATATTTTGAAAGAATATATGGTGAGAAATACTTATATTTATCCGCCAGAAGCATCAATGCGTATTATCGCTGATATTTTTTCTTATACTTCACAACATATGCCAAAATTCAACAGCATCAGTATATCTGGTTACCATATGCAAGAAGCAGGGGCTACTGCAGATATCGAATTAGGCTATACTTTGGCAAATGGACTGGAATATGTTCGAACTGGTTTAAAAGCGGGAATCGATATTGATTCGTTTGCCCCTCGTTTATCATTTTTCTGGGGAATCGGAATGAACTATTTCATGGAAATTGCAAAAATGAGAGCAGCTCGTCTACTTTGGGCTAAATTGATCAAATCATTTGACCCAAAGAAAGAAAAATCTATGGCGCTAAGAACGCATTCACAAACATCTGGTTGGAGTTTAACTGAACAAGATCCATTTAATAATGTGACTCGTACTTGTATTGAAGCGATGGCTGCTGTGTTAGGACATACGCAATCACTTCATACGAATGCTTTAGATGAAGCGATTGCATTACCAACTGATTTCTCTGCTCGTATTGCCCGAAATACGCAGCTTTATTTACAAGAAGAAACTGGAATTTGTAAAGTAGTTGACCCTTGGGGAGGCTCATATTACGTTGAATCGTTAACAAGTGAATTAGTTCAAAAAGCTTGGGCACATATTAAAGAGGTTGAATCATTAGGTGGTATGGCAAAAGCGATTGAAACTGGTTTACCAAAGATGAGAATCGAAGAAGCAGCAGCAAGACGTCAAGCTCACATCGATTCAGGTAAAGAAACAATTATTGGCGTTAATAAATACCGTCTTGAAAAAGAAGATCCATTAGATGTTTTAGAAGTCGACAATACTGCTGTTCGTGAAGCGCAAATTTTGCGATTACAAGAGCTTCGAGCAACTAGAGATGAAGCGAAAGTTCAGTCAACATTAGCCGCAATTACTGAGGCAGCGGAGTCTGGGGAAGGTAATTTGTTAGCGCTTGCAATTGAGGCTGCTAGAGCACGTGCAACTTTAGGTGAAATCTCAGATGCTTATGAAAAAGTAGTGGGTAGACATAAAGCTGTTATTCGTTCAATCATGGGCGTTTACAGTGCGGAATACGGTGAAAAAGATGAAATAGAGATTGTACGTAAAATGGCTGATGATTTTGAAGAAAAAGAAGGTCGTCGTCCTCGTATTATGATTGCTAAACTAGGACAAGACGGTCATGATCGTGGAGCGAAAGTAATTGCAACAGCATTTGCTGATTTAGGCTTTGATGTAGATATCGGTCCTTTATTCCAAACACCAGCGGAAACGGCACTTCAAGCAGTTGAAAATGATGTTCATGTTATCGGAATGAGCTCTTTAGCAGGAGGCCATAAAACGCTACTTCCACAATTAATGGAAGAATTAAAAAAACTAGGTCGACCAGACATTGTTCTTGTTGCTGGAGGGGTAATACCTGCAGGAGACTATGAGTTTTTATTAAAGAACGGAGCGGCAGCAATCTTCGGACCAGGTACTGTTATCCCAGTTGCGGCACAAAAGGTTATTGAAGAAATTAATCGCCGACTTGAGGATTCGATTTAAATGGATCACGAAAACAAAAGAAAGAAAAAGCTTTCAGAAGACGACTATGTAAATGGAGTACTTGAAGGCAATCGAACTATTTTAGCCCAAACAATTACCCTTATAGAAAGTAATTCGTCAGCACATATGAATTCTGCACAAAATGTGTTGACGAGGTTACTTCCTCATTCAGGTCGTTCGATCCGGATTGGAATAACTGGGGTTCCAGGTGCCGGTAAAAGTAGTTTAATAGAAAGCTTTGGAACATATTTGTGTGAACAAGGACATAAAGTAGCCGTTTTAACAATTGACCCAAGTAGCACAATTACAAAAGGTAGTATTTTAGGAGACAAAACAAGAATGGATTCACTTTCAAAGAATCCGAATGCATTTATTAGGCCATCTGCATCAGGTGGATCTCTTGGTGGGATTGCACGTAAAACACGAGAATCTATGCTAGTGTGCGAAGCAGCAGGCTATGACGTGATTTTAATCGAAACTGTCGGTGTTGGACAAAGTGAAGTACAGGTTCGTTCAATGGTAGATTTTTTTCTTTTAGTCATGCTAACTGGGGCTGGAGACGAGTTACAAGGAATTAAAAAAGGCATCATGGAACTTGCAGATTCAATTGTTATCAATAAAGCCGATGGACAAAACAAATTAAAGGCCAAAGCGGCTAAGGCTGAATTTAATCGAATACTTCACTTATTACAGCCTTCCACTCCAGGTTGGTCTAGTAAAGCATATACAGCTTCCGCGTTACTAGGTGAAGGTATTGAAGAAATATGGAATGAAATTAATGCGTTTAAAAATTTAACAACTGAATCTGGCTATTTTTCTTTGCGCCGTCAAAAACAAATGATTGATTGGATGTACAACATGGTTTTTGAACAGTTGAAACTAAGTTTTATGAATCATGAAAGTGTAAAACTAAATTTAAAATCGATTGAAAGCTCAATTGTAAATGGAGAATTAACAGCAACTTCAGCTGCAAACTATTTATTATCCATTTTTGAAAGCAATAGGAAGGAGCCATTGTAATGCATGAGACTAGTCCAAAAAAAATTAATCATATTGGAATTGCAGTAAGAGATTTAGAAACTTCTATTCAATTGTATACGAATGTACTTGGCTTAAAACTTAAAGGAATTGAAACAGTTGAAAGTGAAAAAGTACGAGTAGCATTTATCGAAATCGGAGAAGTGAAAATTGAACTTTTAGAAGCAACTAGTCCAGAAAGCCCAATCGCAAAGTTTATTGAGAAAAAAGGCGAAGGAATTCACCATATCGCATTAGAAACAGAAAACTGTGAGAAACAGCTTGAAATGATGAAAGAACACGGAATTAAACTTATAAATGAAGTTCCAAAAAAGGGGGCGCATGATAGCCTAGTCGCTTTCCTTCATCCAAATTCAACGAATAAAGTATTGTTTGAGCTATGCCAACCATCATCTAGTGCTACTAAGAAAGGAAGTTGAATAAAGTTATGACGACAGCTTATGAGAAAATTAATGAATTAATGGACCGAAAGAGAGTAATTGAACTAGGCGGTGGAGACGAGCGAATAGATTCACAGCATAATAGAGGGAAATTAACTGCTAGAGAACGTATTAATCTTTTATTAGATGAAGATACTTTTGTCGAATTAAATCCTTTTATTAAACACCGCGCTACTAATTTTGGAATGGATAAAATGGATAGTCCAGGTGAAGGTGTAGTCACAGGTTACGGTAAAGTCCATGGACGTTTAATCTATGTTTTTGCACAAGATTTTACAGTATTTGGTGGAGCATTAGGTGAAATGCATGCTATTAAAATTGCAAAAGCTATGGACTTAGCTGCAAAAGTAGGTGCTCCGATTATAGGATTAAACGATTCTGGTGGTGCTAGAATACAAGAAGGAGTAGTTTCATTAGACGGTTACGGTCATGTATTTTATCGAAATTCGATCTACTCTGGCGTTATTCCGCAAATATCAGTCATAATGGGACCATGTGCAGGTGGAGCAGTCTATTCACCAGCTATTACTGATTTTGTTTTTATGGTTGAAAAGACAAGCCAAATGTTTATTACAGGTCCAAAAGTAATTGAAACAATTACTGGAGAAAAAATTACAACGGAAAATCTTGGTGGGGCAAAAGTTCATTCTTCGATTAGCGGAGTAGCTCATTTTACCGAAGAATCAGAACCAGAAATATTGGAACAAGTACGCAGATTAATTAGCTTTTTACCTCAAAATAATAATGAAAAACCAGAAGGAGTTCCATTCTTTGAAAAAGATGATTGGAGAGAAGATCTAATTGACTTAGTTCCAATCGAGTCTACGAAAGTTTACGATGTAAGAAAAGTAATTGAGCAAATTCTTGATAATGGAGACTTCATGGAAGTACAACCAAACTTTGCGAAGAACATTGTTATTGGATTTGGTCGAATTGATGGTCACAGTGTTGGAATCATAGCAAATCAGCCAAAAGTAATGGCAGGTGGACTTGATATTAATTCTTCTGATAAACTATCAAGATTTATCCGTTTCTGTGATTCATTTAATATTCCTTTAATTACATTTGAAGATGTAACAGGTTTCTTCCCAGGTGTAAACCAGGAGCATGGTGGAATTATTCGTCACGGAGCTAAAATTTTATATGCATATTCAGAAGCTACAGTTCCAAAAATTACAGTAATCTTAAGAAAAGCATATGGTGGCGCATACGTAGCAATGAACTCTAAAGCAATCGGTGCAGATGTAGTATACGCTTGGCCAAATGCAGAAATCGCCGTAATGGGACCAGAAGGAGCAGCAAATATTATCTTTGCAAAAGAAATTAATCAAAGTATCGATCCAATTGCAACTCGAGCTGAAAAAATTTCAGAATACAGAGAAATGTTTGCAAATCCATATGTTGCAGCTTCTCATGGCATGGTCGATGATGTTATTGATCCAAGAGAAACACGTAAAGTCTTAAAACAATCCTTAGAAATGTTAAGTACAAAAAGTGAAACACGACCTAAAAAGAAACATGGAAATATCCCGCTTTAAAATGTAGTGGATTGTAATGGAAAACAACGTTACTAAATTGACTATATTGAGAATATTTTGATCGAGGTAAAAAGACCTTAATTCAACAGAATGACTAGATATACTTTAAGATTAGTATATCTAGTCAGAGTGTTGAAATATAAAATGGTGTATATGGAAATCGCACATTAAATTGAACTTATTTATGATGATATGATCATTTTTTGATGATTTATTAATGGAGTTAAATGTTAATATATTGAGCAATTTCATGATTCCAATAATCACTAGTAATGATTTTTTTCTGAAGTTGAAAATATTATGTACTAATTTTTAGAAAAACAAATTCAATTGATTAGTTTAATTAAAGTTCGATATTTGTTGACCTACAACACAACAGTTAGGTTACTCTAGATTACTCTAAGTAAAGGCTATTTGATTAGGATTTATTGCAAACTTTTTTTGGTGAATAAGTTGATTGGAATGGAGGGGTGCTCGACTCCTATGGGATTAGCGGGAAGGCTGAGACCCCGCAGCCTTGCCGAGGAGGCTAAAGAATCCCGCCCCATGGAAAGCGAGCATCCTGTAATGGAAATCAACATCACTCTACTCCTTTTACGAAAATTTAGTAATTTAATTGACAAGCTTGTTTCTCAACAGCGTGACTAGATATACTATAAGATTAGTATATCTAGTTTTTTTGTGAGAAAATGTTAAAAATTACATTTTAATAAACCAACTAATCTATTGATAAATAAAAATATTTATGTTATAATATTATATTTTATTATTGACTGAGTGAACTATAGACGGTACGATAGTACTTAGAAATGATTACACAATATAGTTCGGGAGTGATTTTATGCTTGGTAAAAGTAAGATCCAAATGTTAAGCATTACGATGAATTCAAATGGTATGACAAATACAATTCATCCAACACTAATTTGGGATGAAGAAGATGTCGTATTAATTGATACAGGTTATCCAGGACAATTAAAAGAATTTCAAAATTGCTTTGAAACTATTGGTGTACCTTTTGAAAAACTGAATAAAATACTGATTACTCATCAGGATATTGATCATATTGGAAGTCTTTCTGTGATTGTAGAAGAGTCTACTAACGAAATTGAAGTCTATGCAAGTGAAATAGAAAAACCGTATATTCAAGGTGAAAAGTTACTTATTAAAATAACACCCGAAAAAATTGCAAAAGCTGTAGCGTCCTTACCAGCGGATACAACAGATGACTTTCGAAAAGCATTTAAAAACAGATTAGAAAACCCACCAAAAGGTAAAGTTAACCATATTGTTACCCCTGGAAATGATTTGGAAATTTGTGGTGGTATTACTGTAATTGATACTGCTGGACATACACCAGGGCATATAAGCTTTTATCATAAGGAGTCGAAAACATTAGTTGCAGGTGATGCACTAATAATTGAAAATGATCAATTAAACCCTTCAAACCCACAATACACATATGATATTGAACAATCGATAAAATCACTTGAGGCTTTATTGTCATTTGATATTGAAAAAGTGATCTGTTATCATGGTGGACTTTTTGAGAGGAATATAAAAGAAAGATTAAGTGAAATCATTCGATTAAAATTTTAAAAAATCGTTTTTGGAGGCAAAGAAATGAGTAACAAGAATTATCATGAATTAATAAAAAATCGTGTTTTTTTCGGTGGGGCAGATGACGTAAAAGACATGATGGAAAATGAAAATGCAAATATTGTTTTTGATCTAAGAGTAAAAAAATATGAGGTTGACCCTCAAATTAACCGTGTACATAGTCCGATTGTTGATGACAAAGAAGAACAAGCAGAAACACTTAAAAGAGCGATTGATCATGTAGTAGAAGCTTATCAAAATGATCAAAAAGTGTATTTCCATTGTGGTGGTGGCAATACACGTGCAGGTACAGTGGCAATGGGAGCATTAATTGCACTAAACAAAGCTAAAACAATTGAAGAAGCTGAAGAAATGGCTAGATCAATCCGTCCAACAATTAAATCGAATCCTAATATGAAGGAATCCTTAAAAAAGATTTTTCCTAATGCTTAAATAAATATAAAAAACGCTAATTATACAATTTTGGTTTGTATCATTTAGCGTTTTTTATTAAAATATACCATTTAAATGATCTTTTACACACTTTATGAATTCATTTTTGTCACTTGTATTTTCTTTCGTAATTGGAGATATTACCCAAAAGTCTTGATAAAAATAATCTGTTTCTTTAATTGGGATTATTTTTAATTCGCCACTTAATACTTCGGGAAAATATTTTAAAGTTGTATTATGCACAAAAGTAAATACGCGTCCTTCCTTAATAATTTCAATAAGTGTCATAGTACGGTTTGATTTAAGAACGATCTCATTTTTAAATTTTTTAGCTAATTGCAGAAAATTTTTATTCGAAAAAGTATACATTACGACCTTTTGATAAAGTAAGTCTTCAGCTGTAACATAATCTAATTCATATAAAGGAGAATTTTTGCCTACTATAATGCACACTTTTCCTTTACTTAAGAATTCGAAATTAATATTATTTTCCTTTTCTAATTCCGCTTTAGAAGATACAACTAACGCTAGGTCATAGTCCTCTTTTGTTAAATTGTTAATAATCTGAGGTGTACCTTGTTCAATTAATTCAATAGTCGCTCCATTGTTATTTCCAGAGTATTTTTTTAAAACATCATGAATTGTATAAGTAAAAGTTGGTGCACATGCAATTTTCATATGTTTTACTCTAGTTTCCTTAAAATCCGAAAGCTGTTCTTTTAATTCTTTTAAATTATTTAAAATTTCAACTGACCTAGATAATACTAACTCTCCCTCAATAGTTAAGGTAATTCCACCTCTAGATCGATTAAATATATTTATTTCTAATTCTCTTTCAAGTTGACTAATGGCTTGACTAACCCCAGAAGGAGAAATATGCAATTTTTTCGCTGCTTTTGAAATCGACTTTTCATTCGCGATACTTACAACGTATTCTAGTTGTTCAAAGTTCATATTAACCTCCTAATATAAAAACTAACTTTCCCTATCAATAGTTTAATATATTTATGTGCTTTACATTGTTAAGTATTACTTAACAATAGCTTAACATATATGAAATATAATTTCTGTCGTAAACAATGTAAAATACTACTTAATTCCATATAATTTTATAGGAATAATTAGGATTAAGCAATGAAATATCAGTAATTGAATCTAGTTACTGTTGAAAGTTGGGAATAAAAATGTTTACTTACAATGAGTTTAATCACCACGAAAATAAAACATTTATTTTTGTTGAAAATACTCTTTTCGTATCTGGAATCTGTACAATTTTAGTACATCATAATCTAGATGCTAGAAAAATAGATTTCCATGAAATTAATACAAACGATTTAAATGAATCATTTTTTATTTGTCATGTGAAAAATGAAGAGATGGAAGAAAAATCTCAGCTTTTAAAGTTAATTGATAAGAACATTAATATAGTAATCATTAAAAATAATATAGATTATAATGAAATTGAGAGTTTGATGAAAATTGGGGTAAATGGAATTTGCTTAACTGACATTGATGAACAATATTTACTTCATATTGTAAGACAAGTTCAAAATGGTCAATTCTTCTTAGATTCTCGATTAACAAATTTAATCATTCAAGAAAATAAACGAATGCTTGAGAATGGAAATAAAAAGAAAGAACTAGATTATGAAGCGATGAATAATCTTTTGACGAAAAGAGAAATTGAAATTTTACAACTTTTAGCTCAAGGATTTTCCAATATTCAAATAGGATCTGAATTATTTATTTCGAGTAAAACTGTTAAAAATCATGTTTCAAATATAATTCAAAAATTACAGGTATCTGATCGATTAAATGCTGTGATTTCTGCAATCAAAAATAATTGGATTTCGTTTGACTAATTAACAAATGACACTAATCTATTACTTAAAAGGATTAGTGTTATCCAATTGAAAAAAGATAAGTATTGTATTGTTGATTTCCACTAAAGATGCTCGCTCCTATAGGAGACGAGCATCTTTGCGTTCCAATATAACTATTCATCAAACCAAGATTACTTAAAAAACATAAAATAGCCAGTTACATTCAATAATTCTAATATTAAACAATTTACATGCCAAAATTCGTACGAACATTAGCTTCGACTCAAAAAAAAATCTTATATACCTCATTGTTTTGAAAAAAATACTCAAGTAATAATGTAATTCTCCATTTAGTATAGCTTAATTACCTTTGTAACTACTCATCCAATTATCCAACACTTTTACCATCCACTTTACGATAAAACGATTTTCCCACCAAGTTAATTTACTTTTTTTATAGTGAACATTCAAAAAAGTTTTTAAGATATTATTCCTTTTCGAATTAATTCACCAACCGCATGAGAGCGATTGTTTGCACCGAGTTTTTTTATAGCGGATTTTACATATTGTTTTACTGTAAGTTCACTAATATTCATGGAATCTGCCATCTCGTTTGTGCTTTCGCCCCAAGCAATTCGTTTCATTACCTCTAATTCTCTTTTGCTTAAAATGATTGAATCATACGCCCCAGTTGTATTTTCTAAAAATTTTCCAATTAACTTACCGTAATATGTAAATGAAGAGAGGAGTTTATCATCCATTTTAAGATGATCTTTAAATTCTGTTGAACAAATATAACCAACAACTACTGAACCGAAGCAGATTGGTACAGCGATCATAGAGTTAACACTAGAAGGGAAGATATATTTACTACTCGTTTGTTTTAAGTATTCAATGCCTGAACAGAACTTTGCTTTTCGCTCACAAATTGCTGTAAAGATGATTGGGAGCGAACGAATATCATCTCTGATCTCTCGTATATGTGTTAATCCATCATTCGTAATCAAAATAATGCCTTCGCCTAAAAATCCAAAAGGAGAATATCGAAATAAATAAGCATTTCGAACGGGAAGGGGAATGGTACCATACTGGTCACTGGCCAAGAAATAAGGAAGTTGATTTTAAAGGGAAACGTGTTGGAATTATTGGAACTGGTTCGAGCGGTGTACAAGCTATACCAGTTATTGCAGAACAGGCGGGTCATCTGACTGTATTCCAGCGTACACCTCAATATAGTGCACCAGCAAGAAACCATCCGTATGACCCGGAGTATATACGAAAAACGAAAGCAAACTTTAAAGAGATTAAAAAACAGATGAGAGAATCAATCGGGGGCCAACCGGTTGTTCCACCAACCCAATCTGCTTTAGATGTCAATCCAATTGAAAGAAACAAAATTTATGAAGATAGTTGGAAAAATGGTGGACTCGGACTTTTTGGGGCCTTCACTGATCTTACAATTGATGAAAGAGCAAATGAAACAGTTGCTGAATTCATCAGATCAAAAATTAGTAAAATTGTACATGATTCTGAAGTTGCCCAAAAATTAATGCCATACTATTACTATGGTACAAAACGTCCAATTATAGATACGAATTACTACGAAACATATAACCGTGAAAACGTATCTTTAGTTGATGTTAAAAACGATTCAATTGAATCAATTACACCTAATGGGTTGAAAACTAAAAACAATGAATATGAATTAGATGTGATTATATTTGCAACTGGGTATGATGGTATGACTGGACCATTAATGAAGATTGATATTAAAGGAAAAGATGGAATTAGTTTGAAAGAAAAATGGGACGGAGGAGCACAAACAAGAACATATCTTGGAATTGCTAATGCTTGATTCCCTAATATGTTTATGATTACTGGGCCAGAAAGTCCTTCAGTACTAAGCAACATGCCTGTTTCAATCGAGCAACACGTAGAATGGATTGCAGATTGTATCCAGTTCTTACGTACAAATGATGTTGATATGATTGAAGCTAATGTTGATGCAGAAAATGACTGGAGCCGACATTGCAGGGAAGTTGCAGAGGCAACACTATTCACAAAAACAGATTCATGGTACACAGGGGCAAATATTAAAGGAAAACCACGAGGATTTCAAATTTACCTTGGAGGTGTTGGGGCATATCGCAAAAAATGCGATGAAATAGCTACAAATGGATATGAAGGATTTGTTTTAACTTCAACTGCAGTTCATTAAACTAGAATACAATCCGAAAAAACACTTCTTTATTTGGAGAAGTGTTTTTCAACGTGTTGAAATAAAGTATAGTAACCCATAGTTCAAGGGGGGGCTTCTAAGTAAGTAAAAACGTAAAAAAGAATGTAAATATCCCATTCATAAATGGTTAAAGTGTGAATAGAATTGCGCTCTCCAATTATTAAAAATCAATTAATGTAAGTTGAATTAATCCACAAATTCAGAGTAAAAATAGTATAATGATTTGTATTTAAATTTCATTAATAGTATAAATATTCATTTTTCTATTTGTTAGAGTTAAAAAGGGGAGAGTTTTAATTTGTCTGCATCAAAAAAATCTATATTTAAAGGGACTTCATTTACAAATTTCTGGGTCTCACGAATGTTTACTTCGACTTCATTTCAGATGCTATCGGTAGCAATTGGATGGCAAATGTATGATTTGACACATGACGCGTTTAGTCTAGGTCTAGTAGGTTTAGCACAATTTATTCCAATGGTCTTACTTACTTTAGTAGTTGGTCAAGTTGCTGACAGAGTCGATCGTCGGAAAATTGTTTTCATATGCCAAATGGTAGAAGCTTTAATAGCAGGACTTCTTTTATATGGTAATTTTGCTAACTGGCTTAGCAGGGAGGAAATATTAATTGCAGCTTTTATACTCGGTGCATGTCGATCATTTGAAGGACCTGCTTCTTCGGCGTTATTACCTCAAGTTGTGCCAAAATCTATTTTACAACAAGCTATTTCTTGGAGTACATCTGCAGGTCAAACAGCACAAATACTTGGACCATCACTTGGTGGTGTATTATTTTCACTAGGACCAGCATACGTATATGCAACCTCAGCAATTGCTTTATTACTTTCATCAATCTTAACAATTTTTATAAAATTAGATAGTGAATTTATTCGTAAAGCAGAGCCGGTAACTTTACGTACAATGCTTATGGGGTTAGAATTTGTCTATAAACACCCAATTATTTTAGGAACTATATCACTTGATTTGTTTGCCGTTTTACTTGGTGGAGCTACAGCACTTTTACCAATTTATGCCCAAGATATTTTACATACAGGCGCTTGGGGCTTAGGTCTGATGCGTACTGCACCAGCTGTTGGAGCATTAATAATGTCTCTAATTTTAGCTTATTTCCCACTTAAAAAATCTTTTGGGCCGATATTATTTGCAGCGTTAGGTATTTTTGGGTTAGCAACAATGCTATTTGCAATTTCAACAAACTTAGTCATCTCATTAATTGCATTATTTATAATTGGAGCTTCAGATGTAGTCAGCGTAGTAATACGTTCTTCACTCGTTCAGTTACAGACACCGGATGATATGAGAGGCAGAGTAAATGCTGTAAATTCTTTATTTATTGGAACTTCGAATCAGCTTGGGGAATTTGAATCTGGAACAATGGCTGGATTAATGGGTGCCGTACCAGCTGCATTTGTAGGTGGACTTGGAACGATATTAGTTGCTGGACTTTGGATGTATTTATTCCCTTCACTTAGAAGAATTAATTCACTTTCTGGAGATAAAACAGAAAAAGTAGGATAATTTGTTAAAGGAGGATTTATGGAAAATACTAAAAAAACATTTGAAACGATTGATGAATATATTTCACAATTTCAGCCTGAAGTTCAAGAAAAATTACAATCTTTAAGAAAGACTGTAAAAGAAGTTGTACCAAATGCTGTAGAGAGAATTAGTTATCAAATGCCTACTTTTGCGCTAAATAAAAATTTAGTACATTTTGCTGCATTTAAAAATCATATTGGATTTTACCCGGGCGCAAGTGGAATTGCAGCATTTAAACAAGAATTATCCGTTTATAAAGGTGCTAAAGGATCTGTGCAATTTCCAATAAACGACCCACTTCCATTTGATTTGATAAAAAAGATTGTAAAGTATAGGGAACTTGAGGATATTAAAAAAGCGGAAGAAAAATTAAAAAAGAAAAAATAAGATCAAAACCTCTGGAGCTAATTTTAGTTTTGGAGGTTTT
The DNA here is from genome assembly GCF_001712755.1 of Gottfriedia luciferensis. Lineage (GTDB taxonomy): Bacteria > Bacillota > Bacilli > Bacillales > Bacillaceae_G > Gottfriedia > Gottfriedia luciferensis_B. Next base: position 415,257 of record NZ_MDKC01000001.1, read on the forward strand.
TTTAGTAAAAAGGACTGATCGCTTTGTTCGAAATATTGTCAAATATTTTCCAATAATAAAATACTTTATACGTTATACTAAACTTGTATTTAGAGGAAAAAACAAGTAATGAATGATGAAGTTGATTTTTTTAGCAAAACATGTGAAAAAGTTCACAACTTGTATTTGGGGGACAGAAGAGATGAAAAGAAAATTATTGATGATTGGTAATGGAATGGCAGGAGTTCGTTGTATAGAAGAAATACTAAAAAGAAATAAAAGTTTATTTGAAATCACAATAATTGGGGATGAACCTTATCCAAACTATAACAGGATCATGTTATCGAACGTATTACAAGGTAAAACAACCTTTGATGAAATTAATATTAATGATTGGAATTGGTATATAGAGAATCAAATTACATTACTTACAAACGAAAAAGTTACAAAAATATCCCCTGCAGAAAAAATAGTTGAAACTGAAAAAGGAAAAATGCTTTTATATGATGAGCTTATTTTAGCTACTGGATCTAGTGCCTTTATACTTCCTATCCCAGGAAATAATCTACAAGGTGTAATCGATTTCCGGACAATTCAAGATACTGAATTAATGATAGATTATGCAAAAAAATATAAAAAAGCTGTTGTAATTGGGGGAGGCCTACTAGGTTTAGAGGCAGCAAGAGGTTTAATTGACCGAGGAATGGAAGTTCATGTTGTACATCTATTGCCTACATTAATGGAACAACAATTAGATGCAACTGCTGCGAAAATGTTAAAAAAAGATTTAGAAGCACAGGGTATGAATTTCTTAATGGAGAAACAAACGATTTCAATAAATGGAACGAATCGTGTTGAAGGAATCAGTTTTTCGGATGGAACTTCATTAGAATGTGATTTAGTCGTAATGGCTGTAGGAATTAGACCAAATATTTCTTTAGCAAAAGAAGCAGGAATCGACGCAAACCGTGCAATCATTGTAAACGATATAATGCAAACATCAGAACCATCAATTTATGCTGTAGGTGAATGTGCCGAACATAACGGAACTACTTATGGTTTAGTAGCACCGCTATATGAACAAGGGATCGTGCTAGCAGAACATATAACGGGTAATTCCACGAAAGGATATAAAGGAAGCATTTTATCAACTCAATTAAAAGTATCTGGCTGTGATTTATTCTCTGGTGGATTAATCCATGAAGGAGAAGATATGCAAGCAATCATTGTAAATGACCAATTTGCTGGACTATACAAAAAAGTAATTGTGAAAGATGAAAAAGTTGTTGGAATAGTTTTATATGGTGATGCATCAGATGGAAATCGATTATTCAACATGTTAAAAAATGAAACAAATATAAAGGAATATACTAGTGCTTCTATTCTCCATAAATCAGGAGAGGACGCTGGTGAAGCTTTTGTTCTTAGTATGAGTGCTAATGATACAGTTTGTGGATGTAATGGTGTTACGAAAGGCACAATTGTTCAATCAATTTTAGAACAAGAGCTTACAACGTTTGAACATGTGAAAAATTGCACAAAAGCAGGCGCATCATGTGGAAAATGCAAAGGAATGGTTGAAAGTATTTTAGCGGCTACATTAGGTGATACATTTGATCCCAATGCTGCAAAGCCTGGTATGTGTGGATGTACCGCATTATCTCGTGATGAAGTGATAAATGAAATAGAAGAAAAAGGATTACAAACTCCTAGAGAGGTTCGAATTGTATTAGGATTTGAAAATGAAGAAGGTTGTTCAAAATGCCGTCCAGCTCTAAACTATTATTTAAGAATGATGTATCCCAATGATTATCAAGATGATAAATCATCACGCTTCGTTAATGAACGAATGGAAGGAAATATCCAAAATGATGGCTCATTCTCAATCGTACCGCGAATGTATGGAGGAGTTACGACTGGTGATGAATTAATTAAACTTGGTGAAGTAGCAAATAAATTCAATGTACCTTTAGTAAAAGTTACCGGTGCGAGCCGTGTTGGTTTATATGGTGTTAAAAAAGAAGACGTACCTAAAATATGGAAAGAATTAGGGATGCGTTCAGGTTATGCTTATTCAAAATCACTTAGAAATGTTAAGTCTTGCGTCGGAAATCGATTTTGTCGATTTGGAACACAAGATTCACTAGGCTTAGGAATCGAATTAGAAAAAGCGATTGAAATGGTTGACACCCCTCACAAGATGAAAATGGGTGTTACAGGATGTCCTCGAAATTGCGCTGAAGTGCTAACTAAAGACTTTGGGGTAATATGTGTCGAAAATGGATTCCAGCTATATTTTGGTGGGAATGGTGGGACAGCGGTTCGAGAATGTGATCTTTTAACAACTGTAACAACAGAAGAAGAAGTAGTTCACATGGCAAAAGCTTATGTTCAATACTATCGCGAAACGGGTATTTACGGGGAACGTACTGCTCCTTGGGTAGAGCGAACAGGAGTTGAAGTAATTAAAGAAGTATTGTTAAACAAAGAATTAGAAAATGCTTTAGTAGAGAAGTTTAATCAAGCAAAATCTACTTATGAAGAAGCATGGAGCCAAGCGCTTAAGAATCAATTAGACCTATATGAGGTTATTAGAAAATAATTTCAAATTTGAGAGGAGCAATCAAAATGACCAATTCACCAGAGAAAATTAAGATTATTGATCTTGCCTCATTACCTATACAAATTGGAAAGGAAGTAGTAATTAAAGGGGAATCAATCGCATTATTCCGTTTATCAAATGAAGATGTTCGTTCAGTTGAAAGTAAATGTCCGGGGACAAATGGACCACTTGCTGAAGGGATTGTTTCAGGTGAATATGTTTTTTGTCCTCTACGTGATTGGAAAATTTCATTAATAACGGGTGAAGTTCAAAAACCAGATGATGGCATTGTAAAAACATATAAAACCGAAGTAATTGACGGTTCTGTTTATATTACGGTGTAACGTATGACTAAAAAATCTGGATTTATTTCATTTGTAGGTGCAGGGCCTGGGGATTTAGGCTTAATTACAGAAAAAGGAATGAAATGTATTCGAGAAGCTGAAGTCATTTTATATGATCGACTTGCTAATCCAAGATTACTTCGTGAAGCGAATAAAAATTGTGAATTTATTTACTGTGGGAAACTTCCTGACAGACATACAATGCGTCAAGAAATGATTAATCAGACATTAGTTACTTTCGCCCAAGACGGGAAATATGTTGTTAGATTAAAGGGAGGAGACCCATCCGTTTTCGGTCGAGTAGGTGAAGAAGCAGAGGAAGCTTCAAAGCATAATATACCATTTGAAATTATTCCGGGGATTACATCTAGCATTGCTGCAGCAGCATATGCTGGGATCCCAGTTACACATAGAGAATATAGTACAAGTTTTACTTTAAGAACAGGCCATAAATGTATGGAGAATGAAAATCTTATTGAATCGAATTGTTCTGACCAATTAGGGGATACACTTGCTTACTATATGGGGGTAAGTAATCTACCTAAAATATGTAAGCACCTAATAAAGATTGGTAAATCAAAGGATACACCAGTGGCCGTAATTCAGTGGGGAACAATTGGAAAACAAAAAGTTGTTGAGGGAACGATCGAAACAATTGTATCTGTTATTGAGGAAGAAGAAATGACAAATCCTGCAATGACAGTTATTGGAGATGTTGTCAAATTACGCTCAACTATTTCTTGGTTTGAAAAGAAAAAATATTTTAGTAGAAAAATTTTATTGGCTAAAGGAACTGCATCAGTAGAGAAGAATGGATTAGAAACTTATTTATCAGAAAACGGTGCTGAGGTTTACGCTTTTCCTACTCTTAAATCAGTTCATCTTCCTATACAACAGGATCAGTTAGTTGAAGCACTAAGTCATGAAAAAATCGTTTTTTGTTCACCAGAAAGTGTGCAATTATTTTTTACAAATATGTTTAAATCAAAGATTGATATTCGTAAACTGCCTAATCGAATTAAGTATATATCACCGAAAACGAGCAAAGAGCTTGATAAATATGGAATATTGGCAGAAAAAGTTAGCCGTCATGAAAACGATGCAATTTTTATTGGTTCGGTAGACAAAGAGACACAATTACCAACAAAGTCAAAATTTCTGGCTACACATGAAACTATTGCAGATTCTAGATTTGATGTAATCAATCAAAGAATGATTGAAGAAACAAAATGGGAATCAATTATTTTTCCAAATCGTTCATCTGTTGATTGGTTTATAAAAGAATTAAAGAATACTAAGGTAAGTCATTTAATGGATTTACCATTTGCATATATTGGTGAATCAGTTAAAGAATATGCAATTAAATGCGGGTTTACTAAAGTTGACGAAGAATTACAAAAGGAATTAATGCTAGGTGATTGGAAGTGAGATTATGTTTGATGCTGTTGTCTATATTGGACACGGAAGTCGAAGGCAAGAAGGTAATCAACAATTTATACACTATATTCAATCTGTAATCAAAGAGATTCCTGTTCAAAAACAAGAATATGCATTTTTAGAACTAGTTGAGCCAACTATTCAACAAACTTTGGAAAAAATGATCGTAGAAGGTGCGAGAAATATAGTAGTTGTACCAGTATTATTATTTGCAGCTGGACATTATAAACGCGATATTCCAGTCGAAATAAATCGTATTTTAAAACGATTTTCACATGTAAATATTACGATAACTGAGCCATTTGGTATTCATGAAAAAATGATTCAGCTTGTTCAAAAGCGTGTACAAGCTGCATGTGGAACTAGTAACGCTGCAATCATATTAGTAGGTCGTGGAAGTAGCGACAAAGAGCCAATCGAAATGCTTCAACAAATTGGAAATGCTGTTGAGTCGCGAATTAATGTCCCTGTTCGCGTAGCTTTTTTAACCGCGGGTAATCCAAAATTAGAAGATACCATTAAAAATATGAGTAAAGAATTTAAACGTATTTTTGTAATGCCATATTTATTATTTACAGGATTACTTCTTGAAAAAATTAAGAAACGAATTTCCAATGTAAATGAAAAATTTTATCTATGTGAGAATTTACAGTTCGATGAATTGATGAGCCAAGCACTGATCGAGCGAATTGAAGAGAAGCTTAAAATCTAAATATCGGGTGATCAATATGAAAGAAGTTATTAATTCAATTGGGAATATAGCCATCGCGAAGACAAACCAAATCAAAGAAAGTAAATCAAGATATATGGTTCCTACAATGATGGCAGGATTTTTTGTAGGATTAGGTATTATTTTAATCTTTACGATTGGTGGATTACTCGCACCAACTGGTTTTGCTGGTACGAAAATTATTATGGGTGTTTCATTTGGGATTGCTTTAAGTTTAGTCATTATGGCAGGAGCGGATTTATTTACTGGAAATAATATGATTATGTCTATAGGTATGTTAGAAAAAAAGGTTAATTGGATTGATACTACGAAAGTATGGGGATATAGTTATTTAGGAAATTTATTTGGCTCGGTATTAGTGGCATTATTATTTGCTTACTCAGGGCTAGCTAATGGTGGTGTGTCAGATTTTATTAATAATGCAGCCTCAGCAAAAATGAATGCACCATTTATGGAATTACTAGTACGTGGAATTCTTTGTAATATACTTGTTTGTTTAGCGCTGTGGTGTTCATTCAAAATGAAATCTGAAACAGGAAAATTAATCATGGTATTTTGGTGCCTGTTTGCATTTATTACTTCAGGGTTTGAACATAGTATTGCAAACATGACCTTATTATCAATCTCATTACTTATTAAACATCCAGAAACAGTAACACTAGCCGGAATGGTTTCGAATCTAGTTCCGGTTACACTTGGAAATATTATTGGCGGCAGTTTATTTGTTGGAGCAGCTTACTGGGTTTCAAGTTCTGGTGCAATAAATAAAAAAGTTTCAAATGATAAAATAAATGATAATAAAGTTGCATCTTAATTAAATCTACTCTAAAACAACATAAAACTAAAAGAAACAATCTTGGATTATAAATCTAAATAGGTTGTTTCTTTTTTTAGGAACTTTGATCATTCCTTCTGGTAAAATATAGTAATAATAAGGGGGCGTAAAAATGGGATATATAGAAGAGTTAAGGAGTATTGTTGGACATAGACCTTTAATATTTGTAGGCGCAGTTTCAATCATCATTGACCAATCCGGTAGATTATTATTACAACTTCGAAAATTTCCAAATGGATATTGGGGAATACCAGGTGGACTGATGGAGTTAGGGGAATCAACTGAAGATGTTGCCAAGAGAGAAGTTTTTGAAGAGACGGGACTAATTGTGGATCATTTGAATTTAATAAATGTTTATTCAGGACCACAAAACTTCGTTAAAGCTGAAAACGGAGATGAATTTTTCGTAGTTACTGTTGCTTATTATACAGAAGATTATAAAGGAATATTAAGTGTTAATGATTCGGAATCTATTAAATTTGAGTTCTTTTATCCAAATGAACTACCAAATAATATTGTGAAAAGTCACAAGGTTATTTTAAATGAATTTTTAACAAAATTTTACCCTGAATTGGGGTACGAATGACCAACGTCAAATAGCAAGTAAAACAAGAAGAGCGAATTCAAATTATTTTCGGTAAAAGAAATAAAATAGGTCGAGGAAAGTTCTTATTTTTTATTTTGAAGAAATGTTCATAGTTTACTAGGAATTTATTGGAAAAAATAGAATAAATAAAATAAAGTAGAATTAGAGTTTATGGGGTGACTAATTTGGCTAAAACAGTGCATTGCGATCGGTGTTTAAAGGAAATTAGGATCAGGGGAGATCTCGTTACTGCTACGATGTTTTTTCAAGTCGTTCCTTATCATGAGGATTGTTATGCAAAAGATTTAAAAGGTGCCAAAACACTTTTTCTAAACAATCAACCAATTAATGGTTTTTCTGGGAACTTTTTAACATTACTAGCATTTGCGGTTTTTATCGCTTCATTTTTTATTGATTATAATTCTATGATCTATTTATCAGTTTTAGCGCTGATCGCAATATTGTATCGACTATATTCATTTTTTATTTTTGAAAGACATCTAGAGAAGTAGAAGTATTGATTGAAGATGAAACTGCTAAAGTAGTCATTTGGTGGGAAGTTTAAATAAATAGTGAAATAAAAGAAAAAACTCTGATTGACAGAGTTTTTTCTTTTTATTTACCAAAGTTTCCAGCGAATTGCATTACAACTGCTTTAACTTCTTCAAGTTTATCAGGCTTTAATAAAGTAATCATCTTAGGAACAAATTGTTGAACTTCTTCTAATGAAAAAGTACCTTCATCTTGTTTTCTGAAGTTTTCTAAAAGAATTTCCCTTGCTTCATCTTCCTTACCCTCTTGAACTCTTTGTAAAATGAAATTTAAAAACATTTCTTGACCTTGCTTGTCCATTCTTGTTGCCTCCTATAAATAATTTATACAACCATAAGGTGTTATTTAAATTATAACACCTTATGGTTGTATGTCAATTTTATTTTTCGGTGAATCATTCTTCGTTATTTATTAGCCTTTTTATAAAAATTTATTATCTATTTTTGAAAATGAGACATATTACCGGCTTTATGTTATTTAAATGAATATTAATTAATTGAAAAAATGCTATAATTTTTTATGGAAGATGATGGAACCTAAAAGTTTAATATAAGGGTGGTAATCGCAATTAATAAGAAAAAAGTAGCAGTATCTTTTAGCGGTAAAGATTCAACTTTGGCATTGCATGATCTTTTGCATTCTGATGAATTTGAAGTAGTCGTACTAATCGCATCAGTAACCGAAGGATTTAATCGGACGAGCATTCATGGAGTGAGGGTTGAATTATTGGAGGCACAAGCAGATTCAATCGGTCTTCCATTAAAGAAAATTTGGATTCCAGAAAATTGTTCTAATCAAAAATATCAAGAAATAATGACTAAGGTTAATTTAGAGCTAAAGGAACAAGGGATTGAATATATTGCATTTGGTGATTTATTTCTTGAAGACGTACGAAAGTATCGAGAGGATATGCTTAAACCAATAGGAATTAAGCCAATTTTTCCTTTATGGGGTGAAGCTACGACAAATGTGATCGAACGCTTTATTTCTTTAGGTTATAAAACGATTATTACATGTGTTGATTTAACGAGATTATCAGAAGAATTTTCTGGTAAAGAAATAGATTATCATTTAATCAACGATCTTCCAAAAGAAGTTGATCCTTGTGGTGAAAATGGAGAATACCATTCATTTGTATTTGATGGACCTATTTTTAATAATCCTATTCATTTTAACATTGGAGAAAAGAAGCTAACTGCTGATGTTTATTCAGGAGAAACAAGATTTTGTTATACAGATTTAGTTCTAGTATGAAGTTTCGTTTTAAGTAATTGAATGGAAATTATAAAAAAATAGACTGTTAAATTGAAACAGTCTATTTTTTATATTTGAAAGGTTTAAATAGCAAGTTGATAAACTTAAGTATATTTATCTTTACTATTTTTTCAAATTAGGTCCCCAAGGCGGCTCTACTCCTGCATCCATTGTAATATTTTGTTTCGATAAGCCGATTTGCTTTGCATAATCATCTAACATTTCAAATACGGTTAACCGATGATATGAACCATTAGTAAATTGTGGTTCATTTCTCCTTTTTGGATCCACAATCAACAGTGATACCGAATCTTTAGCCATATGGTCATTGAATTCATTGATTGGTACACTAAAGTCAATCTGTTCATTATATCCGTTTGCTACAGCGATAACAGTAACCTCTCCCATTTGCTTCTTAGAAAAACGAGGATCCTTCATCACTGTTACATTTATTTTTGCAATTCCTTTTGAATCAGTTAATTCAGTACCTAAAACTTTACCTAATGAATTGATTACAATAATCCTAGCGCCTTTAATCGGTTGACCAGATTCTCCTGAGGGGTCTGCTGCTGGGCTTACTTGGACTGTAAGTGTTGCAGAAACTTCATTTAACTTTTCTGCTAGCGCTAAATGCGAAGAACTAAAAAAAATGAATGTGCTCAAAATGGTAGTAATACATATTTTATTCATTTATTCACACCGGACCTTGTGTAATTTTTTACTTTAGTTTAAGTTGAATTACTCAAAACTATACTTTTAAAAATGTTTGAAGCCATAGATAATACCATTGTATTTGAAGTATTATTAATGACCGAAGACAGTACAAGGAAATGCTAAAAAAATGTCGAATTTCATAGATAGGTAAAAAATGTTGAAAAGGGAGTGATGTCAAATGATAACGAACTTATACTTAGTAAGACATGCTCATTCAACTTATACTCCTGATGAAATGGGCCACCATTATCTAAAAAAGGTTTTACTGATGCAAATATTGTTACTAAACTACTATTAAATGAAAAGATTGACTACGTTATTTCAAGTCCATATAAACGTGCAATTCAAACAGTTGAAGAGATAGCCATATCCTTAAATTTAGACATTATAATAGAAGAAAATTTTAAAGAGCGACTCCTATCACTAGAGCCTGTCCTGGATTTTGAAAAAGTAATAAGAGAAGTTTGGATGGACTTTAAGCGTTCGTTGAATGGTGGAGAGTCAAATTATACGGCTCAAAAAAGAGGATTGGAAGCAATAAACAATCTATTAAAAAATTATTCGGGTAAAAACATTGTTATTGGTACACATGGAAATTTGATGGTGCTAATTATGAATTATTTTGATCAAAAATATGATTTTAATTTTTGGAATGAACTTGCTATGCCGGATATTTATAAATTAACCTTTGAAGGTGAATCTTTAGTTGAAGTGAAAAGAATATGGAATTAATGTACATACACTTCTAATAGTTTGATTAGAGGTATTAAATGTAAAAAGGAGAGTTAGAGTTTTATACTGATATTCTACTAAAAAATGCATTATTAGAATACGGTGAAAGAAGTAGATGATGCTTTATTTTTCAGGAAGTTAACGAATCGTATAATTAGAGGTGGTATAATATTTCTAAGTTTGTTCTATTGTTAAGTGGATAGGACTTTATGAAAAACAGTTTTAGAAAAACACAAGTGAGGATCACGCATGTTAGAATTCAATGGAAAACACAATAATGGAAAAATACTACTTGATTATGTTGATACAAATGTCATTACACGATTAAAAACAATCTTGGATACTGAATGCTTTGCAAATTCAAACATTGTTGTCATGCCAGACTGCCATATATCTAGTGGAGGTGTCATGGTAGGTTTTACGATGACGTTGAATGATTTTATTATCCCTTCAATCGTCGGTGTAGATATTGGATGTGGAGTTAGTGCATACCATCTAGGGCGAATGAAATCTATAAAGAGTGAAAAACTTGATAAGTTCATCCGAAAACAGATCCCGATTGGTTCAAATATCCATGAGGAACCTGTGATTGAGCCGGAAGAGATTGCTGAAGCGATTGAGAGACTTAATCTGAACTATATGTATGTAATGAACAGTATTGCAACGTTAGGTTCTGGAAATCACTTTATAGAAATAGATAAAGATGAGAATAATCATTTTTGGCTTGTCATCCATACAGGTTCAAGAAATTTTGGATTTGAAATTGCAAAACATCATATAAATGTTGCTAAAGAAAATATGAAACAATTATTCGGAGAAAGTTACAAAGGATTCGAATATTTATCTAAACAGGAAGACAAAGATGCATATTTAAGAGATTTATCAATTGCTCAACATTTTGCTTCGTTAAATAGAGAAACGATTGCTAAAATCATCATTGAAAAATATTTTAAACTCGATTTTGATTCGATTAAAAAAATTGAATCAGTACATAATTATATTGACCTTCAAAACAATATTCTAAGAAAAGGTGCAATTTCAGCTCGTGAAGGTGAAGAAATTATTATCCCATTTAATATGGCGTATGGATGTGTTGTAGGGAAAGGTAAAAGTTCAAGTGACTACAATTATTCAGCACCACACGGGGCAGGCCGAATTATGAGCCGAACAGACGCAGTCTATAAAGTCGACTTAGATGTTTATCAAAAAGCAATGAAAGGTGTATATACTACATCAGTCAATAAACATACAGTCGATGAATCACCAATGGTATATAAAAAGCCTAAATTAATATTAGAAAATATTACGGAACAGATTGAGATCGATTTCTTTATGAAACCGGTATATAATCTTAAGGCTGACAAATAACCTCTCTATTTTGAGAGGTTCACGCTGAAAAAAAACAACCTTGTCAATTAACTTACCAAATTTTCATAAAGGAGTAGAGTGATGTTGATTTCCACTACAGGATGCTCGCTTTCCATAGGGCGAGATTCTTTAGCCTCCTCGGCGAGCCTGCGGGGTCTCAGCCTTCCCGCTTATCCCATAGGAGTCGAGCACCCCTTTCGTTCCAATCAACTTATTCATCAAAAAGAAGTCTGCAATAAAAACTAATCAAATAGCCTTTATTTAGCGTATCCTATCAGTTGTTTATTAATTTGTAGGTCAATTAAGATCGAACATTAATTAATAAACTAAATTTATTCTTCAATAAATTAGCATATAATATTATTACCTTATAAAAAAACTTACTAGTGTTATTGGAATCATAAAATTGCTCAAACATATTAATATTTAAAACCATTAATAGATAGCTCAACCAAAAGTTATCATTTCATCATTAATAAATGTTCATTTAATGTCCGTTTTCTATATTGACCATTTTATATTTCAACACTCTGAACTTCTCTATTTTGAGAGGTTTTTTAAAAAGAAAATATTAGCTAATTAAGTTCTTTCTCCCCATTATCAGTATAAAATTATATAAATTTACTTATTTGACACTTAATCTTTTACATAATGGGGGATTACTATGCTGAATAAGTTTAAGAGGTTTTTAGTAGTACTTCTCTTTTTTGTTCTGTATATTGGCTTGTCGTTGTTGGTTGGAAATTTTCTTTGGAGATTAGTAGTTGATTCGATTAGATAAGTGGAAAAATTAAAGGGTTTTGGTACTTCTCCTTTGAATATAATTCATAAAGGAGAGTGGAATAAATTTGGTGAAAATTTGTTTGATTATTGGTGCAATTTTTATACTTATTTCTGGAATACTCATAGGTGCGTTTCAAGCTCCAGAACAACAAAGAGTTGTGAAAGATGATTTATTTAAGTTAGGGCACTTAAATAAAGATCAAATCTCCATATGGTCAGGCGTTTTTGGCATTTTTTTTATAAGTATTGGAGGACTAGTTTACTATATTAAATAATTTTTTCTTACTTAATTCAACCATAATTCAAATAGTTTACTAGCTTTGAACGTAATCGACATTTTTGTCGATTTTTTTTATTGTGATTATTTCAAAGTAGGTCAATATGATTATTAGTAGGGGCATAAATTAAATGAAGTAGAAATTATATTTGTTGTGGCTATTATTAGGAGGTGCAAAATTGAAGATCGTTTTTTTTAGAAATCTCAATAAAATTGAAACATATGCTGCAAATCGAAAACAAATAAGGTTGAATCTTCCTAGTAAAGAAGAGGCTAGTGTTATATTTGGCCTAACAAGAAAGTTTGAATTTGATAATCGTTGTGCAAGACCACCACAAATTAGCGGTACCGTTGTAGCTTCGGTTACTTGTAATAGAGACAAGGATATTCGAATTTATTTCTATCCAATCTCGCAAACTATTTATCCAGAGAAGGCAAAATCCCAATTTCATAATGATGTATTACCTAAACTTAAGAAATGGATTGATCATCAAGTGTCAAAACCCGAGACTGCAGTTTTAGGGATTGAAGAATTTATAATTGAATGGAATGGAAAAAGTCATCAATTCCACCAAATTAAATTTTTATAAAACAGTTTTTAAAGACGGTTAAGTTAAAATACCGTCTTTTTTATTTTATGTTATAAATAACTCCTTAAAAACTTAAATAACATAATTAAATTAAGTTTTTTAAGTTTTGTTATAGAAATACTTAGATTAATTATATATAATAGCTTTAGAATTATATTTAGGAAATAGATAAAGGGGCTCTAAACGATGTATCAAGAACAAAGATTAACTTTGATAATAAAGTATTTGGCTTCAAATAGTGAGATTACTTTAGAAGAAATATGTACGATGCTTAGCGTTTCAAAGGATACAGCAAGGAGAGATCTTGTCAAACTAGAAGAACGCGGGGAAATTATTCGAATTAAAGGTGGAGCAACACTTCCAACTAGTAATCGAAATTTAACCGATTATAAAGAAAGAACTGCAACGGAAGGCAAAGAAAAAATTGCGCAAAGAGCAACATTACTTATACGGGAAACTAGTGACTTATTGATGGATACATCTTCAACTTGTGCACTCATGTCGAAATTTATGTCGAATAAACAAGTCAATGTGATTACAAATTCAATTGATATAGTTGATTTATTAGGCGAGTATGAAGAAGTTCAAACCTTTATGCTACCAGGAAAATTTAATCGAAAAAATAGAAATTTAGTTGGACCTAGGACAATTGAAACACTTAATGATTACAAAGTTGATCAGCTATTTCTTGGTGCTTGTGGAATTAGCACAGACGGAATAACTTCACCTGATGAAGAGGAAGCGTTTTTAAAGAAAAAAATGATCAGTTGTGCAAAACAAGTAGTTCTATTGGCAGATCATACAAAGTTCGAAAAAGTTTTTCTGCACAAGGTATGTGATATGAAGGGGATCGACATCATTATTACAGACAAAGATCCAGATGAAGAATTTAAAAGAAAAATAATCGAATTCAATATTCATTTAATTAGTTTAGAAGAAGAGGAAAGTGAGAGGGTTTCGGATGAAAAAAATTAAGGTTGGTTTAGTTGGATATGGTTTTTCAGGAGCTACGTTCCATGCACCATTTATTAGCGTTCTAGATGAATTTGAATTAACTAAAGTTGTTAGTTCAAAAAAGGAAGATGTCCAAAGAGATTTAGGAGATGTTCATGTAGTAAGTAGTTTAGATGATGTATTAAAAGATAAATTGATTGATTTAGTTGTCATTACTACGCCAAGTGGAATGCATTATGAAATGGCAAAACAAAGCTTAGAATCTGGTAAACATGTCATATTAGAAAAACCGATGGTAGTGGAAACATGGGAAGCAGAAGAGCTAATTAAGATAGCTGAAGAAAAGAATTTACTACTTAGCGTTTACCATAACAGAAGATGGGATAACGACTTTTTAACAGTTAAAAAGTTAATAAATGAAGGTGTATTAGGTGAAATCAATACATATCAAGTTCACTTTGACAGATATAGACCAGAAGTAAGAAATCGATGGAGAGAAAAGCAAGGTCCTGGTTCTGGCATGTTATACGATTTAGGTTCACATTTAATTGATCAAGCTTTAAGCCTTTTTGGACAACCTCAATTCATCTTTGCGGATGTATTTGCACAAAGAGAAAATGCAGAGACAGATGATTATTTCCATATCATCCTAGGTTATGACAAACTACGTGTTATATTGCACTCTGGTTCCATCATTCCAAGTAACGGACCGCGTTTTCAAGTTCATGGAAACAAGGGTAGCTTTATAAAGTATGGTATAGATGGACAAGAAGCTGCACTAAAAGAAGGTAAAAAGCCTACTGAACAAAAATGGGGAACGGATGAACCACATTTCTATGGAAAGCTCTATACTGTTGACGGCAAAAAAGAAATGGAAGAAACGATTGAAACAATACCAGGTTCGTATACAACATATTACAGGAAAATTGCTGAAAGTATTTTAAATGGTTGCGATGCTCCCGTTACAGGTATAGAAGGCTTATGTGTTATTAAAATCATTGAAGCAGCACTTAAAAGTAGCGAAGAAAAGAAAGTAATCTATCTTTAATTTGGGGGTCGTATGGAAGAGATAACTATTCAACAAAAACTTGAAGTGGTAAAAAAACAAGAAGAGAATCTAATCTTTAAAAGTTTTTCAAACAAAAATGCTTTAGAAATTGGTTTGTTACTGATTGAAGCAGCTAAAGAGTTTGATAAACCAGTTGCTATAAATATTTTGAAAAATGGTCAAAGCGTTTTTCATTATGCAATGGATCATACATCACCAGATCAAGATTTATGGATCAAGCGAAAAGCTAATATTGTTCTCCGTCATCATTGCAGCTCTTATTATATGAGACTTTACAATGAGATGAAAAATAGATCATATAATGAATTTTACTCGGCCAGTCCGTCTGAGTTTGCTGCACATGGAGGGGCATTTCCTATTAAAATTGAAGGATCTGGCGTAATTGGTGTCATTACGGTTTCAGGCTTAGCTCAAGAGGATGATCATAATTTGATAGTTGAGGCATTAGCCAAATTCCTGAATAAAAGGATTTAATTTTAAAGATTAGTTAAAAAATAATGTATTAAGTGATTTACTTTAACGGTTGTAAAATTAACTGAGGGCAAATTAGTTTTAATGGTATTATCGGACATAATTTGCCAAATCAATGGTAAGTTAATTCAATTTCAGAAGGAAAAAGGTAGATAGAAAGGGAATTATTTCATAGATCAGATTAAATAAAGGATAAAAGGCTATGAGTAAATCATTTATTGAACAAGTACATTATATAAGAATTCCTGTAAAGGATTTAAAACTGTCTGCTAGGTGGTATAGAGATGTATTAGGGCTGCAGTTAGTAAACAATAATGAGGAACTTGCGATTTTAAAAGTAAATGAAGGACCTTTCTTACTTATCTTAGTTCCTACTGAAGATGAAACATTTGTACATTTTACAATTGATAATGAACAAGCATTTAGCATTGGCTTTACAAGTCGAGAATTATCTAAATTTCATCAACACTTAATTGATCATCAAGTTAAGGTAGAGGAAATAAAAGAAGATAACGGTCATGCCTTTTTCCACTTTTATGACCCAAATGGTAATAAACTTCAAGTACACTGGTAAGATTATATAAATTAATTAGCTTATTTCATTATCGAGTGTTTTACTGAAAAAGAAAGGGGAACGTCAAAATCAGACGTTTCCATATTTTTTGCCTGAAAAACCCTATTTAAAAAAGCCAACATCAAAGGAGTCGAAATTTCGGCTTCTTTTTTAAATGAGTCATGAACAACACTAATTGATATAGTTTAAGTTCATAGAATAAAGGGATTCAATACCATCACATCGAATATTAAAAAGCTATTCGTGCGAACAAGCCGTTACGAGAATCCTATAACAAACGAAGATATTCGTCTATCAAGTTTATTAGAATCTTTACTTTCTTAATTGTTTGATCGACAATTTAATTATGAAAAAAATCAATACATAAGGTGGGTCAGAAGTGAAAATTAGAGAAATCAAACTAGAGGATGCGGAAAATTTTGCAAAAATAATTTCTGAAGTTGAAAGCCAGGCAGATTTCATGCTTTATGGAGCAGGAGAAAGGAATCTAACAACTGATAAACAACGTAAACAGTTAGAAGTAATTGAAAAATCCTCAAATTCAACTATATTTGTTGCGGAAGAAACTTCTGGCAAGTTAGTCGGCTATGCTTTTGCAATTGGGAGTACTGCAAAAAGGAAAAAACATTCCGTCTATCTTGTCATTGGAATTTTAAAGGAATTTTCAGGTAAGGGAATTGGGACAAAATTATTTCAAGCAATAGAAGAATGGGCTATTAATCATAGTATATTCAGATTAGAATTAACTGTTGTAAAACAGAATGAAGCAGCAGTTGGTTTATATAAAAAGATGGGTTATCAAATCGAAGGAACAAAAATAAATTCCTTACTAATAGATGGTAAAAGCTTTGATGAATATTATATGGCTAAGATATTATAATGACTAATGGTTTTGCTGGAGTGAATTTCAATGATTATTAGAAAAAACAGTAAAGATCTATTCATAATTTTAAGTTAGAGTTAAGTTGAAAAATTTTAAAGAATAGGTGAATTTTTTTCAAAAAATTACCATTTTCATTTTCCTTTCATAATTGTATGGGATTATAAATTGTATTTAAATTACATATGAAAGGGAATGATATTTTAATGTCAAATGCAAAAAAAGTTTTAAAGTCGTCAGTTAGTAAAATTCCACAGTTGACCTTTTTGTTTTGGATTATGAAGATTGCAGCGACAACACTAGGAGAAACAGGGAGTGATTTAGTTACTGTACCTGGAACAGAGGATAATTATTTAACTCCATTTCTGTTTTTCGTGGGAGTATTTGCTGTCTTTTTAATCATTCAATTATTTGTTAAGAGATATGTACCATCTGTCTATTGGACTGTTATTCTATCAACTAGTCTTGCGGGAACAGCATTTTCTGATTATATGGATCGCTCATTAGGGCTAGGTTATATGAAAGGCTCACTCATACTAATAAGTTTGCTAGCTATCATTTTTATCTTTTGGTATTTTACAGAGCCAACTTTAAATGTGAAAAAAATTGAAACAAAACGAGTTGAAGTTTTATATTGGATTGCTATTCTTGTATCTAATACATTAGGGACTGCAGCAGGTGATTTTTTATCGCATAAAGCTGATGGAGTAAGTACGTTAGCAGGTGGTGGTAACTATCTAGAACAAGGATTAGGACTAACTATAGCCGAGGGGGCTATGCTAACAGGTGGCTTAATTTTATTAATTCTTTTAGCATATAAGTTTACAAATTTAAATAGAGTATTTTTATTTTGGATAGCGTTCGTGTTGACACGACCGTTTGGAGCAACATTCGGAGATTTCCTAATTAAACCTCAAGAAAAAGGCGGATTAGGGTTAGAGAACGGAACACAAATCGCATCTGCAATTTTATTGGGTGTTCTTATAGTTTGTATAATCATCCAGTTTGTAACAAATAAAACACAATTAAACACATCGAAAATGAATGAATCTGATATTCAAGTAAGTTAATTTCTTTTAAAGTTTAGATAATAGGAGAGTGAGAGGTAAGTAGATAACGAACCCCTCACTCTCCTTATTATTATTTTAGAAGAAAAAAGCTGCCAAAGCAGCTTGAATTAATATTTATAATGTTATTTAATCTCTTTTAAATCTAGCCATTCAGAATATGTCAAAATGTTTAGTTCATCTTTTTTACTTACGACATAATTAACAATCGTTTTAAACTTTTCTGGATCAAAATTCATTTGAGCTTTATCAGCTTTTTTTTCAAATCGATGATTCGTAAATACAATTGATTGTTTCGTCTTAATTGCTAAGTCAATTTGATCTTTAACCCATGAAATGTCGGTACTAGGAAGTAAATTAATCGTACGGACTTCATATTTTTTGATATTGTTTGTTTGTATTCCATCCTTAATGGTACGAGCACTTCGATAATGTTCTTCCTGCAAAGTTTTCAAGGTATCTTGATTAAAAGACCCATATGGATAAACTGCGATATTACTTGCTCTTGTAAAACAGTGTTGATCAAGCCATTTACGTGCATCGTTTAATTCACTTTTTTGTTCTTGTTTTTTTAAACTTGCTAAATGTCGATGTGTATTAGTATGATTCATTAAATCCCAACCAGAACGATATAAAGTATTTAATTGACTTAATGACATGTATCCTTCAGTACCTATTTTCGAAGGAATGACAGCAATACTTCCTTTTACATCATTATCCTTTAGGATTTTAAAACCTTTCGTAAATTGCGTTTCCCATCCATCATCCATTGTAAAAATAATGTTAGCTTTATTTTTGTTTTTTTGAATTTCTTGTGGTGTTTGAACTTTACTTTGCAAATTTTTACAATTAGTAGTTTGCACCAAATTATTTTGTGGTTTAGATTCTGACAAATAAGATGCACTACTTTTCATAAACGGATATGCTATCAAAAATGATGAAATTAGAACAGCATATACGATAACAAGTTTTTTATCCAACGTTCTTCATTCCTTTATCCTTTTCTAACTCATAAATTCTTCCGGATCGTGAAACTTTGTTCCAATCATTACGGTTTATAAAATAGGAAATAGTGCCAAATAGCACAAAAAACAATGTTACAAAACGATAGACAAATAAGTCTAAAATAATTGTAACCGTCAATCTGATCTTTTCTTTGCCTTTAAATTTAACGCCATAATAATTAGCCAAATACATAGCAAATAGACTATAAATAAAATTTAAAGATACAACTCCAAGCAGATAGAATAATAGTAGATTTTGAGCATTTCCTATATTTGTAAACAACATATAACCAAAATTAAAAAGCGTAAAATAGATAGCAACTGTACCTAATATAAAAGAATCGATTAGCATAAAGAAAGAAACGGTGCGAAATAAAAAGGTCTTTATAAGCATCGGAAAATAATAAATGACACAATCAATAAATGCCTTTTGCCAACGAATTCTCTGTTTAAATAAATCCTTCCACGTTTCTGGACACTCTGTATAGCATACAGCATTGGGTACAAAAACCATTCTCTTACCAGGATTTTTTAAAATGTATTGTTGGAATTTTAATGTAATGTCGATATCTTCACCTAAAGTCTTTCTATATCCACCAACTTTAAATAAAATCTTTCTATTAAAAACCCCGAATGCCCCGGAAATAACGGATAGTGCATCGAATTTCGCAAGTGAAACTCGATTAATATAGAATCCTTTTATGAACTCAAAAATTTGAAATCGAATGACATGATTAACCGATAAAGTACGCTCGATATTTTTTTCATTAAATTGGACACCTTGAAGGGGGTGCACCATTCCTCCTGCTGCTAATACATCTGGATCTTGGAAAACTTCATTCAAAACATGCAATGCGTCGTTTGCAAGAATACTATCTGCATCTAAAGTTACGACTAATTCATTTTTTGAATATTCGATTCCAGCGTTTAAAGCGTCATGTTTTCCACCATTTACTTTGTCAATTACGTAGACATTAGGGTAAATAGTCGATTTATAAAAGTTATTGATTTTATTACTCTTTAACTGATTTGATATTTTTCGCTCTTCTGGTGAAAGACGAAGAAGTTTATGCAAAATTTTCATGGTTTCATCTTGTGATCCATCGTTAATATAAATAACTTCTTTTGCTGAGTAATCTAATCTATTAATACCTTTTATAGCTGTTTCAATAATGCTTTCTTCGTTAAAACATGGTATGAGTATGCTAATGCTTTTATTAGATCGTACAATGTTTTGTTTTCGTTTCTTACGATTATAAAAGATTGGAAGTGCATTAATCATATGTAATATTGGGAAGAAGGTACATAAGAAAAGGGTGAGTATTGTAACAAATTGCATAATTAAATCTCCTTAAAACTTGTATTGTTATGAAAGATAATAATCAATTAGACATAACAAAATTAGATTTCTACTTCGATTATTTTAACGAGATTTTGGTTTATTTAATATGTTATTTTTTGAACAATTTATTTCAAAATGAATACTAACAATACAAATATTAAAATGTTTTATATATGAGAGGAAATTTCACATACCGTATTAAGTTTAGAATTAAATTAAGATACTTGAATTGATAGAAAAAGAAGGGGGGTATTGCTTAAAATTGCACTAATCTCTAAATGGGGGATTATTATTATGAAGGTGACATCGTTTTTAAAATGTATTTCCTTGTAGTGTATGACAAAAAACATCTATCATCTAGAAAATTGGTTATATGTATCAATGGATTAAAGAGAATTAAAACCAATACAAGAAATTAATTAAGATAATAAACAAAACAGCCGAAAACCTAAATTTGATTCAGCTGTTTTGTTATACGTTATTTTAAATGAATATAAGTATTATCTAACAAATAATCCTACAATTGTTCCTGTTAAAACTGAACCTAGCGTAGCAACTAATAATACTTTTAATCCAAATTTTGCAAAAAGCTCCGATTGTTTTTTATCAATTGCAGCAATTGCACCATATATAATACCAATGGATGAAAAGTTAGCAAATGATACTAAGAATGATGACACAATCGCAACAGTTTTTGTTGATAAATTAGGAATGATTTTTTGGAAATCAAGCATTGCGACAAACTCATTTGCAGCGACTTTTGTACCCATAATTGATCCGGAACGTACTAATTCATCTGTTGGTATACCCATGATAAAAGCAACAGGTGCAAAAACATATCCTAAAATTTCAGTAAATGTCATTCCGATAATCGAATTGAATACGAAATTAATCATTGCAAGTAAACCAATGTAGGTTATTAACATTGCACCTACAATTAAGGCAACTTTACCACCATCAAGTGCACCGTTACCGATGGCTTCAAATAATGACTTTTCTTTAATCATTTCTTTGACATTAATATCTTCATCTTGTTCTGATGTAACAGGACATGCCATTGAAGAAAGAATTAAACCAGAGAACACGTTGATCGGTAGTGCAACTAGTACATATTCAGGGGGAATCATTTGCATATATGCACCTAAGATCGAACAAGATACCGCAACTAACGAAGATGTAACGACAACAAATAATCGGTTAGGTGTTAGTTTATGTAATTCAGTTTTAACAGAAAGAATTGCTGTTGTATCACCGAATACCATACTATTTACAGCAACGAATGACTCAATCTTTGGTAATCCTGTAACTTTTGCAACTGCACCACCGATATATTTAATTGCTAATGGTAGTATTCTTGTGTAAGTCAAAATTGATAATAATGAAGATACGAATATGATCATCATTAAAACATTAATCCAGAAATAACCCTTTGTCGATAAATCACCGAATACAAACGAAATACCTTCATTACCAAAAGATAATACTTTATTAAAGAAGGAGACGATCTTTTGTAAAACTGTTCTTCCAATTGAGGTTTTTAGCATAAACCAAGCTAAAATCAATTGAACCACTAACATGATGGCAACAGCTTTATAGTTAATGTGCTTTTTATCATTAGACATTAGCCAACAAATAATAAGTATCAAGATAATGCCAATGATTGCGAAAATATATGACATTTATTTTCCTCCAAACTACAAAATCGTAGAATAATTTCTAATTTGCAATCTTATTGTTTCCAATCAATATAAAAATATCATTAAATAAAGTAAGGTTTATTTATATAAATAGCTGAACTAATTTCATGCCACCCCACACCCCTATAATCCCACAAATTGCTGAAAATACAGGTGGTGCCGGAATTGGTAATTTAATGAGAGTAAATACAACTCCAACAATTAAACCTGCGATTAAGCTCATAATTATTTCATGCATATTTACAAACTCCTTTTTGTTCAACACTTTTTTTGTATTACGATTGATACATAATTAACTGATGATAGCTAATCTTCTCTGTTAATAGGGTATTATCCCCAAAATTCAAAGCTAATACAAATTACTCCACTAAAGTAAACTTTTTTTCAAAACCAATGGTTGGTAGGTAAAAAGAATGTTATTAAAGAATATATTTGTAAAGGAAATTTTAAATCTTGATCACTTAGAATGTTTTCAAGTTGAAAGGGGCTTATGAATGAAACAATCGCTGTTGAAAGAAATTCATGATTTTACTTTATTTGGAGAACATGCAGATCATTTTGAATACTTAGCAAGTGGAAAAGATGGTAATGTTTACGCTAGAGACAATTATGTAATAAAAGTATTTAAGGAAGATGGAAAAAGTCGAGATGACGGAATGAAACTTCACCTACTCGAGCGTAGTATATACTATCCAAAAGTTCATACATTTACGAATGATTTTATGGTCTGTGATCGAATATTTGGGGAAACTTTTTATCAATTAGATGGAAACAGTAAAAAATTACGTAAACAATATGAAACAGAAATTAATCAAGCGATCTTTGATGCTCAAAATGCGGGTTTAAATGCATTCGACTTACATAATCATAATTTAATGTTATCAAATGATGGCGAAGTACGAATTGTTGACGTCGGACGATTTTCTCTTGAAGAAGAAACTCTCCAGCTAGGCATTTTTAAATCTATATTTGGAAGTTCCCATCGACGTAACCGAAAACATAAAAGACGTCATGACCACTCATCGTCAAGGCATCATTACAGACATTCTTCATCCTCTAGACGCCACCATCGTAGACATTCAAGTTCATATAGCTCTCACTCTTCGTAAATAAAATCCAGTTTTCTACGTAAAGGTGGATTTTCAGAGTGTTGAAATATAAAATGGTCAAAAGAGAAATCGGACATTAAATGAACAGTTATTTTATGATGAAATTATTGATGAATGTTTTAAGAATGGAATATGTTAATATGTTTGACCATTTTCATGATTCCAATAACTCTAATGATGATTTTTTCAGAAGTTAAATTATGAGCTAATTTTTAGAAAAACAATTTAAATATTGATTAGTTTGATTAATGTTCGATATTAATTGACCTACAAGCAGATTAATATACTACAGTTAGGTTACTCTAAGTAAAGGCAATTTGATTATGGTTTATTGTAGACTTTTTTTGATTGAATAAGTTGATTGGAACTAAAGGGGTGCTCGACTCCTATGGGATTAGCGGGAAGGCTGAGACCCCACAGGCTTGCCGAGGAGGCTAAAGAATCTCGCCCCAGGGAAAGCGAGCATCCTGTAGTGGAAATCAACATCACTCTACTCCTTTTACGAAAATTTGGTATTTTAATTGACAAGGTTGTTTTTCATCAGCGTAAAAATCCACCTTTCTACTAAGGTGGATTTTTTGTCAATTGCATAAGTTAATACTGAATGGAAAAACTAACCAATAATATTAATTGTATTATTGGAGGGCAAAATGTATAAATCAATCGTATCGTTTATGCTTTTAATAGTTCTTGGTTTTTCCTTCGATCATTTTATGGTGGCCGAGGCAAGTGTATTTACAAAAGAAATGCTAAAAAAAGAAATCGAGAATTATGGAGAAAAAGTAACTAACAAAATCCCAGCATCCTATAGTAAGGAAGATGCGCTAAAAAAAGGAGATATATTAATAATAGGAAGAACAACTAACCATAATGTACGGATTCAAAAATTTATTAATAATGTAAAAAATAAGAAGCCTGACTTTATTCGATTTGTTGAATTTACTTCAAAGGGTGATCCAGTGATTACCGAATACCAATATAATGGAAAATTAATCTACTATCGATTTGATAGTTCAAGGGATCGAACAGACCGATATCGAAAAGGTACATTTGCGATGAGTAAATTTGTTACAGGACCAAAAGTATTAGAAGACTATTGCCAAAAGTTGGTCGTAAATTCAAATACTTCATATTTAACAAATTGTTATCATTTTGATAAGGTGGAATTTTAATTTTAAATTTAAAAAAACGTCGGTTAAAAAATCGGCGTTTTTTGTGCTTTAGTTCATAATAGTAAATGAAATTTCATTCACCGTATTTTATATACAAAAGAATTTTACAACTTTAAATTTAAGATTATTAATAAAACTGAATCAACAGCAATTCATTCGCGAAAATTTCACGTATCGTAATATATTCCTAAAATTATTTCTTTTAACGATAAGATGGACAAAAAGTTCCAAACTAAACTATAATTTTGACATATAACTAATAAAACAACCACTGTGTAAATCTGGAAATAAAAAAGATTCACCAAAGGAGTAAATAAAATGACAGAAAATATAGTTCAAAATGAGAAAACTGAGTTAATAAAATACATACCTCCAAAAGGAGAATTTACAAGATTTTTGTCTGATGAGGATTATTTAGAAAAAGGAAGAACTTGGGGTTTATTTAATAAAAATCCAAAACATGATTTTTTATTCAAAGGTCAAGACTTTCAAGTAAATGTAAAGCTTGTTGGCTATGAAACTTATGGGGTTACAGATGAGTATCATACAATTATTATTGAATTTGAAGATGGCAATTTAACATGTATTCATCCTGCTTATTTAAAAGAAATGCAGTCCCCAAGTTTTAAGAAAGTATACACAGTTGGTGAAAGTGATACGAAGAACAGTGAAGAGAAGAAATCAGAATCAGAAACAGTAACAAAGTCAAAAGAAAGTACTTCTAAAGCTACTACAAAGAAAAAAGTAGAAAAGAAAGAGGAAGTTTTAATTACATTACCAACTGATAAATCACATTTTAACGGTACGATTAAAGAATTTAGTACAAAATATAATCATTTTAATGATAGTGAAGAAGAGATTGTAATTTGGGAAAACGTGGCCGTCAAAGGAGATCAGGATTTAGTAATTGGAAATGCTTGGTGTTCATTAAGCAAAACTTTAAAAGCAGCTGAATTAGAAGTAGGTAAATCTTATCAATTTGATGGGAAAGTAGTTGATAAGAAACTAAACAAAGAAGTTAAATATAAACTAAATAACCCTTCAAAAGTTGTTGAGATTTAAATTTAGATCAAGAATAGAAGTTTCAAATTTACTTGCGAATTGAAAAAAGCTAACTAGTTCAGTTAGCTTTTTAAGAGTGTTGTAATATAAAATTGTCAGTTGGGAAAACGAACTTTAAATGAACATTTATTTAAAGATGAAATTATCATTTTTGGATAATCTATTTATAGTTTTAAATGTTAAACTGTTTTTCCACCATTTCTAGTAATGTTTTTTCATAGGTTAAAAATTTATGAGTTAATTTTATAGAAAAACAAATACAATTGATTAGTTTAAATTAATTTCGATCTTAATTTACCTACAAACTGATTAATAAGCTTTTAAGTTACTAAAAGTAAAGGCTATTTGATTAAGTTTTTTTGTATACTTTTTTTGATGAATGAGTTGATTGGAACGGAGGGGTGCTCGACTCCTATGGGATATGCGGGAAGCCTGAGACCCCGCAGGCTCGCCGAGGAGGCTCAGGTCTCGCCCCATGGAAAGCGAGCATCCTGTAGTGGAAATCAACAACACCCTTCTCCTTTACGAAAATTTGGTAATTAATTGACAAAGTTATTATCCAACAGCGTGAAAGAAGCTAATAAATACAGTTAGTTTTTTTATTTCTCAAATTTCATCTTTTATTATCAAATCTATGCTAAATGGTTACATGTTTTTGTTCTTTTAGACAAATAATTTAATAAAACACAATACCTATATATTTAGAGTATAATCCTGAAAATTGGTAATTTAAGTCTTGTATTACTACTTTTTACTAATCATAAAAAGAAGTTTAGTATCTTAATACACTTATTTAAGGGGGCGTATTTGTTGAAAAGAAAAAAAATTGTAATAACATTTCTTACTTTTGCGTTAGCAGGTTCTTTGTTTTCAAATACAGCACTTGCAAAAGAAGATAAAGTTAATACTTATGAAAAGATTGATCTAGTTGGTCTTGGAGATTCCATAACATTTGGTTTCAATCTAGGCACTAATAATAATATACCATCAAACTATGCGTTCCCATTTCTAATTGGTGAAAACGCAAACTTTGAAGTTCGTGATTTAGGCGTTCCAGGTTGGACGACAGCTAATCTTTTACAAGCAATAAAATATGATATCAACTTCAGACAATCAATAAGACATGCAGACTATATTACTTTGGATATAGGAAATAATGATTTGTTACATACTTTGAAAAAAAGTAATCATTTAGAACAACTTCCAGTTAAAATTGCTTCAATGATGCCAAAATTAACTGGAAATTTAAATGAAATAATTAAGGAAATTCGTGAACTTAGTGATGCTACGATTGTTTTGTACAATTTCTATAATCCATTTCAAGTAAATAATCAACCGATGCATAAACTTTCAAATCAAATATTATCTCTCATCATTAATCCTAAAATTGCTAGCATTGCAGATAAATACAAAAATGTAAAAATAGCTGATGCTTTTTCTGCGTTTGATGAAAAACAAGCAACGTATGTTAGACAGGGAGATATACATCCAACTAAAGATGGACAAACTGTACTAGCTAATATTGGAAAGAACGCGCTAGGTATAAAAAAATAAAAATTTTGTATTAAGTTTATATTTTTCAATTTAACTTACTTAAATTTATCGATTAACCATTGATTATGGTTAATCTTTTTTTATTGTAGTTATTATTTATGTTAATTAATTTTGTATGGAGACATAACACATTCATCATAGAACTATATATTAATATTTACTAAAAAAATGCCGTTTGGATTATGAATCAGTGATTTTATATTTAGGAGTGATCTAATGGAAAGTATCCATGAGATACTAAATGAAATTACATCAGCTAAAGAGGGTGATGTATTAGCGACTATTATTCATGTAGAAGGCTCAGCATACCGGAAAGAAGGAGCTTCTATGTTGTTTAAGGGAAATGGGAAAGAGGTTGGCTTACTAAGTGCCGGTTGCCTTGAAGCAGATTTGTCATATCGAGTTCAAGAAACAAGAGTAAGAAAAACACCTCAAACTGTTACCTATGACATGAGTGCAGAGGATGATTTAACATGGGGAAATGGAGCAGGGTGTAACGGAATTATTACTGTGCTTTTAGAGCCAATTGATGAAAGTATGTTTAATTTACTAACTAAATTAAAAAGATTCTTATTAAATGGTATGAGTGTATCGATGATGAAAATTTTATTTGACGATCGTAATGAAGTTGAAACTTTATTCCTCGTGGATGAACAGACCTTTTTTGGAAATTGTAATGAAAGAAATTTAGATCAGGTTAAAAGTGCTCTTAATGAATTACATTATACTAATCAAAAAAGTGGGTTACGAATGATTAAACCGCTTAAAACTAATACGTATCTACATACTTTTTATCCAAAGCCTCGATTATTCGTGTTCGGAGCAGGTAAAGATGCGATTCCTTTAGTAAAACTTGCATCTTTAGCAGGATTCTTTGTAACGATAACTGATTGGCGTGCAGATCTTTGCTCTAAAGAATACTTTCCAGACGCAGATCAAATTCTTGTGGGCTTTCCGAGCGAAATCATACCAAGACTTCAATTGACTGCTTCTGATTCTGCTATAATCATTACCCATCAATTCCAAAAAGACAAGGAAATAGTAAATCATATTTTAAATATTCATCTTAAGTATTTAGGAGTTCTAGGTGGAAAAAAACGAATACAACGACTTTTGGAAGGTAAAAAAGTAGATACAGAAATAAACAGTCCAGCTGGCCTACAAATTGGTGCTGAAGGACCAGAAGAGATTGCAATCAGTATTGTTGGTGAACTAATTCAACGACAAAGAATAAAGAAGATATCTAAGTATGAAGAATAGTAGAATCGTTGCAATTTTACTTGCTGCAGGTAGTAGTAAAAGAATGGGACAGAATAAAATGTCACTTCCATTAGGTAATTCTACAATTGGAAGTATCGGTTTACGTACATTTATCAATTCTAATATTGACCATGTTTTTGTCGTAACAAAAGAAGATGATTCACTAAATTGGATTAGCAAAGATCTTTTTCAAAAACCTTATAAAGATTCATGGACACATGTTCCATGCGCAAGTGCTAACAAGGGACAATCATATTCTCTAAAATGTGGTTTAAATCAAACCCTAAAATCAAAGGCTTTAGGGATCATGATTCTCCTAGCAGACCAACCTTTTTTATCAATCCATACGATTAATGAATTACATGAAATTTATTTAAATCGTGTTAGTGAGAATTCAACAATTCCTTTTTTAGCAGCAAGCTTCCAAGGCTTTCCTAGACCCCCTATTATACTATCACCAAATACGATACCTGAGTTATTCATGTTAAATGGAGATGAAGGAGCAAGAGCAATTATTCGGAATCATACTAATCTAGAAGATTTTTTAGTTGAATTTGAGAATAAGTGGGATTTTTTCGATATCGATACAAAAGAGGCGTATGATGTAGCGAAGGGAGTTGATTTTATTTGTGATTAGAAAAGGAGATGAGACCCTTAATAAGCAAGCCGTTTGGTTTCCAGATACACTTGAGAAAACATACAAATTAAAGCGGCAATATTATTATAATTCATGCCTTATTGCGGGAGGAACTCTTTTACAAACTGAATGGGAAAAGGGAATTCAGTGTCCGGAAAATATAATAAGTATAGAAAACATTAAAGAATTGAAGGAAATTGAATTAGTGACAAAATATGGGCAATCTTTTATCCAAATTGGAGCTTTAACAACTTTAGATTGTTGTAGGAATAATCCAATCTTCCTTGAAAATGTCCCAATCTTAGTGGAAGCTGTTCGCAATATTGCATCTCCAGCCATTCGTAACAGAGCAACAATCGGGGGGAATGTTGCAAATGGATATGGTGATGTCATTCCGGCATTATTAGTATTGGATGCAAGTCTGTTATTGTATGATGGAGACAAAATTAAAGTAAAAAAATTAACAGAATGTATAAAAGAAAAGAACTTTTTATTAAATTCTATCCTCGTGAGTATTACTATTCCTGTTCAAAAAAAGAATACTCGTGAAAATTATTTTTATCAAAAAATAGGATTAAGAGAGAATTTTTGTCAAAGTATAGTGAGTATCTGCGGTTATTTCAAAACCGGCAAAAAAAAGGTAATCGAAAAAGTTCACTTAGCAGTTAGTGGTAGCTCTTTTTTGCCCCAAAGGTTAAATCGTACAGAAGAGCTTATTAAAGAGTTACTCCTTCCACCATGTCAATTCAATGAAATAGCTCAGTCAATCAAAAAGGAATTCAATCCTCCTTCTGATCATTTTTCATCTTCGAACTATAAACAGGACATTACAATTAATATTATAGTTTCCGAGATTGCTAAACTAAGTAGTAAATGAGAGGTGATTGAATGCGTAAAGATTTGACCCCTACCAATAAGGAAAGAAGAATTCGTCCTGATGGTTTAAACAAGGTGACCGGAAATCTGAAATATCTTACGGACCTTTCCTTTCCAAAAATGTTATATGGGAAAGTATTAAGAAGTACAGAGCCACATGCTGAAATCTTATCTATTTCAATTGAAGAAGCTGAAAAAATTTCGGGTGTTAAAGCTATTGTTACTTATAAGGATATTCCAGGTTTAAATGGTTTTGGTCTGATCGTTCCTGACCAACCTGTTTTTTGTAAAGACCGGGTAAGGTATATCGGTGATGCAATTGCAGCAATCGCCGCTGATTCAGAAGAAATCGCTGAACAGGCTTTAAAGTTGATAAAAGTGGAATATAGAAAGCTACCTGTTATTGATAGCCCTGAAATGGCCCTTCGCCTTGATGCTCCTAAATTACATGAACAAGGAAATATTTTACATCAGTCTAAATATCAAAAAGGTGATGTTGACGAAGGGTTTCGAGAATGTAGTATGATTATTGAAGAAACATATGAGTTACCTAGGCAAATGCATGCATATATGGAAACAGAAGGTGGAGTAATTGTCCCTGAAATAAATGGGGATTTAACGGTGTATGTTGGAACACAGCATGGTTTTAAAGATCGATTTCAATTGGCCAGGATTCTAAATATGCCAGAAGAAACAATTCGAATTATCTCTAGCCCAATGGGTGGTTCATTTGGAGGGAAAGATGAATTAAATATTCAACCATACGGTGCATTGTTAGCTCTAAAAACTAAATGTCCAATAAAAATTCACCAAAGTAGAAGCGAATCTGTTAAGTCTGGATTAAAACGACATCCAATGAAAATTACAATGAAAACAGGTGTAAACGCAATTGGAGAAATTAAAGCACATAAAGTAAAAATTATTGCTGATACAGGTGCATACGCAACATTAGGTCCTGCAGTTTTAGATTTTGCTATTGAACATGCATCAGGACCTTATATCATATCTAATATTGAAATTGAAGGGTATTCAGTATTTACGAATAATGGAGTTGCTGGTGAATTTAGAGGATTTGGAGGAAATCAAATTACGTTTGCTCTTGAGGGTCAAATCGATCGAATTGCTGAAAAGCTTAATATGGATCCAATCGAATTTCGTTTAATAAATCTAAGAAAAATAAATGATTTAGGCCCATTAGGTCAAAAAATCGTACCAACAAACAGTGCTTTTGATGTATTAAATCGAATATGTAAAACACCTGTACTAAATAAAAATGAGCATAATCAGAATTGGAAGGTTTATGGAAAAGGTATTGCGATCACAATGCATGGTGGGGGACTTGGGGTCGACAGAATAGACCCAGCGGGAGGTCGGTTATCGTTTACTCGAAAAGGTAAAATAGAAGCAGCTTTTGGATTTGAAGAATGTGGTCAAGGTATTCTAGCTGTAATTGAAACATTATTAATCGATGAATTTAATTGTTCTGAACAAGATATTAATATTATTATAGGTGATACTGAATTGGTGCCAATTAGTGGTTCTTCTACAGCATCGAGAGCTACAAGCATGGTGTGGCATTCTTTAAAAAGAATGGAAGCTTCATTTAAGATCCAAGTTCTTGAACTAGCTCAAAAGGTTACTAGATTACCGATTAACTTTCTTGAAATGGGACCTAAAGGGATTTGGCTAAAAGTTAACGATAGAGAAGAAAAATTTATTATGACGTATAAAGAGCTTGCTCAAAAATTGCCTCAAAAACAAGATATAATCGTTCAGACATCTTTTGATTTTCCGATAAGTCCTGATGCTACTGTTGGAGGTAGTCACTATCTTTATTCTTTCGCATCCGTTTTGGCACAAGTTGAAGTAGACCTTTTGACTGGAAAAACCAAGATCATTGGATTAGACCAAGTAGTTGCTGCTGGTCCAGTTGTCAATCTTTTAGGTTATAAAGGTCAAATCGAGGGTGGAGGTGTTATGGCATTAGGGTATACATTGATGGAAGATTCGATAATGGAAAAAGGTAAATACATTTCTGATAACTTTGATACGTATTTAATACCAACAATTTGTGATGTTCCATCTAAATTAAATGTAGTCCCAATAGAAAATCTTGTTGAAGAAGATTCATTTGGACCTAGAGGAGTTGGAGAAATCGGAACAGTTGCTGTTGCTCCTGCAATTGCTAGGGCAATTTTCGACGCAACAGGATGTTGGATCAATAAATTACCAATTTCCCCAGAATATTTATTGCAATTAATAAATTCAAGGAGATGAGCTAATGGGTATGAATAAATATGATCAAGATCAACCTATTCATTTACTTGAACTAAATTTAAAAATAAATAATAAGGAAAAGCAATTATATGTTTCACCTACCAAACGTCTAATTGACATTTTAAGAGATGAATTAAAACTGACGGGAACTAAAATCTCATGTGAAATTGGTCGGTGTGGGGCATGTGCGGTTCATATGGATAATAAATTAGTTAATTCTTGTCTGATGATGGCCTATCAAGTAAATAATACATCAATTTGTACAATTGAAGGAATAGCAGAAAAAGGGCTCCACCCGATTCAATTATCTTTCTTAGAAGAGGGCGGATATCAATGTGGATATTGCACTCCAGGTATGATAATGGCTGTAAAAGCGCTTCTTGATACAAATTCAAATCCTACAGATGAAGAAATAAATGAAGCTTTATCAGGTAATTTATGTAGATGTACAGGATACACAGGAATAAAACGGTCGATCCAAAAAGCAATTAAACTCATTAATAAGAATGATAGTTAAATTCTTTTAAAGTAAAAAAATTATACTCATTTAAAACTTTTCCTTCTATAATTCACCTATTGTTCATAGGGAAAATATGAGGGGATTTTTTGTGTTTTGAGCTATTTTAAATTTCCATTTGGTGCATTTGTTGTTTTTTGCATTTTTAAAATAATAAGTAACCGGGTGCTCAATAATAATTTTTATAGATTGTTCTATTTATATTGTTTACTAATGATCATATTAAAGAGAACCTCAAAAGGGTGGATTTTTTCCTGGATTTAGTATAAAGAAAGAAGTAAAAAGAGTATCTTTTAAGTAATGTAATGAAATTATAAATTTAATTTTGTTTGTATCTAACTGAATAATGGGATAAGGGTTTATTTCTGAAAATTCAGAAATATGATATTCTAAAATAAACTGGTTAGATTTTTTATTAGTCATAAAAAAAGGAAGGGGTATGATGACTTTGGTTTCAAATAGTAATTTATCATTAAATAAAGAAAATCAATTAATTAATCATGTTGACCTACATGAAGTTTTTAATAACATGGCGGAAGTCTTTGAAACAATAACGGAGTATTCACTTATTCCATATGAAATTAAGGTGATACCCGATCAGAATGGGATACTAGCTATTTTTAGTAATATATCTGAGAGATGAAAAACTAAAAATAATAGGAGAAATGGCTGCTGGTGTAGCGCACGAAATTAGAAATCCTCTTACTACAGTAAAGGGATTTTTACAATTAGGATTACAAAATAAAGACTTTGAAAGCTATAGTCAAATATTTGAATTAATGATCGATGAAATTAATCGGGTAAATGCAATTATTACTGAATTTCTCGATATTGCAAAGAAAAAGCCTAACAAGCTTGAAGAACATAATTTAAATCAAATAATAAATACTTTTTATCCATTACTTGAAACTAGAGCATTAAAAGAGGACAAACTCATTATAAGAGAGCTAAATGAAATTCCTAATTTAATCATTGATCAAAATGAAATCCGACAGCTACTTTTAAATATGGTTAGTAATTCCTTAGATGCAATGGATGTTAGAAAAATTGTAAAAATACATACTTATATTGAAGACGATAAAATTGTTATGTCAATTAATGATGAAGGAACTGGGATTCCACCTGAAATAATCGAGAGAATTTCCACACCATTTGTCACATCAAAAGAAAATGGAACTGGATTGGGATTAGCAATTTGTTATGCGATTGCAAAGCGAAATAACGCAACCATTGATTTTACAACTAGTGACAATGGTACGAATTTTAATATTAGATTTAATAGATGAGTGCTTTTCGTTAAAAATAATTTTGTTAAAATTAAATATAAATTAATAGCTTTTTTCGCATAATAAGTTGCTATAAGTAATTATAAATTTATATATAATTTGGAGATAATTGATGACGGCAACGATTCGGCAAATAACGTAATTGTTGCCATTACACTTTTTAGTATTTAACTAATTGTTTCATGCTCCATGATATCTCAAATACAATTTTGTGAATTTTGTCACAAGAAAATACATAATATCGAGAATTAATCCTAAACTTTATATGTTAAATTTAACTTGTGAAAATCATAACAAA
This sequence comes from Gottfriedia luciferensis, assembly GCF_001712755.1. GTDB lineage: Bacteria > Bacillota > Bacilli > Bacillales > Bacillaceae_G > Gottfriedia > Gottfriedia luciferensis_B. The sequence goes on from NZ_MDKC01000001.1 coordinate 449,146, forward strand.
TATAAAGGTGGTAATCTTATGTTCTTAGTAATCGGATTTTGTGCAATGCTATTATTTTATTTAGTCGCAATCACAACATTAGTTATTTTAACATATAGACAAGGACCACAAGATTGTATAATGGAAGACATCAGAAATTAGCACGTAAGTAAATTTTTAAAGTTAATCTAAAGTTCATTAAATGGGGTGCCTAAAAATTCGGTGTAACTGAAATTTCGGCACCCCTTATTTATTGATTAACAGGAACTTAAAAAGATACAATTAATACATAAATAAAATTTGATTAAGACTAACAAAGTCTAACATATTTCATACTTTAAATAGAAGAACTTCTATTGGGCTACCAGACAAAAGGAGTGTGCAAGATGGAACGGAAAAAAATAAATAAGCTTTTAATTTGGATGTTAATTTTGTCTCCGTTTTTATTCTTCCTAATACCGATATTAGTCGGTTTAATTTTAACGCATCCATTTAGACGAAAAACCGAACAAACCCCTGCCGATTACAATTTGCAATTTGAAGAGGTTGAATTTAAGAGTAATCTTGATCAAGTTGTGCTAAGAGGATGGTGGATACCAGCAAAAAATTCAACATCTAAAACTGTTATAACTGCACACGGGTATACAGATGAACGAAGTCAAAAAAAGATTAATGGTCTTCGAATTGTCCAATCAATCCATGATCAAGGGTATAATGTATTGATGTTTGACTTCCGTAATAGTGGAAAATCAGGTGGACGAACAACAGGAATTGGATATTATGAGCAGCATGATTTATCGTCGGCAGTCGAATATGTGATTAATCAACGAAATCAACTTGAAATTGTTTTGCTTGGATGGAGTATGGGTGGTGCGACATGTTTATTAGTTGGCAGTCTTCATCCGCAAATTAAAGGAGTTATTGCAGATAGCCCATTTCATGATTTACAAACTTATTTGGAAGATAATTTAAGTGTTTGGTCAAAATTACCTAAAAAACCGTTTACTTCAATCATTTTACGTTCGATGAAACACCTATTAAAGATTAATCCAAAAGAAGTGTCTCCAGTCATATCAGTTCAAAAAGGAAATTCTACAAATTATTTATTAATTCATGGAAAAAATGATTTGAAAGTACCATTCAGTAGTAGTGAAATGATTTATGAACAAATCCCTAATGAAAACGAAAAAACATTATGGCTAACAGAACATGGACATATTACAACATTTATTGAAGAACCTGAACCATATATGAAGAGAGTAATTGATTTTATTGAAAAGACGTTTTCGTCTAATGCAAATTAAATAACTAATTAGATTTTGTAAAACAGATGAACCTTAAAGAGCGGTTTATCTGTTTTTTTATTTGAGGAAGATATTCTTCAGTACATGTACATGAAAGTAGAGCGTGTAGAAAATACTATTATTACTAAATTGGTTTAAATAAAAAGTATAATTTTTGCCCCAAAAAGCTCTATTTTACTAAAAAGGCAGGCGAACTAAGATGGCAAATGAATATCGTTCGCGAGAAGAACGTAAACGGCTGGAAAAGCCTTCTAAAATTTCCAATAAGTCTGAAGGCTTATGGAAAAAAATTACTGTAACATTATTATCAATCGTAATTGTTTTCATACTGATTGGTGTAGGAATATTTTCATATTTAGTTAGCGGAGCACCCGCACTAGATGAATCAAAACTTAAAGTACCGCTATCTTCGACTATTGTCGATAAGGATGGCAAAGTAGTAGCCGAATTAGGTAGAGAACAACGAACAAAAGTGTCCTACAATGAAATTCCAAAGGTTGTAGAGGACGCATTTATTGCCACTGAAGATGTGCGGTTTTATAAACATAAAGGCGTAGACATTCGACGGGTATTTGGTGCAGTTTTAGCCAATATTACTGGAGGTTTTGGATCACAAGGTGGAAGTACAATCACCCAGCAAGTAGTAAAAAACTCATTTTTATCTTCTCAAAAAACAATTAAGCGTAAAGTTCAGGAAATGTACTTAGCATTTAAATTAGAACAAAGATACTCTAAACATCAAATATTAGAAATGTATTTAAATAAAGTTTACTTTTCAAATGGTCTTAAAGGGCGAGGAGTATATGGGGTAGCTAAAGCTTGTGAAACTTATTTTAGTAAAGATTTATCTAAAATTACATTGCCAGAAGCAGCAACTTTAGCAGGGATGGTGAAGGCCCCAAATAGCTATAATCCTGCAAAGCACCCTACACAGTCACAAAATCGTAGAAATACGGTTTTAAGTCAAATGAAAAAATATGGTTATATTACAGAGGAACAATATACAACTGCAAAAGCAATACCAATGAAATCATTAGTAAAGGTACATGAATCTGGTGGTACAAAATACAATTCATTTATCGATGTAGTCGTAAACGAAGTAGAAAAAAACAGTGATGCAAATGTTTATACAGATGGGCTAACGATTGAAACTACATTAGATCCTAAAGCTCAAGATAAAGCTGATGAAATATTAAGTAGGGGAAAAAGCTTCTATCCGAGTGATGAATTTCAAACTGGCTTTGTATTATTAGATACGAAATCAGGTGAAATTCGAGCAGTAGGTGCTGGTAGAAATACAAGTACTGGTGGTTTAAACTTTGCAACTGATATTAAAAGACAGCCGGGATCTTCGATTAAACCTATACTTGATTACGGTCCAGCTATTCAGTATTTAAAATGGTCAACTTTTCATCAAATTCTTGACGAACCTTATACATATTCTAATGGGACACCTATTAGAAACTGGGATCGCAAATACAAAGGTAATATTTCAATTCGATTAGCATTAGTCGATTCTCGAAATATTCCTGCATTAAAGACTTTCCAGGCTGTAGGAAGTGATCGCTCTAGAGAATTTGGGAATGGTTTAGGGTTTAATTTTTCGAAAAATACATATTATGAATCTTATTCTATTGGAGGATTCACAGGTGTATCAGCAATGGAGATGGCAGGAGCTTATGCTGCATTTGGAAATAGTGGAATTTATAATAAGCCTCACTCCGTTAAAAAAATTATTTATCCTGATAAAACTGAAAAAGTATTTGCAACTGAGCCTAAACAAGTAATGAGTGATTATACTGCATATATGGTAACAGATATGCTTCGCGATGTAGTAAAAACACCACTTGGTACTGGTAAGAGAGCAAATGTACCAGGGCTTGATATGGCAGGTAAAACAGGTACGACAAACTATTCTGATGAAGTAAAACAAAAATACGGATTTCCGGATAACGCAACTCGTGATAGTTGGTTTATAGGATATTCTTCAGATGTTACAATGGCTGTTTGGACTGGGTATGAAAAAAATAAAAAGAATAACTTTCTTGGTAAAGGTTCAACGAATATTGCCAAATACATTGCAAGAGATATGTTAGCTGCAAATGGTGATCGAAACGCAATATTTAGAAAACCTTCATCGGTTGAAGAAATTCGAAATGAATTATACATTCGTGGAGAAAAAGTAGATGATATTCCAAAAGATATTGTGATTGAGTCTGCAAAAAATGTTAAGGCGAATTATGATCCTGTTACAAGTAATATTTCATTAAATTGGACGTATCCTGCAAATCTGCTTCAAAAAACCTCTTTTGAAGTAAGTTATACTGTAAATGGTGCAGCGGGACAAACTCAAAAAATTCAAGGTACAGCAACAAGTATTAATGGAATTGTCCCTGGAGATATTGTAAAAATAGCGATTGTTGCTATGAGTGCTGAAGGTAAGAGTGGACCTGTTACAGTTACTGTTGATTTATCTTCACCTGAACAACCAACTACTCCACCTGTAAATGAAGGTGGACAAGGAAATGGAAATGGACAGGGAAATGGAAATGGACAAGGAACTGGAAATGAGCAAGGGAATGGAAACGGGACAGGAGAAGGTACGAAGCCAGGTGATCAAACGCCGGGTACAGGAGGAGCGAATGGAGATAATATTGTAAATCCAATCGTACCTAATCCTAAAAATCCACATTAAATCTAAAATTAAAACGCATTGAGAAATATCAATGCGTTTTTTTAAAGTGATCATGTTAAAGGAGTTTTAAAATGGAAGATAAAATAAGGATTAATATTTTTTTAAAAGAGTCGGATAATCCATACGCTAGTTATTATAGCGAAGACGATTTACACTTAAGCTCTGATTTAGAAGATTTTATATTATCTAAACTACATAGTGCTAAAAGAAAAAATATAGAGCTACTATTTGGTGGTCAAAATAATTTTGATGAACATTCATTAAAAACTGCGACGTTAAACTCTTTTTCTAACCTCATGAAAACTGATGAACGGATTTATGCTAGAAATATTAAAAAGACAATTATTTTATTTGTTTTTGGTATTATTATCGGCATCTTATATTTAAAGCTTCAAAAAAGTCACGCCTATATCGGAGGCATATTAAGCATAGTATGTTGGGTATTTATTTGGTCAGGTACAGAAGTATATTTTTTTGATAATATGCAAATTAAACAAAAGATTAATAAGTGTAAGAACATTCTTAATGCAAATATTTACAAAAAATGAGAATGCTGATGCCCCCGAAAAGTCGGGGGATTAATTTAGCTATTGGACTGATGGTTAAATAAAGTAAACTACAATTAGCATATTCTTAGGACAAAAAAAGGTTGGGAAAAAATGAAGAGATAGGGTGTTTAACTAGCTTTTAGTACAAACTTAAAGACTGCTTAGCGGTCTTTTTTTTGTTTAATAAAAAAATCAATTGTAAAAAAATTTAAGCCAAGTCATTAATTATTAAACTAAAAAATCAGAATGATAAATATAAATGAGTAATAGAGCATAAATAGAGTATAGCGGAGGAGTGAAAGATGATAAAGGGATTAAAATTAGTGGGGCTAATCGCTTTCATTACGATTTTGAACGTGATTGTATTTTCTCCAGGTTTAATCGGAATCCAATTAATTAATGCGAGTGCATTTCAAACTGCATTTGGGATATCGTTCATAATAGCGAATTTGTTAGTACTTCTATTTAGTATGTTTCAACTATATTTCAAGCCTGTTAAAGATAAGCCAATTAAACAGCTAAAAACAAATGAAGATTTCGTTCTTGCTTTAAGTCGGTATAAAAATAGTAAAGTACTAAAAGAAGATATTATTACTTCAATTGAGCAAATCGAACGAATGAAAAAGAAAAAAGGCGTATTTTATAACTTATTAGCAGATCGATTTTCTCCAACCGAAATTACATACAACAAGTTTGCATCTGTTGTGGACGAGGTTGAAACATTATTTTATTTAAGAATAAGAAACATCATAAACAAGATTAGTACTTTTGATGAACTTGAATATAAAAAAATAAAGGGGAAAGATGGATTACGGTACTCAAAGTCATTAATTCAAGAGAAAACAAATCTTTTTAATGAATACATTAAATTCGTAAAAAGAGCAATTGAAATGAATGAAGAGATTCTTGTTAATATTGATAAATTAATTTTAGAAATTTCAAGACTTGATGAAATCGGAATCGATGATATTGAAAAAATGGAATGTATGAAAGAAATCGATTCGTTAATTCAACAAACAAAATATTATAGGCAATGAATGAAAGGATGATAACAATGAGGAAGTTTCTTTTTGCATCTATTGCAGTGATCGTTGTAGTTTTTCTTCTTGTCTATATTGGAGTCAATATGACTTCAGGGGATAAGGTTGTGAAAATTACTGATAAAAATAAAAATCAGCAATTAGCTAAAATGATAGAAAAAATAAATATTTCGAAAGCAAAACCAATTAAAGGTCAAATTGACTTAAGTACAGCTGATGTAGCAAGTGAACTCCCCGATATTTCAAAATTTCCTGTATCCGTAGACAATACGACTGAAAGTTTTGTTGAAATTTTTTCATCTACTGAAAAATCAAGTGATGGAAAAAATGGTTGGCTAAATGAGGTCGCAAATAAGTTTAATGATGCAAAATTCAATCTAAACGGTAAGCAAGTATCTGTAAAAATTAGAAACATTGCATCTGGTACTGCAACAGATTTTATTAAAACTGGTAAATATGTTCCTGATGCCTTTACACCTTCAAATGAACTTTGGGGTCAAATGATCACAGCAAGTGGTGTACAAACAGAAACTGTATCCTCGCGTTTAGTTGGGAATGTCCCTGGAATTGTCATTTCAAAGACAAAATATAATGAGTTAATGAAAAAGTACAGTAAAGTCGATCCGAAAACCGTTATCGAAGCGATGACAAAAAATGAACTATCAATGGGATATACCGACCCATTTACTAGTTCAACAGGATTAAATTTTTTAGTTACGACTTTAAATTCCTTTGATTCAAAAGATGTACTAAGCGATACTGCTGTGAGAGGGTTTGAACGCTTTCAAGCAAATGTACCATTCACTGCATCTACGACTCTACAAATGAGTGATGCAGCAGAATCGGGCGTCCTGGATGCATTTGTCTTAGAATATCAAACATTTGTTAATTCACCTGGTTTAAAAAATAGTTACGAGTTTATTCCATTTGGAGTGCGTCACGACAGTCCACTTTATGCTTTAGGGAATTTATCAAAAGAGAAAATGGATATTTTGAAAAAATTTGCTGAATTTACTGGTCAAAATAATCTTCAATCACTTGCGAAACAAGATGGGTTTAATGGGTTAAACAATTACAAATCAGAGCTTAAAACGATCGATGGGGATACATTAAGTGCTGCACAGAAGCTTTGGAAAGGAAAGAAAAATACTTCAAATCCAATTGCTGCGGTTTTTGTAGCCGATGTTTCAGGTAGTATGGATGGCAAACCATTAAATGAGCTAAAAGAATCATTACTTAAAGGACAAAAATATTTAGGAAGAGATAATAGTATTGGCTTAATCTCATACTCTGCTGATGTTACGATCAATCTTCCAATTGCAAAATATGATGCCAATCAACAGTCAAAATTTGTTGGTGCAGTATCTAGCCTCGATGCAAGTGGAGATACAGCAACAAACGATGGAATCCTTGTAGCAATTAATATGCTGAAAGATGAAATGAAAAAAAATCCAAATGTAAGACCGCTTATTTTTGTCCTAACCGATGGGGAGACCAATCACGGGAATTCATTAAAAAATGTAAAAGGAATTATAAAAGCATATAAAATTCCAATTTATACGATTGGTTATAACGCCAATATTAAAGCGCTTGAAAGTATTTCCAATATTAACGAAGCTGCGAATATTAATGCAGATTCAGATGACGTAATCTATAAAATTCGTAATCTCTTTAATGTTCAACTTTAATTAGTAGGAGGATTTAAGCATGTCATTTTCTATGCAAGTTGTAAATGAAGAGGAAATCAAAGCAGTAATAGAAGAGCAAGTAAAGCCTGTACCAGAGGAATTAATGAAATTAAAGGCAACAGCGGATGCAAATGTAGCGATGATTATGGAAATAGACACTGTTTCAAAAGAAACATACGAAAAACGAAAGGAAATTCTTCAATCTATCGAATCATTTGGATTACAGACAATGAAATCTTCTTCGAATAAAAATTCTCTTCTAAAGGTTTCACTTGGTCAACTTGCTAAAAGTGGAGACGAAGGAGGGCAAGTTGCAAAAGGATTATCAGAGCTCCAAGTTCAATTAAAAGATTTAGATCCAAGTGTAATTAATTTTACAAAGTCGGGTTTTTTAGGTAAGTTATTTAATCCTATTCGTTCATATTTTCAAAGATTTGAAAAAGCAGATGTTGCAATCGCAGATATTGTAAAGTCTCTTGATAAGGGTAAAAAAATTCTTGAAAATGATAATACGACATTAGAGCATGAACAATTATCACTTCGTATGCTTTCAAAAACGCTAGAAAAAGAAATCCAACTTGGAACATTAATGGATGAGTCAATTGAAAACCAGATTGAAAAAGCAAAAATTGAAGGGGAAGATCAAGAAAAAATTAAATTCATCTCAGAGGAAGTTCTTTATCCGTTACGACAACGAGTCATGGACCTACAGCAAATGTTAGTTGTCAATCACCAAGGAGATATGTCATATGAAGTTGTTATTCGGAATAATCGTGAATTAATCCGTGGAGTTGAACGTGCAAAAACAGTAACGATTTCCGCACTGAATACAGCTGTAACGGTAGCAAGTGCTCTATATAATCAAAAAATCGTTTTACAAAAAATCACTGCTTTAAATCAAACAACAAATACAATTATTGAAGGTACTTCTAGATTATTAAAGGAGCAAGGAGTTGCAATCCAAAAGCAAGCAATGGAATCAGCGGTATCGGTTGAAACACTAAAAACCTCATTCACAAACGTCATATCAGCATTTGAATCGATTAGTACATTTAAACAAGAAGCTTTGCCAAAAATGCGTCAAACAATTTTACAATTTCAAGAATTAGCTGAAGTCGGTTCACAACAGATTCAAAGACTTGAAAAAGGGGACCGAATCGGATTATAGAAGATACTGGAAAAAGATAAATAAGATGCAAAAAAACTAAGATTGATAGAATCTTAGTTTTTTGCTTTCCCATTTTAACTAGGTTATTTCGCTCTCATTCGTTTAAGATCTTCTTTTGGCGGAAAACCAAATAATCGAGAATATTCCCTACTGAACTGGGATGGACTCTCATACCCTACTCGGAATGCTACTTCTTGTGTATCTGAAGATTCAGACAGTAATAAAAGTCGCGCTTCCTGCAACCTTAAGTGCTTCTGAAATTGTAGGGGACTCATTGCAGTTACGTCTTTAAAATGTCTATGTAAGGAAGAAACGCTCATATTTGCGATTTCTGCAAGCTCATCAATTCGTAAAGACTTATAAAAATTCGCTTTAATTTGTTCAATAACTTCATTAATTCGATTAGTTGTGCTACCTTCGATGGCTATTTGTTGCAATATATTCCCATTCTGTCCACGCAATACTCTATAGAGAATTTCTTTTGTAAAAATAGGTGCAAGAAATGGGATATCTTCAGGTGATTCCGTTAAACGGGCCAATCTAATCACTGCATCTAAAATTGAACCTTCTAACTCGTTAACAAAAATCGCTCGTTTAGCAATTTCCTTTGAATTAGTGGGAATTTTAGTATCAGTTAAAATTTCCAAGATTTGACCTGGATTAAATTCAAGTTTTAAAGCTAGATATAGAGCGCTTGGAGTAGCTTCAATAACTTGGCCTGTAACTGGTAAATCAACGGATGCTACTAAATAATTTCCAGGTCCATATTTAAAACTTTCATTACCTAGTAATAATTCCTTTTTACCAGAAACAACTATACATAGCGACGGCTTATAGACCCTGTATTTAGGATCAGTAATCGTAGACTCCCGAATGAAAAATAATGAGTTAATTGAGGTCTCGTTAACACCTTCATGACTAGTATTGCGATCAATAATTTGGATTAGTTCGCTTAGATAAGAAACGTTAATTTCAGACATATAGTCCTCCTTACTTTAAATTTAAAAAATTTTTCATAGGATATGTAATTGTGAGAGGATTAGGCAATCATTGAGGAGGAATGTGTTAACGAACTCTGCTTATTTTAATGCATAATTAAGTATATCAAACATATCTTCAAAACTATAATATTATCATTTCATCGATGAGGAATTAATTTTAAAACCCTTAAGGGAGAGATACTTATGAAACTAATTGCATTAGACCTTGATGGTACAACACTCAACACTAATAAAATATTAAGTGTAGAAACATTAAATTCGATTAAAAAAGCTCAGGCAGCAGGGCATATCGTGATGATTTTATCCGGGCGTTCACCAAGTTCAGTTAATGATGAACTTTCAAAGTATGGCTTAAATTGTCCAGTTGGAGGCCATAACGGAACCGCATTATATGTGAATGGTAAATTAATTGAACTAAATTCGATAGGAAGACCTCAAGTGCAAAAAATTGCCTTAGAAGTTGAGAGAGAAGACTTGCCGTACAATATTTCTACAAACAAGGGAATATATGCCCCAAGTAATTGGCATAAACGATTTGAACAAGTTGTTTCATCTGGGCGTGTTCCTAAAGAATACTTTTCAAACAGACACTTCAAAATGTTTACTACACCTCCAAGTGTATATGGGCATTCGTTTTTTAACAAAGTTCATGAAATAATTGATAATGAGGATTTGACAGTCCAAAAGTTTCTTATTTTAACCCTTGAACCAAAACAAATGGAGAGACTTGATAAAAAATTAAGATCCATAGATGAGACTTTTGTTACAAGTGCCTCACCTTTTAATCTTGAGGTTACACATATAAATGGAAATAAAGGGTATGGTTTAAAAGCAATGGCCTCATATTTTAATATTCCAATAGAAAATACAGTAGCTATTGGAGATGAAAAAAATGATCTACCGATGTTAAATATAGCCGGATTATCTATAGCAATGGGGAATGCTGAAGAAGAAGTAAAGCTCTCAAGTGATGTTGTTACATTAAGTAATGATGAAAATGGTGTTGCATATGCATTTCAAAAATATATTTTTAAAGAGTCTAATGTACTATAATAGTAAAGAAATCTAAATACATCTAAATATGCAATATTTTCCTTGGTTAAATGTGTGAGTATATAACATTATCCAAGGTTGTTTTTATTTGTCTATTTAAACCAATCGATTAAAATATAGAAAGGTAAGGGGGAATAAAATTTGGTTAGACGGATAAAAGATCTATTTGCCATTAAGGGGTATAGTTTATTTGTCATCTGTTTGTTATTTGTAGGGATCGGACTTTCAATCACAACTCCTTATTTATCACTGTATTCAACAAAATATATAGGGATGAGCTCTGGAGCATTTGGTATCTTCATGGCAGTGATTTCATTAAGTGGTGTTTTAGTTAATACATTTATTGCTGAACGTTCTGATCGAGGGATTGACAGAAAATGGATTATTCTGATTGCGATGATTTCATCTGCAATAGGTTATGCATCCTATTTACTATTTCATAACTACTATTTATTATTAGTTTTTGTTGCTTTATTTAATGGATTAGGTGCAGCGGCTATGCCACAAATTTTTGCATCCGCACAGGAATCGGCAAATGCAAGTTTAACGAAAGACAAGACTTTAGCATTATCAACTTTACGTTCACTTGTTTCTTTAGGTTTTTTAATTGGACCATTAATAGGTACTTTAATTTTAAGGGCAAAAGGTTATCATGGACTTTTTTGGGGAACATCTAGCATTTATGTATTGATTACACTTCTAGTATTCTTCTTTTTAGAAAAGAGAAAGCCAGTTCAGAACAATATAAAAAAGAAAAACAAGACAAAAGTCACAGCCGCTAAACGAAAACAACTTAGATTACCATTTATAGCTTTTATCTTATTATTTGCAGTTAGTTCGATAAATTGGATCAACACACCTCTTTTTATCGTCAATGTGTTACATGGTACTAATACAGATGTTGGATTAGTCGTAAGTTTATGTGCAGGTTTAGAAATTCCAATCATGCTTGTGTTGGGAGTACTTTCTAAAAAAATCTCCAATCATGCATTGATGATCTACGGCTGCTTAATTGGATTACTCTATTACTTAACCTTAAGCATTTCAACTCATACATGGGAGTTAATCGTTGCACAGTTACTACAGGCAACTTACATTGCTATCGTAATGGGTAATGGTATAAGCTATTTTAACGACCTACTACCAAATTCACCGGGATTTTCTGCTTCAATTTATGCGAATTGCTCAACGATCGGAAGTTTAGTAGGAAATTTAGGCGGAGGTCTATTTGCACAATTAGCAGGTTATCGTAATGTTTATTTACTTTGTATATTGTTTGTAATTTGTTCACTCTTTATATTATGGAAATCAAAAAACAATGTGGAAATGGAAATTTCGACAGGTCATAGTCAGTCTGTGTAGTTGATGAATTACACATAAATAACGTATGATTGATCGTTTTTATAAAGCTGGCTGAACATACTCGAACAGGAAAAGGCACAGACCTTGGTTAGCCAATTGCTAAAAGTTAATGGAAAAAACGAATGGTAGTATTACTATAGAGTTTAAAGAAAATAAATTATTTATGAAATGTGTATGGTTTTAGAGGTAGTGTTAATTTTAAGTAAAGTCTAAGATATAAAGTATCAAATAGTTGAGATTAGAGGTTAAGTTCCCTTCGTTATTGGGACTTAACCTTTTTTTATTAAGTGGATTAATATAAGTAATTTGATTTTAGAAGCGGTATCAATGGTGCTACAAATTCAGTGCAAGAGTCGCAGTTAAGGGATCAAATACTGGTGGAGACATTGAGATTTGGATTGCCTTACTGCGGGTGGTGACAACCACTGGTACTCCCCCAATTAAGGAGCTAAATACCTTTCCTAGAAAATAGATGTTATTTGAAAAAAGTGATCGCTAAATTTTTATTGCGCGATCACTTTTTTTGTTAAAAATTACATCTCATTATAACTGCCCATATTTCTTCATTTTGTTATAAAGTGTCACCCTGGAAACACCAAGCATTTTTGCAGCAGCTGATTTATTTCCATATGTTACTTTTAGGGCATGTATTATTAGTGACTTTTCATCCCCTTCGTGTAGTTCTGCTTCTCCGAGAATAGGCGATTGAGAATTTGTGTGTCTTTTAAAAAATTCATTTGGCAATTGTTCAGATTTGATTATATTATCATCTGTAAATATCATTACTCGCTCAATTATATTTCTTAGCTGCCTGATATTGCCGTTCCAAGGAAAATGCATGAATGTTACCATCACTTCCGGAGAAATGACTGGAACCGGCTTCCGGTATTTGATGGAAAACTCTTTTAAAAATAATTGGACAAGTTCGGGTAGGTCTTCCTTTCTGTCTCTGAGGGGCGGGATAGGAATCGTAACCACATTTAACCGATAATATAAATCTTCACGAAATAAACCTTCTTCCACCATTTTCTCCAAATCCCGGTTAGTTGCTGAAAGAATTCGTACATCTATTGGAATAGGTTGGTTTCCGCCAACTCGATAGTATTGTTTCTCCTGCAAGACACGCAGCAACTTTACTTGAAGCTCTAATGGCATTTCCCCAATTTCATCGAGAAATAATGTTCCACCCTTTGCTGTCCCTATTTTTCCTAGCTTCCCTTCTTTTATTGCCCCAGTAAATGCACCTTTTTCATAACCAAATAATTCACTTTCAAAAAGCGCCGAGGGAATGGCCCCGCAGTTAAGATCAACAAATGGCCCTTTTGAACGGGGACTTGCTTTGTGAATAGCCTGTGCAAACAACTCTTTACCAACACCGCTCTCACCAGTAATCACGACGGTTGCATCTGTATGGGCGACTTTCTTGGACAAAGAGATGGAAGTTTTTATCGCTTGGCTTCTTCCCTTTATTTTGTGGAAGGGATCGATAATATCCTTGTTCCCAATCTGATTTTCCAAATCTTGAATATACGCAGTAGTAGTTGTAAGTTCATTATTTAGTTTTACAATTTCTGTAATATCACTTTCAACGGAAATCCCACCTACCACCTTATTCCTGATGAATATTGGTAAGGTGTTAATTAATACATGGACATCTTCCTGCGGCTGGTTATAATGCCGAATAACCCCTTTTCCTTCCTTCATTGTGGACATTAAAACTACTGAATCCTCTTTAAAGCGATTTGTAATTTTAGAGCCGATCATTTCTTCAGCAGAAGTTTTGTACAAATCTTCTGCCTTAGGATTCCATGCAACAACTTTTCCATCGTTGTCTACTATTGTAATGGCATTATCTACGGCACGCAGAAGCGTCTGATAAACACCTGAAAGCTTTTGCCACTCTTGAAAAATAGCATTTATTAATGTAGTAAAAGGGACCCTGCGCACTTGCCTTCCAGCTTCATCAACAAGAACAATATCTTGGTCTAGAACTATTTCTTCAACCTCTGAGAGCAAGGTGTCGACAGAGAATTGTTTTATTTTTTCTGTATGAATCTCCTCATCTAAAGGAAGGGAAATGGACAGAAGTGAAACTTTTTCTTTTAACATAACCAATCACCTTATCACTGTTTAATGGTTTACAAAAGTGTTTATATTTTACACTCCATTTACACTTTTGTAAATGTATAGTTTACACAATTTTCGAAAAATCAAGTATAAAGTAGTTTTTTAAGTTGGCACAAAAATTGCATTTAAATAAAGCAACAAAGAATTTGAGGGGGTAAAAACATGCTATCTTATAAACACGAACCTTTTACAGACTTTTCAAAAGAGGAGAATATAAATGCTTTTAATCAAGCATTAGATCTTGTAAACTCACAGCTTGGGAAAGAATATCCCCTAACCATTGGCGGGGAAAAAATTATAACGGATCACAAAATCACATCATTTAACCCTGCTAATAAAAATGAAGTGGTTGGGGTTGTTTCAAAAGCTAGCAAAGATTTGCCGGAAAAAGCAAACTAGATTTAGGTAGCAGGAAAATATGGGAGGAATCAATATGATATTGAAAGATTTTTTTATGGCCTTATCACAAAACCAATTTCTTAACAGTGCCGCTAAAAAGTATGGTTTAAAAATGGGGGCGCAAAGTGTTGTAGCTGGTACAAATATTGAAGAAGTAATTAAAAGCATTAAAGAGCTAAATAAACATGAGATCTCATGTACGGTTGATAACTTAGGGGAATTTGTCTTTAAAAAGGAAGAAGCAATCCAGGCTAGAGAACAAATTCTGAAAGTCATCGAAGCCATTCATAAGAATAAAGTAGATGCACATATCTCGTTAAAACCGACTCAATTGGGCTTGGACATTGAGTACTCTTTTTGTTTGAGTAATTTAAAAGAAATTGTTCACCAGGCTCATCAATATGGGATTTTTGTTAATATTGATATGGAAGATTATGGACACTTAAAGCCTTCGTTTGATCTTTTAGATGAGCTTTCTTTGGAGTATGATAATGTAGGAACCGTTATTCAGGCATACTTCTATCAATCACAAGAAAATCTCGAAAAGTATAAAGATTTTCGCCTTCGTATTGTAAAAGGTGCATATAAAGAGCCTGAGGAATATGCGTACCAAGACAAGAAAGATATTGATAAAAACTTTATTAAGTTGATAGAATGGCACTTGTTAAATGGAAAATTCACTTCTATTGCAACACATGACCACAAAATTATCCAACATGTTAAAGATTTTGTAAAAAGAAATAATATTCCGAACGATAAATTTGAAATCCAAATGCTGTACGGCTTCAGAAAAGACCTTCAATTGAAACTAGCAAGTGAAGGCTGCAATTTCTGCACTTATGTGCCATTTGGACAGGACTGGTACGGTTACTTTATGCGTCGGCTTGCGGAAAGACCACAAAACTTAAACCTTGTAGCAAAACAGGTCTTTAATAAAAAAAACAACACCATGATTGGCTTAGCGGTCGGTGCCTTTACATTAGGAAGATTATCTAAAGTAAACAAGAAAAAACAGAAATAATAAAAAAATAAGGCGTTTATAATTTAAGGCGAAGTTGGCTGAATTCACAACAACAAACTTGCATGGATTTCATTGTGATCATTATGTAGAGTGCTATATTTTAAAAAGTGGTGAATGTGTAGCAAGGGATCGTATACCAGTAACAATCTATTATATAATGAAACTAGTGATCGAGTTCCCCCTGTTTTTACAATTAATTTGTATTCGTTTTTGTTTAATGAGGTGATTTTATTACCATCATTTCTTAATTAATTTACATTAGATTAGGTACTTCTCAGTGTTCAAACATAGCTTTTCTTATCGAGCTAACGCTAGTATTATTTCAATAAGATCGAAAAAGGACTGTCAAAAATTTAGACAGTCCTTTTTCAAATTGTGTCAGATCGTAATATCTATTTTTACTAAGTTTCTTCTAGCGCTTCCCATAATCGAAGCAGGTGTACATGATAGTTTAATTTTGCAATTCAACCTAATTCATAATAAAGCGTTACTTTTCGATTGCACAGAAATTGCACAGACTTCTTAGAAAACAATAGAATTAAAAGACTTACAAATGAATAAAATTACAGCGACCGCTTGGTTTAATGGACTTAATTGAACTAAAATATTCATAATTACAGTATTAAGACTCGTACCTGTATTTAATAGATTGAGGGTCTTTTTTACTTTCATATTTTATCTGAACAGATGGATTTGAAAATAAACATTTGAATAGTCTTCTTTTACTCAATTTCACCCATCTTTAGGATAAATCTCATGGAAATTACTATCTGATAGCCAAAAGTGCCGTCCTATTTTCATAGTCTGACGATCAAAAAAGGATATTTCTGATATAAAATTGAATACTTAATTGGGACTTTAAGCTTAAAAATTACTTGAATGAAAAGGATGATCTAATTTGACTTTAAATTTGACACTTATGAATCACCAAGATTTTCAGAGGTTTCTAGAAATAGCAACCGTGAATTTTGCGAATGATAAGGTGAAAAATGGAAGTTGGAAAGAAGAAACAGCTTTAGAACAATCTAAGGCAGCTTTTCAATCTTTATTGCCAGAAGGTGAAAATACTGAAAATAACTATTTGAAAAACATTGTTTTAAATGAAGAAAAGATTGGTTATATCTGGTATTCTATTAACATAAAACAAGTGCCAAATTATGCTTATTTATATGAAATTCTAATTTATCCAGAATATAGGGGTCAGGGATTCGGTAAAGAATCGATGAGAATGTGTATAAAAGAAATTAATGAATTAGGAGTAGATGAAGTATGCCTACACGTTTTTGGTCATAATCAAAGTGCATTGAATCTCTATCAACAACTTGGATTTGAGATTACTGATTATAACTTAAAGGTTAGTTCTTCTCGTTTTAATTAAATTTAAAAGAATAAATTAATAGTCTGAAAGGAGCTGATTGTAATTCAGCTCCTTTTTTTCAAATACATTTGTTGTATCGCAATTATTTCATCTGTTTGTCGAGATATTGAGCAAGAACATTCAATCCAGAATCTAAATCATCTAGTGAATGGGTAGAAGAAAGTGCAATACGTAAATACTTTTCAGAAGAAGACTGTCCACTTAGAAAACGATCAGAATGAAACACACGTACACCTAATTTTTTCAAATCTGCTTCGAAGTTTACCCCATTACTATTTCCATGAATTGGAAGCCAACGGTAAAAACTAAGCGGATGACCAATCTTATTTACAGGGAAATAGGATGAATAAATGTCGTTTACAGTTTCAGCTAACTGTTTCTTTTGTTGTACGATTTCATGCGCTTTTCCTGATAAGATCAGTTCAGTAATTACTTCCACATCCAGTGATGATGTTTTTACGTTAAGATTAAAAATTGCCTTCAAAATTTTTTCACGTAGTGCATCTCCAAAAACCATGTAGGCAACTCTCAATCCAGAACAGATGGACTTTGATGTACCACAAATATATACGCTTTGTTCTGGAAGTAGATTATACATTGGCTGTTTATAGTCAGAAATTACTCCTGCAGTTATAAATGCATGTATATCATCTTCAATTAAAATTAAACGATGCTTCCTTATTACAGAAGCTAGTTCAAGTTTACGAAAGTCAGAAATCATGATAGTAGTTGGGTTACTACAAGAAGGCATTAGGAATATGCCATGTATATTTAATTGGCTACATTGCTTTTCAAGTTCATCCGGCAACATTCCATACTGGTCGCAAGGAATAGGGATTAATTGAATGTGCAGCGTTTTGGCCAACTCAATAAAATTTGAAAAAGTGTAAAAATCTGTTGCAATTCGATTACCTGGCTCAAATAAACTAGCCAAAGCAAGGACCAAAGCATTTTGAGTACCAGACGCAATTGCGATATTATCTTGTTTTGCTTTAATACCAAAAGCTTCCATCCAGTTTAGTGCTGCTGCTTTTTGATGTGGGATACCGGTGGGATCGTTGTAATTTAATAATTGATCTAAATAGCTTTTACCGACTACTTTTTGAATTGCTTCAATCACAATACTATTCGTTTGTTCAAAAGAAGCCACAAAGCCAAGATCAATACTATTGGCTGTTTTATCTGTTGAAATCGTGATTGAATGAGCTGCATTTGGAGCGACAAAAGTTCCACTACCTGTAATCGCATAGATTAAACCTTTTATTTCACATATTTTGTAGGCGCGAGTGATTGTCGTAAAATTTAGGTCAAGAAAATCGGCTAATTCTCGCTGCGGTGGTAACTTTGTACCAGGTGCTAAAAAACCATTGATAATATCTTGTTCAAGTTGTAGGGCAATGGAATTATAAAAAGGACGCTTTAAAGTCTTTTTGTCTGGTTTCCAAGACATTGGGTAATTTTCAAATGAATTTACTGGCATAGTTTCCACCTCTACTGTTTAATTCCATACAATTATATCATTTTTGTATGGAAATCAAAAAATTAAAAATAGATTCCTAATTGAATAGAAAGTGGTAAACATCCTTTAAACTATACTTGATTTAATTTTTAGAAAATTGTAATCCATACAATTATTTCGTTTTTTGTATGGATTCTCTATGTTAAATTATAATAAATTTAACGATACAGGATGTGAAACTATGAAAAAGGGAAACAAACTTTGGATGGCATTTCGCTTTGCTTTTCCGCACACAATACCCATTTTTGCAGGATTTTTATTTTTAGGTATAGCATATGGGATTTTTATGAACTCTTTAGGATTTAGTGCCATTTATCCTATTCTGATGGGGCTAACAATTTTTGCTGGATCGATGGAATTTATTGCAGCAAACTTATTACTTATGGGTTTCAATCCAATTAACGCACTGTTACTAACTTTAATGGTGAACGCGCGACATTTGTTTTATGGAATCTCAATGTTAGATAAATATAAAGGCACTGGAAAGAAAAAAATCTATCTAATTTTCGGATTATGTGATGAGACTTTTTCGATAAATTATACTGCCGATATCCCAGATAGCGTGGATAAGAGATGGTTTATGTTTTTTGTTACATTCCTTAATCATTTGTATTGGGTAATTGGTGCATCAATTGGAGGAATTTTTGGTTCACTTGTAAAATTCAATACTAAAGGGCTTGAATTCGTCATGACTGCCCTTTTTGTTGTTATATTCATTGAACAGTGGAAAAAAGAGACAAAACACATAAGTGCAATAACAGGGGTTGGTCTTTCAACTATTTGTTTAATTATTTTTGGTGGGGATCACTTTATTATTCCTGCGATGCTTTCAATTCTTGTTACACTTAGTGTACTTAGAAGAAAACCATCTAAGAAAGTCGAGGTATCAGTATGACGATGAATATAACACAGCAAATTATCACAGTATCAATGGTTGTTTTAGGTACTATGCTTACAAGATTTCTTCCATTTATCATTTTTCCACCTGGGAAAGCTACACCGAAGTATATTCAGTATCTAGGTAAAGTCCTACCGTCTGCGGTAATTGGACTATTGGTCATCTATTGCTTTAAAAATGTAAATATACTTTCTCATACGCACGGTATTCCAGAGTTCATGTCAGTATTTGTTGTTGCGATTCTCCATTTATGGAAGAGAATGATGCTTCTGTCGATTGCGGGAGGTACGATAGTTTATATGATTCTTGTTCAGTTAGTTTTTTAACAAAATAGGGGTGAAATGATGAAAAATTATAGATGGAGTAATGAACAAATTAGAAACCAAGTAAGCGTTCTTGATGGAGTAATTAATCCGCATATCATTTTAAAAAATGCAACGTATTTAAATTCATATTTGAATCAATGGTTACATGCAAATATTTGGGTTTATCAAGATCGGATTGTTTATGTTGGAGAGGTTCTTCCGGAAAACTTGAATGAAATTGAAGTGGTTGATTGTGAAGGGCAATACTTAGTGCCAGGTTATATTGAACCTCATGCTCATCCTTATCAACTCTATAATCCTCTTACTTTAGCAAAACATGCTGGACAATTCGGTACTACAACATTAATAAACGATAATCTAAAATTCTTCTTAGAATTGCCTAGTCATGCTGCTTTTGAATTATTAAATGATTTTAAAAATATCCCATCAAGCATGTATTGGTGGTGTCGTTTCGATGCACAAACTGAATTTCCGAATAATGATAAGTTATTCAATACAAAAGATGTTATGTCATGGCTTGAAAATGATTTAGTTTTACAAGGTGGAGAACTAACTGCGTGGCCAAAGCTATTAAATGGTGACAACCAAATGCTTACTTGGATACAGGAGACGAAGAAGCTAAATAAGAAAGTGGAAGGGCATTTTCCTGGAGCTTCAGAACGCACTTTAGCTAAATTAATGTTATTAGGTGCAGATTGTGATCATGAAGCAATGACAGGAAACGAAGTACTTTCGCGCTTAATGCAAGGCTATATGGTTTCATTAAGACATTCTTCGATACGACCCGATTTAGAAGTGCTTTTAAAGGAAATTAAAGAACTCGGCATTCAAAAATTTGATCGTTTTTTCTTTACGACTGACGGTTCACATCCTTATTTTTATGAAAAAGGAATGACTGATGAATTAATAAAAATAGCAATCCGTCACGAAATACCATTGATTGAAGCATATAATATGGCTAGTTTTAATGTAGCTTGCTATTATCATCTGGAACATTTACATGGTTCAATCGCCACGGGAAGAATTGCAAATATTAATTTACTAGAAAGTAAAGAAAACCCAACACCTAAAAGTGTTTTAGCAAAAGGTAAATGGATCAAGAAAGACGGGAACCTTATCAATCAATATTCACCGATCGATTGGGAGAAATATCAATTTTCTAAACTAGATTTAAAGTGGACTTTACATAAAGAGGATCTGAACCTATCAAATTCATATGGTATAAACTTGATAAATAATGTTATTACAAAACCATATGAAAGTATGATTGATCTAGAATGTGAAGAATTATCATACGAGCATGATGAATGTTTTCTTTTAATGGTTGGAAGAGATGGTTCTTGGAGATTAAACTCGTTAGTGAAAGGATTTGCTCAACACATGGGTGGATTTGCAAGTTCTTATTCTGGTACTGGAGACATTTTAATCTTAGGCAAAAGAAAGTCAGATATGTTGAAAGCTTTTGAAAGAATGAAAGAAATAGGTGGTGGCATGGTACTAGTTGAAGAGAACAAAATTGTTCACGAAATATCTTTAACTTTAAAAGGTAGCATGTCAGAATTAGAAATGGACAGTTTAATCCAAATTGAGAAAAAGATGATTGAATTGCTAAAAGAAAAAGGATATAAATACGACGATCCTGCTTTTACATTATTATTCTTTTCTGCAACCCATTTACCATTTATTCGATTAACTCCAAGTGGATTATATGATGTGAAAAATAAAGAAATTTTAGTTTCACCAACAAAAAGGGAAATTGTACTTTAAGAGAAAATAACATTGAAAAAAATGTAAAATCTTAACAAAAAAACATAAACTATAAAGCTGTATCTAAGGCATGAATCTGAAAATTAATCTGATTCATGCTTTTTGATTTGTTTGAATTTGATTATTTTAATTTAAAACTAACAGATCAAAAAATTGAATTATTCGAAATTCAAAAGTTTACAATATGCTATCTAGTAATTATTAAACCTAAAATTTAATATAATTTTCATTTTTACGCTTTTTTTTGACAAACAATAATGAAAAGAAACAAAAAAGCGCATACTAATCAAGATAATTTTTAGAGTGGAAGATGGTAGGATGATTTATCTATAAAAGTTCTTAGTTTTTGCGAAGGGATGAAATAGTAAGTGGTTGATTTAAATGGAAGAAATGAAAAAAATAAGAAAAATAATGTCCATAATTTCACAATTAATCCCAAAGGAAATATCAATGAAAACTTGGAAATCATCGAATCAATCTTTCCTACTTCTGACCTTGTAAAAAAAATTCTAATGATTGATGGCAAGCCTGCACTTTTAATTTATTTATCGGGTCTAGTAAATGAACAAAAAATTGATTCATTTATTAATAATATAATTTCGCAAAAAAAAGATTTCGAGTTATTCGTAAATAATAATACGGAAAGTACGATTCGAATTGCTAAAATCGAAAAATCTGTACTAGAGGGTAAGAGCGTTTTATTTTTAGATGGGGTTTCATCTGCTTTTATTTATTCTACAGAGAATCCACCTCATAGGACATTCATGCCACCTACTATCGATAATTCGCTGAAGGGTTCAAGAATATCTTTTGTTGAAACGTATCAAGATAACATTGCATTGCTCCGTAGATTTATTCAAAATCGAGATTTTCGAACAAAGCAAACAGAAATTGGAAATGAGAATAGAAGCATCGTGTCAATTGCTTATTTAGATAATGTGGTTGAAAATAATTTACTTTTATCTATTGAAAACAAAATTTCAGAAATAAAAGTAGATTCTATACTAAATGCAAATCAATTGGCTCAATTAATGGAGAGAAATCAATTCTCACCATTTCCACAAATATTAACTACTGAAAGGCCAGATGAAGCGGCTTCAGCAATATTAAAAGGAAAAGTCGTTCTAATATTAGATCGTTCATCTGATGTCATTATTTTACCTTCTGAGTTCATATCATTTTTTACAAGTATTGATGATTATTCTTCTAGATCTTTAGTAGCTACATTTAATCGAATTCTAAGAGTTGTAGCTTTCTTTATTACGCTCTATTTACCTGGAATTTATATTGCAATTGTTTCGTTTAACTTTGAAGTTGTACCTTTAAAATTACTTTTTTCTATTGGTGAATCACGTGCACAGGTCCCTTTTGATCCTCTATTTGAAGCAATTATTATGGAAATTACATTAGAAATGCTTAGAGAAGCTGGTATTAGATTACCAGCGCCAATTAGTACAACAGTAGGGGTAGTAGGGGGGATTGTAATTGGACAAGCTGCAGTTCAAGCAGGTATTGTAAGTAACATTATGGTTATTGTAGTTGCATTAACAGCTATTTCTTCGTTATTATTCCAAAATATGAAATGGCATCAAGTTTACGCATCTTAAGATTTCCTATAATGGTGATGGCGTCATTATTTGGCATTTTTGGACTTGTTATTAGTACAATGATCTTAACTGTTCACGTACTATCATTAAAGAGTTTCAATACAGCATATTCTTCACCCCTATCACCAATTATTTTTAGTCAACTAAAGGATACATTTATACGAATTCCTTTAAACTATCTTTGGAAAAATCAAAATAAAACGATTAAAAAGGATTAAGTGAATATTGGATGTGATTATTAATGAATATCACTAAATTGAACATTACATACTACCAATTTGTTCTTATTATTTTTGGCGTTCAAATAGGTATTGGAATGTTATCGCTACCACGTGAATTAGCTGAAAAATCAGGTGCAGGCAGTTGGATTTCGATCTTAATTGGAGGTTTAATTTCAACAATTTTAAGTACTTTATATATAAAATTATGTCAAAAAGTTCCACACAAAAATTTTTCTTCATTTATTACTTTTTATTTAGGAAAAATAGTTGGAAAAATAATGCTTTTTTTAATCTCAATCTATTTCATATATGGTGCATCTTTAGTTTTAATGCTATCTGTATTATTTGTTCAATCATATTTACTTCAACATACAAGTGCTTATATTATATTGTTCTTATTTTTGGTTCCGTCTTTTCAATTAGTAACTGGAGGTATTCATTTAATTGCGAAATATATTGAAACAATATTTCCATTAGTTATATTTTTCTTACTTATGTTATTTCTGACATTAAAAATTCCAAACTTTAAAAATCTAATTCCTATTTTGAAAGAAGGTTGGATGCCTATTATAAAATCTGTTCCTACAACGACTGTGTCATTTTTAGGAATCGAAATCATATTTGTAATCTATCCATTTTTAGATAAGAAGGAAAAAGCAATGAAGGGAGTTATTATAGCAAATGTGATGAGTTCGTTTACCTATTTATTTGTAACAATAATTTGTTTTTTAAATTATAATCCATATGAGATATTAACTATTTTTGCACCTGTTATTGATATTTTAAGTATTATCGAATTTCAATTTTTAGAGCGAATGGATGTAATTTTATTATCTTTACTATTTATGGTAATTTCAAAAACATGGGTTACCTATTTTTGGGCAGGTATGGACGGACTTTATGAGTTATTTAAAATAAAACGATTTCCGCTTTTTGTAATGACTATTTTTAGTTTCATTATAATTAGTTCATTTTTTTTCATTCCATCCTTTAAATTCTTTGATCTTCAAGTGAAAACTTTTTCTAATTTGGGGCTCATTGTTATTTTAGGCCTACCTATATTGTTATGGATAGGTGGAATAATAAATAAAAAAAATTTCGGGTGACATCAAAGTGAAAAAAATTGCTCATTGTTTATTAAGTTTGATGATATTAATGGGATTAACAGGTTGTAATGATAAAGTTAATATTGAAGACATTACTATGGCGCTTTTATACGGAATTGATTTAGACGAACAAGGGAATGTTACTATTTATATGTCAAGCCCTGTTTTTAGTAAAGATGCGAAAGAAAAAAATGAAGAATTTAAAGTGAAAAGTTTATCTTTCAAAGAAGCCAGAGATTATTTTGATGCAAAAGCAACTGGTATTACAGCAGGTGGTAAGTTGCAGGCTATATTAATCGGTAGAAAAATAATTGAACGTAACGACTGGTTTTCTTTATTAGATGTATTTTACCGAGATCCAAAGATGCGTCTTAATGCTGATATATTAGTTATTAACGGTTCTGTTTCAGATGTTTTTGAATTTAGTCCGAAAAATAAGCCAAGATTATCAGTCTTTATTCCACAGTTAATAAAAACAGCCAATTTTAGAAATGTCTCAGTAAGAACTACATTACGAAATTTTTACTCTTTGAATTCAGAAAAAGGTATTACACCTTTTGCACCTGAATTAACTTTAAAGGATGATATTTTAGAAATAAGTGGTACTACTTTATTAAACAATCAAAATCAATATAGTAGGTCCCTATCATTAAAAGAAACATTGCTAATAAAAATATTAGCGGATAGAAATACAGGACAAATAAGTATGTGGTTAAAGGATAAACAAGACAACAAAAATAATAATACCATCCCTAATGATAAAATCAGTTTTTATGTTAGGGATATAAAAAGGAATGTAAAAAAGAAATATAAAGATGGAAAATACCAATTTGATATAAACCTTAAATTACCGGTATCAATAACAGAATCCCCAATATTATTAAATGATGAATCACAAGGAAATTTGAAAAAGGAAATTGAGCATGAATTACAAAAAGAACTTAATCATTTAATTAAATCACTACAAAAAGAAAAGTTGGATCCTATTGGTCTTGGTCAATTCGCAAGGTCATTTAAATACCATGAATGGAAAAAAGTAGAAGATGATTGGGTTAGTGCATACCAACAATCAAAAATTAATGTAAACGTAAAAATTATCTTGGTAGATAAAGGGACAACTATGTAAGTAAAAAGATATATAATTTCACAAAATAAACAAAACAATAAAACAAGTGAAAATCACTTAATGAAAGATTCTTTTAAAAATAATTTTGAAAAAGAAGTAATCCGTAATGGAAAGATGATTTCTGTGTTGTACAGTTTTCATCTTTTTTAATTTAAAATTGTTATTGAATTTATTATAGTTTCTTTTTTCTTTTGTTCAGCTACAGTCATTTTCCTAGTTCCATATAGTAATAATATTTAATTTATTTGATATAACAAGAAAAGCTTAACCATTATCAAAAATAATTTTTTAATAATAATGTCTTTACTTTATTATTAAATTCTTGATACAATAGCTTTCCGTCTGAAAATTCGGCTATTTATTTACATAAAGGGAGGTTAGAAAATGGCGACACAGCAATTCGAAGAAGAACTTCAATATTTAAACACAATTTTATCTGAAATGGAACGGCAACTAACGAAACTTGAAGGGATTCCCGTTTACACTGGAAGTGATGTAACCGAACAAGTACTAGAAGGAATAAGAGAAACAAATCGAAGGAATCTTCGCTTAGCTAAAAACGAACCTTATTTTGGTCGTATGGATTTTCAAGAGGAGCATAAAGATTCGGTACCAGTTTACATAGGAAAAGTAGGAATATCAGAACAAGCTACAGAAAATCCATTGATAATTGATTGGCGTGCACCAATTGCTAGTATGTTTTATTCGTTTACTGGAGGGGACGATCCTGCTTATTACGAATCGCCTGAAGGTATTATCGAAGGTATTATCTATTTAAAACGAAATATAGTAATCCGCAAAAAAAATCTCCAACGCGTTGTAGATACATATGTAAAAGGCGATCAAGATGTATCAACTACTGATGATTTTCTTCTATATCGATTAAGTGAAAACAAAGATAATCGCTTGAAGGATATTGTCTCTACTATTCAATCTGAACAAAATGATATTATTCGTTCATCCAAAAATACACCTTTAGTCATTCAAGGAGTAGCAGGAAGCGGAAAAACAACTGTTGCTCTTCATCGACTTGCATTTCTGATTTACCAATACCGTGAAACATTAAGGGCAGATAAAATGATTATTTTTGCACCTAATAATATGTTTCTAGATTATATTTCTAACGTTCTTCCAGAGTTAGGAGTAGGTGGCATCCAACAGACAACATTTTCAGATTGGGCATTAAATACTCTCGACCATGATGTAAAATTAAAGGATTCGTCAGAAAACTTAAACAAATGGTTCGCAATTGGTGCTAATCGTCTTGAAATCAATCAATATAGTCCAGGTAAATGGAAAGGTTCAACTCATTTTATGTCATATATTGATCGATGTATGGATATGTATGAAGCCTCAGCTGTTCCTGAGAAAGATTTCAAACCTTGGAAAAAAAGAATGATTGATAAAGAAACACTTAAACATTGGTTTAGTATTGAATATAAACATTATCCACTTGCTAAACGGAGAGAACGAATTGTTGCAAGGCTCAAGAAATGGATTGATAATGAGCTAAAGATTATAGAAGAAACAAATATAAGAAAAGAGAAAAAGAAAAAAGCTATTCAATATTTAAATTCTTATATGAAACAATGGCCAAAGCATACTGCACTTTCTTTCTATAAATCTCTATTCACTACAACAAAGGGTGCTTCTATTGTAGACGAAATACCAGCAGATATTATTAAATCAACATCTTTAAATTGTAAAAAGAAAGAGATGGATCAGGAGGATTTGGCTCCGCTAGTCTATATTCACAATCGTCTTTTTGGAATTGAGTCACAGCAAAAGTTCCATCATGTAATCGTTGACGAAGCGCAAGATTTTTCACCTTTCCAAATTGCACTATTAAAGCAGATGACGCTTAGAAATTCGTTCACGATTCTCGGAGATTTATCCCAAGCCATTCACGAGTATCAAGGTATTAATAATTGGGATGAGTTTTTAGAGGTATTCAATGCAAAAGAAGTAACCTATTACGAGTTAAATAGAAGCTATCGTTCCACAATGGAAATCATTCAGTTTGCGAATGAGATTATAAAAAAGGCAAATATACCTGTTAGCTTAGCAAATCCAGTATTTCGAAGTGGGGAAAAAGTTAAAATACAAGAAGTAGATCACTCAAATCAGATTGAAATAATCATTAATTCCATCCGTCAATTAAAAAAGGATAAAATGGATACAATTGCAATTATTGGTCGGACTGAGGATGAGTGTGCAATTTTACACAGTGAATTATCTGCAGCTGGTGAAGAAGTATCCTTTATTCATTCAAAACAGAGAAAATATGAAGGGGGCATTTCGGTAGTACCGGTGTATCTTTCTAAAGGACTTGAATTTGATGCAGTACTACTTGTCGATGTAGATGATGAACACTACGAAGAAACGAAACAAGACGCTAAATTACTTTATGTTGGATGTACTCGAGCACTACACAATTTGATCGTACTTTACTCTGGAAACAAGTCTCCACTGATTGGAAAATCACCACTTCAGATCGTTTAAATACAATGCTAATTATTTTAACTGAATGATTTAATACAAATTTACAAAAGAGCATCGATTTTATAGATCGATGCTTTTTATATTGACTTGAATTAACTTTTCTAAAACTCCATTTTTAAATTAAAACAGACAAAAAATTCTTCTGTTATTGTAAAAAAATTCCTAAAATATGGTAATTCTTGCTCTTACAACAAGATTAATAGTCTATTAAAATTGAATTATTAAATAAAAAGTAGGTGATCATCATCGAGACAAAACACGAAGTCGTATTGTGCTTGAAGGATTTAAAAAAGGATTATGGTGCAAAATCGGTTTTAAAAGGGATTGATTTAACAGTTCATCGTGGACAAATTATTGGTTATATTGGTCCAAACGGAGCAGGTAAAAGCACGACTATCAAAATTTTATTAGGACTAGAAGGGAATTACTCTGGGAAGGTTGAGATTTTTGGAGAGGAAATTTCAGATCAGAATGTTGAATATAAGAAGAATATTGGGTATGTTCCTGAAATTGCCGAACTATACGATAATCTAACAGCCAGAGAGTATTTAACATTCGTTGGCGAGTTATACGGAATGGATTTTGATGAAGCTGATGAGAAGGCTATGAAGTTAATGAAGGTATTTGGTTTGGAGGAAGTTTATTTATCGCGAATTGCTTCTTTTTCAAAAGGGATGAGGCAAAAAGTCCTAATCATTTCAAGTTTAATACATAATCCTGACCTATTATTTTTGGATGAGCCACTTAGTGGACTTGATGCAAATAGTGTAATGGTATTTAAAGAAATACTAGACATTCTCGCAGCTAATGGAAAAACGATCTTTTATTCATCACATATTATGGACGTAGTAGAGAAAATAAGTAATCGAATTATTTTGATTAATGATGGCAAAATCGTTGCAGATGGTAGTTTTAAAGAATTAAAGGAGCAAAATGAAGAAGGATCATTGGAACAAATTTTCAATCAGCTTACAGGATTTAATGAACATCAAGCTTTAGCTGAGGAATTCGTATCCATTGTAAAAGGGGGATAACTGTGAAGGATTTCCCTACGTTAAAAATCTTAGACTTTTTTCGACCGCTTTTTGAACTATTTGGTGTTGATTATCCAATCATGCGTAAAATTTTAGCAGTTAAATTAACAATGGATAGTCGTAGGACACCGACCATTTTTAATCAAAATAACAAGAAAACAAAAAAAGACGAAGAAAATGGAGTTACAAAATCTTTAGGAATGTATGCTTTACTTAGTCTAATGCTCATACCTTTAGTGCTTTTTGGAAAAAGTTATGTATATGAAATGAGCGCTTTTTTTGGCATTATTATGTTCCTCATCATGACATCAATGATCTCAGATTTTTCAAATGTCTTACTTGATGTGAAAGACAAGGGGATTCTTCATACGAAACCGATCGGAAAAAAGACGATTACTGCTGCTAAAATGGTACATATATCGATCTATCTTTTATTAATAACTACATCTATTACAGCATTGCCAGTAATAGTTGGGACATTTAGACACGGTTTTTTATTTTTAATTTTAGCGATTGTAGAGCTTCTTCTAGTCAATTTATTTATAGTTGTTTTAACTTCAATTATTTATTATATTATTTTAAGATTTTTTGATGGTGAAAAGTTAAAAGATATTATCAATTACGTTCAAATCGGGCTATCAATTTCAATTGCTGTTGGTTATCAACTTGTTGGTAGAGCATTTAGCTTTGTAAATCTAGATATGTCATTTTCGCCAAATTGGTACCATTTTCTGATTCCACCTATTTGGTTTGGGGCACCATTTGAGCTGATTTTAAATCGTAATACAAGTACTTATCTTATTGGATTTTCTATTTTAGCAGTAATAATCCCTATTATTGCAATCATGTTTTACAGTTTATTGATCCCATCCTTTGAGAAAAATCTTCAAAAATTATCAAATAATAGCGGCTTAAATAGAAAAAAAGACAGTAAGTGGAAAAATTGGCTAGCTAATGTAATTTGTAAAAATAATGAAGAAAAAGTATTTTTTAGATTTGCAGATAATATGATGCGAAACGAGAGGGAATTCCGACTAAAGGTTTATCCGTCATTAGGATTATCCATCGTTCTCCCATTTGTTTTCTTATTCAATCAATTACAAATTTCTTCCTACCATCATATCGTATCAAGTAAGAGTTTTCTAACGATTTATATGTCTTGTTTAATTATCCCTAATGCGATTGCAATGTTAAAATATTCCGGGAAATATAAAGGAGCCTGGATCTACAAAACGGCTCCTGTATCAAACCTAGCACCATTATATAGCGCAACATTAAAAGTATTTATCGCAAATCTATATTTTCCGGTCTATTTTATTTTAAGTATAATTTTTATCGGAATCTTTGGTATAAAAATAATTCCTGATCTATTAGTAGTTTTTATAAGCTCAATTTTATATACAGTTATTTGCTCAAATTATCTTAAGGGATCGCTACCATTTTCAGAGTCATTTGAGGATGCCACTCAAAATTCCGGTCTCAAAATAATGGTTGCTTTAATATTAGGGGGCATATTGGCATTAATTCATTGGGGGGTAACATTTATTCCATTTGGTGTAATGATTTATTTAGTCTTGCTAATTATTGTGACTTTCTTTTCATGGAAGCAAGCTTATAAAACGATTTGGAATTTTTGAAATGATTGAATACTAAAAAAGTAGAAGGCATATTGCTTTCTACTTTTTATATTTTATTTCTTGGGTAAGATAAATGAGTGAACTGAGCAATTAAATAGAATTTTTAAAATGATTGGGATAATATGGGATTGTAGCTTAAATATAAAGTTTGTGAGAGGACGTTGACTATGTCTAATTTATTCAAACCATTCAAATACAAAGGATTAGAATTAAAAAATCGTGTTGTAATGCCCCCTATGTGTCAATATTCGGTCCATTTAAAAGATGGGATTCCAACAGATTGGCATTTCGTTCATTATACAAGTCGTGCAATCGGAGGTACGGGTTTAATCATTATAGAAATGACAAACGTTGAAGATCGAGGCCGCATTTCAGATTATTGCCTAGGAATTTGGAGTGATGACCATATACCGGCATTTAAGCGAATTATCGATGAATGTCATAAATATGGTGCAAAAGTTGCGATTCAAATTGCTCATGCAGGACGTAAAGCTGAAGATGCTCCAATTCCAGTGTCCTCTTCACCAAACGCTTTTAACGAGAATTCAAAAACTCCACATGAGTTAACAACTTTAGAAGTAAAAGAAATGGTTGAAAAGTTCAAAAAAGGTGTAGAGCGTGCAGTTCTTGCTGGTGTAGATACGATTGAGCTTCATGGTGCTCATGGCTATCTTATTCACCAATTCGCATCTTCTTATACGAATCAAAGAACAGATGAATATGGACAGGATAAATTTTTATTTGGAAAAGAAGTGATTAAAGCAGCTAAAAGTGTAATGCCAGCTGACATGCCACTTATTATGCGAATTTCTGCGTTAGAATACGTGGATGGAGGCTATGGACTAGATTATTCTGTCGAAATGGCTAAAGCATTCCGTGATGCAGGTGTGGATATCTTCCACATTTCATCCGGTGGTGAAGGTCCAATCGGTTCAGGAGGTAGACCTGGATCTCATCCTGGATATCAAGTCAAATTAGCTGAACAAATTAAGAAAGAAGTAGAAATCCCTGTCATTGCAGTTGGGAAATTAGATGATGCAAATCTTGCAGAAGCTGTACTTGGCAATCAAGAAGCGGATTTAATCGCTGTTGGTCGTGGTATGCTAAGCAATCCTTATTGGGCTAATGAAGCTTCAATCCTTCTTGATGGAAAACCTTTGACTCCAAAACCTTATGAGAGAGCATATTAAGAAAAAAGTAAAAAGTACGCTGAGTAATCAGCGTACTTTTCTAATGAGACTATAAAAAAAACTTGGATAGTTTCTAACTAAGTCTTATTTAGAATTTACTTCTTCATCAAAAAATGGTTTGTTCGCAAAATAGTACATAACTGCCATCATAAATTCTCCACCAATAAGATTTCCAATTGTTACAGGAATTAGATTTCGAATAATTCCTGATACAGAAATAGTGGTAGGATGATCAATTACAAGTGCTATTGCAAAGGAGCACATATTGGCAATACTATGCTCGTAACCGGACATAAAGAAACAAAATACAAATAACATCATCGCAGTAATTTTTGTTAGATTTTCAGTTTCACCAAAAGACATTGGTATGAAAAAGGCAAGACACACGAGCCAATTACACAAGATCCCCCTTGCGAATAAATGAAAAATAGAATTATCTATTTTATGTTCGACAACTGATAATAGAAACGCACTTGAGTCAGGAGCATCAAAAAGTCCAGTAGTATAAATGATAAAAGCAAAAAGACATGCGCCTAATACATTTCCTACATAACTATATACCAGGAGCTCAAA
Organism: Gottfriedia luciferensis; assembly: GCF_001712755.1. Taxonomy (GTDB): domain Bacteria; phylum Bacillota; class Bacilli; order Bacillales; family Bacillaceae_G; genus Gottfriedia; species Gottfriedia luciferensis_B. The sequence goes on from NZ_MDKC01000001.1 coordinate 481,415, forward strand.
GACTTTAGGCCATTTCATTTTATCTCTCAATGCAGCATAAGTGTAATAAAATGTATTCCCAGTAAAGAGATCTCCACCTCCATACCAAATCAACACAATAGCTGCTCCAAATGTTAATGCGGCAATTGGGTAAGCAACAGGAGAATTCACTAAGAAAAAGCCGTTCCCTGTTTTAAAAGCTACCATTACCCCAAAACCAATAAACATACTTGCAAGCATACTTCTTAATACGTAGCGGAGATGGCTTTGGTCAAATATTTTTTGTTTCTTTAAGGCTAACTTTTCAACTTCTAACAGCGGTTTTACTTCCATCAAATCACCCCTTTTTAATTTGTCCATAAATGTTTAAGAAATAGCATTTTTGTAAAATTTTATGGTAAAATTTCATTATTAACAATTTTCCGTATAAATAAATCAGCTGTTATTAATGAGTAGATGGATAACGAATAGTAGAGATAGAAAAGTTTATTGGAGGGGTTAATTTGAAAGAAGTTATAGTACGCCCATATACATTTGAGGATGCAGAGGCTAAGTTACAATTACATGTAGAAAATAAAGAACACTTTGAAAAATGGTCTCCTACATTAAGGAAAGAGGAATTTTATACAGTTGAAGGACAAATGAATAGTATTAAAGAGTTTATGGAAAAAAGTGCAGAAGATAATAGATATGATTTTGCGATCTTTGTTAAAGAAGACAATGAATTTACTTTAATTGGCGAAGTACAGTTCATTTTTGTTACACGAGGACCTAAACAAAGTTGTATGGTTGGTTACCATATTGGGGAAAAATTTAACGGCCAAGGATATATGACGAAAGCTTTGAAACTTGCTTTGAAAATTGCATTTGAAGATTTGAAGTTCCACCGAGTGACTTCAGAAGTTAATCCAGAAAACTTAGGGTCTTTACGCGTCCTTGAAAAGGTTGGATTTGTGAAGGAAGGATATTATCGAAAAAACTTAAAAATTAGAGATCAGTGGTATGATCATGTTTGTTTGGCAATCTTAGAAGAAGAATTTGCAAAAGAAGGTTGCACAAAGCTAATTTAGTAAAATAAACATTTTGTTTAATTTAAGATAGACAGTTTACTGTTTATCTTTTTTTAATAGAAAATAATTTTAATATCTAAAAAAAGTTCAAATTTACATTAGTTTGAAAATAATTAGATGCATTACGACATAATTTTTAATTTATCACAAAATTTTAACAATAAAAATAAAGGAAAATTGGCATATTTTAGCTAATTAATAAGAAAGGGAGTTTATACTCTCTTTCTATTTAATAATCGATGCAATCATTCGATTTAAGTGTAAGATGCTCAAAGTAAAAACTATGGTAAAAAAAAGGAGTGGTAGGGATGAATTTCTACATTATATCGGAAGAGAAGGAAAACCAAAACATTCATTATTACTGTATCGCTGCAGGTAGCCATCGCTACGACTTTGCTGTTATCTTTTCGGGAAAATTTCTAGGTAAAGCAATGGTTGTCTCTATTCAAAGTGGAAGAATGGTATTACTTTGCAGAGAAGACATTGACCATCCAGAACACTGGGATCAAAAGCTCGGCATTGCAGCTGAAGATATCAAAGAAATTGAAACATTTTTTCATTCTATTTTGGATCAACGAATGTTTAGTGATCAATATTAAAAAGTGGGAGTCTCCAAATTTTTGGAGGCTCTTTTTATTTTGTATTTAAAAGTACTTTTTTGAAGAGGTTTGCTTTTTTGCTACCTCTTTTTTATTTTATAACAAAGAATTAAAAAATACATTTCGACATATAATTTTAGTTGCATCACAAAATAAACATTTAATCTATTAATTTCCCCAATTATAAAAAAAATCAATATAAAAAATTTATGTTTTTTTAATAAAACGAATTGATATTTCCTCAAATTAACTTGGGATTCTCTTTAAATATCGTTTAAATGACAATATTTTTAAGTGAAATGCCCTTTTTTATGTTCTTTCATTCATGCTTAAATCCCCCAATTTACTCTAAATTATGATGTATGTAAAATTTGAATTATATTTTTGTTGATTGGTTAGTTTTTACCCTAATTTTTTGTTTAAACAATTATGGAAAAAATAGGGATAAGGAAAATTTTACTATTTTTCTTAAAAAACAATTAATTGTATATTAATTTTGTTTTAAATACCTTACAATTAATAAGAATTTGTAACAATTATATCTCTTTTTATTAATAGTGAGTAAAAACGCTTGTTTTGTTAATTACGTTACAGGTAAATAGACCTTGAAAATCCTCGGAAATTCATATTATCAAATCCAAAAGTTCTATTTTTGAGTAATCTAAAAGGTATTATTGAGTGTTTACTAGAAAATAATTCCAAGAGAAAGGAGGGGTTTGATAGTTTTGATTTGTAAATGATGTAACTACATATAAGTTTAATCCATTTGTTTTCATTCATTAAATAATTCTAATCTTACATTTAAATGAATGGATTAATGTTTAGTTGTTACATATGTTTGTCTAGTTAATAATCTTTGAATCTATTAAAAAAGGGGCTCAACAATGAAGAAAAAAAATTATTTAGCTTTACCTGTATCAACAATCCTGTTATTTTCAAGTATTTATTCTGGAACAGTTCAAGCTGCTTCAGTAACAGGAGCTAATAGTACAGTAGCTAATCAGACAAACTCTGGTAAAAACCTTAGAAAAAGCCAAATGAAGGAAGTGCAAAAAGCAAGTGGTAAAGTACTCCCTAAAAAGGCAGAATCTAAAATTGAAACAAAATTAAGAGATAAATTAAAAAATAAACAATCAGTAACGAAACATAATGAACAAACAGGTGAATTAATCGTTAAATATAAAAAGAAAGTGACTACTGGGGAAATCACTACACTACAGAAAAAATATTCTTTAAAGTCTTCTAAGAAATTAAAGAGTTTAAATGCTGAGTTAGTAAAAATTCCAACAGGCGAAAGTACTTCAGAATACATAACGAAACTAAAAAAGGATCCAAATGTTGAATCTGTACAACCGAACTACAAATATTACGCTTCTGACTTCAATAATGCGAATGACTATTATGAACAATTATGGGGACTTAATAATAAAGGACAAACGGTCAATGATAGTGTAGGAAAAGAAGATATTGATATAGACGCACCTGAAAGCTGGACTAATTTTAGTTCAAAACTTGCAAAACCTGAAGCGCAAGTAGTAGTTGGTGTAATCGATACAGGCGTGGATATTAATCATCCGGATTTAGCAGGAAAAATTTGGAAAAATACTAAAGAAATTCCTAATAATAAAATTGATGATGACCATAATGGTTATGTTGATGATGTAAATGGCTGGGATTTTTATAACGATGATAACACTGTTTACGATGCACTTGATGGAGATGAACATGGTACTCATGTATCTGGAACAATTGCCGCAGCACTAGAAGGTCCAAATCTATCAGATAATAAAGGTGTAGTAGGTGTTGCTCCTAACGTAAAGATTTTACCATTAAAGTTCATCGGTCCTGATGGAGGAACATCAGCAGATGCGATCGAAGCAATCGAATACGCTAAAAGTATGGGCGTAAAAATCACAAATAACAGCTGGGGTGGCGGAGAATACGATCCATTACTTGAAGAAGCAATTGCAAATTCAAATAGCTTATTTGTAGCTGCTGCGGGTAATGACGGAATGGATAATGATGAAGAAGGCTCTTATCCTGCTAGTTTTGAAAGTTCTAATATATTATCCGTTGCTGCAGTTGATAATAAAGGAAATTTAGCACCATTCTCAAATTATGGCGCTGAATCTGTAGATGTTGCTGCTCCTGGAGTTGACATTATGAGTTCAGTCCCTAAATACCCAATCGATGAAATTACAAAAGCATTAAAAATTGATCAAGCTGGAGCATCAGCTCAAATTGCTGGAGACAATTACAAAGCGATCTTTGATGGCATTGGATATGAAAAGATATCTGAAAAACAAAGACAGGATGCTTTTGATAAAGCATTAAGTTATTTAGATTTAACGGATACGAATAAGAAAATTTTACTAGTTCAAGATGATGAAAATGATCTTGCAGACTTGTTAAAAGATTTTATTCCTGAACTTGCTAAAATCTTTAAAAACTATTTACCGACATATCAAAAACTGTTGTCTAAGTATTCTTCGGTAAATACGGTTACAATCAGTTCTGATTCTTCTTTATCAATGAACAGTACAGATTTATCACAATACGATGCTGTAGTTTGGTTTACAGGGAACGGTATTGGAATTAACTCTGAAGAGGGTACTACTTTAACAAAATCAGATACAGAATTACTAAAAAATTATCTTACTAATGGCGGTAAGTTATTATTATCTGGTGTGAACGTACTTGGTGGACAAGAGAAATCATCGCTTGTAAAAGATACTTTACATTTAAATGTTTATTCAGACATGGGTCCAAGTTTAAATGTTGAAGGTACTGGTGGAATCTATCAAGATACTAAATTTGATGTAAACCGATATGATTTACCATACTACATCGCTGATTATGTAACATCGAATGATCCAAAAACAGTCATTAATTCTAAATATGTTTCTGATTATACCCAAGCATATGATTATTATAGTGGAACATCTATGGCAACTCCACATACTACGGGTGCGGCTGCTATTTTACTAGGTTTACATCCAAACATGTCACCTGAGATGCTTAAGCTATATACAAGTGCAAAAGGAACGAAATTAGATTCACTAAAAGGTCTAGTAGGCACTGGAAATATTGTTAAATCATCAACTCTAGATAACTTTGATGACAATGATACACCAGGTATTCCATTAGATAAAAGTGTACTAAATGGAAGTCTAGATTCTACAAAAGACAAAAACGATGTTTATGCAATATCATTAAAAGAAGGCCAAGGCATTACATTCTCATTAAACGGGCAAACAGGAAGCGATTTTGACTTGTATGTTTATAATGAATCCTCATCTAGTGTAAATAATAAGAATGGTATGGTTGCGTACTCAGAGAACATAAATTCATCCAAAGAAAAGATTAACTTTATCGCTCCTAGAACTGGAATCTATTTTGTAAATGTCTACGATTACAGTGGTTCAGGAAACTACAAACTTTATTCTGGAAATTTCGGTGGATCGTATGAAGATGATTCTGACGCAGTGACGTTAGATGGAGAATGGAATGCAGTAATTAATCCGCAATTCTCTGAAGAAATGGCAGGAGTACTTAATTCTAGAGGTGAAGTTAATTTCTCATTTGTTGGATCTAGCATTGAATGGCAAGGTTTTAAAGATGCAACACAAGGAATTGCCGATGTATATATAGACGGCAATAAGATCCCATCTCTATCGCTTTATAATAGTACGTTGAAATCAAATCAAAGTTTATTAAAATATGATTTTACAACTTATGGCAATCACTCTATCAGAATTGTTTGGACTGGTAAAAGTGATCCAATGGCAAGAAAATCTGCTACAGGAATCAATTTGGATAAATTTATTGTTAAAGATAATCCTATTTCATTAAAAACATCATTTGATACTGCAAAGAAATATCCAGTAATTTCATGGACTGCTCCTAAATGGGCAGAATCATATAATATTTATCGAAAAGAGTCGTCACAAACTGATTATGTACAAATAAATAAAACACCTATTACAACAACGACATTTACAGATACAACTGCTATGTCACCTGGAAAAACGTACAACTATGTTGTGGTAATTAATACACAGGATAAAACTGAGACACCTTATTCAACATCAATTAGTTACGTAAACGATGATGATATTAAAGGAAGAATATATATATCAGGTACTGCAAAAGGCAGTCTTAATACTGACGCAAAAGACTTTAAAGATGTTTGGGCTAAAAACTTAGAAGCAGGCAAAACATATGAAATTACGTTAACTGGTCCGACTAATGCAAACTTTGATCTTTCATTATACAACATTGGTACATCAACTATTTATGGTACGAATGAATTGAAAAAGTCTGCTAGTACAACGTCTACTGAAAAAATTGTCTTTAAACCAACAAAAACTGGTATGTACTATATCGTTCCTTCTGCTGTAAAAGGCTCTGGCCAATATAGTATTAATATTTCAGTGCAAACAACAAAATCAGTAGAGAACAATGATTCTAATGTTAAATACTCAGGAAACTGGAGTAAGTTAAATTATACGAGCGCTTCTGGTGGCACGATAAATCAAACAAAAGGATCAACTGGATCGCTTCAATACAATTTTAGTGGTACGGGTATAACTGTAAATGCTTTAAAAGATAAGAATATGGGTAGAGCAGATATTTATATTGATGGCAAAAAAATAAAGCAAATTGACCTTTACTCTTCAAGCCGTAAATATAAAGTAAATGTATTCGATATACAAAATCTAGCAAATAAAGCTCACACTATTAAGATTGTTGCTACTGGTACAAAATCTAGTGCCGCAACAAACAAGTTAATAAATGTTGATTCATTTAAATTAACTCAGTTTTCTTTAGTTAAATAATATGTATAAGCATTAGCAAAACAAAAAATCCTGATTGCTCTTATGAGTAATCGGGATTTTTTTTGAATTTAGACTAGTTTAATTACGTGAAATTTTACCACATTAGAGCTTCATGAGTAAGGTAAAAAGAAAAAAATACGAAAAGTAGTACCTCATAAGTGCTTCATGAGTAAGTAAAAAGGCGAAAATACGAAATTTAGTACCTCATAAGAGCTTCATGAGTAAGTAAAAAGGCGAAAATAAGAAATTAAGTACCTCATAAGAACTCCATGAGTATATAAAAAGAAGAAAATCTACTCATTATTCATCAGTTTTCTTAACTTAGATTCTGTATTGGTATTTTCAACAGGGGTGTAAACACTACATCTTAAATCAATGTTACCTTGTACTTGTAATGAAGTTAAATTAAAGAGCATTTTTCCTGCTTTTGCGTGTCGAAATTCAATTAAAACATCTGGGGCCGAACTTACTTCGCTCTCATTCCAGAGTTCATGAAATTCAGGGTAATTTTGTTCCATTTCATAAATAAACGAAGTGTACCATTGATCTCCCATATATTGTCCGTAATAAGTTCGAAAAATAGCTAAAAAGCCTTTCACAAAATGCTCCCAATTCACTGCTAAACTTTTAAATTCTTTTCTAGAGAACAGTAAATGAATAAGATTTCGTTCCTCTTTTGGAATTTGTTCGAAATCTAAAAATACGTGAGCTGCTGCTGGATTCCATCCAACGATATGGCACCTTCGATCTGAAATAATGATCGGACAGTTCCGAAGTTCATTTAATATTTTAGTCAAGGCTGGACTAATGACTGTTTCTTCTTCATTTGAAAATGAGCGTTTTTCAGCTTCCGGTAATGCAAGTGCATATAAATAATTTCGCTCATCCTTATTTAATTGTAATGCATCTGAAATAGCATCTAATACAGAATTAGAAACTGTTATATCTCTTCCTTGTTCTAGCCATGTATACCATGTTGTACTTACCCCTGCTAACCCGGCAACCTCTTCTCTACGGAGGCCCGGCGTTCTTCTACGGTTTCCAACTGGTAATCCAACCATTTGCGGATTTATTTTAGACCGTTGCGTTTTTAGAAATTCTGACAGTGCTTGAAGTCGGGTTTCTTGATTCATCTTATAACTCCCTTCTCAACGTAGTATAAATTATACTAGGATAAACTACAACTTGTAATAGGATAAATACGCGTTAAAATAAAGAAAAAACGATTGGAGAACTTATAATGAGAAGAATAGTTATTACAGGTATGGGTGTTATCTCGCCTCTTGGAAATGATGTAGATACAGTTTGGAATAACTTAATTAACGGAAAATCAGGTATCACCGCTATTGATACAATTGATGTATCAAATATAAAAACGAAGGTAGCAGGAATTGTTCGTGACTTTGATGCCGAAGAAAGATGGGGAAGAAAGGAAGCAAGAAAATTAGATCGTTTTTGTCAATTTGCTTTAGCAGCTGCTGAACAAGCTTTAGAAAGTTCACAATTACAATTAGAAAAAATTGATCTTGAACGTTTAGGCGTTTATGTTGGATCAGGAATTGGTGGAATTAATACCTTTATCGAAAATGTAAATTTATTAAACGAGAGAGGACCTGGGAGAGTTAGTCCAAGTTTAGTACCGATGATGATATCAAATGCAGCAGCAGCTCAAATAAGTATAAGATTAGGTGCACTTGGTCCATCTTTATCACCAGTAACCGCGTGCTCTATAGGAAATTCATCAATTGGAGAAGCATTCAATACAATTCGTAACGGAGAAGCTGATGTTATTTTTGCGGGTGGTACAGAGGCAGCTATAACTCAATTATCTTTAGCAAGTTTTGGTAACGCAAAGGCATTGTCCATCAATACTGAACCTACTTCATCAAGTCGACCTTTTGATGCAAATAGAGATGGATTTGTAATGAGTGAAGGAGCAGGGGTTTTAGTGTTAGAATCATTAGAACACGCGATTAAAAGAAATGCGCCCATCTTATGTGAGATAATTGGTTATGGAGCAAGTTCTGATGCATATCATATGGTTGCAACTCACCCAGAAGGAAGAGGAGCGTTTTTAGCTATGAGAAATGCATTAAATAGAGCTGAAATAGCATTACAAGATGTGGATGTCATTAGTGCACATGCAACAAGTACCCCATTAGGCGATCAATCTGAAACGCTGGCAATAAAAAAACTGTTTGGTGAACACGCTTATAATATTCCAGTTACAGCAAATAAATCAATGCTTGGTCATATGCTTGGCGCAGCAGGTGGAGTAGAGGCGATCGCTTTAGTGAAAAGTCTTCAAGAAGGTATTATTCCACCAACAATCAACTTAACTCAGCCGGATCCTGATTGTGATTTAGACTATGTACCCCAAGTGGCTAGGAAAAAAGAAATAAACATTGGTATTTCAAACTCATTCGGCTTTGGTGGTCATAATTCTGCTATTGTATTGAAAAAGTACGTTTAAAAGATATCCTACTAATTTTATATTAACTGTCTAAAAGCCTCTTTTTAATAAGAGGCTTAAATACTCTACCTAATTCATCGGATTTTGCTCATTCAGTTTCTTCACTGCACTGTTTTTAAATAAATTTAAAAATAGATAGACCAAATAAAAGAGGAATACAACAAAAAGCCCAACTAAAAGTAGGATCAATAAATACATTAGATTGTAATGAAGTCCAAAAGTTGTTGTTTCTTTACCCAGATTGTAAAAATAGGCTAATGGAGTTCCTTTTTCGGGTGCCATTGTGTAAAAGTAATTAGAAGTAAAGGGTTCCATCCATTTCATAAACAAATTATTTATAAAGATTGATAAAATGTACATTAAAATAATGAGCGACATTGTTTTTCGTAAAATTTTTAAATTAATTACAACCATATGATTGAAATATGCCCACAATACAATTCCTACGATTAGCATATGCCCCCAAAGATACGCCATTCCTTGCCATGTTAGGAGAGATTGATAGTTTGAAAGCCCGTTTGCAAATATAATACTTACTAAAGCTGCAGGAAGGTTAAAACAAAACGCAATTGAAAATAGTAATTCACTTTCATATAAAAAAGCAAATAATAAAATAAAATTAGCAAAATGACAAATTTGTAAAGGGATTTCTTCAGGTGAAACTTGATTCACTTTGTGATAAATTTCTATATTACGACCAACTAAAAGAGCAATCCCAATAAGCGAGAAACCCATACCAATCAATCGTAACGTCTGATTGTTAAAGCGCCTAAATAGAAAATAAAACAAAGTGACAAATAGAAAAGGGCTAGCCATAAATAAAAAATGAAATGGACTCCACATTTGAAAGGTCATTGAACTATACTTTCCTTCATGTAGTAAAATTCACTTGTTTTCAACGCGATTTACCCCCATTACTTATTATTGTAATTTGGTTTGAGCAAAAAACGTATCATTAAGCGATCAAACTAAAGACATCCAGTAATCAATACCTACTATTGATTTATTCAAAAAATTTTTAGAAAGAACTTGTAATAATTACTTTAAACTTGTACCGAAAAAAGAAATGTTAACTGAGGGTAATTGTAAGGGATCATTATTAATTAGTGACAAATCGTTTACCGAATAAGTATTGATTTTAGTATTGAGAAAGGCAAAAAATCATTTTTTGTTTAAACTTAAATTAAAAATGCGGGAATCTTATCTAGTATGTTTAACATTTTTTAATTATTTTTCCTGTAATTATTGACAACCAAGTTTTTTCATACTATTATTATCTCATATTCAAGATATTTTAATTTGAAACAACTTGGAGGTGTGAATAATGGATAATAAATGCTAAATTCTTTCGTTTTACTTTAAAATCAATAGTATAAAGAAGTTTTTGATGAGTTAATAAAGAAAAACATAAATATTTCACAATCTCTGTCTTAGAAATAATGTATAAAAAACAATTAATTCAGTAATTTTTTTAAAATATTATCTCGAATTAAAGATAAATAACAATTAGGAGGATTTTAAGATGATAAATATTGGTTTATTAATTATTCGTTTAGTTATCGGTTTACTTTTTGTGGGGCATAGTGCTCAAAAATTATTTGGCTGGTTCGGTGGTCATGGATTGAAAGGAACAGGTGGATGGTTTGAATCAATTGGTATGAAACCAGGTGTGACTGTTGCACTTTTCGCAGGGTTAGCAGAACTGATTGGTGGAATTTTGTTTACACTAGGTCTATTAACACCACTTGCAGGAATAATGATTGCAGTAACAATGCTGATGGCAATTATTAAAGTTCATGGACCTAATGGTTTATGGGCAACAGCTAATGGATATGAATACAACTTAACATTGATGTCAGTTGCTATTGGTATAGCTTTAATTGGACCTGGTAAATATGCGTTAGATGCATTTTTATTCTAATTGACCACTGTATAAATTGATTTTATAAATAAATTCTAATTAGTTTAATTGTGCAGTTAAATAATGAATCTGTTCATAAAAAAAAGAAATAATAGAAAATGTAGTCAAATAAAAGTAAGCTAATCGAATCTTGTTGGATTAGCTTACTTTTATTTTAAATTTTGATGACTTTATTTCAATATAAAATAAAAAAGGACTACTCTTTTAGATAGGATTTTTTACAAAGTTCGAATGATACATAAATAAACTTAACTCAACTCTACTTATTCTAATGTCAAAATTATTACTTTGATTCCATCTTTTTACATATGATTTAATAATTAAAATCTAGGAGGCAAAAAATTGGATTATCGAATTGAAAAAGATTCAATTGGTGAAATAAAAGTACCCGTTAATAAACTTTGGGGAGCTCAAACGCAGCGAAGTTTTGAGAACTTTAAAATCGGTACTGAAAAAATGCCTATTCAATTAATTTATGCATTAGCATTAATTAAAAAGAGTGCAGCAATTACTAATAAAAAACTAGGAAAATTGGATAGTGAAAAAGCAGATGCAATCATTGGTGCTGTAGATGAAATATTAGAAGGTAAACTTGACAATCACTTTCCACTTGTTGTTTGGCAAACAGGAAGTGGTACACAAACAAATATGAATGTTAATGAAGTAATCGCTCATCGTGGGAATGAGTTTTTAGCAGAAAAAGGAAACGATAAAAGAATTCATCCAAATGATGATGTCAATATGTCTCAAAGTTCGAATGATACATTTCCAACAGCAATGCATATCTCAAGTGCTCTTGCAGTAAATGAGCAATTGCTTCCAGCATTAAGAAATTTAAAAATGACATTAAACGAAAAGATGAATAAATTTAAACAAATTATTAAAATTGGCCGAACACATTTGCAAGATGCTACACCAATAACACTTGGTCAAGAAATCAGTGGTTGGCATCGTATGCTAGAAAAAAGCGAAGAAATGATAGTAGATAGTATGAAATTCATTGCTGAGTTAGCTATTGGTGGGACTGCTGTTGGCACAGGAATCAATGCGGATCCGGGTTTTGGAACGATGATGGCTGAAGAAATTAGTTCGTTAACTGGACTACATTTTATTTCTGCAGAAAATAAATTCCAAGCATTAACAAGTCATGATGAGATCGTTTATACTCATGGTGCTTTAAAAGCATTGGCTGCAGATTTAATGAAAATAGCGAATGATGTCCGTTGGATGGCAAGCGGTCCTAGAAGTGGTATAGGTGAAATAACCATTCCTTCAAACGAACCAGGAAGTTCAATCATGCCAGGGAAGGTAAATCCGACACAATCCGAAGCACTGACAATGGTTGTAACACAAATTATGGGAAATGATACGACAATAGGCTTTGCTGCTAGTCAAGGAAACTTTGAATTGAATGTGTTTAAACCAGTCATTATTTATAATTTTCTGCAGTCAGTAAGATTACTTTCAGACGCAATCACTTCATTTAATGATCACTGTGCAAAAGGTATAGAAGCAAATATAGAAGTGATTGAACAAAATCTAAATCGATCACTTATGCTCGTAACCGCATTAAATCCTCATATTGGTTATGAAAAAGCAGCAACAATAGCGAAGTTAGCATTTAACGAAAATTTGACACTTAAAGAAGCTGCTTTAAAAACGGGTTATTTATCGGAAGAAGAATTCGATCGAATGATCAGACCAGAAAATATGATTTAGTCAGATTTTGAAGACTAAATAAAGTCAAAAAAAATCCTGATGGCCACTTTAGAGCCATCAGGATTTTTTTATCAATTTTCACATACCCTCAATTAAACATCTATTAACTTTTCAATATTTTTTTTACGATTTTAGAGGATTCATTCTAAAAAAGTTAACATAAATTCACATTAAGTTCACATCAATAGATTATAATCATTTTATTCTTAAATAATACTTAAACAGAAAGAAGGCGGATTAATTGAAGCCCATTAAAACCATTTCAGCAGATGAGATGCAAAAATTTGAAGATAAACTTAAAAAACACAATTGGATCTTAATGTTAATAACAGTAATCACTATACCATTTATAGTAAGTTACATGTAAAAAAAGAAAAATACTAATACTGTTTTCTTTTTTACATATCCCCCCAAATAGAATAGGTCAAAAAAGCCAAGAATTTTTTCTTGGCTTTTTTGACGCTGTTGAAAAACAACCTTGTCAATTAAATTACCAAATTTTAGTAAAAGGAGTAGTGTGATGTTGATTTCCACTACGGGATGCTCGCTTTCCATGGGGCGAGACCTGAGCCTCCTCGGCAAGCCTGCGGGGTCTCAGCCTTCCCGCTAATCCCATAGGAGTCGAGCACCCCTTCGTTCCAATCAACTAATTCAACAAAAAAAGTTTGCAATAAATCCTAATCAAATAACCTTTACTTAGAGTAACCTATTAGATGATTAATAATTTTTTTAACTTCTAAAAAAACATTACTAGTGTTATTAGAATCATAAAATTGCTTAACATATTAACATTTAAAACCATCCAAAAAATAATCTCATCATTAATAAATGTTCCTTTAATGTCCATTTTCCCTTTTGATCATTATATATTTCAACATTCTAAAAAAAGCCAAGAATTTTTCTTGGCTTTTTTATTTTTATCTCAGTTATCTTGTTTTTAGGTTAAAAAACGAAATGTTTACAACTTTGAAACATCCTGTGACAAAAAATGAAACATTTAAAAACTATGATACATATATAAGTTTTCTAGTTAGTTTTAGAATCCAAGGCCAGCTATTAGTTAAGTAATTTAATATAAATAAGGAGAGAGCTTATGTCTAATAAGATTATTTGGATACTTCTGGGAATGTTAGTAATCCTTATCCTCATACCGAAAGCGAATGCGACTACATTTCAGTTTAATTTTAACAATAATGAGTTCTCTAATTATATAGATCATGTGAACTTAAAAACGACAGAGGCTACTTATGGTAAAACAATTGAGATCGGTTTAAAAACGAAAAAAAGCGGTGAAAAAGTTTCATTAACATTTTCAAATGGTACGAATCGAAAAAATATTTCTTTAACACAAACTTCAGAGAAATCTTTTTCCGGAAAAATGAAAATTACAAGTTCATTTATAAAAGGAGAATATAAACTTGATTCAATTAAATTTAATCATCAAAATCTAGTAATCTCTGATAATAAAATCAATTTTACAATTTTAGATTTACCGACCCCAACGATCGAACAAGTAACAAACCAATCAACTGCTATTAAAGGTCTATTTCTTTCAAATAGTCAGGTAGAAGTATATACCGATTCTAAATTAATTAATACCGTGGAAACAAATGATAAAGGTGAATTTAATGATGCTATAAAACCATTGAAAGAATTTACGAAAATAAGTGTCATTGGGGTGAGTGAAGGATTAAAAAGTAAACCAATTACAGTTAGTGTAAAAGATACAGTTGCACCATCGATTACTTCTCTTTCTGCTATATCTGATCAATCACAGAATGTAACTGGAATATCTGAACCTTTCGCAACTGTCAAAGTATATATGAACGAAAATCTAATCGGAAATAATACAGTTAGCTCAACAGGAAAATTCACTGTTAAAATTGGGAAACAAAAAGCGAATTCAATTCTCAAAGTAATCGTTCTAGATCAGAGTAATAATCAAAGTACTCCACATACTTTGCTCGTATCACATTATATTTCACAAGTGGTAAGTTCAGTTAAAAGTAGTTCAACGTTTTCAACTGGTCAATTGCTAATGATTAATACAAAGACGAATAAACTTACTTTTTATCGTAATGGTAATCTTGTAAAAACCTTTACTGTTGCAACAGGTAAGTCGTCAACACCTACACCTACTGGGAAATTTGTCATCTCAAACAAAGTTAAGAACCGCCCATGGTACAAAGGAAATATTCCTGGAGGTGATCCTAGGAATCCCCTTGGGAAGCGCTGGTTAGGATTAAGTGTTGGTGCTGCATATGGTATCCACGGAAACAATAAAGAGAGTTCAATAGGACAATCAGTAAGTTCCGGCTGTGTTCGAATGCATAATAGTGAAATTCAATGGCTTTTTGAGCAAGTTAACGTAGGAACTACAGTCATTATTGCTGATTCTTCAAATTCGAATGGGGAAATTGCCCAATCTTATGGTATTTCAATCGCATAATAAAGAAAAGGGATGTCTCATCGTCGTTTTTTCGGCAAAGAGACATCCTTTTTTAGTTTTCCATTCAAAGAATAACGATTAGTCTTTTATTTCAGCAAATTTTCATACATACTGTCGGAGAAATTCCATCATCTGTTTTAATGAATCTTGAACGATTGGATGTTCGAATTCCTTATCAAATACATGTTCTCCGTTTGGAATAGTGATGAACTTTGTTTTCACACCTTTTTGTAAAAGTGCAGCTCTCATAAAGACAGATTGTTCATATGGAACATCTGTGTCTTTCGTTCCGTGTAAAAATAATGTTGGCGGGTAATCTTTTGTAATTTTTTTTATGGGACAAAATTTTAGAAGCTGATCTTTATTTGTTAATGGATCAACACCTGTTATCTTTTGAACCCATTCACCTTGTTGTCTTGCGTGTACATAAATTAAAAAACGTTTTTCAATTGATCCTTCTGTAATGACATGAGTAGATTGAAGCATTTTAGCCAATATCATTTAAAACTAAATCCTTTTGCAAATAATACGTGCTTGGATTTGTAGCACTCGTACTACTAATTAGTAGTTTTGTATCTAATAGGTGGGTAGGGAATAAGAATAGAAAAATCACTCAAGATATTAGAGGAGTTCCTCCAAATAAGATGGAATTCACTTATTGATTTTTCGGAAAATTTAATTTATTTTTCATTTAATTTTCATAATATTTGTTTACACTTTAATCAAACTAATTAAAAGTAATCTTAGAGGGAATACACAACTATTTTAAATAGGAGGTTTTCACATGATTAACGAAGTAACTTCTCATCTTCATCCAATTCTTGTTCATTTCCCAATTGCATTTATCACTTTAGCAGTTCTAAAAGATTTTTGGAGTGCTTTTTTTAAGAAAGTAAACTTTCAAGCAGAGCGTGGTTTGTGGCTTTGGATTTTTGCAGCACTTACCGCTTGGCTTTCAGTTTCTTCTGGACCAGAAGAGATGGCTAGAGGTAATACTACTTTCTTGCATATACACGAACAGTTAGCAATACTTACAAGCTGGCTAGTAACAATTGTTGCAGCTTTTAGAATTTATTCTACTTATTTCAAGAAAAAAGAACTATTTAAAAAGCTTAAGTTTTTATATTTAATCTTTTCTTTAGCTTCACTTATTCTAGTATTATCAGTAGGATATTATGGTGGAAAAATGGTTTATACTGATGGTATCAATGTAAAAGTTCATAATAAATTAGTAAATCCACCAAAATAATTGAATTTTTAATGATGAATTTATAATCTATGAGCCTTAATTGGCTCTTTTTTATTTGAACTTTATTCAATAATCCTATCAAATAATTTATCGTTCATTCTTGATCAGTTGGAGAAGCAATCTGATCTTTATAAGTATCGATATAAATATTTCCATTTGCTGCCAACACAGCATACACTACTTCTTTCGTTTGAAGATTACGTTTTTTTAGCTCTTCTTGCAATTTTAATTCTGACAGATTATTTTCTCTTAAATTTTTTGAGATAATTTCCCCATCCATAATCAACTCAATAGGTAAATTACTTTCTTGTTTTGTCGGTATATTTAAATCTTGTTTTGTTACGCTTCGGTATTGTGGTTTTTGTAAAAAAGATACTTTACCATTTGTTTCAACTACTACATAAAGAACTTCATCTATGTTGAAAATTCCTTTTTCTCTTAATTGTTGATTTAAATAGTCTAGAGAATAGCGCATTTTTCTCATATTAGCCTCTAAAATTTTTCCATCTTCAATTATGACAGTTGGATTACCTGCAAGTAAATTTCTACCTATTCTGCTTTTCAAGGAAATAAAACTAACGAGTAAAATGACTAAAACCAAAATTAAAAAAGCTAATACTGCATGGTGGATTTTTATATTTAAATTAAAAGCTAAATTTGCAATAATGCTCCCAACTGAAATAGCTGCAATAAAATCAAAGGTATTCATCTCAGCAATAATTTGTTTTCCTAATAGTTTAGCACCAATGAACAATATTAAAAATGCTAGCATTGTTCTTGTAATTATTTCAAAATGTTCAGGCATGGGCAACTACTCCTTTTACCAGTAACCTTAATTTATTTTTAATTATTATTATCATTAAAGTATTTATGTAATCTCCTTATAAAAGAGGTTAAAATTGATAGACAAATTTAATGATGTAGAAATTAGTTTGTGCAACTTAGAAGACTTGCATCTCAATTTCTGCAATTTAATGAAAAAAGAACAAAATTTTCATCAAGTTTTCACTTTTATAGTGTAATTTTTAGAAGAAACAAATTTTAAATGGCTACCTATTTTTTGAATAACAAGAAAAAGTAATCTAAATTTATCTTAAACTGTTTATTCAGCTTCTAAAATGAAGCTATCTGATAAGAAAAGTTTTCAAAAAAATTCTAGAAATTTTATTAATTTTGCTTAGCAATTAAAAGAATTTTAAGAATTACTCATTATAATACAAGATGATAATAAGAACTGGAGGTATGTAAATGGGCAAAATGAGTAAAAAATGGGTTACGATCTGTTCAACTGCAATAGGAGCGATATATGCTACTGGCTACTTTACAACTGAGATTCAAGATTCGAATGTAGCGTCGCCAAAAACAGAACAGGTCAATGTACCGTTAATTAAAAATAATATTGTAAAAAAAAGTTTATATAAAAATGGAACTTTTTATGGGATGGGTTCTAATCGTCGTGGATCGATTCAAATCGCCTTAAAGATAAATGAAGATAAAATAATAGATGTAGAGATAAGTAATTATGGTATGCATTATTCTGAGAATGATATTGTAAATTTACCAAATGAAGTAGTAAGTGTTCAAAGTTCACAAGTTCGGAATGTGTCAGGAGCGACATATAGTACACAGGCCTTTAAAGATGCTATTCAAGATGCTCTATTAAAGGCAAGGAACATATAATGAAGAAAATCATAGGAAAAACGAAATTATTTATGGATACGATTGTTGATATTAAAGTAGTCACATCAAAATCGTTAGAGGAAACGGAAGCTTCAATTAATCGTGCATTTGATTTTTTTCGAGAAGTTGAAAGGACATGTAGTCGATTTAGTTTGGATAGTGAACTAATGAAGGTGTGTAAACAAATTAATAAACCAGTAGCTGTTAGTCCATTATTATTTGAGCCATTAAAATTCGCGTTAGAGGTGGCTAAATGGACAAATGGACTATTTGATCCAACGGTCGGTCAAATAATGGAAAATGTTGGGTTTAACCAACATTATTTAACAGAAGAGCTCATACAAAATAATACATCTAAAAAAGTTACTTACTCGGATATTTCCTTAAATGAAGAAGATAAAACAATACTTTTAAAAAAGCCATTAGTGATTGACTTAGGTGCTGTTGCCAAAGGATTTGCCATTGATCTTGCTGTAAATGAATTGAGACAATTTGACGGATTCATTGTTAATGCTGGTGGGGATCTTTATGCAGGAGGTTTAGATGAATTAGGTGATAAATGGAAAATAGGAATTCAGCATCCACAAAATAAGGAAAATATCATTCACACACTAGAAATTTCTAACATGGCGATTTGTACTTCTGGAAGTTATGAGCGTAAAAGTGGTTTAAAGCCAGGAATTCATCATATTATTAACCCAAAAAATAAAAAATCACCAACAGAGTTGATTAGTTGTAGTATCATCGCACCATATGCAATGATGGCTGACGCATTTTCAACTACATGTTTTTTAATGGGAAGAAAAAAGGGACTAACTCTATTAGAAGAAGTTGGTTTAGAGGGTATTTTAATTTCATCCGATTTACAAATTTATCATAAAGGAGTGGATACTATTGACTATTAAACAATGGATAAAGTCACCAAAAGGATATGTGATTCTGTCCTTAATGATTTTACTCTTAATTGCTACAATTGATTATCAAACCAGTAGAGGAGTAATTAACTGTTTGATCGCCGTTTTTGTGGCAACAATCACGGATATATTCTGTTTGTTAATTTTAAAAAGGAAAAATATTAAGCCATACGGAGCAGTTATTACTGGAATGATTGTCGCGATGATTTTAAGTATAACCACTGCATGGTATGTGATTGTTTTCACTACAATCATTTCAATTCTATCAAAATATATAATTGTTTTTAAAAGGAAACAAATAGTTAATCCAGCAGTTTTTGGTCTATTAATGTCTATCATCCTTTTTCACACTGAACAAAGTTGGTGGGGGGCATTTGGAGATCTTCAAGGTTGGACAAATATATTTTTATTAATCGCTGGGTATATGGTTGTAAGTCGTGTAAATAAATTCCCTATGGTTTTTTCATTTTTAGGAACCTATTTCATTCTCTTAATATTGACTAATCTGTTTCATATTGGAGATGCATCGGATGCTTTTCGTAGTCCATTTATAAATGCATCGCTTTTCTTTGCATTTTTTATGCTCACTGATCCTCCTACATCGCCAGCCAAAGACAAACAACAAGTTATTTTCGGTTTTATATGTGCACTAGTAGGAGTAACTATTTATACATTATTTGGAGGGTTAACCTATTTATTTACAGGCTTGATCGTAGGCAATTTATTTAATTTATTGAAACCAAAACCCTCAATTCAAAAAGTCAAACAAAGGAATCAAACCTTTCATAAGGTATGATTTTAGTAACAAATGATAATGTTAGTTTTTCCCATTATAAACAAAGAAAAATTTCAATTGAATCGTTTTTTCTGAAATCTATAATTTTAAGACTGTTCCATCTTTACACAATAATAAAATTCTATCTCAAAGCAAAAAAGCTCAGATTTTTTCTGAGCCTTTTTTATGACTACTGATTTTGGATTCTCACATTCATTAAACTTGTTAGAAAAGAACACTAAATCGCAAATGTTTCTGTTGATTTAAGCAGATAACGCTCTATAAATTCAGCTAATCCATCATTTTCATGATGTCCAGTTACAAAATCAGATGCTGCTTTAACTTCTTCGCGAGCGTTCCCCATTGCCACACCTGTGCCAACATAACGAAGCATTTCAATATCATTTGGTCCGTCTCCTATAGCTACTACTTCATTTGGATTAATTCGATATGCACGAAGTAGTTTTTTAATAGCAGACCATTTTGAAACATTTGGAGCAACCATTTCAAAACCGTCATTCCAATTTATGACTTCAGCTTCCTCTTTAAACAAAGCAGATATATTTTGTTCATCTGTTCGAACACTATATTTAAGCACATCATTATAATTAGCCAGTCTTAAGTCACCAATGTATCGTGGTGGTATTTGCCCAACTTTTGTCCAATAATCAATTTCTTCATTTGTTTCTTTACAGTAAAGTCCATTTGCTGTATGGATAATAACATTACAAGGGTCTTCAGCAGTCAAATGATGGAGTAGTTCTTCGTTCACTTTGACTGTTTCCATTTGAATCATTCTTCCTGTCTCACCATCATGAATGGCGGCACCGTTCAAACAAATCATCGGAGTTTGTAATCCAATTTCTTTATGGTAGGGAGCGGTCACTTCAAAGTGTCGACCAGTTGCTAGAAAAACCATGACTCCTTGATTCATGAGCTTATTAATGGCTTCCATATTTCGGCGAGAAATGTTGTTTGAGACTGTTAAGAGTGTACCATCCATATCGATAAATAATGCACGAATATTCATTTATTCTGCCCCCTCATTTGAAGTTAAACCCATCATATCATCTGAATATTAAAACCTAGTAAACTCAGTGTATAGATTTATTGAAGATTAATGAGTAACAGGAGATAGAAAAGAATAACCGCAAATGTGATCACAGCATTGCATGGATGTATTAGAGAATTAATTTAAATATAAATTGAATGCTTTTATTGTATATAAATTAGAAAGTACGAAAAAATAAAGTAGGAAATAAAATGGAAATTCTAGGCAGACTATATTTAATACTTAGAAATTAGTAAACAAACTCGATTGGGTGGTCTAAATGCGTTTAAAATCAAGTGAACGAAATTTAAATAATCAAGAGTCCGAGAAAGAAAAAAAGTCAATAACGTCCATATTTCAACAGGCTGCTAAATCGAGTGATTTCTACCAATTTTCATTATGTGAAGAGCAGGATCTAACCATTAGCTACTTTAAAAGTATGGTAGATGCCGATAAAATAAATAACCTTTTACTCCCGTCATTACAAGAGCATATTAAGAAAATTAGTACAATTAATGATGTGAAGAAGTCGATTCCTTTTGAGGATGTCCAATTTACGAATGACCCACTAGAGATCGAAAAAAAATTAATAAAAGGATATGTTATTCTTGAATTCAAGTATTTCAAACGCTATTTGACGATAAGCGTAGAAAATGCAAATCTTGGTTATCGTGAGAATAATGATACAGAAAATGAATTTAGTGTTATCGGTCCTAAAGTTGGATTTGTTGAAAATCTAAGTACTAATCTTCATTTACTTCGAAAACAATTAGCTGTACCTGAGTTAGTTTTTGAGGAAATTAAAATAGGTTCGATGTCTAAAACAGAAGTAGTTATTGCCTATTTGGATGGAATTACGAATCCAGAATATGTACAAACTGTTCGTCAACGATTGGAAGACATCGACTTCGATGTTATTTTTGATAATTCACAGATTGATCAAATTATTTCAGATAACTCAAATACACCTTTTCCAATTTTTTTATCTACTGAACGGACTGATCGGGTTGTATATGCAATGGTAAATGGGCAAGTTGCTATCCTTTCGAATGGATCACCTTACATTATTACTGGACCAACTACTATATTGGATTTTTTCATTTCTCCTGAAGATTACTATCTAAATTGGGTACTTGGATCGTTTTTTCGAATCATTCGGATTATAAGTGTAATTTTCTCTTTGTTTGCTACACCAATTTACGTAGCAATCTTAACATACCATTATGAAGTTTTACCTGATGATTTATTGCAACCCCTCATTAGTTCAAGAGCTCATGTTCCATTTCCTCCTATATGGGAAGCCATTTTTTTGGAGACTACCATTGAACTGTTAAGAGAAGCAGGAGCTCGATTACCAACAAAAATTGGCCAAACACTAGGAATTGTAGGTGGTATTGTAATCGGACAGGCATCTGTTCAAGCTGCACTAACGAGTAATATTTTACTGATCATTGTATCACTATCTGCACTTGCTTCTTTCACAACACCTATATTTAAAATGTCAAATGCTATTCGACTTTTGCGGTTTCCACTTATTTTACTTTCAGCTTATATGGGTGGTTTTGGAATAATAATAGGATTTGTTCTTTTGCTAGGGCATTTATTAAAGCTTAAATCATTGGGAAATCCGTATATGGTTCCTTTATATCCTTTTAGAATAAAAAGCTTCGGCGATAGTTTTATTCGGTCATCATATCAATTTACAACGACTCGTAGTAGATTTTTAAGACCTCTTTCACTAAAAAGATATAATCCTAATCAAGATAAGGATGATCGTAATAATGAATAGAATAAACCGAAAAAATTTATACTTTTTTTGTGCTTTTTTTCTACTAACCTTGTTACTGTCAGGTTGCTCTTTTCCTCGGCAAAAAATTATTGATGAAATACAAATTCTATCAGTATACGGTTTTGATAAGGTTGATGATCATTTTGTTGGAACGGCACTATATTCTGATTTTACCGATGTAGGAAATAAGGGGAGCTCCGTCCTACAGGGAAGTGGTAAGAAATCCCTATTAATTAAACAAGCTTTAAATGAACAATCCCCAAAACCGATAGAAATTGGAAAGTTGAACCTTCTTATTTTTGGAAAAGAACTAGCTGAAAATGGGGTGTCATATTTTGTTAAGGCGGTTTGTAGGGATCCATTGCTTGGAAGCAATGCGCTATTGGCTGTTTCAGAAGAACCAGCAGGAGAATTATTAAAGAAAAACAAAGAGAAAGACAGCAACTATATCTATAAATTGGTTGAACAAAATTTTAAGAACCAATTTGTACCGCTTCCAACATTTCATAGTTTTTTATTTGATTATTATGGAGAAGGTAGAGATGCTTCAGTACCCTATATTAAGATAAATCAAAACGAGAATATTGAAGTGAACGGACTAGCTGTATTTAAGAAGGACAAACTTGCTCTGATCTTAAATCCAAAAGAAAGCTTACTGTATAAAATATTAAGAGGAAGAGTAATTAGAGGACAAACAGAATTTAATATTCAGAAGGGAAATAAAATTGATGTTGCAATATTAACGATTTTAAATGGGAATGAAAAAAGATTAATTAAAACCAATAAGAAAAAAACAAAAATGAAATTTGATATTACTCTAAATGGGATGGTAAAAGATTATCCAGAATGGCTAGATTTAATGAAAAGAAAAAATAATCTATTTTTAAACAATCAATTGGAAAAACAGATGAAAGAAGATTTTGAAAATCTATTATTAACCTTTCAAAAACATCAAGTCGATCCTTTAGGTATAGGTGATTTAGCACGAGCACATTCGAAAAAATGGAACGAAAAGGAATTTTATGAAAATGTGTATCCAACTATTAAATTCGATGTGAATGTAAAAGTAGTATTATCTCAATCTGGGATTGGCGAATAAAAAAATGGAGGAGATCGTCTATGAGTAAACAATTAAAAGAAAGTCTGACAGTATCTCCCTTTTTTTTATTATTTCTTATTCATAGTACCCAAACAGGTGTTGGCTTACTGAATTTTCAAAGTAATATAGTAAAAGGAGCCGGACAGGATGCATGGGTTTCGGTTTTACTAGTTGGTATCTCTATACATATCATTATTTGGATAATGTATTATTTGTTAAAGAAATCAAATAATGGAGATATTATGTCGTTACACCAACAATTATTTGGGAAATGGATAGGAAATATATTAAATACCTTTTTTTATATTTACATGCTTTTAGTCATTACAACGATCATTCGGTCCTATATAGCAGTTCTTATTACTTGGGTTTTTCCATATTTTCCAATTTGGCTCTTATCATTTATTATGCTTTTTGTTATCACATATTTGGTCATTGGAGGATTTAGAGTCATTACAGGAATATGTTTTTGGGGAGTAATAATACCTTCTCTCTTATTGTTAACATGTTACTTTCCATTGAAATATGCTTATTGGACGAATTTATTACCTGTTTTTAATCATAGTATAAGTGACTATTTCGTTTCAGCAAAGTATTGTATTCTGATGTACTCTGGACCTGAATTTTTGCTTATTTACTTTCCGTTTATTAAAAATAATCAAAAATCTCAAAAATGGGCACATATATCACAAGCGTATACAATCATTTTATACTTATTTATTACATTCGTTTCATTCGCTTACTTTAGTCATGGACAACTTAAACATATAACTTGGCCAACCCTTATGATGTCAAAAATTATTCGCTATCCTTTTATCGAAAGATTTGAATATGTATATATCTTTTTATGGCTCTTAGTAATACTGCCTCCTTGTTGTATGGCATTGTGGGGAGCGTTCCGAATTTTAAAAGAATCGTTTCAATTTAAAACTAGAAAGTCTTTATGGTTCTCAATAATTATTGTTCATATCATGGTGATCAGTCTCAAAAGTAAATTGGATGTGGAGAAAATAGGGACTTTTATGACATATGCTACTTCTAGCTTTCTTTATTTTTATATACCAATTTTGTTTATTATTTATTTGGTTTTTCAAGCTTTTAAGAAAGCCGATCGTTTTGGGAGAAATTAGTTTGATACATAAAGTAAATAGTAATTTTTGAGTCAATATTCACTTGGGGACTTCAAATAAGTAAAAAGCTAACAAATAAGTTAGCTTTTTCACGCTGTTGAAAAACAACCTTGTCAATTAAATGACCAAATTTTCGTAAAAGGAGTAGAGTGATGTTGATTTCCATTACAGGATGCTCGCTTTCCATGGGGCGAGATTCTTTAGCCTCCTCGGCAAGCCTGCGGGGTCTTTAGCCTTCCCGCTAATCCCATAGGAGTAGAGCACCCCTCCATTCCAATCAACTTTTTCATCAAAAAAAGTATACACTAAATCCTAATCAAATAGCCTTTACTTAGAGTAATCTAGCAGTTTTTATTAATCAGTTTGTAGTTCAATTAATATCGAACATTAAACTAAATTAGTCAAA
>NZ_MDKC01000002.1 GCF_001712755.1 Gottfriedia luciferensis
TGTCACAATTTCGTTGTGTTCGGTGATTAATCTTTTCAACTGTTCTTCGAGATGAGGGTCGTTTTTCTTCGCTAAGATGATCTTGACGATATCGATCGCTTCGCGCGTCTTCATTAATTCTTTTTGCAATTTTTCGACTGCATTCAATTTTCCCATGTTTTACCCTCTTCTTCATTCAGTTTAGTGGATCCGGTCCAAAACTATCCGTTAAGCATACCAAATAAAGCGGATAAATGCACACTTTAATAGCCATGAGTTATTAATTCGAAAAGAAAAAGTATCGAACGATGGTTAGAATAACTGGAATGAAGATGATCCAGCAAATGGATACGTTTATACCAGCTCTTGCAATGGATTTTGACTGAGATGCCACTTCGAACGGTTTACTATTTATTTTTATATTGTTTATACTGTTGGCAATGACGAGCGTATACAGTCCCTTTTGTTGATTAAATTAAAAAGTTATTCAACTAACTCATGCGATTCTTCAATAGAAGATCGCTTTTTTTATTCAACAAAATGGCAGTTTAGTTGCATTATTACTTGGAATTTTATGGTAAAATATATGCGTTAAGGGTAAATGTTAGGAGATTCTATGAAGAAAAAAATGATTTTCGTTTTTATTTTTTTAATTGCATTTGGCTTGATTGTTAATTCGTACAGATTTTTTGAAGACGGTCCATTCTATACAAAATTTGTAAAATCCACAGACCTTTCAAATGAAATCTTCGATAAAGTAGAGCTACACGATAATATTAATACTTCAGCTTACACAAAACGCTTTGGTAAACCGTTGGAAAAAGATGATAATGATGCCTACGATTACTACTTTTGGAAAAATGGATTAACAACTGCTTCCATCATCAATGGGGAAAACAAAGGAGAAATCGTCAGACTAGCCATCGGTAATATCAATGACAGTGAAAAACAGTCTGACCTTAAAACCAGTAAGGGAATCGTATTAGGCGATTCAAAAGAAAAGATCATTTCGTTATATGGACCAAATTATTTTAAATATGTCGAGCAAGGGTGCGATACCATCGGATATGTTGATAAAAAGAATAAGAAGATACTTGAATTTTGGCTGGCGGATAAAGTCGTTGAAATTCGTTTAGATGATCTGAATATGGATTAAGTTAAAAAAGCATTAAAAAGACTGTTTGGTGAATACAGTCTTTTTTAGTACGCAAAATTCAACATTTTAGTTTAACAGAGTCAACTTATTAAAAATATTCTTATGTAACTAATGCAATAGTTGAACAACCTAAAAGCTACTTCAGTAGCTTTTTCTTATTAAAGTAAATAGCAGTTTAGTTGAACAAGGAGTATTAAGATAGTGGATATTTTTGGTAAAATATTTATTGAATAATTACCAAAGGAGATACTTATGATTTTAAACTCAGAATGTTTAGGTTGCAGACTATATAACCAACTTGAATCAGTGAATATTGTATATGAAAATGAGTATGTTTGTTGCATTTTGGATATCGAACCTTTTAATGAGGGACATACTTTAATTCTTCCGAAAAAGCATTATTTAGATACCGAAGAGTTAGATGTTGAAACAGCAAATGATATTATGATAGCATCTATGACCATTTCAAAGGCACTAAAAAAATTATTTCAACCTGATGGTATTACTATTTGCCAAAACGGTGGAAAATTCAACGACTTGACGCATTATCATATGCACGTCATACCGAGGTTTGAAGGAGAACCATTTTACTATGAGGAACAAAAGGATAATATCAAAGAAAAAGCTACTTTTATAGAAACGAAAAATAGGTTAAAAGATATGATCGAAGAGATTATCGAGAGGTAAAGTGAATTTGAGAACTTATGTAACTAACGTATGCTTAGTTCAAAAATAATGTTAAATAATGATGTATTCGAGTAGGAGACGAACCATGAAAGATAACGAAATGTATGTTTATCACATTGTTACTAGGAAAAAAATGAACCTTGGTCAGATAATTGACTTCGACAGTGATCAAAAAAACACCTTATATAGCTTCTTTTTTGAGATGGAGCAATTGAATTCTAAAGGTGAAGATTTTATTCGGATTTTTTACAAACATTATACAGAAGCAGGTTTGAAACTGGATGTAGAAAATACTGAAGTCGTTAAGAAGTATATAGGTCAAACAACCAGAGCAATTAGAGAAGTAATTTTAGAAATGGTTAGACTACAAGAATATCCAGAATATCCGTCTAGATTGTCTTGTTTATATGCTGCTAAAAGTTACGAGGATGCTTTGAAATGGAAGGAAATATTCGATTCGTTCAATAGGAATGTTTTGCAAATCGTTAAATTAAGAGTTAAGGGGAGTTCATTTGAAGGGGATGGAAATCTTTTACCAAAGGAGGATGGAGTTCCATTTGCTCGGAAAATTGAACAAGCTAGAAAGTATTGGTTAGGTAATGTTACAAATGATCTTCCTGAGCTTTTAATTAATGGGAAAATTGAAGTAGTAGAAATTATTGATGATTTCGCAGTTTAATTTCACCGTTTTTAAAATTTATTTCTTATGCAACTAACGCATGCGATAGGTCAATAGGGTCATTAGTTTATTTCAAAGGTAGGTTTTGATATGAGAGATAGGAATTATCGAGAATTTCTTAATAAGTTAGTTTCATTGAAGAAATTAAAAGATAAATCTGGCGAAGAAATTGTAGAAGAAATTGCATCAAACTTATATGAAGGCGAAAATTATTTAATATTCCAAGAGGAATATTTTTATAAAATCCCTGAACAAATTAGAGATGTTATTCTCTTAATCAATTTTGATACTGAACTTGCAATGGAAGGTATATTGGGTTTTCTTGAAAACTCAAGTGGTGTTTATCTAAACGATACAATAGAAACCTTAGAAAAGATAAAAGCAGAACAAGATCACAATATATTGAATAATATCAAGCATATATTGGATGAGAATAATATATCTACTTCTCAATTAAGAGCTAATACAAAGGATCAAGAACTTTATAGCATTCAAGGCTTTAGTGAAACACATGGCTCAGCATATGATGATATGGCAGATAGAATTTGTGAAATTGCGGAAAAACTTTATATTTCTTCAGAAGATAGAAACATATTTGATTACCTTATTTTGTATGTAGATAAAAATAAATCATTGTTGATCACGGAACTAAACAAATGAAATTTCAGATTCTCTTATTCAACTAACGAATGCTCTAATTGAATAACTGTTCCTAAAGGTTGTCTAATTTGACAATCTTTTTTTAGTTGAAAAATAAACATTTTAATTTAACTGCGCTTTCTTTTTATTTAATTTGCTCCAACTATTTAACTAGTATAATTTCTTTAATCTTCTCTTTAAATTCATTCCAATTAATTAAGTGACTGTAATCCAATCAAAAAATTTTAATACTTTTAATTCCGTTTATGAATAAAGTTAAACGAGGAATATAGCTAATATTCAGAAAAAGTAATTGAAAAACGACATTAGTGTCGTTATAATTAAATAAAAAACGACATGAGTGTCGGTTTCAAGGGGGCTAAGTTAGATGAAGGGTCTAAGGAATAATAAAGGTTTCTTAACATTAATGGTTGCTCAAGCGATTTCAAATATTGGTGATTGGTTAAGTATTGTCGCCATCATTACGCTTGTAGGGTTAAAATGGAATGCTTCACCAATTGAAGTGTCATTTATTATTTTATGTCTCGCTGTTCCGATGGCTTTATTAGGACCAGTTGCTGGTACGTTTGCAGATCGTTTTAGTAGAAAGCAATTGATGGTTTTATCGGACATTGTCCGTGCTGGTTTATTTGTTTTACTTGCATTAGCAAATACGTTGTGGATGGTCTATATTTGTTTGTTTACAATTGGATTGTTTTCTGCTGTTTTTAATCCTGCGAAAAATGGAAAGTTAAAGGAACTAGTTCCGAATGAAGAAATAAAAAGCGCGATGTCAATTACAGCAATGATTGACTCAGCTACAAAAATTTTCGGACCGATTTTGAGTGGAATTCTAGTTTCAGCAGCTGGAACAACGCCAGTATTTTATATTAATTCAGTATCATTTATTATCTCTGCGATCTTAATTTTCTTGCTTCCAAAAGTTGCCCAGCAGATTAAAGGAGAAAAAGTGAAAGATAAATCGAAATCTTCCTATAAAACTGAATTTATGGAAGGCCTATCATTTATTAAAACAAATACTCAAATTTTAGTAGGTATGTTATTTTTAGGTTTTAGTCTCTTAATCTTGCAGTTATCAGATTCGCAAATTATAGTTTTAATAAGGGAACTTAAACATGCGTCACCAGGTTTATTTGGCTATTTAGTAACTGGGTCTGGAGTAGGAATGTTTTTTTCTAGTTTAATATTAGCGAAAAAAACAAATTATCGTGCTTATAATTTAATGTTAATTGGGGTTTGTGGAATCGGATTTGGTTTTGGTATGATGGCTTTATTCACACATTTTAATCTCGATTTTTCAATTGTTTGGGCACCATTATTAGGGTTGTTTGCAGGATTTGCAGCTGGCTTAGTATTTGTTCCATTCCAAGCATCTGTTCAAGTCGATACCCCAGTTGAGTTAACCGGCAGAGTATTTGGCGTAATAGGAAGTGTTACCACAACAGCAACAATTATTGGACCTTTATTAGGAGGATGGTTATCAACGGTAATAGGTGTCATTCCAACATTTATTATCTCTGCATCACTTTTAGTATTTGTCTCACTAATAGGATTCTTAACGAAAAATAGAGTAGAGCGGGGGAAGAACTATGTCTCCAAAAGTCAGCAAGGAGCACCAACAGCAACGTCGAACTAAAATTTTAGAAGCAGCAAAACAAGTGTTTATCGAAAATGGATATGAAAGAACGACTATGAAGCATGTGATGGACGCATCAAATGTAAGTAGAGGTGGATTATATCAATATTTTGCTAATAAAGAAGAAGTGTTTGAATCACTTTTATATGAGTCGCTACTTAGAGTGTCTGAGGAAACAAGTAAATTATTGAATCAAAATGTTGATTCATATTGGGAATTACTTTTGTTAAGAATGTTCGGTGAAAGCAGAGTGCCAAATGATCGAATGGATCCTTTGGCACCAATTACTTTAGAGTTTTTCATTACTGGTAGAAATGATGAAAGAAGAAAAAAGTATGGGAAAGAACGATATTTTTATGGTATTAAAATCTTTTCTGATGTCATTAAAGAAGGTCAAAAAAACAAAGAATTTAGTAAAAAGTATGATAGTGAAATTTTAGCAAGAATGATTGTTTCATTTATTGATGGACTTGCACTAGACTATGCGATACTCTCAGCGGAAGAAATCATGATAAAAGAACAATCGATTTTGTTTGTACAATTTTTAAAATTTGCTCTCGAAGTAGAATGAACGGGATTGTTATTAAATTAGCATCCCAAATAAAATTATTTATTTAACATATTCCAAGTCTTTTCTCCAACTATCCCGTCCGGTTTTAGACCGATCTGTTGTTGAAATAGTTTTACGGCATTTGCAGTCTGAGTACCGAAATGACCGTCTGGCGTAATGCCTAAAAGCTGTTGAATGGTAATGACATAAATATTTGAATCTCCTATTTTCATAACATGACCAGGGTATTTTAATGAGTGATTCAATAAATGCCCTACATTTATTTTGAAATGATTAAAAATATCAGTATATTTTACAAATGGGTATGGACATGGTTTTCTAGTAATATCAAAATGACGGACGATATCTTTTTGAGTTAAATTAAACATTGAACATAAATCATTCACAACCATTACTGTTCGATTGATGGTCGTATTTGAAATACGATTATCTTTTTCAACACACATTTCAACGGCAATTGATAATAAATTGGCATTTGGCTTT
This sequence comes from Gottfriedia luciferensis, assembly GCF_001712755.1. Lineage (GTDB taxonomy): Bacteria > Bacillota > Bacilli > Bacillales > Bacillaceae_G > Gottfriedia > Gottfriedia luciferensis_B. Next base: position 5,852 of record NZ_MDKC01000002.1, read on the forward strand.
AATGCTTCAACTCCACGAAATGGTACACCATTCACATAAGTATATTTTTCATTTGCATGGAATGTCACCTCGTTTAAAGGGATAATACAAATTGCCTCTTTAGGATCTACAAAAATATGTGCTGAAGCATATGAGGGTTTTCGCCCTTGACTTATTGCCTCCGCATTTTGTTGGGGTAAAACCTCACCAAAATATTTATAATGTCCGTTAGCAGTTGCACCAGGATTAGCAGTCCAATGAATAACGATTTTTTTAACTCCATTTAATTTTTGACCTGATCTTGTATATTGATTAATTGGGATGAATTTATTTTTCCAACTTGGCATGCAACAACCTCCTTATCTATATTTTTAAGAATTTTTGTAATGAATCTGTTGAATTCCAATTGTCACTAGTAATAGAATATGAACACTAAATTTTTATCATGTTGAAAATGGCCCCAATTAAAAGAAGGTATACAATTAAATTGATTGAATTCATTTAAGTGAAGCAAATCTTTACTAAAAATGGTGAATGAGTTTAGGAGGTACCAAATGAAAGAGGTAAAAAAAGCTAAAATCGAAAGTTCATTGACCGTATTATTAGTTTCTGATTTTGACAAATCGAAAAAATATTACGAAGAATGTTTAGGTTGTGAAGTTAACGAATATTGGGCAATAAGGGATGATTTTGGATTAGGATTTAAGTTAATTCAAGCGAATAATAAGGAAGATGTTAATCCTAACAAAGGAACATGGAATACGTATGCTTATGTTAATAATTTTGATGAATTAAATTTGCTATTTGATGAATTAAAAACAAATAGAGCCATAATCGTTACCGAGCCTGAATTAAGCGAATTTGAATGGGGAGTTTGGAAGGAGTTTTCGGTACGAGATTTGGACGGTTATGTAATTGGATTCGGATCAGGGCATAAAATTGAAAACTAAGAAAATGGCTATACTAATCGTGACAAAAGGAGTGATTAGATGAATTTTCGATCAAAGGAACAAATTTTAGCCGAACAACCATCAATTGAAAGAAAAATAGAATTTAGAGGTAATAAATATAAATTAGTTGATACAGTTCATGATGTTTCACACGGTGGGTTTGATGATCTTACATGCTACACTTACAGAAATGAAGCGGAAAACGCGGAAATATTGCTATATGTACAAAAAGGAAAAATCGTAATTGTTGAACCTTAAGAAAAGGTTTTAAGACTGTCTTGTATATACAGGCAGTTTTTTATTTGTCTTAGGACTAATATGATGACATTTAGAGATATTAAGTGAAACGGTAGATTTGGAAAAATAGGGGGCATGTGGATTGAAAAAAATTATTCTTTTATTCTCAATTCTTTTGTTTACTGCTTGTTCTCATGGTAATGGTGCAGTTGAATCATTAAAAAAAGAATATCCTAAAACTATAAAACAAGATGTAGATCAATTACCTAAAGATGTACAAAAAGAACTAGTTGTACCAGAAAAGATACCGTTTAGAGCAAAGGATGTCACAATGGATGTACAAAAAAATCAAAAAAATGGAGCTATTAATGCTACCTCTTTTAATTACTCAAATGAAGAAGTAGAGGTCACAATGTTTGTCATCACTTATCATAATAAAAAACCTTCCTTCCCAGATGAACAACAACCATTAAAAACAACTAAATTAAAAGATGGAACAAAAGTTTTGATTGTTGCTGATGATGATAATACAAAAACAATTCGTTGGAAGAAAGACGGGCTTTATCATTCAATTTCACTTCTTTTTTCAGAAGAAACTGGTAAACAATACACGATTCGAGATTTAGTAAAAACCGCGAATTCGATGAGTAAATAATCAAAATTGACCGCCAAAATGACGGTCATTTTTTTACATATTTAGAAAGTACAAATTGGCAAACGGAGAAGAAAAATCGGCGCAGATGGATTTAAGTATCAGTACAATTGCGCCTTTTGATTTCTCCTAACGACTCACCAATCGCGAGTTTTCTTTATGAGTTTTTAACTTCATTAAGAGCTTCAGTATTTGATTTACTTGGAGCAAAATAACCTTCTGAATTAACTGCAGCAGGTGTAGGTTGCCCTTTATTTTTGTTTTTCTTTTTTACATGTGGATTTTGATTGTGACCCATGAAATATCACCTCCAAATTTAGTATGTGCTATATTTCCAACTTACTTTCGGAATTGTTGTTAACAATAAGTGGGAAGATTGCTAGGCAATTTTCTTCTCTTTTTGGGTATGTTTTCTTGAACGGTTAAGAATTAGTAAAGCTAATATTGAAAAGAAGATGGGACCTGCAATCATCCAGATTGTTGAGTTGTAATCACCCTCAATAGCCGGTTGTATGATTGTAAAAAAGTTTGCAAATCCAACTACTAATATAACGAGAATGCTTGCAAATAAAGCAGATGAATTTGATTTTAAAATTTGGAATGGTTTATCGATTTGATCATTCCTTTTAAACATTGGATACGCAATTCCTAAGAATATATAAGGTAATGTCATTGAAACATTTGTCATTAAAGTTATTTTATTAAAAAATGCAGACGCTCCTTGACCTCCAAAGGATGTTAGGACAATGATAAATGAAACTATTGCAAATTGTACCCACATTGCATTGACAGGCATACCTTTCTCATTTGTGTCTGTAAATTTTGTTGGCCATAAGTATTTTGGTGTACCCTTAATGATTGTTTTTAATGGAGCATAAATTAATGTGAAAAATGCTCCGGTATATGCAAGAAACATTGATAATCCAGTAATTCTTGCAAACCAAATGCCAATTAGATCGGCAGTATGTGTTGATAATGTAAAAGCTTTTCCAAGTTCTAATCCTAAATTGTACATTAGCACATATGTTATATTCCCTAAATTTGTAGTGCTAGCACTTAAATCATTTGACCAGTTAATAAAAATACCTACTAAAAAAATACCTAACGAATATCCTACTGAGATAATAATTGCTGAAATCGTAATGCCCTTTGGAAAATTACGTTCGGCGTTTTCTGTTTGATCAACTAATCCGCCAATTGCTTCTAAACCGCCATATGCAAAGATTGCAAATACAACAAATGATAAGATCGCAAGGGTAGATAGATAATTTGGATTAGGTGAGTGAGCAAATGCTGATGAAAAGCTTTTAATTGGTTGAGCAAATTTTCCTCCATTGAATAGAAAAATAAGGATACTTGTGATTAGCAATACTATATTTAATGAGAAAACTGTAACCCCACCAATCGTTGTAACCTTACTAATACTTTCAATCCCTTTAGAAGCAAAATATGTCACAACTAACATCCAAAGTAATGCTAATAAGCCAATTGATTGAGTAGATGAAAGTCCAAATAATGAAAGGGATTGGGTTTTATCTCTACCAAAAATAAACGTTGATAGCGGAATCCAAACCTTTGAAGAGACACTAACCATATAAATTACATAGGAAGAGAACCACATAAAAGTTCCAATAAAAGCGAATCTAGGCCCAACTGAATCAGCCATCCATGTATAAATTCCACCTTCAGAATGCTTATATGCAGCTCCGAACTCAGCCATCATAAAAGCAAATGGAATAAAAAACGTAATAGCTGAGAGTAAATACCATGGAATTGCGCTATATCCCATTAAATAAAAAGCTGTAGGTATATTTCCAAAGCCATATACAGTTGTAAATACCATTAATATTAAGCCAACAAGTGATAGTTTTTTACTCAAGATCTCACCTCAATAAATTAGTCGATTATAAATGAATAATATTATTTTCTTCAATAATCGGTAATTTATGAGGACATAACAACCGGTCAGGTTTACTAATTTTTTAGAAATAATAAAGAATAGTTTCGTTCTATTTTTCAAACGCTAAGTTGATTAATAAATACTTAAAACGGTTTTTTTGAAAGAGAAAGGATGAACTAAATGAGCTTTAATGAAGTAGTATTAAGAGTTATATGCTCATTTTTTGTTTTATTTATTTTAACGAGATTAATGGGGAAGAAGGAAATTAGTCAATTAGATGTTTTTACATTTATAACAGCCATAACAATAGGGAATATAGCAGCATCAATTACGACATCTAAAACTTTAGATATTGAGGATGGAATCATTGGATTAGTTGGCTGGGCAGTTTTGACGATCGTCATGGGGTATTTAAGTTTAAAATCTAAAACTGCACGTCGGCTGATTCTTGGTGAACCAATTATTTTAATTAGACAAGGAAAAATAATGGAAAATGCATTAAAAAAAGCCAGAATAGATACGGAGCAATTTCAAGGAATGCTTCGTAATGAGAGTATTTATTCGTTGAAAGATGTTGAGTACGCTATATTTGAAATCGATGGCAGTCTGTCCATTATGAAAACAAAAGATGTTAAAACGAAAAAAAATAAAACGTGGAAAAAAACTTTGTTATTTCCAACTTCAACAGCAGTGGTAACTGACGGGGAAGTAAATGAAGACGCATTATCAAATTTAAACTTGGATAAAAAATGGTTAATGGCTCAACTTGAGAGGGTAGGCATAAAATCAGTTTCAGATGTGTTTTTTGTTGAAGTACAAACCGACGGGTCGTTATATATCGACTACCGAGAAGATCATTTTAATGAAGAAGAAAATTAATTGACTCACATCCTAAAGTGGATATGAGTCAATTTAGTTTTTATCAAATTATTCGTAAATTGGCACCCAGCCTTCAGTAGTAACAAACAATCGAACAGCAACTACTTTACGATCCTCTGCTAGTGTGAAGTAGTGGCGTACATTTGGTGGTACAGAAATTAAATCTCCAGGATTCAAATTAACATGGAAAAAGCCTTCATTTCCTTCGATAATAAACGTTCCGTGACCGCTAACAATGAAGCGAACTTCGTCATCTGTATGATGATGCTCACGGTTGAAGTTTTTAAGTAATTCATCAAGATTTGGAGTTGCTTCTGAAAGCGTAATAATATCACTTGCTAAATAGCCACGTCTTGATGAAATACTGTCGATTTCAGTTTTAAATGTTTCAAGAATCGCTGCTTTTTCATCATCTGATAGAATAAATTTTTCTTGTAACGAACTTTGTAATTGTTCGATATTCCAATTTTCATAAATAACACCTTGTTCTTCTAAATATGCTTTTACTTCAACATCACTTGTAATATGATAATCTTTTTTTTCTACCCAAATTGTTGCCATTCTTCATTCCTCCAAATTAGTTCTTTATAAATGTATTTTTTTGTATACCTTGTAATGCGTATTGAAAAAGAAACTCATAAGCTTCTAAATGTTTCTTAGCCTCAAATGCCGATTCGGCCCATACTGTTATACCATGATTATGAATTAATACAGCACCATGATCATTCTTAATATGTGGTAGAAATTCATTTGCAAGAGTAGGGATATGCGCATGATTTTTTATAATTGGAATTGTAATTTCTGCATCTTCTTCCCATAGTCCTAATGCTTTTATAATTTCGATACCAGAAAAAGATAACTCATCTTGATATGGAAAATCCTTTGTTATAAAGTTATTTGCTAAAGTGTGTACATGTAGAACGCATTTTGCATTTGTGTGTTGATAAATTAGACGATGCAAAATGGCTTCAGCTGATGGTTTTTTTGATTCATCCCAAACAGATTGGTCAAATTCATTAACGAGTAAAAAATCGTCATAAGTATGTTTTGTTTTATCTTTACCACTAGTTGTAACTAAAAAGTTCAAAGGCTCCTCATTTACTTTAATTGATAAATTTCCACTAGTTCCTAAAAACCAATCTCGATCAGCAAGTACTTTTTTTACTTCACGGATTTCATCATAATGTTTGAAAAAGTCCTTCATACTAGTACCTCCTTCTCTAATGAAGCTCGAATATCATCGAAATTTTCAAAAGGAATGAAAGGTAAAGATAATTCTACACATTTATCTTTTAAGAAATCTCGGGCAAAAATTAAATTTGCTTCTTTTGCAATTTGTAAGTCAGTAATTGAATCGCCAATGACAATGATAAAATCATTTGATTCACTAAATTTTCTTTTAACAGATGGTTTGCACATTCCACAATCATTCGTACAGTTTTCATCACAAGAGTGATCCCAATGAATTTTTACAGTTTGGCCTGTAAAGTCAGTACGATTACATAAAATATCCGAAGTGGGAAGATAATCCGCTAATATAGGATGAACGAAAAAATCTAGTCCGCCACTTACAACTTTTAACTCATATTGTTGAGCGCTTACAAATTGAATAAAATCGCTAAAACCATCTCGAATGACAGTACGATCAATTACAAAATCGGTCATTTCTTGTTTTTTCGTTGAAGGAATCGTAGCAAACATTTTCTCTACGCCTTCTCGAATCGATATATTGCCATTTAATACTTCACTTGTTAATTCACTTACTGAAGGTGGAGTAAATTCTTTAATTAAATTAACGATATTGTCACCCTCTGTAATTGTTCCATCAAAGTCACAAAAAATCTTTATTGCCATTGTTGTTTACCCCCAAAGTTGTAATGCTTTTTGTAGTGATGTATTTGGAAGTGCGTAGTCTTTTAGCTCAACTCCAGATAATGTTGCTGAAATTGCTTCTCTAAATGCATTACCTCCACCGATTGGTCCATCCGGGTGTCCATGCACACCGCCGCCAGCGTTGATGACTTGCTCAATTCCAAAATCTTGAATTAGTTGAGGTACAAGTCCTGGGTGAATTCCAGCAGATGGTACTGGGAATGTCTCTTTTAGTCCATTTGATACTGTTAAGTTTTCAGCGATTTTTAATGCTGTCTCTTTTTGTAATGCAACTGATCCATATGGAGAAGGGAATAGACTGAAATCTGCACCAGCAATTCGTAAAAGTTTCCCTAGTAATAATCCAGCGTCAATACCATAAATTGGAGAGGAACTAAACGCACCCGATACAGCAGGATGTGCCATAATTGGAATATTAATTGATGGATCTTCTGCCAATCCTTGCAGTACATCAATTCCATACGAGAACACATTTAATAAAAATACATCAGCACCAGCTTCAGCAGCACGTAATGCTTTTTCTTTTAACTCATATGTACGGCCAGTTAAATTCACCGCGTATAAAGTTTTGTGTCCTGTTTTTTCATAAACTTGGTTCAAAATATTTTTTCCGTGTGTGACGCGATCCGTAATAGAGGTAATCGTGTCAAAAAGAATCTCGTCATCTTTAATTAAATCAACGCCACCTAAAGCTTGTTTTTTTAATTCTGCTGAAATGTATTGAATATCTCTGCCGATAATTGATTTGAAAATGCTCATTAATAAAGGTCGATCATATACATCCAACTTCTCTCGAATGCCTTTAATACCAAATTTTGGACCTGGGAAAAGAGTTAAAATGTCATCTGTAAAATTTAAATCAATTAGTTTAATTTCACCATCAAGAGATAGCTTACCGAAAACAGTTGTTAAAATAGCTGGTAGATCAGCTGAAAAATTTAAGCTAGGATAATAGATTTCAATAATCCCTTTTGTCGCTTTATAGCCTAAAAAGTTAACGATATTTTCTTCGCATTCGATTTCATGAACTGAAATTACTTTGCCTTTATGCTTTTGTAATTGAATTTGATCATTTTGAGGTAAATTCGTCCATGAACCAACCGTTAAACCTAGCGCAATTGACTCTGCCTTTTTTTCTAAATGATGATTTTTATCATAAACTTGGTAAGTTGCTATTACTCCACTCATTTCAAAACCTCCAAAAAGTTTTAATCAAACAAAAAACCTCTCCACTAAGGAGAGGTTTACCTACACCTTATCTGTCAGCAAATGCTGCGAGAATTAGCACCGTACTAGTTAACTAGCCGGTTGCCGGGTTTCGTCGGGCTCGGTCCCTCCACCTACTCTGAATAAAGTTATATTTAATTTTGAATTCTTAATCTATTCGCATTATTTCATGAACAATCACAATTGTCAAACATTAAATTTTGAAAATATTTCAATCTCTTTTAATCTAGCAACTGCTTCCTTCAATCGATCCGTATCTGATAGTAGGCCGACTCTTACATAACCTTCACCATATTCTCCAAATCCATTTCCTGGAGCGACTGCAATATGAGCTTCTTCAAGCAAAAGATCAGCAAATTCCTGTGATGTAAAACCTGATGGAATTTTTAACCATGCAAAAAACGAACCTGCTGGTGCAGTTACTTCCCATCCAATTTCGTGACAACCGCTAATAAATACATTTCTACGCTCTTCATAAAGAGCTAATAGTTGTTTGACACTTTCTTGCGATTCAGTTAGTGCAACAGCGGCAGCTTCTTGAACAGCAGGGAAGATGCTAACGTAAAGATGATCCTGTAATAGATTAATTGCTGAAATAACTTCTTTATTTCCAACTGCAAAACCGATTCTCCAACCAGCCATATTATAAGTTTTAGAAAGGGTATAAATTTCAATCCCGCATTCCTTTGCTCCTGGAGTTTGAAGATAACTTAAAGGTTTTTTGCCGTCAAAACCAAATGCACCGTAAGCAAAATCATGACAAACGGTAATCTGATTATTTTTTGCAAGCTCAACTGTTTCTTTAAAAAATTCATCAGTAGCTATAGCTCCCGTGGGATTATTTGGATAATTGATAAATAATATTTTACTAGCATCCAAAACGTCTTGAGGAATTAACTTATAATCTGGTAAAAATTGATTTTCTTCTAGTAATGGAAGCATGTATGGAACTGTTTTTGATAGAGATATACCAGATAAATAGTCCGGATAGCCTGGGTCTGGCACTAAAATTGTATCTCCCGCATCACATAAACAAAGTGGTAGCTCTACTAATCCAGCTTTTCCACCGAATAAGATGGCTACTTCTTCCTCTGGGTCTAAATCAACATCATACTCTCGTTTATAAAATTCTACAACAGCATTTTTTAGAGAGCTCATTCCTCTAAACGGAGAATAGCGATGAGTTAATGGATTTTCAACAGATTGCTGTAATGCTTTTATAATATGATCAGGTGTTGGTTGATCTGGATTTCCTTGACCAAGATTAATGACATCATGACCATTACTGATTGACTGATTTACTTTTTGGACTAGTGAAGCAAAAAATTGTTTTGGTAAATTGTTTAATAGTTTACTATGATTCAAGTTAATCACTCCAAAAATATAATAAAATTAATTTGAATAGATCGTTTCTTAATCGAATGATTTTCATGAACGACTGTTGCAATAACTTTCACCATCATATATGCTCGATTTAAAAATGTCTATAAAATTTAGAATAGGGTGAATAAATTGTGATTAAAACTGCGTGTATTCAATCTGATGTTATATTAGGTGATTCAAAGGCTAATTTAGAGAAAATGAAAACTCAAATAAACGAAGCTGTTAAAGAAAATGTCCATATAATCGTATTACCGGAATTATGGACAACAGGCTATTGTCTGGAAGAAATTGGCGTACACACAGATCAACAAGAAGCAGTTATTTCTGAGCTTCAGTCAATCGCAAAATCAAATAACGTAATATTGATTGCTGGTTCGTTCCCAATTGCAAGAGAAAATGGTGTAACGAATACGTTAATTGTTATAAACAATACAGGTGAAGTAGTAAAAACCTATGATAAAGTTCATTTATTCCAGTTAATGAACGAGCATCACTATCTTCAATCAGGGGAAACTGATGGTCTTTTTGAAATCGATGGATTAACGGCTGCAGGTTTTGTTTGCTATGATTTGCGTTTTCCTGAATGGATTGGAGCGCATTCTCAAAAGGGTGCAAAAGTTTTATTTTTTGTTGCTGAATGGCCAATCCAAAGAATGAATCATTGGGAAATTTTATTAAAAGCAAGAGCAATTGAAAATCAATGTTATGTTGTTGCTTGTAATCGAGTGGGAAAAGATTTAGCGAATACATTTGGTGGAGGATCAATGATCATTGACCCTTGGGGAGAAGTAGTTACCAAAGGCAGCACGAATGAAGAAATCGTTTTTGGCGAAATTGATCCGAAAAAAGTTGATGAAATACGTGGTACAATCCCAATTTTTGAAGACAGAAAAGAAGGAATTTACAAAAAGTTTCAAAAAAATAATTGACAAATTAAAAAACGATAAACTAAAATACGATTATAAAATCAAATATGCGAACTCTTATTTCGAGTAGGCGGAGGGATTTGGCCCGACGATGCCCAGCAACCGACCGTAATACCATTGTGAAATGGGGCGTATTGTATACGCCTGAGCTTAAATGCTCAGTAAGGCACGGTGCTAATTCCAACAGAAAAGAAATTTTCTGGTAGATAAGAGACGAAAGCCAATTAGTATTGCCTCTTTTCGTCTCGGAAAAGAGGCTTTTTATTTTGCAAAATTCAAGGGGGATGAATTTAGTGACTGTCATTGAACGAAAAGAATATAGACCATTAACAGAAGCAACTGCAATTACTTATTTACAAAAACTTGGCTATTTTAAAAATGAATTATGTGAATGTATAGAAATAGGGGATGGGAATTTAAATTTAGTGTTTAAAGTTAAACCAGTAGGAAGTGAGAAAGGGCTAATTATAAAACAGGCTCTGCCATACGCAAAAGTTGTTGGTGAAAGCTGGCCACTTACATTAAAGCGAGCTACGATCGAGAGTAATGCTACAAAAATATACAATGAGCTAATCCCATTGCATGCACCGAAAATTTTAGAGCATGACGAAGATCAAGCCGTAACTGTCATGGAGGATCTTTCACACTTACAAATTTTACGAAAAGGTTTCATTGAGAAAAAAAGCTATCCGTTTTTAGCCGAACATATCGGTGAATTTTTAGCAAAGTCATTATTTTTCACTTCTGACTTTGGAACTTCACCTGCTAAGAAGAAAGAGCTAGAGTATCTTTTTAATAATCCTGACTTATGTGATATAACAGAAAATCTTGTTTATACAGATCCATTTTTTAATAGTGAAACAAATAGTTTTGAAGAAGATTTAACAGATGAAATTCAAGAACTTTGGAATGATGCTGATCTTCAAATTGAAGTTGCGAAATTAAAATTAGATTTCTTATCGAAAAAAGAAGCTTTATTACATGGTGACCTACATACGGGAAGCATTTTCGTATCTGAGACTGAAACAAAAATAATTGACCCGGAATTTGCATTTGTAGGACCAATTGGATTTGATTTAGGGCAAATTCAAGCAAATTTACTTTTTCAACTTTTCAGCCGTACTGAGCTAAAAGACGAAATTATCGAACACATTTTAAACATTGAAAAAGTTTTTAATGAAACATTTATTCAACTTTGGGAAGAGCATAGTGTTAGACCATTTAATCAAAAAGCTCTAATTAACGAAAAATTAGAAGGATATTGGGTGGATGCAATTGGGGTTATTGGATGTGAATTAATCCGAAGAAGTATCGGTCTTGCTCACGTTGAAGACATTGATTCACTGGAACATAACCAAAAAATTAAAGCAAAGAAAAAAGTCTTAAAATTCGGAGTTTATTGTATAAAAAATAGATTTACTATTAGAAATATTGGAAATTTACTTAATGGATTGGAGTAATAATTGATGACTACATTACAGCAAATACCTGAATCATTACAATGGAACGGTGAAAGTTTAAAAATTTTAGACCAAACAAAATTACCAACTGAAATATATTATTTTGATGCAACGACATTATTAGATGTACGTGAAGCGATCGTAAAATTACAAGTTAGAGGCGCACCAGCGATTGGCTTAGCAGCTGCGTATGGACTTTATTTAGGTGTTCGAGAACTTGAAACTGAAAAAATTGATGAATTTCATCAACAAGCAAGAGTATTAGCAAATGAACTGATTAGCGCGAGACCAACTGCAGTAAATTTAGCATGGGCTGTTGAAAGACTAATTGAATCTAGTAAAGAAGCAGTGACTGTTTCCGAAGCTAAATTAATTATCATGGAAGAAGCGATTAAATTACATCTAGCAGATGAGGCAACTTGCAAGGAAATCGGTGAAAACGCTTTAACATTATTACATGACGGCGCAGCAATATTAACTCATTGCAACGCAGGGAGTATTGCGACAAGTCGATACGGAACAGCATTAGCTCCACTTCACTTAGCAAAAGAAATAGGTTGGGAAATTTCAGCTTATGCAACAGAAACTAGACCAGTATTTCAAGGAGCTAGACTGACTTCTTGGGAATTGAAACAAAGTGGTATCCCAGTTACATTATTAACTGATAATATGGTCGGCTACTTATTACAAAATAAAAAGGTTGATGCAGTAATAGTTGGAGCTGATCGCATTACTGCTAACGGAGACACTGCAAATAAAATTGGAACATTACAATTAGCGATTTTAGCAAACTTTTACCAAATCCCATTTTATGTTGCTGCACCTTTATCAACAATCGATTTATCTATCGAATCAGGGAATGAAATTATCATTGAACAACGGGATCGTACTGAAGTAACGCATATCGGAAATGTTCAAATTGCCCCTGAAGGAATCAATGTACTAAATCCAGCGTTTGACGTGACGCCGAATGAACTAATAACGGCAATTATTACAGAAAAAGGAATCGTTTCTAGCGATTATAAGGAAACTTTTAAAAGTTGGGAGCAAGAGTAATTTAATTCAATGCAAAAGTCCCTCAACTTATGGTTGGGGGACTTTTGATTGATTAATAATTACATTTAAAAGAGAAAGAACGACTACTTTTTATTAGTTAAGTCTTCCCTAGGAAATACTTAAAAGAGCGGTTTTTTTATCATTCATGTAAAATTTTAAAACTTTATTAGTTAAAAATAAAAAAAGACCAATTATCTAGATTTTGAGTTTCGAATAAACGTCTATGTGAATCGGAATCTTCTATATTATATAGAAAAAATAAAAAGAAATGAATTGCCATGACATGAAATGGAAAATATTCTTTGAAAAATATCATTATTGTAAGATCGAAAGCAAAATGGCTTAATATTTTGAATAAAAAAGAGCACATATAAAAGCCAATTCTTAAATATAGGGATTGGCTTTTTATAGCACTGCATGCTGAAAATTTTTCTATCTTTTTAAGTGATTTCTTTTTTGAAGTCGCCTCTTTCAGTTTATTTTTAGAAGGAAATTGTAAAATTATGGTGTAAAATACATATAAACATATTCGAATTAGAGAAGAAAAATGGACATTGGGATTGAGCGGATTTATAGTAAGGCTTTTTCCGTAAAGGGAATGCGCAACGTTATTAAGTGGGAAGTACACCAATAAAAGACCATTAATTAATAAAGAATAAAAGTTCGTTCCATATGCTAGGAATTTGAGTAAGAACTAGCCATTCGCTCGTAACAATGCCCGCTGATATTATAACGAAGATTGTTAATCAGATTATTGAGGAGGGTATTTAATGGCAATTAAGCTTAAGCTCTGTCCCATGTGTGGGAATGAAAATAAGTGCTCAAGTGGGAAGACGTGTTGGTGTAATGATGAGTATTTCCCAAGAGAGATATTTAATCAGATACCACCAGAAGAGGTGAAAAGATCTTGTATTTGTAAATCGTGTTTAGATAAGTACAAAGAAGATAACAAAATAGAAGACCTAAAACCTTCTGATATTGGACCAATAGTCTTTAGTCGGAAGAGTGGCGTTGAACAGGACGATGAAGTATGTTATTGCTATGAAAAGTTTAAAGATAATCTTAAACCAGGAACAGTTACCAAGTGTTTCAAAGAGAAATGTGCTAATTACCTAAGTTGCACAAAAGAACGTAATAAAGGAGTTTGACTAAGAAGTTGGTCAGTTGGTCAGAAAAATTGGCAGGTTTGCTATAAAGAGTAAACCTGCCAATTTTGTGTAATAAATAAAAATTGTATGCAAAAAGCTACATCCTATTTAGAATGTAGCTTGTCTAACTTAATTATCTTTCTTTTACTTCAATGTTATAAAAATCATATAACTTTTCTATGGATGAACTGGACAAAAGAGGTACCGCTCTTTTAACCAATTCTCTATCCCAATCAAACCAACGCATTTCCATTAGTTTATTAATCTCTGAATCTGTGAATCGTTTCTCTATTTCTATTGAAGGATTTCCACCAACTATTGTATATGGAGGTACGTTTTTAGATACGACAGAACCTGCTGCAACGATTGCACCTTCACCAATTGTAACACCAGGCATAATAATAGCGTTCATGCCAATCCAGGCATCACTTTTAATAACTGTATCACCTTTTGGTTCATAAGATGGTCCTATTTGTTCACCAAATGGATAAACTGTAATCCATTCTGAATGGTGGTTATGATTACCCCCCATTAAAATGACAACTCCACTTGCAATACAAACATAATTTCCAATAATGAGTTTATCTAGATGCCAACCAAACTGTTCAATTGGATTGAAGAGTTCTTGGGATTTAGCATCACCCCATAAATACCTTACACAGCCATCTTCAAAATTTTGATTACCATAATACCCTGAATAATAGGGATACTCCCCTACTTCAATGAGTGGATTTGTCACTATATCTTTTAAATACTTTGTTTCAGACCAATGATTAAATAATGGATGATTCATAATTATATTCCTCGCTTCTAAGTATTGTAGATTCTAGAATTTACTTAGAAGCCTAATACCACAGCGACATTTTTAAACTTTTTCAAACGACGAACCATTATCTTCAGCCTTTCTGTTAACGTAAAAAAAATCATAACTTAATAAGATACTTTAGTCAAATTGTAAATTATGTCCTTAAACTAATCATGCATTAGATTAAGACTAGCTGCTAATATGAGTCTTTCTTATTAAAGTAAATGACAGGATAGTTGAACAAAAAAGCAGTAATTATGAAGAAGTAAATGGTAAAATAAGGTAAAATTGTATGAAACAGAATAGGAGAAAAGTTGAAATGGATCTAAATATAACTAAGGATTTTAATGAGAAAGATAAAAAATATATTAATAGTAGTTTGTATGAATTTAACTTAAAACATTTTCCTGAAGATTTAAGGGGCAGATATCAAGAGGTTAATTTATTTCTTAAGGATGAGAATGGTACTGTACGTGGTGGGATATTAGGTGAGATTTGCTGGAATTGGTTAGAAATTCATACTTTTATGATTGATGAAGATATTCGTAAACTTGGATATGGAGCCAAATTGTTATTTGAAGTTGAACAAATAGCGCTTGAAAAGAATTGTGATTTCATAAAGGTAGACACTTTGAGCTTCCAGGCTTTAGATTTTTATAAGAAGTTCGGCTATCAAGTTTATGGAACACTTGATAAAGTGGGAAGAGAATATGAGCATTTCTTTTTAAAAAAAGATTTATCATTTTAAGTACTTAGTGAATATCATAACAGTTAAATTTGAGGACGTTCAATTGAAACCAAGTTTAAATCCCCTCAACAAATAAACGGATTTAATCATATATGTAAAGAATACAAACCGTTATAATCTCCAAACTAATGGAGATTATTTTTTTTAATAAAATAGTAGAATTTTAACTAATATTGCATAGAATAAAAAACAAATATTTTCATGTTAGATTTTCTAACATCGTATTGACAGATTATCTAACATGAAATAAAATACTTATAGATGAACGAAAGGAGCATTGCTATGAATGATCAAGTAAGACGCTCAACGCCACTTTTCCCAATCGGAATAGTCATTTCGTTAACTGAATTATCCGCAAGACAAATTCGATATTATGAAGAGCATGATTTAATTCGTCCTGCTCGTACTGAAGGTAATCGTAGATTATTTTCTTTCAATGATGTCGATCGATTATTAGAGATAAAAACTTTTATAGAACAAGGCTTAAATTTAGCAGGAATTAAAGAAGTACTCAATTTAAAATCGTCAGAAAAATCCAAAGAAACAGTGGTTCAACAAGTCATTGTTGAAAAATCAATATCAGATGAACAGCTCCGAAAAATGCTTCGTCAAGAGTTATATCAAAATGGTAAGTTAGGTAGAACCTCTTTACGACAAGGAGATATGTCTCGATTCTTTCATTAAGTTATTGATTAAGTCTGGATTATTCTAGCTTTTATATTTATATGGGGGGAAATATAAATGAAAAAGGAAACGATTTTAAATAGTGTTGAAGAACATAGTCTTGAATTTGTACAGTTATTTTTTACAGATGTAGAAGGGGTATTCAAACATTTAGAACTACCAATCACACAAATTGAAAAAATACTTAATAACGAAACTATGTTTGATGGCTCTAGTATTAACGGATTCACAAAAATTGAAGCAAGTGATATGATGCTTTTCCCAGATTTGAATACTTGGAAAGTCGACACTAACGAAAAGGTTGGACTCTTCATTTGTGATGTTTATTACCCGAATGGTACACCTTTTGAAGGTGATCCAAGAAATGTGCTTAAACGCGCAATTGAAAAAGCGACTGACAAGGGATTTACTTCCTTTAATGTAGGACCTGAACCTGAATTCTTCCTATTTACTAAGGAAGGAAATCAATTAGTTCCAAACGACAATGGTGGATATTTTGATGTAGCCCCCCTAGATAAAACAGTTAAAATACGACGTGAAATTACGAAAGCACTTCAGGCTTTAGGATTAGAAGTTGAGGCTTTACATCACGAAGTTGCAATCGGTCAACATGAGATCGATTGGAAATACGCACCAGGATTACAAACAGCTGATAATATTCAATTATTTAAATATACAGTTAAAACAATTGCTGAAAAAAATGGTTTAGTTGCTACATTCATGCCAAAACCAATTTTTGGAGAAAATGGCTCAGGTATGCATTGTCATATGAGTCTAGGAAATGATAATGGTAATGCCTTTTATGATCAGCATGATTCAATTGGATTATCTGAAACAGCACGACAATTTATTGCAGGTGTATTAACACATGCTCGTGCAAATGCTTCAGTTACAAATCCAACAGTTAATTCATATAAACGTTTAGTTCCAGGTTATGAAGCACCAGTTTACGTAGCTTGGTCACAAAGTAATCGTACATGTACAATTCGTATACCGGCTGCAAGAGGTGCAGGTACTAGAATCGAAGTACGAAATCCAGACCCATCTGCAAATCCTTATCTAGCTTTAGCTGTTTTATTATCTGCAGGCTTGGATGGTATTGAAAGAAAATTAACACCTCCAGTCGAACGAAGTGAAAACCTGTATTTGATGGATGACGTAACTAGAAAAGCAGAAGGCATTGAAACATTGCCTGGAAGCTTGCTTGAAGCAGTTACAGAACTTGAAAACAGTGAATTCCTGCAGCAGGTTTTAGGGAAACACGTATTTTATTCGTTCCTTCAAAACAAAAAAGAAGAATGGGATGCATATCGATTACGTGTATCAGAATGGGAAAAAGAAACATATTTAAACTGCTAATCACTAAACTTAAAATAAAAAAAATAGAAAAGTGGAAGTAGCATATCTCTACTTTTCTATTTTAAAGTGTGTTAGACTAATTTTGTTTGTTGCATACGAAAGGGGAACTTTTATAATGGCTAAGTTTACAAAAGAAGATATTTTCCGTATTTCAAAAGAACAAAACGTAAAGTACATACGTCTACAATTTACGGATTTACTAGGGATTATCAAAAACGTTGAAATTCCAGTAAGTCAGCTTGAAAAAGCTTTAGACAATAAAATGATGTTTGACGGTTCTTCAATTGAAGGATTCGTTCGTATCGAAGAATCAGATATGTATTTATTCCCTGATTTAGACACTTGGGTAGTATTCCCATGGACTGCTGAAAAAGGAAAAGTAGCTCGTTTAATCTGTGATATTTACAATGCAGATGGTACTCCATTTGAAGGAGATCCTCGTAATAACTTAAAACGTATGTTAAAAGAAATGGAAGCTCTAGGCTTCACAGATTTCAACTTAGGGCCTGAGCCAGAATTCTTCTTATTTAAATTAGATGAAAAAGGCGAACCAACTCTTGAGTTAAATGATAAGGGTGGTTACTTCGACTTAGCACCAACTGACTTAGGTGAAAACTGCCGTCGTGATATCGTTCTTGAACTTGAAGAAATGGGCTTTGAAATCGAAGCATCTCACCACGAAGTAGCTCCAGGACAACATGAAATTGATTTCAAATATGCTGGTGCAATCAAAGCTTGTGATGACATTCAAACATTTAAATTAGTTGTAAAAACAATCGCTCGTAAACACGGTTTACACGCTACATTCATGCCAAAACCACTATTTGGTGTAAACGGTTCAGGTATGCACTGTAACTTATCATTATTTACAAATGGTAAAAACGCATTCTACGATGAGACTGGTGAATTAGGTTTAAGTGAAACTGCACGTCACTTCATCGCAGGGATCTTAAAGCATGCTCCAAACTTTACAGCTGTTACAAACCCAACTGTAAACTCATACAAACGTTTAGTACCTGGCTATGAAGCTCCATGTTACGTAGCTTGGTCTGCAAGAAACCGTAGTCCACTAATTCGTATTCCTGCATCTCGTGGCTTAAGCACACGTGTAGAAGTACGTTCAGTTGACCCAGCTGCAAACCCATACTTAGCATTATCAGTATTATTAGCAGCAGGTTTAGACGGAATCAAAAATAAATTAGAAGCTCCAGCTCCAGTAGACCGTAACATCTACGTTATGTCTAAAGAAGAGCGCGAAGAAGTTGGAATCATCGATTTACCAGCAACTTTAGCAGCTGCACTTGATCTATTAAAAACTGACGAAGTAATCGTTGGTGCTCTAGGATCACACTTATTCGAACACTTTGTAGAAGCAAAAGAAATCGAATGGGATATCTTCCGTACTCAAGTTCACCCTTGGGAAAGAGATCAATACATGTCAGTATATTAATCAAATCAACCCTTGACGCTATTAGCGTTGAGGGTTTTTATCATTTCTTATACTTACTTAGGTATAGATGGTCTATATTAATTGAATAATATAACCATTAAACAATTCAATCTATTAAAAGAGTAAAATTGAGCTTTGCTTGCGCTAAAATAATAGGTTAGCCTAAGGAGAATTTAATGAACGCTATATCTAGAATGAAGTATTCAAATTGGAGATATGTAAGGTTATGTCTGCAATTGATTGTAAGTTTTATTCCGATTATTATCTTAGTAAGTTCTTTAAAAACGTTACTTTATGAATTTAGAATGATTGGCATTTTTATATCATTTATCATTGTGATATTTGCAATAACAGCATTTTTTAACAAGAGTGAAGAATTTCTAAAGTTAACTCGAATTCTAGTTTTTTATAACTTTGGGGTAGTAATTGTCATTTTTTTAATTTATTACATATCTAATATTATGGTTATAACTGATTATTATGGTTTTGAAGGACTATTTAGAAAAAATATTAAAATTGCTAAGTGGATCTATTTTTTAATCTGTTTTTTCCACCCGATTGCTTTGCCAATTCCAGAAGCAGTCACTGTTTTAGCTGCAAGTACAGTGTTTGGTTCTTTTTATGGTTTTATAATTGATTTCGTAGGAATTGTTTTAGGGAATATTACTATGTTTTTTTTAGCAAGATATGGCGGATTAAAGGTAGTTAATCGGTTTATTAAAACAAAGCACCTTACAAAATATAATGAAATGGTTAAAAAAAATGAAACACTATTTATTACAATTTTGTTGATTGTTCCTGTTTTGCCAGATGAAATTGTCAGTGTTGGAGCAGGGATTACCAATGTTTCTATTAAAAAATATATATTAATCGTATGTTTTTCAAAATTAATAACATCTTCACTACTTGCATACTCAATAGAATTAACTAAGATATTTTCTTTATCAACAAACCAATTAATAATATTAATCTCAATAATAGTTCTAGTGTTATTTTTTCTTTCTACATTTTTAAAAAAAAGAAAGCTTAATTAGATTTATACTTAAAAAAGGAGCCAAAAGCTCCTTTTATTTGGAGAAAATTATAATAAGGGTGAAAATAAGCGTGTTAGTGACTCAATTAACTTTTTAAATAAACTACGTTCTATAAATTCCGTAACATCTAACTTAGTAGAAACAGAAAAATCATTTAAAAAAGATTGTTTAACTGGAGCAACTGCATCTGATTCATATAAAAATGATGTCAATTCATAGTTTAAATGCAAACTTCTTACATCTAAGTTAGCAGTACCAACTGAAGCAATTTCATGATCAATCAATATAACCTTTGCGTGAAGGAAATTCTTTTTATAAGTATAAATTTTAACGCCACTTTCTAATAGAGGAGCGAAATATGACTTAGATGCTGAATCACTCAAAATACTATCACTTTTTCCCGGATAAATGATCCTTACGTCTAATCCAGACATTGCTTTAAGTTTTAAAATCGTGAAAATCTCTTGGTCTGGAACGAAATAGGGAGTGGTAATCCAGATACTGTTTTCAGCGATTGTAAGCAGAGTATGAAAAGCATTCCTCATAATTGGTTCCTTCGTGTCAGGTCCACTTCCAAAAATTTGAATAGCTCCTTTTACCTTATTTTTTTCATCTTGAAGATTTTGATCATTACTTTTTTCATTGTTTGATAGAATCCTTGTGACTGACTCATTAAAAGCTCCCAAAAAATCAGTAAGGATAAAGCGATTAAGCTCTTAGAGATATTTGTGCTAACAATAAAACACCTACAATCTTCCTTATTACTATATGTAGCAATTTTAATTTTTCCAATCTTAAATATTGATATACATAATCAATAGAAGGAAAAAAATTAAAAGTTCTTTATGATTTCTTAAGAATTACTTATATAAATGTAGTAGAAAATTTAATATGTATAGTCGAAAATATGAATACTTAATTATTAAACTATGAAATGAGGAAAGAAAGTGAAATATCGTGTAATAACTTTATTGAGTAGTTGGAGTATTCTTTTAGTCGTTATGTATGAATTTGGGATAATACCATTTTCTAAGAATGAATTAATTCAATTTATTACAGATAGACAGGACTATGCACTTTTATTATTCTTTGCTATTTTTTCATTAAGATTTGTATTAATGATACCAAGTTCTTTATTTTTACTGACTGGGATTTTTCTTTTTAATCCCTGGATTGTCTTATTATTATCACTAGGATCTATGTTCATTACTGAAAGTATCATTTTCATCATTGGTAAAAAAATAAATAAGTCATTATGGTATAAAAACTTCCTAAACAAACATCCAAAAATAGGACAAAGGATTAAGAAAAACCAATATTGGATGCTCTTCATCCTAGGTGCAGTTCCTACATGCCCAACTGATGCTGCCTGTTTAATTTCATCTGCCTCAGGAATGAGGTATAGGCCATACATTATGATCGTTTTGCTAAGTAACACTTGTTATGCTTTATGGTATGTGTTATTGGGAAGGTATGTCCACTTATTATAATTAAGTTTGAACTTAAACCTCTTTAAAATTCTTAAGAAATTTAGTGACTTTTTCTTCAGATATTTATTTTATTATGATTTCATCATAAAAAGTTAAATATTTGGAGGTTAAGTTATGAAAAAATTATTATTTCTATTTCAATATATATTACGACCAAGAACTGTTGGAGCATTAATGCCAAGTTCATCGTTTTTGGCTGAAAAAATGTTAGATGATATTAATTTTAAGACAGCTAAAACGATTATTGAATACGGTCCAGGAACAGGAGTTTTTACTGAAAAATTACTTGAGCAAAAATTGCCATCTACAAAAATTATTTTAGTAGAAAAAAATGATGAGTTTTATAACCATTTAATTAGAAAGTTTGGAGATAATCATAATGTAACGATTATTAATGATAGTGCGGAAAGTATTATGAAGTATTTAGAAGGTTTTGGAATAGACAATGTCGATTATGTCATTTCTGGTCTGCCATTTACTAGTTTACCCTTAAACGTATCAAAAACTATTTTATTAAGCACCAAAAAGATACTCGGAGAACAAGGAAGATTTGTTACATTCCAATATACTCAGAGAAAGATGAAATTTATTAATACCTACTTTAAAAATATAGATATTAAAAAGGAATATAGAAATTTGCCACCAGCATATGTATTAAGTTGCAATAATTAGATTAGAGTACCGCTTTGAAAGGAGTAGTGAAACTTGATAAGTAAAATATTGGTTGTAGATGATGATGAAAAAATCAAAAAATTAATTTCGATTTATCTTGAAAATGAAGGGTTTTCTACTACTTTAGCCGATGATGCAGAGGAGGCTCTTGAACTTTTAAAAGATGAAGATTTTGATTTGATTATATTAGATGTTATGCTCCCTAAAATAGATGGAATAGAAGCGTGCATAATGATTCGAGAGGAAAGGACACTACCGATCATTATGCTTTCGGCAAAATCTGAAGATCTAGACAAAATACAAGGACTAAGCTCAGGTGCAGATGATTATCTAACTAAACCATTTAATCCGCTTGAGTTGATCGCTAGAGTAAAATCTCAGCTTAGAAGGTATAAAAAATATAACAATATACAAAAGAATGATGAAGTAGTATTAGTTTTTGGTGACTTGCAAGTAAATACAGAGACAAGACAAGTTTGGATACGAAAGAACGAAAAGAGACTAACACCAAAAGAGTTTGAAATATTAGAATTACTAGTCCGAAATAAAGGAATCGTACTAAGTGTTAGTAAGATATATGAAGCAATTTGGAAAGAAGACTTTTTAAAATCTGATAATACCGTAATGGTTCATATAACAAATATTAGAGAAAAAATTGAAGATGATCCTAAACATCCTATTTATATTAAAACAGTTTGGGGAATTGGATACAAAGTATGAAGAATTTAATTCATAACTGGCAAAGAATTAGTATTAAGTTATTAGTAGCAATTACAATTAGTTTTGGTGTTTCGTTAATTGTAACAATTTTTATTTCTCAAATTTTTATAGGACCTTATTTTGTTTCTCATCAAAATAATGTAAGTCCATTACAATATAATCTCATTATTATTCCAACATTTGTGATTATCATATTAAGTTTCATTATTAGTTTTCTGTTACTAATTAGAAAAAAGATACTTTATTTAAAAGAAATTTCAAATACTGTTCAAATAATTTCTCAAGGTAAACTTGGAGCTGTAATTGAGTTAAAAGGGCGAGATGAATTGACTCAGTTGAGTATGAATATTAATACAATGTCCAAAGAGTTAGAGCGGAAATTTAAAAATGAACGTCATATTGAAAATGTCAAAAATGAATTGATAACTAGTGTTTCGCATGATTTAAGAACGCCACTAACCTCAATATTAGGATATAGTAATTTGTTGAAGAATAGAGAATACAAGAATGAAAATGAGTTATACGAATACTTGAATACAATTTATATAAAATCGAATGATTTAAAGAATTTAATCAATGAACTTTTTGAATTTACGAGGTTATCTAGTCCAGATATTATTCTATCAAAACAAAAGGTTGATTTAAGTCAGTTGATTGAACAAATAATAGGAGAGAATATACCTATTTTTCAAAAAGAAGGATTAAAAATTAAAAAGGAGTCAATTGCAGAAGATATTGAAATTAATATTGATGTCGAAAAAATGGTTAGAGTTTTTGATAACCTATTTATGAATGCAATGAAATATAGTGTTAAACCATCAACAATAAAAGTAAGTCTAACACAAAAATCTGATGAAGTATTACTTTCGATATCGAATCACGTAATTAATGTAAAAGCAGAGAATCTTAAACGATTTTTTGAAAAATTTTATCGTGAAGATTCAGCAAGAAAGAGTCAAGGTAGTGCTGGATTAGGACTTGCTATATCTAAACGAATTGTTGAACTTCATAAAGGAAGTATCTGGGTCGAACTAAGAGATGATTGGATCACATTTTTTGTGAAGTTAAATAAAAAAAAGTTATAAGTTTTTTAGAAAGTGGTTCCAAGTTCCATCCTATTATGCTTTTACATAATAAAGGGAGTCGTTTTTAATAAAAACGACTCATTCCTTTATATAAATTACTATTTAAATTAACGCATCCATTTTATTCCAGTATTTGGATTCATGCCCTGCACTCTAACCATTTCAATCCGAATCATAGCAAAAGGCTCTAAATATCTTGAGAAATAAAGTTTACCAACTATTAATGGATCAAAACCAATTTCTGCAATTAGGTTTGACACTTTTAAATTAGCATCATCATGATCTCCTGCTATAAGCATAGTTATCTTTTCTTCATTAACCGTTGGATCAATCATTTTTTCTAGTCCAACTGTATTTAATGTTTTAACTACTTTTGCTTTAGGGATTATTTTTTGTATTTCTTCAGCATTTGAAGTAGTAGTACCTCTTGTTAACTTTAAACCCTCACCGATAGGGTTAGTCAAATCAATTACTATTTTTCCATCTATTTCTATGATGTTTTTAACTGCACTGTCTACAGCATTACCTGGTACAGCAAGAATAATTAGTTCGTTGTTAATTGCAATATCTTTCGTTTCTACATAATTAAAAATAGGATTAACCTTTTGATTACTTTCTAAATTTCTAACTCCAAATGTAATCTCATGATTGTAAGTTACCAATCTATTTGCAATAACATTCCCGATTTGACCATTCCCAATAATCCCTATTTTCATTATTGATTCTCCTTATAACTAGATCTAAACAAAGATAGATTAACCTATTTTTGATTTGTATATTCCAATAGATCTATTAAGATGTAATTCAAAAATAAGTCTTTTCCATAAATGAAGAGATGACCGAGCAATTAATTCATTTCATTTGGAAATGCTTAGATGATTAAAAAAAGAAGATTTACGTTGAGTAAATCTTCTTTTTCAGAGTGTTGAAATATAAAATGGTCAATAGGGAAAACGGTCATTAAATTGAACTTATTTATAATGAAATTATCATTTTTGGATGATTTATTAATTGTTTTAAATGTTAATATTTTGAGCAATTTCATAATTCTAATAATCACTAGTAAAGTTTTTTTCAGAAGTTAAAATACTATGAGCTAATTTTTAGAAAGACAAATTCAGTTGATTTGTTTAATTAAAGTTCGATATTAGTTGACCTACAAGCTGATTATTACACAACAGTTAGGTTACTCTGAGTAAAGGCTATTTGATTAGGGTTTATTGCAGACTTATTTTGATGAATAAGTTGATTGGAACTAAAGGGGTGCTCGACTCCTATGGGATTAGCGGGAAGGCTGAGACCCCGCAGGCTTGCCGAGGAGGCTAAAGAATCTCGCCCCATGGAAAGCGAGCATCCTGTAGTGGAAATCAACATCAAACTACTCCTTTACGAAAATTTGGTAATTTAATTGACAAGGTTGTTTTTCAACAGCGTAAAAAGAAGATTTACGTTAGTAAATCTTCTTTTTGTTACTTTAGGTTAATAACTTACATTCAGTACAACATTACTAACAGTATATTTACTATTGCTATAGTATCCTTTTGTGTTTGCGTCTTTTATAAACTTTAACGTAAATTTAGGACCTGATTCATAACTATCACCATACAAATAAGAAACATTTGTATCTACCAATCTTGTAATTGTCGTAGTTGTTTCATACGCTGAAAATATATCCGAAGAATCTCGAATCGTCGAATAGTATGGTGTTGTAATTAATGATTTAGATGATGTAATTGATTTTGTACTTGTATTATAAGAATCACCAGTTGTTAAATAACTTACTTTTACATTATTTACAGTAAAAGATGCTGCAGTTCCGTAAGTTGCATTTGTTGAGTCTACTATGAAAACGCCATGTTCACCAAAAACTTTACCAGTAGTACCGTTCAAATATAGTGCTGTGTTTTCATCAATTCCATAGCCTACTTTTTGACCTAAGTCTCTTTCAGCTAAAAGAATTCGACCTATACGACCTCTTGCATCGAAATGAGTATCAATTGAAGCGTTTACAAAACCAAAACCTGTTGTATATCCACCGTTATCCGGATATAAAGAATCTGCTAGTGAGATGTCACTGATTTTTTTAGACAATAAACGGTTGTAATATAAGTATCCATAGCTGACACCTTCACCGTAAGTTTTCGGACTTTGGACAGCAGTTCCAGCACTCGTACCAGAAATAATAGCTCCAGTTGCTGCTCTTTGTTGGATTGCTGCAAAAAGTGGGGTAGGAGTTCCATCGTCTTTTAGTAAACTTCTTACATGACGGGACTGATCACCACCGTTAAAAAATATAACGTCTGCTGAGTTGATTAGATCAATATTACTTTGCTTATAAGCTTCTGTTGTATAGTTATCAACTGCCACAGGTATAAATACAGGTGTAAAACCATAACGAGTAAATAAATTTTTATACGATAAGTGACCTGTTATATCATTGGTGTATGCGTCTAATGCAGTTGCATAGTCAGCAGCTGCACTACATACAATTGCAACTACTGGATTAGTTTTGCCAGTTGCAGCTTTTAGTGCATTGTAAATTTCGGCATTACTATCATCAATTGCACCACCCATTAAAAATACTTTTGGTGCAGCTGCAGCTTCAACATTTTTTTCAGATTGTAAGAAAGAAGTTCCAAATACTAACGAAAATACTAAAACTAATGATAATACGATTGAAATCTTAAACTTGTACTTCAATTTCATCATTAATACCTCCTGAAATGTGTTATTCAAAAGTGCCTTTTACAACCGGAATACCTTCTTCAACCATCTTTTTCCCAAGTGCAATTACTGTTTCAATTTCTAAAGTATCTTGATTTAATATGACAAGATCAGCATCGTTACCAGGTTTTATATTACCTTTGTGTGGTAGTTTTAGCACTTGTGCTGGATTTGAAGTAATTACTTGTAATGCTACTTCTAATGGGATTCCTTCATCAATTACTCCATCTCTTACTTCTTGATATAGGGATGAAATTTTTCCTATTTGAAGTCCCAAATAGTCTCCGTTTGTATCAAAAAAGGGAAGACTTGCCTGGGCATCAGATGAAAAAGTTATGTTCTCAATCTGAACCCCTTCTTCAAGCATAACCCGTAGTCCCTTGCTACACTTTACTTCGCCTTCTTCTAAAAACTGAGGGATCGTACTTGTAGTAAAATCTACAAATCCACCTTTAAGAGCATAATCAATACCAGCTTTAAACAATTCTTCATTCCGATTAATATGAGTCGGGTGGAACTGACGAATTGGAATATTCGTCTGTTCAACTAGTTGATGGAGAAGTGAAAGTTTATCTTTGCCATCACCAACATGAATTTCTAAGATGCCAGCCTTTCCAGATAAAATGCCTCCATTACGTGCAGCAGATGCAATCTTTGCAAGTTCTTCAATAGTTGGTTCCGAAGAACGGTGGTCTGCAATAGCGATTTCACCAACTCCAATAATTTTATCAATTAGAATAATATCGCTCTGAATCGATTCTGTTAATGTCTTTACAGGGATTTGATAAGAACCAGTGTGAATAAAACAAGTAATCCCTTCTTCTTCTAAACCGCGTGCTTTAGCAAGCAAATTCTCCATTGTTCTTGTTGTACCGTCTGTACCTAATACACCGACTACTGTAGTAACACCAGCAGTAGTAACATTAGTAAGCATTAGTTCTGGAGTACGTGTTTTATAACCGCCTTCACCACCACCTCCAATGATATGTACATGTGAATCAATAAAACCTGGTACAACAAAAGAGTTGGAGGCATCTATGACATCGCAGGAAAGAAACTCTGGTGGAATGGAGATATGATCTGCTATCATTTCAATTTTTCCACCTGCTAAAAGAATATCTTTTCTGCCAATAGAGTGTGGTGTGTATACTTGACCGTTTTTTATTAAGGTTAACAACTTTTTTCTCCTCCTAAATCCTTTGTTAATTCATTAAAAAGGACCGTAGTTCATTAAATGTGCGATAACAACAGCGATTAAACCAATAATATATTGAACGAATACTAATGGGAAAATCCATTTCGCCCATTTCGTCCAAGGGATCCCTGCAATTGCTAAACCTGCCATTAAAGTTCCTGCTGTTGGGAAAATAATATTACCAATACCATCAGCAAAAGAGAATGATAGAACAGCAGTTTGTCGTGTAATTCCTAGTAGGTCGGCTAATGGTGCCATTATTGGCATTGTTAACATGGCATGACCGCTACCTGAAGCTAAAATAAAGTGAATAGCTGCTTGGAAATTATACATCCCGATTACACTTAAAGAAGCAGGGATATGTTTAATGACATCAGATACTCCGTGAAGCATTGGATCAACGATATGTCCTTGATTTAAAACGACTAGAATTGCACGGGATACACCTATAATAAGAGCACCACTAATTAAAGAAGCAGATCCCCCAGTAAATGATTTAACAACGTCATCGATTGATAATTTTCCAATTATTCCAATTGCAATCGTTAAGATAATAAATAAAGAAGCAATTTCAGTAATGTACCATTGATATTTAATAACGCCAAAAGCTAAAATAATATAGTTTATAAGAAACGCAGTTAAAATCCATTTATGTCTAGAAGATAATTTAGCTTTAGAAGTTAATAGATCGTTAGTTTGTTCAATTGAATATTTTCCATAGAATCCTATGTTAGGATCTTTCTTTACTTTCATAGCATATCGATAAATAAAAATAACAGATATTAAATAAACAACTACAAATAGGACAAGTCTAAAGCCCATACCAGAAAATGTAGGGAGTTCTGCGATTCCTTGAGCTATACCAACTGTAAACGGATTCATAATCGCTGTTGTAAAACCTGCTGACGCTCCAACTAATACGATTGCAGTTCCTGTCATAGTGTCAAATCCTAAAGCAAGTGCTAACGGAACCAGAAGTGGAATATAAGCTAAAGTTTCTTCAGCCATTCCCATTAAGGAACCTCCAACTGCAAAGAACAGCATCATAATAGGAATTAATAACTTTTCTCTAGTAGCAAGTTTTCTAGCCATTGTTGAGATTAACACTTCAATTGTGCCAGTAGCACTTAATACACCAAAAAATCCTCCAATTATTAAAACGAAGAAAATGATATTACCTGCTTCTACCATACCCGAATGAATGGCTTTTACCATATCGAAGAGGCCAACTGGTGTAGCAGCGATTGATTTAAATGAATTCGGATCGACTGATGAATGTCCGTCAACGTCGATATGGGCGTATTCCCCAGTAGGTAAAACGTAAGTAAGAGCTGTTGCGATTAATAGAATTACTAAAAGTAATGCAAAAACATTAATTTTACGTTCTTTCATAACTTTTGTTTTAGGTGTCATTTTATTTGCGTGAATTTGTGACATAGATCCATCTCCTTTTAATGATTAAGTAGCTAATTAAGTTTAATAGAATCTGATAAATAAAACGCTTCCAAATATTCCCTCCCAAATTTAAATTCTCAAAATCTATTAAAATGGCTATAACATTCTATAAGCAAGTTGTGTGCCAACTTTAAATGTCTTATTTTTAAGAAAATTTGATAGATTCTTCAGGTTAATTGGTTCTTTTTGGTTTGTTTGGTGCTATAATAAAACCAATTTTATCAAATATGGAGAGAAATTAAAGATGAAAAATTCACTAACATTGATCACAGGCAGTTCAAAAACAAGACAAGCTTTGTCTAATCAACTTACGCAATTGCTAGAAGAATACATAACGATTAACTCATATGCAATTGACGAGGGGGAACATAAATCATTTAAGGATGAAATTATACTTTTTTCGTCAGAGGCAGTAAAAGCTGAAACTGAAAAATTTGCACAATTAAGTGCTAAACAAATCATAGTTGGGAAAAGAACGCTTAATCATGAAAATGTAGACAAATTATTGAGAATTGAGGAAGGAACAAAAGTTCTTGTAGTTAATGATGATTTTCAATCGACAGTCGAACTTATTCAGTCCTTGTACCAATTGGGGATTAATCATTTGGAGTATTTTCCATTTAAAAGTGATCAATTATATTATCCAGATATTAATTTTTCGGTTTCACCAGGTGAAACTCACTTAAGTCCTCCATATATAAAACATGTATTGGATATCGGCGTAAGACTTTTTGATATCTCTACAATTTTACACATTGTAGATTATTTTCATTTTAACGATAATATCGCAACATTAATTTCAGAAAAGTATTTACGCAATATAATTGAATTACATAGAGAACTTTTCAATGCAGATCAAAGTGTAAAGAAAGTAAATAGACATATCCAAAGTGTTGTAAATACGGTTGATGATGGAATATTAGCGATTGATGGATATAAAAGAATAACGGTGCTAAATGATCGGATTATTAAGTTGTTTAAATTAACTAAAAGTAACTATGAAGGTAAGTATATAGACGAAATTATTAAGGAGCAAAATATAAGGGACTTTATTTTAAATGGTACAGATGAATCTAAATTTTTTTCAATTGACAATATAGATATTGTAATCTATAGGACGTATAGTCATGAAGATGACAGAATCGTTGCTACTTTTAAGAGTGTTAATCAAGCATTTGAAATAGAAAAAACAGCACAGAGAGAGTTTAGAAAGCAAGGTTTTTATGCAAGATATGACTTTGCGGATATTATTGGTGAGGATGACGCAATTTTAGAATGTAAACGGATCGCAACAAAGCTTGCAAAGGCAGAGCATCCTATTTTAATTCAAGGTGAAACGGGTACAGGTAAAGAGCTTTTTGCACACGCAATCCATAAACATTCAAACAGAAAAAACGGCCCTTTTTTAGCCATAAATTGTAGTGCATTTACAGAGAGTTTACTAGAAAGTGAACTATTTGGTTATGAAGATGGTACGTTTACTGGAGCAAAAAAAGGTGGGAAACAAGGCCTTTTTGAAATTGCTGATGGAGGAACGATCTTCTTAGATGAAATAGGTGACATCAGCTTAAATGTTCAATCGCATTTACTTCGTGTTCTCCAAGAACAAGAAATTCGTAGAATAGGTGGCAGAAAAATCATTCCTATTAATGTTCGCATCATTGCTGCAACTAACAAAGATATCCATCATAAAATCTCAGACGGCTCATTCCGTTCCGATTTGTATTACAGATTAAATGTGTTAAATCTCATCATTCCACCTTTACGCTTAAGAAGAACAGACATACCGATGCTTGTCCAACACTTTATCTCTAAAAGTGGAAAAGGGGTTTCAATTGAGAAAGAAGCTTTAAATGAATTAATGGGTTTAAATTGGTTAGGTAATATTAGGGAATTGAAATCAGTTATTGATTATATGCTTACTGTTTGTGAAGGAAATACGATTTCTCGAAATGACTTTCCTCATTATAACTATACAGAGAACAGGGAACAACCAAAAAGAGATTCAGATCAATTTGAACTTCCTACAAGTGTTCTTGAAATTGAAGAATCTGTTACAATTCTTGAAACAATAAAGAACTGTAATGATTTAGGTAAAGCAGCAAGTAGAGACCTTATATC
Source organism: Gottfriedia luciferensis (assembly GCF_001712755.1). Lineage (GTDB taxonomy): Bacteria > Bacillota > Bacilli > Bacillales > Bacillaceae_G > Gottfriedia > Gottfriedia luciferensis_B. The sequence goes on from NZ_MDKC01000002.1 coordinate 37,084, forward strand.
CAACTCGAGTGAGGAAAAAGGTAGATACTTATCTCCACAGCAAATTAGACTTCGTTTAGAAATTATGGGGAATAAGGGCTTGATAACAAAAGGAAGAGGTAGAGCGGGTACGAAGATTACTACTATTGGAATTGACTATTTGCATCTTCTAAAAGCTAACATGAAAAATAAATCTCTTTAAGTTTTCTAAATAGTTACAATTTGGTTAGAATTGGTTGTAATTATTCACCCAAAAATAGTTTTTAAATTGAATAAATAGTATTGAAACCTTGTCTAGTCAATCTACTTATTTTTGGTATAAAACTTGCTTGTATTCAGAAGTAAGCTAAAAAATAAGTAAAGGGGTTAAGGTATGAGAAAAAAAATTATTACATTTTTGGTTAGTTTTATTTTAACGTTTTCAGTATCAGGGTTATCTTACGTAAGAGCTCAAAGTTCACAAGAAGATATTCAAGGAAACCTTGTCATTGTTGGCGGTGGGTTAGGTTCTTCGAATAAAGTAGTGTATGAAAAATTTATTGAATTGGCCGGATCTAAAAAGGCGAAAATCGGCATTATTCCTGCTGCTAGCGGTAAATTAAAATCTTCTTTAGATTTTGAACATGATTTAATAAATTATGGTGTAAGTCCAGAATCAGTAGAGATTTTACCTTTATCAAATCATGATTTTTCTGATACAGATGAAAATGAGTCTAATTGGAAGGATAATGCGAATCGTTCAGAAATTGCAAAGCAAATAAGAGGGCTGACTGCTATTTGGTTCGTAGGTGGAGACCAACAACGTATAGTCGATACATTACGATCAGAAGGTAAAGATTCAATAGTCTTACAAGAAATCTGGGATATCTATCGAAATGGTGCAGTTATTGGTGGGACGAGCGCTGGAGCTGCAATTATGAGCAACACGATGATAACAGGCGGAGATAGCCTTGGTGCATTAAAAGGATATTATGAAAAAAATCAAAATCAAAATCAAGGAAAGGGAAAAGAGTATGAACCTCTGTCAGTTGAAAAAGGACTAGGTTTCTTTCAAAAAGGTATAGTTGATCAGCATATGGATGAAAGAGCTCGCTTTGCTAGATTAGCAATTACAGCAATCCAGTATCAAAATGATGGAAATCTTGCTTATGGAATTGACGAAGACACTGCAATGGTTGTAAGCAACAAAGAAAAAACAATAGAAGTTATAGGGCGTAGTGGTGTATCAGTGATCGATGTAAATGAAGCAAAAAGAAATGGGAATTTAGAAAATATTAAAATTAACTACTTAGCTCAAGGTGACAAGATCCATTTTGATTCTAATGCGATTGATTTTTCTAAAGATAAATATGAAACAAAAGGATATGAGTATTACTCTTTTCAAGCATTACCAAATACCGGGTTACTGACTCCTTATGGAAAGTTAAAAGATTATTTAGCTTACTCGCTTGTTGATAACGAATCGACGCAGGTAATAAAATCATATCTATATGATAAAGAAGGCAAAGGGTACGAAATAGTTTTTCGTAAATCAAAGGATACAAATGGTTATTGGAAGTATACTGACGGACAAAAAGATGATTATTCTATTCAAAATGTAACAATGGATATTCATCCTAGAAAATTTGGATTTAGTGAACAAGATTCGGAAATTGACTTTAAGAAATCAGATTTTAATGTTTCCAATCATACAAGCGAAGGACCTATAAAAGGGAATTTAGTCATTGTCGGTGGAGCGTTGGGAAGCAGTAATAGTGCAGTTTATAATAAATTGATTGAACTTGCAGGAGGACCTGAAAATGCAAAAGTAGGAATCATCCCTGCAGCGAGTACAAAACTGACTTCTTCGAATGATTTTACAAAAGATTTAATTAAATACGGAGTTAAAAAAGATTCTATTGAGATTCTGCCAATATCTAATCATGATTTTAAAGGTACTCCAGAAGACGAAAAGCAATGGATTAACAATATGAATGATGATCAGTTGGTTAAAAAGATTAGTAAATTAAATTGTATTTGGTTTGTTGGTGGAGACCAGACTTTAATTACTTCATCATTATTAAATGAAAATGGTTCAAATTCAAAAGTTTTAGATGCTATATGGAAGATTTACGAAAATGGTGCTGTTATAGGTGGAACAAGTGCAGGTGCAGCTATTATGAGCAATACGATGATAGCTGGAGGAGACAGTTATGGGGCTTTGAGATATGGATTTACAAAGTCTTATAATGATATGGAACAACAGGAAGGTGGACCAGTTTACTTAGAAAAAGGATTGAATTTCTTTCAAGATGGAATTGTCGATCAGCATTTTGATAAGAAAGCTAGATTAGGACGTTTAATAGTGACAGCAAATGAAAAAGGAAAGAAAAATCAACTAGCATATGGCGTTGATGAAGACACGGCTATGATTGTAAATAACCAAAAACATCAAGTCGATGTAGTTGGTCGTGGAGGATTAACAGTTATTGATTTATCGAAAGTAAAAGCAAGTAAAAATATGCCAAATAAGTATAAAAATGTTATTGTTTCAGTTATTTCACCTGGAGATCATGTTAATTTATTAACAAATGAGGTAAGCATAAGTAACTTAAAGTCATCAACAAAAGGATTTGAATATTATGACTCAAAAGTAGCCCCTTACACAGGAGTATTTTCTCCTCATGTGTTATTAAAAAATTTCTTAGCATATAATTTAGTTGATAATGATCAAACAAAAGAAGTACATAGCTATAGTTTTAATGATGATAAAGGATTTGAACTATCATTTAGAAAAACAGCTGAAACGAATGGGTACTGGACGTATAAGGATGGTCAAAAAGATGATTATAGTGTAGTAAACGTTTCGTTAGATATTAATCCTATAAATGTAGAAATACGTTAAGAATTTATCACTGTTTTAATCTCAATATTCACGCAAATTTTTTCTTATTCTACCATATATCGAAAAATTTAAAGCAAAATGCTTGAGAGAGCTAGTAAAGATAAGAATTTATAATAAAAAGCTAAATCCTTAAAAGAGTATCTTTAAAAAAGTACTCTTTTTTTGTTTTAAAATCATTACCTTGGCAAAGTCTATACTAAAAAATAAAATTAAACAGACTAAATAATAAAGAAAACAAGTGTTGGGGGGAAGTGATTTGAGTTCAATATTGATATTTATTTTAACGTTAATGTTATTTGCATTGTCTGGATTATTATTTCCAATTGATCTTAAATGGTATACCATGTTAAAAAAACCTGTATGGACTCCCCTAGTAAATTATTTGGAATCGTGTGGGGTGTGCTCTATCTATTAATTGCACTGTCACTAGCAATTGTAAATTACAAGGTAGGTCTAATGAATACTCCTTTCACTTTTTTACTTATCTGGTTAATAAATTATATAAGTAACCAGGCATTTAGTTATTTTCAATTTAAAAGAAAGAGACTTGATTTAGCAGCCGTTGATTGTTTAATTGTAGCAGCTACAGCAGTATTAATCATTCTATTTACGTTACCTTATTCCATAGTAGCCTCAGTACTATTAATTCCTTATGCTATTTGGACTACTTTTGCTACATATTTAGCTTTTTCTATTTACCGTTTAAATTAATAAAAATAAAATTTTTCTTTACTAATTAAATTATAAATATCGATTTACTTAATGCTAAAAAAATTATCAAGAAGGAAACAAGTAACTAAGGATGGTGAATTTATTAGTTTCCTTCTAAATATCGTAGGGTTGGAAAACAATCAAAAAGAAATGAAATTGAATCATCTGAAATTTATAACAAAATAAAATTTTGATTTTGTACTTGATTCATGTAGAACTAAGGTGTATATTAATTGACATATCAATGGTTGACCCGTCAATTATTGATAGCTCAATGCTTATTAACTGTTAATAAAATTTCATCATATTTTTTGGGAGGTAACGCGTGCCTAATACAAAAGAAACAAAAGTACTATCATTATTAAAAGAATTAAAAGTTCAAATTGAAATAACATTTGAAAAATGTATGGGGATTAGTCAATCACGATTAGAAATTTTGAATCAATTGTTTGAGTACGGTGAAATTAGTCAATCTCAGCTTCAAAAAACATTAAAGATTGATAGTGCTGCAATTACTAGACATTTAAAACAACTTGAGTTAAATGGAAAGATCACTAGAAGAAAATGTGAGACTGATAACAGAATAACGTTAGTTAGATTAACACAAATGGGACAAGATCAAATGTCTAGTTTATGGAAGGAAAAAGTAGAGTTTGTAGAGAACATGCTTATTGGCTTTTCCGAAAAAGAAATTGACTTAACGCTTGAATATTTAAACCGTATACAAATAAATATGAACCGAATTAATTCTGATCGAGAAACTAAATAATACGAAAAAAATTAGTAAAGAGGAGAATACAACAATGACTACGACAACATTAACTAATAATTTTAACGAAATTTTAAAAGGAAGACGCTCAATCCGCAAATATGATCCAAATGTTAAAATCCCAGTGGAGGAAATGCATGAAATAATAGAAACAGCTACTTTAGCTCCTTCTTCAGTAAACATGCAACCGTGGAGATTCTTAGTAATTGAAAGTGATGAAGCAAAAGCTACATTAGCTCCATTAGCACGATTTAATCAATCACAAGTTGAAACTTCTTCTGCGATGATTGCACTATTTGGGGACTTAAATAATTTTGACTATGCTGAAGAAATATATGGTCGTGCAGTTGAATTAGGTTATATGCCAGCAGACGTTAAAGAGAAGCAACTAGAAACACTTAGTGGTTTCTTTGCAAACAGTACTACAGAGCAAATGAAAGATACTGTTTTAATTGATGGTGGATTGGTAGCAATGCAATTTATGCTAACTGCTCGTGCTTATGGTTATGATACTTGTCCAATCGGTGGCTTCGAAAAAGACAAAATTGCAGAAGCATTCGGTATGGATAAAGACCGATATGTTCCTGTTATGTTGATATCAATAGGTAAAGCTGTTGATGCAGGATACAATTCTGTTCGTTTACCAGTTGAACGTGTAGCAGAGTGGAAATAAAAAATAATATAAAAAAACACAATGAAAAGAAGGTAAATATTATGATTATTATTCATGCGAAAATGACAATTGATTCAACAAAAGAAGCTAAATTTTTAGAGGAAATGACTTCACTATTAGAATTATCAAGAGCAGAAGAAGGTAATATTTCATACGATTTGACAAAACAAACGGATAGAGAAAATGAATTCATCATGCTCGAAATTTGGAAAGATGTAAATGCTGTTACTGCACATAATACAAGTGCTCATTTTACAGCGTTTGCTGAAAAAGCAAAAGATTACCTTACAGCGCCAATTCAAATAAATCTTTTTGAAGCAAATAAATTAAAGTAATTTAGCAAAAATGGAATAGTGTTATAAAATAAACAAGACGATAATGCAAGTTTGAACTGTTTAAAAATTATGAGCCTATAAAGAATTATGTTCATATTGTAAATTAAACCTATCTTAATCCTTGTGGTAAGATAGGTTTTTTCTTCTTAAAATTATAACCTTGTAAGAGTAAAATAGTAATGGACTTCAATTTTATGAAATCTTAAGTCATTACCTAATTGGATTTATTCATGTTGCTATTTGAAATCTTACATACATAGAATTATTATAGTCGATACTAAAATTATGGTGTAAATTACATCATAAACTTCGATGTGGGGGTAAACTTATATGAATATTCGTGAAGGTTTAATTCCAACAGTTTTAGGTTCTGCTGTAACAGCTACTGGTTATGCTTTAAAACAAAAACGAGGAACCAATAAAATGATTGCAAATACAGTTTTTGGTTTTGGACTAGCCCATATTGTATTAGGTGCAATTGACTTAGTTGAACATCGAAGTTAGATTGAAAGAAGAGAGTGTTAATTAGTAAACACTCTCTTTTTCAATCTTTTCTTTAACAGCATGTAAAACTGGCCTGATGTTTTAGTGTATTAAGGAAGAAAACTTTGCTAATCTGGCTTATCTTTCATAAGTTTGAACATTTACACGGCCCCTTAGGACAACCTTCTATCTCTTTTTAGTAATTTGTAGTTTTCGCTACTTCAGTATTATTAGGTTCAGAAACACGAGTTAAAAAGAATATACCAATAACAAATAGAATAATTAGACTAAATACGCCCATATTAGAATGACCTGTAAGTTGAGCTGTCAAGCCGACTATTAATGGTCCCATGATCGATGCAAATTTACCGAAAATATTATAGAAGCCAAAAAACTCATTTGATTTTTCTTTAGGTACAAGTTTTGCGTAGTATGAACGACTTAAAGCTTGGATTCCACCTTGAGATGTGGCAACAAGCATAGCTAAAATCCAAAAGTCTAAAGTGGAATTTAAAAAGTAAGCATATATACAAACAATCATATAAATAATGATTCCAACATAAAGCATGATTTTACCTGAAAACTTATCTGCAAGTTTTCCGTAAATAATTGCAAATGGAGCAGCGACAACCTGTGTGACAAACAAAATAATTAATAGATTGGTTGAACTGATTCCAAGGTCAGTTCCGTAAGCTGTTGACATTGTAATAATCGTTCCAACGCCATCAATATAAAAGAAATATGCAAGTAAAAATATAAATAAAGCACGATATTGTCGGATATTTTTAAAGGTCTTTCCTAGCCTCTTAAAGCTATTTAATACAGGATTTTGTTCTGGTTCAATAAAAAAATTTTGACGAACGTTTCGAAACAAAGGAATTGTAAAAATGCCCCACCAGACAGCGGTTATGAGAAAGGCAATTTGACTTGCGCGAGTTGTTGAAATTGAAACTAGCTCCTTTTGAGCTAATACGATTAAAGCTATACTAATGATAAATGGGATTGTGCTACCAATATATCCTAGACTAAAGCCTCGAGCGGATACCTTATTCATCCGTTCTTCTGACGTTACATCTACTAAAAAAGCGTCATAAAATACATTCGCACCAGCAAAGCCAACAGCTGTAATCGTATAACAAATCAAAAGTAAGAGCCAGTTATCATTAGGAATAAATGTAAGTAGTGCAGTAAAAGAAACACCGAGAGTAAAAAAGAAAGAAAATAGCTTCTTTTTAAATCCTTTATAGTCGGCAATTGTTCCAAGGATTGGACCTAACATAGCTAAGATGAATGTAGAAATTGCGATCGTATAACCTAAATAAGCAGTAGAATCAGAAGCACTTATTCCAGCTTTTGAAGCAGAAGCTTTATAAAAAAGAGGGAATACGGCAGTGCTAATAATAATAGAATAAGCTGAATTGGCCCAATCGTAGAAAATCCAACTATTTTCTTGCTTCGTAAAACTCTTCATGAGTTTTTTCCTCCCAATGATTAGTAACTGCTATAGATTAGATACTACTAATATTTTATTTATCCTCTACAGTTTTCAGTATATTATCTAAAAATTCCCTGTATAAGCAGTGGACAAGAGGAGAATCAGTAAGGTTTCGGGACACGTGGCTAAACAAAAGCACAAAAAAAGGTAAAAAAGTAGTAGATGTTAATACATTATTTCCCACTTCTATGTTATCTTAGTTATATAACAATTCTTGGAGGTTACGAGTAATGAAATCTACTTTAAATGATACTACAAATGACAAACTACCATATTCAAGGACTAATCCATTTCCAGCGGAGGTTCTCAAAAATATTAATTTAAATGGAACAGACTCAAACAAGGAAACAAGGCATATTGAATTATCATTGAAAGGGTCAGGATTTACTTATGTCCCAGGTGCTGCACTTGGCGTTGTTCCTTCAAATGACCCGGAGCTAGTTACTGCTCTTATAAATGAAATGAAATGGGATGAAGAAGCAATTGTAACTGTTGGTAAGCAAGGTGAAACACTATCTTTAAAAGAAGCGCTTACATCTTATTTTGAAATTACACTGATAACGAAGAAAATATTACAACAGGCTGCTGTATTTACAGAAAACGAAGATTTGAAAAACCTTGTGTTGGTTGAAAACGCAACTCAACTAAAGGAATATTGCTATGGACGAGATCTACTTGATATGTTACGTGATTTTGGTCCATGGAGTGCATCTGCTCAAGAGATCGTTTCATTATTAAGAAAAATGACTCCGCGACTATATTCAATCGCAAGCAGTATTGCTGCAAATCCAGATGAAGTTCATCTAACAATCGGTGCTGTACGCTACACTGCACATGGACGCGAACGAAAAGGCGTTTGTTCTGTTTTATGTTCAGAACGTATTAAAGAAGGAGATACTCTTCCAGTCTATGTTCAAGCAAATAAACACTTCTATTTGCCAGAGTCTGGGGACAAAGATATTATTATGGTTGGACCTGGAACGGGTATTGCACCATTCCGTTCGTTTATCCAGGAAAGAGCAGTCAATAAAGTCACTGGCCGTTCATGGTTATTTTTTGGAGACCAGCATGAAGCGTCAGATTTCCTTTATAAAAGCGAGTTAGAAAAATATCAACAAGATGGAGTATTGACAAAAATTGATACTGCATTCTCACGTGATACAGATCAAAAAGTTTATGTTCAACATAAAATGCTTGAAAATAGCAAAGAATTGTATGAGTGGATTGAAAAAGGAGCTTATTTCTACGTTTGTGGAGATAAAGAATATATGGCAAAAGACGTTAACGAAGCGCTTATTACGATTCTTGAAAAAGAAGGTTCAATGGATCGCGAGGCAGCTGAAGCACATCTTAAAGATATGCAGAAGCAAGGGCGTTATCAACGTGATGTGTATTAAGATTAAAAGGTATTAAATTAAATAGGTATTTTGTAAAAAGAAGTAACCCTTCGTTCCAGTTGGTACGAAGGGTTACTTTTTTTATTGTTTTTAAATTCTATTTTTTGTTCTGATGCTTCTTAATTAGAATTACTTCTTATAAATCTTTGTTAATCCAATGTTTAGTCTATCAGTTTACTCGAATACTTGACGTAGCTCAATCTGTCCTTCTCCAAGACCATGTGGATCTGGCGCGCGCATCGCCCACTTGATGGCTTCCTCGCGAGATTTCACATCTATGAACCAGTATCCTGCAATCAACTCATTGACTTCAGCGAAAGGCCCTTCTGTAATGGTCGGTGGTTCTCCGGGAATAGGGTAAGTAATACGAATACCATTTGAGCTTGGATGGAGTCCACCGACAGACACCAGAACTCCAGTATTCTTCAATTCTTCATTATATTTCTTCATCTCAGCAAACATTTGATCCATCTGCTCCTTTGGCATTGTCCCTGCTTCAGAATCTTTTGATGCCTTGACAACCATCATAAATTTCATTAGTATTTCCTCCTCTGGGTTATGGCTTTCTAATGTTAAATCCTTATACATTGGTAACATTCTTACTGTTGCAGCTATCATCATTATATCTTGGTTCTAGCTTTAATAGTAGGAGGTATGCTTCATTTCAAATTCACATCATTTTCAACATAATCATAAAGTTCTTCAAGTTAAATAGATTGCCAATAGAAGCTTTTTCTTTTTTAAATTATTTGACATCTGAGTTGAAGAATCATTTATATACTTATTAAATAAATCTTTTTTTTCGTGACTCTATTCTAGGGTTATGTTATTTATTAAAACAGGCATAGTCATGGCATATAAATCATATCCTTTTGCCCAATAATCCTGTTTTACTAACTGTGTCCTAAATCCCATTTTTTCAAAGAAAACATTTGCGAATTGTGATGTCCGAACTTCTATTTTTGTTATACTTCTATTCATTTGAATTTTATCTATACAATGTTTAACAAGCTTCGAACTAATTTTTTTACCTTTATAATTAGGGTCTGTAAAAATCCAAGAAATTCCACCTAAGTTTATCTCAGGAAAATAATATCCACAAGCTCCGACTATTCTTTCATTTATAATTATTTTGCTTATAATTTCTAAAGCAATTTATCCCATTTATTCCTAATCTTTATTGAACTAAACCGCCATTTTGTTCAATAAAAAAGGACCGATAAATCGTCGGTTAAGTTGTTCAACTAATGCACTGTGTTAGTTGCATAACAACTAATAAAAAAGAGTTCCCACACAATTCTAATAGATATTTGACCAATACCAATCGATATATGTTTTGTCGTCACATACTATAGATTCCCAGCCCATATTTTTAACAATATCATCAGTTTTTTCATCACGGGTCATAAATACCGTAATAAAAGTATCAAACACACTCATAAATGCAAAATCCATATTTTCATCTGATATTATTACCTCTTTTAAAGATAATTTACTGTTATCTAAAGACATAAGTTTTTTAATCTCTAAAGTACCACTTTCGTCCAATATCGGATTAGAGTAGCTAAAATATTTAGCTCCTTTAGATTCTAATACTTTTTTTATGTCTTTAATAAAAAATAGTGAAATATCATCCTCATCCGGATAAAAACAATCTTGTTTTAAATTTGAGTTTAATTTCTCGGCTAAATCATCTCTTGCATATTGTTCCTTTAATGCACAAATTGATGTTTGTAATGCAATCGCTAGTTCACTAAAATTGGTTAAATCGCATTCTTGCATTATACTCATCCAACTAACTTGTTTACCAAGTTTTAAGATTTCTTCATCACTTGGATATGTATGTTCAAATTCGTTATTTCTTCTTTTCTTCTCCCATCCCAAAGGCATTTGGATAAAAGGGTGAAATAATATGGCTGCGGATTTAAAACTATTTGGCAGTTGGTCTAAGATAGGAGATTTGTCATCTAACCATATGTAATTTAACATTTACAAACTCCTTTTCACTAATTTTTCACTACAAAAAGAGTGTACCTTAATTTTAGTTATATTTTGGATTGTAACCGAGATTATACAACTAACGCACTGCATTAGTTCAATAAGTTTTATAAAAAAATACCACATGGTAGCCACTTATCAGATTCGGCTTCGTGTTCCTTACTCAGTAACTGAATCATTGCTTAACCCTCTAAAATATTCTCTTATTAGTAGAGAAACGAATTAATTTGTTGAAGAATTATAAGAAGGTTTCAGAGAATTTTTCTTCTGATATTACTTTAAATCCATTTCTTGTAAGTAAAGCAGAAGTAACTCCCATCCCATCAATTTTTTTACCAATAAAATCGCCATTGTAAATCTTTGAACTGCCGCAGGATGGGCTATTCTCCTTAAGTACCACTACAGTCGCTTTCATTTCTTTAGCTTTTTCGAGTGTAATATATGCACCCCTTATGTAAAGTAGGGTAACATCTTTGCCTGATTTATCAACTACTTTAGCCTTTCCATCCAGTACATCTTCTCCGTTTCCACCTATTATTTCAGCAGGCTCTCTGGGGGTTGAAAATCCTCCTAGTAATTCTGGACATATTCTAATAGCTTTATTTTCTTCTACTAGTTTACTTATTTTATTATTTAAACAATGCGTGCCATTATATCTTACCTCTAAACCTGCTAAACAAGAACTTACCAAAATCATTTACAATTCCTCCTTGAGAATAAAAAACGGTTTATTAAATTCCTCTTTAACTACGCACTGTTGATTGGTTTGAACTAATGCATTGCGTTAGTTGAAGATTGTGGATGTTATTTTATTTCATTCTTTTTTTGTTTATTAAATTCCCTCCAACCCTTAATTGAATAACCACAACACAAAATAAAAAATAATAATCCCCCGAACCAAACTTTAAACACTTCAGGGATTCGGTCGACAAGAGGTATAGAAAAGTGAACATGTTTGTGTAAATAATTCCCAATAAAACGGACTAAAAAATAAAGTACAGAATAGATAACAACATTTATGATAAATTCTTTTATCTTAAATTTTCTTTCATTTAAAAATGAAAAAAGTAATGCTAGGACAATTACAGTAATAAAGATTTCCAATTGGATTCCTCCATAATGAAGTTGCTTATAAATTAAATTATATCAAAAGTAAATTAATTTTGATTTGGGGATTATCACTTTTTTTCACAAAAGATCCAATTAATCTTAAGCAACTAAATTGCCTTTAGTTGAATAAGACAATCAACAATTTACTATATCTGAGCCAAAATTAAAGTAAGATCTAGCGATTCCATTCCAAGTAAAAATTAAATGTTTTCCACAAATTTGATCAACTAATTCCATTTTTAAAATGCATATCTTTATTAATAATAGAATAAAAGTAAAATTGTAGAAATAAATAAATGTGCGAATTAGGTAGAACATTATTTACATTTTATAAGAAGACAATATTTTTATTTTAAATTAAAAAGGGGGGAGAGAATTTGAGTTATATAGATTCATTATTAAATCGACAAGTATTTGTACTTCTATCTGGAGATATAGCTTTTGAAGGTATTTTAACTGATGCAGGACAAGATATACTTGTATTATATAATGGTCAAAAGTATTATTATATCCCTTGGATTCATGTTCATCGAGTACATTTATGTCAACTTATTAAAGATAAGATAGATGCTCCTAACGAGCCTTCAATTGCAAATGAAATTGAATTAATTTCCTACAGAAAAGTTTTAACGAATGCGAGAGGGATCTTCTCGGAAATATATGTTACGGGTAATTTGACGTTTCATGGCTATATAACTAGTGTTTTAAGTGATTACATCGTTTTTTATTCACCCGTTTTTAAAATGATGTATATCTCTTTATCCCATCTAAAGTGGCTCTCACCTTATCATCAAAATGTAACACCTTATTCAATTGATAATGCAAACTTTCCTATTAATCCATCAAACATATCTCCTGTGCGCTCATTTGAATCTCAATTAAAAAAAGAAGAAGGAAAACTAGTTGTTTTTGATGGTGGGAATGATCCAATGAAAATTGGTTTGCTCAATTCGATTGAAAATAGTGTAATTGAGTTATCGGTCGCAAATGGGGAAGTAGTTTATTTAAGATTAAACCATATTAAGTCTGTTCATTTGCCTTAAATGAATTCATGTCTTTTATGAAAGATTAAAGACAGATTTTGTTAATTAGGGGAGCTCTTATTCTAGAGCTTCCTTTTTTATCGGTTTCTTATAGTGAAAATTATTTAAATATAATTAATCTGAATGAAAGATCATTTCTAGTCTATCTAATTAGAAAAAATATAAATAGGAGCAGATCATTTAAAATGTAAGTTGAATACCTATTAAATATGATATTCATTGTGATTTTTCTAAAGAAACTATTGGACAATTGCCACTATAGTTATTTATCTTTAGGGGACATTTGTATTATATAGGTAAAACAACCATCTTCCATAAAATAATGAATTCATCTAAAACATCATTGTTATATTTGAATAATAATATAACAAATGGACAAGTTTCATTGGAAAATATTTTATAAGAAGGTGAGTTTTATGAATTTCGAAATTCTAATGAGTGCTTCTGTTTTTCTATTAACGATGGCGGTCATTTTTTGGAGACCAAAGGGAATAAATGAAGCATGGCCTGCTGCAATTGGAGCAGTGATCATTTTAATAACTGGGATTGTAACAAAAAGTAATTTAATCGATATTATTCACAAAATTGGTGAAGCTTCTATTACAATTATCGCAACGATTGTAATGGCGATTATTTTAGAAAGTTTTGGATTTTTCCATTGGTCTGCTGCTAGGCTTGCACGTTTAGCAAAAGGTTCGGGACGCAGATTATACTGGTATATCCAGCTTTTATGCTTTTTAATGACATTACTCTTTAATAATGATGGCAGTATTTTAATTACAACTCCGATTTTAATTCTCCTATTAAAAAATTTACGTTTAAAACCACATCAACAAATTCCATATCTTCTTAGTGGAGCGTTAATTGCCACAGCTTCAAGTGCACCGATCGGTGTAAGTAATATCGTAAACTTAATCGCATTAAAAATTGTTCATATGACTCTTTATATGCACACAGCTATGATGTTTGTCCCTGCAAGTACAGGATTACTTTTTATGTCATGGCTAATGTATATGGTTTTAAGAAATAAACTACCAAAACAATTACCAGTGTCTACTGATGATATTGAAGAGTCATTTTTTATGAAAAATTTTCATCCTTTAAAAGGGAAAATGTCAGTAGAAACAAAACAAAAAAGAACAAATTTTATGTTAAAGGTATTGGGATTCGTTTTCCTAATGCGCTGCTTATTATTCGTCGCTTCATTTCTTGGAATACCGATTCAATATGTAGCAGTATTAGGATCACTCGTCTTATTAGCTTGGAGATGGTATCACTTACGGACAAGCCCTGTTGATATCTTAAAAAAGACACCTTGGCATATTTTAGTCTTTGCATTTTCGATGTATGTGATTATTTACGGTCTCCATAATGCTGGTTTAACTGCAGCTTTAGTGAAATACTGTGAACCAATCGTAAATCAAGGCTTATTTCAAGCAAGTTTTATCATGGGGGGCTTAGTTTCAATTCTATCTAATCTGTTTAATAATCATCCAGCATTAATGGTTGGAACTATTACTCTGACAGAAATGGGACTAGATCCAATTACATTAAAGACGATTTATCTAGCTAATATTATCGGCAGTGACATTGGGTCGTTATTACTTCCAGTAGGTACTTTAGCATCCTTAATTTGGATGCACATCTTAAAACAAAATAAAATTAAGATTAAATGGAAGGATTATCTAAATGTATCATTAATTGTCATTCCATTAACAACAATCGTAACGCTGTTTCTACTATATTATTGGGTGCAATTAGTTTTCGCTTAATAAACAATTTGAATCTATTAGAAAGAGGAGATGCAAGTGAGTGATGTACAATCATTAGTTGGAGAAAAAATTTATGTACAATTATCAGGTGGTAGTTATTTTGAAGGAATACTAACAGATTATGGTAGAGACGTCCTTGTACTATACAACGGACAAAAATACTATTATATTCCATGGCTTCACGTTCATAGGGTTAGTCTTAGTAACAACTATAAAGACAAAATAGACAAGCCTACAAGACCTTCAATTGCTGAAGATATTGGAACGATCTCATATCGTAAAATATTATCAAATGCAAAAGGAATCTTTGCAGAGATTTATGTTACAGGTAATATCACATTTCATGGAAATATTATAAACGTATTAAGTGACTATATCGTGTTTTATTCACCAGTATTTAAAATGTTGTATATCCCTTTATCACATTTAAAGTGGCTAACACCATACAATTATAATGCCAATCCCTATAACTCTGAAATCAATCTATTACCTGAAAATGTAAATATGTCATTTTCACGCTTGTTTGATACACAATTAAAAAAAGAAGAAGGAAAATTTGTCGTATTTGATGGGGGACTTGATCCAATGAAAATTGGAGTACTCAAGAGCGTGGAAGATGGTGTCATTGAATTAAAAGTAGCAAGTGGAGAGGTCACTTTATTGAGGCTGAATCATATTAAATCGTATCACTTACCATAGCCGATCATGTTCTAATAAAGATTTCTTGAACTCAAGTTCACCTTAGGTAGCTTGAGCAATACATGTCGTATATTAATTAAATCGACCCTTGACGTTGTATGCGTTGAGGGTTTTTCTTTTATCGGACAAGATTCTTAATTATTAATATTCCAGCGAAAATGTTAGGTATATAAAGTTACAGTTAAAAAATACTATTGCTTAATTCTTCATGTAGATCCAGGTAATCCAGAATCTACTAGAGGGAAGTCTGATCAAAAAGAAGTTCAAAAAATATTAAATTTTGAAATTAAAGAAATGAGAAATTTTCTCCTAAAAAAAAATGAAGTATATGTTCCGTTTGAATTAATAGATTCAAAGGAGAAGATGGAGCGTTTAAAAGTATTTATAAAGAATAAATATGAAATGTTTTTTAGATAGAAATCAAAATAATATGCTAATTGTTAAAGGATAATAATATGTGAAAAATGCGTTGCTTTAAAGCAACGCATTTTAATTTTTGTTACTGACTTCTTATGTAATAAAATCAGCCATTGCATTTATAACTTCTAAGTTTAAACAACTTTAGAGAATTGAAAAGGTGGAGGATTAGATTAATCAATTTTTTTATATAATTTTAACTTTTAAATAAGTAGATAGTAGACATGAATGCGCTCACATAGCATTAAACCCTTAATTTTTATGTGCAAAAAAAACACATATACTTCAGAATTTTAAATAAAAGATAAATTTATTCCCCTGAAAATTACTTCATAAAAACCAACGAACTTATTCACCAAAATTACATTTTATTAAAAAAACTACCTTTTTCTATAAGTAGGGTGTGAGCTGAATAATGATTGGGTCTAAGCCCCAAATAAGCTTCGAATGCTCTCCTTATCACAGCTATTTTTTAAAAATTTCGAATTGAAATTATTGACAATATATTAGGATGAATTTAACATAATTAAATGTTAACCTAAAAATATATTTGGTTAACATTTAAAAGCGTTATTATCAAAAAAAGATTAGGAGACTAGTTCTGTTGAGGAATGAAAACTTTTTTAGTGTAAGAATGAGAGCTTCCAAGGATGGGGCACATGAAAATGGTGGAAAGCATATTTCTGGTGGTGAACTTATTTCAACTTACGACAATTTGAAAAATGCGGTTAATTTTCTGCTAGAAAAAGCCTTAACCCATACAAGAGGGAACCCGGACTTTATGCAAATTCAGTTCGAATTAATTGAAGAAACAATAACCAAGTTGCTACCTTTGCATACAGCGACAAATGAGGTTGAATCAGTACAAGAAGGACAAATACTAGCCGTGTCTCTTTTAATGAAATCAGGTGTTCCAAAAAAGAGCATTGAAAGGGCATTCCAACTAATAGATGAATATCCAAATCTTAGAGGGGCAATTTTGGTCAATATATGGAATGGGGAGCGCATAGATGATCGTCATGAAAAGGGTGTACGGGTTTCTAGAATGGACTGGTTGACGACAAATTTTGAAAAATGGGCTAACTACTTCACAATCCCTCGAAGTCAAAGGATAAAAGAGGCACTTGTTCTTGCAACAAAAGTGAATAGTCATCCAGCGACTATTTCGGAGTTATGCTGGTCAGATGATCCTGAATATACAACAGGTTATGTAGCCAGTAAAAACTTAGGTTATCAGCGGATCACAAATCTAAAAGAATACGGTGATGAACACGGATGCCGAATCTTCTTCGTAGATGGAAGAAGCGATATAGATTCATACATAGATTACTTAGAAAAACTGCCAATCATTGTTCAATGGGAGGAAGAAAATGCAACATGAACTATTTGAGAAGCTTAATAATCATATATGGTTAACATTCACACAAATGAAAGATTACGATGCTACTGAGGTAACAAATGAGGTGAATACAGTTGAAGCTTGATACATGGCTAAGCCAACGAATTAGTACGAGAAAAACAGCAGGTTTATATAGGAAATTACGAACAATGAATTCGGCACCACTTACTGAAATTTTGATTGATGGTCAAAAGCAAATTGTCTTTTCATCAAATAATTATTTAGCCCTTGCAAATGATCCTAAAGTAATACATGCCACAGAAATGTGTTTGCGAGACTTTGGAGTTGGGAGCAGTGGCTCGAGATTAACGACTGGCCATACAGATTGGCATCAAAAACTTGAGGAAAAGATTGCCTCATTTAAACAGACAGAGAAAGCCCTCCTTTTTTCAAGTGGGTATTTGGCAAATGTTGGTGTGCTATCATCTTTGCCTGAAAAGGGGGATGTTATATTGAGCGATCAATTAAACCACGCAAGTATTATTGACGGGTGTCGTCTTTCAAAAGCAAAAACGGTTGTCTATAACCATATTGATATGATTGATCTAGAGGGAAAATTGAAAGAATCGGCATCCTACCAAAGGCGATTTGTCGTAACAGATGGTGTTTTTAGTATGGATGGGACAATAGCCCCGCTCGATCAGATCATCTCACTTGCAAAACGATATGATGCCTACGTCATAGTTGATGATGCGCACGCAACAGGTGTTTTAGGTAAGAATGGGAGAGGAACAAGCGAATACTATGGAATCCATCCCGATGTTGTTATTGGTACCTTAAGCAAAGCTATTGGCACCGAAGGAGGGTTTGTAGCTGGTTCACACATATTAATTGACTTTCTGATAAACCATGCAAGGACCTTTATTTTTCAAACAGCTATGCCACCGGCGATCTGTGCAGCTTCCTATGCTGCATTTGAAATCATTGAAGATAGTCATACTAAGCGTCAGCAGTTATTTTCCAATGTAAAAAAAATAAAAGCTAGATTAAAAGAAATGGGTCACACCGTGAAGGGCGATCTTACTCCAATCATTCCAGTTCTCATAGGAGATTCGAAAGAGGCAGTGCTTTTTTCTGAAAAGCTTCTGGAAAATGGGATATACACCCCTGCGATCCGTCCCCCAACTGTACCAAATGGAGAAAGTCGCATAAGGTTAACGGTTACCTCCGACCATTCCGCGAAAGAAATTGATTATTTATTGGATTGTTTTCAAAGTATAGGAAAAGAGTTGAACATAATAAAGTGATCATTATTTTTGTAACTGGAAATATTGGCAAATCGATTATATTTAATAGTTCTTAATTTTCATTTCGCCTAGCTGTTGTTAAATAATCACCAATGAAAGTTAAATTAGGATAATAAAAAAAGAGTTTATAATTTTGATAGGATCAAGGAGACTGACATGAAGACGGATTACCAAGCATTTTCATTTACGACCGAGTTTTTTCAAAACCCTTATCAATTTTATGAGAAACTTCGGTCCATGCAACCAATCTATCGAGGAAATCTCATTAAAAATCCTGGCTGGTATGTTACAGGTTATGAGGAAGCAATTACCATCCTGAAAGATAAACGATTTAAAAATCGCATCCCACTGCCAGAGGGCTCAAAAAAATATGAGCAGCTAAAAAATATTCAAAAAGACATGATGCTTTTTAAAAACAAATCAGACCATAGGCGTTTGCGTTTTCTCGTTAGTAACGTATTTACACCAAAAATAGTGGAGCAACTTCGACCATCTATCGAAGAAACGGTAAATGAATTATTGCAACCATTTCAAAATCAGAAATCACTAGATGTAGTTTCTGATTTAGCGTTTCCTCTAGCAAGTCTCGTTATTGCGAGAATAATAGGCGTACCAAAAGAGGATTTATTTCAATTTAGAGAATGGGCGACAAGTTTAATTCAAAGTATTGATTTTACTCGTAGGGGAAAGGTGTTAGAAAACGGGGATGCAATTACTATAAAAGCAATGGATTACTTTAACGAACTGATTAGAATACGAAAACTTAACCCGAAAGAGGACTTGATTAGCAAGCTAATTATGGAGGAACAGCAAGGGGACAAGTTATCAGACGATGAATTATTAGCAACCTGTATATTACTGGTTATTGCCGGTCATGAGACAACCATTAATCTTATCAGCAATTCAGTTCTTACTTTACTAAATCATCCTAAACAACTAATGAAACTTAAAGAAAATTCATTTTTGATTGACCAGGCTGTTGAGGAGTGTTTACGATATGAGAGCCCAACACAAATGATCGCTCGGGTAGCTACAGAAGATATTGATATTCATAATACATCTATAAAAAAAGGGGACCAAATATATCTCCTATTAGGAGCGGCTAATCGAGATCCACATAAATTTCATAATCCTAATCAATTTGATATTACGAGAAATCCTAATCCTCATATTTCTTTTGGAAATGGGGCACATTTTTGTTTAGGTGCCCCACTGGCACGCCTAGAAGCACAAATTGCGATTAAAACTCTCTTAGATTGGAAAAAAAACATACAGCTAGCCTCTTCAAACTTAAAATGGCAAAAACTAATTGGATTTCGATCTTTAAAAGAGCTCCCAATTATATTTGATTAAGTAAAAATAAAATATCGTTTTCTTATTAGAGACTGCTAGAGTGCAAACCGCTCTTGCAGTCTCTATTTTACGAATTGTTTTCAAAGAAAGAATTAGATACATTAATATCATATGTGAACAAATATTGAAAATAGAAATAAAGGTTAAAAGTAGAACGATAACGAAATAATTAAAAATACTACCTGAAAGGCTGGTCTAAAATGCTTAATTTTGTTTTTCCTGGTTTAGTCTTAATTATTCTAGTTGCAGTTTTTGTACTATTTAATAGAATCATTAAGAAATCTAAAAGATCATAGTTTGATAGAGAAAAGAATGTACAATTTGATTCTTTTTTTTATTTGGCCTTGTTAATGTGCAAATTAAAAATCGAAAAAACCACTTTAACAAAGATTACAAAATATCCATACAAATTATACCTTATTTACAGTATATATACAGTTCCTAAATACTCTTCCTTTATATTGAAATTAAGAAAATAATCAATAGGGAGTGTTATTAATGGGGAACAAGAAAACGATTATCAGTGCTGCTTTAACAATTGCAACAGCAACAACATTAGGATTTAATCATTTTGTAGATGCAAAAGAATCCGATAATAGTCACAAACAAGGAAAGGCTAAAAATGTGATCGTCTTTGTTGGAGACGGAATGGGGGCTGCTCACCGTGAGGCGATCCGACTGGCTACTGTTGGACAAACTGGTAAACTAGCAATGGATGATATGCCTTATGCTGGATTGGTACATACTAGCTCAACTACTGCTATAACAGATTCTGCAGCTGCGGCTACTGCTATGGCGTCTGGGGTAAAAACGTATAATGGGGCAATTGGTGTTGATGCAAACAAGAATTCAGTAAAAACAGTCTTGGAAATGGCGAAAGAAGCTGGTAAATCAACTGGTTTAGTTACAACTAGCCAGATTACGGATGCAACGCTAGCTGCATTTGGTGCCCATGTGACAGATCGTTCAAAACAAAGTGATATTGCTAAGCAGTATCTTGAAAACAGTAAAGTTGATGTTCTATTAGGTGGAGGAGAGGACTTTTGGTATCCTGCAGGAAATGCTGGAAGCTACGAAGACCACCCTGCAAAGGACCCTTCTGAACAAAGTAAAGGAACACAAGGAAATCTTGTTGAAGAAGCGAAAAAGCTTGGTTACAATTATGTAACGAATGCAAATGAGTTTCAAAAAGCGAAAAATGGTAAGTTGTTAGGTCTTTTTGCAAATGAAGAAATGTTCGAACAAAGAGAAGAGGGAAAAGGTGATCTTTATGATCCAGTAGTATCTCTTCCTGACATGACAAAAAAAGCAATCGATACTTTATCGGATAATAAAAAAGGTTTCTTCTTAATGGTAGAAGAAGAAGGCACAGACGAAATGTCACATGAGAACAATGCTGAAAAAGTGATCAAAGCTGGTCAAGAACTAGATAAATCAGTAACTGTAGCTAAAGAATACGCAAAGAACCACCCTGACACTCTTGTTCTAGTTGTAGCAGACCATGAATGTGGCGGCTTATCAATTGAAGATGTAGACAGCAAAGATGAGTCTGGCGATGGAATATCTAAAGAAGACGGACCATTTAATGTGGCAAACAGTAGCAATCAATTCATGATTGACTGGACAACAAGTGGTCACGGTGGCGTATCTGTTCCTTTAACAGCAATTGGTGCTGGAGCGGAGCTATTATCAGGAACATATGAAAACACTTATATCTATGAGGCTATTAAACAAGCAATGGGTTTGAAAAAATAATTTTGTTGAAAAACATTCCATTTATCTAATGGGATGTTTTTTTATTGAGACATCGGCAAGCGTTATAACAAAAAGAAAAACAGCGTTATTTACTAAATGAAAGAGAAAAGTCCAAGAAGGGGAATCACATAGACAAAGAGAATTAATGTTTTAAGGAAAAAACGGAAGAAATTATGCTAAAGATACTTTAATTACATTGAAATAATAAAAATAACTAAATAAAGGTAGTGTTATGTTGAGAAAACGGGTAATAGTACTTTTTTTAATCTGTTTTGTTTTAATTGCTTGTATACTTTTTAAATCGAAAACAGAATCGGACATTCCAAAAATAGATCACATTGTAATCGTAATTGAGGAAAATCATGCGAAACAGCAGATTATGGGAAACCATTCTGCACCTTATATTAATAAACTAATGAAGCAAGGTGCCAACTTAACTAACTATCATGCAATTGAACACCCTAGTCAGCCGAATTATTTGGACTTGTTCTCTGGATCAAATCAAGGTGTCACTGACGATGCTTTACCAAAAACAAAATTTTCAGCAGATAATTTAGCAAGTGAGCTTAATGAAAAAAAACTAACATTTGCCGGTTATTCTGAAGATTTGCCTTCAGTTGGTTTTAACGGAGAATCCAACAAAGATTATGCACGCAAACACAATCCATGGGCTAATTTTACAAATGTCTCAAAGAAAGCAAATCAACCATTAGAAAAATTTCCAACAAATTTTAGTAAACTTCCAACTGTTTCGTTTATAATCCCTAATCTCCAAAACGACATGCACGATGGAACTATTAAACAAGGAGACCTGTGGTTAAAAAAACAAATTGGTGCTTATGTCAAATGGGCAAAAACGAATAATAGTTTGTTAATTGTAACGTGGGATGAAGATGACTTTTCACATAATAACAAAATTCCTACTGTTTTTGTCGGACCTATGATAAAAAAAGGACAATATAACGAAAATTTAAACCATTTTAATCTTTTACATACAATAGAGGATATTTACGGATTAAAACATGCAGGAACAAATAAATCTGTTAAAACGATTAAAAATATATGGAAATAATTAGTGGCTTAATAATGGATGATGTAGTCAATAAAGATGAGTCTAGCAAGGTGATTTTTTGGCAAACAGTAGCAATCTAATCAGGATTGACTGGACAACAAGCGGTGATTTTAAGAAACATTCCATTTTTTATGGAATGTTTTTTTGAGCTGAAAAATTGAGCGGATAAATTAATTGTAAAAAAGTTGACAAAGTTTTAAAAAAGGGATTTGTAGAAAAATGCAGAATTTTATATTCATAATCAGAGAGGAGGTGTTTTCATGTACCTAGATGAAATACGCTCAAGAGCAAGGGATACCTTGAGAGGGAATTGGAAAAAATTTATTGGATATACGATCATAGTGAATCTATTAACTACATTAGTTGAAAATAGACTTTCTATATACTTCCCAAATCCCATAAAAAATGAATTGACGAAATACATATCTTTTTTTATTAGCTGGGATGACTACGTAACGTTTATATATAGTCTATTTATTTCGGCAATCATTACGATTGGGAGTACACGGTTATTTACATTTGCGACAAAGGAAGATGAGCAACCTTATTCCTTACAAATAATATTTTATTATTTTACTAACTTAAACTTATATTTAAATGCATTTTTACTAAATTTCTTAACTTATTTATATTCTACGCTTTGGACATTGCTTTTGATTGTTCCTGGCATTATAAAATCATATTCATATCGAATGGCCCCATACATATTTATTGAAGAACCACATTTGACTCCAAATGATGCCATTACAAAGAGTAGAAAAATGATGGATGGATATAAGTGGAAATTGTTTTGTTTAGACATTTCTTTTATTGGTTGGATTCTTTTATGCATTTTATCGATTGGGATTGGGTTTTTATGGTTGTTTCCTTATATGAGTGCAAGTGAGGCGCATTTTTATCATGAATTAAAAGGAAATTCAAAAAATGATACTGACGCTAAAGTTTTAGTATAAGTTATTAGAAAGATATTAATTAGTTGAAGAGTTTTTTTATAAAAAAACGGCTGTCCTATTTCAAATGATAAAGGACAGCCATTTTTTTACTTTACCTTGAGTAGATATAGTTTAATTAATGTCTTAAAAGGAAAGTGTAAACTTAATAGGGAATATCTATCATAAGAGGTGTTCGGACAATGTCGTTATTAAAGAGATATGGGAAATGGCTTTTCAAATTTGATAATAGAAGGAATGATCTAGCTGAATTCATCCTGGAGATAATTTTTTTACCTTCTCTTTTTTGGGGAACAAAATTCCTTCTTAAGAATTATTCTTTTATTATTGCTTTATTAGTTGTGTTTTTATCTATAAATCTCTATTCTCTCTTGGATGGCTTATTAAGAAAAAATTTAAATGAATTTAATGTCAACATACCAAAATGGATCAGTATTATTCCGACTACTTTGATCATTGCTTATATACTTTTTATAGATAAATAGAAAGGATCCCTAATATTTATATTGAGTGGAACCTAATAACTAAGTAGGAGGAATAATTATTAAAAAATCCGCTGAAATATACCCTAGAAAAATTAAAATTAAATACATATTAATAACGGCAATAGTACTTCATCTTGTCATTTTTTTGTTTCATTCTTTGCAACTAGAAGATTTTATTATTTCGATTGTATTATTTTGGGGAATCATTCAGCATAACAGAGAAGTAGATAAACTAAATAAATCTAGTATTTAAAAGGTATGTATTTAAAGATAGGGAGTATTTATGAACTATTGATAAAAAGGAAGTGATCTGTTGTCAGAAAATTGTATTAAAAGGGAACCAAATGTATCAAAAAAGAAAATCTTTGTATCACTATTATTTGTTCCAGGCTTTTATCTGATGGTTTTATTTACAACTGGATTAATCGTATTTGTTGGAAGTGGGTTAATCTTTATCATTCATTATTTTGTAGGTAAATTTTTAGGTGAATTAGGATTTGCATATTTTGGATTAATTTTACTCGATGCTCTACCTTTTTTTGGAATGATATTTGGAGTGGTAAGTTGTTTTATTGCAATTATTTCTATGTTTTTTAAAAATAAACAATTTGAGCCGGCTATATTAATTAATCCACATGATCATCCGAAACTTCGCGATTTAATTTCTGAACTTTCTGTAAAAATGGATTCACAAATGCCAGACGCGATCATTTTGCATGTAAAATCAAAATTTTTTGTGTCCGAAGGCAAAATTAATGTCTTTAATGGAACTGCAAAAGGTAGAATACTTGCAATTAGTTATCCTTTACTTCATGTATTAACGGTAAATGAACTACGTGCGATTATTGCCCATGAACTGTCACATTTTACGGGAAGAGATTTAGTTTTCCATAGGTTCGTTTTTCCTGTATATAAAGGTGCAAATAAGTATTTAGAGTATATTACATCATTATTTAATCACAATGGTCGTCGTCGTCCGATATTTATATCGATTCCAATGATATTACCAAAAGTACTTATGGAGTATTATCTTAAAATTTTCCACAAATATAATATGAAAATTTCTAGAGAAATGGAGTACAGAGCTGATTATATTGCATCAAAAATGTGTGGAAAAGAAAATTTTAAAGAGGCATTGTCCAAGTTAATAAGTCATGGTAATGTTTTTAATCGATTAATCGATGAACAAATGACTGAGAAAATTGTTCATGGTTTTCAATTTGAAAATTACTTTAGTTTTTACCGCGAACATGTTGAAACTTACAAAAAGCAAATAGAGGAGTCATTAGGTAAGGCTTTAAGAGATCATGAAGTAGAATACGCAACACATCCTACATTGAAAAATAGGATAGTAAATTTACCGAATGTTGATTCAATATATGATAATAATGAAGAAGCATTAGATTTAATCAATTCGTTTGATTATATAGAGGTAAGTATGACAAAGTATTATAATTATTATCTAAATGACAATGCTATTCATTTCTGATGATTGATAGCTCATCTAAAATAGATATTAAAAATTTAATGGAAAAACTCGTAAAAATTAGGAGCTAAAATTAGCTCCTTTTTTCTTTTATGGTAACATAATAGGAAGGATTAATATTCTTTTACATTGAATATTTTAATGGTTAACAAATATGATAAGTTCATTTTAACAATTTTAAATAATAATAAATGTTTGCTAGTTATAAGGCATAGTTAGATTAGGTCTTTGATGTTAAATGCAAATGTTTGAGAACAGGAGGAAGCATCATGACAAAAATAGCAATTATTTCAGATATCCACGGAAATAAAACTGCATTAGAAGCAGTTTTAAAAGATATTCGCTCTAGAGAAATTGAGAGGATTTTTTGCTTAGGTGATTTAATTGGTAAGGGGCCTCAAGGATCAGCGTGTATAGAGCTCGTTCAAAAAAATTGCGAAAAAGTGGTCCGTGGCAATTGGGATGTATTTATTCAGTCACCTGCAGAAAATGATTTTATACAATGGTTTAGAGACCGACTAACAGAAAAAGACTATCAATTTCTAGCTTCATTACCTTTTCATATTGATCTAGAATTAAATGGACAATTAATCAGGTTTTTTCATGCTTCACCAAGGAGTGAATTTGAGAGGATTCTACCTTTTCATCCAATTGAAAAACGGTTAAGTATGTTTGAAAATAGCGAGATAACAAATTCAAATAAAAACGAAAAGACTCCTGATATCATCTTTTATGGAGATATACATACAACCTTTTTGGAAACTTTCAAAAACGGAATTTTATGCAATGTAGGAAGTGTGGGAAATTCTCTTGATTTAACTTCAGCGTCGTATGCGATTCTTGATGGTTCTTATTCAACTAATTCAATCCAATTTGTAAGGGTGGAATATGATCGAGAAGCTGAACTTATGATTGCCGATGAGTTAAAATTGCCGGATCTAGATAAATATCATGACGAAATAATGTTCGCTAAGTACAGAAATTCATAATCTAAAATAAAAAACAGTGGGAAACCGTAGCTTTCCACTGTTTATTTTATTATTTAACTGGTTTTTTCAAAAATGGTTTTGATAGTCTCCATGAATGATTTTCACTTACAAATGTGGAACTTAATAGCAATGCCCCACCAATCATTTGAACAATTGTCATTTTCTCATGTAAGAAAACAGTTGAAATTAATAAAGAGGTGATTGGATCAACATAACTTAATGCTGCTATACTTTGCCCATTTAATTTTTGCATACCTGAAAAGAATAATAAGAATCCAATGCCCGTGTGTACGATTCCTAGGATTATTATAAATGGAATTGAAGAAACTGAGACGTCCAAAATCCCGAATCCTTCAGTAATGAATACATATGGTATGAGAAGTAATGAGGCTGTTCCAAGTTGGATAAGTGTAATTTCTAAGTCACCCATGTTTTTAATAAACTTATTGAGTAACATTAGAGAAGCATAAAACACAGCAGCTAATAATCCATAGCCAATCCCAATAAAATCCTCTAATCTAGCCGTGCCGAGCCCACCACTAGCAACTACTAATAACATACCGAATATGGCTATGACTATACAAATTAATTTCTTAGTTGATAATATTTCTTTCAGAACTAATGGGGATAAAATCAGGACTATGACTGGTGCAAAATAATAACTTAGTGCCGCGTTAGAAACAGTCGTATATTTATAAGCTTGAAAAAGAAAAATCCAATTTCCACCCAATGTAATACTAGAAAGTAAAAATATATAAATGTTATTTTTTATTGATGCCCATGATATTTTTTTCTTACCGATAAGCATGTATGTTATTAAAAATAAACTACCAATTAAACCACGCAATAAAGCTATTTCACTCGAAGCTAAATCAATGTACCTTATAAATACGCCAATCGTACCAAAGATCACCATTGATAGTAGGAATTGAATTTTAGATTTCATCGTCTACTCCTTCGAATCTACGAAACAGCTTATATTTCGCAGATTCTTAATCTGTTTTTAATATAAGCTCATTTAGTTTTACTAAAACAGCAGGAGTAAAGGGTGGTGGCGGTGAAGTTGAAAATGGTTTCCAAATATATAATTTAATAGAAGATAAAGGCATTTCGATTCCCCCTATTTCAAAAGCATATTAGTGTTACAATCAATTATACTAGATGAATGATTATGTAATGTACAAAACATTTATAAAAATAAAGATAGGAGATATAATATGGAAAAACAACGTAAAATTATTTTATACATTGGTACTTCAATTGATGGATATATAGCTAATAATGATGGTACGTTAGAATGGTTAGAAACAACAGAAGTAGAAGGAGACTCTGGCTATCATACACTTTTAGAAAGAATTGACACTATTATGATGGGAAAAGCAACATATGATGTCGTTCGTGGATTTGATATGGAGTATCCTTATAGTACATATAAAAACTATGTGTTTTCAAAATCTGCAACAGGATCAGATGAATATGCTACTTTTATAGATGAAGATATTAAAACTTTTATACAAGATTTAAAGCAACAACCTGGTAAAGATATTTGGTTAGTTGGTGGAGGGAATCTAGCTCGAGAATTTTTTAAAGAAAATTTGATTGATGAATTTCAACTTGCGATAGCACCAATCGTTTTGGGGAAAGGAATTTCTCTTTACACTGGTCATGACATTACCCAAAAATACACTTTAACGAAAGTAGAAAAGTTAGGTCAACTTGCTATGCTTCATTATGTAAAAAAATAGTAAATTCACACAGAAAAGAGCATTGAAATAAATCAATGCTCTTTTTACAATTCCTTTAATCTGATAATAGGGTCTTTTCTTGCTACTAAGTAAATAGTCTAACCGAATGCAGGTTAATTTGATCAAAACTATCTAATACATAAATAAACCATAATCTTCTAAGCTTGGATCTTCAAAAGTTTCGCTCCAATCATCATCTACTATTAACATACGGTTTTTCCAACGAATGTATGTAGTATTGCAAGAACATTAGAAAAATTTTAAGATTAAATTGTTCCTATAATTTTAGTGACTTTAATATAAAGGAGTAAGTTATGAATGGTAGAAACAGTAAACTGGAAAAATAATGCGATTGGACGTAAATTTATAACTTCTTTTAGCGGAGGAAAAGATAGTGTACTAGCTTTATATAAAGCTATGAAAGTAGGGAAAGCGGTTGGATTAATCGTTATGCTAGAGGAGGAAGGGAAACGTTCTAGATCGCACGGAATGCCTCCCGAAATAATACACGCTCAAGCTGAATCAATCGGTTTACCTGTGTATACAGGGGTGGCAAGTTGGCAGGAATATGAAAAAGTGTTTACCCAACTA
Organism: Gottfriedia luciferensis; assembly: GCF_001712755.1. Lineage (GTDB taxonomy): Bacteria > Bacillota > Bacilli > Bacillales > Bacillaceae_G > Gottfriedia > Gottfriedia luciferensis_B. The sequence goes on from NZ_MDKC01000002.1 coordinate 65,921, forward strand.
TTAGACAATGCAAAAAATCAAGGAGCAGATGTATTAGTAACGGGTGACATAGATATGCCTGCTCAAGATTGTTGGCATGATAAGGTTACAAAGAATGTTGGAATAAAGCTCGGTATGCCATTATGGGAATTGAATCACCGTGAAGCTGTCGATGAGTTTATAAATAGAGGTTTTCAAACGATTGTGGTAACAGTCAACTTATCGTTAGGAATGAAAGAAAAAGATTTAGGAAGAATGTTAACTCATGAATTTGTGAAGGAACTTGAAACTCGAGGGATTGATCCATGCGGAGAAAGTGGTGAGTTCCATACTACCGTGATAGATGGACCGATTTTTAATTATCCGATTTTTGTTAAAGAGTGCGAGATTATTAGGGACGGAGAGTATGCTTATTTGCCTTTGAAACTTACATAATTGAAATAGGAATTAAGAATAAATATAAAATATTAAATTAATTATGGTGAAATTTAGATAACAAAAATCTTCCAGGGAGAATTTCCTATGTATTCTTTTTTTCAAAAAGAAAAACAGCGATTTATGAAAATCGGATTAAAACCTATCGTTTGGATTGCAATATTATTTGCCGTTTTAATCGTAAGTGGATTTGATATGAATATTAAAGAGGTGTTGATTTATCTTGTACTTTATCAAATCGGTAAGAGCATTATCTATTACTTTGAATCAAAAAAGGTAAATTGGAAGGAAAGTATTAAAGGAATTATTATTTGTCTATTAATTGTAATTGTATATCACATTTTATTTCAACTCTTAATCTCAGTAGGTTTTAAGTCAATAAAGGTTATTAAAGTTATAATCGGCTTACTAGTTGCCACTTTGGGAATATTATCATTTTTGGATCTAACTTTTATTATTCCTTTTAAGATTCTTAAGCAAAAGGGAATTAGAAGAAAATAGAACTTAGGTTTTAAAAAAATCGGCAGAAAAAAACAAGGGAAGGGACAAATCTATGAAATTGTTAGTTTCAATCGTATTAGCAACCATTTTAGGCATAGTTCTTATGATGTTAGGAGAAGTTGGTATAATTATAGGCTTTGGAATTTTAGCTGGTACTTTGTTTAGAGGAGTATATCTTTTAAACGATTTAAGCAATAGACTTTCAAAAGTAGCCCCAATTGTACCGAAATCTGATAAGGTAAAAGAAGCTTATGAAAATTATTTAAGAGAAAAAGATATAAACATTTGAGGATGGAAATTATTTCGATCCTTTTTTTGTTGTATACTATTTAAATGGTTCTTACATTTTATAATAAAATGCTGAAATTAACCCAAATTACAAATAAGCGTTGTTAGTGTAATATTATAATAGAATTATATATAAAATTGTAATTATACTTTCATGGGGGAAATAGTATTGGTAACAACAAATAGTAAATCTATATCTTCATTAACTTTAGGGGTTTTATCGATCATTATTCCTTATATCGGTTTTATACTCGGAATAATAGGTCTATTTATATCTCGAAAAAGTATTGCCGAAATAAATCGTACGAATGAAAAAGGGAAAGGTTTAGCAATTTCCGGAAGGGTTTGCAGTATTGTTGGAATATGCATACAGTCAATTTTGATTATCATTTTAGTTTTAGGAATTATTACTTTTTTTTCAATGAATGATAATATGACTTTTTAATGAAAACATAATTGAACAAAAGTTTTCGAATGAAAATGATCATACTTTGAAGTTACTTTGACTGTTTGGATTTAAATGTATATAGTTTATATTAAAGTCTTATCTATCTACATAATTTTTGATTGAGGAGGGACGGACATGGAAGTTTTTGCAGATTATTTAGCAGGGATTGATCATCCAGACCACCGTGAGCGAACTGCTGAAATTTTGGATTGGATTTCGAATAAATTTCCTAGCATAGAGCCACAAATTAAGTGGAATACGCCGATGTTTTCCAATCATGGCACATTCATCATTGGCATTTCGACCGCGAAGCAACATATGAGCGTATCACCTGAAGAAAAAGGTATTGTTCAATTTGCTGATGAAATAGCAAAGGCTGGGTATAGTGCTACAAAAGGTTTGTTTCGTATTCCTTGGAAAGTCCCAGTTAATTATGAATTACTTGAGAAAATGATTGAATTCAATATTCAAGATAAAGCAGAATATACGTCATTTTGGCGTAAATAATGTTACTTATTACATAAACTAGTTGGTAACAAAACGATTAAATAAAAAATAGGAGCTGATTAGATCAGTTCCTATTTTTTATTCCAGAGTGTTGAAATATAAAATGGTCAATAGGGAAAACGGACATTAAATTGAACTTATTTATAATGAAATTATCATTTTTGGATGATTTATTAATTGTTTTAAATGTTAATATTTTGAGCAATTTCATGATTCCAATAACACTAGACATGTTTTTTTCAGAAGTTAAAAATTATGAGCTTATTCATAGAAAAACAAATTCATTTGATTAATTTAGTTTAATATTCGATATTAATAGAACTACAAACTGATTAATAAAAACTGCTGGATTACTCTAAGTAAAGGCTATTTGATTAGGATTTATTGCATACTTTTTTTGATGAAAAAGTTGATTGGAATGGAGGGGTGCTCGACTCCTATGGGATTAGCGGGAAGGCTAAAGACTCCGCAGGCTTGCCGAGGAGGCTAAAGAATCTCGCCCCATGGAAAGCGAGCATCCTGTAATGGAAATCAACATCACTCTACTCCTTTTACGAAAATTTGGTCATTTAATCGACAAGGATATTTTTTATTTAGAAAGATTTAAATCGTAACAAGGTCATTTAAAGTACTAAATCGAATAAGATAGTATCAATGTTTTAAGATAAGTGGTGATTTAAGTGAAAGATAAAGTACCAAAGAAAATCCATATCATTGGTTCAGTTGGAAGTGGTAAGACGACATTAGCAAGACAAATGTCTAAAAAGCTAAATATACCTTATTATGAGTTAGATAATGTTGTATGGATAAGGCAAAAGGGCCATAAAGATATCAGGCGTTCCGAACAAGAAAGAGAATGCCATTTAGATACACTCATTCGCTCGGATACATGGATTATTGAAGGTGTTCATAGTGAAGAATGGGTAAGTAATAGTTTTCAAAATGCAGAGTTAATTATTTTTTTAGATACAAGCTATTCTGTTAGAACCTACCGAATAATTAAAAGATATTTCTTACAAAAACTTAAATTAGAGAAGTCAAATTATCAACCGACACTTAAAATATTCTTCAAGATGTTTAAATGGAATAAGTATTTTGAAGAAGTGGGGAAACCAACATTTTTTTCAAAGTTTAAAGATTACAATGATAAAATATTGGTTGTTAATCATATAAATGAGGTTGAAGATTATTTTAACGAAAATAGATCAAAAAATATAGGAATCGCGAAATAGCGGTTCCTAATATTTTTATTGCAGCCATCTTAATGCAATGGGATTGGCAGGTTTTCTACTAATTCTGATAAAAATACAAAATGTGCTTCTTCTTTAATTTTAGGTATATATTCCTTTATGACATTTGAGGTAATTTCGCCTGGTTCTCCAACATGTCCAATCGCTATCATAGTTGGTTCTACTTTTACTTTTTCTAATAGTAATCGTGTTTGCTTTTCTATATGTTTATAAGTGTATAAATCATCGAAGAATAACTTGTTTTCGATGACCGGCACGCCTATCTCATCTGCAATTTTAGTAACTACGCTCCGATAATTCGTCTTACTATCGAAAAAAAATAGGCCCCTTTCTTTACAAGCAGTTAAAACTATGCGCATTACTCTTTCATCGGAAGTTGCTTTTGAACCCATATGATTATTTATTCCTATTGCATATGGGACGTCATCAATAGCGGCTAGAACTCTTCTTCGAATTTCGTCATCACTTAAGTTGGTCTTAATCGCATTTGGACCTAACCAACTTGCTTTTCCTTTTCTCGGTTCCATTGGCAAATGAACAATTACTTCATAGCCTTTAGAATGAGCAACAGTTGCATCCTTTTTAGTTGAAGGTAAAAAAGGCATTACTGCAACTGTCAATGGGATCGGTAGCGAAAGCATTTGGTCCGTTCCTTTCATGTTGTTACCAAAATCATCAATCACTATCGCAAGCTTATGATTAGGCTCAGCAAATACTGTAGAGCAGGTAGTAGATAGAGCTACTAATATAGAGAAAATAGAAGTAATCCAAAGCTTCATCGGTAAATCTCCTTTTCCATTAATTACTATGCTCTACTATTTTCTGTGATTATAAAGAAAATAACCGTAAAAATTGAAAAGAAACTAAAATACAACACGTAAATATGATTTTGTGCTCAATTTTAAAAATAAAAATTCAATTAAAATATAAAGTTGAAGATATTATGAGTAGTGTATTGCAGTTCATTTTTTTATTTTAATTCCAATTTTACTTTCTAAAAAGGAACTTTAATTCTGTTGGAGAATGTAATTAAGTTAAAGTTTTGTTTCATCTTAGGAGGATATATGAAAGATTTCCATTGCTGCGCAACGTGTCAGCATTTTAAAGCTGAGAAACAAGTAAAAGGTATGAAATATTATTGTAGTAGATTGGGATTTGAAACAATGACGAACTATAAGTTTAATTGCTGGAGTCCAAATGTGAATGTGAAGAAGTTGATAAATAAGTTGAAAATGGACAGATAGACACATAAATAAAAAGAGGAAGATAATATGAATAGAAATAGGTTATATAAATCAAATACAGATTATGTATTTTTAGGTGTATGTGGAGGGATTGCAGAAGCTTTATCAATCGCATCAATTCTTGTAAGATTGGTATTTGTATTTTTGCCAGTATCTCTTTTAGTCTATCTAGTTTTGGGAGCACTGATGGGAAATGATGATTTTTATTACGTTGAAGATGGAAAGAAGAAGAGTAGGCTTAAAACACTGGTACTTGCTTTTGTTTTTGCTGTAATCGTAATGGTAATTTTATCAAACTTGGGTCTTTAGTAGGCGACCTCAACTAATTAAATAACAGATAAGTTGTAGAAGGTCCAAAAACGTTTGAGATAGATACCTATCATAATAAGTGAACAGGTGTGGTGAAATTGGACAACAACGAAACCATTTTAGTAGAGAAACAATTAAGTATACTCAATGAAATAAACACAATTTGTTTAAATCTAACAATTCAACTCTGGCTACGTGGAGGGTGGGCAATTGATTTTCTTCTTGGTAAAGTGACCCGAGAACACTCGGATATTGATTTAGTCACTTACATTCAATATCGGGAAAAATTAGAATGGGCAATGGTTAATGCTGGTTTTAATAAAATCCCAGTCAGTATGCTTCAAACGGATTTCATTAAAGATCAGGTTGAAGTGAGTTTTGTGTTTGTTAGGATAACAGAAGAAGGTAAAATCATAGCGAATGGTTTTCCTGCCTGGGAATGGAGAAAAGATGCTTTGCCAATTCAACAATATGATTTAAAAGGTATTTCAATAAATGTCCTAAATCCATACCAGTTACTTGAAGAAAAAAAGGTATATGAAAAAGGTACTGGACGCAAGCTGCGTCCAAAGGACATTGAGAGTATGAAAATAATTCAAGGAATGATTGATGAAATAAGCTAATTGAACTGAACGTAATAGATAGTAGTTTAATAAGAAAAGGAGAGAAAAGAAATGAGCACCACAAAAATTACTATGAAAAGTCCAACACCTATACTTCGTATGTTCGATGAAGATAAGGCAAAAGAATTTTACATAACATTTTTAGAATTTGAGATTGATTGGGAGCACCGATTTGAAGAAGATTTTCCTTTATATATGCAAATTTCTTATAACAACTGTATAATTCATCTTTCTGAGCACCATGGAGATTGTAGTCCAGGTGCAGCTATTCGAATTGAGGTAGAAAATTTAGACTTACTTCATTCAAAGCTACTTTCAAAGAAATATAAATATGCTCGCCCTGGCATCGAAGAAACTCCTTGGAAAACACGAGAGGTTCGGGTTGGTGATCCATTTGGTAATAGAATCGTCTTTTATGAGAACATGAAAGACTAAAAGAATTATTTCAATAATGTGAAGAACAATTAGAGGAATTACTTAAGGAGTATTCTAATTAATCCTCTTAAAAATTGAAAAAATGATTAAATCAGCCAATGTTTTTTACTATTTCAATCCTTTTTTTCTAGATATTAGTGAAGACCAAACGAACTGTATTAATCCTGCAGTCAAGACGCCTACAAGCGTATCCCTCATTCGATCCATCGCATAATCCTTTGATTGATGCTCAAATGCAAAGACAAATAGAATTGTGAGAGCTACCTGGTGAAATACTTTTTTGTCAAATTTTAAATATTTAGCAATATATGTACCAATTAGAATTAAAAGTCCTAAGGTCCATCCGTTGACTTTTAGATAACTTGCAATTATTACTGTAACTACAATTCCTATCATTGTGCCAATTACTCGCTTGATTGATAAACTAATGGTTTTGTCCATTGTCGATTGAATTGTAAGAATAAGAGAAACTGGACCTAGGTAGGGATGTGAGGAACCAAAAAATTTTGAGATTTCCCATGCCAATGTAGAACCAATTGATAATTTCCAAATCAGACTAGTTATATTTTCAGATGAGTTCAGTGATTGTGTTTCTTCCATAAGCACCTCTTGTAGAACTTTTCCATTTTTCTTTTATTATCCACTCAAATTAAATCCATTATGTATGTTTTGTTATTAAGAATAAATATAAAATTGAATACTTATAATAGTGTTTAACTATTAGACAACTAATAATTGAAAAGAGATGAAACAATGATCACAGTCTTATTTGAGTATAAGTTTGAAAAGAAATTTTTAGAGGATTTTAAATCAAGATTAAAAAAATCAGCAGATCCAAAATTTAATTCCGAGCCTTCAAATATTGGAATGAATTTTATGCAAAGAGAAGATGAGCAAAATTATTACATCAATTTATTTATTAAATATAGAAGTATAGAAGAATATGAAGAACGAACTAGATTTGAAAGAAGTCAGGTTGAATGGAATGAAACTTGGTTTAGTAATGACATTACCCATGAACTATTATCAGTAACAATCTGGAAGGATTTTAGTCCAATGTCCTAACATCTTCTTTGAAAAGTGATTTCTTATACTTCACGAAAATTTTGTGAACTTGGCATAAAAGATAATTTTTATATACCCGCAAGGAATTCATATTTCCTTGCGGGTTGTATCATTTATTCGTTAAAGTAAAAACTGAAATTTCTGGTACACTAAAGAATCGAAACGGAAGCCTAGTTGTTCCTATACCCCGATTAACGTATAAGTTCAAAGGTTTTATATGATGATTTATTTTATATAATCCTTCAGTATAAATAGTTGCTAATGGCGGAGTATAAATTGCTTCGTGAAATGGAAGTTTAACTTGTCCACCATGACTATGGCCAGAGAGTTGTAAGTCAACTGGAAACTCTTTAATTCGTTCTGCTACATCGGGTTCATGTACTAATAAGAGATTAAAGGCGTTTTTTCGTATACTTTTAAATGCTTTTGCTGGATTTGGTCTTCCTAAAAGATAGTCATCCAAACCAATAATATTAAGTTTACTGTGATCTTTTAAGACGATTTCTTTCTGTTCATTTTCTAAAACTGTAAATCCCGATTTTATGAAAACTGATGCTGAGATTTTCTTTCCTGCTCCTCCAACGTCATGATTACCGTAAATAGCATATTTACCATATTTTGCTTTTAATTGTTGAAGTACAGCAGGGATTTGATCTATCTTATTGTATATAGCGCTGTTATCAATTAAATCACCAGTAAATACAATTAAATCAGGGTTTTGGTTATTAATTTGGTCGACAACATTATTTAATTGCTTTAATGTATAATGAGCACCAAGATGGCTATCACTAAACTGAACAATTTTAAATCCTTCCATTTGCTTTGAAACGGAATTTGATGTGATTGTTATTTGATTTACATCTAACATTTTTGGTTCAATACTTTTTGAATAACTATATAAAATAATAGGGAAAATTAACAATATCAACGTAAAAACTATTAATCTTCTAACGATCCTTCGAAATATGGTATATTTCATGTCTATAACCTGCCTTTTATGAATGAATTGATACAATTAAGATTGTAAATAAAATAAATAGAGCACTGACTAAAATTTCAATTATCCTCATGTTTTCACTCCTCCTAGAACAGTTTAAGCTCCTTTTGTTACATGAACGTGACAAAATATCATAATGAACGGAGGGATTAAAAATCAATATTCTAATTGCTGATGATGAAAAAGATATGTTAAAGATCTTACAGGCATATTTCAAAAAGGAAGGATATACCGTTTTCCTAGCAGAAGACGGAGAACAAGCTATCGAAATCTTTTATAGCGAAAAAATTGATTTAGCTATTTTAGATTGGATGATGCCTTTTAATAGTGGAATGAATGTGTGTAAAGAAATAAAGAAAAATGGGGAAACAAAAGTCTTAATGCTAACAGCTAAAAGTGAAGATGAAGACGAATTACTAGCTCTTAAACAAGGAGCTGACGATTATGTAAGAAAGCCATTCCATCCTGGTGTCCTGATTACTAGAGCTAAAAAATTACTAAAAGAGGAACATCTTATTGTAATTGGTAATATAAAAGTAGATTTTAAAGGTAAAATAGCATTTAAAAACGAGGAAAATTTAAATTTAACGAAAAAGGAAATTGATTTATTAAGCTGTTTTGTTCGTAATCGCGGAAATATTTTGTCACGTGAGGATTTATTAGTGAATGTTTGGGGGATTGATTACGATGGAGATGATCGAACGGTGGATACCCATATAAGAAGATTAAGAGAAAAAATAGGAGAAGATCTTATTCAAACACATCGAGGTTTAGGATACAGTCTTATAAAAGAAAAATGAATCGATTAGGAAGAAAAATATCGATAACAATTACATTATGTATTCTTTTTGTTTTTATTTTTTATCTAATGATTAATTCTTATTTATTACCTAAATATTATTTATTTCAGATGAAAAATAGAGTGCATGACCTTTCAACAGAGATAAACAAGATGCCAATGGCTGAGTTTAAACAGTCCATAAATCAATTGGAACAAGAAAATAATGTAACAATCGCTTATGAACCAATTCAAACAAATTTAGACCATTTTAATGGAATATTAAGAGATAATTTATATCAAAAAAGAGTAACCTTAAATAAATTTTGGGTTACAGAAGATACAATAAACCAAGTTAAGAGTGGCAAAAGAATAAGTAAAATTTACAATCAAGGTAAGTTGAAATCTAGTTTTTTAGTCGATTTTATTCAAAAGGATAATGTATTTATTGTAGTGGGTGTCTCTATTGTATATTTAAGTGATGCGGTTCAAATCGTAAATAAGTTTACAATTTATATTATGATTTTCTTGATCTTAATGTTGATTTTAATGGTTTGGATTTGGTCAAAAAAAATAACTGATCCGTTAAAAGAGTTAAAAGATATTTCAATAGAAATCGCCCAATTAGAATTTAAAAAGGCAAAAATTTCAACTAATGATGAAATCGAAGAACTTGCTCAAAGTATTAACGAAATGAGCGATAAATTGAGGATTGCCCATGATGATTTAAATCAACGGAACGCAAATTTAAAAACGTTCATATCAGATATTTCTCATGAACTTAAAACACCACTGGCTTTAATCAAAGCTTATTCTGCAGGCATAAAAGACGGAATAGATGATGGGACCTATGTTGATACAATCATTAGACAAACAGATCAAATAAACCGTTTAATCGATAAATTATTAGAGTTATCAAGAATTGAACGAGAAATATTACATGTCGAACAATTTGACTTAATTAAGCTTTTTGAATCTAGTTTGGAAAACTTTGAAATCGAATTGAATCAAAATAATATCACTTTAACAAAAGAATATATTGGTACGAACCAACTAAATATTGAAGTAGATCGTGACCAATTTGAGAAAGTATTTAATAATTTAATTAGTAATGCAATTAAATATACAAAATACCCAGAAATTAAGATTAAGATTTACGAGGAAAATGAGGAAATTTTATTCAAGATTAAAAATGAAACAAATCTTAAAAATTCTACTCAAATTAAGCAAATGTGGGAACCGTTTTATGTTATGGAGGCTTCTCGAAATAAACATTTAACAGGCACAGGCTTAGGTCTAGCGATTGTAAAATCGATTTTATATCGTCATCATTTAAAACATGATGTGGAATTAATTGATGGTAATATTCAATTTTCAATTCATTTTCCAAAACCCTTACAGTAGAGTATGGGTTTTCACGTTGTTGGAAAACAACCTTGTCAATTTATCAAATTTTCGTAAAAGGAGTAAAGTGATGTTGATTTCCATTACAGGATCTCGCTTTCCATGGGGCGAGATTCTTTAGCCTCCTCGGCAAAGCCTGCGGGGTCTCAGCCTTCCCGCTTATCCAATAGGAGTCGAGCATCCCTCCATTCCAATCAACTAATTCATCAAAAAAAGTTTACGATAAAAATCTAATCAAAAAGCCTTTACTTAGAGTAACATAACAGTTGTTTATTAAACAATTTGTAGGTCAATTAATAAAAACATTAATTTAAAAACAAATCAAATGTAGATATTTTTCTATAAGTTAAACATTACTAGTGTTGTTGGAATAAAAAAAATTCTCAAAAGTATTCACATTTAAAATCAAGAATTAATCATCAAAAAATGATAATTTTATGACTAATAACTGTTCACTTAAAGTACATTTTCCCCATTGGCCATTTTATATTTCAACACTCTAAAAACCCTTACAGTAAAGTAAGGGTTTTTAAATTTTCTTCTTAGGTTTAATATTCAAGCCATAAAGCAGCATTATGGAATTGTAAATTTATTTACACAGAAGTACCTATTAGTCTATGAAAATCGATTTTGTGGGTTTTAGACTTATTGGTGAATAACGACACCTGTACCAATTGTAACCATTGAAGATAACTCAAGAACATCCTTATTGTACATTCGAATACAACCATGTGAAACAAAGTGACCAATAGTCGCAGGATTGTCAGTTCCATGAATACCGTAATGTGGAGCTGATAGTCCCATCCAAAGTACTCCAAAAGGTCCACCTGGATTTGGATGTTTATTAATAATTGTATAGGTACCTGTAGGAGTAGGAGTAAGCATTTTTCCAACACCGATTGGGTAAGTTTTAAGCAGATTGTTGCCGTCGAAAAGTTTTAGCTGGCGGTTAGATGTAGAAATGTAGATCCAATTAGTCATTTTATCAGCTCCAGTTTTTAACTATAGTATGAAAAATGTTTAATAGTTGTTAAACACAAGAGGAGTAATAGATTCATGAAACTTAAATAGAAAAAATTGTAGAAGTTTTCATTACTTTTCTACTATTTCCTTAGTACGAAGAAAGGAGTAAATGAATACTTTATAGGACAAGCACTTTAAGGAGAGGATTAGTCTATAGTGTCTAATACAATTAAATATTTTCAAGATGCCCAAGAAGTTTCAAAAAAAATTGGCTGGTTAACCGAAGTAATTTATACTCAATGGCAAGTAGAAACAGCACATTTTACGTCTAAAAATTTTAAGAAAAATAACAATATCGCAGGTCAAACGTGGTATCCAGGCTTACCTCTTAGTAGTAGAGGAACAGCTAGACCTAAAAATGAAGGTGGGTATTATATAAAATATAATGATCCAATTCAGGGCTATGTTGATTTTATTTTAAATAATCCGCGGTACAGTAAAGTTAAAACATACAAAACTGCTAATGAACAATTTAAAGCGATTGCTGATGCAGGATGGGCAGCAGATCCTAATTATGCAGATGTGCTCATCTCGGTTAATAATGCAAATATTAAAAATGGATTATATAAAAGGATTATTCAAATTGAATTACATCCTTATAAGGGAATCTTAAAAAAAGGATCAAGGGGAGTGCAAGTAAAGAAAATTCAAGAAAAAATTGGCGTCAAAGTGGATGGGATTTTCGGAATTTTAACCGAAAAAGCAGTGAAAGAATTTCAAAGAAAAAATGATTTAGTAGTTGATGGAATTGTTGGTGTAGAAACATGGGGCAAACTTTTCAATCCAACAAATCTATAAGTTATGTAATCATTTAAAATGACCTGTATGATTCTAAATACAGGTTTTTTAATTTTAACCTACTACATAAGAGGGTTTGAAAGAATTTTATAGAAAAGTTAACTATAAACATTTAAGAATAGGAGAACGAAAGTGGAAATTAGAAATGCGGAAATGAGTGATTGTGAATCAATCGTAATTCTGGATTCTCAAATTATTGAAAGTCGAATTAGGGAAAATCAAATTAAACGATCAATTGAAGAAAATCGATGCATTGTATGTGAATTGAATAAAAGGATAGTAGGTTTTATGATTTATCATAAATTTTTCTTTGGCCATTTATTTATCGATTTAATAATTGTTTCACCAAATACGAGGAGGCTTGGTATAGCAAAAAATCTCATGAAATATGTTGAAGTTTTTTCAGAAAAGAAATTATTCTCATCTACTAACAAATCAAATAGCCAAATGCAAAAAGTCTTTCAATCACTAGGATATATTGAAAGTGGATTGATCGAGAATTTGGATGAAGGAGATCCTGAAATTATTTATGTTAAATTAATAGATTAAAACGATATTATCGATAATTTATTTTTTGAAGATGAATAATAAAAATATTATTATTACCCCAATTTTCATTAGCCACTTTCAAATACCCATCGTCAATACTATATAAATTTATTCTCAACAAGTTCTCAAACTTAGATTGAAATAATCCTATCATTTCATAGTTGCATTGAAAAGTTTACTATTATTCACAATAGTTACGAAAAGCGTGTAAAAAGTCCTGATGGATTAAACGATTTGTTACTTTAGGCTAATCAGTATAAAAAAATTTTAAATACATTCTTCCTGTTATTCTATTTATCAGTGCATGATGAATAGTAATAATATATAAATGCTCCAATTATATCACTACAAGGAGTGGAAATATGGATTTTAAAAGGGAATTCATCTTAAAAACAAAAGCAATATATAAAGAAACTGTTACAGAAAATATGGCATACAGTAAGATGTGTGAGAAATTCGAATCATATTTTATTGATTTAAAGGAGTCTTTAAAAAAGGAAATTGAAGTTTCGAATGGTGAGTTTGATATTATGATTGATAAAGATAGTGTGATTGAGGTCTTATTAAATCAAAGAGAGTTATTAATTACGATTGATGACGCTGGGGTAGTAGTTAGTATTAAATATTTTGATGAGGTACAAAATGAACAGGTTGAAAATAAGATTGATATAATTGAATATGATGGTGGGGCATATAAGAGTCAAGTCTTTCAATCACCTATTACTAGAAATATAATCGATAATTATTTAGCCATTGCGTTTAGAGATGATTTAGAGAAGAATTTTGAAAGCTATAGTGAATGACAAAGTGATATCTTCTAGGGGACTGATCGTATGTCTAGAGCTTGGAACTTCCAAGCTCTTTTATTTTGGCTATCGTTCTTCGACTTGAAATCTTAAAACAGTTTTCAATTTATCAGGTTGTGTTTTTCTTGCATCAGAAATATAGATTTCTTTATGTGTTTTTTGCACTCTTTCTAGGTTATTCTCTAAACAGAACTCTTCCATTAATTTAAAAGTTCTTGGCTCGTCATCATAGCTTCCGATGTGCATGGTTTGAACACATAAGCCTTCAGTGATCAATTCGAGTTTTACGTTTGCTAGCAGTGGACTTTTCTTTTTCTGTTTAAGTTGATCTAAAATGATATATGTTAAATCTTCTGTAACAAAGTCGGGTTGTCTAATCATTAATTTATATAAAAGATGTTCTTTATTTATATAGTCTAGTTTTCGACCTTCTTTATCTAAATCCCAAACACCTTCAAGAGGGAAGACTGTGTATTCATAGTATCCTTCTGGAACAATGTCTTTTTTGGGCAACATTTTAATGGCATAGGCTAAAGAATAAAGTGCTTCGACATTTTCTTTAAATAAATCATTATTGGGATTGCCTTTGCCTTCAATCGTTATATATTTAAAGGTTGGTATTTTAATTTTACTAGTCTTACTTTTTGGTAAATAAATTTCTTTTAAACTTTTTCTCCACTCGAGTTTACTCACTAAAAAATCTCCCTTAATAATAAGTCAGTTGGTTTATTTTGTTATAACTATGCTTGTTAAAAACAAAAAGCAATCACATAAATATGTCATTGCTTTTAAAAAGTTTAATGATATGTACGATAGACTCCTATTACTTTTCCTAAAATTGATACTTGTTTTAATAAAATAGGAAACAGGGCATCATTTTCAGGTTGAAGTCTAAAATGGTCGCTTTCTTTATAAAAGCGCTTTACAGTAGCTTCACTATCTTCAGTCATGGCAACAACAATTTCGCCATTTTCAGCAGTGAATTGTTTTTTAACAATTACAAGATCGCCATTCAAAATACCAGCATTGATCATACTATCTCCTTCTACTCGAAGCATAAAAACTTGTTCGTTAGATGGAGCGACAGATGTCGGTAAAGGGAAATATTCTTCTACGTTTTCGACTGCTGTAATTGGAATACCTGCAGTTACTTTACCGATTACGGGAATGTTAATAATATCGTTATAGATTTCACTGTATGATGCTTGTACTTCATTTACAACCGCAGCTGTATCGCCAAGAATCTCGATTGCACGCGGTTTCGTAGGGTCTCTTCGAATATAGCCTTTTTGTTCTAGTCTCTCTAGATGACCATGTACTGTAGAGCTTGAAGCTAAACCAACAGCCTCAGCAATCTCTCGAACTGAAGGTGGATAACCTTTAATTTTTACTTCGTCTTTAATATAAGCTAAAATTTCTGCTTGCCTTTTCGATAGTTTGTTCATTCGAATTTCCCCCTTGCCTATAAAATAGATAATACGTTCCTCTTTATTTTTTTCATTATATCATGATAGGATATGATATACAAACGTTAGTTCTATTTTTTATTAAAGTAGTTTTCGTGTTCGTATGGAGGGAACAGTTAATGAATGCAATAATTTACGCGAGAGTAAGTACAGCAAAGGATTCACAAGAAACATCATTACATAGACAAATAAGTGAACTAACCGAACTAGGTGAGCGGATGGGAATGTGTATTCTAGAAACAATAGGCGAACAGGCAAGTGGGTATGAAGTAGAACGAGAAGGGCTATTCCAGCTATTCCAAATTATAAAAGAGCATCAAGTTGATGCTTTGTTAATACAAGATGAAACAAGATTAGGAAGAGGTCATGCAAGAATTGCTTTATTACATTTTTTAAAAAGGGAAGGAATAAGATTATTTACCTCTTCTCAAAATGGACAATTTCAATTAAGTGAAAGTGATGAAATGGTTTTAGAAATTTTAAGTATTGTAGAGGAATATCAACGGAAAATTCATAATATGAAAATAAAAAGAGGTATGAAAAAGGCGGTTGAAAACGGGTATAAGCCTCAAAAAAACTTAGAAGGTAGTTTAAACGCAGGTGGTAGAGATAAGTTGGAATTACCGATTTCCGAAATTGTAAGATTACGTCAAAACGATCTAACATTTGAGGAAATTGCAGCTACCTTAAAAGGATTTGGATATAACGTTTCAAAGGCAACTGTTAATAGAAGGTATATTGAACATATGAAAGAAATCTCCAATATTGAAAGCTAATGCAATTTATTGTAAGATGAGATACATTGAATAGAATATCAAACTCTGACTAACGATCGCTTTCTTCTTTGCATAGCCTGCTAAATGCGGTGCTCTTTTACACCAATGGTAAAACAGCACGACTTTAGACTTTCTCGCAAAGAAAGAACATACAATTAATCGTCTAATTATCAAAGTGATGGAACTAACAATGAATAGATAAGTTACAAATAAAGGAGAGGTTACTAATGGTTACTAAAAAAACTTTAGATAGAATAAATGAATTATCAAAAAAGTCAAAAGAAGTAGGGTTAAGTCCTGAAGAGAAAGTAGAACAAGATCAATTAAGAAAAGAATATTTAGCAGATTTCCGTTCTCGTATGGTCGATGAACTAACTTCAATTAAAATTGTTGACGAAAAAGGGAATGACATTACACCTGCAAAGTTAAAATATGAAAAAGCAAAGCGTAAAAATAACTTACATTAAAAAGTTTTATCAATATAAAAGTTCATATTTTGTTAAAAATAACAGAAAAAAGCAGAAGAAAATTCTGCTTTTTTCTATTTCTTGGAAAGAATTTGTTAAAAATGTCAAAACTAAGTGTTAGTTATTGTAATAAATCATGGTAAATTATATGATAATATCTATGAATAAGCTAAAGGAGCGAAATTTATGTCTAATAATATTGAACAATTAGCAATTAATACGATTCGTACATTATCAATTGATGCAATTGAGAAATCTAATTCTGGTCACCCAGGAATGCCAATGGGTGCTGCACCGATGGCATATGCATTATTTGCAAAATTTATGAATCATAACCCAAAAAATTCAAAATGGTTTAACAGAGACCGATTTGTGTTATCAGCAGGCCATGGTTCAATGTTACTTTATAGCATGTTACATTTATCAGGCTACGAAGTTTCAATTGAAGATATTAAAAACTTCCGTCAATGGGGAAGCAAAACACCAGGACATCCTGAATTTGGACATACACATGGTGTTGAAGCTACAACAGGTCCATTAGGACAAGGTATTGCAATGGCTGTTGGTATGGCTTTAGCAGAGCGTCATTTAGCAGGTACATATAATAAAGAAGACTTAAATGTAGTTGACCACTTTACATACTCAATTTGTGGTGATGGAGATTTAATGGAAGGTGTTTCTGCTGAGGCGGCTTCATTAGCAGGACATTTACAATTAGGACGCCTAGTAGTTCTATATGATTCAAATGATATTTCATTAGACGGAGAATTAAATCGTTCATTCTCTGAAAGTGTAGAAGATCGCTTTAAAGCTTATGGATGGCAAGTTATCCGCGTAGAAGATGGTAATAACTTAGATGAAATTACCTCAGCGATCCAAAAAGCTCAAGAAGAATTATCAAAACCAACTTTAATTGAAGTGAAAACAACAATCGGTTACGGTTCTCCAAATAAATCTGGTAAATCAAAATCTCACGGTGAGCCACTAGGAAAAGAAGAAACGATTTTAACGAAACAAGCGTATGCTTGGGGTTATGAAAATGCATTCCATGTTCCAGAAGAAGTGTATGCACATTTTAATAAAGTAATCGTTGAAGCTGGTGCAAAGAAAGAAGCAGAATGGGATGCTACATTTGCAAAATACGAAGAAAAATATCCTGAATTAGCAGCTCAATTAAAGAATGCGATTGAAGGTAATATTACTGTAGATTTAGAAACAGCACTACCTAAGTATGAAGTAGGTAAAAAAATTGCGACTCGTTCATCTTCAGGTGAAGCAATTAACGCTATTGCAAACGTATTACCTAGTTTCTTTGGTGGATCTGCTGACTTAGCTGGGTCTAACAAAACGTATATGAATGGTAAAGGTGACTTTACGAGAGAAAGCTATTACGGACGTAATATTTGGTTCGGTGTACGTGAATTTGCAATGGGTGCAGCCTTAAATGGTATGGCTCTACATGGTGGCGTTCATGCGTTTGGCGCGACATTCTTTGTTTTCTCTGATTACTTAAAACCAGCAATTCGCTTAGCAGCTTTAATGAATTTACCAGTTACTTATGTATTTACACATGATAGTATCGCAGTTGGTGAAGATGGACCTACTCATGAACCAGTTGAGCAACTAGCAGCATTCAGATCAATGCCTAATCTGAATGTAATTCGACCAGCAGACGGAAATGAAAGCTCAGCAGCATGGAAAGTGGCAGTAGAAGCCAAAGACGCACCTACAATGTTAGTATTGTCTCGTCAAGATTTACCAACTTTAGAGGGGACTACTACTGATATTTATAATAAAGTGTCTAAAGGTGCTTACGTTATTTCTCCTGCTAAACAAGATAAAATTGATGTTGTATTAATCGCAGCAGGTAGTGAAGTACAATTAGCAGTAGGAGCACAAGAAAAATTAGCGGCAGAAGGAATTTCTGCATCGGTTGTTTCGATGCCTTCAATGGACTTATTTGAAAAGCAATCTAATGAATATAAACAATCAGTACTACCTAAAGAAGTTACGAAACGAGTAGCAGTAGAAATGGGTTCTTCATTCGGCTGGCATAAATATGTAGGATTAGATGGAGAAGTCATTTCAATCGATACATTTGGCGCTTCTGCTCCAGGAAACCTATTAATGGAGAAATTCGGATTTACTGTTGATCATGTCGTTTCAGCAGCAAAAAAAGTATTACAATAAAAGGTAAAGTTGGGAAAAGTAGGGAAAGAATTTGAAATTCTTTTCCTATTTCCTAAACCTTTTTTCAATATAATGCTTTATTAAAGATTTTTCGACAAAACTAGTTGATTTTCACTCCTTAAAAATGACAAATATTTTGAATGGAATTTTATATAATTTTCCTTACAGATAGTTGTTGGGAGTGGACAAGATATGAGGGAATATAAAATTTTTTTAATTCGAGAACCACTGTCTATAGAATTTTATGGGAAAGAGCATAAAATATATCAACTAGTATATGAGTATTATTACTCATCTATTGAACTAAGGAAAATAATCGAAAAACAATTAGAATATATAACAGAACCAATACCATTATTCGAGCTACATACATTTATTCGCAAATTTGATTCTCAACAGATTTACTTTTATGAGGAAACTGGAGAGTATCTTCTCGAACTTGATGATGGGGCAAAGGCTCAGCTAAAACTATATCCTCACGAACTAATTTTATATGCAGAAGGATCATTAGAGGCAGAAACAATATTCTTTGAGCTATTAAGAAAATTTCGTTCAACATTCATTGCAATTGATGTGAAGGATCAGCGATTTGGCTGGCTACGACCTATCGCCTATCAAAAGTATATTTAAACGATTAAATTGCAGTTTGCTCTTGTATAAACTGGTTAGTTTTAGTAAAATTGTTTCTAGATGATTTTAAGGAGGAAGCAATAAAATGTGGGTATACTTTCTAGTCGGCATCTTAGCATTAATTGCAGGTGTAGCGATTGGATTTTTCATAGCTCGTCAATATACAATGAACTACCTAAAGAAAAATCCACCAATTAATGAACAAATGTTAAAAGTAATGATGGCTCAAATGGGACAAAAACCTTCACAAAAGAAAATTAACCAAATGATGAAGGCAATGAACAACCAAACAAAATAATAAATCCTTTTAACATATAAGGCTTTATAGCTTGTTACGAAATAAATATTGAACACTTTCTTTAGGAAACAGCTCTTTTAATACTGAATCCTTCATCAAGAATTTGTAATTATTTAAATCATGAATCATTTTACTAATCTGAAACCACTTATTCTGTTGGAATTAACCAATAGGAAAGTGGTTTTTATGTTTTTAGAGGAAAATTTTAATAATACAAAAGAAATTAGCCCTAAACTAGAGAAGAAATTAAAAAGTTTAAAACACCGACTTCACGTGAAGTGCACCCCAAATTTACACCATCTAACATTTGAGGCGCACTTCAGCGAAAAGTTGGTGTTTTTTAATCTTTTTTCATTTTGAATTTAGAAGAATTCGAAATTAATGCAACACTCCATTACAACTTGGTTAAGAAATGTAAATTCTTTAATCGTTTAGTACATCAGTAAATTATTTTAGAACAAATATTTTTATACAGAACACGCCAAAACCCACAAACAGTTGACAATAATTTAGAAATTTAATTGTTTAATACGTCGATTTCTAATTATTTAACAAGTTCCATGAAGAAGAAAGTCGATAAAAATGCTAAAGGTGGTTCCGATATTTGTCAAAATATTCATTATTAAAAGATTAGAATTATTAATAAACTATTAAATAATTTATTATGCTTCATCATATTAGTACATCTAGAAAACTATCAATGAAGTCTATTAATTAGTATAATGTTAGGCTTTTTCTAAATAGTAGATTTCAAGAAGGAGGAGTAAATTATAAGGGGGGATTAAGTACTTAGCATAACCAGAAGGTGACGTTAAAGAGCAAAAAAGAAATGATGACATCACATAATCGACACGGCAAATTCGAAAACGAAAGCTACATAAATTATAGGTTATTTTACAAGTGAGAGGAGAATCTATTTGAAGCGTAGATTTAAGATTGCTGTATTATCAACTACTTTTTTGATTTCGATGTATTCAACAGCCGCATTTGCTGCTGAACCAGGGCTAGATAAAATGCCGGGACCAGTAGATCCACAGTCTTGGGTGAATCCAGAAGATATGACATGGAATGATTATAAACCAGTCCCGGGTATTAACTGGAGTACCGATAAGAGTATTCAACCGGAAACAAACCTTAAAGGAGCATTGATTTTGGTTGACTTTCCAGGTCAGGATTTTATCTTGACTTTGCCTAAAGGTAAAGATCTTATCGGTAATCCACAAGTCGATGCTGTTCCCCGAGAAAAGCTTGGGGAGTTTTGGACGAATTACTTAAATGTACCGAGTGAGTTAAATCATTATCAGACAATCGATGGCTTTTGGAAAGAGAACTCTTATGGAAAATGGGGCGTAACACTTGATTCTTATGGTCCTTACCGCTTGGATAAATACGAATTTCAGTATGGGCTAGATAGTTTTAATTCTGGTTTTCTGCCAAGTAATTATAAAACCGGAAACCTCTTCCAAGACGGCATAAATGCGGCAACAGCTGATATTGTAGCATCTGGAAAAAACTATGACTTTGCGTTTATTGTACATGCAGGCTATGATGAATCAACTGTTTGGCAAGAACTTGGTGAAATGAAGTTTATGAATCAGAACTCGGTACCTGCTGCATTTGGTCCTCCAAATTTAACAGGATTTGAAAATATGCCAACTTGGGCAAAAACCCGTTATGTACCTTGGACTTCTTGGTTTGCAGCTAAATCGATTTGGTCTGCTGCATCTAGTGCCACATTAAACGGCAAATCGATTCGTGTTTCTATTCAAGGAGAAAGTGATGGGATGTCCACATTTGCTCACGAATTTGGTCACCTTAAAGGACTAGGGGATAACTATAATAATGCAGCTTTAGATCCTCGAACCTATGCAGGGTATTGGGAAACGATGAGTCGTGGGTCTTTTAATGGTCCAGGTGGAACGCACACTCGCTGGATGATTCCAGCTACCCTAGGTTCTTCCTTACCGGCACCACATACGCTTCGAAATAAGATGAAACAAGGGTTTTTATCTAATGATGAAGTCCTGCAACTTAATCGTGATGAATTAAAAGTGTCTGGTCCGGCGTTTGCGGATATTATCGCGCGCGAAGTACCAATCGGCAGTAAATTCGGCAGAAACGGACTCCATGGGATTAACATCAGTATGACTGATTTAACTCCAAGTAATTACCTAAGCGGAGACTGGCGTAACGATATGATCGGTAACGTAAATAACGCTAAGTACAATAACTACACCCTTGAAGTTGTAGATCGAGTTGGAGCGGATTCCTTTGCTGCCGATTCAGGTGTATTGATTTCTAAAACGAAAAATGCGGAGACTGCACCGTTTATCTGGCCAATTGATTCACATCCTGAAGATATCGCATTGAAGGACTTTACAAAGCCCGACGGTACAACAGTTTCGGTTACAAAAGGTGACCCAAGGCAAACCTTGGATTCTTTATTCCATGCAGGGAATGGAGCTAGTTTGGTTAACGGAAAATTCGATGGGTCTATTGGCAAAGATGATGTAGTTAGTGAGTACATCGATCCTTACAATCATCTTCAGTTCTATATTTTAGGCAAATACAAAGGTAATGACGGCGTACTTCATTATCAGGTTGCAGTTCGTAACACGGAAGGATCAGGTACCTATAAACGCGGCGTTAATGTAAGTGCAGGCACAATACAACCGGCCATTGCGGGGAAAGTGGCAGTTTACCATTTTAATGTTACAAATACCGGCGAAGCAAAGGATCTTATTCGAGTTAACGCTTCAGCAGGTGAAGATTGGACGGTTCAACTTGATAATAATATTGTTGCAGTGGAACCGGGGAAAAGTGTTGATGTACCTGTGTATGTGAAAATTCCTAAAGGTATGACAGCTCCAGCAAACATTAACTTTACGGCAACTTCAGAAACAGACACAAACCAAAGCGCTACTGATAGCAATCTTTTGCTAAGCGATCTGAATGCAGCTGGTGTAAGTTCTCTAATCGACAGCTTCGACAATGTAGGAGCTTTCAAAGCAGGTTCAGCGCAAGCGTTGAAGGCACATTTGAGGTCTGTAGAGCAATTTGAAAAGAAAGGTTCTGCGGATAAAGTTGTCAAACATATTAATGATTTTAAAGGATTTTTAGATAATGAAAATGCTTCGAAAAAGGTTTCTGCAAAAGCGTACAATAGTTTAAAAGCGTACGCTGACGGAATGATTGAGGTTTGGAAATAGGTAGATTGACTGTTCAGGATAGATTACCTGTGACGGGGATAAACTAGTAAGGGTAGCAGCAAACTAAACCACTTTCTATTGGGAAACGAACCAATTTAAAGTGGTTTTTTGGTATAAATTAAATTTGTAAAAAACAAAATTAAAAGGTCTCTGGTTAAATATCGGTGCCCTAATAAAGTACCAGTTGAGAGGAATTCAACACTTAACTAATTATTTTTTTAAAATTTATCTATTTCATCTTTTATTTTTTATTCAAGTTTAGTAATAAACTATTATCTTTAGTACGTTTTGGTAAAGTACCTGAGGGCTTGTTCGTTAAAAAGGGGCTTTTTTGCTTTTTGTCTCTCATTCCATCATCTCCCATACAGAGCTTTATTCAAATATATTATTTGTATGGTCAAACTATGAAAGGTTAAAGTAAAAAGTAGAGTTTTATTCGTTGATACGATTTTCTTTTAAACGGTTTAAGGCTTCGTCACTTCTTTTAAATAATTTACTTGTGAAAAGAGATGGAGATGTACGTGGGGTTGTTCTTGTAGTCGTTTCCTGTAAGAATGGAGACTTAACTCTACCTTGTCGATTTACATTCTCCGCTAAATTTGTATTAGTTGATACTGAATTATTAGGCATTTTTCCACTCCTTTTCAAACTAATATTATAATTCTATCAAACTTACATTTTATTATCTATAACACTGTCCTCCATTCTGATTCCTCTATTCTCGAATATTTTCCATAATTCACCTCCGTACTTAAATTTTACCATATTCGTGAGTGGTTTTTATGCTAAGTAAATTCGGTTTTTTGTCTATGTATTTAATTTTTATAACGATAAATATCTTTAGTTTTACCGAAAATTAACAACCATTTTAAATAAGCAGATTATTAAAAATTATTTAATTTTTATGTTATAATGTACACTGTGTTTTGAGTTTTCTAAATATTGTAAAATTAAGTTTGATAGCATTGCGGGGGTGAAGGAATGTCAGTTTTTAAAGATTTGTTTTGGTTTTTTAAACAAGAAAAAAGAAGCTATGTATGGGGAATATCTCTTTTAGTAATCGTTGCAATTTTAGAGCTACTACCTCCGAAGGTTATTGGTTATGTAATTGATGAAATGGTAAAAAACTCACTTAATAGTAAAAACTTACTTTTTTGGGTAGGTTTAATATTTATTAATGGGTTACTTCTTTATGCATTTCGATATTGGTGGAGGAGATTAATTTTTGGTTCTTCTTTAAAGTTAGCCAGACAGCTTAGAGATGATTTATATAATCATTTTACAAAAATGTCTCCGTCTTTTTATCAAAAAAATAGAATAGGAGATTTAATGGCTCACGCAACAAATGATGTTCAAGCAGTACGCGAGACAGCTGGTGCTGGGATCTTAACTTTTGTTGATTCGATTATTTTAGGTGGATCGGTACTAATAATGATGGCAGTGTCAATAAGTTGGAAGTTAACGCTTATTAGTCTATTACCATTACCAGTTATGGCCATTTTGACTCAATATTATGGTAAATTATTGCATCAACGTTTTCATTTAGCGCAAGAATCATTTTCAGAATTAAATAATAAAGTTCAAGAAAGTATGAGTGGTTTAAAGGTTATTAGAAGTTTAGGGCAAACAAAAGAAGATGTAGCTGCTTTTAAAAATCAAGCAGATTTAGTAGTGAAATACAATATGAGAGTTGCTAGGATTGATGCACTTTTTGATCCAACAATTATGTTAGTTGTTTCGATTTGCTATATTATTGCGGTTGTTTATGGTTCTAGATTAGTTATAGCAGATGATATTACTGTTGGACAATTAATTACATTTGTTACTTATTTAGGCATATTAATTTGGCCAATGCTTGCAATTGGATGGTTATTCAATATTGTTGAAAGAGGGCGTGCTTCTTATGATCGAATCCGTTCTTTATTAAGTGTTGAACCTGAAATTAAAAATACAAAAAATGCATTAGAAAAACTTCCAATGGCTGAAATAGCTTATTCAATTGATTCATTTAAGTTTAATGAAGAGTCAAATTTTGAATTAAAGGATATCTATTTTAATGTGCAAGAAGGTCAAACAATTGGAATAGTTGGTAAGACTGGTCAAGGAAAAACAACGCTTTTAAAACTTTTATTGAGAGAATATGAAGTAGTAAACGGGAGTATTTCGGTTGGTGATTTAGATATTAAAGAGACAACTTTATTAGCTCTTAGATCACATATTGGTTATGTACCTCAAGAACATTTCTTATTTTCTTCATCGGTTAAGGAAAATATTGCGTTTAGTCAAATTGATTCTTCAATCGAAACAGTACACAAAGCTGCCGAGATTGCTAATATTCATGCAGATATTTTAGAGTTCCCATTAGGCTACGACACGATTGTAGGAGAAAGAGGGGTATCATTATCTGGTGGCCAGAAACAAAGAATTTCAATCGCTAGATCTTTAATTAAAAACCCTAATATTTTAATATTAGACGACTGTTTATCCGCGGTAGATGCAAAAACAGAGGAAAAAATATTACGCTCTTTAAAGGATGAAAGAAGTGGGAAAACAACATTTATTACTTCTCATCGTATGAGTGCTGTCATGCATAGTGATTTAATCATCGTTTTAGACGAAGGAAAAATTATTCAAAGAGGTAAACATGAAGATTTAGTTCAAATTGATGGTTGGTACAAAGAAATGTTTGAAAGACAGCAACTAGAAGAACTAGTAGAGCAAGGGGGGAGATAAAATGAATCAAGAGATTGAAATCGATGCAAAAAGGCAGAAAAAAGATTTAATTCGTCTTCTTTCATTTCTAAAAAAATATAAAGTTTTACTGACTTTTGCATTTATTTTCTTATTCCTTGCAACAGCATGTGAAATGTATGGTCCAATTTTAGTTAAAAGATTTCTAGATGATCATTTAATGAAAAGGTATTTTCCAAAAGATACAATCATAACGTTATTTTCTATATATGTTTCAATTACAATCGGCAAAATTGTATTATCATATTTACAGCTTTTAATGTTTCAACAAATTGCTTTTAAAGTTGTTCAAGATATAAGAATGAAAGTTTATGAGCATGTACATTCATTAGCTTTTTCATTTTTTGATAAAACGCCGATTGGAAGTATTGTATCAAGAATTACAAATGATACAGAAGCTATAAAAGATTTTTACGTTAGTGTACTGGCAACTTTTATCCAGCAAATTGTCTTTTTAGTGGGAATTATTATTGCGATGTACTCATTAGACGTTAAATTAGCAACGATTTGTGTTGGGTTAGTGGTAATTGTTTATTTTATTATACTAACCTATCGTAAAAAGAGTTTTCCATTTTTTATGGAAACTAGAGGGCAGTTAAGTAATTTAAATGCTAAATTAAACGAACACTTACAAGGTATGTCAATCATACAAGCATTTAACCAACAAAAAAGATTACAAAATGAGTTTGAGGGAGTAAATAGGTCTCACTATAATGCAGGTGTAAAAACAATACGATTAGATTCTCTGTTTTTAAGACCGGCAACAGATTTAATTTATACAATTGGAATCATGTTTGTTCTTAGCTTCTTTGGCATTACTTCCTTTAGTAATCCAGTTGAGATTGGTACAGTTTATGCATTTGTAAGTTACTTAGAAAGATTTTTTGAACCGATTACGCAAATGATGATGAAATTATCTTTATTACAGCAAGCTGTCGTATCATCATCTAGAGTATTTGACTTAATGGATGAAGAACAAAAAGCTCCTACTAAAGTTGGAACTGATTTACCAAAAGTAAAAGAAGGAAGTATTGATTTTAAAAATGTATCATTCGCATATGACGGAGTACACAATGTAATACATGATATTTCATTCTCCGTTAAACCTGGTCAATCAGTTGCTTTTGTTGGTCATACAGGAAGTGGTAAGTCAACAATCATGAATTTACTATTACGTTTTTACGATGTGAAAGACGGGGAAATTCAGATTGATAATCAAAAACTTTCAACATTTGAAGAAAGTGAATTACGTTCTAATATTGGTTTAGTTTTACAAGATCCATACTTATTTGTTGGAGATATAAAAGGAAATATCTCTATGTATAATAGCAAAATAACTGAAAGAGAAATTAAAGAAGCATCCGAATTAGTTAGAGCGAATGAATTTATTGAAAAATTACCAAATGGGTATGATGAGGCAGTTGTTGAAAGAGGTTCAACTTTATCAAGTGGACAGCGCCAATTAATCACATTTGCAAGAACGATTGCAGCTAAACCTACTATTCTTATTTTAGATGAAGCAACAGCAAATATTGATAGTGAAACAGAAGAAGCAATTCAAGAAGCTTTAACTGAGATGAGAAAAGGTAGAACTACTGTTATCATTGCACATCGACTATCAACAATTCAGGATGTTGATTGCATATATGTATTGCACAAAGGGAAAATCGTAGAAGAAGGCAACCATCAACAGCTTCTTGCCAAACAAGGATTGTACTATAATATGTATCTATTACAAAATAAAGGGTCTTTATTATTGGCCGAGTAATGAAAAGTAGCTAGATTTTCTAGCTGCTTTTTTTATAGAACCATATTCAGAGGGATATTAATAAAAATTAATGCATTATTAATATTTTCATAAAGTGGAGATAAATTAATCAAATCAGTAGTTAACAGTTTAAAGTGATAAATTATCCTAGTAAATAATACAATACATAAGTTTTTTAGTTGATCATAGAACTAATAAATTTACAAATAGTAGAATAGTACCAAAACGGATAGGAAAAAGAACTTAATAATAGTTCAAATATAGGGTGTCTTGAAGATTAGAAAGGTAGAGCGAAATAAAATATGTTAGTGTGAAAGCACCGATTTTTACTAGAATCTGCTTAAAATACTAAATGTTTATTATTTTATAATAGTTAATTTTTTGTTAGATTAAATAATTTTACGTAAAACCTTAATTAATTTTTTTTAATTAAGGTTATTTATGCATTATTTAAATAAGGAAAATATTACTAAAAAATATAAGGAATTTGTTGTAATTGTTCGAAAAGTGGAGATTTTTAGTGTTTTATATCGAATATTATTTCTTTTGTTAGACTATTTCGAGAATTATAATCGATATCAGAGAATAAATTTAATATATTTGAAATTAAAAATAAAAATAAAAGTGTATTAAATTTATTATTCTACCATACTAATATTTTTATTTAGGAGTTTTCGTACTCAACAAGGAGGAATATGCTTTGAAAAACTGGAAAAAACCATTAATGACAGTAGCAGCGGCAAGTTCTTTATTATTAGTTAATGCACCAACATTTAAAGTAGCCGCTCAAGTAAATAAGGAAGTAGCCCAAGGTACAGGGGCTGCTGTACTGGATGGAACAAATTATTTTGGAGACATGGATCCTACAACTACTTTATCAATCGATTTTGTTTTGAAACTTCAAAACAAAGATGATTTAGAAAAATATATTAAGGAAACAGTTACACCATACTCTCCTCATTATCGAAAATATTTAAGTGTAGATGAATTCAAAGCTAAATATGCACCAAATCCAGCTTATATCCATTCTGTTACGTCTTACCTGCAATCATATGGTATTAAAACTGATGTTCATGCAAATAATTTAACGATTACAGCAACAGGAACAGTTGCTCAATTAAATAAAGCCTTAAGTGTCGATTTAAAATATGCTAGTTTTAAAGGGAAAAGCATTCATGCTACAAAAAAGAACCCAACTTTACCAAAAGTAATTTCAGATAATATTTTATGTATTATAGGTTTAAATAATTATTCGAATTTAGAATCAAGAGCTGTTAAACAACCAGCAATAATTGATAAGCAGGACGTACCAACTGGTCCTCTTAGTTTAACACCGCAAGATTTACAAAGCCATTACAATGTTAATCCACTTTATAAAAAGGGAGCAACTGGTGCTGGTCAAACAATCGGTATTGTTACTTTAGCAGAATTTAATACAGATGATGCATATAAATTCTGGGATAATGTTGGAATAAAAACAAAGCCTAATCGTATTAAAGTAAATGAGGTAGATGGCGGTTCTGGGTGGGATGGCTATGAAGAAACTACTTTAGATGTTCAGCAAGCGGGTGCAATTGCTCCTGATGCAAATATTAATGTATATGTAGGTCCGAACTCGGATACTGGATTTGTAGATGCATTTTCAAATGCAATTAATAATAATGTAGCTAAACAAATTTCAGTAAGTTGGGGATCAAGCGAATTAAGTATTGATTCATACGTACAGCAGCAAATGGAAGCACCAGAGTATGAAGATACATTTAATCAATTATTCATGCAGGCAGCAGCACAAGGAATTTCAATGTTTGCTGCAGCTGGTGATGCAGGTGCTTATGATGAAACTAGAGGTTCAGATAAAGTATTTAAACTCACAGCTGATTTCCCAGCAGCAAGTCCGTACATTACAGTAGCGGGTGGAACGACATTACCTTTCCAATTCCACTCTAATTCAACAGGCGTCGATGTCAAAGTAGGGGAAGAACGTGCTTGGGGTTGGGATTATTTAAATGAATATTACAAAGCTAGAAAACTACCAGATACTAACTTAATTAATGGTGGTGGTGGAGGTTTTAGTACTCATTTTGATACGCCAGATTATCAAAAAGGTGTTAGCGGAGTTAACCAGTTTTCTGCAGTAGATGAGTTTACTATTTCACCAGATTTATCAAATGTAACATACAAACAACCAACTGTTATTTCAGGACAAGGTACAGGCCGTAACCTTCCGGATTTATCAATGGCTGCAGATCCATACACTGGATATTATGTTTATTTAAGTGAACCAGGTAAACCAGGTACAAATTCAGGATATGCTATATTTGGTGGAACTAGCTTCGTTTCACCTCAATTGAATGGTTTATCCGCATTAATTAATAGTGCAGATCATACTCAAGTAGGTTTCTGGAATCCACAAATTTACCGTTTTGCACAACAAAGTTCTTCGCCTTTCACACCATTAAATAAAGCAGGCGCTCAAAACGATAATCTATTCTATTCTGGTACACCAGGTACGCTTTATAACCAAGCTACAGGACTTGGAATACCTGATGTAGCAAAATTAGCTGATAATTTCAGTACTACAGAAAAATAAAGTTCAATTAGAAAAAGTCGCATCTTTATGCGACTTTTTTTATACTTGATTGATGAAACTTGCCTATGAATATAGAAAAATTACTAAATAAAATAAAGCTTCATCACTAAAACCGTTCCGATTGCTCCAAAAACAACGAAAATAATATGTAATCTAAGTAATGCTAGGATAATGGCAACTAATCCACCAATCAGTCCAACACTCATATTTCCTTTTTGAACACTTAATATCCCTGGGAAAATTAATGCACCCAGTGCAGCATATGGAACACCTTTTAACCAAGAGGATACCCAATTTGGAAATTGAATCCGATCAACAATAAATACAGGAATTATTCGGGGAATCATTGTCACTAGGCACATACCAAAAACAAGTAAAAAGACAATCATTCTTTGTGATCTCCTTTCATTAATCCAATTGCAAGTAAACTAGCAAAAATGGAAGACAAAATTAATGACCAGCCTTGACTTAAAAAAGATGAAAGGATGAAATTTAATAGCATACTCACTACTACGATTAAACATGCTCGCCAATTTGTACGAATGGCTGGTGTTAATAACCCGATAAACATAGCGTATAAAGATATTCCCATGCTTTCGCTAATTATCTTTGGAATAAGTTTGGAAAAAACTACTCCTAAAATAGTACCGCTTATCCAAGTACAATAAGCAATTGTATGTAATGTAATCAAATAAATAGACGAATAACTTGCTGAACTGCTTTTTTTACCTAAAGTAGTTACAGCAAAATTTTCATCAGTAAGCGTTATTGATAAGTAGACTCTATGCCAAAATGGAAGAGTTTTAAATTGATGATTAAATGATAGACT
Source organism: Gottfriedia luciferensis (assembly GCF_001712755.1). Taxonomy (GTDB): domain Bacteria; phylum Bacillota; class Bacilli; order Bacillales; family Bacillaceae_G; genus Gottfriedia; species Gottfriedia luciferensis_B. The sequence continues at coordinate 96,334 of NZ_MDKC01000002.1, forward strand.
CATAACGAAGTTTCTAAAATTTAAAATAAATGTAGCGATATAGATTTGTAAAAAACTCACTCCAGCCAAATACATTGATAAACCCATAAACTGACTAGCACCTGCATAAACTAGCGCACTAAATGAGAGAGTATTTAGCACATCAATGTCAGCTTGCTTTGCAATTAATCCAAATGTAAAAGCAACAGGCAAATAGCCAATAATTAAAGGGACAGACGCTAAAAATCCTTCCTTCATTTCCTTACTACGATTCGCTTTAGTGTGTGTAGTTTTTGATTGTTGCAAAACAGTAGACATATTAAGTTATAAACTCCCTTCAATTAAAGTAACCTTTAGTAAGATTAGAACAATCATGTGATCTAAAATTAAAATGGCAGTTATCTAAAATGTTTTTAGACACTTTATATTTTCGAATTCATACTTGTTTAGAGTTTGGAAAACGATTGGACATAAAAGATTATCATATGATTATACTATATAATTAAGAGAATTTTCATAATACTAAAAATTTAATTTATCTACTATTTGGGATCAGTATTGAAATTAAAAAGCATTTGAAGATAAAAGTGGGGTTTTTGGAAATGCCATAAATAATTTTTGTCTTATTCATGAAATTTATAAATTATAGGTAATATTTTCCAATAGTATATGATAAGGATTAATAATAATAAAAAACTTGGCCATATTTTTTTAAACATGTTTCCACCTTAATAATAAATTAGTTTATTAAGAAGTGTGCCGAAATTTTAGTGAAAATATTCCAATTTAATCACTTTTCTTCATTTTTTTGGTAATGAATGAGTGATTAGAGATTCTTAAAATATGTGTATGATGCGGTCTATTAACTACTTTTAATACTAAATAAAAAGCAATTCTGTTATAATATTATCTAGAATGAAGATGGGAAGGGATGTAAGTTAATGGGGGATTTAAATATTGGTATTGCATTTGGAGCGGGATTTCTCTCCTTTATTTCTCCATGTTGTCTACCGATTTATCCAGCGTTTTTATCGTATATTACAGGGGTATCTTTAAGTGATTTACAAAATGAAAAAAGAATACATAAAAGTAAAATTTTATTACATACTTTGTTCTTTTTACTTGGTTTTACAATTATTTTTGTTGTTTTAGGTTTTAGCACTTCCATAGTTGGTTCCTTTTTTATGCGTTACCAAGATTTTATTCGTCAAGTTGGTGCGATTTTAATCGTATTTTTAGGCTTAGTCGTAACGGGTATTTTTCAACCGAAGTTTTTAATGAATGATCGTAGGTTTCAATTTTCAAAACGTCCTTCAGGATTTTTAGGTTCTACTTTAATTGGATTAGCATTTGCAGCAGGGTGGACCCCTTGTACTGGACCAATTTTAACTTCAGTATTTGCACTTGCTGTAAGTAACCCAGGTTCAAGTCTATTTTATATGTTAGCATATACACTTGGATTTTCTATTCCATTTTTTGTATTGTCGTTTTATTTAGGATCACTAAGTTGGATTAAAAAGTATTCACATAAAATCGTCGTTTTTGGAGGATATATCATGATCATTATGGGAATCATGTTATATTTTGATTGGTTGACTAAAATTACAATTTATTTTACAAGATTTTTTGGCGGATTTACTGGGTTTTAAACATTATTTTTCCAATGTAAAAAATTGCAGGATTTGAAGTTATTGGATTTGCATCGATGTGGTAGAAGCAGTATTATATAATCAGTTTATATGATAAAAAGTGAGCTTTGTATTCACAAAAACTGTCGTTATCAGTTTTTAAATGCATATAAGAAATTGTTATTCTTTAAGATTGAGAAAAAAGGTAGTGAAAAAAATGAGTAAAGATATGAGTATAATTTTTAGCACAGTATTAGCAACTTGTATGGCTTTAGGTGTAATTGTCGTTAGACTAAAGGCTGCTAAAAAGCCGACAAACCTTAAAAAAATAATTTTACCTCCATTTTTTATGAGTAGTGGAGCTTTAATGTACTTAGTACCAGAGTTTAGATTGACGGGATCTGAAGTATTAGAAGCTGTTTGTTTGGGAGTATTTTTTTCGTTATTTTTAATTAAAACATCTAAATTTGAAATTGTAGAAAATGAAATTTATTTAAAAAGATCAAAAGCGTTTGTTTTTATCTTACTTGGTTTATTAGTCGTTCGAATTGTGATGAAGTTATATTTAAGTTCATCGATCGATGTAGGCCAATTAAGTGGTATGTTCTTCTTATTAGCATTTTCAATGATTGTGCCTTGGCGCTTAGCAATGTACAAATCATATCAAAAAATGAGAAGACAGCTTCCTTCAAATACAATTATCACATGAAAAAACGTGTACCTTTTCGGGTACACGTTTTATTTTGCAAGTAAATGCTTAAAATCGGCAAAATCGATTTCTTTTTTCTTTAGTGTTTTAACTAAAAATGCATGATCTCGCTTAGGGGTTGCTTTAATATATCCTTCAATAATTAAGCCTTGTGTAATTTGCGAAGCGTTATTTAATAACGCCAATTCACCAATTTTTCCAGCTATTTTATCTCGAGCTATATCTCTAAATAATGATGGAACAGGTTTTACTAATTCTTCAAGCAATTCTTTCTGTTCAGTTGACCACAAATGTCTTGTTTTTTGTAAATATTCTTCCTGCCAATCTAAAATCGATTTCCCATCCTCTTTAGGTAATCTTTTCAAAAACTTTCTGAACATAAAGTATCCGCCGATTGACATCATTCCTAACAAGAAAATTGTCCATAAGACAATCATAATTTGAGAAAAGAACGAAAACATATGTATCCTCCTTGTATTAGGTAAACATACCACTATTATAGTAAGAAAATATGACAAGTATCAAGCAAGTACATATGTTTTTTGTCAAAAAATGACCATTTATTTTTAAGTACTAGTTTCATTTTAAGTATTTGAATCATATAGTAGAAAAAATAAAGAAAAAAGTCGTAGAGGAGGCGAAAGAATGTGAAACAAACTAAATTCTCTTCTCACTTTACTTTTCTAAGTATTTTATTTTATATGGCAGCCAGTTCAATATTCCTGGTCATTCTGTACAAGTTAATATCAATGCTTGTAGGAAACGGAAATGATTTAAAAACCTATCTGCAAATCGCTGTAGTCGTAATTGTTTTAAGTATTACAGCTTTCCGCCTAATAAGAAGCGATATTGTTTTAATCCAGGATGAAATTATTATTCATAAAGGCATTTTAACAGTTAAACTTAAGGTCAATGATATTACAGAAATAAAGCAACTAGTCGAAGTTTATGGAAAAAATAAAGAAATAATAACTTTATTAATTCATATTAACGAGTCAGTACAACCAATTATTTTAACCCTCGAAAATCCAAAAGCTTTTATAAGAGAACTGTTAATTTTAAACACTGACATTATATTTGATGAAGAATTGATTATTTTAGTCAATAAAAATAACTAATAAATGAAAGCCAAGTTTATTTAATTGTAGACTTGGCTTTTTTTTTTAGAAAATTGAAGTCTTTATTTAGTGAAATCTGATTCCAGGTTGGTTGGAAAAGAAATGTGTGAAAAATAATATACCAAGGTATTCAGATTTGATAAAATTGTACAAGAATAGGCATTATGCAAGAGGAAATGAAAATTGTAACGGATTTATAAAATTAATCTTTTATTTAAAAATAATATAGATAATAAAGGAAAATACAAAATGAAATATATTAAATTTTGTTATTTTTCAGTTCAAATTGATTAGTTGCATTATGAGCATAAATTTTTATATTGAAAAGTATCACAGCACTCCATTTACTTTTGATCGGATATATTTTGGAATTTTACAGGTACCATTCATTATTCTAATTATTAAATTATATAGTCGTTTCAAATTTAGAACGCAACGAATAAAAATCTTGTTAACAATGTTTTCTGGAATTACATCTATTTTTATTATTGGGATTATTTTTGGAAAAGTGATATTCAACTAAAGCATTGCTAAGTTCAATTTCATTCTTAATGTCTTAGAAAGGGTGATAAGTAAAATGCCCAAAGTAGGATTGTTCCATTAGGTTGAAGAAGGAGATTTGTTCGGTAGTTGCAATAGAACTAATGATGACTCAAATAATAATGACTGGTACGTACCATATGAACTAGAACTTGAGAAAGATGGTGTACCTATAGATTACTTCAATCACAAAATATTTAAGTATATGACTCATTGATACCACTAACACTATAATTAAATGGAATTAATAAGTTTTTTGCAGAGTGGTAGGTATTTTAAACTAAATATTGAAATGAAATGAATACCATTTAATGATGAATTATTTTATAAGTTTTTAATGTTTTTAGTGATATCTGCAAGGTTAAGCATTATAATAAGGTTTTCTACAGTAAAATAATGTATATTATATTTTGTTGAATAGATTCTCTTTAAAGACAGAAAAGTAGGTGAATAAAGTGGGAAAATATCAATTAGATACAAAAGGTCAGATGGCTGTGTCAAAGTTTCATGAAAAACAGACGCCTGCCAAATTTGATAAAAAGCAGCAACTTGAAAAAATGCGTGCGGAGTATTTGAAAAATAAGCAAAAACAAACAGATAAATAATTTGGATGAAAGCATAGGAAGACTAAAATCTTCCTATGTTTTTCTTTTTCGAAGTACTTTTTTCAATTATGATATAGTTTATTAATTCTATAAATTTTAGATTCGGTGACAAGAAACTCGTCCTCAGATAGCCATTTCCTCACAAAAATTTCAATTGAAGTTCAATAGACTAGTTGTGTTGGGTACTCCAGTAAACTCCAACAGGAATTTTTCTTTTAATGGGCTGTTTCTTTTTTATTTGTCGCTGCTTTTCCCGCTTTGTACATAAAAGTAAGATACAGAAGGGTCATAACGCGTTCAATCCATGTCAAAGAAAAGTTCACAAACAAAAAGGCAATGATTTCGACGATAAATGAAACGAACGTAAATGAGATCGCACCAACGAAAAATAATTTGTACCACTGGCGGTACGTTAAATGAATGTCCTTTTTTCGTGCAGCATACTTATACACAAGTGAAAACAAGACTGGCATCATCACTGGAATGATTAGTACAATAAGTGGGATGACAATCAGTAGAAACAGCTCAGCATTGTCTCCGAATCCATTTTCTAATACCGTCCATAACGATGTCGTATCCGATGCTATATCGAAATTCATCAAGAGTTCAAATAGCCCCGCACTTAACACGAAACTGGCGAGTAAATAGTAACCGATGATACTTCGTTTTTTCGAATGAAGCACTTCATTGTACTTACTCGGCTGAAAGCTTGATAGCATGATTTTAAACATAATTTTCCTCCAATTTTCCAAATCATTTTCCATTATACAGGTGAACAAGCTTTCACATGACTAGAAATTTTTAACATATCATTAAGGAAAAAAGCTTTGAAATAATTCTTATGGTGGATGGATGTTGTGTGACTAAAAAATAATTATTTTTAAGTTGCTACTTATGAATCAAATAAGAATTTTAAGTTTTTAGATGATCTATATATTAAGAATAATTTTCAATTACGAGGGTTATGAATAGTTAGCTTACTTTAGTTTATGTTACAATAATATACAGTACATAATCGTAGGGGGAATATAGCACTAATGAGTAAAAAGAAAAAATCTAATAGTAATCAAACGTTTGCTATTTCTGTATTTGTTGGAATAGTTGTTTTAGTTGGAGCATTATTTTTAGTTTCTAAAATGCAAGATAAAAAGACTGAAGAAGTATATCCAACAATTGCTGGAGTAAATCAAGTGAAAGTTGATGGATTTGACACAAAGGATCAACCAACATTTAGCAATAAAGATGCAAAAGTCGAAGTAGTTGAATTTGGTGATTATAAATGTCCAATTTGTGCTCAATGGAATAAAGTAGTTTTTCCACAACTTAAAGCCGATTATATCGATAATGGCTTAATCAATTTTTCATTTATTAACTATCCGTTTATTTCGAAGGATTCTAATTTAGCTGCACTTGCTTCAGAAGTAGTTTATAAAACTCATAAAGATTCATTTTGGAAGTTTCAAGAGCAAATCTATTTAAAACAAGAAGATGAAACTACTACTTGGGCTACACCTGATAAATTAGCAAGTATTGCAAAATCTGTTATTCCGAATTTAGACGAAAAACAATTTAAAAAAGATTTATACAAAAAAGATGCAATGAAACAAGTTGCTAACGATGTTGCAATTGCTAACCATTATGGTGTTAACGGAACACCTACAATATTTGTAAATGGTAAAGCAGTGGACAACCCTAGCTTAGAATCAATCAAAGCAGCTATTGACGCTGAAATAAATAAATAATTAAAAAAGGTATGCGAAACGTATTCGCATACCTTTTTTGTATAGCAAATTACATTTTTTTCTTTACTCGTGCATCCGCTTGAGCTGAACGTTCTTGTGCCTCTACATCATCATGATCTGCTAGTTCCGCTGAATACTCGACATCAAGTCCATCAGGCTTTACATTCTTATTAAAATTTGAATTGTAAGTACTTTTCTTGTTCTTCAAATTAAACCCCTCCATTATAACTAATTAATTTAACTTACATATCGTGGTGACTATGTTTTTTCTGTCTTGTATGATTTTGGTTCTTCACTTTATGAGAACCACTTAATGGTTTTGGTTGTCCACTTTCATGGTCAATCGGGCTATTTCTTTTTGACGATTTGTTTGTCATTCTTGTCACCTTCCTTTACAAATAGCTTTAGTTGTAATCAAAAAAATATGCCAAAATGAAATATTTACTAATTTATAATTGAAAGCGTTTTAATCATTTTTTTCTAATAATTTTCGATAACCATTTTCCATATATATAAATAAATTAATGAAAGGGAGGTATTTCTTATGATCTAATTCATCTTATATAAATTATAAAAAATGAATGTTGAGAAAATTATTTTTCATAATAAAAAACGACAAACAACAAATAAATCTAAGAAATTAATAGAGTAAAAGTTAATTTTTTTAGTTTGTCTGACTCTTTTGATGTATGAAACAAGTAATTTGACCAATACTAGTAATAGTCAAAATGAAAGAGGAGACTGATACTGATTATGCAAATACTAACAGTTTGTCTTATATATTCGGGTGTGATCGTACTCTATCTCTTGTTCAAGAAAGTTCAATATAATAAGAGACAAAAAAATGTGATTAATTTTTTCCTATACTATAATCGAAGAAAAAGTAATGTTAATAGAGATACGAAAAGAACAGGAGATATTATTTATTTAATGCCTCAATCGACGCTGAACAAAGGTGTTTTAAGAAAGCGGAAAGACGATTTTGAGTAATGATCAAAAAATATAAAAAATAGCAAGCAATTCCTATAAATTGCTTGCTATTTTTTTATTGTCTTTTTTTTGTCTTTTTATTGTTTAACTTATAATCAGCTGAAAGTGGCTCTTGCGCTGTTTCTTCATTAAACCCAGCTGCTTTCCCTTGCTCGATTGAAGCTGACATTCCGCTACCAGAATTATTTTTACGTCTAGACATGATTATACCTCCTTATATAAGGGCATTTTCGCCAACACTTTTAATGAATTGGTTTGAAAACTGCCTTTTATAATCGATATTCTTTCCTATATTTTTTTAAGTACACTAAAAAATCATTGGTAAATAATGTGATAGTCATTTTTAAATTGTTTAATGTCTGCATCTTACAATAGGTGTTTTTTATGTTTGTAGTTGATGGAATTGACTGGAATTTAACTAGGTTTCAAAAAATTAACAGGAATTAAGACTTTTCTGGGAAAAAAACGGAAACTTGTGGACTATTTATTCAAACGAAATTTCAATTTTGTGAATATATTGACTTATGTGAACAATTAAATGGTTAGTTAGAAGTATTCAAAGTATGAAAGCAAGCGATGTTATTTACCGGGATAAGTCTTCCTAAGTAGATTGGCTTTTTAAATTTATTTAAAAGGAGAAATCATTAAATGACAAATCCAACTTATCACGAAAGAAATTTATCAAATATAAATAAGCTAGCTCCTAATACAAAGCAAGCAGCTTTAAAATGGTACAATTATTGTATAAAAAACAATATCGATGTTTTAATTTACGAAACGACACGAACAAAAGAACGTCAAGAAGAACTAGTTGATAATGGTAAGTCCCAAACTAGAAAGTCATATCATCTTGTAGGTCAAGCATTAGATTTTGTTCCAATTGTAAATGGTAAAGAAGGGTGGAACTCTTACGATACTGAACCATTTAAATCGGCAATTAAATATGCAAAATCCATTGGCTTCACATGGGGTGGGGACTGGAGTAGTTTTGTAGATGAGCCACATTTACAATTTGAATACAAAGGATATGGTACTGATAAAGTATTGGAAGCTAAACCACCTGCATATCCAGGAACGATATTAAAATCAGGTTCAAAAGGAAATAGTGTTAAATTAGTTCAAAAAGAATTAGGAATAACCGCAGACGGTATTTTCGGTCCAATTACGGATCGTGCAGTAAGAAATTTTCAAAAGAAAAATGGCCTGACCGTAGATGGAAAAGTAGGCCCAAAAACTTGGGCAAAATTATTTGACTAAGAAAAAATAAAATCTCATGACTATTTTTAGTTTAAACTAAAATTAATTTACCATTCGAAATTTCAAAATGTAAAAATAAAACTACATTCAAACCCTGTATCAGTATTATACAGGGTTTGTTTTAATATTTGACAAATCAAATCCTTGGCAGTAAATGGGTTTTTAACGGATAGAGCTTAATATAATATATGATTGTAAAATTTTACATCCTCCAATATGATGATAAATGGACAAAAAACTTATTATTGGTGCTTGAAGCATTTCAGGGGGATATGGATGAAACGATTTATCGAAATAGATATCGCAAGGGGGGTAACTATATTTTTGGTAGTAATGGGACATACGGCTATTCCAATCTGGTTAAATGACATTTTAAGAGACTTTAGAATGCCGTTGTTTTTTTTTGTATCAGGTTATCTTTTTAGTAGCCAGAGGTATTTAAATGATATGCGGCTATTATGGATCAACAAATTTTATGCTCTACTAGTACCGTACTTTACGGCAGGGATTCTATCTTATTTTTACTGGTTAATTTTAAACGCAGTAAACCCTTTAAAATATGAATTTATTTGGTATAAACCTCTTGTTGGCATTTTTTATGGCAATGGGGTTAATGGCTGGTTAGGATACAATACACCTATATGGTTTTTAGTTTGTTTATTTTGCGCTCAATTACTTTATTGTTATACTCAAAAAATCATTGGCAGTTTTAGCCTTTACATACAAATCGGTATTTACTTAATTTTAGGATATGTTGGCTATGCGATAAGTCGTTTTGTATTTTTACCGTGGGGATTAGATATCGCTTTGGTCGCTCTTTTATTCATGCATTTTGGAAATAAATTTAAGTATTATCAATTATTAAATAAACTAAAACCATTTGGTATTATATCAATTTTATCTCTCCTTATATTCGGAATTGCTACGTATTTCAACAATGCAGATATGAACTACAGGATTTATGATAACCTTTTTGTATTCTATACAGCTGGCATTTCCGGAAGCATAGCAACACTATCGATTGCAAAATTATTGTCTAAAATGAAGTTTCCAACAAAGTTTTTTACCTTTCATAATCATTTAAATAAAAAAGCCCTGTGTCCTTTTGGGATACAGGGTTGTTATTCGTAAGTCAGTTATATATCTTATAATTGCTGAAGCACTCAATATTGGTTGAGTGCGTTTACTAATTTTGATTCTTTTATAACTTGTCTACTAATAAGGGTAAGGTTTCTTTCTCATTCCCACATTATTAATTTGAACGTCGACATCCACTGACACTTTTGACTTTTTAAATGTATCATTCCAATTTCCTTCATATTTTTTATAAATTTTAGGATTAGACATATGTAATTTTTCTCCAAATCCAAATGCATCTCCACCGAGTTTTTTTACTTCAGATATTCCTATTTCGATTGTTCGTTTTATAACATTTTCAGCTAATTTTTCATATTTATCGAGCGTTATTGCCTTATCAAAATTGTCATTACAAAGTACTTCGTCAATATGACCAATCGAGTTAACTTTTATATTTATTATTGGAATATTACCCTTCATTTTAATTTCAGTCTTTGATTTTAACCGAGTAATCTCCATCGAATCATATTCTTTTTTATTGCATGGTATTTGTATATTCGTTTCCTTGATCAGATTATCAATAATTTGTATTGATTTTGCCTGTGGCCCATCTAACCAACCAACTAATTTCCCTTCTCTAAAAATACCAGTGCCATTTATCTTATCATAACTTGATTTGACTTTTTCCATATTTTCAAGTGTCTGTGATGTTTTACTTTCATTTTCTAAACTTGCACCATTTATTACTGGTTCTCTTCCACTACTAGAAATTGCAGAAACTGCCTCACGCATTAAGGTTTCTTGGTTTTCACCTAATAGAGATGATGTATTTTTAATTTTTCCTACAATTGATTTAGCCGATAGTTTATCAAGTGATGCTATGTTATTCATCACTTTATTTACGTTTTTATCTCTTGCAATAATAACTGGAATATTTACACGAATTTTAGAATCTCTTTCAAAAACATCGAAAATAAAATTTAATGATTTTTCTTTTGCTAATGTTTCTCCTATTATGACAAGTGCTACATGAGAATAAATATTTGTTCGAGATCCTTTCTTTGACACATTTCGTGCTGCTTCTGATATGGTTCTACCTTTTTCTTCTAATGCAATAACTGGAATACCTTGAGAACCTGTTTGTGTTGCAATTGCACTAGGATTAATAATTTGAATGATCACTTGATATTTTTTTTCTTTTGGTAAGTAATCGATCCCCATTGCATTCACAATCGATATTTGATTTAATTCTTTATAGTTAGAGCAACTACTTAAAAGTATACTTACGCTAAGAAATGAAACGATAAATTTCTTTTTTAACATTTTATTCTCCAATATATTGATTTTAAGCGTTTTATTTGATTCATAATATATTTTTCTATTTTTTTGTAATTTAATGTACCATTTTCCAAAATAGATATTATCTACATATAAATGCCTCAATAAAATCCTAAGGCTATTCTCACAAGTATTAACAAGTTGATCGCCTTTAGCATCAATTGCAATGTCTATAATTGGTTCTAAGATGTTAACAAATTAACAACTAATTAGGCAGACTGAAAAAAGTATATGAGGTTGCTGTCGTTAAAACTGCTTAAGATTAATTAATAGTAAAAGAAAAATTAAAATACAAGTAAGCCTACTGATGTAGAAAATTCATTTTTGGTAATCATGAAAATTTGAGGAATTAGAAGTACATGGAGCGTTATTGAGAATAGAGTAAGAATCGCAAATATGCCTATTTTATAGAAAATAACGCTCCGTATCTTAATAAGGTACATTGCGTTTTTTTCTTTGTACATTAATGTTTCTGATCCGATACAGTTTTTGTTATATAAATCATAATTTAGATTCTAAATGGTAAAAATAAACATGATATAAAAAAGAAAATAGAGGAAGTTAGGATTAAATGATGGTGCAATAATGAATCGTAAATTAAATGTAAGTGGTTTTCAATTATTATGTATGATTTTTATGTTTATTAACGGTACATCCCCACCAGTTGAAATATATTCTTTAGCCAAGCAAGATGCATGGATGAGTTTATTATTAGGACTTACTGCGGGGTGTCTATTATTTTCTGTATATATAAAGTTATATTCTTTTTTTCCTGATGTACCATTTACAAAATATATACAATATATTTTAGGGAAATATATTGGAAAACTGTTAGCTCTAATCTATATATTATATTTTATTTATATAGGTGCACGAGTTTTGCGTAATTTTGAGGAATTAATGGTTATTACTCTTTACAATGCTTCATCACGTATTTCAATTGGAATATTAATGATGATTATAGTCATATATGCATGTCATAAAGGAATTGAAACATTTGCACGTTCGAATGAATTTATTTTTTTATTTATAATGTTTCTTATGTTTATAATTATTGGATTAGAAATTATTTCTGATTTAATCAAAATTAATAATTTAAGACCTGTATTAGAAAGTGGATGGAAACCAGTGTTAAAGGCAACTCCGATATTAATTGCAAATCCTTTTGGTGAGATATTTACATTTACTATGATTTTGCCATTTTTAAATAAACAAAAGAAAGTAGTACAAGTAGGAATAACATCATTACTATTTTCTGGGCTTATATTGACTTTATTTTCAATGTTAAATACTTCCATATTGGGTGTTTCTGAAATAGAAAGGATCATCTATCCACTTCTTTCAGCAGTTAGTTATATTAATATTGCTGATTTTGTTCAAAGAGTTGATACCTTTATTATAGTGATTTCAGTATGTAATTATTTCGTGAAGATTACGATCTATTTCCATTGTGCGGTGTCAGGAGCAGCAGATTTATTCGGCATTAAGGAAAGCAAGCAATTAGTTTATCCTACATCCGTTATAATGTTGGTTTGTTCAATGTGGATGACTACGAATTTTGTTGCATTACGTAATGAAGCAAGGGATGTTGTCCCCTTCTTACTACAAATACCTCTACAAATTATTATCCCAATTTGTTTATTAATAATAGTGCTAATAAAAAGGAAACTAAAATACCCAGCCTTATAAAAGAAAATCCCAGTATTTTGAATTGCACGCCAAATGTTAGACACAGTTTAAGACTAAATGCTGCAATAGTTTAAAGAAAAATAGCTAAGACCACATTTTTGTGGTCTTTTTCTTTTGCTAAAAAATCAATATTTGAATTTAACAAGGTCTTATTTTTAGAAGGGAAAAACTTATGAGTAATTATAGTGAAACTAGTAGTAATCAATTTGGAAATACCTTTTGTACTTCGATTTGTACTGCATTAAAACAATTAAAAGCAATGACTGAAAACCTTTATTTCAAATTGATGAATCGATTTCTAATCTAGATCCAAAAGAAATTAAAATTTACATGTACTGTGAACTTTTAGTTGATGCAAGAAATAAACAGGAAGAAGAGAGAAACTCACAAGTTAAGTTTCTCTAAAAAATAGGTGATATTGGAAAAAAATTAAAAACAAAATGTAATATTAAAATAATATCAATAGTTCTTGTTATATGCCTTATAATTTGGAAAATTATGTAAGTTGAACTGCATTATGATAAATAAGAAAATCAGTAAAATACAATGCTTGGAAAAAAATTATTAATTAAATACCTAAGAACTCAAAGTTATTATAAATTTTAAGGGAAAAATTGGAAATTTATGTTAAAATATTTAGGAATTAAAGAAGGTTCTGTCCCTTTAATTGGTTGTTATAATGAATGCATATTGAATAATAAATGGGAGGTAATATGAACAATCGGTGGAATAAGTTGATATACAAAATTTGGTCTCGTTTATATGATAATTTTTTTAACACTGGGCGATTCCTCCACGCAAGGAAAGAGGTTTTCAGTAATACAAATTTCTTGAAAAATCAAAAGATACTATTTGTTGGAGTAGGAACTGGTGCAGATTTGGAACTGATTAATCACAAACATTTAGATATAACATCTATAGACTATTCAGATGATATGCTTAACAAAGCTAAAGAAAAATTTAAAGACTCATCAATAAAATTTTTAAAAATGGACGCTCAAGACATGAGTTTGAGTGATTCCTATTTCGATGTTGTTATAGGCAGTCTTGTATTATCAGTTGTTCCAGATGCAGATAAGTGTCTTAAAGAGATGTTGAGAGTATTGAAACCAAGTGGAGAAATTATCATCTTTGATAAATTTGCACCAAAAAACAAAGGACTTTCGCCATTTAAAAAAGCAATTAGACCTTTAATAAAATTATTAGGTACTGACATCGGAGTTAACTTTGAAAAATTGTATGAGAAGAATAAAGATCATTTAATTGTTAAAGTAGATATTCCAATAATGTTTGATGGGATGTACAGAAAGATTATTATAAAAAAAGTGAATACTGATGATATATTATTATAGGACGCTATCAGGAAATATAAATAAGAAAAGCTCAGACCATAAAGTCTGAGCTTTTTGTGTAATACGTGGTGAGTTTACCTTTGCATTAATCATTTTAATCTAAAATCTTAATCTTAATTTAGAATAAATAGATTGTCTATTAAAATTATTCATCTACAAGTTGAGGTAGAAATTTTATTATTTAAATGAAAAAACTTTATTATATCTAAAATAAAAATAGCCCACCGAAGTGAGCGACATTAATTATTTAATGGTAATTTGATTTGTGTTCTTTTGCAAAACCACCTTTTAATTCTTCTAGAACAAGCCTCATTTTTTTGCAATTTTAATAATTTCATTGGTATTAAAGTATATAGTTCAAAGAGGAAGAATAATTGTGTAACCTCTTATTTTATATTTTATTTAAATGTAGAGTGATATTAGTTTTAAAAGCATACTCTAATGCATCCTTAGTAAATCCTGAAGAAGTAATATAATATCCTCGTTTCACACGATCAGCACTCATGGCTCCTTCTAGTTTTTGGATAGCAGGTCTACCCACATTACCTTTCCAGTGCTTATTTTACAACTGAATAGTAAGTGCTTCTTGATCATAGCATTAAAATCTCTTAATTTTATACAAGTTTTTATACAAAAAAAGAAGGTAAATAAAATAAGTAATACTCATAGCCTTGCTATTATGTAAACTTCACATGAATACAACGTGCATAATTTTTATTCTTTTTTGGAAATGTAAAATTGTACCGTTTATAAGAAGAAATTGGAAAAATGAGAAGTTATAAGCCATCAGAAAGTATTTATCCTGAATTGTGAATAAGGAAGTGACCTGCGATGATTACTAGCCCCAAAGACCGTATTACAACAATTCAAGCAGTTATTATCATTAGCAATTATATACTTGGAACGGGAATTCTGACCTTGCCACGGGTAGCTACAGAGAAAGTGAATACACCAGATACATGGTTAACTGTAATTTTAGGCGGGCTGATTGCGATGGTGGCAGGAGTTATTATGGTCAAATTAGGACAACGGTTTCCAGGAAAAACCTTTTATCAATACAGCCAAGAAATTGTAGGGAAATGGATGGGGAAGTTACTAAGTCTAATCCTTGTATGTTATTTTGTAATGATGGGTGGATTTCATATCCGTGCATTAGTTGAGGTAACAAGTTTATTTTTGTTGGAAGGTACCCCATATTGGGCCATCGCGATGCCATTTATGTGGATAGGTCTCTATTTAATTATGGGCGGCATAAATCCGATGGCACGTCTGTTTGAAATTATTCTCCCCATTACGGTCGTCGTTTTTTTGGTGATTGCTTTTATGAGTTTTAAAATATTTGAAGTGGATAATTTGCGCCCGGTACTGGGGTTGGGGATCATGCCCGTACTAAAAGGAATAAAAACAACGGCTCTCTCATATATAGGTTTTGAAAGCCTGTTGATTATAATGGCGTTTATGAAAGAGCCAAACCAAGCAGTAAAAGCTGTTTTAGTTGGAATTTCCATCCCACTGATC
The DNA here is from genome assembly GCF_001712755.1 of Gottfriedia luciferensis. GTDB lineage: Bacteria > Bacillota > Bacilli > Bacillales > Bacillaceae_G > Gottfriedia > Gottfriedia luciferensis_B. The sequence goes on from NZ_MDKC01000002.1 coordinate 111,876, forward strand.
TTTTACGTGATAACTATCGTAATGGTCATCGGTGCACTATCCGTCGATGGTGTGGTAACCAAAACTTGGCCAACGATTGATCTCATGCGAGGTTTTGATATGCCTGGTTTGCTATTTGAACGGTTTGAGTCTTTGTTGCTTGTAATGTGGATTATGCAAATGTTTACTTGCTTTAACGTGAGTCATTATGCTGCTTCTTTGGGGCTTGCCCAACTCTTTAAAAAAAACATTCATCCATTTATGTTTGGCTTACTTTCGGTTATTTATATCATTTCCATGACCCTGAAAAATACGAATGACCTATTTAAACTTGGGGATACAATGGGCAATGTTGCGTTTTTTTTATTTGGTATACAACCGCCGCTACTTCTGCTTGTCTTAAAATTGAAAAAGAGGAAGAGTAAAGCAATATCATAACAAAGTATGGTTTCTTTTAGTCTAACTGTGTAATGTAAATGGTGGTTCTGTTCAAAACAGTTACAGAAATACTGGTGAGTTTAGATATACTGAATCTGATTGTATTTATTACAGTGGTATCGGGTACAACATCACTGAGAGATGGGAAGAGGTGGAAGAAGAGTTTTCGGATTAAATGCAGTAATATTGATATAATAATTATATAAAAATAAAGACTCCTAGTAAGATTTAGGAGTCTTTATAAATGTTCACAGTTTTTTGTGCCTCACACACTCAATGCATACATTATGCTCACAAAATGCTCACTAACTAAAAATAACTCAAACGAATTAAATTTTGATTTAAAGGGTCATAAGTAATACTTATTACAAATGATAAGTTACTTGTTATTTACTTATGATATACATTGTAATAATATATTATTGTAAGGTATTGAAAAGTTTGGATATAAAATATATTCAGACATTTTTTGCTTAATAGGGGGAAGAACACATGGGGAAAAATGACGTTTTCCAATCTCGTTCGACATTTACTGCGAACGATAAAACTTATCATTATTATCGCTTAAAAGCAATTGAGGAAGCTGGAGTAGCTAAAATCGGTAAATTACCTTATTCGATTAAAGTGTTACTAGAATCAGTTCTTCGTCAAGTAGATGGAAGAGTAATTACAAAAGATCATGTTGAAAATTTAGCAAAATGGGGAACAAACGAGCTACAAGATGTAGATGTTCCGTTTAAACCTTCTCGTGTTATTTTACAAGACTTCACAGGTGTTCCAGCTGTAGTTGACTTAGCTTCATTACGTAAAGCTATGGCTGATATGGGTGGAGACCCTGAAGTAATTAATCCAGAAATTCCAGTAGATCTAGTAATTGACCACTCTGTAATGGTTGATAAAGCTGGTTCAGTGGATGCATTAGATTTCAATATGGATTTAGAATTTTCTCGTAACGAAGAGCGTTACCAATTCTTAAGCTGGGCTCAAAAAGCATTTAATAACTATCGTGCAGTTCCACCAGCAACTGGTATCGTACACCAAGTTAACTTAGAATACTTAGCAAATGTAGTACATGCAATTGCAAATGAAGATGGTGAAGTTGTTGCATTCCCTGATACATTAGTGGGTACTGACTCACATACTACTATGATTAATGGTATTGGTGTATTAGGTTGGGGTGTAGGTGGTATTGAAGCTGAAGCAGGTATGCTTGGTCAACCATCATATTTCCCAGTTCCAGAAGTTATCGGTGTTAAATTAATCGGTGCTTTACCAAGTGGAACTACTGCAACTGATGTTGCGTTAAAAGTTACTGAAGTTTTACGTAAAAAAGGTGTAGTAAATAAATTTGTTGAGTTCTTTGGACCAGGTTTACAAAGTATGCCTTTAGCAGACCGTGCTACAATTGCAAACATGGCTCCTGAATACGGTGCAACATGTGGATTCTTCCCAGTTGATGCTGAGGCACTTAACTACTTACGTTTAACAGGTCGTTCTGAAGAGCAAATTCAATTAGTTGAAGCTTACTGCAAAGCAAATGATTTATTCTATACAGCTGACTTAGAAGATCCTACATTTACTGATTTAGTAGAAATCAATCTTTCAGAAATTGAATCAAATCTTTCTGGTCCAAAACGTCCACAAGATTTAATCCCATTATCTGAAATGAAAAAAGCATTCCAAGCAGCAGTTTCTGCTCCAATGGGTAATGCAGGATTCGGTTTAACTGACGAAGCATTAAATAAAGAAGTAAACGTTAAATTTGAAAATGGTACTGAAACAACATTTAAAACAGGTGCAGTAGCAATCGCAGCAATCACAAGTTGTACAAATACTTCAAACCCATACGTTATGTTAGGTGCTGGTTTAGTAGCTAAAAAAGCTGTTGAAAAAGGATTAACAGTACCTGCTTATGTAAAAACTTCATTAGCTCCTGGATCTAAAGTTGTTAGTGGATATTTACAAGAAGCTGGATTAATTCCTTTCTTAAATCAATTAGGCTTTAACATTGTTGGTTATGGATGTACTACATGTATCGGTAACTCAGGTCCATTAGCTCCTGAAATGGAAGCAGCTATTGCTGACAATGATATGTTAGTAACATCTGTACTTTCTGGTAACCGTAACTTCGAAGGACGTATTCATCCTCAAGTTAAAGGTAACTACTTAGCATCACCACCATTAGTAGTTGCTTACGCGTTAGCAGGTAATGTAAATATCGACTTCTCAGTTGAGCCAATCGGTCAAGATAAAGATGGAAACGATGTGTTCTTAAAAGATATCTGGCCAACATCTGCAGAAGTTCAAGAAGTAGTTGCATCTACAGTTACTCCTGAATTATTCAAAAAAGAATATGAAAGAGTATTTGAAGATAACAAACGTTGGAACGAAATTCAAACAACTGATGATTCTTTATACAAATGGGATAGCGAATCAACTTATATCGCAAATCCTCCATTCTTTGAAGGATTATCAAAAGAGCCAGGTGTAGTTAAACCATTAGCTGGTTTAAAAATCGTTGGTAAATTCGGTGATTCAGTAACAACTGACCACATTTCACCAGCTGGTTCTATTGGTAAAACAACTCCTGCAGGACTTTACCTACAAAGTAAAGGTGTTAAACCTGTAGACTTTAACTCATACGGTTCTCGTCGTGGTAACCACGATGTAATGATGCGTGGTACATTCGCTAATATCCGTATCCGTAACCAAATCGCTCCAGGTACAGAAGGTGGATACACTACTTACTGGCCAACTGGCGAAGTTATGTCAATTTATGATGCAGCAATGCGTTATAAAGAAGATGGTACTGGATTAATGATCTTAGCTGGAAATGACTACGGTATGGGAAGTTCTCGTGACTGGGCTGCTAAAGGAACAAACCTTTTAGGAATCAAAACAGTTCTTGCTGAAAGCTTCGAGCGTATCCACAGAAGTAACTTAGTATTAATGGGTGTTTTACCACTTCAATTTAAAGATGGCGAAAATGCTGAAACATTTGGATTAAACGGTAAAGAAGTATTTGCTGTTAATGTAGATGAGAATGTTAAACCACGTGATCTTGTAAAAGTAACTGCAACAAAAGAAGACGGCACAACTGTTGAATTTGAAGTAGTTGCTCGTTTCGACAGCGAAGTTGAAATCGACTACTACCGTCATGGTGGTATCTTACAAATGGTATTACGTGATAAATTAAATAATTCTAAAGTAACTCATTAATATAGAAAACACGGTCTTTTTTGGACCGTGTTTTTTTGTTTTGGGTAAGTAGCATCGCAATTTAAACGATGTCATTGCAAATAAAAATCAGAAATCGCAATTAAAATATGTCATCGCAAATAAAAACCAGTAATCGCAATTAAAATGATGTCATCGCAAATAAAAACCTGTAATGGCAATTAAAATGATGTCATCGCAAATAAAAACCTGTAATGGCCATTAAAATGATGTCATCGCAAATAAAAATCAGAAATCGCAATTAAAATATGTCTTCGTAAATAAAAACCTGTAATGGCAATTAAAATGATGTCATCGCAAATAAAAACAGGTAATGGCAATTAAAATGATGTCATCGCAAATAAAAACAGGTAATGGCAATTAAAATGATGTCATCGCAAATAAAAACCGATAATCGCAATTAAAATGATGTTATCGCAAATAAAAACAGGTAATGGCAATTAAAATGGTGGCATCGCAAATAAAAACCAGTAATGGCAATTAAAATGATGTCATCGCAAATAAAAATCAGAAATCGCAATTAAGTTATGTCTTCGTAAATAAAAACCGGTAATGGCAATTAAAATGGTGGCATCGCAAATAAAAACCAGTAATGGCAATTAATATGATGTCATCGCAAATAATAACCGGTAATGGCAATTAAAATGGTGTCATCGCAAATAAAAACCAGTAATCGCAATTAAAATGATGTTATCGCAAATAAAAACCGTTAATCGCAATTAAAATGATGTTATCGCAATTAAATTTGTAAAATCACAATTAAAATCAGAATATCAGTAATTAATCGGATTGAAGCGATCAACCTAACACTAAAATGGACTAAATGGATAAAAAAATTACGAATTAATAGGCCATTCCTGTAAAAAATATAATGAAAGTGGATCTATATTAAGATAATTTGAATGGGAAATAGTAGTTAAAAGATAATCCAAAGAGATATTGTCTAAGAACATATGTGAGCATGTTCCACTTTTGTATTTATTATGGTTAAATAGAGATAGTTCATTAAAAGGGTGATTTGTATGAAAAAAGTAATTCCTTTGCTGATTCTTTTTGTAGCGTTAGGGTATTCAATTTTTCAATTATATGAGAAAAAAGAAGAAGAGAAAAAAGTCAGTAACAATAATGATGCTTATATTGCTTCAATTGAAAAATTAGGTGTTCAAGTTGGACAGCAGGCACCTGATATACAATTGATGACTTTGGATGAAAAGAAGGTTAATTTGTCTTCATTTAAAGGTAAGAAAGTAATCTTAAACTTTTGGGCTACTTGGTGCCCTCCTTGTCAAGACGAGATACCAGCATTAGAGAAATTCCATCAAGAGCATAAGGATATTGAAATGATTGGTGTTGCGGATTATATTGGCGAGAAAAAGGATTTAAACTTTATCAAGAATTTTGTTAATAAAAATAGTATGAATTATCGAATTTTAATTGATGAAAACGGTGATAATTTTCGTAAATATGGTGTAATTTCAATACCAACTACATACTTTATTAATCCGAATGGAGAAGTAGTTTTTAAACAAATTGGACCATTAACTGAAAAACAATTAAATGCATTTTTAAAATAAGAAAAAATTTACTAAAATGTAAGAAAACTCTTTTTTTTGGCAATACTAACATAAAAAGAAGAGGTGATTGTTTTGAGAAAGAAAAGACATAAATCGTTTCAAGAATTAATTCTAGAAAATAAAAATTCACTATTAAATGATGAAGAAGCTTTGAATAAAATATATGATCGACTAGAAGAACGTTTAGAAAGAAAAGCTAAAGCGGAGTAAATTAGTCATTATAAAAATCAAATTTTGTTTATACAAAAGAAGGAATTATTTCCTTCTTTTTTTGTTGTCAAAATTGGTCATTTTTTAATTTCCTTTTACATATTTACAGCAACAAAACTCATACTATCGCTAGGGGGCGATAAAATGGGAAATCCAAAAAAACATCCTAAAGATTTTGTACCAAATCATGTAGGTACTCAAAACAAAGCAGCTGGTGGGAATAAGGGTAAACAAATGCAGTATAAAGATCCTACTGGCAAACAACCAATTGTAGATAACGGGTAAAATCAAAAACACAAAAACAAATTTTGAATTGGAGTGATTTATGATGGAATATACAAATACACCAAAGCCAGATGATCGTAGTGATAATGCAAGAAAAATTCAAGATAATATAAACAATACGAGGGAAAATATTAACGAAGCAGAAGCTTCTATGAAATTCGGAAATGAGCAAGATCGTCAAAATGCATTAGCTAAAAATCAACGTCGCGAGGAAGCTATAGCAGCATTAGAAAGTGAACTAAAAGACGAGCAAGCATTTAATAATACAAATGACTAATTAAAAAAAGCTAGGTATTTTGAGTTAGCCTCATAAATACCTAGCTTTTCTTTATGCTCTTTTAACTACATTAAAATTAGCTTCAAGAAGCTCCCAATTTTGAATAAAAGGTAATCCTAATTTCCAATACGAGATCCCACGTATATTCTCTTGTTTTATTAAGTTAAACTTGGCTTGAATTGATCTTGCATCTTCGAACCAAACTTCATGTTTTTGACCATTTGATTCTGTATATCGGAAATGAGGTGCTTTTGCTTTGTTATCAAAAAGGATTTCGTTTGTCATTTGAATTGCTAAATTTGTCGCAGCTTCAGCACTTAATGCTTTAGCCATGGTACCTTGTTTAAATGGAACTTTCCAGTCAAATCCATATAGATTTTGACCCATTACAATTTTTGGTACAGGAATTACGGTCTTTGCATAGTTGATTACTTTACGAACTTGATCAATAGGTGATACGGCCATAGGAGGACCGCCTTGCCAGCCCCAATCATATGTCATGATGACAACGAAGTCCACAACTCTACCTATGTTAGCATAATCATGAGCTTCGTAAAATCTACCTTTTTGGTTTGAACTTGTTTTAGGTATTAATGTAGCACTCAAAATGAATCCTTGAGGCAGTCTTGATTTTACTTTATTTAAAAAATTAATATAAGCTACACGGTCAGTTGAGGCAACGTCTTCAAAGTCTATATTTACTTCTCTAAATCCATATTTATTAGCAGTACTAATAATTGTATTTATCAATTTATCTTGAACTGCTGGACTTTGTAATATATCGGTTGCGAGTGATGTTGAAAACTGTCCATTTTCAAGATTAGAGACAACCATCATATATATACAGCGATTATCCCTTGCGATTTGAGGAATGTTTCCAAGTGGTGGTTCTGTTAATGTACCATCTCTTTTCGCATCAAAGCTAAAATGTGCTAAATAGGTTAAAAACTTACTTTCTGTTCGAGCCGATTCTTCAAGTGCTGGTTTAATTGGGTTTGAAGTAGGTTGTAAATAGCCAATTGATTCGATATTTCTTTTTTTTCGTGGTGGAAGATGTAGCTTTTGGCCGACATTTAATGTAGCATATGGACTAATTCCACTTAAAGTTGCAATTTGACTTGATGTTACACCATAGGTTAAAGCTAAATCATATAAGTTATCACCGGGTTGAACAAAATATTCATTTCCTGTAGTTGGTACAACAAGCGATTGACCTTTTATTATTTTATAAGGAGCTACAAGAGCATTTGAATTAATGAGTGCTTGGCGTTCAACTCCATAAAAATCTGCAATACTCATTACTGTTTCTCCACTTTTTACAACATGAATTTGCATCAAGTTTATCTCCTTCCATTAAACGTAGATATTCGTCTCTATTAAATATATGCCAAAGAGTTTGGATTAGAAGAGAATAGGTGGAAAAGCAAATTGAAAATAAAAAACCTAGCCGAAAGCTAGGTTTTTTAGCACGAATATTTATTTTTTTGATTCTTTATCGCTATTTGGATCAAGTGGGAATTGAATGATATTTGAGTTACTTCCTGAAACAGTAGGGAGTTTTCCATCCCATTTTTCTGCTTTTTTGTATTCAATTAATTCATTGGTTAACGTTTGTTGGATTACTTGGTTCGCTTTTGCTTGACCTTGTGCTCTGATTAGTTGTGAATCAGCATCAGCCTTTGCTTCTACTTTTTTCTTTTCTGCTTCAATTCTAGCCGTTTCTAGTTCAATTTTTTTACGATCATTTTCTTGGGCAGCTTGAACACGTGCATCAATTGCATCCTGCGTTTTTGCATCGGGTTTTGGCGTTCCTAGTGTTAAATTTTCAACAAAGAATCCAAGTACTTTTACATCGTCTTTATAGATTGTTTCGATATCAGCTGAGGCATTACTTGATTTCTCGCCGTATAATTGTAAAACTGTGTATTTTGATACTGCAATTCGTGCTGCATCTTGTAGACGTTTCTTTAAATATGTTTCCTCAATTTCCTCGATCGACACAGGTCCAAACTCGTTAAACATGGATACTACTTTAGAAGGGTCAATTTTATATGTATAGGATAAATCCATTTCGATTCTTTTACCGTCTGAAGTAGCTAATGCCACGTCTTTATATTCTACTGTACGAAGACGGACTGGATACTCGGTTACTTTATCGAATAAACCAACGAAATTCCAACCTTGTGATAATGTGTTTTTCTGTATTCCTCCATTTGGTGAGTAGACAACTCCTACATAACCAGGTGTTATTTTTTCAATAAATAATGTTGGAATTGTTGTGATTAAGATCAGCGCAATACCCGCGATGATTCCTCCAATTAGTTTACGATTGAATAATGATTTCTTTTTTTCATTTGGACGAATTTCCATTATTTTTGTCCCCCTTATCCTTTAAAATATTTTTTACTTTCGCTGATTTCTCGCCAATTTTTTCAAATGTTGGAGAAAGAAGAAGCCATACTCCGAATAAAAAAAGAAGGATGATTAAGATTGAGCCTACTAGAACCTTCAAGAAGTTCGACCTCCTAATTTCTAATGTTAGAAAATCATTAGATTATTATAAGAAAATTATAACATTTAGGATAAGTTAAAAAATAGAACAATTATTAATTTTTTGGTAAAGTATTCTGTAGAAGAATAAGAGGTGACTTTATGTTTATTTCAGAAAAATTAGTTGAAGTAAGATATGTAGAAACAGATGCAATGGGTGTTGTCTACCATGCAAATTATTTAGTGTGGTTTGAAATTGGACGTACTCAATTAATAAAAGATTTGGGCTTTAATTATGCAGAAATGGAATCACAAGGTGTTATTTCTCCAGTGATTGATTTGAATGTTTCATACAAGAAGAGTCTTCGTTATGGACAGACTGCTATAGTAAAAACAAAAGTAAAATCACTCACACCACTTAAAGTGATTTATGAATATGAAATCCTTAATGAAGAAGGGGATATTTGCTGTATAGGAAATTCAACACACGTCGTTGTTCATAAAGAAACATTTAGACCGATTAAATTTAAGAAGGTGTTCCCTGACTGGTATGAAGCATATGAGAAGGCGATGGGGCAAGATTAAAGGTTAGAAGAAGCAATAAGAGCATGAATAAATAAAAGATTAGAGAGGGAGATCATTCATCTTCATTCTCTAATCTTTAGCTAATCATGCTTTTAAAATTTTACTTTTGGTTCTGTTTTGTCTTTAATTCGTTTTATATTTGGACGATGTTTATATACGACAAAGATTGTAAGTACGATTAAAATATAAGTTATGATGTACCCATTGTCTTTAATTAGACCAGTGTATTCCATTATAAAAGCTAAAATTGTACCTAAAAATGCTGTTAACATTGACGAAAGTGAAACATATTTTGTTGTTTTTAAACTAATTGCGAAGATAATGATTAAGCAGACAAAAAGTAGTGGTGATGCATATAATAAGATCCCTGCAGAGGTTGCTACCGCTTTACCACCTCTAAATCCGGCAAATATTGGATACATATGTCCAATAACAGCAACTAGACCGATAATTAATGGGTGAATTCCATGATAATGGAATAATACAGGTAATGAAGCTGCTAGTGTTCCTTTTAAAATATCTCCAAGTGTTACAATAATACCTGCTTTTTTACCTAATGTGCGGAATGTATTTGTCGCACCAAGATTTCCACTACCGTGTTGACGGATATCTACTCCGTAAAATATTTTTCCAACTACTAAACCGAATGGTACAGATCCGATTAAATAGGCTAGTACAATAATGACCAAACTCATTTTCTAGCTCCTTTTCAAACAATAATAAATTAGTGCAGTATCATATGATTTTATCACAATTTTAAGCGAATATATAGATAGTTGCTTTAGAATATTAATTCAAATCAGGAAACAAAGGACATTTTATTTTAGGTAAAAGTTCTAATATCTATCAATTTTAATGGAAGGAAAAAAATATGAACCCGACAGTTTTAATCATTGAAGATGAAAAAAGATTAAGAGAAATCGTAAAAGAGTATTTTGAAAACGATCAATTTACTGTAATCGAAGCAGAAGATGGAGAACAAGGTATAAAGAAATTTAACGAAAATCAAGTAGATTTAATTATTTTAGACTTAATGCTACCAAAATTAGATGGATGGGAAGTTTGTAAGTTAATTAGAGAGCAATCAAGTATTCCAATCATTATGACCACTGCTCGCTCAGAAGAAGAAGATCAATTACTTGGTTTTGATATTGGAACAGATGAATATGTGACAAAGCCATTCAGTCCTAAGATTCTAGTAGCGAAAGCAAAAAGTGTACTTAGAAGAACGGCTGATTTAAAAGAAGATGATAAAGAATCTAAAACGATTTGTGGAATTACGATCAATACGTCGTCAAGGACAGCTTCAATAAATAATGAATTATTACAACTTACGAATAAAGAGTTCGAATTACTATGCTATTTAATTGATAATAAAGGCATCGTATTAACAAGAGATCAATTATTAAATAATATTTGGGGTTTTGATTATTTTGGTGATGGAAGAACGGTTGATACACATATAAAAAAACTTAGACATAAATTGGGAGACAAAGCAAAGCATATAGCAACAGTTATTAGAGTAGGCTATAAGTTTGAGGAGTAGAAAATGAAAAATAGTATAGTCCGTAAACTTTTTTTATCCATAACGTTATTATTAGTTATATTTTTATTAATTGTATTTGTTGGTCAATCAATCTTTATGCAATCTTTTTATACGAATAAGAAAGTAAATATTGTAACAGAGGAACTTACACAATTTGCTAAAGGTTATAAAGCGGGTAAATTTAACAACAATCAGTTTCAACAAGAGCTATCTAAACTATATTCCAAATACAATACAACTTTAGCAGTTTTAGATAAAAGAGGCGTATTAAAAGCTGAGAATAATTTTGATTTAACCGTCCTTACGAATGAAGGAAAAAAGGTATATGTACCTTTAAATAATTTATTATATTCGGATCAAATAGACAGTATTTTAGGGCTTAATATTAAAGAAAATTCAAGGATTACAATCCGAGGTTATGTTCAAGATGATTATTTTATTCCACTTTATATAAAAACGAATATGGGTGTTTGGCAAGAGGAAAATCAACCTTCTAACACGATTCAACTGTCAACTAAAAATAATCTTCAGGAATTGGTGAATATTGAAATTAAAGGGAAAGTTGTTAATTTACATTTACCAATTGCAAATCAATATACATATTCAGCTCAAATGAACTCATTAATGGGTGCAATAACTGATTGGGCAAAGAGTAATGAAGATTTTTCTAACTATTCTGAGGAGGATTTCCCGTTAATTTATCGTTACTTAGACCGCGCAAATGGATTAGAAAATAAAGTTTTTATTTACCCAATTAATACGAATAAAGGTTCAAAAGAAGTTATTTTTGCCATTACTTCCCTACAACCAGTAAATGAAGCGATGTACGTTTTAAAAGATTTTTATATTTACGCTTTTATTATTGCTTTATTGCTGATTGTGATCGTTTCTTTTTACTATTCGAAATTGATTACGAAACCATTATTGAAAATGAATTCTGTAACAGATCAATTAGCAAAATTAAACTTTAACGAGAAAATTGATATTCAATCCGATGATGAAATTGGACAATTATCCAAATCAATAAATTCATTATCTGAGAATTTAGCTAGTACGATTGAAAATTTACAGCAGGCAAATGTTAAATTAATGAAGGATATTGAAAAAGAAAAACAGTTAGAACAAATAAGAAAAGAGTTTATTAGTGGAGTATCTCATGAGCTTAAAACGCCATTAAGTATTGTGCAAAGTTATGCAGAAGGTTTAAAAGATGGATTAAATATTGAAAAAAATGGTTATTATGCAGATGTAATCCTTGAAGAAGTTGATCGGATGAACGGGTTAGTTGTCGATATGTTAGAACTTTCCAAACTTCAATCAGGAACATATACACTAAAAAGTGAACCTTTTTTAATTGTGGATTGCATAGAAAATGTGATTATTCGCATGTTTGAAAATAGTAATATTCATTGTCATTTCAATTTTAATCTTGATGAGGATACGCTCGTAATAGGTGAAAAAAGAAAAATAGAACAAGTAATTATTAATATCCTATCAAATGCAATCCATTATGGGAACCCAGGTAGTGTTATAAAAATGAATTTATTAGATGAAGGGGATAATGTAAATATCTCTATTTTTAATGAAGGTAATCCAATCCCTGCTGATAAAATTGATAAAATTTGGGATCGCTTCTATCGTATTGATGAATCTAGAAACAGACAAAATGGTGGAACAGGTTTAGGTTTAGCAATCGTAAAAACAATCCTAGACTTACATCATTCAACTATAAAAGTTCATAATAAGGAAGATGGAGTTGAATTTATTTTTAATTTGAAAAAATATTTGAATTAAATCAAAAAGTTCACAGCAAATACACATGAGTGGGTTAAATTAATATCAATAAAAGATACCTACATATTGGAGGAATGAATTATGGGATATTATGATGAAACAGATTTATACGATGATAATAATCATAAAAGACAAAAGAGAAGTAGACGTGGAGGATATCCACTTGTTACAGGCTTTATTGGAGCGATAATAGGAGCTGTAACGATCTCAATCGTATCCCCGGATATTTTTAATTTAACTAATAAACCTGCAAACTTAAATAATGATACGAATACAGTACCAACACAAGTTATTAATGTATCAAGAGAAGATTTAACAACTACGATCCAAAATGCTCGCAAATTTGTAGTAGGAGTTAATAATTATCAATCATCAAATCCATTTTCAATGGAAACTGAAGAAGCTGGATCTGGTTCAGGTGTAGTTTATAAAAGAGTAGGAAATAAAGCTTTAGTAGCGACAAATAACCATGTTGTTGCTGGTGCAAAACAATTAAAAGTAAAAATGGCAGATGGTCAATTAATTGATGCTAAGCTTGTTGGAACAGATGAATTATTAGATTTAGCAGTTGTAGCAATAGATGCAAAATATGTTACAAATATCGCTAAATTAGGTGATTCAGAAAAAATTAACGTTGGTGAAACTGCTATTGCAATTGGAAATCCACTTGGATTTTTAGAAAGTACTGTAACAGAAGGAATTGTAAGTAGTAAAGCTCGTGAAATACCACAAGATATCGATGGAGATGGAGTTGCAGATTACCAAACTCAAGTAATTCAAACGGATGCAGCGATTAATCCTGGTAATAGTGGTGGTGCTTTAATCAATGCAAAAGGTGAAGTAATCGGGATTAATTCAAGTAAAATTGCCGAACAAGCTGTTGAAGGAATTGGATTTGCAATCCCAATGAATATTGCAAAACCAGCTTTAGATCAAATCGAAAAATTTGGTGAAGTGACTCGACCTGTAATGGGTGTAGGCTTAAAATCACTTGATGAAATACCGCAATTTAATATCGAAGAAACATTGAAATTACCTGGTTCAGTGACTAAAGGTGCAGTTGTTACACATGTTGATCCAAATACTCCTGCTGCTAAAGTTGGAATGAAACAATTAGACGTTATCGTTGCACTTGATGACAAGCCAGTAAGTGATGTCATTACTGTCAGAGAATACTTATATTCACATAAAAAAGTTGGAGATAAGTTAAAGATTACTTATTACCGTGATGGTAAGTTAACTAATTCAACATTAACATTAGCTTCTAGTCAATGATTGACAGGCAATTGACTTAGGAAATATGATAAAAGAATACAAAATAAGCGAAAAGTTAATCTTTTCGCTTATTTATGCAAACAGAAAGGGTGACTAGCAAATGAGTAAATACCCATCAAGAGAAGAAATTGGCAAGATTTTAAAATCAAGTAAAGTAATTGCAGTTGTTGGATTATCAGGGGACCCGTCTAAAACGTCTTATATGGTAAGTAAGGCTATGCAAGATGCTGGATATAAAATTATTCCAGTAAATCCAACAGTTGATACTGTTTTAGGAGAAAAAGCAGTAGCAAGTTTGACTGAAATAAATGAAAAAGTAGATATTGTAAATGTATTTAGAAGACCTGAACACCTATTACCTGTAGCACAAGAGTTTCTTAAAATTGATTGCGATGTTTTCTTTGCGCAGCTTGGTATCGAAAACGAAGAAGCATATCAATTGTTAAAGGAAAATGGTAAAACGGTCATTATGGATCGTTGTATTAAAGTTGAGCATGCAATGACAAGATAGTCCGTTAAAAAAGCTCACTGTTTTATACTGGTCATCAGAAGCTCGTTTTCTTCGTGCTTTACCTGGCTGCAATGCTAAATTACCGCATAAGGTAAATTTGGTCACCACTTGCCTTCGTGACTCGAAAGTAAAGCGTTTTCGACAAGTCTGATAATCAATTTTTTTAATTTGTTTTAAAATCTGGCTCACTGTTAATCAGTGAGTTTTTTTAACGGAAGATCGAGTAGGGAATAAGTACATTAGGGTAAGCTTAAGAAACTGTACAGATATGCATCAATTTAGAAACGCAATTAGTCCAATTTGCAAGTTCTGTAAAATAGAATTTTGTTAAGTTAAATTATCAATTTTCAACCTTAAACCTGCATTTTCTTGATTCTAAAATCCAGTTTCTTATAAAGTTTTCCGATATTTTTTTTCATGTTCGACTTGTAAGTTAGGAAAAAAACCATTAACATGAACGATTAGAAGAAACATTTTATTTATAATATGATATAATGGAACAGATGTTCTTATGTAAGTGTTTAGTTAGAAAGGAGAAATGGTGTTGGCAAAGAATGAAACAACATATAACGAAGATGCGATACAGGTACTAGAAGGTTTAGAAGCTGTACGTAAACGACCTGGAATGTATATTGGCAGCACAGATAGTAGAGGTCTGCACCATTTAGTTTATGAAATCGTAGATAACTCTGTAGATGAAGCATTAGCTGGTCACGGGACTCAAATAGATGTGGTTATTCATAAAGATAATAGCTTAAGCGTAAAAGACCATGGTCGTGGGATGCCTACTGGAATGCACAAAATGGGAAAACCAACTCCAGAAATTATTTTAACTGTATTACACGCAGGTGGTAAATTTGGACAAGGCGGCTACAAAACAAGTGGTGGTCTACATGGTGTTGGTGCATCAGTAGTAAATGCTTTATCAGAATGGTTAACAGTTGAAATTCACCGTGAAGGAACAATTTTCAAGCAACGATTTGAAGCTGGAGGTAAAGCAGTCACTTCATTAGAAATCGTTGGTAAGACAAGACGAACTGGTACGACGATCCATTTTAAACCAGATCCGACTATTTTTAGTACTACAAATTTTAACTTTGATACTTTATGTGAAAGACTTAGAGAGTCAGCATTTTTATTAAAAGGCTTAAAAATTACAATTAAAGATGAACGACATGATACGTTCGAAGAGTTTTATTATGAAAACGGTATCGAAGCATTTGTATCGTATTTAAACGAAGAAAAAGAAGCATTACATCCTGTTGTATTCTTTGAAGGATTACAAAATAAAATTGAGGTTGAATTTTCATTTCAATTTAATGACGGTTATTCGGAAACGATGCTTTCTTTCGTAAATAATGTTCGTACAAAAGATGGTGGTACGCACGAAGTTGGTGCAAAAACTGCTTTAACAAGAGCGTTTAATGAATATGCAAGAAAAGTAAGTCTCTTAAAAGAAAAAGATAAAAATCTAGATGGAGCGGATATTCGTGAGGGATTAGCTGCAATTGTATCAGTACGAATTCCTGAAGAGCTGCTTCAATTTGAAGGACAAACAAAAGGTAAATTAGGTACTAGTGAAGCAAGATCAGCTGTTGATTCAGTTGTTTCGGATCAATTAGCTTATTTCCTGGAAGAAAATCCAGACATTGCAACTTCATTAGTAAAGAAATCGATAAAAGCTTATCAAGCAAGAGAAGCAGCAAGAAAGGCACGTGAGGAAGCAAGAAGTGGTAAAAAGAGAAAACGCACAGAAACTTCATTAAGCGGTAAGCTCACACCTGCACAATCTCGTAACCCACAAAAAAACGAATTATACCTAGTTGAGGGTGATTCAGCTGGTGGTAGTGCTAAACAAGGTCGTGATCGACGATTCCAAGCAATCTTGCCCCTGCGTGGTAAGGTTATTAATACCGAGAAGGCAAAACTTGCTGACATAATGAAAAATGAAGAGATTAATACGATTATTCATGCGATTGGTGCAGGAGTAGGTAGTGATTTTGATATTGAAGATGTGAACTATGACAAAATCGTTATTATGACCGATGCTGATACAGATGGAGCGCATATTCAAGTACTATTACTAACATTCTTTTACCGTTATATGAAGCCTTTAGTAGAGGCTGGTAAAGTTTATATTGCCTTACCTCCTTTATTCAAAGTAAGTAAAGGTTCTGGAAAAAAAGAAGTAATCGAATACGCTTGGTCAGAGGTAGACTTACAAGATGCAATCAAAAAAATCGGTAAAGGGTATATGATTCAGCGTTACAAGGGACTTGGTGAGATGAATGCTGACCAACTTTGGGATACAACGATGGATCCAGAGACTAGAACGCTTATTCGTGTGAAAATTGATGATGCTGCAAGAGCGGATCGTCGTGTAACTACTTTAATGGGTGATAAAGTTGAACCTAGACGTAAATGGATTGAATCGAATGTAGTATTTGATTTAGATGAAGAGGACAAAATTTTAAACAATGAGCAAGTTGAAGTAGAATCAGAAGGGAGCAAAGTCTGATGCAATCATCGGAAAAATTATATAATATCCCTTTAGAAGACATAATTGGTGACCGCTTTGGTCGATATAGTAAGTATATTATTCAAGAACGTGCATTACCTGACGCTCGTGACGGGTTAAAGCCAGTTCAGCGCCGTATTTTGTATTCAATGCATGTTGAAGGAAACACGCAAGACAAGCCTTACCGTAAATCTGCTAAAACAGTCGGAAATGTAATTGGTAATTACCATCCTCATGGTGATACTTCTGTTTATGATGCGATGGTACGACTAAGTCAAGATTGGAAATTAAGAAATGTTTTAATTCAAATGCACGGAAATAACGGTAGTATCGATGGAGACCCTCCAGCAGCTATGCGTTATACGGAAGCTAGGTTATCAGCGATAGCAAGTGAACTATTAAGAGATATTGATAAAGAAACAGTTGATTTTGTGCCAAACTTTGACGATACGAGTATGGAGCCAGTTGTTTTACCATCAATGTTTCCAAATTTATTAGTTAACGGTAGTACTGGAATCTCTGCTGGATATGCAACTGAAATACCTTCGCACCACCTTGGAGAAGTAATCGATGCGACCATTATGCGCATTGAAAATAAAAACTGTTCAGTAGATGAATTAATGACCGTAATCCACGGACCAGATTTTGCTACTGGAGGGATCATTCAAGGTGTAGATGGAATAAAAAAAGCTTATGAAACAGGTAAAGGTAAAATCATTATACGAAGCCGTGTTCATACCGAGGATTTACGTGGTGGTAAACAGGCATTAATTATTACAGAAATTCCTTCAGAAGTGAATAAAGCGAATTTAGTAAAGAAAATGGACGAGGTTCGTCTTGATCGAAAAGTAGATGGAATTACGGAAGTACGTGATGAAACAGATCGTACTGGACTACGTATTGTCATTGAACTGAAAAAAGATGCAAATAACGAAGCGATTTTAAATTATTTATATAAAAACACTGAGCTTCAAATACCTTATAACTTCAATATGGTTGCGATTTATAATCGTACACCAAAACAGATGTCATTACCGGCAATTCTTGATGCGTATATTGAACATCAAAAAGAGGTCATTACAAATCGTTCAAATTTTGATTTAAGAAAAGCTAAAGCTCGACAGCATGTTGTAGAAGGTTTAATGAAGGCTTTATCAATTTTAGATGAAGTGATAACAACAATCCGTTCTGCAAATGATAAACGTGATGCAAAAGATAAGTTAATTGTTCAATTTGCGTTTACTGAACAACAAGCTGAAGCGATTGTTATGTTACAGTTATATCGTTTAACAAATACTGATATTACTGCATTACAAGAAGAAGCAGATGAGTTAGATAAAAAGATCAAACAGCTTGAAGCAATTTTAAACAGTGAAGCAAAATTATTGTCAGTTATCAAAACAGACTTAAAGAAAATTAAGTTGAAATATGCAGACGACAGACGTTCGACAATTCAAGAAGAAATCGAAGAAATTAAAATTTCTAGAGAAGATATAATTGCTCAAGAAGACGTTATTGTCACCGTTACTAGTGAAGGATACGTTAAACGAACAAGTCCAAGATCTTATTCAGCTTCGAATGGTAAAGATTACGGTATGAAAGAAGGCGACCGTTTAATTTATCAAATAGAAAGTACAACGACAGATACACTAATTTTATTTACTTCAAAAGGTAACTATTTATATTTACCAATTCATGAAATGCAGGATATCAGATGGAAAGATATGGGGCAACATGTTGCTAATATTATTCCTATTGAGCGTGACGAAGCAATTCTTTCTGCTACAGTCGTAAATAATTTTGAAGAAAATAAAGATTATATATTATTTGTCACTAAAAATGGTGTTGTAAAACGTACAAGTATACAGCAATTAAAAGTACAACGATATTCTAAACCACTTGTCGGTATGTCAATTAAGTCTGATGATTCCTTAATTTTTGCTGGTGTCACTTCAGAAACTGATCAAGTGTTATTGGCTACAAGTTCAGGATACACATTGGTATTTACTGTTGAAGAAATTAGTATTCAAGGATTAAGAGCTGGTGGAGTTAAAGGAATAAATTTAAAAGATAATGATTTTGTTGTTTCTGCAGATACGATTAATAATGAAGTGAAAGAAATTTTCTGTGCAACACATCGAGGGGCAATTAAAAAAATGAAACTTGATACGATCCCTCAAAGTTCTCGAGGTACTCGAGGTGTTAAAGTACTTCGTGATTTAAAAAATAATCCTCATTTGTTAATTGGGGTATACGCAATAAACCAAAATGATATGTTTGCTTTATTAAGTAAATCTGGTCAATTTGAGACAGTTGACCCAACTGATTTAAGAAATAGTGATCAATATAGTAATGGATCATTTGTTATGGATACAGATGATTCTGGTGAAATAAAGACGATCATTCGATATAAAAAAGAAGAAAATAATTAAAATTTGGCCTATTCCGAGCTTTTTGGAATAGGTTTTTTTGTCGAATTTGTCGAAAAACGTAAAATAATACTAGGAAAATATTTTTTTAAGATTAACCTAGTAAAATACATTAAAATCTTTTAATTTTATATTTCGAAAATAAGGAAATAAAGTTTTTAATGATATTTTAATGGGAATAATTACCTAAAATAACGAAGAATCGACAGAATTGTCGAAATATTTTGAACCAAAAGAACTTGTCTAACGAAAAAATATAGCTTACTATTTTCTTAAGAATTTTAAATTTTCAAAAAAATAGGTTTTTAAGGGGGCGTACATATGGTTTTCAAGAAGGGATTTGCAATTTTAGCATCAGTATCGTTAACTGCGGGTATTTTAGCAGGCTGTGGTAGTAATAGTTCAAAGGATGGGAACCAGGTCATTAAAATTGCGACAAATACACCATTATCTGGTAATAATGCAATTTTAGGTGAATCCATTAAACTTGGAGCTCAACTTGCATTAGAGGATCAAAAAGCAGCTTTCAAAAAATTAGGCTTTGATTTAAAGATTGTACCTTATGATGACCAAGGGGATCCAAAAAAAGGTGTAGCAAATGCTGAGCAGTTAGCTGCAGACAATAAAATCCTTGGTGTTGTAGGACACTTAAACTCTGGTGTAGCAATTCCTTCTTCTGTAAAGTATGAGAAAGATCATATCGTAATGGTATCTCCTTCAAATACTGCAAATGAAGTAACTGATCGCGGATTAGGAGTAGTTAACCGAATTTGTGCTCGTGATGACTTCCAAGGTCCTGCAGGTGCAAATTTCGCTGTTAATACTTTAAAAGCTAAAAATATTTTTATCATTCAAGATAAAACACCTTACGGAACTGGTTTAGCAAATGAATTCAAAGCTGCTGCTCAGAAATTAGGCGCTAAAATCTTAGGTGAAGAAGGGATCTCAATCGGAGATAAAGATTTTAACGGAGTACTAAATAATGCAATTGCGAAAAAGCCTGATTTAGTATTCTTCGGTGGACTTTATGCTGAAGGTGGAATTTTATTAAAACAAGCTCGTGAAAAAGGGTTAAACATCCCATTCATGGGTGGAGATGGAATGGACTCTTCAGGTTTAGTTGATATTGCTGGAGATGCTGTTAAAAACTTCTACTATACTTCAGTAGCAGGTGATACGTTAAAAACAGATAAAGGTAAAGCTTTTGCTGACGCATATAAATCTAAATTTAATAAAAACATCGAATCGTTCTCATCTTACGGTTATGATTCTGCAGGCGTTTTATTAGAAGGATTAAAAAATGCGATCAATGATAATAAAGGAAAAACGCCAACACGTGAACAAGTCGAAAAAGCAGTCCGTGCGATTCAAGATTATGATGGAGTAGTAACGAAGGTTGGCTTCGACGATAAAGGAGACAACAAATACGCGAAAGTATTTATTTATACGTTTAAAGAAGCTAAATATCCTGGTACTCAAGAAGGCGAAGTTACTAAACCTTAATTAGGAACTATGCCAACCAGAAAAAGAAAAGAGTATCCCGTAAAAAACGAGATACTCTTTTTCTCTCAATATGTTGAGAAAATTGTAAAAATTTGGAAGTTACTAGGAAGTAAACTACATTATTTATAGGAGGTCTTATACATGAATGAAGTAATCCAAACTCTACCTCAAGTTCTAATAGACGGTCTTGTTTTAGGAGCAGTATATGCAATCGTAGCACTCGGTTACACGATGGTTTATGGGATATTGGAACTAATTAACTTTGCACATGGTGAAATATTCATGGCAGGTGCGTTTATTGGTACTGCGATATTAATTACATTTACTGGGTTAGGTTTATTAAGTAGTTTACCTGCAATTATCGTATTAGCAATTGTTCTAATTATTGCTTCATTAGCAACTGGATTCCTTGGAATGGGGATCGAAAGGGTGGCGTATCGCCCATTACGTAAAGCACCAAAGTTAATTACATTAATTACAGCAATCGGTATTTCATTTTTACTACAAGATATCGTCCGTTTTATTGCTGAATTAAAAGAAGGAAATTACATTATTACTGGCCCATCACTATTTTCAGGACAACACCAAATTAAAACTAGCTCAATTCTTTCTTCATTTGGAAATGCACAAATTAAATCAGCATCAATTATTATTTTAGTCGTTGCAGTTGTAATGATGATTTCATTAGATTACTTCATCAATAAAACAAAATGGGGTACAGCAATGCGTGCAGTAGCACAAGATCGTGAAACTGCATCATTAATGTCAGTTAATGTTAACAAAGTCATCTCTTTAACATTCTTTTTAGGTTCTGGATTAGGTGGTGCAACTGGCGTGCTCTTTGCATTACAATATAACACAATTGATCCATACATTGGTTTTATTTTAGGCCTAAAAGCATTTACGGCAGCAGTATTAGGTGGAATCGGAAATATCCGTGGTGCAATGTTTGGTGGTTTATTAATCGGTGTAATCGAAGTGTTTGCGGCAACAAATTTATCAACTTTAACACATGGTATTTTCCCATCAGAATATAAAGATGTTGTTTCATTTGGAATATTAATTCTAGTTCTAATATTCAAGCCAGAAGGTTTACTAGGTAAACCAGTAGCTGAGAAAGTGTAGGTGAATTTGATGAAGAGCTTATTAGAAGGGTTAAAACAATCAAACAAACTACAAGGAATTTTCTTAGGAGCATATATCGTTGTTACATCATTGGGATTATACCTTTTACAAGAATCCGTAACGGCATTTCTACTAATCTTGTTCTCACTTTACTTATTATACAAAACAAATTTTCCAGTCAAATTAAAATGGAGCATCGGAATTCTAGTTTTAACAGTGATTATGCCTTATGTTGCATCACAAGGAACAGCATTTGAATCATATATGGGTGTAGCGACTTTAGTTGGAATCTATGTTGCAATGGCGCTTGGATTAAACGTAGTAGTTGGGTTAGCGGGGCTGTTAGATTTAGGATTCGTTGCCTTCTTTGCAATCGGTTCATATACTTATGCAATTTTTTCGACTAAACAAGTTACGAATTTCTTACATTTTGATTTCCTTCCTTTTTCAGGAAACTCATTCTGGGTATTTATCATAATCGGTGGTATTATCGCTGCAATTGCAGGCGTATTATTAGGTATTCCAGTACTACGTGTAAAAGGTGACTATTTAGCAATTGTAACACTTGGATTTGGAGAAATTATTCGAATTGTATTCAATAACTTAGATAAACCGATCAATATTACTGGAGGGGCACAAGGTATATCTTCTATTCCAGCTCCTACTATTTTTGGATTAGAGATCGATAATTCTGGTCAATTTTATTATGTCGTGTTAGTTGTTTTAGCAATCGTCATTTTAGCAGTAACTAGATTACAAGATTCTAAGCTTGGACGTTCTTGGAAGGCGGTACGTGAGAATGAAATCGCTGCACAAGCATCAGGTATCCACTTAGTACGTACGAAATTAATTGCATTTGCAATCGGTGCATCTTTCTCAGGAATGATGGGAGTAGTTTTCTCTGCAAAGCAAATGTTCATTGACCCAACAAGCTTTACACTACTTGAATCGATTACGATCTTGGTAATGGTTATTTTAGGCGGAATGGGTAGTGTTCCAGGTGTGATCCTTGGAGCTGCACTTGTAACAATCTTAAATCTACAAGTATTAACAGAAGTAACAAACTATTTAAACCAATTAACATTAGATGGAGTTATTAATTTACCACCGGCTCTATCACCTTCTAAAATGCAACGTATGATTTTCGGACTTATTTTAGTACTTGCAGCAATTTTCAGGCCAAAAGGATTATTGCCTGCCAAAAATAAGGTTGTTCCAAAAGAAGACGTCGTAGATCAAACTGTAGTCGAAGAAAAAACACGCACAGTTTCATTTTAGAGAGGAGGTTATCAAATGTTAAAAATAACGAATTTAACGAAAAGCTTTGGCGGTTTAACAGCTGTGAATAATGTAAATATTGATATTAAAGAAGGCTCAATTACAGCGGTAATTGGACCAAATGGAGCTGGAAAAACAACATTTTTTAATATGATTACAGGTGTGTACACTCCTAGTAGTGGCGAAATTTTGCTAGGGAATGAGAGTTTAGTAGGGCTAAAGCCGCATACAGTAAATAAAAAAGGGATCGCGCGTACATTCCAAAATATTCGTTTATTTAATAGTATGACTGCATTAGAAAATGTCATGGTTGGAATGCATCAGCATTTAAAGTATGGTGTTTTTTCAACAATATTCCATTTACCTAAATTTAAAAAAGCAGAAAAATTGGCAATGAAAGAAGCGTATAAATGGTTAGAATACGTCGGATTGGCTGATGTTTATAATGAGGAAGCATCGAGTCTATCATACGGTGCACAAAGACGACTTGAAATCGCTCGTGCATTAGCTTCTCAACCAAGAATATTACTTTTAGATGAGCCAGCTGCAGGGATGAATCCGAAAGAAACGAAAGAATTGACTGATTTAATCTATCAAATGAGAGATGACCTTAACTTAACAATCGTCTTAATCGAGCATGATATGAAGCTTGTTATGGAAATATCCGAGTATCTATTTGTACTTGATCATGGCGAAAAAATTGCAGAAGGAAAACCTCTTGAAATTCGAAATAATCAAAAAGTAATTGAAGCATATTTAGGAAAAAGTGCAGTGACTACTGCATAGTGAAAGGAGTACGAAAAGATGACGCTATTACAATTAAAAGATATTAACTCTTTTTACGGTGGTATTCAAGCACTGAAAAATATCAACATTGAAGTAAATGAAGGTGAAATTGTAACATTAATTGGAAGTAACGGTGCTGGAAAATCTACTACTCTAAAAACGATTTGTGGCCAAGTTAAACCAAAATCTGGAACGCTTATTTATAAAGGTGAAGAAATTATAAAGCTACAATCTCATGAAATTGCCTTAAAAGGAATCGCTCATGTACCAGAAGGAAGAAGAATTTTTTCTAAATTAAGTGTAAAAGAAAATTTAGAGATGGGTGCATTCTCTGTTAAAGATAAAAAACTAATCGCTGCACGCATGGAAATGGTATTTGATTATTTTCCAAGACTAAAAGAGCGTCTAAGCCAAAAAGGCGGTACGATGAGTGGAGGAGAACAACAAATGTTAGCGATTGGTAGAGGATTAATGATGGGACCATCATTGCTAATGCTTGATGAACCATCTATGGGTCTTGCTCCAATTATCGTTGAACAAATATTTGAAATCATTGAACAACTAAACAAACAAGGAATGACAATCTTATTAGTCGAACAAAACGCATACCAAGCATTACAAATTGCTCACCGTGGCTATGTAATTCAAACTGGTGAGATCCAAATGGTTGGTGAAGGTAAGACATTAATGAATAATGAAGAAGTGAAAAAAGCTTATTTAGCTTAATGAATCTTCTAATCAAAAATAGATAAATGAAAAGGGGATGTATCATGAGTCAGGTCAACTGACATGTGAACATCCCTTTTTTGATGTGAATGCTTGGAAAAGTTATAGACAGAGAGTATCTGAGAGGTACTGATCATTTTAAGTCTATTTTATAGACTTTATTAAAGATAAAATGCAGATTTGAATTAATATTTTATTGCTTAAGAAGAAATATGCTAGAGTTATACTCGATCGTATCCACATTGATCAAATAAATCAGCCGATATACCTTTACGGGTATAGGTAATTATTTTTTTAAATTGCAGATAAGCTGATTTTAATTGCAGTTTCGGTAATTTTAATTGCAGATTCACTGATTTTAATTGCAGTCCGCCATTCATTTGCAAGTTTTCAACGTTTGTTTGCATAGATAGGCCTCTTATTTGCTGCTCTCTATGTTTCATTTGTAGCTCAGTCGTTCAGTATTTACTACAGTTTCTCAACACTAATAAAAAGAGGGAACCCCTTATGGATTCCCTCATTAATATGAAATTATTATTTATTAGAAATAAATTCCGAAACTTTTAATTGCTCTTCACTTGACGCATTGTTAATTGAAGATTGAAGTGATTCCTCTAGTAAACTACGATTCTTGTAAAAATCTTCATGTTTACTATTATAATAGTACTTCACTGCTTCTAAATCTGAGAAAAACTCTTTTCCAAGCTTTAGAAGAAATGTTACTGGAAGTCCTTCGATCACTACTGTATTTACATTTTCAGAAATTTCATTTACCGTACTGTTTGAAGTTGAAATCATTTCCTCGTTTAATTCTTTAACAAGTAATTGTTCGAACCCTTTTATTTTATTGTTTCTTTTGTTCACGATTCGCTTTTTGTTTGTCTTTAATAAACGAATGGAATGATGTTTATCAAGCAATACTGCTGAACGTTTCTTTTTCTTTAGAAAAATGCTGCTACTCAAAACTAGCACTCCCTTCTGATAGTATAGTATATAAATAAAACAACTTTTCTATCATACCAAGTAATGCTCATACTGTAAAGGTTTTATCTTTACATGTTAGCTTTCCAAAAATAATTCAAAAAATTCACGGTATTTTTTTATCAAAATTGTTCATAATAATATTTGACTTAATCATTGACACTTTGTTAAAATAACAACATATTATTTATTACATATAACGTTGACGGAAAGAAGTAACTAAAGATTATTTTGTAAAGCGAATTGAGGATGGTGTGAGCTCAATCAAAACCTTTGGCGAAAGGCATTCCCGAGTTAATTTTTAAAGTGGACAATTTTTTTAATTGTCAACTAGGGTGGAACCGCGGGTGCAAACACAGCTCTCGTCCCTAGGCAGAAAATGCCTAAGGATGAGAGCTTTTTTATTTCATTCTTGCATTTTCAAAAAAACAATTGAAAATTGGAGGCAAATGAAAATGTCAGAAAAATCGATGGATGTCGTAGTAAGTCATGCTAAACACAGAGGTTTTGTATTTCCAGGATCTGAAATTTACGGTGGTTTAGCAAATACGTGGGATTATGGACCACTAGGTGTTGAATTAAAAAATAATGTGAAAAAAGCTTGGTGGAAAAAGTTTGTTCAACAAAGTCCATACAATGTTGGATTAGATGCTGCAATCTTAATGAATCCACGTACATGGGAAGCTTCAGGTCATATAGGTAACTTTAATGATCCAATGATCGATTGCAAAAATTGTAAAGCTCGTCATCGTGCAGATAAATTAATCGAAAATGCACTTGAAGAAAAAGGAATGGAAATTATCGTTGATGGTCTTCCATTTTCAGAAATGGCTAAATTGATTGAGGAGCATAAAATTGCTTGTCCTGATTGTGGTAGCCATGATTTTACAGATATTCGTCAATTTAACCTAATGTTTAAAACATTCCAAGGTGTTACTGAGTCAAGTACGAATGAAATTTTCTTACGTCCAGAAACAGCACAAGGTATTTTCGTAAACTTCAAAAATGTTCAACGTACAATGAGAAAGAAAGTACCATTTGGTATTGCTCAAATCGGTAAAAGCTTCCGTAACGAAATTACACCAGGAAATTTCACGTTCCGTACTCGTGAATTTGAACAAATGGAACTTGAATTCTTCTGTAAACCAGGTGAAGAGTTAGAGTGGTATTCTTATTGGAAAGAAACTGCTAATAAATGGCTTTTAGCTTTAGGTATGAATGAAGAAAATCTTCGTTTACGTGAACATAGTGCAGATGAATTATCACACTATAGTAACGCGACAACTGACTTTGAATATAAATTCCCATTTGGTTGGGGCGAATTATGGGGCATTGCGTCTCGTACAGATTATGATTTAAAACAACATATGGAATATTCAACAGAAGATTTCACATATCATGATCCAATTACAAATGAAAAATACGTTCCATATTGTATCGAGCCATCATTAGGTGCAGATCGTGTTACATTAGCATTTTTAATTGATGCATATGAAGAAGAGGCATTAGAAGATGGTACATCTCGTACAGTAATGCGTCTACATCCTGCGTTAGCACCATATAAGGCTGCGATTTTACCGTTATCTAAAAAATTATCTGAAAATGCACAAGAAGTGTTTGCTTCTTTAGCAGAAGATTTCAATGTTGATTTTGATGAAACTGGTTCAATTGGTAAACGTTATAGACGTCAAGATGAAATCGGTACTCCTTTCTGTATTACTTACGACTTCGAATCAATTGAAGATGGTAAAGTAACAGTTCGTGACCGTGACACGATGGAGCAAACTCGTGTTGCAATAAGTGAATTACAATCATTTTTAGCAAATAAAATTAAATTTTAATTTAGTTTTTTGAAATAAGGTGTCCTTTTGGACATCTTTTTTCATATATTTTACTAAAGCTTGTTTAAAGTTTAAGAAATTTACTAAAAATGGTAAAATAAAGGTATAAAATAAAGGAGGAGTTTAAATGAGGAGTTCAAATCCTATCTTAAATTCTGAACGATTAACGAAATCAAGGCATGCTGCTAAAGCGATGACGATCGGTGGCACAATTGGCAAAACAATTATCGCATTAATCTTACTAATCGCAACTGCAGGATACTCATTTTATCTAACGGCAACTGGAACACTTAATTCTAAAGTGTTTATTGGATGTTTAATCGTTGCATTCATTATTGGGTTAGTAACATCTTTTTCTCCTAGAATTGCGCCGATTACTACACCTATTTATGCAGCAGTTGAAGGGATTCTAATTGGTAATATTTCAGCAGTTTACGAAGCAACATATGGAATGATTGTTCTTCAAGCAGTTCTATTAACAATTGCAATTATAGCAGGAACATTAATTTGTTATGCTACTGGACTAGTTAAAGTAACGCACCGTTTTAGATCGATTGTTTTCGGTTTAACAATCGGAGTGTTTATATTTTATTTACTAACGATGGTCCTCCAACTTTTCCATGTCCCAATTCCATATATCCATCAATCTGGTCCAATCGGAATATTTGTTAGTTTAGCGATACTTGTTATTGCTTCATTAAATCTATTCTTGGATTTTGATCTAATTACAACAAGTGTTAGACAAGGTGCACCAAAAGAGTTCGAGTGGTATTGTGCTTTTGGTTTATTAGTAACAGTCATTTGGGTTTATATTGAAGCACTTCGATTCCTATCGAGGCTTCGCGATTAAAAAATTTTAGTCAGTCAGACCTTACTCTCAAATGAAAGTAAGGTTTTTTACTATATTTTGATTAGAATTCGATCATGTTTAGATAAATGACTATAGTAGAAAGTAGGGAAATAGATGAGTAAGAAAAAATTTGAAGTCTTTGAAAATGAAACAATTAATGATTGCTTAGAGAGAATGGAAAAAGAAGGCTATATACCTGTTAAAAGAATGGAAGTACCAATATTTTCAGAGCAAATGGTTAATGGAAAGGTAGAAATTGAACCGACTGGAAGAAAGATCGTATTTGAAGGCAAATTAAATACGAATTAATATGAATAAAGATAATAATTTAATGGAATAGTAACCTTATATGAATAAAATGAGGTGAAAAAATGCATAAATTAGCATGTCCACGCTGTAAAACAAACAAAAGTAGATTTTATTTAATCGAACAAAACCCAAAAGCAGTTAAATTAAATGCTCAAAGCGGAGATGTTGAAATAGAAGAATATGTTTCAAGTGGGCTAGATCCATTTTTTGTTCCATATAAAGGTCCAGAATATTTAGTTCAATGTGGAACTTGTGGTTTAATTGATCAAAGTGTAATGTTTGAAAAAACAGCGGATTCATTGAAATTTTAAAATCAAAAAACTAAGTGCGAAGGCACAAATAGAATTAAAATAAGATGATCTCTATCCAGAGATCATCTTATTTTTGTTGGTTAGCTTTTGAAGTAGATAGTTTTTCTTTTTATAACGAGTATTTTTAGAACCAATCTTTTTTCTTGAACCACATCACTAATCCAAACACGATCAATAGCATAATCACCCAACAATAATAATAACCATATTTTAATTGAAGCTCGGGGATGTGAACAAAATTCATTCCATATACTCCAACGATGAATGTTAGTGGCATGAACACAATTGAGACAGATGTTAACATTTTCATCGTTTTATTCATTTTGTGTGAGTTTGTTGAAATATAACTTTCTCTAATGTCATTTGCCATTTCCCTGTTATCTGCTATGTCATCTATTAATTTTACTAAGTGATCGTAAACGATTCGCAATTTTTTTGTCGTTTCTTTGTCAATTTCAACGTGGGTTGAATTTAAAATACGATAAATTAAATCTTTTGTTGGTTTAACTGTTTTTCTTACTTTTGATAACTTGCTTAATTGTGTTTTAATTCCATCAATCATGCTTAGATCGGAATTAGATCCTAATTCATCAATCTCTTCGATGTCATCTTCAATTTTTTGGACGATCGGAAAGAATTTATCAACAATTTCATCACAAATGTGATACAGAATTCTTTCTGGTTTTATTCCTTTTATACTCTTTAAGCCTTTTAATTTATTCCACACAATTTGTATCGCATTTGACTCCTCCCAACAAAATGAAACGATGTACTTGTGGGACAAAAAGAGATCGATTTCAGCTTGTTCCATATTCTCCTGTAATGATTGTAGAATGATAAAACGATAGCCATCGTAATAATCCATTTTCGGTCTTTCTTTATAACTGACACAATGTTTAATTGCGATTTCATCGAAGTGGAATTGAGTTTTCAATAAGTCAATTTCTTCTTTTTCAGGTTTTCCAAAATCGACCCAAACCCAATCAATTTGTTCGGAATTTAATTCTTCAATTGATACATCAAACGCATGGGTTCCGTCCTTGTATACAGCCATCGTTTTGATCATTTTGGCACACCCTTTTTCTCGTTAATTTTCTCAAAATCAGTTTAACACAATATTCTTCAATAGTTTTTAAAAAAATTATGAGAAAGTTTTAACGATTAACAAAAGATTGTCTAAAAATAATAGCTGCTTTTCTTTCCATATTGGCGGAAAATAGTGAAGTTGATAAAAAGATATTTTACTATCAAAAGGATCATTAACTTTGTCATTTAGACGTTTTTGTTACCTTTGTAATACGGAACTTAAATTAAATAAAAAATAAATTTAAGAAAACTTTGACTTTTTAGTTGTCGATGGATATAATAAATAACAATTAAAGCACACAAATGAATTCAATGACGAGAAAAGTAATTTTCGTTACTGTTCTACAGAGAGCCGGGGAAGCTGAAATCCGGTGAATAGTACTTAAATGAAGATCCTCTCCGAGAAGTCAAACTGAAAACATAAGTAGGTTTGAACGGGTGTCTACCGTTAAAAGGAACGCGTATGATTGTACGTGACTAGAGTGCTATTGAAGAGCGGACTGTTTTCAATAGAATTAGGGTGGTATCGCGGTTAAACCCGTCCCTTATTATAGGGGCGGGTTTTTGTGTGCTTTAAAAAAATAAGAGAGGCGATATCATATGAAAAAAGAAAATATGAAAGAATCTGTTCAAAATCGTGAAAAAAGGATTAGTGAACTTTGGTCTAAAGAAAATATCTTTATTAAATCAGTTGAACATAGAGAACATAATCAATCTTTTGTTTTTTATGAAGGTCCCCCAACTGCAAATGGACTGCCACACGTTGGTCACGCATTAGGTCGTACGATAAAAGATGTTGTAGCTAGATATAAAACAATGGCTGGTTTCCAAGTTGTTCGTAAAGCTGGATGGGATACTCATGGTTTACCAGTTGAACTCGGTGTTGAAAAGATGTTAGGCATTTCAGGTAAGGCAGAAATTGAACGATATGGCGTAAAAGCTTTTCTTGAGAAATGTAAAGAAAGTGTTTTTACTTACGAGAAACAATGGCGAGATTTTACTGAGCAATTAGGTTATTGGGTGGATATGGATGATCCATATGTAACATTGGATAATTCTTATATCGAAAGTGTATGGAATATCCTAGGGACAATTCATGAAAAAGGCTTACTAGTAAAAGGTCATCGTGTTTCACCTTATTGTCCTAGCTGTCAAACATCGCTAAGCTCACATGAAGTAGCGCAAGGATATAAAGACGTTAAGGATTTATCTGCAACCGTTAAGTTTAAATTGCAAGATGAAGAAAATGTCTATTTCCTTGGATGGACGACAACTCCGTGGACACTTCCTGCTAATGTAGCGTTAGCTGTAAATCCAACAATGGAATATGTTCGTGCTAAAAAAGGTGAGGAAGTATATATTCTTGCTAAGGCATTAGTAGATAAAGTACTAAAAGCGGATTACGTCATTTTATCTGAATTTCTTGGGGCAGATCTAATCGGTATTAGTTATTTACCACCATTTAATTTCGTAAAAGTTGAAGTTGGTCATAAAGTTGTGAAAGCAGATTTTGTAACTGAAGGAAGTGGTACTGGAATTGTTCATATTGCACCTGCATACGGTGAAGATGACTATAAAGTTGTGCAAGAAAATGGGTTATCTTTTGTAAATGTAGTGAATGAAAAAGGCCAATATACTGATGAAGTACCTAATTTTCAAGGTCGTTTTGTTAAAGAGTGTGATGTAGATATAGTGAGGTATTTAGCCGAAAATGAATTATTATTTAGTAAAGAAAAATATGAGCATAGCTATCCGCATTGTTGGCGTTGTGATTCACCTTTACTCTATTATGCGAATGAAAGTTGGTTTATTAAAACGACCGCATTAAAGGAACAGTTTATTAAAAATAATGAGGAAGTAACATGGTATCCAGATCATATAAAATACGGTCGATTCGGTAATTTTTTAGAACAGATGGTAGATTGGAATATTAGCCGAAAAAGATATTGGGGCACTCCATTAAATGTTTGGGAATGTGATTCATGTCATCATCAATTAGCACCAAAAAGTATTAATGAATTATGTAGCCATTCGGTAGAAGAAATTGACAGCTCAATTGAACTGCACAAACCTTTCGTTGATGAAGTTACACTTAACTGTCCAAATTGTAAAGGGAATATGAAAAGAACACCTGAAGTAATTGATGTCTGGTTCGATAGCGGTTCAATGCCATTTGCCCAATATCATTATCCTTTTGAAAATAAAGAGAAATTTACAAAACAATTCCCAGCTGATGTTGTCATTGAAGGGATTGATCAAACGAGAGGCTGGTTCTATAGTTTACTTGCAGTATCTACTTTATTTACCGGGAAAGTACCGTATAAACATGTATTATCTCTAGGCCATGTATTAGATGAAAATGGACAAAAAATGTCTAAAAGTAAAGGTAATGCACTTGATCCAGTAGAATTAATTCAAAAATATGGTGCAGATTCATTACGATGGTCTTTATTAGTAGACAGTGCGCCTTGGAACCCGAAGCGTTTTTCTGAAAGGGTTGTTCAAGAGGCGAAGTCGAAACTCATCGATACATTCGACAATGTGTATAGTTTTTACAGTTTATATGCAAATTTAGATGGATTTAATGCAAAAAAACTATATGAGTATCAATCAAGTACATTGGATAAATGGATCATTTCACGTTTGCAAAGCACAATCCAAAATGTAACAAAAAATTTAGAGGATTATCAATTTACAAATGCTGCACGAGACATCGCTAAATTAGTAGATGAAGTAAGTAACTGGTATGTAAGAAGGTCAAGAGAACGTTTCTGGTCAAATGGAATGAATAACGAGAAGGCGGCCGCTTACTATACACTGTTTGAAGTATTAACAAAAGTAAGTCAATTATTAGCACCTTTTACGCCATTCCTAGCGGAAGATGTTTATTTTAATTTAACAAAACAAAGCGTCCATTTATCTGATTTTCCAGTTTTCGATGAATCATTAATCGACGCTCAGCTTGAGAAGGAAATGGATGCAGTTCTAAAAGTTGTGGAACTTGGAAGAAGCATTCGAAATGCAAATTCATTAAAGATCAAACAGCCACTAGCTAGTTTAACTTTAGTTAGTAACAATGAGGAGATCAATTGGGATTTATATAAAGAAATTGTTTTAGATGAGCTAAACTTAAAAAAATTCCAACAAGTTAACAACGAAAATGAGTTTTCAATCTTAAAACTGAAATTGGATTTTAAAAAATCAGGAGCTAAATTTGGTAAGCTTTCTAATCTAGTCAATAAATCACTTCAAACATTAACAAATGAAGAAGCAAAAAGAGTGATTGAGAGCGGGTATGCTAATGTATTAATTGAGACAGGAGAAACTGTTAAAGTTGACGCACAAGATATTTTAATTGAAAAAAGCGCAAGAGAAGGTTTTGCATCAGCGACGAATGGAGAATATACAGTGACCCTAGACACATTATTAACAGAAGATCTTATTCAAGAAGGTACTGTAAGAGAATTAATTAGGGCTATTCAAGGATACCGAAAAGAATTGGATCTACCAATTAATATGCGCGTAGACATTGGCATAACAGCTAAACCGGAGTTTATTGAAATCATTGAAAAGTTTAAAGGAATGCTTGAGGAAAACTTATTAATGAGAAAACTAGTTGTGAAGAATCATGTGAATGGAAAAGAAATTAAAGTTGGTGATTACCAGTCCGAAATTGAATTAGTTGCTTCTAATTAATTAAATAGCTTAAGTGAAATGACAGACTAATAACAATTTTTAGTCTGTCATTTTTCTTCTTAATTGACATAGGCAACGGTTCCTATTTTTTAAAATCAATAGTTTTTAAAGGTTTATTAAAATAGCTGTTGAATTAATTAGTGTAGAGTGATTTAAGGAGAGGGTTAGATGATTTCTAAAAAGAGCATTTATATATATTTGATATACGCATTTTCTTTTGCAATATCGTATTTTTTAGTTAGAGTATTCTTATTTCATGGCGAAATTAACTCAGCATTTGCCGGTTCTATTGCCGGTGGATTTGTTGGATTTTTAGTATCTATTATTTTTGCTAAACCTATTGAAAGAAGATAATTTTGATAATCGGTTTAGCAACTACTCTAAGCCTAAGTTGAACTATGAAAAAAGGATGATCTTCAAGATCATCCTCTAGTCTACATTAAGTTAATCCAATTAAAAGATAAATGCTAGTTCCCCAAATAAACAAGGCGGAGAATTTGTTGAATATTTTCATTAAACCTCCTGTACTGTCTACCTTCTTCATGATTGAGCCCGCAACTGTTAATCCAAAAAACCAAATCCAAGATACTGTAATACATGCAATCGTAAAGAAAACTTGTTCCTTTCCGACATATTTTAATGCACTTGTTCCAATTACACCTATTGTATCTAAGATTGCATGGGGGTTTAATAAGGAAACTGATAAGGCAAAAATGATTTGCTGTCGGCTAGGTAATGCATTATTCGATTCATTTACTACCGGTTTAGATTTCCAAATAACATACCCCATGTATACTAAAAACAAAATACCAGCAATCATCAAGCTAATTCTTAGCCATTCAAATTGTAGAACGATCGTGGAAAGTCCAAAAACAGCTAAAAGAATTAAAAAAGTATCGCATACAGCAGCAGTAAAAGTCGCTGGAAGTGCTCGAATTAGTTTTGGCTGTGTGGCACCTTGTGAAAATACAAATACATTCTGTACCCCTAAAGGTAAAATAAGTCCGAATGCTAAGACTAGACCATGAATAATAGCTTCCATCAAATCAACTCCCTTTCAATTACAATCGTACTATGATAAAACTAAAAGAAAACAACCAATTGGATGGTTTTATATCCACCCAATTTAGGGGGAGTTAGATGAAATGGAAACCAAATCGTGATTCTCATTTGACTGTGCAAGAGCAAATTATAGATTGGATAAAAACTCGTATTGAACGAGGAGATTGGTCTGTTGGCACTAAGATTCCTACCCAGCGTCAATTAGCAACGCAATTTAATGTGAACCGCAGTACCGTACAACTTGCACTTGATGAATTAAGGGCAGATGGTTTGATCGAATCAAAAATGGGTTCAGGGGTATATGTGGCTAACAATTCTTGGAACGTACTTTTGAGCAAAAATCAACCGAATTGGCACAGACATATTGAATCAAGTATTCATAAACCAAACTACCATACGATTCAACTCATAAATGAATATGAGCAAATAGATCATATCATACGTCTTGGAACAGGTGAATTATCACCTGAATTACTACCAACTAAGGAAATAGAAGATTCGTTAAGAAAGATTTCAATTGATTCAAAAGCAATTGGTTATTCATCTCCGCAAGGAAGTGAAAAGCTCCGAGGAATTTTATGTAATTATTTAAAAAAACGTGGTATTGAATCAGCACCAGAGAACATTTTAATTGTTTCGGGTGCACTTCAAGCACTTCAATTAATAGCAGTTGGATTATTGGAAGAGGGATCCATTATTTTTCAAGAACAATTTTCGTATTTAAATTCAGTACATCCCTTTCAATCTAATGGTATGCGAATGTTTTCAATTTCAAGGGAACATCAATTAAAAGATAATTTACGAGCACATAAAGGGAAGAGGCAATCATTATTCTACTGTGTTCCAACACTAAACAATCCAACGGGCTATAATTGGTCGTTGGAAGAAAAGCAAAATCTATTTAATACATGTAAAGAACTACAAATTCCGATTATTGAAGATGATGTGTATCACGAATTGCTTTTTGAAACATCTTCACCAGCTATCAAATCGTTTGATACTTTAGGACAAGTTCTTTATATAGGAAGTGTTTCCAAAACACTAAGTCCAGGGTTAAGAATTGGTTGGGTTGTTGCACCTTCACCTGTTATTGAACGATTAGCTGATATAAAAATGCAAACGGATTATGGTTCAAGTGCCTTTTCGCAAGAAATCGTATCACACTGGATCTCAAACGGTCTCTACGAAAAGCATCTTGTTAATCTTCGTGATCAATTGCAAAAACGAGCTATATACGTAGAAGAAATTTTAGAAAAGAAATTTAAAAAGATAGCTTCATGGAAAAAGTCTGAAGGTGGTTTCTATATATGGCTCAGATTTCATAATCCAATAGTAAATAAGACTTTATTTTTAAAATTACTTAAAGAAAATATATTGATCAATCCAGGTTATATTTACGAACCAAGAGATTTACATCATATTCGTCTTTCCTATGCCTACGCTTCGTTGGAAGATTTAAAAAAAGGTTTAAATATTTTATTACAAATAAGTCAATTGTGATTTCATTTAGAACTTTATTTTTTTGGTCCCTTATAATGAAGGATTTGGAACAGTAAAGAGCATCGAAATCTCGATGCTCTTTGTTATGTTATAAATTGTTTTATTTTCGAATACTACAGCTAGAATTTTAAAATTAAATTTCTATCCTGAAAAGTACACAATTTGCTAGAAACTTCATTGTATACTTGCCTGAATCTTCAAGCTTTCAAACCCACGAAAAGCAACATTTTTACGGCGAGTTGGCTCCTCAATTAGAACTGGATTAACTAAATGTCTAATCAGTTTTTCAATTGCAATTTGTCCTTCTAATCTAGCAAGGGGGGCACCTAAGCAGAAATGCGGGCCGGATGAAAAGGATAAATGTTTTATATTTTTTCGAGTAATATCAAATGTTTCAGGATTAGTAGTGACGTTTGGATCGTAATTGGCGCCGCCTAAGGAAACCATAAAGTAATCGCCTTTTTTAATCGCATTTCCAGCGAACTCAAAATCTTCTCTAGCCCACCTAGATGTAAAAATAACGGGTGATTCGTATCTTAATATTTCTTCAATTGCTGAAGGAATTAACGTTAAATCATTTTTTAAAAGCTCAAATTGCTCAGGATGTTTTAATAATAAATAATATCCATTCGTGATTAAATTAACAGTAGTTTCATGACCCGCTATTAATAAAAGAAGACAACTTGCGATCATTTCATCTTCACTTAATTTATCACCAAATTCCTCTGCTATGATTAAATTACTAATTAAATCCTCTTTAGGTTCTATTCTCCTTAAAGATATAAGATTTCTGAAATAATTAGAAGCATCAATAATATCCTTTGATACTAATTCTAAATCTTCCATAGTCGTATTAAAATCAATAAATTTAATAAATGCCTCTGACCAATTACGAAATAAATCCCGATCTTCTTTAGGAACACCTAATAGATCAGTTATGACAAAGACAGGTAATAAATATGAAAAATCATGTATTAGTTCGTGGGTAAATTTTCCCTTCATATTTGCTAATAAATAATCAGCAATTTCATTTACCGAAGTTCGTAAATTTTCAACCATTCTTGGAGAAAAGGCTTTGTTCACGAGGTTTCTTAATCTTGTATGATCAGGAGCATCTCGAAATAACATCATTTTTCGATTTATTGCAATAGCAGGCATAACACTTTCAGGTATTTTTTCAGGTGGAGTGACTTTGGTTGCCTCTTTTATAAAACGGGGGTCTTTTAGCATGATTTCTGCTTCTCTATAGCCTGTTACTAGCCATCCAGTTCTCTGAAATAGCTCCGTATAAAGCATAGGACTTATTTTTCTAGCGTTACTAAAATACGAATATGGGTCTTTGTAAAATTGCTGTGGATTCACTTTTAATTGATTATTCATGTAAATGTTCTCCCTTATGAATGAAATGAGTCTATTTATTTCTATTTCTGTGAAAATGGATTATTCCCAAATTTTGGATAACACAAAAAAAGGATACGATTGTACAAAATGTTTTTCATGAGGAATTAGGTATAAATGAATCAGAAATAAATCAAATAAAAATTAAGAAAATTAAATCATGATTATGGTAAAATAAGGTACTTCAAGTAATCAAACTGAGTTTATGAAATTGTTCGACAGAGAAGAAAGGGGTAACATGATGGATTTTCCAATTTTAGAAACAGAAAGATTATCTTTAGTGCAAATTACACAAAAAAATGTAGATGAGATTTTTTCCATCTTTTCAAATGAAGAGGTAATTAAATACTATGGTATGGACCCTTTTACTGAAAAAGATCAAGCGGTTAAAATGATCGATTCCTTTCAAACTAGATTTGAAAATCAACAAGGGATTCGTTTTGGAATAGTTGAAAAAGAATCAAAAAAATTAATCGGGACAATTGGTTTAAATAATTTAGTCTTACATGCAAGAAGAACGGAAATTGGATATGATTTATTACCTAAATATTGGCGAAAAGGATATATGTCAGAAGCAATAAAGGAAATTACATCATACTGCTTTAATAAGCTAGGAATCTATCGAATTGGAGCTAATATTTTTCCAGATAATACTGCTTCAGCTACTTTAGTTGAGAAGTTAGGATTTCAAAAAGAAGGATTACTGAGAGGCTATTTAGTTCAAGGGAATCAGTCTCATGATTTAAACGTATTTTCTCTCATTAAACCTGATTGGCAAAAATAAAACGAAAAATAGTAAACTGAGATAACCATAATATAGTAAATCTGTCTAATTAAGGAAAAGGAGAAATGGAATGATTAAAGCTGTAATATTTGATTTTGATGGTTTAATTGTCGATACTGAGTCTGTATGGTTCGAAGCATATAAGGAAGTACTACAAAGGTATGAAGTGGAGTTAACTCTTCAAAAGTTTTCAGAAGTTGTAGGAACAAGTGATGAAATTTTATTCGATTTTATCAATACAAATTTAAAAGAACCAATTGAAAAAGAACTGATTGAACAAATGGCTAAAGAACTAGTTGATGAGAAACTACTCGAGCCGGCACTTAGAGAAAGTGTAGAAGACTATTTAATTTCAGCAAAAAATACTGGATTAAAAATAGCTTTGGCTTCTAGCTCCTCAAGAGAGTGGGTAGAAAGCTTCTTAAAAAAATTAAATATTTATGAATACTTTTCAGTAATTAAGACAAAAGATGATGTAAAGAAAGTTAAACCTGATCCGGAGCTATATTTAAAAGCAATTGAGGAAATCGGGGTTCAAGCATCAGAGGCTGTCGCATTTGAAGATTCGTTAAATGGATTAATCGCTGCAAGGAAAGCAGGTTTACACTGTGTAATTGTTCCGAATCAAGTTACTTCACATTTAGAGTTTGAGAATCATAGTTTAAGATTATCATCAATGGCAGAAAAATCTTTAGAAGATGTAATTAAGCATCTAACTAACAAGTAATTTCGGTTAAAAAAAGTAAAACCATTCCAAAAAAATTGGAATGGTTCTTTTAAT
This sequence comes from Gottfriedia luciferensis, assembly GCF_001712755.1. Taxonomy (GTDB): domain Bacteria; phylum Bacillota; class Bacilli; order Bacillales; family Bacillaceae_G; genus Gottfriedia; species Gottfriedia luciferensis_B. The sequence goes on from NZ_MDKC01000002.1 coordinate 151,041, forward strand.
TAAATAGAATTTACTTCTTTTACTTCACTTGCTTCATCTTTCTTTATTAAAATTTCCTTTTTCAGACCCCAACAAATTAAAAATGTTAATATGGCAAGTACGAAAGATACCCAATATAAATCCTGGAATGCATGAGTAAAGACTGTTTTTACTTTTTCAAGTAAATTAGGATCAAGATTAGATGGAATCATACCATTTTGTACATTTTTTAATTGTAGCAATTGATCTACGGAAAGACTTCCAGCTAGTGATTTCATCCCTGATGTAATTTTAGAAGCTAATAGAGAACCAAATAAACTAAAGCCAATCGTCATACCAATGGATTGAAATAACATGACGGCAGATTGAGCAATCCCTACATTTTCCTTTTCAACTGATTCTTGAACAATTAATGCATTGTTAAATAGTGCACCGAATCCAAGTCCAAGAATAATGAAATAAATAACGAATGTCATTATTGAAGTGTGGGCCGTAATACTTGTAAGTAAATAGAAACCAATCATTGGTATAATAAATGAAACACCGTAAATATTTCGATAAGAGAATCTATTCATTACTCGCCCAGCAATTACACTTGCACCCATTGCACCAACCATAATTGGTAAATTTAAATAGCCAGATTCAGTAGGTGTTAAACCGAGTACATTTTGCGAGAAGAATGGGAATGATGAAAGTGACCCCATGATCGCAAGGACAAAAACAAATACTAGAGCCGAAATGACAACAAAGTTTCTATTTTTAAATAAGTGTAAAGGGATAATTGGTTCTTTTGCTTTTGACTCTACAAATATAAATAATCCAAGTAAAATGGTTCCTAAAATTAGTAAACTAATTATTTTAGGATCACTCCATGCATATCCTTCTGTTTGATGAAGTACAGGCGTAAGCAGATAGCTGATTAACGTGATAACTAGTAAAATCCCACCAAACCAGTCGATATTGATTTTTTTATCAACTCTCGTTTCATTTAGTCCTATTGCTAATAAAATTGCAGCTAAAACGCCAACTGGAATATTTACTAAGAAGATCCAGTGCCATGAAATATGCTGTACAAAATATCCTCCAATGAGCGGTCCAAGTAGCTGAGGTATAAACATGACAGCTCCGAAAATACCTTGAAGCTTAGCACGCTGTTCAACTGGGAAACTGTCTCCGAAAATGACCATCGCAAGTGGCATTAACCCACCGGCACCAATCCCTTGAATTCCACGACCAATTAAAAGGACTTCCATAGAATGAGCAGTACCACTAATAATTGACCCAGCCATAAATAATCCCATACTAAATAAATATATTTTCTTTCGACCATATAAATCCGCAAGTTTGCCGAGTATTGCCATAAAGGAGGTCATCGAAAGCATGTAAACTCCACCAACCCAGCCGTAAAGCGCTAACCCTCCTAAATCCCTAATAATTGTTGGCATAGCTGTTGCAACGACTGTCTCATCAAGCTCTGAGAAAATGACTCCAATCATTAGTCCTATTAATATAAGAGTCTTGTTATTTTCTTTCATCCTTTACCTCCCTATGACCTTTCAATATTATTCAATTGTTTCATTGAATACTTAAAAAAGAACAACTTTTAATATTTAAAAGCTAATTTGAATGAAGTTTTTATAGTTAAAAGTCAAACATTGTGATTATCGATTCGATTCTTTATACCTATATTTAAAGATGAAATTCAAATTTCAAGTAAAAAATTCAATTCTATCATTTTCTTTTACTTTATTTTATTCTTTACTTTGTTTAAAAATCCTTTAGGTAGTAACTAGCTTCTTTGTGGTTATTTTAAATTTATAAAGGATCTTATTCATCAGAATGGCGGTATAGTTTAGCTAGAAAAAGAGAATTTATGATTAATATAACTTAAGAGGCAATATACGATATGAGGTTGTTTTATTTTATAGTCAGAAAATTCTTGATTGAGAATAAAATATTGTATACAATGTTAATAGGTACTATTATCCTGGTTAATAGTACATGCTTTATGGCGTGTAATGTTAATAAATTCATACTTTGGGAGAGGTTTTTTACATGAAAAAGGCAATAGGTGGTTTAATATTAACAGGGTTATTAACTTTAGGTGTAGCAACATCTGGTGCTCAAGCAGCAGTAAATTTTGATTCAACAACAGGAACAGGATTTGTAGGTAAAGGTGATGTACAATTAGCATTTAATTGGAACAATGCTTCTTTACAGAAGAATGCAGGTGCTACTACTTTTACATACGATGTTAAAGATACTTATGTTGTTACAGAGTATTGGGAAACTTTAACAGGTGGTAAACAACCTAAAATCGTTACACATGAAATCGAAGTTCCTAAACACGCATCTGTTAGTGCAAATGTAGATTATGATGCACGTAGAGCTAATCAAATCAATGGTTTTATAATAAAAGGATTTGGGAATGTAGTAACTGAAGGAACAGTACCAGTTGTAGGAGATCCTTTAACTGGTAACCGTGAAGTTTATGATACTGAAGCTGGGGAATGGGTACATGCAACAGTAACAGCTGTTGAAAAAACTAAGAGCGAAGGCGGATTATTTGTAAACTTTAATGGAACAAGAATTGCAATGCCAAATACTCCAGTTAATCCAATTGTAATTCAATAATATTTAAATCAAGTTAATATTATAGTCGATTTCCAAATATGGAATTCGGCTTTTTTTTCCTTTACACGTAAGTTTAAAGTCATAAACTGCTTAGTTGCAGTTTTTTTATTTCAGTAAATGGGAGGATCGTTTAATAAATAAAGGATTTTATAATCTTAAATGGAATTATAAAAATTACAGATACATTTCGATTACCAACTCAGACGGTTGAAAGTTGAAAAAAACAAAAGAGGAATACTTTTATACTCATCGTGAACTTGAAAAAATACTTGCAAAATCAGAACATGAAGATTTATATAGACAGATTCCAGGAGAAAGATGATTAGTACTTGAACTGAAGAATCTAGCAATGCACGGCGCATATCATATTGGGCAAATTGTATTAATGAGTAAAATGCAAGGAATTTGGGCAGGGAAACAAAGATTATAAAAAAGGAGTCTATAACGATGATCGACTCCTATTTTACTACTGGCAGATTAGTTCATCAAAGGATTTAATGTACTTTTGTTTGAAAAGGAGTGTGCCTAATGGATAATTTTAGTTTAATCATTACATTACTACAATTGATCATTCTAATTGTAGTAGTATATATCGTGATTATCATTATTAAAAAAGTAAAATTATTTGCAGCAAATAATTTGTTTATTTCAAATAAAAAAATTGAGGAATTGGAGCAAAGAATAAGCAATTTAGAGAAAAAATAGGGATATTCTCTTAAACAAGCTAGCAAGAGTAAGTTATACAATAATCTACTTTAAATTAGCCATATTACTCAGTTATTTCATTTTTTTTTGATGGAAATTTGATAATTCATAACTATATTGGTAAAATTAGGGTATTACAATGTGTGTAAGCCACACTGGGAGGTTACAAAAATGGAACATGGTAAAGTAAAATGGTTTAATGCAGAAAAAGGATTTGGATTTATTGAGCGAGAAAATGGTGATGATGTATTCGTACATTTCTCAGCAATTCAAACTGATGGATTCAAATCATTAGACGAAGGTCAAGCGGTAACGTTTGAAGTAGAACAAGGTCAACGCGGACCACAAGCAACTAATGTTAAAAAAGCTTAGTTGAAAAAAGAGTCGGAATCTATAAAGTAGAATCCGACTCTTTTTATGTCTTTTAAATTTAAAAACCCCTATCCCAAAAAGAATAAGGGTAATATCGAACGTGGATCTTGGTAAAGAAAATGGTTTAAAGTATGAAAGACCATATAATATTGAAGAAACAAATAATTATCGAAAATAATTAGCCATTTGAATTATTATTAGTTGTTTTGGAATTGCCCTTATTTTTAGTACCTTTGCTAACATATGGCTTCGCATTCTTTGCTTTTTTTGCACTAGCTTGCCATCTATTCCAACCCTTCTTATCTGTACCTCTACCTGTACCCTTACCTGTACCGCTCTTAGCTTTAGCTTTCATATAAACACCTCATAGCTATTATACACTAAGTACCATACAGTTTTTCAGTAATTTCCAATTAACTTTTGAGTAAAACAAGAAATAGAGCAATAAATATATTCAAAAAGAGCACTTATATATCTTTATTGTTGAATGAAAGTATACATATATCTCTAAAAACTATGATAGTGGGAGAATTGGGTGTCTGTAAATCTTATATTTATTAATTTGATAGTTTTTAAGTAGCATGCTTTAGTTGAATCAATATGATTGACTATAAAGTTATTATTTATGGAAATAAATGACAGATTAGAAATTTATTGTAAAAAAGGACCAAATTCCCCAAATACAAAACCTTAACTAGTTGATACAATTAAAGGAACATTAAAAAATGGAGGATAAGGTTTCAACATGAAAACTACGAAAAAAGTATTTGTCAGAAATTTAATAGTCATTTTTTCAATGATTATTATGATCGGATTGGGAATTTTGGTTTATGTTAAATCGAATTCATCATATCCAATAACAAAAATTAATGAAACTAAAGTAGAAAAAATAAATTCTTCTCTAATAATTGTAAGATCAGATTTAAATCAACTAGAAAAAATAGTAGGAAAAAATGACAAAAATAAAGTAATTGATTTGGAACAAAAAACGATGGAGGATATCGAGAAACTAGATGAAGTATTAGAGAATTTTAAATTTAAAAAAACGCCTGATAAGGGGCTTTTATTATGGATTATTTGTGCAACTTCATCTAAAGATGCCTATTTAATGGATTTGATGAGTTATAGTAGCGGTGATACTAAAGGAAATGAAGAATTTTCTAAAAGTACAATCGATCATCTAAATGATAGTCTTAGAGAAATGAAAAATAAACATAAAGAAGCTTATAGATACTTCAAGCGAAATGATTACTTAGAAGGGTTTTACAATCAATAAGTAAATCATTTAAAAATATAAATTAAGATATTTTTATAACTATAAAAAATCATAGTTAGTTCACAGCATAAAAAAGGAAATGATCCTAGGAGGGGTAAAATGTTTGAAGGCGGAGATTTTATGTTTACGTTCGGTCCAATATTCATTGGTATCACTTTTGTAATTGTTATATCCATTGTAGTATTCTCAATCATAAAAGGAGTTACACAGTGGAATAAAAATAATAACTCACCAAAATTAAATGTAAATGCCAAAGCTATAACGAAAAGAACAGCAGTACATGGTGGTAGGGAACATTCGTCATATAGTAATTATTTTGTAACGTTCGAAGTAGAAAGTGGAGATCGGTTAGAATTACAGGTAAAGGACACTGAATACGGAATGATTGTTGAAGGTGATGTTGGAGAACTCACATTTCAAGGTACAAGATTTCAAGGTTTTATTAGAAGCAGATAAGTTTAAAGTGCTTCATTAATTTTAGCAGGCCACATTGGCAACTTATTTTATAGAACCTATTGAACTTACGCTACATTAGTTGAGTAAAAATAGCAGCCATAGGCTGCTATTTTATTAAATTAATAACTACTTCAGTCACAAATTACTTAACTATTTGAATATCAAGATATTTAATTCGTAATTAAAGGTGTTCACAGGGATCAAGCTGAATAAAATTCAAATAAAAATCATCAGGAATTACCGCGTTATCAGCAAGTATTACTGATTTTAAGTATAAAAAACACTCTCACAAGGAGTATGCAATAGGTGTTACATTACGTGGTATTCAACAATATAATCTGAATGGAAGTTTACAGTTATCACATCAAAATGGTGTCATGCTTTTTAATCCAGAACAAGCACATGATGGAATGGCACATGATAAGTCTGGCATTGATTATGTCATGCTATATATTGATCCGCAATTGCTCTTAGAAGTGAATGGGAACAAGGACTTAGTTCGTTTTTCAACTCCTATAGTGTACGATCAAATTCTTGAGCAAAAAATATTAAGTCTTTCTAAAGCTATTTTAAGTGGTAAAGATGAGGCATTTTGTAGTGAATTATTAGTATCTCTTACAGATCGCCTAATTAGAACTAATCTTTCATTAAATTATAAAAAAGATAACGCGCTTATGAAAAAAGCGAAGAATTTGATTCATACCAATTTGGAAAATGTTCTTAGACTTGATGAGATATGTAATGAACTTAATTTATCGAAATTCAAGTTTATCAGATACTTTAAAACTCATACCGGAATTTCACCCTATCAATACTTTCTTAACTGTAAGATTGAACGCGCAAAGCAGTTGATCGAAAAAAATAGAGATATTTATTCAGCAGTATAAGATTGTGGCTTTGTAGATTTAACCCATTTAAATAAACATTTTAAGAGCGTATACGGAACAACAGCATATGAGTATATGTCTTATTTAGATTAAGGAGAGTTTATGATTGTCCTTTGAGGAGTTGGGTCGATCTAGAAAGAGAAATGATAATTTTAAAGAATGAAAGTCTAAAAAAATTTGAGAAAACAAGAATAAAAAGCCTGTATCAAAGATTGCCAAGTAATCTTTGATACAGGCTTTAATAATATTTGTTAATTCAACTACCCTACATCTAATAAGACTTTATGCTGGAGATTTCATTGCTTTCTTTACAATCCTTTTGCTTTTAGACGTTCCATTTGTTTTAAAGTGTGTGAATAAGAAACTACCAAGTATTACAATAATGCTTCCAAGTACTTGAACCCATGTCATTTTTTCATTTAATAGGAAAAACGCCAAAATGGCTGTGAAAATAGGATTGAAGTTTAGGAAAATACCTGCTGAAGTGGCTCCAATTTTTTGGACACCAATATTCCAAAAGAGCATACATAAGACAGTTGAAATAATCCCAGTATATAAAATTGAGAAAATAAATGAGCCATTTATTTTTACAAGAGTAAAATCTGTGAGATTAAAAGGGATGACTACAAGGAGTCCAAATATGCCTGAATATAGTGTAGACATCATTGGTGATATATGTTTTGTTGCCCATCTACTACAAACCGAATAGATCCCCCATATGCATACGGCAATGACCATCCATAAATCACCTAAATTCAATTTCATTGAGAATAGTAGATTCATATCTCCTTTTGAAAGCACAAGAATTACACCAAAGAAAGAAATAATCATCGAAAATATTTGTAAAAAGTTCAGTCTTTCTTTTAAAAATAAAGATGAAAATAAAGCAATGGAAATTGTATTTAGGGTTGAAATTAATCCAACATTCGTTGCGGATGTCTTTTCTAATGCCATAAATTGAAAAAGATTAAAAAGAACAACACCTGTTACTCCCATCATGAAAAGTGGAAGAATAGCTTTACGTGGAGGTAAAATCTTTTTTTCTTTCCACCATACTATTGGTAATAATACGATAATAGCAATTCCCCATCTTAGAGTCGTCAAGGTCATTGGAGAAGCATGACCAACAAGGGATTTTCCAACGACAAAATTTCCTCCCCATAACAAACTTGTTAATAATAACAACAGTATATATAAGATTGGCATATCTAAACCCCCTAGTTCACTGTTCTTTAAGTTTAAAAACGATTTTACACAGTGATTTCTTACTATTTTTTAAATAGTTTAACATAATTGTTTATTTTACCGTAGATTATTTTGTATAATGTTATAAATACAAAATAATTTTAATTAAATGTATCATTTTAAAGAATATAATTCATTTTAAGTGTGAGATCCAAACCATTTGCCGAATAATTGAAAGGGAGTAGATATTAGTGGAATACCAAGGAAATAAAGTGTTAGATGAAGTAGATCTTAAAATTTTAGATAAGTTACAAAAGGAAAGCCAAATAAGCAATACGGAACTAGCGCGACATGTAAATTTGTCGCCACCAGCTACACATGCAAGAGTTAAACGATTAGAAAATGAAGGATATATCGATCGGCAAGTTGCAATCTTAAATCAAGAAAAGCTAGGTTTTGATTTACTTTGTTTTATTTTTATCAATACAAACATCCACCAAGCCGATAAATTAGAAGTGTTAGAGAAACAATTAAAATCCATGCCTCAAGTTTTAGAGTGCCACTTATTAACTGGGGAGTATGACTATCTATTGAAAGTTGCCAACAGAGAACGAAAAGAATTGGAGAGCTTTATTCGTAAGTTAAATCAGTTCGGAATTACAAGAATTCAAACAAGTTTAGCTTTAAGAGAAATTAAAAATTCTACTGTTTTGCCGTTATGTGAAAAGGAAGAATAATATTTTATAAACCTTAGACCAATGGTTTTAATATGAAATCACTTATTAAAAAAGGGTAATGTTCACCTCTGTTGAATTAAACCAACAGAGGTGAATAAATGAAAAATTATAGTATAGCTATATCAATATTTCTTTTAGGGGTATGTATCGTAATTGGAAGTTGGAAGATTTCTAATGGAATTGGTTCAAAAGCTACAACGAGTCGTGCTGAGCAGCATCAACTATTAACACAGACGGAATTAGTTGATTATTTAGGATTAAGTAAAGAAGAAATTAAAAAACTAACTGAGTTATACGATGGAGACGGTGGTTATTCAAGTGAACTTCCTCATATAAAAATTGGATCTGAGTTCTACTATCCTAAATCCGCAATTGATAAATGGTTGATAAATGTAGATTTAATAACAGTCCCTTAAAAATAACATATTAATTATCGTATTTTTAAAGAGGTAGAAGTTATTGTTGATTTTCTTTGGCGAAGAAATTTTCAATAATTAAATCTTTTTCTTATTTAATTACCATACAATAGTAAAAGAGTATAAGCTGCATAAATGCGGCTTTTTCTTTTGCATTAAAGATAAAGAAAATAAAATATGCAATTATGAGTAAGGGCGTTATGTCATTTTTTTGCTTTAGTGTATGTACTTCCTTTTGGGAGAAGATCGTAAGCAAAACAAATGAAAGGATGTTTGGAATGAAAAAAAAGGCATTCGTCACCATTCCATTTTGTATCGTGTTGGCGATCTTAATCGCTACATCGTTTGTGCTAACTTCGAAGAAACCATCTGCCCCTTACATACTCAAACCTCAACAATTAGCTGAAACGACAAAGCCAGCGGTTGTTCGAATTGTTGATTATGCGATTGTGAAATGGACGATTACTTTAGATGATAAACGCGTAACGAGTGTATTGAAGAAATGGGATTATAAAACTGAACTGGACGGTTTTGGATCTGGCGCTATCATTAATTCGGACGGCTATATTGTAACAAACGCTCATGTTCTAGTTTATTCTCATCAAATGTCCGATCATGATATTGTTTCTGAGGCATTTTCAATTCTTGTGGATGATGTTGCAACGGAAAATAATTGGACGCACAAATACACAGATGCGTATTTGAAACAGTATACTAGTTACGAAATCTACCAAAAAGGCGTCGACGTCTACTTACCGACAGTAGATGATCCTATTAGCGCAGTCGTCAAAAGGTATCAACAACCTACCGATCATGGAAAAGATGTGGCCCTTTTAGAAATCGATGGCTCCAACTATCCTACTATTCCCCTTGGAAACAGTGATTCTATTCAAGATCAAGACAATATTTGGGTGATTGGTTACCCAGCTGCAGCAGATTCTGAATTGCTATCCATGCATAGTTATGTAATCCCCACGATGAATAAAGGGCAAATTTCAGCGGTCTCAAAAACTACATTAGCAGGTAGCCCGGTCCTTCAAATCAATGCAGCATCTACCCATGGAAATAGTGGTGGACCCATCATCAATAACAAAGGACAATTGATTGGCTTACTCACCTTCCGAGGAGATACGGTGAATGACCAAGAAGTGCAAGGATTTCATTTTGCGGTACCTGTGAACACGTTGAAAAAAGTTTTCAATAAAGCGGACGTACATGAAACAAAAAGCCAAACTGATAAATTGTTCATAGAAGGGTTAACTTTCTACTGGGCAGGCTATTACAAAGACGCACTGTCAAAATTTGAAGAAGTCCAACAAATCTATCCGAACCATCCAGAAGTAAAGCGGTACATTCATGAATCAAAACAAAAAATGGGCTCAAGCAAAACACTTTGGGCTAAACACAAAACGAGTTTTTACATTCAAGATATTGTCGCAAGTATACTAATCCTCATTCTTCTTCTTTATACTTTCACGTATAACAGTAAACCAAAATCAAATACTACATCGAATCCACTATCAACCGATCATGAATCCGACTAAACTTGAATTTCAAACAGTTCCTGAGAAATAAATAATGAAAAATTTATTTGAATAGTGCTTCATGGAAAATACGGCTCCATTTGCTGATCGTAGGTTGCAATTGGAACGAATAAGTGGGATAAAAATCCTACCTAAACCAATTGTAGAGCTACAAACAAAAGGAGCCGTATAAATCAAGGATGGTCAATAATTTATTAGTTTAAACAATTCAAAAGTTTTTTTATAGTTAGATTTACCTGGAAATAGACGTTTTAAATCGTAACCAAAACTAAAATAGTAAGCAAATCATCTAGTAAATATGGATAAAAAGTAACATAAAAAATTTAAACAGTATTTCATATTGAATATTCAGAATTTTTCTTGTATTATCAAATTAACAAACATACCGACTGGTTAGTATCTAAACGTTTGTTTAAAAATGAAGCGAAAGTTTTGTGCAAAGATAGGACCGTTATGGAATAAATACTAATTTTAGGAGGATTTGAAATGCACGTAAAAGAGTTATTTGATTTAACAGGGAAAGTAGCCATTGTAACTGGTGGTGGACGAGGTCTAGGTGAACAAATTGCGAAAGGATTCGCTGAAGCAGGTGCAAATGTTGTACTTTGTTCTCGAAATGTAGAAGCATGCCATGAAATTAGTGAAGAATTGAAAAGTTTAGGTGTAGAATCTATCGCATTGAAGTGTGATGTAACAAACAAAGAGGATGTCCAAACAGTAGTTAACGAAACGAAAGAGAAATTTGGCCGAATAGATATTTTAGTAAACAATAGTGGTGCATCTTGGGGAGCACCAGCTGAAGAAATGCCTTTAGAGGCATGGAATAAAGTAATGAATGTTAATGTAACTGGTACGTTTTTAATGTCTCAAGCAGTAGGGAAAATCATGTTAGCACAAAAATCCGGAAAAATTATAAATATTGCTTCGATTGCTGGCTTAGTTGGAACGAATCCAAACGTAATGAATGCTGTTGGTTATAGTGCAAGTAAAGGTGCAGTGATCAGTTTTACAAAAGATTTAGCTGCCAAATGGGGTCCAAGTGGAATTTATGTAAATGCATTAGCTCCTGGATTTTTCCCGACAAAAATGTCTAAAGATGTTATTTCCCACGGAACAGATGAAATATTAGAATCTATCCCACTTAAGAAATTTGGAAATGAAGACGAGTTAAAAGGTGCAGCTTTATTTTTAGCAGCACCAGCATCGAATTATGTGACTGGGTCAGTTTTGGTTGTTGATGGTGGAACATCGATCGTTTAAAGTTTGAAACACCATAATCAAAAAGGAGTTTTGTAAATGGGCAAACTTCATCTTTTGATGAAAAAAGAAGAAATTGATGATCAAAAACTAAACGATGAAAAGATAGTAGTCGTTTTTGATGTATTACTTGCTACTTCGACAATTACAGCGACATTAGCCTTTGGTGCTAAAGAGGTTATACCTGTAATGAATGGACAAGAGGCAGTTCTTTTCACAAATAAAAATGTGGACAAAGAATATCTATTAATAGGGGAATATGAAGGGAATACAATTGAAGGGTTTCTATCACCTAATCCACTAATGTTAAAGAAAATTGTTTCTGATCAGTCAATCGTTTTATCGACAACGAATGGAACAGTGGCATTAAAAAATTCTCAAAATGCAAAGAGAGTATACGCTGCATCGATTTTGAATGCAAATGCAGTTGCAAATCACTTGAGACAATCTTACAAAGATGAGTCTGTTATTTTAGTATGTTCGGGGTCGTCAGGACAATTTAATATGGAAGATTTTTATGGAGTTGGTTATTTTATTGATTGCTTAGTTAATGAATCATATCCTTTCGATTTATCCGATGCAGCTAAATCTGCCCATTATTTTTACTTAGGATTGAAAGAAAAATGTTATGAGATTTTAGCGGAATCGAATGTTGGTAAAATGTTAATTCGTTATGGCTTTGAAGAGGAATTAAAATTTGTTTCTAGTAAAAGTATTTTAAATGTTGTACCGATATTTGTAGATGGTAGAAGCGTAATTAATGTTAATTTTTCAAAGGAAACTATCTAAATATTACCCTATTAAACACTGTAACTTGTTAGGCAAAAACTAGTTGTGAAAGGGATGATTGAATGGATTTTTTATATTCGCAAAAAAGTAAAGAGCTTCAATTAATATTAACAAAATTTATGGAAACGTATGTTTATCCTAATGAGCAAATATTTGAACAGCAGTTAAATGCACAAGAAACTCGGTGGAGTGATGTACCTCCGATTATGGAAGAATTAAAACAAAAAGCAAAACAAGCAGGATTATGGAATTTATTTTTACCTGAAAGTGACCTTGGAGCAGGTTTAACGAATTTAGAATACGCTCCATTATGCGAAATTATGGGACGATCTATGATTGGACCAGAAGTGTTTAATTGTAGTGCACCAGATACAGGTAATATGGAAGTTTTAGAAAGATATGGTACGAAAGAGCAAAAGGAAAACTGGTTAGTACCACTTTTAAATGGTGAAATTCGCTCATGTTTTTCAATGACTGAGCCTGAGGTCGCTTCTTCTGATGCAACAAATATTGAAGCGAGTATCAAAAAAGAAGGTGATTTTTATATCATCAATGGTCGAAAATGGTGGTCATCAGGAGCAGGGGATCCTAGATGTAAAATTGCAATATTTATGGGCAAAACGAACCCAGATGCACCTAAGTATGAACAGCAATCTATGATTCTAGTTCCGTTAAATACACCTGGGGTGAAAATTGAAAGGGTATTACCTGTTTTCGGTTATGATCATGCGCCTCATGGACATGCAGAAATTACATTTACAAATGTAAAAGTTCCTGCAAGTAATATTTTATGGGGAGAAGGGAAAGGATTTGCAATTGCACAAGGTAGACTTGGTCCAGGTCGTATTCACCATTGTATGAGATTGATTGGTGCTGCCGAACGAGCACTCGAAGAAATGTGTAAGCGTGTTCAAAATCGAGCAGCATTTGGTAAGCCAATTGCAAATCAAGGCGTAGTTCAAGAATGGATTGCAAATTCAAGAATAGAAATTGAGCAAGCTAGATTACTAACCTTAAAGGCCGCATATATGATGGACACAGTTGGTAATAAAGAGGCGAAAGCAGAAATTGCTATGATAAAAGTCGTCGCTCCTTCAATGGCTTTACGAGTAATTGACCGCGCTATTCAAGCCTTTGGAGCTGCGGGTGTATCTAATGATTATACGTTAGCAGCTCAATGGGCAAATGCCAGAACGTTAAGATTAGCTGATGGTCCAGATGAAGTACATCGAGCGCAGTTAGCAAGATTAGAATTAAAAAAACATGCTACAGAAAAAAACTTCTCTACAATAAAAAGTTAATTCAAATTAAATGACAGATTGAGAGAGGATCGATATGAGACTAAAAGATAAAGTCGCAGTTATTACCGGCGGAGGTAGTGGTATCGGGCGTGCAACTGCTATCCGCTTCGCAAATGAGGGAGCAAAAATTGTTTTAGCAGACATTAATGAAGTTACTGGTGAAGAAACACTAGGTGTAATAAAAGAACAAAATCCAGAAGCTATTTTCGTTAAAACGAATGTTGCTGAAAGCAAAAGCATCCAAAATTTGATGAAGCAAGCTGTTGAACATTTTGGTAGCATAGATATTTTGTTTAACAATGCTGGAATTGGGAACTCCGAAGTAAGAAGTGTAGATTTAGCAGAAGAGGAATGGGATCAAGTAATCGATATTAATCTGAAAAGTGTATTTTTAGGTATAAAATATGCAATTCCAGAGCTTAAAAAATCTGGCAATAGTGTGATTATCAATACAGCTAGTTTACTAGGTTTAAAAGGAAGGAAATATGTTAGTGCTTACAATGCTTCTAAAGGTGGAGTAGTATTATTAACGCAAAATGCAGCATTAGAGTATGGAAAATATAATATTAGAGTAAATGCAATTGCTCCAGGAATAATTGATACAAATATCATTAAGGAATGGAAAAATGATGAAAGAAAGTGGCCGATTTTATCCCGTGCAAATGCACTTGGTAGAATAGGGACTCCAGATGAAATTGCATCAGTTGCACTATTTTTAGCATCTGATGAAGCATCGTTCGTGACTGGAGCAACGTTATCGGTTGATGGTGGAGGATTAATATTCTAATCTATTAGGTTTGAAAAGTTGTTTAAAACAATATTCATGATCAGAAATGGAGAGTTATGTATGTCAACAAATAAAGTTTGGTTAGCTCACTATCCTGAATATATTGCAAAAGAACTATCAATTCCGACAAAATCAATACCAGAAATGTTTAACGAAACTGCAGAAAACTATCCTAATCATTCTTGTCTAACATTTTATGGTAAAAAAAATACTTATAAAGAAGTGCAGTCGGCAGTAAAGAGATTTGCTTCTGCTTTACAAAAAAATGGTATTCAAAAAGGTGATCGTGTAGCAATCATGCTTCCAAATTGTCCACAATATGTAATTTCATATTATGGCATTCTAACTGTAGGTGGAATCGTAACCCAAGTAAATCCAATGTCAGTTGAAAGAGAGCTAAAAGAATTATTAATTGACTCTGGAGCTGAAACGATTGTCGTATTAAACAGTTTGTACCCAATCGTCAAAACATTAAGTAAAGAAACAAAATTACAGAAAATTATCGTAGTAAATTTTACTGGTATAGAAGAGAATTATGACGAAGCAATAACATTTGGAAACTTTTTGCAAAGCGGAAATCAAGAATTAAAGCCAGTTACGATTGATTCTCATGAAGATGTTGCAATTCTTCAATATACGGGTGGAACAACTGGACGTTCAAAAGGAGTAATGCTATCCCACCGAAATCTATACGCAAATATAATGCAGCAAGGTGAATTTTTTAAAGGTGCATTTAATCCTGGTTGTGAGCGGGTCTTATCCATCATTCCATTTTTCCATGTTTATGGAATGACCGTATGTATTAATTTAAGTGTTTTCATGGCTAACGAAATGATCATCCTACCACGATTTGAAATTGAAGAAGTTTTAAATACGATAAAAAATGAACAACCTACGCTATTTCCAGGCGTCCCAACAATGTATGTTGCATTAATTAACCATCCTGAGTCTGAAAAATATGGGATCGATGCAATTAAGCTTTGCAATAGTGGCAGTGCACCGATGCCAGTAGAACTAATGAAGCAATTCGAAACAAAGACAGGTGCTACTATTTTAGAAGGCTATGGATTATCTGAAGCGTCCCCAACGACTCATAGTAATCCTGCATTTGCAGCAAGAAAGCCTGGTACTGTGGGAATCGCTTATCCATCTACTGATTCAAAAATTGTTGACATAGCTACCGGATTAGACGAAGTTCCAGTAGGAGAAATTGGTGAATTAATCATTAAAGGTCCTCAAGTAATGAAAGGCTATTGGAATTTGCCAGAAGAAACGGCAAATACAATCAGAGATGGATGGTTATATACTGGTGATATTGCGAGCGTCGATGAAGATGGTTACGTCTCAATTCTAGATCGAAAAAAGGATATGATTATCGCAAGTGGCTTTAATGTATATCCTCGTGAAATTGAAGAAGTAATTTATGAGCATCCCTACGTAAAAGAGGCTGTAGTAATAGGGGTACCCGACTCCTATAGAGGTGAAACAGTAAAAGCAGTGATAGTCCTTAAAGAAGATAAATATCTTACTATAGAAGAAATGAAGGAATACTGTAAAAATCATTTAGCGACCTATAAAGTTCCTCGAATAATCGAATTCCGAAACGAACTACCGAAAACGAATGTTGGCAAAATATTAAGAAAGGCAATTAGAGAAGAGGAAAGCTCTATCTATCAAGGGTAATTGAAAGAACGGTCTCCTGTGGGATATGTTGGAAGACTGAAACCCCCAGGAACGAACTTGACGAGGAAGCTAAAGAATCTCGCTACACAAAAAAAGCGAGCATCCTGCAGTGGACATCAACCACACATACTTATTTATAAACATTAATAAATTGAATTTTGATAAAACCTTCCTTGTACTATGATATAATTCTATTGAATTTTTAAGATTGCGAGGACATCTAATGAAACAAAAAATAAAGGAACACTCTATACAGCTATTTGATAAAAAAGGATTTACGAGTACATCCATTCAAGATATCGTCGAATCGATCGGAGTGACAAAAGGAACTTTTTACTACTATTATACAAGCAAAGAACAGCTTCTTATGGAAATTCACCTTCAATTTATTGATGAAGTATTAAATGAGCAGGAAGAAGTTATTAATGATTCAAAGAAAAGCTTTTCAGATAAGCTATTTGAAGTCATTTATTTAAGTTTAATGGACATTAAAAAGCAAGGTCCAAGTGCAAAAGTGTTTTATCGTGAAATGAGACATTTAAATCCTGAAAGTTTAACAGAAATTAAAGCCAAAAGGGATTTATACAGATTTAATATTGAGAAACTTCTTAATGAAGGAATTAAAAATGGTGATTTAAGATCAGATTTAGACGTACCAATCGTTTCATTTGGTATTTTAGGTGTTATGAACTGGAGTTATGAATGGTATAACGCAGAAGGACAAAAAAATGCATTTGAAATAGCGAAGTCATTCCAAGATATGATCTTAAAAGGGATTAAAGTAGAGGAGTAATCTTTTGTCTCCTTCTCCTTTACATACCGACCAGTTAGTATTGGTAAATAATTGATAAAGGTAGGTAGTTTTATGGAAAAATTCACCGTTACCCCTAGATTTTGTGAAACCGATGCATTAGGTCATATTAACAATACTAGTTACTTTATTTATTTAGAAGAAGCGCGAATTAAATTCTTCCAATCGCTTGGCTATTCAATGAATCTAGATGATTGGAAGTTTATTCTAGCGTCAACAAAATGTGATTTTGTGAATCAAGGTCACTTCAATCAAAAATTATCAGTATCAACCTATATTTCAAAAATAGGAAACAAAAGCTTTCATCTCGAACATGAAATTTGTTGTGAAGAGACAAAGCAAATGATTGCTACAGGTAATGCGATCATCGTATTTTTTAATTTTAAAGAACAGCGTAGCGAAGTACTTCCTGAGTTATTTAAAGAACAGTTAGAAAGGCATTTAGTTGTTAAATAAACTGAATTTTCTAAAGTAAAGGAGGGGTAATATGGCTGAAAAGATCGAATTGGAAACGATTCAAGTTCGCAAAGGTGAAGAGTTAAATCCTCATGTTTTACATAAATTTTTAGCAAAAAATATTGAGGAACTACCAGATGGAGAATTAGCGATTCGTCAGTTCTCATCGGGTCATTCAAACTTAACCTATTTACTAAAAATTGGAGAATGGGAAGTGGTGTTAAGACGGCCGCCACTTGGCCCAGTTGCTCCAAAAGCACACGATATGAAAAGAGAATTTCGTATTTTATCAGAAATTCATCCTCACTTTTCGGCTGCTCCTAAGCCAATTTTATATTCAGAAAATGATGTAATTGTAGGTAGTCCATTTTTCATTATGGAAAGAAAAAATGGTGAAGTATTTGACTCATCATTTCCTCCACATTTAAACGTAACAATTGAAGATCGTAAAAAATTATCTACTGTAATGGTAAATAAGCTGGTTGAGTTACACTCCATTGATTATACAAAAACAAAACTCCTAGAAATAACAAAACCTGAGAATTTTATGGAAAGACAAGTAAACGGCTGGATTGGACGGTATAACAGGGCAAAGACTAGTGAAATTGCCGAAGTTGATCGACTAATGAGTTGGTTAATCAATAATGTACCAAAAAATCATCAGTCATCAATTATTCATTATGATTTCAAATTGAATAATTCGATGTTTAGTCACGATTTAAAAGAAATGATTGGACTATTTGATTGGGAAATGGCAACAATTGGTGATCCATTAGCTGATTTAGGTGTTGCTTTATGCTATTGGATTCAAAATGATGATCCTGATTTATTAAAATTTGGCTTAGGTAAACCACCTGTTACGATTCAAGAAGGATTTATTACAAGGAATCAATTTATTGAAGGCTACGCAAAGAAAAGTGGCAGAGATTTATCAAACATTAATTACTATATGGCATTCGCCTATTTTAAATTAGCAGTAATTGTTCAACAAATCTTCTATCGATTTAAAGCTGGACAAACAAGTGATCAGCGATTTGCAAAATTTAACCAATTCGCTGAAAATCTGATAAGGATTGCCAATGATCTAGCAGTTAAATAGATTCATATAAAAGGAGTGTAATAAATGAGTAAACAACATTTAATAGTAGAAATTAATGAGCGGATTTTAACTTTAACACTAAATAGGCCTGAAAGCTTAAATTCTTTTAGTTATGAAATGTTAAATGGTATTACTGAAGCGCTTAATCAAGCAAAACTGAATCCGGAAATTAAAGCAATTGTACTAAATGGTGCAGGTCGTTCATTTTCAGCTGGTGGAGATGTAAAAACGATGGGAAACGTCACTCCAAATGCAGTATATGAGCATATAGGAATCCTAAATACAGTTATTAAAACGATTCGTGAGATCGAAAAGCCTGTAATAGCTTCAGTTCATGGTTTTGCAGCTGGTGCTGGTTTTAACTTGGCTTTAGCATGTGATTTAATCATTGCAGCAGACGATAGTAAATTTGCTTTAAGCTTCTCTCAAGTTGGATTAATCTCTGATGGAGGCGGTTCTTATTTCCTACCAAGGTTAATCGGTCCATATTTAGCAAAACAGTTTTTCTTTACTGCAGAGCCAGTTCCTGCTGAAAGAATGTATCAGCTTGGTATGATTAACGCACTCGTACCAGCTGAAAACTTAGCTGAAGAAACAGTAAAATTTGCAAATAAAATAGCCGCAGGTCCTGGTAAAGCAAATGGTATGATGAAAAAACTAATTAATCAATCTTTTACATCAACTTTAGATGAAATGCTAGAACTTGAAAGAATTACTCAGCCACTAATGGTAGCAACTGAAGACCATCAAGAAGGTGTTTTAGCATTTAAAGAAAAAAGAAAAGCGATTTTTACTGGTAAATAAAAAACTGAAAGGAAGTTTACGATGCAATCAATTCAATTTAAACAATTTGGTGGTCCTGAGGTATTAGAGAAGGTCGAACTTGAAAGACCAGTTCCAAAGGGGAAAGAAGTATTAATTGAAGTGCATGCAGCAGGTGTCAATTATGCTGATACAGCGCGAAGAGAAAATCAATATGTAGTTAAAACTACTTTGCCGTATGTACCTGGTGCTGAAGTTGCAGGAGTCGTAGTGGAAATTGGAGACGAAGTTACTTCAGTAAAGATTGGTGATCGAGTAGTTTCAATGTTAGAATGTGGTGGATACTCAGACTTTGCTCTGACAGATGAGCGTTCAATTATTCCTTTACCGAACGGAATGGATTTTAAAATAGCCGCTGCATTACCCGTCCAAGGATTAAGTGCTTACCATATCTTAAAAACAATGGGTATGTTAGAACCAGGAGAAACCGTTTTAGTTCATGCGGCAGCAGGTGGTCTAGGTACTTTAGCTGTGCAACTAGCGAAGCTTTTTGGAGCAGGTAAAGTAATCGCTACAGCAAGTACAGCCGAAAAATTACAGCTAGCAAAAGAGATGGGCGCAGATGTATTAATCAATTATACAGAAGCAGGCTGGGAACACAAAGTACTTGAAGCTACAAATGGAAAAGGTGTAGATGTTGCCTTAGAGATGGCTGGAGGCGATGTTTTTTATAAAACGTTAGATTGCTTAGCTTATTTCGGAAGATTAGTTATTTATGGTGTAGCAAGTGGCCAGCAAAGTAAGTTTTACCCATCCTCTCTAATGGCAAAAAATCAATCAGTAATTGGGTTTTTCTTACCACCACTTTTGAGAAAAAAGGCATTAATTAAACAAAGCTTAGAAGAGTTATTTACTTATTTAGCTGAAGGGAAATTAACGATCACGATTGGAGAAGTATTTCCATTAAGTGAAGCTGCCAATGTCCATACGATATTGCAATCAAGGAAAACTGTTGGAAAAGTGATTTTAGAGCCGAGAACATAATGAATTTTTGATATGAAAAGATTTGATCAGATGAAACGGGGGAAATTTAAATGCATTTACGCCTGACTGACGAACAAAAAATGATTCAAAAAACAATTCGAAAATTTGTTGAAAAAGAATTAATCCCTTTAGAGAATGAAGTACTTAGAAATGAACGTGAGGGCAGACCAAGCTTAGATCCCGCGGTTGAAAAGGAACTACAATTAAAAGCAAAAAAAGCTGGTTTCTGGGGAATTAATACACCTACTGAATATGGTGGTGCTGATTTAGGCCAAATGATGTTAGCAATTATTTATATGGAAATTTCAAAAACATTCGTTCCTTTCAAATTTGGTGGTTATGCGGATAATATTTTGTTTTATTGTAACGAAGAACAAAAAAAGAAATACCTTATTCCTACAATAAATGGAGAAAAAAAATCATGCTTTGCCATGACGGAACCTAATGCTGGCTCTGATACTCAAAACATTAAAATGACCGCTGTAAAGGATGGGAATGAATGGGTATTAAACGGTGAAAAAACATTTATTACAGGTGGAAACGAAGCAGATTTTGTAATGGTCATTGCAATAACGGATAAAGAAAGACATCAAAAAACGGGTGGAAGAGAAGGTGTAACTTGTTTTATAGTCGACCGGGACATGGGGTGGAGGTCTGAATTTATCCATACAATGGGCGAATGGGGACCAGCTGGTTTAGTATTTGATAATGTCCGTGTGCCTGAAGAAAATATTTTGGGTGAATTAAATGGTGGCTATAATTTAGGACTTGAATGGATCGGATTTGCACGATGGATTGTAGGGGCCACAGCAGTTGGAGCTGCTGAACGTTTATTACAAATGGCCATTGACTACTCAAAAGAAAGGGAAACATTCGGAAAACCAATTGCCGAACGACAAGCAATACAATGGCAAATAGCAGATTCTGCTGTTGAAATAGAAGCTGCCAAATGGCTTGTATTAAATGCCGCATATACACTCGATCAAGGAGAAGACAATCGACATTTAGCATCAATGGCAAAACTATATGGTTCGAATATGGGAAATCGAGTTGTAGACCGCGTACTTCAAATACATGGTGGAATCGGGTATACAAAAGAACTTCCTATTGAAAGATGGTACCGTGAAGCAAGATTATGGAGAATATACGACGGTACGGATGAAATTCAACGCTTAATCATTTCACGTAATTTACTAAAAGGACATGTTAAATTAGGACAGTACGTTTAAAAGATGGGAGAGAAGTGAAATGGCTGGAAGATTTGAAGGCAGAGTAGCCTTTATTACTGGTGGTAGTCGAGGTATCGGAAAGGGAATCGTAGAATTATTTGCAAAAGAAGGAGCGAAAGTAGCGATTATTGATGTGAATGAAGAAGCACTATTACAAACTGCTTCAGAATTTAAGCAATATGAAATATACACGAAAGTTGCAAACGTTACTAATACCAATGAAGTTGAAACTGCTATGAAAGAGGTTCATGATACATTTGGTTCATTAGATATTGTAGTCAATAACGCAGGTGTTATTCGCGATAATTTATTATTTAAAATGACAGACTCAGATTGGGATACTGTTATGGATGTTCACTTGAAAGGTTCATTTAATGTTGTACGTGCTGCACAAACCTATATGGTTAAACAAAAATATGGAAGAATCATTAATATTTCTTCAACATCTGCACTTGGCAATCGTGGACAATCAAACTATGCAACTGCAAAGGCTGGTTTACAAGGTCTAACGAAAACACTTGCAATTGAACTTGGTAAATATGGAATCACATCTAACGCTGTGGCACCAGGGTTTATTGAAACTGAAATGACGAAAGAAACAGCAAATCGCATCGGTATTACGTTTGAACAACTAGTTGAGGCAAGTTTAAGCCAAATACCAGCCGGCAGAACAGGTAAACCAGAGGATATTGCAAATGCAGTTGCATTCTTTGCTGACGAAAAGTCTTCTTATGTAAATGGGCAAGTTTTATATGTTGCAGGTGGACCTAAAGCTTAAAAAATTGAGGTGGATGAAATGTTTAAATCGTTTATTGGTAAACGCTCTAAATCAGTAAAAAATACTGTAGAACGCGGTGCTGTAAAAAAATTTGCCGAAGCAATTGGGGATTTACATCCAATTTATGTTGACGAAGAATATGGAAAACAATCTAGATATGGACAAAATATTGCTCCGACGACATTTCCTAGAGTATTTGACTATGGAAAAATAGAGAATTTTAACCTACCAAATGTTGGTCTAATTCATGGTGAGCAAACATTTGAATATAAAAGGCCACTTTTAGTTGGTGAAACCATTTATTGTTATACAGAGATTAAGCACTATTATGAAAAACGTGGTGGGCATGGCTTTATGGGGTTTCTAGTACTGTCAGATATCGGAGAAGATCAAGCTGGCAATGTTATTTTTACTACTAAATCAGTTGTTATTATAACTGAAGAGGTTAGGAAGGTGCTAACGGTATGACAGTATTATTAGATTTACAAATTGGCGACTCGTTGAAACCAGTCATACTTGAACCAGTATCTCGAATGGATTTAATAAAATACGCAGGAGCATCAGGTGATTATAACCCTATTCATACAATTGATGAGGAAGCAAAAAAAGCTGGATTACCTGGAATTATAGCACATGGCATGTGGACAATGGGAAATTTAGCTAAGCTTTTTTCCGATTATTTAGAAGTTGGCTTTATTGAAAATTACTCTATAAGATTTAAGAATATGGTATTTCTAAATGATGTCATCACATTAAATTCAACACTTGATAAAGTTGATCAAAACATACTACATTTTAAAGTAAATGCAAAGAATCAGAACGATGTAGTCGTTATTACTGGTAAAATTTTATTTAAATTATATGAATGATACTGAATCTAATTGGGACTTCTAAAAGGAGTCCCTTTTTTGTATTTTACAATTTCAACTTCGACTAATGTAAATTTTACATTAAAAAGGATTTGGATACAGTGGATTTACACATAATATTAAAAAACGAAATAGGTGAGAAAAATGGATCTTTCATTTGATAAATTATTAGAGCAATTTGATTTGAAAAAAAATGAACACCAAAAAAATTTGCATAAGGTTAACAAAAGAATAGATGAAATAGAATCTCATATGGAAGAAATTAAAAAGCAATTACATAATTTTGACCATCAAATTGTTAATATAGAAAAAGAATTAAAAACTACTCTATCAATGATTAGCAGTGAAAATGAATCAAACTTACACCATGATATAGAACATAATAAAGGGCATCATAACGAGCATCAAGACCATCAAGACCATCAAGACCATCAAGACCATCAAGAGCAAAACAGACATCACAAGCATCACAAAAGTCATGAACACCATCCTGATCATCCTAATTGGGCTGAAAATTTAATCCATAATGTGGAGGAATTTTCAGCAAGTATTTTTGAGCCTAAAAATGAAAGTCATAAAAATCATCAAGAGCATCATGATCACGAAAATCATCAAGAACATTATGAACATGAAGATCATCAACAAAAACAAGAGCATCAAGAACATGAACATTTCGAGGAAAAGCAACAAAACTCAAGAGTAGCTAATAGGAAAAAGTATAATAATCAAAATATAGAAGAGATAAACCAGTATTCTGCAAGTACAATGGACGAAAGTCAATCGAGCGGCATAATAACTGGATTAACGAGTATTAATGAGAAAAATTATTCGGAATTATCATCAGATTTTACAAATCATAAAGAAGAACAACACCAACAGTACAATCATGGAAACGACTCTAATCAAAAGAAGACTTCTGAACAATTATTAGAAACGGATTTTTCTGATATGTCAATTGATGATTGGGAGGATTCTACTACCAACTTATCGATGTCAGAATGGTTTGAAGTTGATCCTAATGATAAAAGATAAAATCATTGATCTAATTAATTGAAGTTGGTGCGAAGTCTATCCATTCCAATACATGAGCCAGACCAGTCATGAAATACAAGAACATATCTGAAAATCAAATTTAAATACTTTGTCTATACACAAAAATGCATTACTTCTACAATGTGAAGTAATGCATTTTTGTTTTTTAGAGGAAATACACTCTGATTTGGTGAATTTATCAAGAGAATACTTTGCCTAATTATGCATTTTTTAGCTATGAAGGCTCATAAAGATATAAAATTGAGTATAAATAGAGTGTTAATATAGTGGGGGCGATAACGATATTCCAGTAGGCTTTTTTGGTCGCAGTTTGGACTTTGTGAAAATTTGTGATTAGTTAATTAGTTTGAAAAAGAATAGATAGGAGTTAATATGTCTAAGAAAAGAATCGTATTTACCGGTGGTGGCTCTGCGGGGCATGTAACACCAAATATCGCCATTATAAATGAGTTAAATAAAAATGATTGGGATATTCATTATATTGGATCTAAAAAAGGAATTGAAAAGGAACTAATAAATAAAATTGAATTACCTTATTATGGGATTTCAAGCGGAAAATTAAGACGATATATAGATTTTGAAAATATTATTGATCTGTTTCGAGTAATAAAAGGTTGTCTTGACGCAAGAAAAGTATTAAAAAAAATTAAGCCGAGTTTAGTTTTTTCAAAGGGTGGCTTTGTTTCTGTACCAGTAATCATTGCTGCTAGCACATTGAAAATTCCAATTTTTATACATGAAAGTGATATGACACCAGGACTTGCAAATAAAATTTCTCAGCGTTTTGCTACCAAAATATTTACATCATTTGAAGAAGCAAAAAATTATTTTCCAAAAAATAAAACAACAGTAATTGGTTCACCTATAAGAAAAGAGCTATTAAATGGCTCAAGGGAAAAGGGCTTAGAATTTCTTAATTTTAAAAGCTATATCCCAATCTTAACAATTATGGGTGGAAGTTTAGGTGCAAAGAAAATCAATGAAACTGTTAGAGAATCATTACAGGATCTAACGAAAAAGTATCAGATTGTTCACCTATGTGGTAAAGGAAATGTTGATGAAAGTTTAAAAAATATTCAAGGCTATAAGCAATTTGAATATGTTCATGACGAGTTAGCAGACGTACTGGCCGCATCCCAAATGATTATTACAAGAGGTGGGTCAAATGCCATATTTGAGTTTTTAGCGTTACATAAACCGATGATCATCATCCCACTTACGAAAAATCAAAGTAGGGGAGACCAAATATTAAATGCAAATTCTTTTAAAGAAAAAGGCTTTGCATTGATGTTGGAAGAAGAGGATTTAACGAATAAATCACTTCAAGAATCAATTGAAGAACTTCAAACTAAAAAGGAATTTTTCATTACGAATATGAAATCATCGAATCAAAGTAATGCACTTGATATACTTCTTGAGGAAATAAATAGTAATTAATTCGATTAAAGCATTCTTCTAAATAAAGGAAGAAATGCTTTTTTGTTGAATAACTCTAAAGGGAATAACAGAAATATTGTAAGAAGTAGGTGGAAAATTTGATTTCAGAAAAACAATTAAACGAAATTAGCATTTTACAAGATGCATGCGAAAAATTTGATGAAATAACTTTAAAGTTAAACTGGGAAATGTTAAGAAATCGAAGAAAAGATGTAAAAGAAGATTTCTTTCACTATGAAGAAAATCAATTAGTTGGATTTTTAGCGACTTACTATTTTGGAGAAAAAGTTGAAATCTGTGGTATGGTTCACCCGGATTTTCGACGAAAAGGAATTTTTTCTAGTTTGTTAACTGAAGCACTGAATTCAATCGCTCCAACCACTACCATTTTATTAAATGCACCTGAAGCTTCAGCATCAGCAAAAGAATTTATTCGAAATCAAAAAAATTGTACCTATTCTTTTTCGGAATATCAAATGGCTTGGAAAGACCAAGAGGTAAAAGAATTTACTCCAATCGTTAAATTCACGAAAGCAGAGCAATTAGATTTCGCATTTATTTCAAATTTAGATGTTGTATGTTTCGGATTTGAAAATAGTGATGCAGAGAAGTACAATCAACGGATCTTAAATGAACCAGATCGAGATTTATTTATAATAGAAGTAAATGATGAAAAAATAGGTAAAATGAGTTTGCTTCGTGAAAAGAATGAGAGTTGGATTTATGGATTTGCAATACTTCCAGAATACCAAGGTAGGGGATATGGAAAAAATGCATTACTCCAAACCATTCAAAAAGAAAACGAGATTGGAAACGAAATTCATTTAGAAGTTGCGCTAGAAAATAGTAACGCGAAGAAATTATATTTAGATTGTGGATTTAGACAATATAACACTCAAGATTATTATAAAATTGGCCAATAAATTAGTAAAAGGCTGTCTGTTTTTTAAGACAGTCTCTTTTTTTATGGACTATAATAATTTTATCATTATGAAAATATCTATGTTAAACTAGAAATGGATTAAATGGAAAAGGGTGAAAGTTTTGGAAAAAATAAGAGGGTTTGAAGTAGCAAAAGGATTCGAAAATTGTGGAGTGAATCTTCCGAAAAGAGCAACGACACATGCAGCTGGTTATGATATCGAATGTATTGAAGAGACAATTATCAATCCAAACGAGATCAAACTTGTTGGTACAGGATTAAAAGCGTATATGCAAAAAGACGAATTTTTAGCATTATTTGTACGCTCGTCTACACCGTTAAAGAAAGGTTTAATGAAAGGAAATGGAGTAGGGGTAATTGATTCGGACTACTACAGCAATCCTTCAAATGATGGCCATATCATGATGCAATTAATAAATGTATCAAAGGAGCCTGTTATCATACAAAAAGGTGAGAGAATTGGACAAGCTGTTTTCCAAAAGTTCTTATTAGCTGATGATGATTTCGCAGGGGAAGAACGAGTAAGTGGTTTTGGTAGTACTGGCAAATAAAAATGTAGAAATAAAAAAAGAACTCGAGTGATCGAGTTCTTTTAATTTTGTAATTAGTCTAACATTTTTGCAAGTTTTGGTGATAAAGCAAGTAAGATTAAGCCTGCAACGATTGCTGCTCCACCTACTGCTAAGAATACTTGTAACATACCAAGAGTTGTTGTAAATGCAGCTAATTGTCCACCAACTAAGTTTGCAATGAAACTTGATGATAACCATACACCCATTAATAATGAAGCAAGTTTAGCAGGTGCATAACGAGAAACTGCTGATAAACCAACTGGTGAAAGTACTAATTCAGCAATTGTATGGAAGAAATATGTCATAACCATGAATAACATGTTTGCTTTTACAGTAATATGATTTGGATCAGAACCTGTTTTCATAACCGCCATAATTGTGAATGCAAAACCAACACCTAATAGGATAAGACCCATTGCCATTTTCGCAGGAACGCTGATGTTTTTACCATTTCTTGCCATTTTAATCCAGATCATAGAAAGAACTGGAGCGAAAAGCATAATGAATAATGGGTTAACAGATTGGAACCATGCAGATGGTACATTGAAGCTACCAACTTTAAGATCTAAGAAACGCTCTGTATAAAGTGTTAATGATGAACCAGCTTGTTCAAATCCAGCCCAGAAAAATACTACGAATGCAGCTAAGATAAAGATAACTGTTGTACGTTGTTTTTCTTTTTTAGTAAGAGGAATATCCTTAACTGAAGCGCTGTTACCCTCTTTCACAACTTTTGCATTAGGTTTTGTACCTAAATCACCAAGATATTTTGATGCTAATAAGTTGAAAATAATTTGACCAATAATCATACCGATCGCTGCTGCTAAGAAACCATAACGGTAACCGAATAAATCATCACCAGCAGCATTTTTTGACATAAATAAAGTTTGTGCTAAATAACCAGTAACAAGTGGAGCAAAGAATGCACCTAAGTTGATACCCATGTAGAAGATTGTGAATGCACCATCACGACGTGGGTCATCTCCTTCATAAAGTTCACCAACAATTGTTGAAATGTTTGGCTTGAAGAAACCATTACCGATAATCATTAAAATTAAACCAAGATATAAACCTGTTGAAGAATGAATACCGAATAATGCGATATTACCAGCTGCCATAATAATACCACCAAGTGTTATAGCAGCACGCTTTGCAAGGAAATTATCTGTAATCCAACCACCAATGATTGGAGTGAAATATACAAGACCAGTAAATAATCCATAAAGTTGTAGTGCCCAAGCATCTTTAAATCCAAGTCCACCTTGAACTACTGAAGTTGTTAAATAAAGAACTAAAAGTGCACGCATTCCATAATAACTAAAGCGCTCCCAAGCCTCAGTTGCAAAAAGTAAGTAAAGGCCAGGTGGGTGTTTCGTTTTTTGATTTTGCTCGTTTGATGAAACGTTTTGTTTTGCTGCTACGCTCATTCAAATTCCTCCCTCATAAGTGCTATTCTGTGTAATTTTCTGTATGAATATTTATTGTCGTCAATTCATATACTATTCTGTCAATTTACTGTAAAAAATAATTTCCGAATTCAACAAATTTCGACAATTTAAGTTAAAAAAAATTTCTAACTATTTTCAACAGAACAATGCTACTAAATTTATATCTAGATCCGCAAAAAAAACTTGGGACCAATTTACTATTTTAGTATAACACACAATAGCGTATCTCTGTAAAGTTTTTTATATTGTCAGACAAATCTTGCAATACTGATTTTTCTTATTAAATTAGTATTTTTAGACTTTGTCGATTGACCTGTATTAGTACAGCCTGAACAAAAAGACCTATATCTAAATAATAATAAGTTTTTGAAATATTTCAAGGGTTTTTATAATTTTTTACTTTAATATTAAAAAAGTTTAATTAAACAAAAGAATGGAAATTGTCAAAAAATGTCGAAACGAAAATAGAATGTTTCGTCCTTTTTTAATATTCAATTAATTCATATGGACGATTTTCTAAAATTTGGATATACTAAAAGTACTATATATGAAACGGAGTGATGGATATGGGAAAGTTAATTAATTTAGTTCAGAAGAAGGTAAATAGTAGAGGACAAAAAATGGAGTAAATCTTCATTATTGTCCTTATATAATTGGAGGACAAAATGAATTTAAAACAATTAGGTTGGAACGAAGCGTTCGGAGAAAAGGATCAAAATACTGTAGTTGCAAGAGTTATATCTGAACAAAGACAAATTTATAAATTGCATGATGGAGAAAATGAACTAACTGGTGAAGTTTCTGGGAAATTTCAATTCCAGGCAAAAGTAAAAAGTGATTTTCCATCCGTTGGAGATTGGGTTGTAATTGAACCGTTAAAAGGTGAAAACAAAGCAATTATTCAAAAGGTATTGCCGAGAATAAGTCAATTTTCAAGGCAATCTGCAGGAGAAAAAATTGAAGAACAAATAGTAGCTGCTAATATAGATTACGTGTTTTTAGTAATGGCATTGAATAACGATTTTAATATAAGAAGATTAGAACGTTATTTACTTGTTGCCTATGATAGTGGAGCAAATCCAATTATTGTTTTAACAAAAAAGGATTTATGCACTGACCTACCAACCAAAATTGCAGCAGTTGAAGAAATTGCATTTGGTGTACCGATTTATTCTGTAAACAGTACAAATGGAGAAGGGATTGAAGAACTGAAACAGCTCATTTCAGAAGGGAAGACTGTTTCCTTACTTGGTTCTTCTGGTGTCGGTAAATCTACATTATTAAACGCGTTAATCGGTGAAGTAATACAAATAACACAGGACGTCCGTGAAGGTGATGATCGCGGTAAACATACAACTACACACCGCGAATTATTTTTCCTACCATCTGGCGGAATGGTCATCGATACACCAGGTATGCGAGAATTACAGCTTTGGGGCGGAGAAGAGCATATAAGCTCGACATTTACAGATGTCGAAATATTAGCTAAATCATGTAAATTCTCAGACTGTACACACGAAAACGAACCAGGATGTGCAGTTAACCTGGCAATCGAAAACGGCGAACTAGATCAACAAAGACTCACAAGCTATCGTAAATTAATGAGGGAACTAGCGTATGCAGAACGTAAACAAGATGCATCACTAGCTAGACAAGAAAGAGATAAGTGGAAAAAAATTAGTAAAATGATGAATACTAAGTCTTATAAGTAAGAGAGAAGAGTATTTATACTCTTCTTTTTCTTTTGAAATTTTGTGATACAAAAGCGGTCAATGAGGCAAGAATCCTTGAACTACTAACCCATAATAGGTTCATGAGGTAGTAGAAAGGCAAGAAAGAACGATAGTGACTCATAATAGGTTCATGAGTAAGTAAAAATGAGAGAAATCGCGATTTAGTAACTCATAATAGGTTCATGAGTAAGTAAAAATGGAAGAAATCGCGATTTAGTGACTCATGATAGGTTCATGAGTAAGTAAAAATGAGAGAAATGGCGATTTAGTAACTCATAATAGGTTCATGAGTAAGTAAAAATGGAAGAAATCGCGATTTAGTGACTCATAAGGGGTTCATGAGTATGTAAAAAGGCAAGAAATCGTGATTTAGTGACTCATAATAGGTTCATGAGTAAGTAAAAATGGAAGAAATCGCGATTTAGTCACTCATAATAGGTTCATGAGTATGTAAAAAGGCAAGAAGTCGTGATTTAGTGACTCATAATAGGTTCATGAGTAAGTAATAAAAGAAGAAATCGCGAAATAGTGACTCATAAGATGTTGATGAGTATGTAAAAAGGCAAAAAGCCGCGATTAACTTACTCATAACGAGTCCAAGGATCGTTAATCGTTACATAATTCTATAAAAAAATCTCAGTCTTAAGACCGAGATAAGACAATACTTAAGTTTGTATCAAAACAAACAAAAAATAGATAAACTACATAGTAGAATAGTTAATAACAAAAGCTTTCGATTGCTATTAACAAGCTAGTTTAGTGAATAGAGGAGAGCTATATGAAGCGATTTAGACGATTGTCTAGCAATGAATTAACTGGATTATTATTTATAATTGCAGGCATAGGATTATTATTTGATCTATTTTTAAATCCTTTTGCAATAATCGCAGCTGGGGTAGGTATTTATTTATTTCAGTATGGGGCAAAAAAACGTAAAGTTTACCCTTCTACATCTGCGAATATCGCGTTTTTTGGAGGAATCATTTTATTTATCAGTAATGTATTTCAATTGAAATCAATCTTAGGGGTATTATCCTTTATTGTGATTTATGTTGGATATTTAATATTTGTTAATTCTAAATTTAATGCAAAAGTCATTATACCTAACATAGTTGAAACAACGAATACAGGTGTCTTTGAAACAAATTCTCTCATTTCAAATCGATTTTTTACAAATATTCATCTTAAGAATGAATCATTTGAGTTAGAAGATGTAGATTATTATTTTGGAATTGGAGATGTCATAATCGATCTTTCGGAGTCATTTATTCCTGAAGGAGAGACTGTGTTGGTATTAAATGGAATCATCGGAAATATTACTTTGTATGTGCCGTATGATTTGGAAGTCTCGATCCAGCATTCTACTTTATATGGCAAAATTAATATCCTTAAAAATAAATTGAACGGGTTTAACAAGAATTGTAAGTTCACTTCTAATGATTATAAAGAAGCATCAAGAAAGTTAAAAATTGTCACTTCTTTAGCAATCGGAAATATTGAGGTGACAAATAAATGAAAATTGACAAAGGTATCTTTTTATCAATCTGTCTTGCTGCATTTACATCTAGTATTTTAATTTGTGGCGTTGTTTATTATTTCGTTGATCATACTTTCCTTGATAAATTGCTTTTGTATAAAATTGGAAATTTTTCTTTACTATTAATATTATTTGTAGCAATCATAATTATATCAATTGTCTATAGTACAGCTGTTTTGAGCACGATTCGTCATAATGAAAAAGCTTTATTGGAAGGTATAGTAAAGGCAGAAAATGGAATTTATCATAAAGAATCAGAGCATTCAATTCGGTCCATTGATAACGAAATTGAATCAAAACTTCAAAAAATATCTAAACAAATTGAAGATTCAAGGAAGACTGTTCAAAAATTAGTAGATGAAAAGAAATTAATTGAATCTCAAACAATTGAAGATGTCGTAACGAAAGAGCGACATAGACTAGCAAGGGAATTACATGACTCAGTTAGCCAACAATTATTTGCGATTTCGATGATGATTTCTGCGATCAATGAACTAGGTGAAACTACGTTTAAAGAACAATTACAATATATTGAAAAAATGGCGATTAATGCTCAATCAGAAATGCGTGCACTTTTATTACATTTAAGACCAGTTCAGTTAGAAGGTAAAAGCTTAAAAGAAGGCGTAGAAAAGCTTCTAACTGAATTAACCAATCGTCAAGCTCTTCAATTAAAATGGAAAATCGATGATATTACACTATCAAAAGGTGTAGAGGATCATTTATTTAGGATTATTCAAGAAGCTTTATCGAATACTTTAAGGCATGCAAATGCAAAAACTTTTGAAATACGAATTAGAAAAATTGAAGATTTTGTATTAGTTCGAATGATTGATGATGGAATTGGTTTTGATGTCGAAAACCGAAAAACTGGTTCGTATGGTTTGCAATCAATAAGTGAACGTTCTTCCGAAATTGGTGGAACGGCAAAAATAGTAAGTATACCAAAAAGAGGAACGCAGATAGAAGTAAAAGTTCCAGTAATTGAATAGAGGTGGGAAATTTGATCAAAGTCGTGTTAGTTGATGATCATGAGATGGTAAGAATGGGTGTTTCTACATATTTAAGTACTCAATCTGATATTGAAGTGGTTGGTCAAGCAAGTAATGGAAAAGAAGGCGTAGATCTTGTATTAGAAAAACGTCCTGACATTGTATTAATGGACTTAATTATGGAAGTTATGGATGGAATTGAAGCGACAAAACAAATTATTTCAAAATGGCCAGAAGCAAAAATCATCATTGTTACAAGTTTTATTGATGATGAAAATGTATATCCAGCAATTGATGCTGGTGCAATCAGTTATATGTTAAAAACATCTAGAGCTAGCGATATCGCAAATGCAATACGAACGACACATAAAGGTGGCTCAGTTTTAGAACCAGTTGTTACTGGCAAAATGATGAATCGAATGAGAAAATCTACTCAACGCGAATTACATGATGATTTAACGGCTAGGGAACAAGAAGTACTTCATTTAATGACTGAAGGTAAGTCAAATCAAGAAATCGCCGATACTTTATTTGTTTCACTAAAAACGGTAAAAACGCATGTTAGTAATATTTTAACGAAATTAGAAGTGGTCGATCGAACTCAGGCAGTAATTTATGCTTTTAGACATGGAATTGTAGAACAAAAATAGATTTATTTACAAAAAGAAGTCAAAAATGACTTCTTTTTTCTATTTTTATAAGAAGATTTAAAGCAATATTTTAGATAAATAAATAATTAATGGTAAGATAGTTATATTCGTTTTATTTATTTTGGAAGGAGCAGATAATGAAGATAAAATTGAATCATAAAATCATAAAAGAACGCTGCGGTACAGTCTCCTTCAAAAGGGGTGACTCTTTTTATCGCGCAAATAAAGTACAAATCGAAAAATATAATGAAGTTGATTGTACGGCAACAGTTTTAGGGAATGAAGATTTTACCGTTCATATTATAAAAGAAGATAATGGTGATTTTTATTGTAAGTGCACTTGTCCTAAACTAGCTTCAATTAAAACGGATTGTCAACATATAGCTGCAGTTTTAATTTCGATTTTTGAACGTCAGAAAAACGAGGGAAATCCTTCAGAAATTGATATTTTTATAGAAAACTCCCACTTAAATAGATCGAATGGTATTTTAGAACTTTTTCACGATAAACCATTTCGTAAAAGCGGACAATTAAAACATTTTGACGAGCGGCAAATAATTGATTTCGAGTTTATTTGTGAAGTGGTTGAGATGAATGAAGGCTATAAAATACTTGGAATTTCTATGGCATATGGAAAAAAGAAGGTAGAAAATCTACGAAACTTTTTAAAGGATGTTAAAGTGGGGAAACCAAGTAAAATTTCAGCTGAGACTCATTTTGATCCTAATATACATTGTGTTCAAAATGAAGTTAATCGTATTTGGGATCTTTTAATAAAGTTGTTGGATGATGAAATAATGTTTAATGATCCTCTAACTAAGAAAAATGAATATATGTTCATTCCTCCGACAATATGGAGCCAAATTATTAATTTATTAACGGTTACAGAAAACGTCAAAATAATTGAAAAGGGAATACCATTTAATGGAATTTCATTTACCGAAGATAAATTACCATTGGAATTTGAAATAGAGGAATTAAATGGTCAATACTTTTTAACTGCAAAGGGAATCGAGCAATTAACGATAATGGAAACATATTCAACAGTCTTATACCGTGGAAGAATTTATCATCTTAAAGTAGAGGAATTTAATCAACTTGTTGAGTTAAAACAAATCGTTAAAAACACAGCAGATGAAAAAATAATTATTCCAACAGACCAAATCCATCTTTACGTTGAGAAAGTAATTCCAGGTCTTATCAAGCTTGGTAAGGTGCATATACCTACTTCATTATCAAACCGATATTCAGAAACCCCATTAAGCGCAAAGCTATATTTAGATCGTATTAAAAATAAATTACTTGCTGGGCTTGAATTTCATTATGATCGCATCGTTATAAATCCGCTAGATAAAAAAGAAATTCAACTTAGTAAAACGTTAATTAGAGATGAAGAAAAAGAATTAGAAATATTACAATTAATGGAAGATAGTTCATTTTCAAAAACTGAAGGTGGCTATTTCTTACAAAATGAAGAACTTGAATATGAGTTTTTAAGAAATATAGTACCGAAACTTGAAAAACTTACCGAAATTTATGCAACAACCGCTGTTCGAAATAGAATTTTTAAAGAAAATAAGAAACCTCAAATACGCGTTAATTTAAAAAGAGAACGAACGAATTGGTTGGAATTTAAATTTGAATTAGACATTCCTGAGAAACAAATCAAAGAAGTATTATTAGCACTAAAAGAGAAACGGAAATATTATCGGTTACATGATGGCACTTTGTACTCGCTTGAAACGAGAGAATTACAAGAGATAAAACGATTTTTAAATGCAGTACCTGAGCAAGAGTTTGATTATGAAAGTGTTTTAAACTTACCTATAAAAAACGGTCTATATTTATTAGATTCTGCGGAAGAAACTAGTTTGTTTAAAATTGAAGATCGATTGAATCATTTTTATAAGAGTTTAATCAATCCAAATGAAATTGTAGATGAAGTACCTAAAGCATTTAAAAATCTGTTAAGAGATTACCAAATTTTTGGATACAAGTGGATGAAGAATTTAGCAAAGTTCGGATTTGGAGGAATTTTAGCAGATGATATGGGATTAGGTAAAACAATTCAAAGTCTTGCATATATACAATCCTTATTAAACGAAATCCGTTCATTTAATACACCAATCCTAATTGTTTGTCCTACCGCATTAACGTATAACTGGTTAAGTGAGGTATTCAAATTTGCACCTGAAATTCAAGCGCTTGTAATTGATGGAAATAAAAATGAAAGATTGAAAATACAAAAGGAACTAGCAGGTATCGATGTAATCATTACCTCTTATTCGGTGTTAAGAAATGATATAAAGTGGTACGAAAAGCAAAAGTTTCATACAGTATTTTTTGATGAGGCACAGAGTTTTAAAAATCCATTTACTCAAACAGCGAAAGTTGTTAAAAAGCTAAATGCTGATCAACGGTTTGCATTAACAGGTACGCCAATTGAAAATTCACTAGAAGAACTTTGGGCAATTTATCATGTAGTTTTTCCTGAATTATTTGGAGGGTTAAAGGAATTTAGCAATTTGACTAGGAAAACAATTTCTAAAAGAGTGCGACCTTTCTTATTAAGAAGATTAAAAGAGGATGTACTTAAGGAACTTCCAGAGAAAATCGAATCGAAGGAATCTGTTGAATTGTTACCAGAACAAAAAAAATTATATGCAGCTTATTTAGCAAAACTACGACACGATACACTAAAGCATTTAGCAGTGGATAAATTTACATTAGGCAAAAATCATATCAAAATTTTAGCTGGTTTAACGCGTTTAAGACAAATTTGTTGCCATCCAGCGTTATTTATAGATGGTTATGAAGGTAGTTCAGCTAAGTTTGAACAGCTATTTCAAATCATTGAGGCATCAAAAATAGCCGGTAGAAGAGTATTGATCTTCTCTCAATTTACGAAAATGTTAGATTTAATCGGTAGAGAACTCTCAATCATGGGAGAACAATTTTTTTATCTAGATGGACAAACTCCTTCAGAAGAACGTCTATCTATATGCAATCGATTTAACGCTGGTGAACATAACTTCTTTCTAATTTCATTAAAGGCAGGCGGAGTAGGACTCAATTTAACTGGAGCTGATACAGTTATTCTTTATGATAATTGGTGGAATCCAGCGGTTGAAAACCAGGCAACAGATCGAGCATACCGTTTCGGTCAAATGAATGATGTTCAAGTGATCAAGCTAGTCGCTAAAGGAACGATTGAAGATAAAATGAATGAGCTACAAGAGAAGAAAAAGCAATTAATAGGAGAAATTATTGAAACGAATGGAAAACCTTCATTTAATTTAACAGAAGAAGACATTCGTGAATTATTAATGTTTTAAAATAAATTGCCGCTCGAATGAGTGGCTTTTCCATTTCCCTCGAAAAAGCCCTTGGCCTAGTTTTATTTCATTCTTAAATGTTTGAAAACGAGTATATTAGTAATGAAGCTAATTATTTAATAATTTTATAGATTGAAATGAAATTATTTTTTAAGAGAGGGAGAGTTAGCATGAGCAATAATCGAAAATTTGTTAATGTCTCAGCAGGAGTTCCAGGACCAAAGGGAAAAGAACTCATTGAATTACGTAATGAGTTTATTCCAAATGGAGTTGGAAATAATACACCTGTTTTTGTAGAAAAAGCAAACGGTACGATCGTTGAGGATGTTGATGGAAATAAATTTTTAGATTTTGCTGGAGCGATTGGTACGTTAAATGTAGGACATACTCCAAAGAATGTTGTACAAGCGATTAAAAATCAATCCGAGCGATTAATCCACTCTTGCTTTCATGTAGGAATGTATAAGTCTTATATTGATTTAGCTAAAAAATTAACTGAAATAACGCCTGGGGATTTTTCTAAAAAAACAATTCTATTAAATAGCGGTGCTGAAGCAGTTGAAAATGCTGTTAAAATTGCGAGGAAGTATACTGGTCGTTCAGGAATTATTTCGTTTACTCGAGGATTTCATGGGCGAACTTTATTAGGAATGTCTTTAACAAGTAAAGTAAAACCATATAAATATAAAATGGGACCATTTGCTCCAGCTACATATAAAGCTAAATTCCCTTATTTATCAAATAGACCAAAAGAGTTATCTGAAGAAGAATATATTAATTTTTGTATCTCTCAATTTAAGGATTTTCTTTTAACAGATGTGTCTCCAGAAGAAGTGGCTGCAGTTATTATGGAGCCCGTACAAGGAGAAGGGGGATTTATTGTACCTCCAAAGAAATTTGTAAAAGAAGTCTATATGATTTGTAAGTCACATGGAATTTTGTTTATAGCGGATGAAATTCAAACAGGATTTGGGCGAACAGGTGAATTATTTGCATCAACGATTTTTGAAATTGAACCAGATTTAATCACAATGTCAAAATCAATCGCAGCGGGTGTACCAATTAGTGCGGTGACAGGTCGTACTGAAATAATGGATGCTGCATCACCAGGTGAACTAGGTGGAACTTATGGCGGAAGTCCTTTAGGTTGTGTAGCAGCGCTCGAAGTGATTAGAAAAATTGAAAATGAAAAATTATGGATTCGAGCTAGAGTAATTGGAGAAAAAATTAAATCATGTTTTGAACAATTAAAAAATAATTTTCCAATTATTTATGATATTCGAGGATTAGGAGCAATGGTGGGTATCGAATTTATAGATCCTACTTCTGGTCAACCAGCAAAAGAGTTTGTTGCAGCATTAACAAAAAAATGTTGTGAAAATGGGATCATTATTCTTAGCGCAGGTGTTCATAGTAATATTCTTCGTTTCTTAACGCCTTTAATTATTTCTGACGAGGAATTAGATGAAGGACTGGATATTATAAAACAATCAATACATCAAGTTGCTAGCCAGCTTGTAACTGAGGTGAAATAGAATGAAAAAACAATTTTATATAGATGGAAGTTGGGTTGAAGGGGAAAAACATGAAAATCTTGTTGCCCCTCATTCTGGTGAAGTTTTAGCCGAAATACCAATCGCGACTATAGAGAATTTGGAAGAAGCGATTAAAGCGGCTAACAACGCGAAAACCCAAATGGAAAAGCTCAGCTCATATGAAAGAAGTGTCATTTTAGAGCAATTAGTTGAACAGTTTAAAGAAAATCGTTCAAAACTTGCTGAGCTTTTAGCATTAGAGGCATCCAAACCTTTAAAGGCAGCTTTAGGTGAAATCGATCGAACGATTGCAACTTATAAAATAGCTGCTGAAGAAGCAAAAAGAATCTACGGGGAAACAATCCCGTTAGATGCAGTAGCAGGTGGCGAAGGTCGAGTCACTTATACAGTCAGAGAGCCAGTTGGAGTAATTGGTGCAATTACCCCGTTTAATTTCCCATTTAATTTAGTCGCACATAAAGTTGGTCCAGCAATTGCTGCAGGAAATACAGTTGTTTTAAAACCTGCTAGTCAGACTCCACTTTCTGCGATCGCATTAGCTGAAATGATCGATAAAACGAATTTACCTAAAGGTGCGTTTAACCTAATTACCGGAAAGGGCTCCGAAATCGGTGATGCTTTAGTCAAACATCCTGACGTGAAAGCAATTACATTTACCGGCAGTCCTGAAGTCGGCATCTCATTAAAAAACAAAGCAGGATTAAAAAAAGTAACGTTAGAACTAGGTTCAAACTCAGCGTTGATTATCGATGAGGAAGTCCAGTTAACTGATGAATTAATCAATCGTTGTGTATGGGGAGCCTTTATTTATAACGGTCAAGTTTGTATTTCATTACAAAGAATTTTTGTACATCATACACTTTATAATGAATTCATTTTAAAGATGAAAAATGCTACTGAATTATTAAATATAGGTTCGCCATTAGACCTTCAAACAGATATTAGTGCTCTGATTTCTAAAAAAGATGTTGCTAGAATAGATGAATGGGTTAAGCAATCACTTAAAGATGGAGCGGATCTAGTAACTGGTGGCGATATAATTGAAGAACGTCTTTATAAACCTACTATTCTATCAAACGTAAAGAATAGCAGTGATGTATCTTGTAAGGAAATTTTTGGTCCAGTTGTCGTCATCAATTCATATGAACAGTTTGATGAAGCAATAAATGAAGTAAACAATAGTCGATTTGGATTACAAGCTGGAGTCTATACAAACAACTTACAAAGAGCATTATATGCTACTAAAAAATTACATGTAGGTGGCGTGCTAGTAAACGATGTTCCTACATTTAGAGTAGATTTAATGCCTTACGGTGGCGTAAAAGAAAGCGGATATGGAAGAGAAGGCATAAAATATGCAATACAAGAGATGACTGAATTGAAACTAGTTTCTATTAAACTTTAAGAAATTGTATGCAAGAACTGATCATGTATTAATATGATCAGTCTTTTTTTTATCTAAAACTTCAGAATTATATGTTATATTTGTATGAGGCAAAGTAAATTGGTTTAAGTGAATTGTAAAAAGTGCCTTTAAAAATTTGGCACTTCTAAGAGATTCGAAGGGAGATTATGTATGGAAATTCGAAAATTAATAATTGAAGATTTACCTGAGTTTATTCGATTAAGAAGTGAAGGATTAACATTATCACCAGAAGCATTCGGAGAAAGTTTAACTGAATATGAGAAAAAATCAATCGAACAGCACACAAATAATTTCCCTAAGACTTTCGATAATTTTATTATAGGTGCTTTTGACAAAGGCTTACTTGTTGGAGTTGCTGGCTTCTTCCAAAAAAGATCTGAAAAAATGAAACATAAGGGAACAATTTGGGGAATGTATGTTACACCAGATTACCGTGGTAAAGGTGTAGGGAAAAAAGTTTTAAGTCAAGCAATACAGGATGCTATGGAAATTGAAGAAATTTTACAAATTGAATTGGCTGTTATTTCATCAAATCAATCTGCAAAAAAACTTTATGAATCTGTAGGCTTTGAAAGCTTTGGAACAGAAAAAAGAGCATTATTTGTTAATGGTGAATTTTACGATGAGGATCATATGGTTAAGATGATTAAATAAGAGGAAAGAGATGATCAAATGAATGTTTTGATCGTCTTTTTATTTTAAATGCTCTGTTTTAGTAGATTGTTGATACTTATTCAACTGAATGCTAGTTAGGTGAAGAAGGATTAATTTTATAATTTCGGTTGTGCTTAATGAAGGAAGTGCATTAAAAGGCGAAAAATATCTAATCGAATTTTAATAAAAAATGGTAAAATATAGTAAATAGCATAAGGTAATTAAATTAAAAATAACTAAAAAGGTAGGTGTAATCTATGGAAAGAACGCACGAATCAGAAACGACTGAAAGCAAAATTTACCTGGATGATCAGAAAGTATTTTCACCAATAGAAGATCTACAAAAAATAGAGGGTGTTATTCCTTTAAAAAGAAAAAGCTTCGAACTAGGGAAAAAACCAAAGCTAATAAGATATTTAGGATATTTCTTTATTACATTTATCGTATTAACAATGTTATTTGGATTAGTTGCAAGCTTCTTAGACTAATAGAATATTTAATCCGGAAAGAACTATATAACAAGCCAGGGAGAGAAAATTATGAAGAATCTAATCATTGGAGGAATTGGAGTTTTAACCAGTATTTTATTTTTTGGATTTACTCTTATTTCGGCATCAATCTATTCTTTGTACCTATCTCATCCGGCTGGAGATGGATGGGACTCAAATTTAGGAGTTTTCGGAACAGCGTTGTTTAATATTGGAACAATTCCATTGTTAATAAGTACAGTATTCTTTATCATTGGTATTCGTTATGTATATAAGGGAATCAAGGAGTAACAGATTAAAGGGAGGATTCATTTGGAAAACTTAATGTTATTTATCCCAATTATTGTATGGTTTTTAATCTTTGCTGGTATTGCCTTTGGAATTATCTTTTTTGCAAAAAAAATAGTAAGAAAATAAGAAAATGAGCAAGTAAAAATCACAAAATATTTTGGAGGTCTTCTTATATGTTTATAGGAATATTACTCATTTTATTTGGATTTTTACTAATATTGAATCCAGAAGCATTTTGGGTTGTTACAGAAAGCTGGAAATCCGATGGTGCAACAGAACCATCTTCTTTTTATAAGTGGAGTACACGGTTTGGAGGAATGATGTGTGTTTTAGTTGGTGCTGCTAGTATCATCGTGTCAACGTTTTAATATAAGAATTAATGATCACAATTAATGTGGTCTTTTTTTGTGTGAAAAAAGAATGTTGGGTTAATCCTTATGTAACTATATGGCAGTTTAGTTGCATAAGGAATGTTATAATTACTTGATATATCAATCGGATGGGGGAAGTTAAAATTGTTTGTAAAAATTGAATTTGAATACGAAAAGGATACAGTTTATTTTAGATGTCCTGCAAAAGTGGGAAGAAATATCCGTCAACTGCAACAAGATTTTTTTAGATGGTTAAATGATAGAAATAATGACCATCCTTTCTGGGTATCTTTTGGTGTTGATGAGGACGGAAATGAGGAATTTGGACTGAGTTATAATGAAGATGCGTTTATTTATTGGCTTAATAATGTAAGATTTAACAAAGGGAAGAAAGTTGCAGTTCTGATAAAGAACCCAAAATTTTTACCAAAGAAGACAATAAGTTTTTAAATTCTTATTGAACTAAAGCATGCATTAGTTTAAGATCACTAGTTGTTCGCAGCTCGTTTTTTTATGCAACAAAATGGCAGGATAGTTGCTTAAGGTTTGATATAATAAAAGGGTGTAAATCGTATTTTAAATTGTTTCTATTTATGGGAGGAAAGAATGGTAGCACAAAGTCATTATTTCACTTTTGGTGCAGAGATGGGAGATCCGTATGCAAGTGATGCTGTATCTCCAAAGCTTATTCAATTAAGAAAATTATTAGTTCAGCATTGTAATAAAATTTATTGTAAAGAAATTGACGAAATTGCACCAATTCTTCGAGTGGATGGTATGTATTCTGATTTTAATTTTGAAGGATATGAAAAACTACGATTAAGTAAAAAATTTAGATATATTACTATTGATGTTGGTATGCCCCAATCAAAATGGGAAAATAAAACAGATACTGAAATAAAAGAGTATTTAATTGTTAATCTTAAAAGTGCTTTAGAAGCTATGGTAAAATGTTTGAAAAAAGAAAAATATGGGTTAAATGAAACTGATTTATGGGAAGACTTTTGCAAGGTTGAGAAACAATTCTTATGCAACTAACGAATGCATTAGTTGAATAAGAACTTAGGAGCTGATCTTTCACTCAGCTCCTATTTTTTATTTGGCAGTTTATTCAATGAGCAGTAGGAATTTTAAGATAAAAACAGAATAAATCATTAAAAGTGGATTAAAAAGTAAGGGGTATTGTTTATGAAAGATTCTATTTATAAAATTCTTCATATAGTGTTGTTGATTGGAATTTGTATTTTGCTATTTCGCATTGGAACTGAGCTGGATAAAATTGCTGATACAATATGGCGAAGTAATTTTGAATAAAATATTTTTCTCTTGTTCAACTAACGCAATGCGATAGTTGAACAACTTAAAAGGCTGCTATGTAGCCTTTTTATTGTGCTAAAATAAAACTTAGTGTGAATAAGGTATAGGAAATGGTTTCTTTGAATATTGACCAAGAAATTATAAAGTTAAAAAGTAGTAGATTACTTAAAAGTGAACAAGAGGTTAATGATTTTGAAGAAGCCATTGAACGTATTGTTGCATATGGAGAAATAACTTTTATCAAATATTTGTGTTATGGTTTTCATGATAAAACTGAACGTGATGAGGTTACGTTTGGTTTAATCCATGCAATT
Organism: Gottfriedia luciferensis; assembly: GCF_001712755.1. Classification (GTDB taxonomy): domain Bacteria; phylum Bacillota; class Bacilli; order Bacillales; family Bacillaceae_G; genus Gottfriedia; species Gottfriedia luciferensis_B. Next base: position 194,214 of record NZ_MDKC01000002.1, read on the forward strand.
GAATCATTCGATCAAAAATATCCCTTAGATGATACCTTAAGAGAATTAGCTAAATCTGTATATGTAATGATACCTGATGCTATGGAATGGGCGAAAACATTACATAAGCGAATATTAAATCATAGACCAACGCTTCAAGTATATATAGAAGTTGTAAAAAGTTTAGATACTAATTCAAAGAATATAATTGCAAATATCGTTTCTTCTATAAAGGATAAAAATCCAACAAGATTTGAAGAGAAAGGAGAAATGTTTTTAAGTTCAATAAATTAGGATTAGCTTATTCAACTACCATGGGAGTGCATTAAAAACTCCCATTCACTGTTGTGAATCCGAGGAATCATGTTTGGCTAACGCATGCATTAGTTGAATCAAACATTAAAATGACTGTTTGGTGAAAATAGTCTTTTTTAGTACTCAAAAATCAACATTATAGTTTAACAGGGCCTATTTCTAAGATATGCATAGTAAAATAGATATTATAGAATTTAAGGAGGAATAAATGAAGAAAATTACTTTTTTATTAATTATAATGTCTGTAGTTGGTCTATTATTAACCGGTTGTACTGAAAAAGAAAATTTAAAAGCATTTGATTCGGAGAGTGAAGCCATAGAATATGGTATAAAAAAATCACCAGAAATTGTAGAAATCCTTGGAGAATCAAAATATGTATACAATGAAAAAATTATTGTTTATTTATTCCGTACCAATAAAGGGGAAGGTTTAGGGACAGCGAGTTTAATTCAAAAGAAGAAAAAAGTAAGTTGGATTACTAACGGAAATGGCGCATTAGTAAAACAAACTAAAGGAAATACCACAATAGAAAAAGTTATTGAAAGTGCATCAGGAATTAAATATGATTTTTATGCAGGTGTAGCCAAGAATTCTAATATAAGTATCGAAACTCGTACAGATTATGATGTTAAGCCTCATATTGATAAAAAATCAAATATTTATTATTACCTTTCTCCATTACCAGTAAAAAAGGGAAAATGAATACAAAAACAAAATATCTAACGCGATTTTAATTATGTCCTAAGTGAGTTTTCTTCACTTGGGACTATTTTTCTCTCGTAGCATTGTGAAAACAACAATAAGGACATTCAAACTCTACTTCTTCATGTTTCTTTTTATCTATTTGTGTACGACAAAATGAGGGAAAATCGTCTTCTTGATAGGCTTGGTATTGATGATTTTAAGCTTTGTCATGAATGGTTTACCTAATCAGCCATGAAGCAAAAAATAATTATTAATAACGAATCCTTATTCAACTAAAGCATGCATAAGTTGAATAAAATTTAAACTAATTTAGGCATTTTGAAATCTACTAATATTTTTAATGAGTGAAGGAGCAGATAAGTTGAGTAATAATTTTCCATTACGAATTAGACCAATTCATGAAGAAGATTTATTTTCACTTTGGACATTGATGTATAAAGAGAGTTCACCAGAGTGGAAGAAATGGGATGCACCATATTTTGAACATAAAGCTGTCACTTTTGAGGACTATTTAAAAACTAAGGATTCTGTTGTTAATCAAGAGGACAAATGGATTATTGAGGTAGATGGAAAAGTCATTGGAACAGTTAGCTTCTATTGGGAACATAAACCATCTAATTGGCTTGAAATGGGAATAGGTATTTATGATCCCAACTATTGGAGCGGAGGTTTTGGTACAAGAGCTTTAAAACTTTGGATTAATCATTTATTTAATACATTGCCTCTTGTACGTGTAGGTTATACAACTTGGTCGGGTAATCATCGTATGATTAAAGTTGGGGAAAAATTAGGAATGACAATGGAAGCAAGATTAAGAAAATGTCGTTTTTATGATGGGAATTATTATGACTCAATTCGTATGGGGTTATTGCGAGAAGAGTGGAATGAATTCTTAGAAAAAGATGGTTTAATCGTAGTATAGAAAATATGAAATAATCTATTTAAAAAAATTGCTTATGTAACTAAAGCACTGCGTTCGTTACATAAGAAGTCTATATTCTAAAGATAAGAGGATATAAGAATGAGTAAAATGTTTTTAAATATAGTAATAGAAAACACAGAATATACTCTTGAAGAAGATAGATGGTACATCTTTGAATTTAAATCTGGTTATGAATTAGGAAATTCAAATAATCCATTTTCAAAAGTTCAAATGATGAATATAGCATTCGAAGGAGCAAATGGAGAAACTTGTTTTTTTGTTTTCCATGAGGAAACAAATGAAGATTACCTAATAGGTGTTGATGAACTAATTTCAATCGCAAATATTTAAACTGTAATGCAACTAATGCAATAATTTAGTTGCATTAGAACTATATAATTATATTATTTTAATGAGGTGAATTAATGGATTTTATTTCAGGGGGATATTACATTATAGCTCCTACTATTAGACAAGAATATATGGATAAAGAAATAATCCCTAATAGAATTGTGTCAGTAAGTGAGTGCATTTGTGATATGCATCCTGAAATCAATATATTTTGGGGTGGTTCGAAGGTAAATAAACTAAAATACATTAAAGATCTTAATATTTCGGAAGTTAAATACAAAGAGATGGAAAAATGGATCCAAGATAAGTTTGACTTGAGAGAATTCGAATATCCTCAAATCTTACCATCATTAAATATAGCAAATGAGTTTTTTAGCACATTTTTAAGTGATGTAAAAGACTTAAAAATAATAGGTATTGGACTACCTAATAATTATTTAGAAAGTTTTTTAGATGAGGAAGACACAATAATTAAGACCTCAGAGGAAAGAACTGGCCTAGAGAATATTCTACTAAGGAAAGAATTTATTGTTGATGGAACTACTTCAATAAAAGGCTATGAGATCTTAGGGTATGAAACAAATACATTCCATTCTTATTTGTGTAACGGATTAGAAAATGAGTTTAAAAATCAGTTTGATTTTTCATTAAATAAAAATGGTTTTATTAAATCACTTGCTGAAGCAGAGAGATGTTGTGACATTGCAAATGACGAAAAACTTGGAACTGAACCAGTTTATTGGCTTCCTTGGGCTATTTTTGAATACGAATCTTATTGAATTAACGCATGTTTTAGTTGAATTTCATGATCGACTATATAGTCGATTTTTTTTTGTTTAATTGGCATTTTAACTTAAATAAATAGGATAATTTGCTTTGGAAATTCAAAGTAGATTATTGTTAAAAATTAAACAGATCCATTAAAAAAACTAACAACCAAAGTGAAAAAATGATTATTTTTTAAATGTAATTGTTGGATTTTTGTTCACATTTATTTACATAATAAGTGTGTTATGATTGTGCTAAGTTAGTAATAGAAGTAGGAGAACTAGATTGAAATCTAAACAAAAAATAGTTCCATCATTATCATCAAATTCAGTCTATCTTGGATTATTGTTAGCTTTAGTAGGTGGCTTTTTAGATGGGTATACTTTTATAAGTAGAGATGGTGTATTTGCCAATGCGCAAACAGGAAATCTTGTGCTTTTGGCAATAAATCTATCATTTGGAAATTGGAAAAACTCTGTTGATTATATTTTACCTATTATAGCCTTTATTCTTGGTGTTTTAGTTGCTGAATCCGTTAAACATCCACGTTTAAGAGAGCTATTATACAGCTATAGACGTTCAATTCTCTTATTAGAATGTAGTGTATTATTGATTGTAGGATTATTACCTAGTAGTGTACCTAATATAGTTGTAACTGTTTGCATCTCCTTTGTCTCATCATTACAAATTTCAACTTTCACCCATTTAGATAAATGGACATACAATTCAACTATGACAACCGGTAATATTAGAATTGCTTCACAGGCAGCGTATACAGCATTTGTAAATCATGACAAAGAAGCAAAAACAAAATTTAAAGAGTTTCTCGTTATTATCTTTTCCTTTTCATTTGGCGCATTGTTTGGGAGTCTTTCGACTAAGTATATTGGGAACCAAGCTGTTTGGATTGCTGCAGGAGTATTAATTGTAGCGTTAATCTTATATCACAAAGACAAAGGTTATTTTAGAAAGAAACTCCATTAATTTAAAAAATGAGCCCTTTTTCGGGGCTCATTTTAGTCATCTTATTTGAAAAACTGTATGAAACAAACAATAATAAGTGCAAATAAAATAGAAGGTAACATATTTCCAATTTTTATTTTTATTAAACCTAAAGAATTCAAACCAAGAGCGATTAATAAAATTCCTCCTGTACCTGAGATTTCAGCAATAATTGAACTTAATAAATGCTGTGTTACTAGATTCGGTACAAATGAGGCAAAAATGGCAATGAATCCTTGATAGATTAACACTGGGACAGCAGAGAATAACACGCCAATGCCAAGAGTCGAAGTTAAAATGATTGATAAAAATCCGTCCATCATTGATTTTGTATATAAAATTTCATGATTATGACGAAGTCCGCTATCTAGTGCTCCAAGTATAGCCATTGCGCCAACACAGAATAATAAAGTGGACGTAACAAATCCTTTAGAAATAGAGCCTTCGCTTTTAGAATGAAATTTACTTTCGATAAATAAACCTAATTTATCTAATTTACTTTCGATATCTAGCCATTCTCCTACAACCGCACCTAGCGATAAGCTGAAAACGACGATTAGAACTTGATTTGTTTTCATAGCTAAAGTAAATCCTATGACAATAATTACGAGAGAAATTGACTGAGTTACTAGGTTTTTCATTCGATCTGGAATTCTTTTAATAAACAAACCTAGTAAAGAGCCAAAAATAATAGCTGCTGCATTAACAATTGAACCGAGTAGTACCATAATTATCCCCTTTAACTTACATATAATTAATCTATTTTTAAAACTATTTTTCCGATATTTAAATTGTTCTCCATTCGCGTATGAGCTTCATTCACTTCTTGCCAACTATACACAGAATCAATAATCGGTTTTATTTTCTTATTCGTAAAAAGTGGTAAGACATATTTTTTGAATTGATTTGTTAAATAGATTTTTTGCTCAAGTGTTTGTGAACGCAAAGTACTCCCTATAATGGAAATTCTTTTTGTCAAAAGTGGTAATAAGTTCACATCGTTCACTTTAACTCCACCCATTGTACCAATCAAAATTAGTCTACCATTACTATTTAATGATTGTAAGTTTTGATGGAAATAAGATGCACCAACAAAATCTAAAATGACGTCTACTCCTACATGATCAGTAACTTTTTCGACTACGGTTTTAAAATCTTCATTTTTATAGTTAATCACATGGTTTGCACCTAAATCAGTACAAGCTGCAAGTTTCATTTCATTCCCAGCAGTAACGATTGAACTTGCACCAAATTCTCTTGCAAGCTGAATAGCAGCAGTCCCAACACCACTAGCTCCGGCATGAATTAATACAGTTTCATTTTCTTTTAATCTACCTAATTCAAATAAATTTAAATAAGCTGTCAAAAACACTTCGGGTATAGCCGCAGCCTCTTCGAACGAAAAATGATCTGGAATTGAAATTGCCAAATCTGAAGGAATAGATACATACTGCGCATAACCTCCGCCTGGCAATAAACTACAAACACGATCTCCTACTTTCCAGTCTGTTACATTAGACCCAACTTGTTCAACAATCCCTGACATTTCTAAACCTAAAATAGGTGATGCGCCTTTAGGTACGGGATACTTACCATGTTTTTGAAGTAAGTCAGCTCGATTAATAGCCGTAGCATGAACTTTAACAAGTAGCTCATTCTCACCTAAAACAGGCATCTGATAATCGTCAATAAATAAATGCTTTGATTCATCAATTTGAACTGCCTTCATTCTAAAAACCCACCTTTAATTAATTTAATTCCTATCATACTATATAACTAATCGAAAGAATATTTTAAAAACTCGGATTGATGAAATTTGTATATTTTTCCTACTCACTTTTTTAAAATTAATTTTGGAGGAAAAATTTTAAAAAAACTTCGAACTTTAATCGGTTTTTAAGTGTATATAGAGTATGTGGTGAAAGGAGGAGAAATAGTGTCTGAGAGAATTGACAAAAATCGTTTAGAAGAATTATTTAATAATCACTCGTCAATGGTGTATCGTACCGCTTACTTTTTAACAAAATCAAAAGTATTGGCAGATGATATTACGCAAGAGACGTTCATTCGCATCATAAAAAAATTCCATCTGTTTGATCAAACAAAAGCAATTGAACCTTGGATTTATCGAATGACAGTAAATATCACCCGTAATATGATACGTATGCAAAAAATTAAGAAACTTTTCGGCATTCATTATGATGTTCCAACTGAAAATGAAGTTGAACAATCGATTTTACAAAATGAAATGGAAGATCATCTATGGATAGAGATAAATTTATTACCCCAGAAGAGTAAGGAAGTGATCGTTCTTCATTATTATTTAGAACTTAAATTAGATGAAGTGGCGGTCTCTTTAAATATTCCGATTGGTACATGTAAATCAAGGCTTAATTACGCGCTGACAAAATTAAGAAATCGTTTATCGAAAAACGAACTGTTTAAAGTAGAAGAAAAACTGAAGGAGGGAGAACTTAGTGGTGGAAAACAATCCTATTTCTGAAATGAAACACACTCTTCAGAAGAAGTTAGATCAACATAATTCTTCCGTCACATATGAACGAATATGGAATAAAGCCAATTCAAATTGGGGGTATAATCGAATTCGAAAACCGCTTGTTTCAGTTGGGATTCTTTTATTTCTGGCTTTTACAATTTTTATTAACTCACCAATTAAAAAGGGACTAAAAGAAGACATAGGAATTACAAATGAATCGAAAAGTACTTCTGCAGATGCTAGTATTGGACTATTAATAGTAAACGGGGCAGGTTATCGGTTTGAAGGAATTTTACATAGTAAGGAAATTATACTTAAAGACCAAATTGGTGTAGTTCAAGAAGTTGTTAAAAATAATACGATTCCGAAAGACAATTTTTCCTCTAACATGTTAAATGTTGGAGATAAAATTTTTTTAACGAATGAAGACCCGAAAGTCATTATTGTAAAACAAGAGGACGGAACAATCTTAAAGTTTGTAGAAACTGAAAAATGAATGATGACTTTTTTAATAAAATTTTGAGTCCAATTTGAAAATAGGGAGTGTCCAATATGTCAAAATTGTTAAGTGTATCGATACTTTTTTTCTTTCTCATTTTCACTGGATGTTCAGCAAATAATGGAATGAAAGGGAATAAGCCTCCAAAAACAATGGTTCAAGTGGAGAATCAAACATATGATACGATTTTAGGTACATATTGTTGGCAATCGAAAAGACAGGGAGAATGCGTTGATACGGCTGGACCGGTCGAGCTGCTTAAGGAGAGAAAGCCGATTGAAGTAAAACCTGGCGAAACCGTTAAAATTATAATGGATTATTATCCCAAACCAAATGAAATCCACTTAAGTCAAATAAATAATAATAATGAAATTGAAATAGAATTAGTGAAGAATCAATTTTCAGCACCTATTAATAAAGGAGTATATTATTACTCATATGGAGTATATTGGATGGATAAAAAAGAAGAGCACTTATCATATGGCGATGCTTTTTATGCTTTTGCTTTAGAGGTAAAATAGAACGTTTTTCGTTAGAATAAGAAAGGGTATGTTTTGAAAAATATTAATCAAAACATACCCTTACTAGATTACTAATTTATTCTTCTGTAGGATTTTTTGGACCATCAAGATCTAATTGATAAAAGGACAAGTCAAGCCATCTATTAAATTTATAACCTGCCTTTTTAATAGTACCTGAATAAACAAATCCGAAGTTTTTATGCATGGCAATACTTTTTTCATTATCTGCATCAATTCCAGCAATTAAAGTCATATACTCTCTTTCTTTGGCAATTGAGATTAATTCTTTCATTAATGAAGTGGCAATACCCTTTTTTCTGTATTCATTATTTACATAAACTGAATGCTCAATCGAATATTTATAGGCCGGCCAAGCTCTAAAGGGCCCGAATGTAGCAAATCCAACGACTTTTTGATCAAGTTCGCAAACTAGTATTGGAAACCCTTCATCCATCTTTTGTTCAAACCAAATTTGTCTGCTTTCTAGCGTTTGTGGTTTATATGTATAAACAGCAGTTGTATTAAGAATAGCATCGTTATAAATCTCTAAAATGTCATTTAAATCATTTTGAGTAGCTTCCCTAATCATTTTTTCTTTCCCCAAAATTTAATTTGTTATCTCTTCTTATTTTAGAACTTTTTATACAGACCGTAAAATTTTTTCATATTATAATTCTTGTTCCTTAGGAAACTATCTTCCAATACGTGAAATAGAGGATATTCATTTACCGGTTATTCTCTATTTCATTATTTGACATAAATGTTCAAGAAGGAATCTAGTCTATTTTCGTTGAATTAATTACAAATGATTTTTCAGACTAATGTGGTAACAGCTGATAAAAACATTTATATAGGTTATTGGTTAGCATCAAAGTTTAATAGATTTAGATTTAAATGTAGCAATTAGAACATAGGAGTATTTAAATTTATTGAAGAGTACTCTTCCTAGTCTGATTTATATTTATCAAACACTTATTTATTAGAAGAAATTAAGCAGTTGGATTTCTAAAGGTAAGTATAAAGGAGCGAGGAAGTTAAAATGAACCAATCCTATTTTTATTTAAAACTAGAAACACATCAATTACATATGTCTTATAAAAATGAAAAACGTCGCGTGCGTGTTTTATTGCCGAAAAATTATGAAGAAGACAAGGATCAAAATTATCCAGTTGTCTATATGCATGATGGTCAAAATATTTTCTATAGTAGTGAATCTTATAGTGGGTATTCATGGAAAGTGATTCCGGCAATTAAACAAAACCCTGATTTACCGAAGATGATTGTTGTTGGGATCGATAACGGTGGACAAGACCGAATTAATGAATATACGCCTTGGAAAATTACTGAAAGCCCTCTTCCTGAAGATTATGAACTAGGTGGGAAAGGCGCGGAATTTGCTGATTTTGTCATGACAGTCGTGAAGCCGTTCATTGATAAGCAATATCGAACTAAATCGGATAAATATCATACAGCGGTGATTGGTAGCTCACTTGGAGGAAATATTTCGGCTTTTATGGGTGTTGAATATAAAGATCAAATTGGTGGTTTAGGTATTTTTTCTTTAGCCAATTGGATTACAAGTAAAGCATTTGATCAGTATATTGCTAGTAAAGAGCTAGATCCTGAACAGCGAGTGTATATTCAAGTCGGTACTCAGGAAGGCGATGATACTGATCGACAATTGATGTATGGAAATATGAAGCAAGCATATATTGATTGCTCGCTTAAGTATTATATACAACTGATAAAAGGCTCTGTTCCAATTGATAGCATTTGTTTAAATATTTTTGCAGATGAAGTACATGATGAAAAAGCTTGGGCAAAACACTTACCAGAATGTTTATTTTTCTTAAGTGAGAAATGGTCTTAATTGAACTAAATAATGACAATTGACTTAAATTTGATATATCTTACTTATTTTTAAAAGGCTTAGATTAATTTTATATTGAAATATATTGTATCAATAATCTATTTTTTCATAGTAAGAAAGGAGCATTTTTATGAATTATATTTTGATCTCTCCATTTTATCCAGAAAATTTCCAGGCATTTGCTCATCGTTTGAAAGCCGCAGGTGTTAATGTATTAGGTATTGGCGAAGAGCCATATGACCAATTAGGTTCCAAACTACAAAACTCTTTAACAGAATATTATCGTGTGAATAATTTAGAAGATCTAGATGAAGTGAAACGTGCTGTTGCATTTTTATTTTATAAACATGGTCCGATTGATCGCATTGAATCCAATAACGAATACTGGCTAGAACTTGATGCACAGTTGCGAGAACAATTTAATGTATACGGAAATAAACCGAGTGACTTGAAAAAAGTTAAATATAAATCTGAAATGAAAAAGCTGTTTAAAAAAGCAGGTGTGCCTGTTGTAGATGGAAAAGTCGTTAAAACTAAAAATGACTTAACGAAAGCCATTGATGAATTAGGACTGCCAGTTATTGCTAAACCGGATAATGGTGTTGGATCAGCTGCAACTTTTAAATTATGTTCAGAAGAGGCTGTACGCCATTTTGAAGAAGTATGGGATGAAGAACAAGTGTACTTCATTGAACCATATGTCGAAGGAGGCGTGCTTTGTACATTTGATGGTTTAGTCGATCAAAAAGGGAATATTGTTTTCCAAACAAGCTTTACATATAATGTGCCAACTCTGGAACTTGTTAAAGGTCAGTTGGATTTAGCTTATGTGATTCAAAAAGAAATTGATCCTAGGCTCGAAACTTATGGGAAGGCAATTGTGAAAGCTTTTGGGATGAAAGAACGCTTTTTCCATATTGAGTTTTTTAAATTAGAAGATGGGGGTTATGTTGCACTTGAATATAATAACCGCTTAGCTGGAGGATACACGATAGATATGTACAATTTTGCATACTCTATAGATTTATTTGCTCAGTATGCTTCTATTGTGACAGGTGAAAAAATTAAGGAATCCGATATCGAAAACCAGTATTGTGTCGGTATAACACAGCGTGATGCATATGAGTATAACCACGATACAAATGCTATTTATGAACAATTTGGCGACCGCGTGAAGTTTGAAAAGCGTATTCCAGATGCGTTTGCGGAACTACAAGGAAATCAATTTTATGCGATTAATGCAGATTCGCAGGAAGAAGTCGATGACATTATTCGTTTTGTACATGAACGTAAAAATTGCAGCATTGTAAACGTATAAGGATAGGAGATTTTTCAATGAATATAGAACATTTAAGCCATTGGAGTGGAGAATTAGGACGCGAAATGCAGTTAAACAGATATGGACATAGTGGCATGCCAATCCTAGTTTTCCCTTCATCTGGGGGGACTCATTTTGAATACAATAATTTTGGAATGATTGATGTGTGTCATGACTTTATTGAATCTGGTAAAGTTCAGTTTTTTACACTGTCTACTATAGATAGTGAAAGTTGGCTTCACGACTCAAAATCAGTACATGACCGTGCATTAGCCCATGAAGCATATGATCGTTATGTGATTTCAGAAGCTATTCCATTTATTAAACATAAAACAGGTTGGTTTGATCCAATGATGACAACGGGATGTAGTATGGGGGCATATCATGCATTGAACTTTTTCCTAAGACATCCGGATGTTTTCCAAACAACGGTTGCACTTAGCGGTGTTTACGATGTACGTTTCTTTTTTGGGGACTACGGAAATGATCCTCTTGTATACGAAAATTCACCAAGTGATTACATATGGAACCAAAATGACGGCTGGTTTATTGATCGATACCGTTCAGCAGATATCATATTATGTACCGGGCTAGGTGATTGGGAACAAGACGGGCTGCCGTCGTACAAAACATTAAAAGAAGCCTTTGAAGAAAAACAAATTAAAGCATGGTTTGATGAGTGGGGCGAAGATGTTTCGCATGACTGGGTTTGGTGGCGCAAACAAATGCCGTATTATTTAGGGGAATTATTTAAATAATAAATCATAAAAACATCAGTTTTTTTAAGATAAGATTTTTATTGAAACTTAAAAGAAACGAAACTTTGGCAATAAGCACTTAATACTTTATAGGGCTACTTTATTTAGGTAGCTCTTTTTATATTTTAATATTAAAATATTATAATTTATTCAACTAACACTTGTATTAACCTATCTAAAAGTGATTATAGCTACCGTTTATGATTCTTTTAGTTACTCATATTCTCTTCACCTTAAAATAACAAATGACTAACTCAAGTTTAGTGAGACATTAGCATGCTAATTAACAATTTCTAATTGAGGTATGATAGTGAGAAGAAATTATATTTTAACAGGGGGTAATGAAAATGAATATTTTGTATGATGAAACTTATACTTCCAATGACGGGAAGAGAACAAGCAGGAATATTTGGTATGGAGATGCCGATCTAACTGTTGAAGGTGAATTTGGAAAAGTCATTAATCTGAATGAAGATTTTATGGATAATCTATGCGAAATAATAAAAAATGACTTATCTAATGCAGCAAATAAGGCTACTGAAACGAACTGGTATTTTTATGGAAGTGGTGTAACTCTGGACACTATTGGAGACAATATCCGTCCAACAATTATGGTTCGTGAGAGGTCTGACGAATATATCACTAATTTTAATATGAGTGACCACGATTTTGCTGTTAATATCGATGCTATTCTGCTGTTTAAGGCGGATTTTGAAAAACGTTTAGTTAGTCAATGAAGAGATATTACTCTAAATAAATTTACATACTATTCGAGGGGAATGATTTCATAATGAAATCATTCTCCTTTTTTATCAGGTGGGAATCTTTTTTGGAAAGGAAAAGAATTTTTAATAAGTACAGGTTGTGGCTAATTACACTAAAAAATCAATCAAAAAATCGACAATATTTTAACTGATTGATAAGTTGTAATAATTTAATAAACTGTATGAACTAGTGTATGATAAGTAAATTACTATAAATGTTTAATTTTTATAGTTAAGGAGCGTTTGTTAATGGATTTCCACAAATTTAAGAAGGACTCCCTAACGCAATATAAATGACTAAAGTGAAATCTTTAAATATCAATTTCGAAATTAATAAGGTGAAATAAATGATTGTAAATACACTAAATGAAGTAAATAAGTTAATTACAGAATGGCAAACAGCAATTGAAGCGGAACGAAATTATTTGAAATTTCATGGTGGGAGAAGTTATACCCTTTCTAAGGGGACTCCTCTATACCAAATTGGACAAAGTACGGTGATCTTGTTTACGATTTATGCAGAAATTTTTGCCCCAGAAGGAACGCCGGTTCGAATAAAAATAGAAAATCAAGAGTATCAAGGTGAATTGTTGTCATTTAAAGGCTCTCAAGTTGAAATTAAAATAAATGAAAGAATTACTTCAACAATTCCATATGCAGAACTTTTTAATGAACCATGGGAGTTACTAGATCAATTAATTGAAAGACTTGAGGAAATAAAAGATTATCGTAGTAAACAAAAAAGAATTATGAAGCTAATGAATGCTGATTCAACCGCTAAACATTTAAGTAAAATGAAGAAAGAAGTTTCAACAAAGCAGGAGTTAATTTATCGTTCGTTTTATAATGCAACAACATATATATGGGGTCCACCAGGTACTGGGAAATCTTATAATTTAACGAATATTATTTTAAAACATTACGAAAAAAATAAGTCCGTTTTAGTAATAGCTCATTCTAATGCTGCAGTAGATGTATTAATGAAAAATGTAATTCATGAATTAGAACAGAAAGATAAATGGAAAAGTGGCGAGATTGTCCGCTATGGGTATACAAAAGATGAAGTATTATTACAACATGAAGACGTCCTTTCTTCAAAGCTTGTAGAAGTAAATGGAAGTATAAATCAATATGAGTTGGAAAATTTAGATGAACGAAAGCACTCGATGTTAAGGAAAGCTAGAAGAGGTGCAGCCTCAAAAAAAGAATTAGATGATTTAAGTAAAATTCAAAATAAGTTAAATAAAATTCGAGGGGAAATTCGTGAAAAAGAAAAGGAATTGATTGATCAAGCAAAAGTGATTGGAACTACATTATCAAAATGTTCAATAGATCCTTTAATCTATTTACGCCAGTTCGATTTAGTGATTGTTGATGAAATTAGTATGGCGTATACACCACAAATCGCCTTTGCTTCAACATTAGGGAAAAGAATTGTTGTATGTGGAGATTTTAAACAATTACCACCAATTGCATCATGTTTTCATAATGAATTTGTGAAAAAATGGCTACAAGAAGATTTATTTCACCATACAGGAATTGTCCAAAAAATAGAAAATGGTGAACAATTAATTAATTTAGTTTTACTGAATCAACAAAGGAGAATGCATCCGGCCATTTCTGGATTTACAAATAAAGAAATCTATCATTCGTTAGTGTTTGATCATCCTTCTGTAAAAAAAAGACAGGAAATCGCTAAACATAGACCGTTTCCAATGGAAGCAAATAGTTTAATAAATTCACAATTTCTTAAAACTTATGCATTAAAAGATTCAAATACGAATTCTAGATATAATTTAGGCTCTGCGATTATTGCAATTCAATGTATTCTTTCAAGTATAGTAGATGGGGTCAAGTCAATTGGAATTGTTACGCCATATAGAGCACAGGCAAAGTTACTTACCGCACTCCATAAAGAGATGATCGGCAAAACAAAATATCGAGAATTGCCAATACAAATCGCAACAGTTCACCGATTTCAAGGAGCGGAGTGCGACGTAATCATTTTTGATTCAGTTGATACGAAACCACAATATTCTCCTGGATTACTACTAACAGATCAAAACAGTGAAAGATTAATTAATGTTGCTTTGACTAGAGCTCGAGGCAAATTTATTCATATTGCAGATATTCCATTTATAAAAAGTAAAACAAATTCAAAAAAGACGATTAATAAGTTAATTCATTTCCAGATGGATAATGAATACAAGGTGAGTAAAGAAGAGTTTGAAAAGGTTTTTTCAAAGAGTATATCAAAGAGGTTAAGACTGTTTTCAAATGATTCCATAGACATGAAAAATGAATTAGTAACTGATCTAAAAAATGCTAACAAAAAAATAGTTGTCTCCATGCCTAATTTATCTGAAATGTCTTTGGAAATACGAAAACTTATCAATGAAGTTGAGATACCTATTCTCTTTATAAGTGAATCGTATTTTGAAAATCAAAAAAATAGAAGTTTTATTAAAAAAGATCAAGTTCAACCTTTCATTATGATTGATAATGAAATTTTATGGTATGGTATACCCTTGTCAAATGTTAGTTTAAACCAATCAAATAACTCTGCGAGATTGAATTGTCCTTTAACATGTCAAATATTAAAAGGATTTATCGATTATTAAAAGTTACATAGAGCGTATTCTATGTAATTTTTTTTATTCTTATTAAATAATTTATTGCATAAATTAATAATAAAATGCTACGGGATAGGTGAATAAATGGTCGATCGATCGGTATTTTCTAAATTGTCTATGCCATGTGCTTTTTTAGATTGGGATGCTTTTGTTCAAAATGTGGATGATATTGCAGCTAAATCAAACGGTAAGAAAATACGAATTGCTACAAAATCAATTCGTAGTGTACAAGTTTTAAAATATATATTAGAGAGCAATGATTGTTATGAAGGGCTAATGTGTTATAACCCCCATGAAGCAGATTTTCTTGCTGAAAATGGATTCGATAATTTGTTAATTGGTTATCCAACAGTTGATGTAATAGGATTAAATAAAATTGCATTACAAATAAAAAAGGGTAAAAAAATCATTTGTATGGTGGATCAGACTGAACAAATTAGTATGATTGAAAAGATTGCAGCAAAAAATGAGATTGTTATTCCACTTTGTATCGATATAGATATGAGTACATCATATTATGGGTTTCATTTTGGAGTTAGGAGGTCACCAATAAAAGAACCTAGAGATTTAGTACCTCTACTAACCCATATTTTGCAATCATTGAACGTCCGCTTAGAAGGAATTATGGGATATGAGGCGCAAATTGCGGGTGTTGGTGATGACGCTAAAAATAAGTTTATTAAAAATAAAATAATACAGTTTTTAAAGACGAAATCATTAGGTGAAATAGCGAAAAAACGAAGAGATATTGTTAAATACATTGAAAAGGATGGCTACCATCTTGAGTTTGTAAATGGTGGAGGAACTGGAAGTCTTCATTCGACGACAAAGGAAAAAGTGGTTACAGAAGTAACAGTAGGCTCTGGATTTTACGCTCCAACATTATTTGATGAATACAGAAATTTTCAATATCAACCAGCAATAGGCTTTGCTTTACCAATCATTCGAAAACCAGCAGATAAGATTTTTACATGCACAAGTGGAGGATTTATCGCTTCAGGTGCTGTAGGAAAAGAAAAATTACCAACTCCATATTCCCCAGATCATTGTACTTTATTACCACTAGAAGGTGCTGGTGAAGTTCAAACCCCAGTTTTTTATTCAGGTCATGAAGATTTAAAAATAGGAGAAGCAATTTTATTTAGACCAAGTAAGTCTGGTGAAATTGCTGAGCGTTTTTCTCATTTATATGTAGTAAGTAAAAATAAGATTATCGACCGGTTCACAACATACAGAGGAGATAGGGGGTGCTTCCTATGAAAAGTATGTTATGGAAAAACTGGTCTGGAAGTGTAAAGTTTAAACCGAATCAAGTATTTTATCCTTCATCGATTGAAGAAGTTGTTAACCTCGTTAAAAAAGCTAACTCGGAAAATAAGAAAATAAGAGTAGTAGGTTCATGTCACTCATTTACTCCACTAATTTCAACAAACGACTATTTACTGTCACTAGATAATTTAAATGGTGTTATTTCTATCAACAAAGAGGAACAAATTGCCGAAGTTTGGGCTGGAACTAAGCTTGAACAATTAGGAAATGAATTATATGAATCAGGTTTTTCACAAGAAAACTTAGGTGATATAAATGTTCAATCGATTGCAGGAGCATTTTTAACGGGTACGCATGGCACAGGAATTGATCACGGAATTTTATCTACGCAAATCGAAGAGATGACAGTAGTATTACCATCTGGTGATCTATTAGATTGATCAAAGACAAAAAATACAGATATTTATAGGGCAATTGGCGTATCGTTAGGTCTACTTGGCATAGTTGTTAAATTTAAAATTAGGATAAAGCCTGCTAAAACGTATCGTTTTGAGAGTAAAAAAATAAAGATTGATGAAGTTTATAGTAATCTACTAAATTTGAAAAAAGAAAATGAACATTTTGAGTTTTACTTATTCCCTTATTCTGATCAAGTTCAAGTAAAGATAATGAATGAAACTAGAACGAAGAAACATTCATTTAAATTTGAGAAATGGAAGGTAGCAACCATTGAAAATAAAGCATTCTGGTTATTAAGTGAATTTAGTAGAAACTTTCCAAAAAGTAGTTCTCAAATTAGTAAAATAAGTGGTAGCAGTGTTCCAAATTCAAGAATGGTCGGACCGAGCCATGAATTATTTTCAACAACTCGAAATGTAAAATTTAACGAAATGGAGTACAGTATTCCAGCTGAATATATGAATGATGCGACTTTAGAAATACAAGAAGAAATAAAAAATAAACGTTTTAACGTCCATTTCCCAATCGAATGTCGATTCGTACAAGGAGATAATTTTTTAATAAGTCCTGCTTCGATGCGTGATTCAGCGTATATCGCGATCCATATGTATAAAGGAATGCCGCATCAAGACTATTTTAATAGAATAGAAGAAATTCTTCAAAGCTATAACGGCAGACCACATTGGGGAAAAATGCATTCAATGAATTTAGAAAGACTAAATCACTCGTATCCATCATTATCTAACTTTCTTACTATTCGAAGTCAATTAGATAAGAATAATATTTTTGTGAATGCTTATTTAGCGAAATTATTTAAGATTGAATAAAGTTGTTGGTTAGATGACTTGCTGTTAAATAATTTAATAGTATCAGCTGTACTACCTTAATTATATAAGAGGTTAAATTAAAAAGTACGAACATTAAGTGAATAAATTTGGAAAACTCGCTCTAAATAATAGATAGATTTAAAATGACTGAACAAGCTTCAGTCATTTTTTTATGAAAATCTAATTGAAAATATTTATCAATTGTATTATGATAAGTGATGAGAAGAATTATCAATATCAATTACATATATTTAATTTAGATTTTTTCGGGGGTATTTTCATGAAGAAGCAAACTACAATGATCGCAATTTCTCTTGCTACTAGTTTAATGATGGCAGGTTGTGCACAAAAAAGTGAAGAAGCTAGTAACGTAAAAAAAGAATCAAAAGTAGAAGCAAAAATAAATTTAGATTCTGAGATTAATAATTATAGAGATTTCGTTGTATCTCAAACGGAAGAGTTCGTATCAAATACACAGAAGTTCGTTGATGCAATTAATGCAGGAAACATGGCAGAGGCAAAACGTTTATATCCAATTAGTCGTTCATATTACGAAAGAATTGAACCTGTAGCAGAATCATTTGGGGATTTAGATCCAAAAATTGATGCCCGTGAAGGTGATGTACCTGCAAATGAATGGACTGGTTTCCATAAAATTGAGCAAGTTCTTTGGGTTCAAAATACAACAAAAGGTCTTGAAAAATATACAGAACAACTTATGAAGGATGCGAACTATTTAAGAGCAAAAGTAGAAACAGCTGAAATTGATCCTGTATTATTTGTAACTGGTCCTGTTGAATTATTAAATGAAGTATCATCTTCAAAAGTTACTGGTGAAGAAGAGCGATATTCTCATACTGATTTAGCTGATTTTGCAGCTAACGTGGAAGGTTCAGATAAAATCGTTCAATTATTATCAGAAAAACTAAAAGCAAAAGATGCTGATTTAGCTAAAACAATTGAAACTAGATTCAATGATTTAATGACAACATTAAATACTTATAAAAAAGGTGATCAGTACGTTGATTATAAACAGTTAAAAGAAGATGAAGTGAAAAAATTGGCTCAACAAGTAGATGCATTAGCAGAACCGATTTCTCAAGTTGGGTCAACATTAGGGGTTAAATAATATGAAAAAATTAGAAACGAATAAAGTTTCTAGAAGAGATGCATTAAAACTTATTGGAGTTGGTGGGGCTGGTATACTTATTGGTGCAACTGGAATTGAAACAGCTACTGAAAAGGTAACTAATTTCTTTTCACCAGCAAAAGCGGATGCAAGAGAGATACTTCCGTTTTATGGTAAAAAGCAACAAGGTATTACAACTCCTGCTCAAGATTTTATGTATTTGGCGTCATTTAAACTAGAAACTACTTCAAAAGCAGATGTCAAAACAATGTTTAAAAAATGGACTGAAGCAGCAGCTTTAATGAGTGAAGGAAAGGAACTAGGTGATTCAGATTTTCCTTCATCACCACCAATTGATACGGGGGAAGCAACAGGTTTACAACCAATGAAGCTTACGTTTACATTTGGAGTTGGCCCTTCATTTTTTGACCGATTATCAATTCAATCTAGTAAACCATCGGGGTTAAAAGATTTGCCTCATTTCCCTGGTGATGATTTGAGAGAGGAATGGAACGGTGGAGACATCGTAGTTCAAGTTTGTGCAAACGATCAACAAGTTGCTTTTCATGGTGTAAGAAACTTAATTCGAATTGGACGTGGGACTGTTAGTTTAAAATGGATGCAGCACGGTTTCCAACGTTCATCTGGAGCGGATCCATCTGGTAGTACACCTAGGAACCTAATGGGTTTTAAAGACGGTACTGGAAATCCAGATACAAAAGATGAAAAAGAAATGAATTCACATATTTGGGTACAAAATGGCGATGGCCCAGCTTGGCTAACAGGTGGTTCTTATTTAGTTGCAAGGCGTATACGTATCCGTGTTGAGGAATGGGATCGCAGTTCATTACAAGATCAAGAACAAACATTTGGTCGTCACAGATCATCTGGTGCACCAATCGGTGAAAGTAGTGAATTTGCTAAAATCGATTTAAAGAAAACAGATGATAATGGGAAATTACTGATTCCTGCAGATTCACATGTTGCCTTAGCAAAAGGAAAAGGTAAAATTAAAATTTTAAGAAGATCTTATTCATATACTGACGGTCTTGATATCCAAACGGGAAAATTAGATGCAGGCTTACTATTTGTTAGTTTCCAAAGAGATTTAGAAAAACAATTTATTCCTTTACAAGATAAATTAGCGAAAATGGATTTATTGAACGAATACATTGAACATAATGGTAGTGCAGTATTTGCATGCTTCCCTGGGGTTAAGAATGGAAGCTATATTGGCGAAGGATTACTTTAGGTGAATTGCATGAAAAAAAATATATTTTTAATAGCTAGTTTACTATTTTTTAGTTTAATATTTAGTCCGTTTCATAAAACATTTGCTGAAACTGATATCCAGGAACAAGTACTTTCACATATTGGTAACTCTTTAACAGAAGTTAAAAATGGTGAAAAAGATAAAGTAAAAACAGATTTATTAGCGATTAAAGAGTTAATTAAAAATGAGAAAAAAACTTCAAAATTAACTAAACTTGTTGACCAAGCGATTAAAGATATTGATCAAAATGAACTTGCAACAGTAAAAGATGATATTCGCGGGATCGCTTTTGAAACAGAAAAGTGGATCGAAAATACGAATGATAAAAAAGATCTTTCTCAAATTAATCTGACTAAAATAATATTTCATTTAAATAATGTTAAAACTTTATCAAATGAATCGAATTGGGAAAAGGCACAATCAGAGTATAAGCTTTTTGAAATTGAATGGTCAAAAGTAGAAAATGATATAAGAAAAGCAAACAGTGGTTTTTATGGTTCAATCGAAGCTAATATGATTACTTCTAGGTCAACTTTGTTTACTGAAAATCCTTCAATTACTAAAGTTAATGATTCTTTTACTAAATTAATCGATGTATTGAATAATCCAAGTAGTGACGCAACAAAAGAAGTTAGTATTGAGAAAGCTATAAAACTACTCAATCAAACAATCAATTATGTTGGATCAAATGATACAGAGAAAGCACAAGCAACGTTTAATGAATTTATACAAGATTGGCCATATGTTGAAGTAATGGTTCAATCAAATTCAATGGAATTATATAAGAAGATTGAAAATGATACATCCATTGCTTTAACTCAGTTAACTGAAAAGCCTGAATCTGCTACAACGATGAAAACATTAAAACAAATTCAAAACAATTTAAACTTAGCTACGAAGAAAACATCTTATACGATGTTTGATGCAGGGACAATTGTATTTCGTGAAGGTTTAGAGGCTTTAATTATTATTTCTGCTTTACTAGCATTAGTGTCAAAAGGTAAACAAGAATCAGCACGTAAGTGGATCTTTGTTGGTGGTGCTTGTGGTATTTTAGCTAGTTTAGTAGCCGGTTTATTATTCCAGTTCTTATTATCAAAGATCTCAGCTGGAATTAGTAATCAATTAATTGAAGGAATATCTGGTCTTATTGCTGTTGTTTTCATGTTAACAGTTGGGTTATGGTTGCATAAACAATCCCGCCAACAAGAATATGGAAGTAAGATGAAAGAAAAAGCAAAAGCAGCAATTGCTGGCGGAGGAATTCTTTCATTAAGCTTACTTTCATTTTTCGCAGTATTTAGAGAAGGTGCTGAAACAGTAGTATTTTATATCGGTATGAGTTCTTCAATTACAGCGAAAGAATTGATTACTGGTTTTGCAGGTGGAATCATTTTACTTGTAATAATTGGAATTTTCATCTTAAAAGGAAGCAAATTTATTCCTTTAAAGCCGTTTTTTACAATTGCAAGTTTATGTATTTATTACTTGACGTTTAAATTCATTGGTCAAAGTATACATGCATTACAAGGAATTGGCTATTTGCCTGACCATATGAGTACTATTTTTCCAACAATACCTAAATTAGGGATTTATCCTTCCCTAGAAAGTATCATTCCACAACTAATTTTATTACTATTTGTCATTTGGTTGTTCGTTGGAACAAAAGTTAAAAATAATAGTAAGTCAATTGCTGCTTAAAACAGTATAAGAAAACAGGCATAATTGTCCTTCAAATAGACAATTTATGTCTGTTTTTTATCGTCTTTTCACCTTAGTAATAGTCAAATCAGATTGATGGAATTCATTTAATAAAAAATTGGAAAATTATGAGCTAAAATATTTAAAAATTCTTTTAAAAGAGATAAGATAAGATTAAAGAATTAGATAGGTTTTCATAATAATATTATGTAAACTAGGTAAAGTAAGGAGGATTTTTAATGATTCAAAAAGCTACATTTGCAGGTGGTTGTTTTTGGTGTATGGTAACACCGTTTGAGGATTTACCTGGTATACATAGTATTGTTTCAGGTTATATGGGTGGGGAATTAGAAAACCCTACGTATGAAGAGGTTAAAAAGGGTACTACTGGCCATTATGAAGTAGTTCAAATTACGTTTGACGATGAATTATTCTCATACAAAAAATTATTAGAATTATTTTGGCCGCAAATTGATCCAACTGATCCAGACGGTCAATTCCAAGATAGAGGTTCACAATATCGAGCTGCCATATTTGTTCATAATGATTCACAGCTTAAGGAAGCAATGGAATCAAAAGAAAAATTAATTGAAAGTAATATGTTTAAGAAACCGATCGTAACTGAAATATTACAGGCAACCACTTTTTTTGAGGCTGAAGAGTATCACCAAGACTATCATAAAAAAAATCCAAAACACTATAAAGAAGATAGAGCGATGTCAGGAAGAGACGAATTTATTGAGTCAAATTGGAAAAAGTAGGCAAAAAAACAATAGAAGCTCCATTAGAGCTTCTATTATTTTTAAGGGAGATAGGAATATTTATCTATCCTAAAAATTTTCAATCCTTATATCTGCTCTCGAATGGAGGGATACTATGGAAACAAATCGAAGGCTAGTGACGATCGGGTTATTGGTAGCTGTTACATTGTCTGCGATTGAAGGGACGATTATAACAACTGCCACACCTACCATCACTACTGAATTATCTGGTGTTAAGTTGATGAGTTGGATTTTTGCAGCTTATATGTTGGCAATGACTGTAACGACACCCATCTATGGGAAGTTATCGGATTTATATGGTCGCAAAAACTTATTAATGTTTGGCATCATTTTATTTATTTTAGGTTCAGTTTTATGTGGTTTTTCACAAAATATGGGTCAATTGATATTATTTCGTACAATTCAAGGGCTAGGTGCTGGAGCTGCATTACCTTTAACGATGACAGTAATAAGTGATTTATATCCATACCAAGAAAGGGCTAAAGTACAAGGGTATATTAGTGCGGTTTGGGCTGTTTCAAGTGTAATTGGTCCATTAGTTGGAGGATTTTTTGTAGACTTCATTTCTTGGCGTTATATCTTTTTTATTAATTTTCCATTTGGCATCATTTCTATTATTCTATTTTGGAAATATTATCATCAGAAAATTGACAGTAAAAATACAGTTTCAATTGATTATTTAGGGTCCATCCTTTTTATATTCAGTACTTTATCTGCTTTATATGCTTTAGTTGTAGGAGGAGAGCAACATAACTGGACTTCTCCAAATTTACTTTTCCTTTTTGCTTTTGCAATTATTTTATTTGGGTTATTTCTTTTTGTTGAAACAAGAGCAAAAGAACCATTATTACCACTTTCATTATTCAAAATCAGAAATTTAGTCGTAACATATGCAGCAATGTTTATTGCACATGCGCTTCTAATCTCGATCGAGGTATATTTACCAGTTTATAATCAAAGTGTGTTTGGATTAAGTGCAACACAGTCAGGTTTAATGTTAATTCCACTTTCATTCGCTTGGACATTAGGTTCTTTTTTATCTGGTCGTTTCATTAAGAAAATGAAGGCAAGAAATATTATCCTATTAGGGGCTTTCTTATGTATTATAGGTGCCTTAGGTATGAACTTTTTTCATGATTCAAAAATATTAATTTATCCATTTAATGCATTTTTAGGTCTTGGCTTTGGTTTATCTTTTCCAATTTATATGATCCTAATTTCATCAGCAGTAGGAATGAACCAAAGGGGTATTGCAATTGCCGCAAATTCCTTTTTAAATACTTTTTCGCAAACAATTACCGTTGCTGTGTTAGGAACCATTTTTACAATTAAGGCTTCCGAAGTATTGAATGGTCAAAAATTAATCTTAAATGCTCATAATCAAATCAATCATTTATCGACAGTAAAAGCTGTTACGGCTGGTTTTGAA
Source organism: Gottfriedia luciferensis (assembly GCF_001712755.1). Classification (GTDB taxonomy): domain Bacteria; phylum Bacillota; class Bacilli; order Bacillales; family Bacillaceae_G; genus Gottfriedia; species Gottfriedia luciferensis_B. The sequence continues at coordinate 217,986 of NZ_MDKC01000002.1, forward strand.
ATCATCACTTTATTTATGGCGGTATTTAGTATTATTACGTTTATTTTCGTCTTTTTTTTACCGTCTGAACAATCTGAAGAAAAAAAGGCTGAAATAGCACACTAATATAGAAAAAGAAAGCTGGGAGAGAATGAACAACACACTTAAAGGGATTTTGTACGGTGTACTTGCATATGTGGTCTGGGGAGTCTTACCAATTTATTGGAAACTAATACAAGATATTTCTCCTTTTGAAATATTAACACATCGTATTATATGGTCTTTTGTAACGTTAATACTTTTCATTCTTCTTACAAAAAAATTAAAGCAATTTAAAATTACTTGGAAGCAAGTTGTAAGTAATAAAAAAGTATTCGTTTCAATGATTGCTATTTCACTATTAATTAGTACCAATTGGCTAATCTATATTTGGGCAGTCAATTCAAATCATATTCTTGATGCAAGCTTAGGTTATTATATTAATCCATTAGTTAGCATTATACTTGGTGTAATCGTATTGAAAGAGTCACTGTCTATTTGGCAAATCGTTTCAGTTTGTTTAGCAACAATAGGGGTAGGATATTTAACAATCATGTCAGGTACTTTACCTATCGTAGCAATACTATTATCTTTAACATTTGCTTTTTATGGATTATTGAAAAAGATTTTAAATATCGATTCTTTTTTAAGCCTTACAATTGAAACATTATTAATTTTTCCAGTGGCCTTACTATACTTTGGTTTTCTAGCTTATAAAGGCCAAGCGGGACTTGTAGAAAGTGCACCAATTGAGCAATTATTTATAGTAGGTGCTGGTTTAGTAACAATTATTCCTTTATTGTTTTTCGGTAAAGCAGCCCAATTAATTCCGTATACTTATGTTGGATTTTTGCAATTTATTTCACCAACAATTAGTTTATTAATAGGGATTTTATTATATGATGAAAGTTTTTCAAAGAAAGACTTTATCTCATTTTCATTTATTTGGTTAGCTTGTATCGTATTTGCGGTCTCTACTACACCGTTTATGAAATCAATTGAACAAAAACTTAAAAATCGAAATAAAAAGCAATCAATATCTGCCTAGAAATAGATTATGTATGTAGCTTTGAAAGGAGTAAAAATGGCTGTAAGTAAAACGAATGCAATGAGAATGTTAGATTCAAAAAAAGTTAACTATACAACCTTAAATTATGACTCGAATGATGGAAAGATTGATGGGGTTTCTGTAGCAAATAAAATAAATAAAGATCCTGAATTAGTTTATAAAACACTTGTATCAATCAGTCAATCTAAGGCGATTTATGTATTTGTCATTCCAGTCGAAAAGGAATTAGATTTAAAATTAGCAGCAAAAGCTGCTGGAGAAAAGAAAGTAGAATTATTACCAGTGAAAGACCTTTTAGCAAGTACAGGATATGTTCGAGGTGGCTGTTCACCAATTGGTATGAAAAAGCAATACCCTACTTTTATTGAAGAATCTGTTAATAATATAGAAGAGATTATTGTAAGCGGTGGAAAAATAGGTATACAACTTCAATTGAATGCAAAAGATTTAATACAATCAACTCGTAGCAAAATAGCAAAAATTTCAAAATAAACGAGTCTTATGAGGGATCCAAATGGTAGGGTATTTTATGTTTTATTTAGTAATCGTTAACATTGTTTCATTCGCAATTATGGGAATTGATAAGTCTCGGGCAAAAAGAAAAGCATGGAGAATTCCTGAACGCATATTATTTTTATTTGCAATTATCGGTGGTTCAATTGGTTCAATTTTAGGAATGTATTATTTTAGACATAAAACAAAGCATCCAAAATTTGTTTTTGGTTATTGGATCATCCTATTTATCCAATTCGTTATCTATTTTTTCTTTCTATAATTTAATGGGATAGTCTTACCTTAATTGTATAAAATATTTTTATGACAATTTAAGGAGGCGAAAGAAATGGGACGTGGAAATGGTGGAAGAAAAAATAACGCTAGTCAAAAACAACCAAACTACGAAGATAAATCAAATTTATCTGAATCAAAAAAAGCACAAAAGTAAAAAAGTTAGCCTGTGATCACTTGGTTGATACAGGCTTTCTTATTGGAAGTGGGGAATTTAAATGCAAAGTGAATGGTTTTCAAGAATTAAAGGAATCGGTATAGATGAGGTCTCAAATGAAAATATGACAATCTATTTTATAAAAGAAGAAGAGTTAAATGAGGCTAAAAAGGACTTAAGTAAAAAAATACAATGGCCAGAAAATTGGTTAATAATTGGCTTCGATGACGAAACAGATGATGTTATTTTCATCAACGAGGAATCAGGGGAAGTATGTACTGCCTATGAATTTGAACGGAAATGGGAAGTTGTTACACTGTATTCAAGTTTGAATGAATTCTTAGCTGCTTATGGATATTGAGCTTTAATAAAATGAGGGTGTTCCAAGATGAACCCCTTTTTTTTATGGGAAAACAGTGTACTGCAAATAAAATCTGAAAATCGCAAATAAAAATAGAGAAACCGCAATTAAAAATAGCAATACTATCTTGCAAATAGATGATGAAAAACTAAAAAAACAGCGGACTGCAAATAAATTCTGAATATCGCAAATAAAAATAGCAAAACTGCAATTAAAAATAGAGAACCGCAAATAAAATAAATAATTACCTGTACCAGTAAGGGTATTATAGCCTTAAAATTGAAATAAAGATGATACTTTGAAATTAGAAACTTGTAAATATGCTCTAATTCTTACTAAATTGTATAAAAATCTTTTAATAATCTTTGAAAAAGAGAGATTTAATTAACTATAAATGAAAAGTGCTGTTGAGATACCTCCGATTACTTTTATCAATTTAGATCAGTACTTAAATAATATTATTCTCGAGAACGTTTTATGATAATTTTCCAAAAGGCTCTGTAAAATCTAAACGTTCTATTATTGAACGTGTTCTTCTCCGTTTTCCACATATGATTCTAAAATAACTTTGTTTTTACTTTTGTAATAATAATACGTTTTATCATCATTTTTTAGTTTGATGCTAACCATCCAATTCTTATCTCCTTGTAAATTCGCAATAAATGGTTCACTGGAAATAATGTCATTCTTTGATATGTTCTTTTCCGTTGTTAGATACTTAGTTACACTTTTCTCAACATTTGACTTTTTATATTGAATATAACTAAATCCAATTCCAATGAAAATTATAAAAATTAATACAAACTTTCCTATTTTCTTCATATAAAACCTCCTAAGTGTCACAATAAAAGAGGCGCCCCCGTGTCAGTTAAACTCACTTTTGAGACAGCCTCTTTAATTACATTGATAAATTTTGAGTTTCACTCACTAACTCTGCTTTAGATTTTTTCTCTTTATTCAATAATCTAGCAAGAATTAAAAGCGAAACCGTTCCGAAAATTAAAACCATATATTGTAGACCAATTGTATCTAAAAATAGCCCTGTACTTAAAAGGACGATCTGAAATGTTACCCTGTCATACATACTTCTAAATGAGAAAAGTCGACCATGATATGATTTGTCAATTGAAGTTTGGAAAACAGTTGAACAAACAGGAAAGAAGCAACCAACTGAAAATCCGAAAATTGCAAATGAGATAAGAGTCATCCAATGGTGATCTGCAAAGAAAAGTGATAGCTGAGCAAAAGCTACTAAAAAAGTTGAAAAGTATAATAATTGCTTATTCGTATATTTTTTTGTTAATCGTTTAATGACAAATGCTCCAATCATAAATGAGATACCTTCACTTGTATAGATAAGGCCTTTAACTGAAGGATCATGTTGAATATCACTTATTTCGATTACCATTAAATTAAATCCACCAAGGAAAAGTACTGGCACTAGGTTTAAGATAAATAAATTTAAGATTGTTGGACTTTTTCTTATGAGTGCAAATATTTCAGCAAATCCTTTGTCTGTTTTAGAATTTTTTGTTTTTTCTACATTAATTGCTTTGATCGTAGGTTCTTCAATTCGTAAAAAGAACGTCATTAAAAATAAAAATGCATATGCTAGCATACTCATTCCATATACATTCGTGAGACTAGTTGATACAACTAAAATACCACCAATTGAAGTTCCGGCAATTCTGGATATTGTAGAAATATTCATATGAATCCCATTTAAAGTTAATAACTGTTCGTTTTTCACAATCATTGGTATAACAGCTTGAAGCGCTGGGAAGTAAAATGCGGCAGAAATTTGCAGCATAACTAAAAATAAGACCATGAAAATAATACTTTCGTATTGTATTGCAAAAAACATCAGAATTACACTTAAAGTTCGACCTAAACCACTAATTAATAAAATCCTTTTCTTTGAATATTGATCAATTAACCGTCCAGCCAACGGACCAACAAAAACTCCAGCTAATAAGCCGAAAAAAAGAATTAACGATTTAAAGAAATCTGATGGTACATGTTTTTGCATAAATTCTAAATTTCCGATAATTCCGAACCAAAGACCTATACCGGCTCCAAATTCACCGAACAACACGATCCAAACGTTTCGGTTTTTCCACATAAAAATTTCTCCCCATTTACCCAAAATATAATTCGACAAAAACTATTATCTCATCAATAGTAAAAAAAGACTATGTAAAATCGAAATAAAAAATGAAAAAGTGCAATATCGGATATGATTAATTGGGTTGTTGAAGTGGTGTTTGTTTTACTAAATGGGAGAATAATTGAAGATAGATAGAATACTGAAATTCCATAGCGGCATAAAAGTAAAAAGGTAGAAATTGTGATGAATTTCTATGGCAGGATAGTTCAATAAGATGATTGAAATTATGATCTTAGTCGAGGATAATATAACATTTGTCATCGCCTATAAAAGGATTTGAAATGAAAAAGGAACTTCAAGGGAAGTTCCTTTTATGCTTTACTGAAACTCTTTAATGTTCTTATTCCTTACCACGACATCGACAAACGTAAAGTCGGATTTCTTTATCTGTTTACTCTCTTTTAAAGTTGTTTGCTCAGTCTTTGGAGTAACAACTCTTTCTTCAGCACCTTGCAACATTCTTTTCATTACATTGCAAGCTAATAAAGTAAGTATAAATGCGATACTTGGACCAAAAACAATCCATTGATCAAGCATTAGCTCTTGGTATGAGACACCAATTAAGGAAGACCATTCATTCGTATTAGGTAGTGTGACACTGTTGACAGAATCGAGATAGATTGTTGTGCTACCACCCACAAACACTCGAACTACACCTAAGTGAACAAGTAGTAGTAAGACACTAATCATTTGTTGAACGATCATGAGTAAAATTCTAGAACGTAGAAATGGCATTACGTGTTTTTGAATAATACGAAATTTCGTTGCACCCATCGCTCTGGATGCTGTAATAAAATCTTCTTTGTTAAAATGACTCACTTCATTGCCAATCACTTGAATGAGAGATGGTAATGCAACAACTGTTAGCCAAATAATGATTGAAGCAATATAGGAAAACCCTTTTGTTGCATTATTAAATAGATTCACATCAAAGAACAACATGACAAGAAGAATTGCTGGGATAAAACGGAATGCTCGTTCAAAAGTTGTAAAAAAAGATCTCATCTTTTTCAAATAGATCCCGTAAAAAATCCCGAAACAAACACCTAACCCAACTCGTAAGAAACTGACAAACAAACCAATTAATATGGTGTACTTTGCACCATCAATGACTGACCAAAATAGATTATGACCGAAACGATCGACACCAAATGGGTAATCTAAGCTTGGTGGAAATGGAAGCCCCTTTATCATTTTCCCGTTTCCATCATATAAAAGTTTTGGTGGAGCTTTAATGTGATCCTTTAAAAAGTACGTATAAAGAAAACTGAAGGTTACTAAACCAATTAGAAAAAACAATGAAGCTAGGAAAGGGTATCTCGTCCAACCTTTTTTCATTCAGATTGCTCCTTTCCTGTTAATTTAATCGCGACTACATTAAAAATAGTTTCAATGATAAAAAATGGAAAAAATAAAGTTAGCAAGCAGACGTAAAATACGTCAGGTGTTTTCAATGTTGTATAAAGTAAGTGAAAAAAACCATGTATGTTAAATAAATATTCCACGATTAATAAATTCGATACAAGCAACCAAAACAAAAAGTGGGAATGAGAAAATAGCGTTACAACTACATTTCGTAGGATATGTTTGAAAAGTATCCATCCATTTGACAATCCTTTTGCTTTTGCAAATTCGACATATGTTTTTTTACTTTCTTCTTCGATTGCTAAAAATGTCATTTGAAATAACATGATTCCTGGTAAAATGGATACGACAAGTATTGGTAATACATAGACTTTCTTCAAACCAGCGACAGGATCGACTATGAGTATATTCGTTTTTTTATATAACCAAATGATGAATAATTGAACTGCGAAAATGAATATCACATCTGGAATACTTTGTAAGAGGAATAGCCCCTCTTTAACGACTCTTTGCATTTTGGGTGTTAAAAGATAGGTTACATACGAAAACAAGATTCCTAGTGTGAATGTGCAAATAAAAGAAGATGATAAAATAATAAACGAATAAGTAAACGGTTCTACTAAGTAGCTCCATAATGGTGTTTGCTTTGAAAAGATTCCTATCTGAATTGTCATTTCGTTTAAATGAAGAAAGCTGTGACCAAACGTTTTAATTTGTTCTAAAACAGAATGGAATAGGTCAGCTTTTGAAGTATGTAAGCTAGCTGAAAATGCTACAATGATTCCAATCAAAATGATCGTAAATAGAAGTTGGTAGAATTTTTTCCAGAGATAAAAGCGTATGCTCATTTGATCTTAATCTCACTCCTTTTTTTCAAAATTCTTTCCAGTAATAAGCTAGTGTAATGAGTAAAGAAACGATTGTAAAAGTAAAAGATACCAGTAATGAAAATGATTTTTGAGTTACTGTAAAAGGACTAGCATTCTCACCCGTTATTTTCATACCCGTCTGTGTTTGAGTACTTAAATTAATGCTATTGGATGCATATCCGCTGCCACTACTCGTGAAAAATCGGATAATGATCGTTATTACCAATCCTACAAAAAACGCATAGTCAATCATTTTACCATGCATAAAATCTGAAACAATCCATGTAAGGCCAAACAGAAATCCTAGTGTAATGATTGCAAAAATAAGCTTTTTCAACTTCATCATCCTTTCTAGATTAAAATCTGATTACCTATATTTTAAACCAATCTGGAAATTATTGTAAGAAAAATTAGAATTTAGTGACAAAACAACAGTTTACTATAGCAAAAATAAGTCGATTTAGAATAATACACATCGTTATATGCTAACGTTCTTATACATAAGGATTATTTAATTTAGGTCTTAAAATCTTAAATAGGGCTTTACTTTTTTGATCAAAATAATTTCTATTAAATATTCAAAATACCCCAAGTTACAAAAGTCAATCAAAGCTGTATAATTAGCCTATTATTAAACTAATTAGTAGATAAACTATCAGGAGGATTAATGGTGTGATCAACTGGATAAATCGATTAGGACTGATAATAACAGGGGGGCTTCTATTCGTACAAGTAATGATCACAAATGAAAAAAATAAAGAAAACTTATCGAATGCTGCAGATATAACTGTATACTCAAATGAGTTTTAAGGCTGTATCGGGTTTATTATTACATTTATTTTTGGAGGGTTTATAAAATTTTTGCCTATTTGGTTAGTAAAATCAATATGGTTTTCATTAGGAATAGGATTTATATTTCTGGGATTACTTTCAAATTTAGAATTTATTTCAAATTATTAAACTATTAAACTTGGTTGAATAATCAAGTTGGAAATATACATATCACCTTAAGGTGTTCCGATGAATTCTTTGTATTTTTCATTGATATTACTATTTTTATTGATTTAACATACTTAGTTGAATGAAGAGGGGAAAAATATGAAAAAAGAAGCATTTCGAATTAACGGTTACATCGTGTTGGCATTCATAATAGGATTATTAATACTTGGTGGATTTATTTCTTTAGCTAGTGGTCATGCATTTTTCATGATCGCTTCATTTCTATTCCATTTACAAGTAAATCCAAAGTGAACTTAAAAGCTGTTAATTTCAATAGCGATGTATTGAAAGTAAATGACATCGACGGGAATCCCATCGAGATTGCTGCAGTTGTAGTATACAGTGTAGTTGATGTTGAAAGAGCATTGTTTGATGTTGCAGATTATCAAAAATTTGTCATGATTCAAAGTGAAACAGCAATTCGTCATATTGCAACGAAATATGCTTACGACACGACAAATAAAGAAGAATTTTCTTTAAGAGGGAATGCAGAAGAGATTGCAGAAGAATTACAAATTGAGTTACAGGAAAGACTTCAAAAAAGCGGAGTTAAAGTTCAAGAAGCTAGATTAAGCCATCTTGCTTACGCTCCTGAGATAGCAAGTAGTATGTTACAAAGACAACAAGCAAAAGCAGTTGTTCAAGCTAAAAGAGAAATTGTAGAAGGTGCTGTTGGTATGGTAGAAGATGCTTTGAAAATGCTTGAAGAAAAAGGATTATTGACTGCAACAGACAGTCAAAAAGCCGATATGGTTACTAGTCTTCTTGTAACAATAATTTCCGAAAAAGGTGCACAACCTGTTTTAAGTACAATGAAAAAATAGAAACTAAACAAAATAGATTCTATTTTTATAATCAGATACTTTTGAACAAAACTCTATCTAACTTCTATAAATAAACCCCAAGATAAAAAAAGAGGGATAATTTTATGAATTATAATGATTTCAATAATGAAGAATTATGGTATGGCGGATACTATGAACTGTCAATTGAATATAATCCCTATGGAGATAATAAAAAATTGAATAAAGCTCTTGTAGCATTGTATAAATGCGATAATTTCAATGGTATGTGGAAAGAAAGAAAGGATTTCCAAAATTATTATGAAACTATTTCGCTCCCTATAAATCTTGAAGATGCAAGTGTAGATCAATTTTATGGAACAGTTACTGACTCAAAGAGCAATATTTTTCCTTGTTTGATTAGTATTATAAGAATTGAAGGGGAGTCTGATTGGATCGATATAAGTATACCTCTAGTTATATTCGAAGAGATTTTTAATTGTAACTACCCACTAATAAAGGAATCTAATCTTTGGTTAAATGATATAGATAAGATGTTTACAACAATTACAGAATTAATATATAGTCATTCACCCTTTGACTTAGCAATGATTGGTGAAGAAGTTTCAGGACGTACAAATCAAAAAGAAATAACTTTAGTGGATATAAACAAAATTACTTGTATACTACCTAATCAACTTCAAAGTAAATTAGGGCTTTATAATCAAGGAGTTAAATTAACAAACGATCTTAGAAAATTTGACTAATTTCTCAGATATACATTCTCTTTTGAAAAACTAACATTGCTTTTGTACAAAAATAGGCTACTTTAGTAGTCTTTTTTATTTTACAAAATGTAAGTATATTAAAATTAGAAAATAGAGCTATCATACATTAAATGAAATTACTAGATAGCTTAAATAAAAGGAGATCATAATGAGCCTATGGAGTCAATTAATAAAGGGATCTAGTTTTTGGATCCGTTTTGAATTAGGTCTTATTCAATTAGAAGGTAAGCAATACTTTGAGGAAATGAATCGAAGAGCAATTACTATTCTAAATTCCATGATAGATAAGGATGATGAATTACTACTAATTCTTAATATTAATAGACTACGCAATTCCAAACGAATTGTTATCCCTAACATAAAGCGTTTGATGAGGTGTAAAAAGCAAATATATGGATTGAAATGCGAAACTTTACCATTTGAATTTGATGAAGAAGATGTAGAAATGGAAACAAAACAGTATAGTTTAAGAGTTAAAAAAGATGATATTCGCATAGCCTATCTTATCCAATTAATAGGTAATAAAGATTTCGCAAAAAAACCAATGATTAATGGTTCTTGTTATCTATTAAATTTGACAAAAGAGACGTTGTTTCATATGTATGACGATAGAGGATGCGATGTATATGGTATAGAAAAAAGTAGCTTAATACCTATTTATAAAAATTTCAAATCTTGGATTTTAGATTATAATAGGATCCAAATTGACCGAATGTTTGGAAATGGGTTGTTTAATATTTATGAAACACCTGATGAAAGTGAGAAAAGACTAAATCTAAACAGAAAAAAAATCAGGGAATCTGAAATAAATTTATTTGAAGATAATACTTGTTATATAACTCATAAATTAATGATTCCTATAAACCGTTCACAAGAGTGTATTGAGGAGATCAAACAAACAGGTTTTGAAGTTATGGTAGATACTACGGAGAATGAATTCATTAAAATTAATATCACGAAAAAGGAAGCTTTAGGATTAATAAATTACCAAACTGAACTTATGTCACTTTATTCGAAAAAATATCAGGGAATGTATAACAGTTGGTCAGCTAGTAGAGCTTAAATGAATACGTTCGTTACGTAGGGATTATAAATTATTCTTATATGGAGAATGGACTAATGGTGCAAAACATTAACAATAAAGTTTTAAATGAGATATTTTTTGTAGATGGTAGTCTTAGGGATATGTATGTGTTTAATGTAGGTTTAGATGAATGGCAGAAATTATATGAATTAATCCATCGTTCTCACTGGAATATTACTTTATATATAGATGGACAGATATCTGAATATGAAAATACAACTGTTTATATGTTATTTAAAGAAAAAGAGAATCACAGTATTATGATGACTATCAAAATTAATGGTATTTTGTTTAATTGCTATTTCTTTTCACTTACTGAAATTGAGTTTGATTTAGATCCAAAAGAAATTAAAAATGAGACTGATTTAAAGGTAGTTTTCGAATTTATGAAAAAAATATCAAGGGTACTTGGAAAAGAATGTGTTCTCACTTTAGAAAGCGATTCTGATAATCCTTTAGTAATAGTTCACTCGGATGGAGCGGTAAATTATTGATTCAAGGTTGGTTAACGCATGTGAAAATTGTGCAAATTCAGGAGTCGATAATGATCGACTCCTTTTTAAGTATTTGGCAGCCTAGTTTAATATGGATTGTTATTATAGAATGATGTAATTGGTATCATAGTGAAGGAATCTTTATATTGATTAATAAAATTAGGGGTGATTAAGTGGAACTAACAAATGAGAGAAAATTAAAATCCGAACTTCAACTAAAGAAATTAGGAATCCCGATTAACGAGAATTTACCTTTAACAGAACTAGATAGTGATGTAAATGTAAGAACTAAAGAGGAAATCATAGATAGAATAATTGCACTCACGATAGTTTCTGCAAAAGGAATGGGTGCATCAAATGGTGAAATTGATGAATTTATCGAGGTGTTTAAAGCATTCGATTTATTTACAGATGAGGAGAAAATTTTTATTGAAAAGAAAAGCCCAAAACAAAGAGAATTTATTCAATATTCATGGAAAATCGAATGTATTTGGGTTCTTTTGTGGTCGATTAATATAATTCAAGAACTGGGTATCCCAACAAACACATGTGATGTAGATTTAGTTTATGAGACAGTATTGAGTTCTACTAAGGAGGATTTAATAAAAAAAACTTCACTTAGAGGTACTAATGAAATTCTTGATAGCTTGGATTTCACATATAGAAGTCATTGGGCAGATAGAGACGCTCAATTAAATGGATCACAAATCCCATCAAACTTTAATGAAGGTGTCATTTATGAAAGACATTATACATTTAATTGGCTTGTGAATTACATGGAAGAAGAATGGGATGCTGTTTCTACAGATACATAAAATTTAAATTCCTTATTCAACTAAAGCATTGAGTTAGTTCTATAACAGAAAGGACTGCAATTCATTTTTGCAGTCCTTTTAATATGAAAAAATTATACTTTTGGAACATATTGATCGCTATGACGAAGTCCACGATCGTCCTGCCTTCCTTTCGGGACCAAGTCGAGAAACTGGTATGTATTATTCATCATGTCAATGCCACGAGCGTAAGTGGAGTAAGTATGAAATATATATCCTTCATCATCTTTATAAAAAACACTCACTCCTTCTCTGTCAGAACTCATTGGATCTTGCATAGTATAGTTATAATATGCTAATTTATTCTCTACTTCGTCTTCTAAAAAAGATGCTTGAAAATCATAATTAAAATCCGTGTGCCCTGATGAATACCATGGAAATGTCCAACCCATACGTTTTTTAAATTTCTCCAACTTTTCTAATGGTCCACGGGAAATACAAACAAAGCTGACATCTCGGTGATTTAAGTGTGGAATCATTCCGCTGTAGTGGTCAGCCCAAAAAGAACAATGTTTGCACCCTTGATCCCAAGTTGGACTGAACATGAAATGGTAGACAATCAACTGACTTTTTCCATTAAATAGGTCTGCTAATGATACCGTACCGTTCGGACCGTCAAATATATATGACTTGCTAACAACTTCCCACGGCAAATCTCGTCTCTGCTGTGTAAGTTCATCTCTTAACTTGGTGAAATCTTTTTCTTTCTGTAAAAGTTCTTTCCTCGATTCAAGCCATTCCTTTCTTGGCAGAACTTTGTGATCCATAACAACACCTCGTCATATCGTTTTCTCATATATTCTCTACATTATCGCATCTCGTATTCATTTGAGATACAGATTATGATTCAATCGACGAAGCAGAGGAGAGTGCTAAGTTAACCCGCAATGTGAAAAATGAGGATTGGAAAACAATTAAATCTTATAGAACTACAGTATACGATAGTTAAACATCACAAGTTGCATAATTGCGGCTTTTTTAATTTGAACAATTTATCAATTTAGTTAAATATGAAAAAAGGACATCCCAATCTCTATATTGAATAAAGAGTTATAGTATAGAGCAGTGGTTAAATTAAAAATAGTAATGTCTTAATATCTAAAAGGCGGTGTAAAAACATGAACAACAGTCCTATTTTGAAAGAATACTCTAATGAATACCAAGCTGAAGTAGTAGATTTAATTCTTGCTATTCAGCAGCAAGAATATAATATTAAAATCACCAAAGATGACCAGCCTGATTTGTTTACAATTGAAGAATTTTACCAAAACGGAAACGGCAACTTTTGGGTGGCTCTTTATGGGGATAAAGTAGTTGGTACAATTAGTCTTTTAGACATAGGGAATCAAGAAGTTGCGTTAAGAAAGATGTTTGTAGACAAAGAATACAGAGGTGCAAAATATAAAACTGCAAGTCTTTTATTAAATAATGCTATTAAATGGGCGAAAGAAAAGTCAATAAAAGCAATTTATCTTGGAACAACTCCCCAATTTTTAGCAGCTCATAGATTTTATGAGAAAAATGGTTTTAAAAGTGTAGAAGTGACAGATTTACCTGAAAAATTTCCAGTAATGAAGGTCGATAAAATATTCTATAAGTATTCGGTTGAATAGATCGAAATGAATACATAACAAGAAAAGAACAACTGTGGACTTGAGCAGTCCGCCGTTGTTCTTTTTAGAATGATTGTCTAATTTAACAATCTTTTTTTTTTGAAAATAGTTTTTTAAAGAATTAACAATTTACCTGACTAAGAAGAATACTTTTTAGAATATTTTCAGCTTCGTGTAATTGGATTGAAGTTTCAAATGTGACTTGTGCTTGCCCGGCACCGCCGCCTCCTTTTCCATCAACTCGTTTTAGTAAATTTTTAATTAATTCTCCACAATGTATATCATTTTTCAGTTGATTAATAAGCAATAATTTTTGCTCTTTTACACTTGAAAAAACAAGTAATGAAGGTTTTTTTGATTGGATTGATTTTGCAAGTAACTGTAAGTCTTTTACTGATTCTTCTTCAAATGTTTTAATAATGATATCATTCGTAGCTTTTGATAGTAACTCATTTGAGATTGAGTTATAGATCGTTTCTTTCATTTTGTCGATTTCTTTTTGTGCTTCTTTTAATTCATTCATCGTCGTTTCGACTTTATCCTTAACTTGGTCAGTATGTGTATTAAATAATTGATTAATATTTGATAAAGTTTTACTAGTCTTTTGAACTTCTTCTAGTGCTCTATAGCCACATTTAAAATGAAGTCTAGTAGTTTGTCTTACTTTTTCAGTTTTAATTAATTTAATTAATCCGATTTCACCCGTTTGTTTTACATGAGTACCACAACATGCGGATAAATCTGTATGTAAAATCTCAACAATTCGTATGTTGTCTTCAACTTTTGGTAATTTGCGTAGTTGAAGTGCATTTAGTTCTTCTTTATTTACGAAATATGTATTAATTTCAATATTTGCAAGTATCTTTTCATATACAGCTCTTTCAATTTGATTTAATTGTTCAGCAGAAAGAGAAGGTGTATCTAAATCAATCGTAACTGTCTCTTTTCCTAAATGAAAACTTACAGTAGGTACATCAAATAGTTCAATAATTGTTGCTGAAAGTAAATGTTGGCCACTATGATGCTGCATATGATCAATTCTTCGATCCCAATTTATTTCACATGTTGCTTCTATTGTATCCGGTCTTGCATTTAGGACATGGATGACTTCTTCATTTTCTTCTATTAAATCAACAATTTCAATTCCATTAATTGTACCGAAATCAGATGGCTGCCCACCACCTTCAGGATAAAATGCAGAATCCTCAAGTTTGATATGAAACAAAGAATCAACTTCTTTAATTTCTGTAATTTTAGTAAACCATTTTTTTAATGAAGGGTGTTCAAAATATAATTTATTTGCCATGATCATACCTCTAATCTTTTAATTTCCTAAATTTGTTGTTTAATTTAAATTATATAGAAGTGAAATAAAAACTTAAAATAATCTATTTTAATTTTAGCATAATTGACAATTTGACAAATAGATTTTAGTATTTAGTTAATTAACTAAATACTAAATCTTAGAGGTGTAAAATGTGAACGAATTATTTAAAGCATTATCGGATCCAACTCGAAGAAAAATTTTAGATTTATTAAAAGAGAAGGATTTAACTGCGGGAGAAATCTCAGAACAATTTGATATGTCAAAACCTAGTATTTCGCAGCATCTTAAAATATTAAAGTCAGCTCAGTTAATTCAAGATGAGAAGAAGGGGCAATTTATTATTTATTCTTTAAATATGACAGTTTTCCAAGAAATTATTAGTTGGGCATATAGTTTTAAAGAAAATAATTGAGAGGTGACCTATTTTGAAAAAGCACATCATTGCAATTTTACTATTTATTTGTTCACTAGTATTATGGATTATTAACTTTCATAATTTACCAAGTCAACTACCAGTTCACTGGGATTTTTCAGGTCAAATTAATAATTACGATTCAAAAATGCAAACATTTATCGAGCTCCATGCGATCATGCTTTTCGTTTATTTATTACCAATTGTAACTCCAAAGATCGATCCAAGAAAAGAAAATTATAAGTTATTCCAAAGAAGCTTGTACTTTATGGCAACAGGGATTTTATTTATTTTCTTTTTAATTAATATGAGTGTTTTATTCTACGGATTAGGTTATAACGTTCATATCGGCTCAATGAGTTTTCTCTTTATTGGCCTTTTGTTTATGTTTCTTGGAAATTATATGCCTCATGTTCGTTCGAATTATTTTATTGGCGTCCGTACACCATGGACATTAAGTAATGAAAATGTTTGGAAAAAAACACATCGTGTGAGCGGTAGATTATTTATGATCGTTGGTTTATGTTTCTTATTGCTTTATTTTATACCAGTGAGTAATAAAGGAATTATTGTCATTCCATTGATTATATTTTTAGTTGGGTTCACAACTATATACTCATATATTGCCTTTAAAAAGGAAATGAAAAACTAAATTAAGCTATTTTTTTACAAAATTTGGTGTTTGTTTATGAATTTCTTTTAGAAAAAATTTAATTTCCTTTTAAAATATGGTATTGTAAAGAGTAGAGCAAAAGAGTTGGAGGAATATAATTAAAATGATTACAGTTTCTAATGTTAGTTTGCGTTTTGCGGACAGAAAATTATTTGATGATGTTAATATAAAGTTTACACCAGGTAACTGTTACGGTTTAATTGGTGCTAATGGTGCGGGTAAATCTACTTTTATTAAAATTTTATCTGGTGAGATCGAGCCGTCAACAGGTGATGTTATTGTAACGCCAGGTGAGCGTCTTGCAGTATTAAAACAAAACCAGTTTGAATATGAAGAGTTTGAAGTTCTTCAAACAGTAATTATGGGTCATACTCGTCTTTATGAAGTAATGAAAGAAAAAGATGCAATCTACAGTAAAGAAGATTTCACTGAAGAAGATGGCATGAAAGCTGCAGAACTTGAAGGTGAATTTGCAGAGTTAAATGGTTGGGAAGCAGAATCAGAAGCTGCGATTTTATTAAAAGGTCTTGGCATTACAGAAGACTTACATTATAAAAAAATGGCTGAATTACAAGCTGGTGAGAAGGTAAAAATTTTACTTGCTCAAGCATTATTTGGTCAACCAGATATTCTTTTACTAGATGAGCCAACGAATAACTTAGATCTTAAAGCTGTTCAATGGTTAGAAAACTTCTTAATTAACTTTGAAAACACAGTTATCGTTGTATCACATGACCGTCACTTCTTAAATCAAGTATGTACGCATATGGCTGATTTAGATTTTGGTAAGATTCAACTTTATGTTGGTAACTATGATTTCTGGTATGAATCAAGTCAATTAGCTCAAAGATTAATGTCTGATGCTAATAAGAAAAAAGAAGAGAAAATTAAAGAACTACAAGGATTTATTGCTCGATTTAGCTCAAATGCTTCAAAAGCAAAACAAGCTACTTCACGTAAAAAACTTTTAGATAAAATTACACTTGATGATATTAGACCATCTTCTCGTCGTTATCCATTCGTTGGATTTACGCCAGAGAGAGAAGTTGGAAATGATTTATTAACTGTAGATGGAATTTCAAAAACAATCGATGGTGAAAAAGTATTAGATAACGTGCGTTTTACTGTAAACAAAGGTGATAAAATTGCGTTTGTTGGTAAAAATGACGTTGCAATTTCAACTTTATTTAAAATTTTAATGGGTGAAATGGAGCCAGATACTGGTTCATTTAAATGGGGTGTAACAACTTCTCAAGCATTTTTCCCTAAAGATAACTCTGATTTCTTTGAAAAAAGTGATATGAACTTAATCGAATGGTTACGTCAGTTCTCTCCACAAGATGAGTCTGAAAGCTTCCTACGTGGTTTCTTAGGACGTATGCTATTCTCTGGAGAGGAAGTAATGAAAAAAGCTTCTGTTCTTTCTGGGGGAGAAAAAGTTCGTTGTATGCTTTCAAAAATGATGTTAAGTGGAGCAAACGTATTAGTATTAGAT
Organism: Gottfriedia luciferensis; assembly: GCF_001712755.1. Lineage (GTDB taxonomy): Bacteria > Bacillota > Bacilli > Bacillales > Bacillaceae_G > Gottfriedia > Gottfriedia luciferensis_B. The sequence continues at coordinate 235,278 of NZ_MDKC01000002.1, forward strand.
GATCCTACTAACCACTTAGACTTAGAGTCAATTACGGCATTAAATAATGGTCTAATTGCTTTCAAAGGTACTGCATTATTTACATCTCATGACCATCAGTTCATTCAAACAATTGCAAACCGTATCATTGAAGTGACACCAAACGGTTTAGTTGACAAAGAATGTACTTATGATGAGTTCTTAGAGAACAAAGATTTACAAAAGCAAGTAGAAGAGTTATATAATAAGTAATTCCAACTACACAAGCCTTTCACATTAAAAGCAGAAAGGCGTGAAACCACTAATCAATTGATTAGTGGTTTTTCTTACTTTCATCTTGTTTTCATATTTGTTAAACTATAAAAAAGGGAGGAGAAATAATGTCTGAGTTAAATGAAAATAAGTTTTTTAAAAAGTATTTAAAGAAAGCTTCTTCCTATTTAGGAAATAAAGAAAAATCTACGAATTTATTGAAAAAAGCAGCTAAGCTGGCACCAGATAAAAAAGGTGCATTAGGTGAAGCTTGGGAAAAAGTAAATTTATTTATAGATTTATTTAAATCATATATTAATGGCAGTTATAGAGATATCTCCACAAAATCAATTTTGACAGTGATCGGGGCATTAATTTATTTTGTCAGCCCAATTGACGCAATACCAGATTTTATCGTCGGCTTAGGCTTTTTAGATGATGCAACGATTTTAGCGTATACATTTAAACAAATAAACAAAGATATTGAAAAGTATAAAATTTGGAAAGAAAATAATAACGAAAAAGATGATTCATTAAATTTAGTGGAAATTGAAGAGTCAGAAAAAGATCATGAGCTAAAAGAATAAAATTTATAAATCAAAATTAAAATAAGGTTGCCCATTATTTATTAATGAGCAACCTTTTCTTATACAGATTAATAATGTACATGACTTTCATCTTTTGACCAAACAATGAAAGGGTTTTCAATATCTTTGACTTTAATCATAATTTGTTCACTTGGGATGGTTCGATCTTCATATGGCAATGAAAGTTCATTATAAATATGTGCATCATCAAATCCAATTTTTGCTGCATCATCTTTTGTGAAAAAATAATATATTTTTGAAATTCTAGACCAATAGACGGCACTTAGACACATTGGGCATGGTTCACAACTAGTATATAAGACAGCATCCTTTAATAAATATGTACCTAAATTTTGACATGCGTTTCGAATTGCTTGGACCTCTGCATGTGCAGTTGGATCATTTAAAGTTGTGACACCATTTACGCCTGCACCAATTACTTTTCCATCTTGGACAATAACTGCTCCAAATGGCCCACCATTCTTATTTAATAAGTTTTCGTAAGCAAGTCTTACACTTAATTTAATCCAATCAGAGTGATTCAAACTAACACCACCTTTATAGTAATAAGGGCGAAATGTATTTACATTTATCTAATCTCATAAATTAATATAAATAAGTAGTCAATCAAATTAGTTAAACGATTTAAAATTCTTTAAATCAGCCAATAAAATTTAAAAGGGTATCTTACTTATTTGTACACTCTATAACGATATTTAAGAACATATTTCGTTTTTTTTTTAACAATAATAAAAGATTAATATTATTCAAACAAAAATATTTACTATAAAATTAAATGCTTAACGAGATAGGGAATCTTATAAATATTCAAAATGTCGAATGATTTATTAAGAAATTTAAAGGAGTTAGCTGATAGGTATTAGAATATGTAAACGGTTACAACTTTTTTTGAAGGATGTGTTTCGAATGAGGAATTTCGGAAATTCTATTCAATTGCAAGTTTATAGTGCTGGGAAAAAAAGTGAGATTCCTGTTAGATTTGAAGATTTAGAAAAGCTAGCACATGATCAATTAGAGGAAGGGCCTTTTTATTATATAGCAGGGGGCGCTGGTAGTGAGCGCTCGATGAATGAAAATCGATTAGCTTTTGATAAGTGGAAAATTGTACCGCGAATGTTACGAAATGTGGCTGAGCGTGATATTAGTATAAATTTATTTGGCAAAACATATCATTCACCAATTTTATTTGCTCCAATCGGTGTGCAGTCAATTGCACATCCAGAAGGTGAACTTGAAGCTGCAAGAGCAGCAGCTGAATTGAATATTCCATACATTACTAGTACTGCATCAACTTACTCTTTAGAAAAGGTTTCAACTGTTTTAGGAAATTCTCCTAAATGGTATCAGTTATATTGTAGTAGTGATATGGAAATTGCAGCGAGTATGATTAAACGAGCTGAAGCAAATGGTTACGAAGCGATTGTTATTACACTTGATACCTCGATTATGGGCTGGAGAGAAAAAGATATTGAAAATGCATATTTGCCGTTTTTACAGGGGCAAGGAATTGGTAACTATTTAGAGGATCCCGTATTTCGCTCAAGATTGAATAAATCACCCGAAGAGGATCCACAGTCAGCAATTCTATTATGGACAAGACTCTTTGGCAATCCTGCATTAACATGGGAAGATTTAGCATTTTTGCGAAATCAAACTAAATTACCTATTTTATTAAAGGGAATTTTACATAAGGACGATGCGATGCTTGCACTTGAATATGGCATGGATGGTATTATCGTTTCGAATCATGGTGGAAGACAAGTTGATGGAACAATTAGTACTCTAGATGCATTAGAGAGTATTTGTAGTGAATTAAAAGGTAAATTACCAATTTTAATGGATAGTGGCATTAGAAGAGGATCAGATGTATATAAAGCTTTAGCAATCGGTGCTGATGCAGTATTAATTGGACGACCGTATATGTATGGCCTAGCACTTGCTGGTAAAAATGGAGTAGTTCAAGTCATGAAAAATATGTTAGCTGATTTTGATTTAACGATGGCTTTATCCGGACAAAAAAGTATCAGTGAATTAAAGCCATCATTGCTAGTGAAAGAAAACCTTAGTAAGCATTTTTAAAAATTAAAAAGAGCAATCTCAATAAGTGCTTAGACTAATGAGTCGCTCTTTATATTTTAAAAAGAATTATGCTGCGTTTTTTACTTCGGTATATTCTTTGACGATAAACTTCTCCAAAATACACCCAATTACAAAACCGATTAAACCAGGTATTACCCAACCGAATCCGTTACTTTGCATTGGAACAATCGATAATAATTCATTTAGTCCGTTATGTAAAAATGATGAATTGATTATCTCGATTAAGCTATAAATTCCAACGAACAAAATTGTTAATAAATAAACAGGTCTACCTTTAAATGGTAATTGATCGTGTAAAAGCGCTAGAACAATTAGTGCAATTGCCATTGGATATAAAAGACCTAATATTGGAACGGATACTTTTAATATTTGTGTAAGTCCTAAATTTGCTACGAAACCACTTATAAAACATAATAAGATTGCCCATTGCTTATAAGATAATTTAGGGAAAATACTATTAAAATATTGAGAACATGATGTGATTAAACCAATACAAACACTTAAGCATGCAAGTGTAAAAATAAGTCCTAAAACAATTGTTCCACCATTGCCAAATAGTTGATTCATGACTGTCGTTAAAACGATTGCTCCATTGTCAATTTGTCCAGTAATCGTTGCTGAAGCACCTAAGTAGCCAATTATAAAATAAGTCATCGATAATAATAATGCACAAATTAAACCGAAAATAATTAAATACTTAATTTGTAACTTTTTATTTGTAACATTTAATCTTTGAAAAATATTGATAAAAACAATCCCGTAGATTAATGCGCAAATGCCATCCATTGTTTGATAGCCATCTAAAATTCCTTGTGAGACAGGGTTAGATTTGTATGTTAAGGATGCATCCTTAAAACTAGATAAGTCTGTAAACATTGCTTTAATAAAAACAATTAAAATTAAGATTAGTAAAGCTGGAGTTAAAATTTTACCGAATCTGTCAACTAATTTTGAAGGTGATTTAGCAAACCAATAAACGATACTAAAAAACACAATCGTATAAATTAAGAGTCCTATCGGAGAAATAGACAAACTTTCGGACAAAAATGGTTTAACACCCATTTCATATGCCAGACTACTAGCTCGAGGAATGGCAAGTCCAGGTCCGATCGACAAGTAGATTGCCATTGGGAAGAGAAGTGCAAATATGGGATGTACCCTTTTTACAAGCGTATCAAAATTACCGGATTTTGCTATTGCAATAAATGCTAAAATTGCAATGCCTGCATCCGAAATAATAAATCCAATAATTGCTTCCCATACATTCTCTCCGGCTGCTTGTCCTATGTATGCTGGGAAAATTAAATTACCAGCACCAAATAACATAGAAAATAACATAAATCCAATAAACAGTATTTCTTTTTTTGTTAAAGTATTCAAATAATTCACCTCAAAAACATAGTTGCTATTTAAAAATGATTTTCTCATTTTATCAAAGAATAACTCTATTTACTACAAAAACCTTTAAAATTCTTATAATTTTCATAAAGTAAGAAAAAAGTTTCTTTTGTCCTAATTTTCATCAGTTAAAGCATAAGAAAACTTGTCCTCTAAATATATATACTTATAGGCAATTTATAAGGGAGGACTAGAATGATTCAATTTCAAGATATCTCTTTTAGGTTTTCAAATGGTAAATGTGCAGTTCAGGATTTATCTTTTTCAATTGAGACAGGTGAATGTTTTGTTTTAATTGGCCCAAGTGGCTGTGGAAAAACAACAACAATTAAATTAATAAATAGATTAATTAAACCAACTGACGGAGAAATTTTTTATAATGATAAAAATATTAAAGAATATGATGAACATAAGCTGAGGAGAGAGTTTGGATATGTACTTCAACAAATTGCACTATTTCCGCATTTGAATGTTGAAGAAAATATTTCAATTGTACCAGAATTAAAAAAATGGAACAAAGCTCAAATAAAAGAGCGCACTCATGAATTATTAGAATTAGTAAAATTAAATCCTTTGGAATTTAGTAAAAGATCAGTTTCAGAATTATCTGGGGGTCAACAACAGCGGGTAGGTGTAGCGAGGGCTTTAGCAGGGGATCCAAATCTATTATTAATGGACGAACCGTTTAGTGCATTGGATCCGATTACTAGATTACAATTACAAAAGGACCTGAAGCAATTAAAAACTAAGATTAATAAAACGATCCTTTTTGTTACTCATGATTTAGACGAGGCATTTTATTTAGGAAACCGAATCGGGATCATGCACGATGGAGAACTAGTTCAAGTTGGTACGAAGGATGAAATTCTAAATAATCCAGTCAATCCTTTTGTTGAACAATTTATAGACAATTATCGTAGTAAAGTTGTTGTAAAGGAGGGAATATAAGATGATTCTCATTTCATTTACAACAACTCTTGCAAATAGAAAAGAGCAATTATTAACGGCTTTGTTAGAGCATATACAAATTTCAGTTTTTGCACTAATTATTGCAATAATAATAGCTGTCCCGATTGGAATTTACTTAACGAGGAAGAAAGTTCTCTCAGAATTTGTAATTGGAACGACAGCAGTTATTCAAACTATACCTTCATTGGCGCTGTTAGGGATTTTAATACCATTAGTTGGTATTGGAAAGATTCCAGCGGTAATTGCGCTAAGTGTTTATGCATTATTGCCGATCTTGCGAAATACATATACTGGAATTAAGGAGATTGATCCAATTCTATTAGAGGCAGCAACTGGGTTAGGAATGAATGGTAGACAAAGACTATTTAAGGTTGAATTACCATTAGCACTACCAGTTATGATGGCGGGAATCCGCACTGCGATGGTCATCATTGTTGGAACTGCAACAATCGCCGCTTTAATAGGAGCTGGTGGTTTAGGTAGTTTAATATTATTAGGCATCGACCGAAACGATATGAATTTAATCATTATAGGGGCAATACCGTCAGCACTTTTAGCTATTATATTTGATTTTATTTTAAGATTAATAGAGAAGAGGAGTTTTAAGAGTTTTTCATTAAGAATAATTACTGCTTCTTTTATTTTATTAGCATTATTATTTTCTCCATTAACAATTAAATCTTGGAATAAAACGGACCTAGTCATCGCTGGAAAATTAGGTGCTGAGCCAGAAATAATAATGAATATGTATAAATTAATGATTGAGGATGAAACAAATCTAAACGTTGAAGTTAAGCCCAATTTTGGTAAAACAACATTTGTGTTTAATGCATTAAAAAAAGGTGATATTGATATTTATCCAGAATATACAGGTACGGTCATATCTACTTTTTTGAAAGAAAAAGCTATTAGTAATGATGCAAATGAAGTATATAAACAAGCTGCTGAAGGTTTAGCAAAAAAGTATAATTTGAGTTATTTGGAACCTATGAAATTTAATGACACATATGCATTAGCTGTTCCAGATCACATTTCCAAACAATTTGGAATCGAAACAATTTCAGATGCAACCAAAGTAGCAAATCAATTAAAAGCAGGTTTCACTTTAGAATTTTCAGATCGTGAAGACGGTTATTTAGGATTACAAAAATTATATGGAATAAAGTTCCAAAATTTAAAAACGATGGAACCTAAATTGAGATATGACGCAATTCAATCGGGCGATCTCTCAATAATCGATGCTTATTCAACCGATAGTGAGCTCCAAAGTTATCACATGAAAGTGTTAGTCGATGATAAAAATTTATTCCCACCATATCAATGCGCACCACTTTTGAGGAAAGAAACACTTAAAAAATATCCAGAAGTCAAAAATATATTAAATAAATTAAAAAATAAAATAACAGATGATGAAATGCGAGAAATGAATTACAAAGTAAATGTCGGTGGAAAATCAGCCGAAAGTGTTGCTAGAGAGTTTTTGAAAGAAGAGGGTTTACTAAAATAAACGTATTGGACTGTCTTATTGGTCAGGGAACTGATCAAAGCGGTCCTTTTTTTATTGTAATACACATGAACTTAAAGCGCTTATCTATCAAAATAAGATTTTTAAGCAGATTTGTAGCGACTTTTTATTCGATAAAGATAGAATTAGCGGGAAATTGCTAGTTTTCTTTTAAAGAATATGAATTTATTAACAGTTTTTGAGGTGAATACCCTAACTGGTATGGGTAATTTTGTATTTTAATTGCACTTTCTCAAGATTTAATTGCAGATTTGATAATTTTAATTGCGGTTTTAACAATTTAATTGCAGATTCACTAGATTTAATTGCACATTCTCTAATTTTATTTGCAGTTCGCCATTTATTTGCAGTCGGCCGTTTATTTTCAGCTATTCAGCTCTTATTAGCTCAGATGGATCATTTACTTGAACTACCCTAAGATTTATTTGCAGTCGGCCGTTTATTTGCAGCTATTCAGCTCTTATTAGCTCAAATGGATCCTTTACTTGCACTACTCTAAGATTTATTTGCAGTCGGCCGTTTACTTGCAGCTATTCAGCCCTTATAAGCACAGATGGATCCTTTACTTGCACTACTTCAGACCAACAAAGAAAAAGAGGGTTGCCTAAATAATGGGCTACCCTCTTTTTGTTATCATACGATAAGAATTTCAATGTTTAATCATTATAGGCTCCAGTTAACACCTCACTTACAAAAGAATCGTTTTCCCATTCTTCATAAGAGAAATCTACTGAATACTCCTGATCGGATTTTTCGTCTTTAATCTGAATGTCAAAATGATTACTCATTACTTTCAACACTTCATTGATTTCGTTAACAGTCCCATTAATTTGTAAAGTAGCCATTTTTACTCGCCTCCGATTTTAATTTACAGAAAATTCTGTTTAAAGTAACCATATGATAATCCTTTTAAAAACATTTTTCAAGAGTAAAATTTTGTCGAAAAATTATTTTGAAAAAATGTAAAGGTTTTCATTGTTGATATACCAATATTTATACGACATTTGAATAAATTATGAATTTAAAATTTTCTAAAAACTTGTTGATTAATTTCGTAGATTGGAATAAAGTAAGTACAAATATTTTAACTCTTGAGGAGGATTAACCGTGACAGAGCAACAGATTTTTTTAAATGGTGAATTCGTTCAAAAACAAGATGCAAAAGTTTCTGTATATGATCATGGATATCTATATGGAGATGGAGTATTCGAAGGGATTCGCGTATATGATGGCAATGTATTTCGCTTAAAAGAACATCTCATTCGATTATATGAATCAGCAAAATCAATTTTATTAACAATTCCTTATTCATTAGAAGAGTTAACACAAATTGTTGTTGATACAGTAAATCGAAATAATTTACATAGTGGTTATATTCGACTCGTCGTCTCAAGAGGAGAAGGGAATCTTGGATTAGATCCAACTTCTTGTCCAAGAGCAAATGTAGTTGTCATTGCTGAACAACTAGCACTGTTTCCACAAGAACTATACGAAAATGGTATGGAAATTGTAACAGTAGCAACGAGAAGAAATCGAAGTGATGTATTAAATCCACAAATTAAATCTTTAAATTACTTAAATAACATATTAGTAAAAATTGAAGCGAAACTAGCTGGTGTTCAAGAAGCACTAATGCTAAACGATCAAGGCTTTGTAGCTGAAGGTTCAGGAGATAATGTCTTTTTAGTAAAAGGCAATAAGCTAATTACTCCACCGAGTTCAGCTGGTGCATTAGAAGGAATTACTCGAAATGCAATTATGGAATTAGGTGACACATTAGGTTACGAAGTTGAGGAAAAATTGTTCACTAGACATGATGTTTATATTGCCGATGAGGTTTTCTTAACTGGAACAGCGGCTGAAGTAATTGGCGTATCTAAGGTAGATGGACGAGTGATTGGTGATGGAAAACCAGGACCAAATACACAAAGATTATTAAAAGCATTTCGTCAATTAGTAGTAGAAGATGGAGAAAAAATTTACGTAAAACAAGGGTGATAAATTGTGCGAAGTGACATGATCAAAAAAGGAATCGACCGCGCGCCTCATCGTAGCTTATTACTTGCGGCAGGTGTAAAAGAGGAAGATTTTAATAAACCATTTATAGCGATTTGTAATTCATATATTGATATTGTTCCAGGTCATATTCATTTAAGAGAAATGGCTGATGTTGTAAAACAAGCGATTCGAGATGCTGGTGGCGTTCCATTTGAGTTTAATACGATTGGTGTCGATGATGGAATTGCAATGGGTCATATCGGAATGAGGTATTCTTTACCAAGTAGGGAAATCATTGCCGATGCAGCCGAAACTGTTATTAATGCACATTGGTTTGATGGCGTATTTTATATGCCAAACTGCGATAAAATCACACCAGGAATGCTAATGGCAGCTGTTCGTACAAATGTACCAGCAGTTTTTGTATCAGGTGGACCAATGGCAGGAGGATTATCTAAAGATGGAAAGGCTCTATCTCTTGCTTCAGTATTTGAAGGTGTAGGTGCTTTTAAATCAGGAAAAATGAGTGTAGAAGAATTACTCGATATTGAAAAGTCAGCATGTCCTACATGTGGATCATGTTCTGGAATGTTTACAGCAAATTCAATGAATTGCATTATGGAGATGCTTGGTGTAGCACTACCATATAACGGAACAATACTTGCAACTAGTAAAGACAGACATCAATTAATCCGTGATGCAGCTGTTCATCTAATGGATTGCATTGAAAACGATATAAAACCAAGAGATATTATTACAAAAGAGGCAATTGATGATGCATTTGCACTAGATATGGCAATGGGTGGATCGACAAATACTGTTTTACACTTAATGGCCATCGCAAATGAAGCAGGTGTTGATTACGACTTAAAGGATATAAATGAAGTAGCTAGAAGAGTACCTTATTTATCTAAAATTAGTCCAGCTTCGCACTATTCAATGCATGATGTTCATTTAGCAGGTGGTGTTCCAGCAATTATTAAAGAACTTACTACCATTCCTGGAGCAATCAATAGTGACCGCATTACAATTACTGGCAAAACGTTATTCGAGAATGTGCAAGAGGCTACAATCACCAATAGTGAAGTGATTCGTAAAAAAGAAAATCCTTATTCACAAACAGGCGGATTATCGATCTTACATGGGAATCTAGCCCCAGACGGTGCAGTTATTAAAGTTGGAGGTGTTGACCCTTCAATCCAAACCTTTATTGGTGAAGCAATTTGTTTTAATTCACACGATGAAGCAGTTGAAGCGATTGACAATGGTCTCGTTAAAGAGGGTCATGTCGTTGTCATTCGATATGAGGGTCCAAAAGGTGGACCTGGAATGCCTGAAATGCTTGCACCAACTTCATCAATTGTCGGAAGAGGTTTAGGAACAAAAGTTGCGTTAATTACAGATGGTCGTTTTTCAGGTGCTACAAGGGGTATTGCAATCGGGCATATTTCTCCAGAAGCGGCTGAAGGTGGACCAATTGGATGTATTGAAGATGGCGATGAAATCATAATCGATCTTTTATCAAGAAGTATCACATTATCAGTTTCAAACGAAACGTTAGAATCTCGTAAATCATCATATAAATTACATGAACCAAAAGTTAAAACGGGTTATTTAGCAAGATATGCAAAGTTAGTTACTTCTGCTAATACAGGTGGAATATTAAAAATATGAAAAAGCATTGAAAGAGAAAAGTAGTTATGAAAAGGATCTTCAGAGAGTCGGTGGCTGGTGTGAACCGATGACCTTGATTAATGAAACTCACTCTTGAGTGTCAGGCTGAATTAATTTGTAATGTAAGTCTGAACGTTGGTCACGTTATAGCCAGATTTTGGTTAGCCAAAATCCCAAAGTTAGGTTATTAACCTAAGAAGAAGGGTGGTACCGCGAAAAGTCTTTCGCCCCTTCAGCATCTGCTGAAGTGTGGAGTTATGGCTTTTTTTATTGCGAATAAATGGGTAAATTTTATCCGAAAATGGAGGGAAAAGTAGAAATGAGTCATCATTCGATGAGAACTCTGTCAAAAGAATTGTCAGGTGCAAATTTACTAATTGATGCTTTGAAAAATGAAAATGTTGAAATGATTTTTGGTTACCCTGGAGGGGCAGTATTACCATTATATGATGCACTTTATGATGCTGATATTCCTCACATTCTAGCAAGGCATGAACAAGGGGCCATCCACGCTGCAGAAGGATATGCACGAGTAACTGGCCGACCAGGAGTTGTCATCGCAACAAGTGGTCCAGGTGCTACAAACGTCGTTACTGGTTTAGCAGATGCAATGATGGACTCATTACCACTAGTTGTTTTTACTGGTCAGGTTGCTACAAATGTAATCGGAACGGATGCCTTTCAAGAAGCAGATGTTATCGGAATTACAATGCCAGTTACAAAGCATAACTACCAAGTGCGTAATGTTGAAGATGTTCCACAAATCGTAAAAGAAGCATTCCATATTGCTTCAACAGGCCGTCCAGGTCCAGTCGTCATCGATCTACCAAAAAATATGATGGTTGAAAAAGGAGTGAAAAAGGAAGAAGTAGAAGTTCAATTACCAGGTTATCAACCGACTTATGAACCAAATTATCTTCAAATTACAAAGTTAATAGGAGCAATTGAAAAAGCTAAAAAACCAGTCGTATTAGCTGGAGCAGGAATATTACATGCAAAAGCAGCAGATGAGTTTACTGAATTTATCAAAAAGTTCAATATCCCAGTTGTAAATACGCTTTTAGGTCTAGGTGGATTTCCAGCAAATGAGGAGTTATTCCTAGGAATGGGGGGCATGCACGGAACTTATACCGCAAATATGGCAATGTATGAAAGTGATTTACTAATTAACATCGGAGCAAGATTTGATGATAGGTTAACGGGTAATTTAGCACACTTTGCTAAAAATGCGGTTGTAGCACATATCGATATCGATCCTGCCGAAATAAACAAAGTTATTCCGACAAATATTCCAATCGTTGGATGTGCTAAGGAAGTTCTGAAAGTGCTATTAAAACAAAAAATAGATAAACAAAATCATAGTGAATGGTTAGAACTACTTAAAAGTCGTAAAGAAGCTTTTCCTTTACAGTATGAACAAAGTAGAGAAGTCATTAAACCACAAACTGTCTTAACTTTACTTCATTCGATTACAAATGGGAAAGCAACGATTTCCACAGATGTAGGTCAACATCAAATGTGGGCGGCTCAGTATTATCCTTTTAACGATCCACATAAATGGATTACTTCAGGTGGACTCGGAACGATGGGATTTGGTTTACCAGCTGCAATCGGAGCACAATTTGCAAAGCCTGATGAATTAGTTGTAGCGATTGTAGGTGATGCCGGTTTCCAAATGACATTGCAAGAATTGAGCATGATCAAGGAACATAATCTACAAGTTAAAATTTTAATATTAAATAACGCAGCTTTAGGAATGGTAAGACAGTGGCAATCAGCCTTTTATAATGACCGCTTCTCTAGTTCTCTATTAGACTGCCAGCCTAGTTTCACAAAACTTGCTGAAGCTTACGGTATTAAAGGGATGACAATCTCAGATCCAAATTTAGTTGAAAGTCAATTAAGAGAAGCAATTGAGTTTGATGGCCCAGTTTTAATTGATTGTCGAGTTCATCAAGCTGAAATCGTTACACCAATGGTACCACCTGGTAAAGGAATCCATGAAATGGAAGGGGTGAAATAATGAAACGAGTCATTACATCGACTGTATTAAATAACAGTGGCGTACTTAACCGAATTACAGGAGTGATCTCGAGAAGACGCTTTAATATCGAAAGTATTTCTGTAGGACATACAGAACAAGATCATATTTCAAGAATTACGTTTGTCGTTCATGTAGAGGATTTACAACAGGTTGAACAACTGATTAAACAGCTTCACAAGCAAATTGATGTGATAAAAGTAGCAGATATAACAGAAGAATCAGTTATTGCTAGAGAACTAGCCTTAATAAAGGTAAGTACAAATGCAGCTACAAGAAATGAAATATATAGTCTAATTGAACCATTTAGAGCCTCAGTTATTGATGTAAGCCGTGATCAGATTGTCGTTCAAGTAACTGGTACTTCTGATAAGGTAGAGGCTTTGATTGAGTTATTAAGACCTTTCGAACTAAAAGAAATAGCTCGAACAGGTGTAACCGCATTTACTAGATCCGCTAAACATAAGGAGCATGCTCAAAAGCTACTCTCTTATTAAATAAAAAAATAAAACTAAAATAATTGGAGGAATTTGAAAATGGCTAAAGTATATTATGGTACAGACGTAAAGGAAAATGTATTAGTAGGGAAAACGATTGCAGTAATTGGTTATGGATCTCAAGGTCACGCACATGCTTTAAATTTACATGAGAATGGTCATAAAGTAGTTGTTGGTTGTCGCCCTGGAAAATCATGGGACGCTGCAGCAAATGACGGACTACATGTAACTACAGTTGCAGAGGCTTCAAAAGCAGCAGACGTAGTAATGATTTTATTACCAGATGAGCATCAACCAACTGTTTATAAAAATGAAATTGAACCGTATCTAGAAAATGGTAATGCGCTTGCGTTTGCACACGGATTTAATGTTCACTTTGATCAAATTGTTCCTCCTGCAAATGTTGATGTATTTTTAGTAGCTCCAAAAGGTCCAGGACATCTTGTTCGACGTACATTTGTCGATGGTGCAGCGGTTCCAGCATTATTTGCTGTTTACCAAGATGTAACAGGGGAAGCAAAAAATGTAGCACTTTCTTATGCTGATGGAATTGGCTCTACTAGAGCAGGTGTTCTTGAAACAACATTTAAAGAGGAAACTGAAACAGATCTATTCGGAGAACAAGCGGTACTATGTGGTGGTGTAACTTCTTTAGTTAAATCAGGATTTGAAACATTAGTAGAAGCAGGTTATCAGCCAGAAGTTGCATACTTTGAGTGTTTACATGAGTTGAAACTAATCGTTGATTTAATGTACGAAGGCGGAATGAGCTATATGAGATACTCAATTTCTGATACTGCACAGTGGGGAGATTTCGTATCTGGTCCTAGAGTAGTAGCGAATGAGTCAAAATTAGCAATGAAAGATATTTTAGCAGAAATCCAAGATGGTACGTTTGCTAAGGGTTGGATTAACGAAAATAAAAATGGTCGTCCAGTATACAACGAAATTAATGAAAGTGAAAAGAAACATCAGTTAGAAGAGGTTGGAGAAAAACTTCGTGCAATGATGCCATTTATCCAAAGAAAAGAAAAGGTCGAGGTGAAATAAAAAATGAGTAAAATTCAGTTTCTTGATACAACATTACGTGATGGCGAACAATCTCCTGGGGTTAATTTAAATCGATTTGAAAAGCTCGAAATTGCAAGACAACTAGAAGCTTTAGGTGTTGATATCATTGAGGCTGGTTTTGCCGCTTCCTCAGAAGGTGACTTTTTAGGTATTCAAGAGATTGCGAGACAGATTCGTTCTGTCTCCGTCTCAAGCCTTTCTCGAGCAAAAGATTCAGATATTAAAACAGCATGGGATGCGTTAAAAAATGCTGCAGAACCGAGACTTCATATTTTTCTAGCAACAAGTGACATTCATATGAAATATAAATTAAACATGACGAGATTAGAAGTTTTGGAAACGGCTAAACATTGTGTGCAGCTTGCAAAATCCTTTTTTCCAAAAGTCCAAATTTCAGCTGAAGATGCCTGTCGTACTGATCGAGCATTTCTTGCCGAATTCGCAGAAACTGCCATTAAAGCAGGGGCTGATGTAATAAATATTCCAGATACTGTCGGTTACACAAGTCCTTCAGAGTACTACGACCTATTTAAATATTTACAAGAAAATGTACCGTCATATCATAAAGCCGTTTTTTCTTGTCACTGTCATGATGATCTAGGAATGGCAGTAGCGAATTCTTTAGCTGCTATACAGGCTGGAGCAACCCAAGTAGAATGCACCGTAAATGGAATTGGGGAAAGAGCAGGAAATGCTGCACTAGAAGAAATAGCCGTTGCACTACATATTAGGGAAGATGTTTACCGGAAAAATTCTAATTTACGATTACATGAAATTACGAAGACAAGTGAACTTGTTAGTCGTCTAACAGGTATGGTTGTCCAGAAGAATAAAGCAATTGTTGGTACAAATGCATTTGCTCATGAATCAGGTATTCATCAAGATGGCGTCCTAAAAGAACCGACAACATATGAAATTATACCCCCTTCATTAATTGGACTATCTACTAATTCATTAGTATTAGGGAAACATTCAGGACGTCATGCTTTTACTGACAAATTAAAAGAACTTGGATTCAACTTTCCAACAGAAATTATAAACAAAGCGTTTATTCAATTTAAAGCTTTGACAGATTCGAAAAAAGAAATTACAGATGCAGATTTATTAAACATTATTAGTAAGTGGAGCAAAAAGGAGGTTCTAAAATGAAATTAAAAATCGCATGTCTTCCAGGAGACGGAATCGGACCAGAAATTATGAGTTCAGCAGTACAGGTATTAGAACAGATTGCAAAATCTTATCAACATGACTTTACTTTTTCAACAAATTTATTCGGAGGTCACGCGATCGATGAAACAGGTACTTCATTACCGAAAGAAACATTAGATAATTGTTTAAATTCGGATGCCGTATTATTGGCAGCAGTAGGTGGACCAAAATGGGATCAAGGTGTTGAACGACCAGAAAGTGGCTTATTAAGATTAAGAAAATCACTTAATTTATATGCAAATATTCGACCAGTCGATGTTTACGATGAACTTGTAAATCATTCTCCGTTAAAATCTGAACAAGTCAGAAATGTAAGCTTTGTCGTCGTTCGAGAATTAACAGGCGGAATTTATTTTTCCGAACCTCGATTCCATAATGAAAATGAAGCAACGGATACTCTTTCCTATACTAGAGAAGAAATTGAACGAATTGTAACGTATGGATTTGAGTTAGCAAAAACTAGAAAAGGTAAACTTACATCAGTTGATAAAGCAAATGTATTAGAATCTAGTAAACTTTGGCGAAAAATTGTAAATGAATTAAGTTCAAACTATCCAGAAGTTGAGGTTGAGCATATTCTTGTTGATGCAGCAGCGATGGAGTTAATTCGAAACCCAAGAAGATTTGATGTAATCGTTACTGAAAATTTATTTGGGGATATTTTAAGCGATGAAGCTTCGATGATTACTGGTTCATTAGGAATGCTACCTTCTGCAAGTAAATCAGGCAAAGGTCCTTCATTATATGAACCAATTCACGGTTCAGCACCAGATATCGCTGGACAAAATAAGGCTAACCCTATAGCAATATTAAGGTCAGTGGCGATGATGCTTCGTGATTTTAACTTAGTTGATGAGGCAAACTCGATTGAAAACGCGATTGTCAATTCAATCAATAATGGCTATTTAACTGGTGACCTAGGTGGTAACAGTTCAACGATTGAATTTACAGAACAAGTAGTAAAGGAATTACAATTTCAAACAGTTGGAGGTACTATTCGATGAAACAAACATTGTTTGATAAACTTTGGCAAAATCATGTTGTAACTGGTGAAGTAGGTAAACCACAGCTTTTGTATATCGATTTACACTTAGTCCATGAGGTAACTTCTCCGCAAGCTTTTGAAGGATTGAGATTATCCAATCGAAAAGTAAGAAGACCAGAATTAACATTTGCGACGATGGATCATAATGTACCAACACAAAATCAATTAGTCATCACTGACTTAATTGCTAAACAACAAATGGATACGTTAAGGAATAATTGTCAAGAGTTCAATATTCCTTTAGCAGATATTACGGATGAGGACCAAGGGATTGTCCACGTAATCGGACCTGAACTAGGGTTAACTCAGCCGGGAAAAACAATTGTCTGTGGAGATAGTCATACATCAACACACGGCGCATTTGGTGCTTTAGCTTTTGGAATTGGAACAAGTGAAGTTGAACATGTTTTAGCAACACAAACTTTATGGCAAGTTAAGCCGAAGTCAATGGGTGTGAAACTTGATGGTAAGCTTCCAAAAGGTGTATATGCGAAAGATATCATTCTTCATTTACTAGCAACTTATGGTGTATCAATGGGAACTGGATTTGTTATTGAGTTTTATGGTGAAGCAATTTCAAATATGTCAATGGAAGAGCGTATGACTTTATGTAATATGGCGATTGAGGGAGGAGCAAAAGCAGGATTAGTTGCTCCAGATCAAAAAACTTTCGATTATTTAAAAGGTCGAAAATATACAGTAAATTCATATGATGAAAAATTAGTAGAATGGAAGAAATTATATACAGAAGAGGGAGCAACATTTGATAAAACAATTGAAGTGGATGTAGCAACCCTTGCACCTTACGTAACTTGGGGAACAAATCCTGGAATGGGCGTAAGAATTGATGAAGCCCTTCCAAAAGCCAAGGATGAGAACTACGAACGAGCTTATGAATATATGGGATTAAAACCAGAAATCACACCGAATGAGATTCCAGTTCAACACGTATTCATTGGTTCATGTACAAATTCTAGATTGTCAGATTTAGAGGAAGCTGCAAATTATCTTAAAGGAAAGAAAGTAAAATCTGATGTCCGTGCATTAGTTGTTCCAGGATCAAAAAAGGTTCGTAATGCAGCAATGGCAAAAGGACTACATAAAGTCTTTATAGAAGCAGGATTTGAATGGAGGGAAGCTGGTTGTTCGATGTGTCTAGCAATGAATCCAGACCAAGTACCAGCTGGAGAACATTGTGCATCTACTTCAAACCGAAATTTTGAAGGAAGACAAGGTAAAGGAGCAAGAACACATTTAGTCAGTCCAGTAATGGCAGCGGCTGCTGCGGTACATGGTCATTTTATTGATATTCGAAAGGAGCAAGCAAATGAAACCGTTACGTACGCATAAAGGCACAACTGTATCAATTATGTTAGATAATATCGACACAGACCAAATTATTCCAAAACAATATTTAAAGCGAATTGAACGAACTGGCTTTGGAGAATTTTTATTCGATGAATGGCGATATCATGATGATCGCTCACCAAATCAATCTTTTTCATTAAATAATGAGGAACGGAAAAATGCTTCAATCTTAATAAGTGGAAATAATTTTGGTTGCGGATCATCTAGAGAACACGCACCTTGGGCATTAAATGATTATGGATTTACAATTATTATTGCTGGTAGCTTCGCAGATATTTTCTACAATAACTGTATAAAAAATGGTATGCTGCCGATTGTCTTAAATGATGAGATTCGCTCACAATTATCTTCATTAAGTGGGAATCAAGAAATTGAAGTCGATTTAGAAAAACAAGTCGTTAAAACAGTATTTGGTAACTTTGAATTTTCAATCGATCCTGTTTGGAAAGAAAAATTACTAAATGGCTTAGATGATATTGCGATTACGATGAAATATGAAAATGACATTGCAAAATATGAAAAATTACATGTATAACTAAAAAAGGAAGTGTCTTATAAGCCTGCAAACTTATTAGGCACTTCTTTTTTATCTGAATTCGTGTGAAAACAAGGGAATAAATAGGATGGTTAGTTAAGAATATTGAAAGAGCTCTGTCTAATTTGACTTTACTTCTAAAAACGTGTTAGTTGCATATAAAATTACAATGCCAATCGGGGAATTCCTGGTTATGTTCAAGAAGGTACTCGATCATAATTTTTGAATCATCTGGTAGTTTTCGCTCTAATTCTGACCAACCAATAAATTGAAGTTTCTTAGGTAACTCAACATGACATGTAATTATATCCCAAAAGTTGTCCCAATCTTCACTATAAGTATCTGGAAATGATAGTTTTTCTTTTAATACTTGATGCAATTCATGACTGTTGTTGATTAACGATACATCAATCGTTATACTTTTTTCTTCTGATCTGTTAAATTCTTTTAGAAAATCAGTAAAAAAATTTCTAATGACAAATCGATATCGATAAACTAAATATCCTAACACATTAAATAAAGCAAATAGGATGATCCATCCAGTATTTAATCTTTTATCTCGGTAGGTATTTATCGTTGTCCATATAGTGAATAAGGTTAAATAGATTGATAAGCCTACTAATAAAACAAATCCTGCAAATGTACTAAAAGTCCTATGTTTCATTTCGATATACCAATCACTATCTCCATTCCCGCTTGAGAAAAAGTCAGGAACTAACCATTTTGGGGACCATACAATTCTTTTATAATGAAATTCTGGCTCCATGTTTTCAGTATTATAAGAATTCAAATTTATTCCTTCATTCTTAATTTTCATCGAACTGAATATGCTTATTTCAGAAATATAATCGGTACTTACTATTATACTTTTTATATTTTTGATCAATTCTGGTGTCATTAATTCCTTGTTTGTTAATTCATCAGCTATTTGAGTAGAAATAATCGATAGTTCTTGTGATTTTTGTTCTTCGTTTATCCAAACGAAAGTAAAAATTAATAAAGATAATATAAGTACAGTAAACGCAATGTAAAGAATCCCTTTTGCACATAATTTTTGATTATTAAACAAATGGCTATTGATTGAGTACATTTCCTTTTCTAAGCCATAAAACTTGTAATCAAGCTTAATCGGTACTTTCTCTAATTTTCCTTCTGCATTTAATTCCACTAGATACCTCCAAAAATTCCATATAATTCCATTTTACCATAAAATTAAAAGTGAAATAATTCATAATTTTAGAAATGCTAATCAGTTTTTTAAATTATTTTATTTGAATTCGCTTTTTATTCATAGAAATTCAGACATACTTATTCAATTAAACTACCATGTTGTAGAACAAGTGAATTTTCAATGTACTTTTCGTAAAATTAATTTTAATTTTGTCGATAAAATTAACTTAAATGCAAAATAGTTGTTTGAATATTTAGATTATTGTTTAATAAGATTAAAAATACATTATTAATCTAGAGAGAGGTGATTAAATTGAACCTAAAAATAATTGTAGATAGCTCTTCTGATCTTCCATCTGAACTATTGATTAAATACGATATTTCAGTCATTCCATTAAGAGTCTATGACCAATTAGAAAAAGAGTATCTTGACGGAGTAAATCTACAATCACATGAGTTAATGCAAAGAATGAAAAATGGGGAGAACTTTACTTCATCTTTACCTTCTTATGATGCAATTTATCAAACTTTAGCCTCATGTAGTAAAGAGCAAAATTGTGTCTATCTTACTTGTTCTGGTGACTTATCTGGTACGTATAATTTTGCACAATTAGTAAAACTAGATATTTTAGAAAACAATCCAAATGCCTCTATTCATATTATCGATACTAGATCTGTATCACTTGGAATTTGCGTATTAGTTATGGAGCTGATAGAAGGCTTAAATAATAATGAATCTTTTGAAAATCTAATGAAACAATTAAATCAAAATATAAGTAAGATCCAACATATTTTTACGATAGAAGATCTCCAATATTTAATACGTGGCGGTCGTGTTGGTAAGTTTGCCGGATTTTTAGGTGGCATGCTTAATATAAATCCGATTATGGAAGTAAGCGAAGGGAAGTTTAAACCACTTGAAAAAGTACGAGGTCGAAAAAAAGCATTAAATCGTATGCTTGAACTAATGAAGACACGGAAAGATGAACTTAGTAAAAATGTTGGAGTTGTATATGGGGTAAAAGATGATTCCACCGAACAATTTATTAAACAATTAAAGGATCTAATTGGTAGTGAACAGATTATAGAAAACTCAGTTGGTTCAGCAGTCGGCGTTCACACGGGTCCTAGTGCAATAGGAATCTTTTTTCTTGCTAATTAAGAAATTCGTTTCGACTCTCAAGTGGTGAGAGTTTTTTTGTTTCGTAAAACTTTCAAATTTAAAATATATGGATATAACAAAAAAAGTTTAATAGGAAATAATAACACATTCCTATTGTTTATAAAGAGACATGTTTATTGATGATAAAACAAGTTTTGACAAAGTGATTTGTAAAAATATTAGAAAACCTGTCATTTTTAAATAGAAAATCACTGCTATTTTGAATACAGTAGATTATTCCTGTGGAAATTAATTTTAGTAGGATAGAAGTTTAAGTTACTACTATTTCAATAGAAAGAATGTATGAAAAACTAAGGTAATCACATTCTGTAATTAAGGACTATTGGTGGATGGTCGTTTTTAACAACTGCAAATAAAAACATCAAAAGTGCAAACAAAATCACCTAATCTGCAATTAAAATTGTTAAAACTGCAAACAAATTATCTGAAACTGCAATTAAGATACTCCAATCTATATGCAACGTTCAAAATATGCTTAAAATCTAGCGAATCTTCTATAAAAAGCTTTCAATTAATACAAAAAAAGAATTACTTTGGAAATAAAGTGCAGTTTTTAATGAATATCGATCTATTAAGTTTCCTCACTCTAACAAAGGCATTTAATAGGAATTTCACGTACCGAATTGAATTGAATTGAATAAAAATACATAACTATTAGATAAAGAAAAACAGAAACAAAAATCTATTAAAATATAGAACCCTACCCTAAAAACTCATAAACTAAAACACCTAAATCTCATAATTCACTTCATACTATCCCCCACAATCATTCCTTGCTAATCATTTTACTAAACCGTATTTAACTTTTTTGGTAAAATAAAAATTGAGTAGTATTTATTAACCGTCTTTTTTACATATTTAAATTCGTTCAAGAATAGGAGTGAGGTAATTGAAAGCTTATATTTTAAGAGACACTAAAGGGCCAGAGTCACTAAAATTTGAAAATGTTGAGATTGGTGCTGTTCATCCGAATGAAGTTGTGATTAAGTTAAAGGCAGCATCGTTAAACAGACGTGACTTTTTTATAACGCACGGTATGTATCCTGGGATGAAATTGGACGGGATTTTAGGATCTGATGGTGCTGGAGTTATTGAAGCTATCGGTGAAGAAGTAACAGGATTTTCTGTAGGTGATGAAGTAATCATGAACCCGAGCTTAAACTGGGGGGATCGTGATGATATCAATTCTGATGAATTCACTGTACTTGGAATGCCTTCTAATGGTACATTTGCTGAATTTATTAAACTATCAGTTGAAAATGTTTATAAAAAACCTTCGTACTTGTCATGGGAAGAGGCTGCAGCAATACCCTTAGCTGCACTTACTGCATATAGAGCATTAATTACACGTGGTCAATTACAAAAGAATGATACAGTATTGATTCCAGGTATAGGTAGTGGAGTAGCATTATATGCATTACAAATGGCTGTTGCATTCGGTTCAAAAGTACTAGTTACATCGAGTAGCAATGAAAAAATTGAAAAGGCAATTGAAATGGGTGCGACTGCTGGTTTTAATTACCGAGAAAATGATTGGTATAAAAAACTTCGTAAAGAATTTGGATTTGTAAACCTTACGATCGATGGAGTTGGTGGTGAATCATTTAATCGATTAATTGATTTGACTGCTCAAGGTGGAAGAATCGTATCATTCGGTGCGACAAATGGACCAGTTCCTCAAACAGTCTTGCCAAAAGTATTCTTTAAAAATATGGATATTAGAGGGACTACCATGGGAAGTCCAAGAGAGTTTGAACAAATGTTGGCATTTTTTGAAGAACATAAAATTAAACCAATCATTGATCAATCTTTTGAATTTACGGATGTCATTAGTGCATTACAACGAATGGGTGAAGGAAATAATTTTGGTAAAATTACCGTTAAAATTGGTTAATTTGAATTGTTTTTTACAAGTTTGTCTTCAATCAAAAGAACTGAATTATTCAGTTCTTTTTTTTTGCTCCTTGATAAATTACAATTAACATCATATGATTATTACAAATGTAATATTTAAAAAATTTAGTATTTTGAGTATTGTAAGCGTTTTATTAAAGTGATTAATTATTTTGGGGGGCTTATTATGAAACATTCTTACTTAACTAGAGAACATGAAATCTTCCGCACGGCTCTTAGAAAGTTCTTACAAAAAGAAGCTGTACCATTTTATGAAGAGTGGGAGCAAAACAGAATAATACCTAGAGAATTCTGGGATAAATTAGGAAATGAAGGATTTTTGTGTCCTTATGTTGACGAAAAATATGGTGGGTTAGGTGTAGATTTTGGCTATTCAGTCATAATTATAGAGGAACTTGAGAAAGTTGGTTCAAGTTTAGTTGGTGTAGCATTACACAATGATATAGTTGTACCTTATTTGACTGCTTATGCAAATGAAGAGCAAAAAATGGAATGGTTACCTAAATGTATTTCAGGTGAATATATTAGCGCAGTTGCGATGACTGAACCAGGTGCTGGATCAGATTTAGCAAATATTAAAACAACTGCAGTAAAAGAAGGGGATTACTATATTGTTAATGGTGAGAAAACGTTTATCACGAATGGTATTCTTTCAGACCTTATCATCATTGCAGTTAAAACTGATACGACAATTCGACCTGCTCATAAAGGAATAAGCTTACTAGTTGTCGAAAAAGATACAGTTGGGTTTTCTAGAGGAAAAAAATTAAATAAAGTAGGACTTCATAGCCAAGATACAGCTGAATTAATTTTCCAAGATGCTAAAGTGCCTGTAAAGAATTTATTAGGAGAAGAAGGAAAAGGCTTCTATTACTTAATGGAAAAATTACAGCAAGAAAGATTAGTAGTTGCTTTAGAAGCATTAGTTTCAGCTGAAGAAATGCTGAAAGTGACAACTGAATATGTAAAAAGTAGAAAAGCATTTGGAAAATCAATTGCTGGATTCCAAAATACTCAATTTAAACTTGTAGAATTGGCAACTGAAATTGAAATTGGCCGTACTTTCATTGAGGACTTAATTTATAAGCATATGGAAGGCATAAATGTTGTTAAGCAAGTATCGATGGCAAAATGGTGGATTACAGATTTAGGTAAAAAAGTAGCTTCAGAGTGTCTTCAATTGCATGGTGGTTATGGATATATGGAAGAATACGAGATTGCTAGACGTTTCAGAGATATTCAAATCATGTCAATTTACGCAGGTACAAATGAAATCATGAAGACAATTATTGCAAAACAAATGGGATTAAATTAATCCAGACTTAAAATTGGAGGATCAAATTTATGAGAGAAGTAGTTATTGTTGATGCTTTAAGAACACCAATAGGTAAAAGAGGCGGCAGCTTTAGCGAAACAAGACCTGATGACTTAGCTGCAATTGTACTAAAGGAATTAGTAAGTCGAAATGAATTTGATCCTAAAGAAATAGATGATGTGATTATGGGCTGTGTTACTCAGATTGGTGAACAGGCTGGTGATATTGGTAGAGTTGCTGCTTTATTAGCAGGTCTACCAATTGAAGTGCCTGGTGTTACAATTGACCGTCAATGTGGATCAAGTCAACAATCTGTCCATTTTGCATCACAAGCCATTTTAAGTGGAGATATGGACATTGTCATTGCAGCTGGTGTTGAAAGTATGACACGTGTACCAATGTTTTCGAACTTAAAAGGATCAAAATGGAATGAAAAACTAACGAATATGTTTGGTGAATTTAACCAAGGGATCTCAGCAGAACGTATTAATGAAAAGTGGAATATCAGTCGAAGTGAGCAAGATGAATTTGCTTATAATAGCCATCAAAAAGCATTAAAAGCAATGAAACAAGGCTATTTTGAAGACGAAATTGTTGCAGTTTCTGTTACGAATCAAGAAGGTGAGCTTGTTAAAGTTACAAAAGATGAAGGACCGAGAGAAAACTCTTCTATTGAGAAATTATCTTCTTTAAAGCCAGCATTTACTGAAGCAGGTTCCGTTACTGCTGGAAATGCAAGCCAAATTAGTGATGGTGCTGCAGGTCTACTTTTAATGAGCAAAGAAAAAGCTCAACAATTAGGATTTAAGCCAAAGTTTCGAATTATTGGGAGAACGGTAGTAGGATCTGACCCTCAATTAATGTTAACAGGGCCAATTCAAGCAACTCAAAAAGTTTTACATAAATGTGGTTTAACAATCGATCAAATCGATTTGTTTGAAATAAATGAAGCATTTGCTGCAGTTCCTTTAGCATGGCAAAAAGAATTAAATGTACCATTTGAAAAACTAAATATATTCGGTGGAGCGATCGCATTAGGTCACCCACTTGGTGCTAGTGGTGCAAGGGTGATGGTTACATTATGTAATGCTTTAGAGAAAACAGGCTCACGTTTTGGATTACAAGCCATCTGTGAAGGCCATGGTATGGCAAATGCAACGATTATTGAGAGATTAAATTAATAACCAACAACAAACTGGGGGATTTAAAAAATGAATATTCGTGATAGTATAGCAATCGTAACAGGTGGAGCTTCAGGACTAGGTGCAGGTACAGTTAGAATGATCGTAGAAAATGGTGGGAAAGCTGCTATTTTCGATTTAAATGAAGAAAGAGCTGCTAGCCTAATTTCTGAATTAGGTGAAGAAAATGTTTGTTTTGAAAAAACAGATGTTTCTTCAGAGGAGAGCGTAAAAAATTCAATTAGTAATGTATTAACTAAATATGGTTCATTTAATACAGTAGTAAACTGCGCAGGTATTGTATTAGCTGAAAAAGTAATTAAAAGAGACGGAATTCATTCATTAGAATCTTTCCAAAAAATCATTAATGTAAACTTAGTTGGTACATTTAACGTTATTCGTTTAGCAGCTGAGCAAATGATTAATAATGAACCTAATGAATTTGGTGAAAGAGGTGTTATTATTAACACCGCTTCAGTAGCAGCATTTGATGGCCAAATGGGGCAAGCAGCTTACGGTGCATCAAAAAGTGCAGTAGCTGGAATGACATTACCAATCGCTAGGGACTTATCAAGATACGGCATCAGAGTGATGAGCATTGCTCCTGGAATATTTGAAACGCCAATGTTTGATGTATTACCAGAAAAAGCTAGAGAATCATTAGGAAATATGGTTCCATTCCCATCACGTCTTGGTAAGCCATCAGAATACGCACACTTAGCGAAAAGCATTGTTGAAAATCCAATGTTAAATGGTGAAGTGATCCGTTTAGACGGTGCAATTCGTATGCAACCAAAATAAGAGGTATATGAGAGGCAGGAAGAGCAAGTTAACTTGTTCTCCTGCTTTTTTTGTAAATGGATGTAGTTGTATTAAAAGATCATTAGTTCAATATCATATACAGTTAAATATTTATAGCTTTTTTTATTATTTTAAAAGGAAAATTCAGAGAATTAGCAATGATATATAAAGGATTAAATTGTATAGGAGGTATGTAATATATGTGGAAAGAATTATTAAAAAATATATCTGAAGAGGCTGAATTTAATGAGCCAGCTACTCAAAATCAAATAGAAGAAATTCAAGCGAAATTCAATATTCAACTACCAAACGAACTAATAAATTTTCTAAAAGAAACTAATGGTATTGATGTTGCAGGGGTAAGAATATGGTCTGCAAAAGAAATAATTGAAGAAAATGTTGATCGAAGAACTGACGAGATCTTTAAGGATACGTATATGCCTTTCGACTGTTTATTATTTTTTGGTGATGCAGGTAATGGTGACTTATTCGGTTTCTCTATTTAAATGGAGACATTCAAAGTAATAATATATTCGTTTGGAATCATGAGGACGATAGTCGTACATGGATTGCTCCTTATTTTGAGGAATTCTTAGTATGGTGGAGTGAAGGAACAATAAGTATTTAATTGAACTAACACTTGTGAAAATCAAAAACTACTAAAAGCGGCTTTTTTATTTTAAGAAACTGGCAGATAAGATGCATTAGGAAGTGAATTTTTCATGAGTCTTTTGATTGATTACCATTTTTTTACTTTATGATAAAATTAAAATTACATATACATATAGGAGAAATAAACATGAAAAATCCAGTCAGTGCTATGTACATAATATTTGGTCTATTAATTGTAACGCTAACTTATTTTAATAATTTTGTTGGACCTGTTATACTGAGAGGCTTTGGTTGGATCTTATTCGTTGTAGGAATTCTTAATATGTTTTCAACCTATTTCAATTCAATTCAACTTCCTTTAACTGATTTATTTAATACAGAAGAAAATGAAAAAAATGAAAGAAATTGATACTAACTTTCATAATATCTAAATAATTTTCTTATAAAACTTACACAGTGTATTAGTTGAACAACCTAAAGCTGCTTCGGTAGCTTTTTTCTATTCCAGCAAATAGCAGTTTAATGGCAAAAGGAAAGTGTTAATAAATCTTAAAATGTTAATTAATGGGGGAGAGTTTCATGCTTTTTTATAAATTACTTTCTATTTCATTGATGGGGTTAGGAATTTATTTAATGTTTATTTCACTATTCGCATCAAGATTCAAAATTGAATCATATACTCCCTATGGATCACAAATACTTATTCCTATATTTCAAAAGTTTAATATTGTTTGGAAAAGAATTATTTTATTTGTAATAGCATTATTTTTTGCCTTAATTAATTTTTATGTATTTTTGAAAATATGAACAGTGTAATTTCATATGAGTATTTTTTTACGTTTACACTTATTGAACTTATGGATAACTTTACTTGGATTTGTAGTTTAATAAGTAAACATCGAATAGTAACATTTGAGGTGTTGAGAAAATGTCTTTATTTAAGAAGTATGGAAAATGGATTTCTAAAAAAAATCCTAGACGACATGATTTAGCTGAATTACTGCTAGGGATAATTTTTGTACCAGCGATTATCGCTGGAATAGAATTAATTTATCACAGGTATTCTTCTTTTTGGTTTATGTTATTCTGTTTTTTATTTATAAATTTATATCTATTATCTGATAACTTAATTACGAGAATCATGGGTAGATTTAACGTGAAAATTTCAAAATGGATGCATCCTGTTATTCCATGGATTTTGGTGTGCGTTTATTTTGTTTTAAATGGTTTTTAATTTTAGAATATTATCGATTTTCATTAGTGAGTTAACTTATACAACTAAAACATGCTTAAGTTGAAGATCATAATCTGCTTTTTTGCACCAAATATACTGAATTCCCCCAAATTATAGGTTGATATAATTATCTTAAAATATTTGAAGGTCGAAAAAAATGAATAAAAATATAACCCTTTTATTAAGTATGGTGATGACACTCATTACTGCATTTATCCCTACAAACCCCAAAAAATTACCATATTACCATTGGTTTTCTACTAAAGCAATGCGATATTCTATTTTACTTTTATTTTGGAAAAACGACTCATAAGAGTCGTTTTTAAATTTACTTTTTATTATAAAAAAGGTCTGGTTTCCCACAATTTGGACACTCATATAAATAATGTTCTTGAATTTCACTACTAATATTTGAATTTTCATCATTACTGGAAACACTTGAATTACAATTTGGACAATTTATGCTTGATTTGGGGGATTTGTTTTTTTGATGATCCATCTTCATCCATCCTTTCTTTTTCCTGATAAATCTTTTATATATTACCCATTAAATTATATATCTTATTAAATAAATTAAACCTGTTTTGGCAGTGTAATAAACATTCAAGAGAAACTAAACAAATGAATAGATAGAATAATTTTTTGAAATCGTATAAAAATGGTAGCCACAAATATTGATTACTTCAAAATAAATTGGAATCAAGAGAGGCGGTAATGAATGGAAACATCTAATAAGGTAACAGTAAAAGCAACTATTAAAGTGTCGATTGAAAAAGTATGGGAATTTTGGACAGAACCCGAACATATTAAAAAATGGAATAGTCCTTCAGACGACTGGCATACACCAATTGCAGTAAATGACTTACGTGTTGGTGGAGAATTCTGTTCAAGAATGGAAGCAAAAGATGGCAGTTTTGGATTCGACTTTGGTGGGATTTATGATGAAGTAAAAAAATACGAGGTTATTGCATATACTCTAGGTGATGGAAGAAAGGTTAATATCACATTTAGTAGTAAAGAAAACGAAACGGAAGTCATTGAAACATTCGATCCTGAAACAGCTAATCCAGTTGATTTTCAACAACAAGGATGGCAAGCAATTCTAGATAATTTTAAAAAATATGCGGAACAAACAAACCTATAAGAATCTACAGAGAATGATGATTTTGAATCATTCTCTTTTTTTTGATTTATAAAGCTAATATTTACACCAAAAATAGAAAGTTTTAACCAAAAGATTAGTTGGATATAAGTATCTTAAATGATATGTAAAAAAGCAAAAATCCCCCAAATTACAAAGCTAGGAATATTAGATAAAATAAACTTAGAAATTATAATGATTATTTTATTAGGAGTGTCTGAATGACAAGGATTTGTATTCACTGTAAATCTGAAATGATAGAAAATTGTAATATAAAAGTTGAAAGTATGTATGGTCATGAAATTAAGATTTATCAAAAAGGGAAAAGATCTTTGAACAATATTTCTGTAAGCCATAAAGCAGCTGTTTGTCCAAATTGTGGCTATGTCGAATTATATATTGATGAATTTAATAAATTTAGAAAGTAGAATTTTCATGAGGCTTCTCAGCGAAATGGAGTTCAAACAAATGAAGTATTATTCAAAAGACTGGTATCACAAAATGCAAGTTTATGGTTTCTTGTTGTCCTTTCCAGAAACAAAAGTAGAATGGGATAAATCTATTAAGCGTTTTAAAGCGAATGGAAGCGATTATATTCAAAGCCGTAAAGAAGAATTAGAAATTATAAAAAAAGATTTACTTAAATTTCTCCCTGAGTCCCTCCATTCATATATTAATGATGGAACATTGATATCAATGTTTCCATCAGAAAAACTTAGAAAAATGATTAATCGTTGGAAGGACGAATACATCAAGAATATGGAGGATCTGGATAAAGAATATCTAATAAACTATAACTCGAGTAAAGATTTACTTCCATTAAACATTGTAAAATTAAATGAGATTTCATTACATGATTCAAATGTAAAATCTTTTGAAAAACCTACTAAAGAGACATTTGTAATCAACTTAGATTGTGAAGGTGGATTTAATGATTTTTCTGAAATCACTCTCACTTTTAATGGAGTTAAAGAAATAAGTATGCCTGAGAATATTAAAGGTGGTTTTTGGCTTTACGATGAAGTTTATCCATCAAATCCAGGTTTTGAATTTCATGTCCTATTCGACATTCCGTTTATCGAATTTAAGATTGTAGCTGAAGATATCGTAGTTGAAGGTAAGAATATTTAAAAAGAGTTGGTAAAATCGAAGTACAGAAAATTTGTAATTAGTAAGTAAAAATAGGGAAAAACGTGGTTAAACAATAAATAGTGAAGTTTTTTAGATGGTATATCCAATATGGGATTATTTGTTGAGATATTTCTATATTTAGATCAGTTTTCAATATTATAGTAAATGTATAAAAGTACTGAGTAAGGATTTGATATGCATTCAGTCGATTAGAAGGGCTACTACTATGGTAGCCCTATTAAATGTTAAAAGACAGTACTAGTTAATGCTAGAAAACAAAGGATCCATATTCACTTTCCAAGGAGAAATAGGTGAAGTTCTCACCAATGTAAACGAAAGTTTAGTCCTAATTCGACCCCTATTTTTTATAAAAAGATTAACCTCAACTGGGATTTCAGTTTCTAATGAAAATGCCCCTGATTTCTTTATTTGAGGCAAAGTCCACTGTATTGCTTCTATTTTTTTTATTTTCTTAAGATCCTTTTTAATATTTTTTTGATTACTTATGGCAATTTTTTTAACCAAGCCTTTATCTTGGTTTTTAATAGAAACGAACAATACATTTAGCAGTTGAGAAGGTGGTAAGTTGTTCATATATTCATTAATCTTTCCAGCAGCTTTAAGGATCATCACATGATGAGATAAGTCTGCTTTACCTGTCCGATGTGTCGTGCTTCCCATAAAATGAATGCAAAAATGACCACAGAAACCGTTTGGAAGAGAACCTGCACCATGTGGCATTCCGTGCATGGACGCAGGGATTAGGTTTTCATCAGCTAAAATTAATACAGCCCTTCTTTTCCAACTCCAGTTCCCATCATATATTTCCTTCATGATCCTTGTATCTTCTCTTGTTAATGGCTGAACATCTGCATGCCTACTACCAGCTCTTCTTTGTACATTAAAGCTCTTACCAGTTTCCACATCTATTACAGTGAACAACGAGTATTTTGGGATTATTTTGTTAACAGCTTCCCAATCCTGAATTTCTATTTGAAAGCTAATTGGAGTGTATACAGGTTCGTTTGTCTTAGCGTAAGTAAAATCTGCAAAGCAAATTAATGAAAGGGACAAGATTACAATAAAAAAAACTTTTTTCACAGCTATAAATCAACTCCGATTTTTAGTAATTGATAATATCTATTTTGTGTTATTTTTTAGAAAAAAAAGCTAATAAAAATTTGGAAATATAAGATGATTAGTTTTTTTAGTACTTTACTCATACATCAATAGATACTATTTAAAAATTCTTATTGAACTAAGGAATTACTTAGTTGTACAACTCGACCGACTTTTTATTAAAAATTTTTGGAACGAAATTTCAGTTAAGAAAAATAAACAAACATAATTGGACTAACTAATAAATATCTTAAAGTAAATATGGGATTATATGGAAAATTGATGTTTTCCGACATTGTTATATCCCCTAAGTAGAATTGACAGACCAAGATGCATAATATATTATGAGTGAGTAACTCACTCACTAAAAGATATTAGAAAGGAAAAACTCTAAATGACAAAATCCAATATTTTACCCGATATCTTTTTTCGTAAATTTAATCAAAGAAAAAATGAAAAGAAGTTAGAAATTAATACTGAATATATGATTAATGAAGAAAAGTATGTAACTATTGGGGGGATTGATCAATGGATTACAATCCGTGGAGAAAGAAGAAACCCTGTTCTATTATTAATTCATGGCGGTCCTGCTTCAACTTATACTATTTTTAGTTCTTTAATCCGTCCTTGGGAAAGGCATTTTACGATTGTTCAATGGGATCAGCGAGGTGCAGGAAAAACGTTTAAAAGGAATGGGAAAGAAGGCTGTGGTAAAATTACATTAAACCAGTTGGCAGAAGATGGAATTGAATTAAGTAGTCTAATTTGTGAGGAACTTAAGAAAGATAAAATTATTTTGGTTGGAAGTTCCGTCGGTAGTCTAATTGCTACATTAATGATAAAGAAAAGGCCAAATCTCTTTTATGCGTATGTAGGGACTGATCAAAACTGTTATGATTATGAAAATATTGCATATCAATTGGCCATTGATGCCTTGTCTGATACAGGGAATACGAGTGGACTGAAGAAATTTAAAGAACTAGGCCCAGATCAAACAAAATGGACACAAAAAGATTATGATAAAAGAAATCAGATTTTAGTAAAATCTATAAAAAATGTTCCTAATATGATCATGGACCTTATCTTACCTTCAATGCTTTCATCACCACAACATAATATGAACGATCTATTCGATATTTTTAAAGGGATGAAATTTTCGGGGGAGCAATTATTTAACGAACTAATGAATTTTAATTATGGAAGGTTAGGAACAGTATTTTCAATTCCTTTCTTTATTTTTCAAGGAGACAATGATATTATTACCCCTACGAAAAATGCAGAACGATTTTTGCAAGAAATCGAAGCGCCTTTAAAAGAGTTTATTTATATAAATAATGCTGGACATTTAGCTTGCTTTGCAAGACCCGAGCAGTTTTTAAATGAATTGATAAATAGAGTGAAACCATTAGCAATGTAATTAAGGAAGAATGTATAAAAATTGGAGTGAGTAAGTTGTTACCAAAAGATAATATTCAACAAACTGATCGAAAAGTGCTTATAAAACAATCAGCATTGAAAATTTTTGCTTTGAATGGTTATAAAAATACGAAAACAAGTGTCATTGCAACTGAAGCAAATGTTAGTGAAGGTTTAATTTTTCGCCATTTTCAATCAAAGGCAGAGTTGTTTTTTCAAATTATTGAAGGTTTAATGATTGAGTCTCAAAATGAGTTAAGTTCATTGCAGTTTTTCCAAGGAACTCCTTACGAACTATTAGAATTATTAACTGAAAAAATGTTAGACGAAAATCATAAATATGCATTTATGATTATCCAACAAGCGAGGAAAAACACCGAGGTACCAGAAAAAGTGACTGAATTATTATCAAAATATTCACCTGATTATTTAATTGATTTACTAATACCAATTTTTATAAAAGGACAAGAAAGTGGTGAATTCTTAAAGGAAGATCCACGAAAAATTTTAGTATGGTATTTTAATGTGATAAATAGTTTAACTATTCAAGATCTGGTTGATAATAAATTCGGTTTACCTACTACTGATTTTTTGATGAAAATGTTAAAGGCTTAATTGGAATTTGGTGATTGAAATAAAAATTCTCAGTAATAAGAGTAGTTAAAGGTTGTCTCATTAGACAGCCTTTTATTTTGTTCAAAAAATTAACTTTTTAAATTTAACAGTCCTTAAATTATTTAAAATAAATATGGATATTTAAGTCATTTTATTCAAAAAATACTCTTATGCCAAACTATGTAAGAGGAATCTATGAAAAAAATAGTAAAATTCATATTTAAAACTTTAGTACTCCTATTTTCACTATTGGTCATCTTATTTGCTTTAAATGAGATTGAAATGGAGAAAGCTCAAAAAAAGAATATTTTTGCTGAAAAGCCAATAACTTATCCAATGGGACATAGTGATTTGTCTATTTATACGAACGGAAGGGAGTTAAATAACCAATTATTTCATGATATTAGGAATGCAAAAAAGGAAGTGCATATTTACTTTTTTTCAGTTTCTAATGATCGTGTTTCACATGAATTTTTAGATGTCTTAAAAAAGAAAAGTGATGAAGGAATTCCAGTTTATTATGCTGTTGATCGTCTTGGTGGGATTTTATTAGAACGGAAAGAAAGAAAATCTTTAATTGATCATGGAGTACATTTTACCTATTTTAATAAACCGCAATTATCCTATTTTTTTGCATCGATAAATCACAGAAATCATCGTCGAATGACGATTATTGATGGAGAAATTGGCTATATTGGTGGGTTTAATATTGGAAAAAAGTATATAGATGAAAAAAAAGGGTTAAAACCGTGGGAAGATGTTCAGCTTAGATTAGTTGGCAGCGGTGTTGAAGGTTTAGAAAAACAATTTGTACATGATTGGAGAAAAAATTCAGACCAGAAAATTACTCAAATGGAGATCAGTAAAAAAATTGGAAGAAGCCAGCATCAATTTGTTTCTTATACTAAAATAGGAATTGAGCAAGAATATAGTAAATTGTTTAAACAAGCAAAACAGTCTATAACAATTTATTCTCCATATTTTATACCGAATAATAAAGTGATATGGGATTCATTATTAGATGCAGCAAATAGAGGAATCGAAGTAAAAATACTATATTCTCATAAGTCAGATGCACTTCTAGTACAACAAGCAGCATTTCCATATATAAAACAAGCATGGAAAAATAACATAAAAGTCTATGGGTTTAAAAAAGGCATTTTTCACGGTAAAGTAATGAACATTGATGATAAAGTACTAATGATTGGCACTACAAATTTTGATTCGAGGTCATTTCATTTAACGGATGAATTAAATTGTTATATTTACGATCAACAATTTATCAAACAGGTAGAACCAGAATTAGACGATGTATTTAATCATGCTTTTGAAATTACGCCTACTTATATTAAAAATTTACCGTTTAAAGAAAAAGTAAAAGAAAAAATTGCGAAAGTATTTGAGTATTATTTATAAGGTAAAAAACTAGTTATACTTTATTTTTATTTAAAGAATACAATAAAAAATAATGAAAGATTAATCAAGAAAAATGGTTAATCTTTTTTTATTTTTAAATATTTATAAAAATACAATTGATTTTATAATTATTCATAACTATAATGAAGAATATAATTTTATAAAAGGGGAAATTAAAATGAAAGTCGGTATTATTGGGGCAACTGGATATGGTGGTCTTGAACTCGTAAGATTACTATCAATGCATCCGGAAATAAGCGTTATGAATTTTTATTCAACATCAGATTATACAGAAGATTTGACTACTTATTATCCACATTTGTCTACTAGTACTAGTGGTGCAATAAAAAAGTGGAATAAAAATAAGTCGGTTTCCGAAAATGATATTTTGTTTTTTGCTACACCACATGGAGTTAGCAGTGAGTTAATGGGAGAAATCGATTTTTCGAAAACAAAATTGATTGATCTATCAGGAGATTTTCGATTAAAAAAAGAAGAAACATACCAAAAATGGTATAAACAGTCACATCCTTGCTTTTCAAAAACTAACCAATTTACATACGGACTATCTGAACTTAATCGAGAAGCGATCAAACAATCCAATAATATAGCTAATCCGGGATGTTATCCAACAGCAACGCTTCTCGGAGTCGCGCCTTTATTAAAGGCAGGAATTGTCCAAAAAAATTCAATTATAGTAGATGCTAAATCAGGAATTTCTGGAGCTGGAAAAACGGCTAATCAAACGACTCAATTTATGAATCGAAATGAAAATTTAACAGCCTATAAAATTACTGAACATCAACATATACCTGAAATTGAACAATTTATTGGAACAATTGATTCAAGCCAGGATTTTATAACATTTACACCACATTTAGTTCCAATGACAAGAGGGATTTTGTCAACAATTTATGCTACTTCAACACGTGAAATTAGTAACGAAGAATTAAAAGAAATGTATAACCAAAGTTATGATGATTCCTATTTTGTGAGAGTAAGAGACGGAGTACCTTGTACAAAAGATGTTTATGGTTCAAACTTTTGTGATTTATATGCTACTTACGACAAACGTACAAATCGAATCACGATCGTTTCGGTCATTGATAACCTTGTTAAGGGAGCGGCAGGGCAGGCAATTCAAAATATGAATTTAATGTTAGGTTTACCAGATGAAACAGGTTTACAATTTACACCAATATTTCCATAAGGAGAGATAAAAGTTGATAACAAAAGAAAAGAATATAAAAAAAATAAATGGAACAATTACATCACCAAATGGTTTTTATGCGAGTGGAGTTCATGCTGGACTACGTTATAAACGTAAAGATTTAGGATTAATTTATTCTGAGAAGCCAGCATCAGTTGCGGCAGTTTATACATTAAATTTATTTCCAGCTGCACCAATTGCGATTACAAAAAAGAGTATTGCATATAGTAATAAGCTTCAAGCGGTTTTAGTAAATAGTGGTTGTGCAAATGCATGTACAGGTAAAAAAGGAGAGGATGATGCTTATTTAATGAGAGCATGGTGTGCTGAGCATCTTAATCTACCAGAACATTTAGTCGCGATCGCTTCGACAGGTGTAATCGGTGAATATTTAAAAATGGATCGATTAAAAAGCGGCATCGACAAGTTAACGATCGGTAATAAGTTGGAGGATGGAGAAGATTTTGGTCACGCAATATTAACGACAGATACTGTTATAAAAACGACTTGTTATGAAGTATTGATTGACGGGAAAATTGTAACGATTGCTGGATCTGCTAAGGGTTCTGGAATGATTCATCCAAATATGGCAACTATGCTTGGTTTTGTGACAACTGATGCTACGATTAGTTCTGGTCAGTTGCAAACCTTATTAAAAGAAGTGACAGATCAGACATTTAACCAAATTACAGTTGATGGAGATACTTCAACAAATGATATGGTTTTAGTTATGGCAAATGGAGCTGTTGAACATGAGGAATTAACTGAAAGTCATCCAGATTGGGCGGATTTTGTAGCTGCATTTCAATTAGTTTGTGAAGATTTGGCTAAAAAGATTGCTAGAGATGGTGAAGGGGCAACTAAGTTAATTGAAGTAAATGTAAATGGAGCTTCTAGCCAAAAAAATGCAAATCAAATTGCTAAAACAATCGTCGGATCAAATTTAGTAAAAACAGCTGTTTATGGTGAAGATGCTAACTGGGGAAGAATTATTGGTGCCATTGGATATAGTGGGGTTGAAGGTAATTTTAATCAAATCGATATTTCCATTAATGGTGTAACGGTATTATTTGGAAGTAAACCAGTTGATTTTAATGAAGAAGAGGCTAAAAATGCTTTGAAAAATGAGATTATTTATATTGATGTCCATTTGCACGAAGGAGATGCACTTGGTACTGCATGGGGCTGCGATTTAACTTATGATTATGTGAAAATAAATGCAAGCTATCGCACATAAGGGGGAAATAAACATTGGAAACAGTCGTTATTAAACTTGGTGGTAGTTTAATCCATAACTTATCAAATACATTCTTTGAAAATATCAATCAATTAAAAATGAGTGGTAAAAAAGTCATCCTTGTTCATGGAGGCGGACCACTTATAAATAACTTATTATTAAAGTTTTCAATTCCAGTAGAAATGGAAGACGGCATTCGTAAGACTTCATCCGAGGTTTTAGAAATTGTAGAATATGTACTAAACGGAAAAATCAATAAAGATTTAACGATAATTTGTAATCAATATAATATTAAAGCGATTGGACTATCAGGATGTGACAATCTATTACTGGAAGCCTCACTTTATAATAAGGGAAAATTAGGTTGGGTTGGAGAAATTGAAGATGTCAATACGAATCTATTAGATTTACTACTTAACAATGATTATGTACCAGTTATTTCACCTGTCGGGGTGGATAAAATTGGCCAAAAATATAATATTAATGCTGACGAAGCGGCAAAAAGTATTGCCAAGGCAATGAATGCAGAGCTACTCTGCTTTATCACAAATACAAATGGTGTTTTAGATCTTGAACAAAAATTGATTGAAAAAATTACGCCAAGTGAAGTTGATAAATTAATCAATGAAAAAACAATTTATGGTGGAATGATTCCTAAAGTTACGAGTGCCTTAAATGCATTAAATGTAGTAAATTCAGTGGCAATTGTTGGTGAGAATTTCTTAAATGAAAATGGAACGATTAACGGTACAGTATTTACAAAAGGAGTTGTGTTAAGTGAGTAATTTATTCCCAACTTATAATAAAAAACCAATTAATTTTCAAAATGGAAAAGGTACTTACCTATATGATGACGAAAATAACAAGTACCTAGATTTTTTAAGTGGAATTGCTGTTTGTAACTTAGGTCATTGTCATCCAAAAGTTGTAAATGCACTAAAAGATCAAGTTGAATCGATTTGGCATGTATCAAATTTATTTACAATAAAAAAACAAGAAGAGTTAGCTAAAAATTTAGTAAAAAGCTTTAAGGATGGTTTAGTATTTTTCTGTAATAGTGGTACAGAAGCGAATGAGGCAGCTATAAAATTAGCAAGAAAACATTCAGGTAAATCTCATATTATCAGTTTTAAACAAAGTTTTCATGGACGTACTTTTGGATCAATGGCTGCTACAGGTCAGTCTAAAATTCATGAAGGATACGGTGAAATGTTAAGTGGTTTTACATATGTACCATATAATGATTTGAATGCTTTACAAAATGAAATTAATGAAAATACTGGAGCAATTATTTTGGAGGTAATCCAAGGTGAAGGTGGTGTCATAGTTGGTAATAATGATTTTTTTGAAGGGGTTCAAGCTCTTTGTAAAAAACATGAATTATTACTCATTGTTGATGAAGTACAAACCGGAGTGGGCAGAACAGGAACAATGTTTGCCTATGAACAAACTCCACTAAATCCAGATATTATTACGCTAGCAAAAGGTTTAGGCAATGGTTTTCCAGTTGGAGCAATGCTTGGTAAGAACAATCTAGCTAATACATTCTCGTTTGGTGCACATGGTTCAACTTTTGGTGGGAATTATTTAGCAATGGCTGCTGCATTTGAAACAGTCAATATTATTAATGATTTGCAATTTTTAAATAGTGTAAAAGATAAAGGACAGTATTTATTTGAAAAATTAGCTGAGATAAAAGAAGAGTTTCCACAAATAATAGAAATCCGCGGTAAAGGATTAATGGTCGGTATCGAGCTACATCTGTCTGTGGATCAACTAGTGGAACAATTTTTAAAGAATGGTTTAATCGTTGGTACTGCTGGCCCTAATGTATTAAGATTATTACCGCCAATCAATCTATCATACGAAGAAATAGATGAAGCAATCCAAATTATGAAACAAGTTCTTTCTTCTTATTTTTTAAATAATCAAGTTAAATAATGGATAGTATTTTTTGACTAGAAGGCATTCATGGACCTATACCATGATGCCTTTTTATTATTTAGGTCTTTCTTCTTGATTCATAAAAATAGATTGAAAGTTGAATTTATTTTTTAGATAATGGAATAATCACTTTTGGTGGGGGAGGAGATAGGCTATGTATCATATTCGTGTAAGAGCATGTGCTTTAATTGTTGAAAATGATTCAGTTTTATTAATTCAATTTAAAGATGAGGACGGAATTCACTATAATTTACCAGCTGGTGGTACCGAACCTGGTGAAACAATTATTGAAGCTGTAAAAAGAGAAGCATATGAAGAAGCAGGTGTAGAAGTTGAGGTTGGGGAACTAGTATTTGTTTCAGAAAATGCACCCCAAATGACCGGTCATAAAATACATGGATTAAGTTTAATGTTCCGCTGTCATATTAAAGAAAACTCAATTCCAACGATGCCACCAAACCCAGATCCAAATCAAACTGGCGTAATGTGGATACCAATTAATGAATTAGACAATATCATCTTATATCCAAATATTAAAGATCAAATTATTCAATATGCAAAAGGTAAGTATCAAAATAATCGATTAATTGAAGAGTACAAATTAAAAGAACAATTAACTTGATTATTCTCTCTATCTTTCATTTAATGGAAGTTGAGTTCTCCATGTGATTTTAAAAAAAATGTAGGACTCAACTTTTCTATTTTTCCAGAGTAAGAGTACTTCAGTCGAACTTTACATTTATTCTATATAAAAAAAGGTGATTAAATGATAACTCTTCCAGAACAGTTTATAAAAACGATTAAAGATATCCATAAAGAAAAAGGAGAAATTTGGCTGGAGAATTTTGAAGACTTATGTAATAGATGTGAAATTCGATGGAATATGAAAATATTATCACCATTTGAATTATCATATAATTTTGTAGCACCAATTTTAATTGATGGTCAAAAAAACGCAGTAATTAAACTATCAGTCCCTAATGAGGAATTTAATAGTGAGGTTGAAGCATTAAGAGAGTTTAAAGATAATGAATTCGTTAAAGTTATTGATTCCGATCTTAATGAAGGAATCCTAATTTTAGAACAACTATTACCTGGTGACACTCTTGCTACGATCGAAAATGAACAAGAGGCAATGGGTATTGCCGTCAAAGTGATGAAAAATTTATGGAAAGCTGCACCTAAATACACTAAAATACCTTCCATTTTAAGTAGAGAAAATAGCTTAAGAAGAATCGTTGAAAAATTTCCTAATGGCTTAGGCCCTATATCAAAAGAAATGCTATTAGATGCATTTGATATTTTCAAAGAAATGAATCATACACAATCTACAAAATACTTACTTCACGGCGACTTACATCATTATAATATATTAAATGCCGGAGAAAACTCATGGAAAGTGATTGATCCAAAAGGATTAATAGGCGAAAGAGAATATGACATCATCCAGTTTCTTTTGAACAACATAGAGGGGAAAGATATTTTTACGACTCTAGAAAATCGAATTGATTTACTAGTAAAAGAATTGAATCTAAATAAAGAAAGAGTACTCCTATGGGGATTTTCGCATGCTGTATTATCAACATGTTGGAGTTTAGAAGATGAAGGAACGTATAATGAATATTTTTTTCAGGCTATAAATGTTTTTAAAGATTTACATAAAAAATTTTATTAGTTTTTTATTAGCTGCTTTATCTAAACCTTTAGGTTCTGCAACTAAATTGCATTTTAATTAAATAAGAAACGATATGATATATAGAAGTCATAGAGGAGAAGTACATGACTATATTCGTGATCATCACCGCATTATTAACGTTTACAGGACAAATAAGTTTATCATTTAAAGGTAAGGAGTTTTATTATAATGAGACTTTCAGTGGGCATAGTCCTGAAATTATAGGTGCAATATTTGAATCATTGATAAATTTATTGCCATGGTATTTAATGAAAGTAGTCATTTTGCTTTTTTGCGGTTCAATATTCATAGCATGTATGTGTTACTTAATATTAGTAATTTTATAAGTTATGATTGTTGTAATTAAGTTGATCAAAATGAGTTGCCTCGGCAGCTCTATTTTTATTCAACAAAATGGCAGTCTAGTTCAATAAGAAACAAGGTATTTAAAGAAGATTTATAGAAACAAGATAATAGGAAGAATTTTAATGAGAATCTTCTCTTACAAATAAAATAGGAGTAAATCGATCATGAAATTGCGAGGTATTCTTTTAACTATAATTGCTTTGACTTTATTATTTACAGGATATAGAGTTTTTTCTTCTACATACAAACCAGTAAATAATAGTACAACTTTCTCTGCTAAAGTAATAGATAAAATACAATCAAAAGATAAATATATCATTGAGGTAGTAGATGTTAATAACAATGATCGAACAGGAAAAGTAATTGTAAATGATGAAAATGTCTGGAATTTGATTGAAAATAAACGAGAATATTTTATGGTAGTAAACTATAAATCAAGTAAAATGTATACTCCTATATTCAGTGAAGGAAAAGCAACGTTACAACAGATTGAAATTGTTAAATAAACTGGAATTGAATTTTAAATCTTATTCAATATTAATAAATATTTACAATCTTATGTAACCAACACAATGCATTAGTTGAAGATCAAGAACAGCCAAAGGCTGTTCTTTTTTATTAAAGTAAATGGCAGATTAGTGAAATATGGATAGGCTAAAAAAAGAAACAAATAATGTTTTTTATCAAGTACAATATAGTTAAACATTACCTTTTAGGAGGAAGTAAATGGAGCTATTAAATAGAACTCTAAATGGACTGAAAAAAAGACTTGAAAAAGCTAACACAATTTATATCCAACATACTGAAGGAATCGTTTACGAAGTTACTTGTGATTTCAAAGCATCAGCATCTGAAAAAGCTTTAAAATTATTTGAGGATCAAACAGGCTATACGCTACCACAAGATTATAAGGATTTTTTAAAACTACATAATGGTTCAAGTCTGTTATATACATCTGAATATGGTGATGGTATTGAATTATTTTCAATAGAATACACGTTGGAACTGTATGAAAGCTGGAAAGAACACTCAGCATTTGAACGTAATTTATTTGCAATTGGAACGTGTAAAGATGGATATTTACTAATTGACGCAGATCTTTGTAAACCAACTCCTAATCGAGATGGGAATTATATACATTGGTTTATTGATGACGGGTCTGAAGAAGATGTAATACCGTTGCATACTAATTTTGAGTTATGGTTAGATCGTATCATTGCGGCACAAGGTGATGATTACTGGAATTGGTCTATATTTTCGGCAGAAAACTATTATAAATATAAATAAGTTTCTTATTCTACTAAAACAATGATTTAGTTCAAAAAGGTATTGTTTTTATTGTGAGCGGTATATTAAAACTACTTTCGGTTGCTTTGGTAGAATTGACTGGTAAAGATAATTTAGGAGAATAATATGAACTTTTCACATCTTGCAGTTGCACCATTATATATTATTGTTTCATTAATTGGTTTAGGATATCTTATTTTTTGTTGGAAAGACAAAGGTTGTTTAAGTATGTTGTTCAAAATTTATTCCGTTTTACTCATAAGTATCTATTTTGTTGCACTTTATTTATATATAACAGGAAAGTGACACAAAGGGGGAAGCTATGAATTCAGAAATGTTAATACAATGGTATAAAAAACACAATATAGAAGACAGAACGATTAATGGATTTTGGACATACCTTGATAACTGGAGGAACGAGGATTCCGATTTTGAATTTGAATTTGGAGATTTGGATAAAAGATTAATTGAATTAGAGGTTAAAAAAATCCAGTTTACTCATATATTTAATTATAATGATTTTATTTATGTCCTTCTATGGATTTATTATAATGACGAAAATATAGGTTCATATAAATCTGTTTATACACTGGATGGAGAATCTGAAGATGATATTCTTAATTTCGATGATAACAGGTTTATAAAAATTCTCGTTGAAACAACCAATAATTCAATAGAAATAGCAGAGAAGGCTTTAATGGAAGGGATTTCTAGCGAAGTGGTTGGAAAAATTTCTGGGTTGAAGTCTTCACTTATAGCCGATATCAAGAGTAAAGTCTCATAAAAATCCCTATTCAACGAACGCATGGTTTAGTTGAAGAAAACGAGTTGCTAGCAGCTCGTTTTTTTATTTAACAAAATGGCAGGTTAGTTACATAAGGAATGATATAATTACGTTATTAGTACCAATGATTTTAAATAAAACATCTTTGAGTGGGGAATTAAAAATGAGCGTATCAACAGAAAACAAACAGATTGCTAAATTTGCACTAAAAGTATTTGGAGGTAAGCCTAAAGTTAATAAATATTGGGATGACAATAAAGCAAGTTCAATTGACATACTGTTTTCTAAAGATACTCAATTTGACGATAATGTATTTGCTTTTGCTACTCTTGGTCTTTCCGATTTTTCTATTGGTTATGAAAATTATGAATTGCCGCTAAGAGTTGAATTAGTGGGAGCAAGTGAATTTGAATGTTTCCCAAATCTACTGAGTTCCTGTGCGTTTTACATTATCAAT
Source organism: Gottfriedia luciferensis (assembly GCF_001712755.1). Lineage (GTDB taxonomy): Bacteria > Bacillota > Bacilli > Bacillales > Bacillaceae_G > Gottfriedia > Gottfriedia luciferensis_B. The sequence continues at coordinate 278,755 of NZ_MDKC01000002.1, forward strand.
TCTAATTATAAATGTTTCCCAGGAGCAATATTTGAGAATGTAGTTAGTATGTATTTGCCTCATAGTGACATGAAGCATATTTTATTTGTTAATCCTTATTTATGGGAAAATAAATTAGAAACATTAAATTTCGAGAAAAAGAAAGTTACTTGGTTAATGATTGCTCCTATTTCAAAAGAAGAAAAAAATTATGCAGAAGAATATGGAATAGAAGCTTTAGAAACTTTATTCGAAGAGAAACAAATCAATATTTTTGACTTGGAGCGCAATTCTTCAATCTAAATCCTTATTGAACTAAAGCATGCTTGAGGTGAATATCAGCTATCAATTCAGTTAGCTTTTTTTATTCTACAAAATGGCAGTTTAGCTGAATAAGGAATAATAAAATATGTTACTATTATGAAGTAATTAATGTTCTAATTTAAAAGTTCGAGAGAGGTAGTTTTAGTGAAAAAAGCTTTTTATTTAATTTATTTTTTACCGATTCCTTTTTTTACTACATGGTTTGACTTGAACAGAGTTCCGTATACATCTTATTTTTTATTATTTGCAACTCTTATTCTGGCGTTACTGCTAGTTCGATTAAGAATGAGTCGCTTTTTCATAGTAAATGCACTCGTGCTTTTATTATCTATTATTTTAGTGAAAATTTTTATACCAGAAGATGGTCCATATAAAATAATTGAAAGAAATTTTTCTCCAATTTTCTATTTTATATTATATTTTCTAGGTCAATTATTTATTAGGTTTATATTTCACGTTATAGCTATCAATAAATCAGTGACAAAAGTGCAGTAATTTTAATTCCTTTAAATTTAAAACCAAGAGTTTGAAGCTATACAACTAAAGCAGTGCGATAGTTGTAGATCAAGATCTGTTTCGGCAGTTCTTAATTTATTATATTAAGAGGAAGTTTAGTTCAAGTGTAAATGATAAAATAAATTTAAAATTATTATAAATTAATTAGGAGATTAATATTTAATGCCATTAATCCATGATTTTTATTTAGTACCAAAGGATGTAACATTAAAAAATGATATAATTGGTTACATGGATTCTATAATAGAATTTGGAGTAGCTCACGTTAAAATACAGGATGAACTTATTCTGTATATGAATGATACGATAAGTTGGGTACCATCAAAAAGAACACCTTTTACAAAGGGATTTAATGAAATGGGTCTAGATTATTACGGAATTACGATTTTCGATGAAAACTCAACAACTATTTTAAAAGACGTTCTACTTGGGTGGAGAATGATATTTGCTAGTGCTCCGAAAGTATTAATCTTAACAGGTATGTACGTTGAAGGTGATCATGAAGAAGATGGAGAGTACGAGAAAATTACTTTTAATCAAGATGAAGTTCTTCAACAATTGGATGCTTTAATCGCACTAATTGTTGAAGTCGAAAAGCATAGTCATAAAATTTATCATATAGGAATTTAAAATTCAAAATAAAACTAAATCTTATTCAACTAACGTATGCAATAGTTAAAGATTAAGAGCAGCCAAAGGCTGTTCTTTTTTATTAAAATAAATGGCAGATTAGTTGAATAAGAAGAACAGTAATCTTTATGATATCTTATCATTATATGAACATCTTGGGGGATAACATTTATGAAGAATTTTAAGCCAACGTTTTACAAAAATGTTGATGAAATCGCAGGTGAAAACGATTTTTTTAAGATTAGCATAGATTATAATGGGAATCTGGTTTTGCTAACAGTAAAGCAAGAGAAGGGAAAATATCTATATAAAATTTTTCATTTTATAAATGGAGAAATAAGAATAATTGAAATCCCTTCTGTTTCTTACTCTTTTGAATTTGCACAACCAATTGAGGAAAATTGGTTACTGGTTAGTTCACGAACTGACGATGACGAATGTCTAATTAACAATGCAACTATTTATGACGTTCAAGGCAACGCTTTGGAAACTTTCTCATTTGGCGATGCCATTGAAGATGTGCAAACTACTAAAAACTCAGATATTTGGGTGAGTTATTTTGATGAAAATATGGATTATGGATTAAGATGCTTTGATACTCAAGGATCACAAACCTTTAATTATATAGATTTTGTTAAACAATCAAATAATGAAGTTCCTTTTATTGCTGATTGCTATGCTTTAAATGTTACTTCAAATGAAACAGTTTTTATTTACTATTACTCGAAATTTCCTTTAGTTAAAATTGAAAAAGATAAAGATACTTATGAAATATTTAAAAATATTCCCATTCGAGGCAGCCATGCATTTGCTATCAAGAATGATTTTGCTTTGTTTAGTCATGATTATGGTAGAAAAGGTGAGGTATATTTATATTCGTTACAAAATAGGAGTAAGAATCTATTTTATACTCTGGATCAAGAGGGTAAATCTCTAAACTATGATTATGCTAAAGGTAGAGATAATAAATTATTCTTAACAAAGGATAAAGATATTTATCTAGTAGATATAGAAAATATATTAAGTGTAATTTAAATTGAAGTTTTCTAAAGAGTAAATGAACTATTTCTTACTCAACTAACGCACTGCGTTAGCCATCCATGAATCCTCAGATTCACAACAGTGAATGGTAGTTTATTTCGTACTCCCAAGGTAGTTGTATTAGGATCCTGTATCCAAAGTTGGAGCTTCAAAAAATATCCTTGAGTACCTTGAGTTTCATCATAGTTAAACAATAAGTGAGGTAAATAATTTATGGAATATCCAATAATGGAACCACCATTTGAAATAAAATCTTTTAGGGAATTAAGTGCTAAAGAATCGAAGGCACTTTTAAATTGGTTTGAGAGTCAAATACCTGTACGTCTAGATTTATTACAAAAAGCAATAAAACATACGACCGATGATTCAACTGAATTTCTAGATTTTAGTCCCTTATCATTGATACCATTGTGGCGTTGGTTCTTAGACCAAATTGAAATTAAGGAAAAGACACAAGAAGAAATCATGATCGAGAAATTGAATATTCCTGAACAACTTCGAAACATAATTGAAATAGAGACGCAAGAATTAAGTGTTGGAACACAAATTCTTGCGATGGATATTGCAATTTATACTGCCGAGGTATTAATAAGAAGTAATTCAGAAATAAAATGGGGAAGAATTAGAAAACCCAAGAGTTCTATAGATGTAAATCGTCCAGTTCTAATTAGTAATTCGTCTAAGGTGGTAATAAACCCGACTAATCAAATTAGCAATCTGACAGAGCGAATGGTGGAAATTGGAAATACTAACGAAAGAATACTTAAAGAAAAATATGAATCATGGGTTTATTTTTTCAGTAATAACCATTTAAAAGAATATTGAATAACTTTTATTAAATTTTAAAAATGTTGATTATTGCAAAAGAAAAAGGCATTTATTTCTAAATAAAAACAAGCTGAAAGACCGCATTTATTACTTGCTGTCTTTTTTAATATTTAATTGAATATGATATAGTCATTTTTTATGATTTAAATAGTAATCTTATTATATTTTAATCACTTCCGATGCAGCTAAATTTCTTTTGTTTATATGACCTATTATTTTTCTCAGAAAAAGCAGGATGCCACTAACTATTTTGCCAAAAATAAAAGTGACTGCTCATACACTCCTTAAACTAATGGAATGCGATACTTCAATAGAAGATCGCATTTTCTAATTCAACAAAAATGGAAGGTTAGTTGAACAAGGAAATTCAAATTAAATGTTGAATTTATAAAATTAAAAGAAGTAATAGGTGGATAAAGTATATGAGTGATAAATTCAAAGAAATAGTAAACTGGGTAGAGAATATAAATGTTCGAAATCGAAGTTCTGCTTCAGCTTTAATAATCATGAAAGATAATAATATAGTGCTAGAAAATTATAATGGTTTTCATAGTAATTCTGATAATTCTATACCTGTAACATTAACATCTAAGTTCAATGTTGCTTCAGCAAGGAAATGTTATTTAGAATTAGCAGTTGCGTTTGCACTATATGAAGGGAAAATTAAAAGCCTTGATGATTATGCAATCGAATATTTTGATGAACTAGATGAAAAAATACTTGGAAAAACAACAATAAGACATTTAGTTACACATTCACATGGCTTGAATGAGACAGATAATGGATCAGTTTTTAGAGAATTTGAACCAGGTCAAGGATGGGCATATAGAGGGATTAACATATTAATGATGACAAATCTCATAAAAAAACTGTATAACAAAAGCTTTCCATATCTTCTAAAAGAAAGGGTCTTTAGACCATTAGGATTTAAAGAAACTAGCTGGGAAACAAAAGAAAATGAGAGTTTAGTTAAAGTAATTGATAATCCTGACAAAAAAGCATCATTTAAATTAGGATATTCAAATGATGGTTCCGAGTCTAACCTTCATGTCTCAACAAGAGAATTTGCATACTGGGGTAATCTTCATTTGAATAAAGGAAATCTAAATGGAAAACAGATAGTCCCCAATGAAGTTATTGAAATAGCAACTCAAGTTCAAAATTTTAATAATAAAAATAAAGATTTACCACAAAATGGCTTGTTTTGGTATGTTCAAGATATTCCGAGGAAAAAGAGTGAGATTGGTGATAGAGTACCACAAGGATCTTATCAAATATTAGGAATAACAGGTCCAACTATTCTAGTAATACCTAAATATAATGTTGTTGTTGCTAAAATGTATAACAAAAGATATAACTATGGTGGAGATCATTATCTTTATTATTTAAAAGAATTCAGTAATATAGTAGCAGATGCTTTTAAGTAATAGAGTAACATTCTAATGTAACTTACGCAGTGCGTTTGTTGAATAAAGAAGTTACATGAATAATTTTCCGATTCGCCCATTGATTAAATTGAAGTGTTCTAATCAGTCATAAAGCTAGGGTTGCTATTATAGAAGAATGAACAAAATTGAAATTACCAAACTAGGACAAGGAGTGAAGTTATGAAATTTCTGCTTACATCTGGAGGCATCAATAACAAAAGCATACTCGACGCGTTGGTAGATATGCTAGGCAAGCCAATTGCTGACTCCAACGCCCTGTGCATCCCCACTGCGATGTATGGACACCCTTGGGTTGGTCCTGGCGTCAAAGCTTGGGAGTTCATCAGTGGGAAAGAAGAAAATCCCATGGTCAGCCTCGGCTGGAAATCAGTCGGCGTGTTGGAGCTCACAGCGCTGCCAAGCATCGACGAAAACCGCTGGAAACCACTGCTTCAGGAGACAGATGTATTGCTGGTGTCAGGCGGTGACGCCCTATACCTGAACCACTGGATGCGTCAATCTGGGCTGGCAGATCTTGTACTGTCACTGAACTCAGTCTATGTGGGAATGAGTGCTGGGAGCATGGTGATGGGACCTAACATAGGGGAATACTTCGTTGGCTGGACTCCGCCAAACGGTGATGATGAAACACTGGGACTGGTTGATTTTTCAATCTTTCCGCACCTAAATCACGAGATGCTGCCAGGAAACACCAGTGCTGCCGCAGAGAGATGGGCAGCAGGGATGCCGGGGCCGGCGTATGCGATTGACGATCATACCGCCATCAAAGTAATCGACGGAGAGGTTGAAGTTGTTTCCGAAGGGCATTGGAAACTGTTTTCGCCCTGATACTATTCCTCAGGAAACTGTTGCTAAATTAATATTGAAATAGATTGAGTTGCTCATTTTAACTTAAATAAGGATGGGCTATATTAAAAATTCATAACATAATGCAACTATCGCATGCAATAGTTGAACAACCTTTAATCTGCTTTGGTAGGGAGAATCAAATTGAATAGTTACATTTCATCAGGGGCTTGGTTTGTGCAAGTGATTGGTATTGGAATAATAGGAATTGCATATTTTCATACAAAAGACCGTCATGATAAAGCAAGAAAGAGAGGGAGTACATACTTTTCAGTAGAACTCTTTTTATTATTACCATGGTACATCGCTAAAAGTTTAATTTTCTTTTTAGGTGTATTTTTCATTTTAGTTCCTTTTAGTTCGTTGTAAAACTATTTAGAACTAATACAGTGCGTTAGTTGAAGATCACGATCTAGTATAATTTACAAAAAAGGATGTTTATATGGCACATTAATTGTAATTATTTATATAACTTCAATACTTGTATCATACTTTTTTGCGGGTACTTATGCTCCATTAGTGGGTATCGCTATTGGATTTCCGATACATGTACTATTATTACTAGATAAAATCCTTCAAAAACTAAATGAGATAGATAGTAAACTAGAAAAATAATAACTAAAAATCAACAAAATCGGCTAAAAAGTCGATTTTTTTTTGTGCTAACTGGCAATTTAGTTGAATAAAACATGGTAAAATATTGTTATTAATTTAATTAAAATAATTTTGTCCAAGCACTTTTTGAGATGTAAGGGGTAATAGGATGACAATTTTTGTACTGGGTTCTATTTTATTATTTTTTTTATTTGTCTTGCCTTATTTTATTGTATTTCTATCCAAAATTGAAAAGAAAAAAACTGAATCACCCACGTTGTACATTAATGTATCAACCGTACGAACTACCAAAGAATTGCACTCACTTTTGAAAAAAAAACTGAAATTTCCAGATTATTATAATGAGGACTGGGACTCGTTTTGGGAGATCATTTCTGGTGTCGTTGAGTTACCAAATAAAATCAGGTTTGTTGGGTGGTCAGAATTGGAGAGAAGATTCCCTGAAGATTCGAATATTATGAAAGAGTATCTTCTAGAACATAATCAGGAATTTCCCAATTGGAAATGTGAGTTCTTGTTCAACTAACACAATGCATTAGTTCAATAATTGGAGAGAGCTAATGAATAATACAATCATTTAATTTAATAATTAATGAATTATTTCAAATAGGAGAATATTAATGTCTAATTTTATTAATATCGAGAAATTCAAAAAGTGGGTAACTGAGAAAGATTTAGAAGATGAAACTATAAAAGGATTTTGGGAGAACTTTAATAGTTGGAAGGAAGAATACCCTGAAGAATTTAAAGAAACTTTTGAAGATGGATTTGAACTAGAAAAACTTTCAACATATATTAAATCAGTTTCATTTACATTTACTAACTGGCCAGATGACGATTATAATCACGTGATTATTCGTCTTAGCTTTGAATATGATGAAGAAATAGTAGGGGAATATAGAATGGTTTTTGAATATGAAACTGGTGAAATATTTGATGATGTATTTCATGTTTATTAATTAGTACCGTACTTTCTTGTTCAGCTAACGCATGCTAGAGTTAAATAAAAAACGCTACCAATTTAGGTAGCGTTTTTTATTCAACAAAATGGCAGATTAGTTCAATAAGAATTTCTAAGGACTTATTCCTCTCAGTTGTCTTAATAGTATCAGTAACTCTTGTGGGTGAAAAAAATGAAGAATTTGATTTTAATAAACATTTTTATTCCGGTAGTTGGATTTTTGATTTTCTCTTTAGAACCTGACCACTTTTCTTGGAAAAGACTGCTCGAACAAAGATTTAACACTTGTTGAAATGATAGTTCAATACCTCAAGGGGTGATAATTTGATATTTTTATATAGCCATATTTCATCTGCACTTGAGTGATATTCAACTATTGCAATGTGTTAGAATAAGTCCTACTTAATCCGAATGACTTAACTTATAAAAAAAGCTACCGTCACTGGTAGCTAGAACATATATATAAAACTAAAACTCTAAAACTATATTCTTTGTTAATTATTTATTCGAATAATTGACGAGACCCCGTCCAATTAGATTTGCAGAAACAGGTTGTTTCCCGATTTCCCTTGCCCAAATTGATAATTGACCTATATGGTGAATTTCATGAGCGATTGTATGTCTAATGATTTCCCCCCAAGTATCCGTCACCGTTCTTCCATCTGGTAAGGTATCGTAAAATAAACGATTTTCCATTTCATTATCCCAGCTGTCTACAAAATTTTTCACTTCAATATGAAATTTCGCGTCCAATTCTCGAATTTTATCTAAGCTTTTATAATCATTAAAACTCTCCTGAAAATCAGATTTGCCTTGTAAGACACGAATCCAGCTCCACTCTACATCAACTATATGAAATAGTGTATGTAAAATACTTCCCATTCCACCAGAACGAGTCAACAGTAGTTCTTCTTCACTTAACTCTTCACACCACCTATACCAATCTTCTCTTACCGACCAATTATAGCTAAAAAACATTTGCAATTAAAACTCCTCCTAATGCTCTATTAGTTAACGCATAGTAAAATTTATTTTTTATATACAAAACTCGGGTTATTTAAATCATTATTTTTAATAATTACATCGGCATTAAGTTGAGGTGAGTGATGCTCCAAATAGAGTTTCGAAGCTGCATGATACCTTTTAATAAACATTTCTTCGGCTTTATCATAGCTTCCAAATGCCTGTTCTTCACGGATAGCTCCTCTTTTTCTTGCAATATCAAATTCGGTATCTACGAATATTTTAAAATCGTACAGGTTACATAATTCCTTCTTAAATAAAAAGGTTCCATCTATAATAAAAATCATATCATTTGTTGCAACTTTTAAATCTGAATTAACATATTCATCCATGAGCAAGTCAAAGGAAATTGTTTGATAATGCAAGTTGCCATTTGGACCTAAAGGTTTTAAAAGCTTTTGCTTAAAAGACTCGTAATCATGGGCATCCTCATAATATCCTAAAGCAGATTCCTTCCCTCGTTTGTAACGAATTTCTCTCGGGTTATGAAAATGATCTATACTTGTTCTAATCACGTTTTTTTTCCTGTTTTTAAGTTCCTCAGCGATTTCATTAGCAATTGTTGTCTTACCAGATGCCGTGATTCCACTAACTCCCACTCGAATTGGATGATCTGTTTTTAAGCACAAAATTTTATTTACCAAATCAGAAATTAATTTGCTCCTTAACATGTATCCTCCTTATTAGCGAAGAACTTTTTAATTTGGTCCATTAATATTATTTGGACTAGTAGGATTAGTTGTATTTCTCCCAATTTCTTCATTAAGTGTTTGATTATCACTTTTAGTTGGAGCGCCGGTTCCAAACTTCTTTTCCATAAAAAAACCAAATGCAATCATAAAAATAACAAATCCCAAAATTATATATCCAAACAAAGTCGCATACCTCCTGTCATTATTAATTGTTATTTAGACAAAACTCAAATTTACACAAAATGTATGTGTATTAAAAAGCTCGTTATCGTTCTATCTTTATAGATATTCCATTTTTTTCCACTAAATTCCTTTTCCTTTTTAAAACTAAACTATCATTTAGCTATAACAACGGCATATTATATGCCCTAGACAATACTTCAAATCCCGAAGGAAATGGGAAAAAGTCACGAATATCAAGGGAGCATTTAAAATAAAAGAACCTATCTTGAATAATTAACTTCAAAATAGGTTCTTTATTCTATTATCTACCTAAAACATGTTCAATTAACCCATAGCTCCAAAATCCAAGTAAAGCTAAACTACTTGCTAAAATGATATAGGCAATAAAAATTTGCCATTTTTTACGATTGCTAGAAACATAGTAAGTTTCTAACGTTTCTTGTTGTTTTAGTAAAGGTGAAATCCTCTTATGCTTAATTTCTTGAATCTTTTCATCAATATAAATTCTCCAGTCTAAGTCTGGTTCATGTAAACGTGCACGAACGGAACGAATTAGATAGTTTATTTCAAGGCGTTCCTTATGAATTTCTAATTCTAATTTCTTATTATCCTCAAAAAACGGGAAAAAGAAACGTTTTACAATCGTTCGATCAGAATAGACATTAAAGATCCCAAATTGAAATTGTTTAATAGTATGTTCGTATAGTTTTATTTTTTCCTTAATTACCTTTAACTGGTAAGCTTCTCGAATTCGTTTAATGAAGGTTGTAATACCTAAAATAATAATATAAAATGCGAGAAAACTAGGTTGATAAAATAAAAATACTAGCATCATCATAATACCGATAAACCAAAATATTGGAGGTAATACACTTAATATTCTCCCTCCATCTAGAGGAGAAATTGGAATTAAATTAAACAAATTAAGTATACAGCCTAAAGCAATGACTAATCCGAAAAATTCATTATGTGTGTAATGATAGAGAGGAATTGCTGGTAGAACTGAAATTAAGCCTAAAAACGGACCACCAAACGCTACATAAGATTCAGTTACAGCATCTTTTGGCATTTCTTTAAGTGAAATCACTGCTCCGACAAATGGAATAAAAAATGCTGGTGAAGTTGGTAGACCCTTTTGTTTCGCAGCAATTAAATGCCCGCCTTCATGACAAATTAATAAGTAAACAAGAGCGAAAGCAAAATACCATCCAAAAGTAAATCCGTATACAAATAAATACAATATCATGCTTAAAAAAGATAAAAATTTTGCAGCTTTTAAGAGCGGTAAAAGTAGCTTTAACTTAGTACCGATTAGTGCGATTACAATACCGATTCTTGTTAACGATTTTTTCGTTTTATTATTGATCATTGGTTGTGCCATTCATTTTCACCTTCTCGCTAATTATGATATGATTATGTAGTATAAAAATTATATCATTAAAGATTATTTGTTTGATAGAATAATAAAGAAATGGGACTAAAGTCTGTCCTTTTACTGAATTAAAAAGAAAAAATTAAAGATGAATATAACAAAATAGATGAGTTTAAGTAAATGTTAGATAGTTATCTTTCTAACTTTTGCATTTTTCTAGAATTATATGAAATACTCACAATGAAATTAACTAAGGATTGATAAAGTAATGAATATATTTGGGATGATTAAAGAAGTAGCGGATCATAAAGGTAAAAACATAGCTTATCGATACGATGGAAGCAGAACGAATTATGAAGAACTCATTTCATCGTGTGAGAACATAGCACAACTATTAGTTGAAAATAAGATTGAAAAGGGAGATAAAATAGCGATTTTATTAGGAAATTCTCCTGAATTTGTTCAAACCTATTTAGCAATCTTAAGACTAGGTGCGATCGTCATTCCATTAAATCCAGCTTTTACGGAAAGTGAACTCAGCTATATTTTAAAAGACTCTTCTACTAAACTTGTAATTTCAACTAGTGAGCAGGAGAAAAAGCTTAAAATTGTTAAAAAACAGTGCCCTACATTATTAAATATTATTTTAATAGATGAAATACAACCGACAGTGACAATAAAAAATCAATTAGAAGAAATTGAAATCCTACAAGATGATACGGCTGTTATTTTATATACTTCAGGAACAACTGGTAACCCGAAAGGTGCAATGTTGTCTCATTTCAATTTAATTGAAAATGCAAATGATTTTTCCAAGTTAATCGAATTAAGAGAAAATGATCAGATGATCGCCGTCCTTCCAATGTTTCATTCATTTTGCTTAACATTATGTGTAAATATGATTTTGTTAAATGGGGCATCAACAATCATCATTCCGAAATTTAATCCAACTGAATTGGTTGAGGTAATCAAAAAAGAAAAAGCTACTTTAATTGCGGCGGTACCGACGATTTATAATTATTTATATCAATTAAAAAGTGCGACAGCAAACGATTTTAGTAGTTTAAGAGCATGTATTTCTGGCGGGGCATCTATACCAATCGAATTATTACAGTCAATTCAAGAAAAATACAATGTCCTAATTGTAGAAGGCTATGGATTATCTGAAACAGCTCCAGTTCTTACTTTTAATCCATATCGTGGAATTTGTAAACCAGGATCAGTTGGACTTGATCTACCTAGTGTTGAGACAAGAATAGTAAATGAAAATGGCGAAGAAGTTCCAACTGGCGAAGTTGGAGAAGTTGTTGCGATTGGACCGAATGTGATGAGTGGTTATTTAAATAATATAGAAGAAACTGAAAAAGCATTTTTTAACGGTTGGTTTAAAACCGGTGATCTCGGTAAAAAAGATAAAGATGGATATTTATTTTTATTAGATCGAAAAAAAGATGTAATTATAACGAACGGATTTAATGTTTACCCTCGAGAAATAGAAGAGAGACTTTATCAACATCCTAATGTTCTGGAAGCAGCGGTAGTCGGAAAACCTAATCAATTAATAGGTGAAAGTGTGTCTGCTTATCTAGTCGTTTCAAATGATTCAATTTCTGAAAATGAGATCATTGATTTTTGTAAAGAAGCACTTGTTTATTATAAAGTTCCTAAGGAAATTTATTTTGTAAAAGAACTACCTAAAAATAGTACCGGGAAAATTTTAAAAAGAAATCTTAGATAATTTTGGAGACCAATCAATTTGATTGGTTTTTTTGCGTTTTTGTAGATATTCAAAATAAATCCATGCTCTCTATTCTTTAACTAATCTTTCTTCAAATTTTTAAATCGTTAGTGAAAATATAATTCTTCTTTTTTTATTGGTATTAGATCTCAGAACACTATAAAGTTTTTCTCTTATAATTTAGTAAACTGGTTTTTTATCATGTTAAACCGTTATATTGGTTTGTTTTTATAGGTATTTTGTAGTTTTTTGATAATTTCATGTCCGAAGAAACTAGTAATTAGCACTATATAAAGAGTGATTTAACTAGTCTGAATTTCGTAAATTTGACACAATACACCAAACAAATAAATGCTAAATTTTGGTAAGATTTAAGAGGAATAGAAATCATTTTGCTGTTCTCTATTTCAAAGGATGTCCTAGGGAAAATAAGTTAAAAAAATTTATTTGTGGAGGGTATTATGAAAAGATTTGTAAAAAAAGCCTTATTATTAGGAATAACGTTTGTTTTTATGACTCCAATTAACGCAAAAGCTTATACCACATTTAATGGTCACAAGATGTCTTTTGGAATTGGAAACTACGGAAATAGTACAAAATTTTATTGGGTGGACTCATCGGCAAATACGTATTCTACTAAAATAGCAAATTCATTTGATCGATGGATATATTCAACAAAATATGCTGGAATTACAACACCAATTTCATATAGGAAGACAACTAGTAAAAGTGCCAGTACGGTTGATATTTATAAGGTCAAATCAATTGGAACAGGTATTGTAGGACAAACTATGTTTTTTGTAAATCAAACAAAAGTTAATCCGTCTGTACAAAATTGGTATTGGTCAAAAATCGAATTATCCGAAAGTTTATTGTCAAAATTTCCTCAATATCAACAAGTAACAATTAGTCATGAAATTGGACATGCATTTGGGTTAAGTCATGCTGCAAAGCAGTTAATGGATCCTGGTGCAGACTTAGCTTATTCTATTGGAATCGAATTTCCTAGAAAAGATGAATTCAATGGGATCAACTATCTTTATAAATAACGGAGGATTAAAAATGAATAAGAAGATGAAATCATTATTTTTTATTATATTATCAATTTCCTTCTTAACAGCATGTAATAATCAAACTCAAAGTAAGAAAAAAGAACCTACTACTTCAATATCAAAAGACATTAAGACTGATAATTCAATAGAAAATGAACTTATTAATGAGAACAATCAAGAATTTGTGGACAAAGTAAAAGTTGTAAATTCTGAACTTGCTTTTGCAGTTACGTACAATGATGTTAACCAATTAATGAAAGACTCAGAATTGGCCGTTGAGGGTGTAGTGTTGTCTACTGAGAATTATGTAAACATAGATAAAGCTACTGATATTGGTAATCCATTAACGAAATTATCGTTTAAAGTTAATCATGTATTAAAGGGAGATTCATCTTTAGAGGGTAAGAAAATAACAATTTTAGAGCAAGGTGGATATATTTCTGCAAAACAGCTTGGAATGAAAGATAAATTTCCAAATTTAACTGAAAAGGATTTGGACGAAACTTTTTTGGTAATACCAGACGGTCATAGACCATCGGTAAAAGGTGATGAATTTGTTGCCTTTTTATCAAGCGAGTCTTATTTTAATACTGGCTTTGATTTTTACGAATTTATAGCCGTATATCAATCAAAATTTGAATACGATAAAAACAGTCAAGAATATATAAGACCATCTGATGATTTTGCTGAAATGTTAAAAAAAGCAGATAGTCTTGATGAAAAAAAGGTAATTGAAGAGGAGATAAAAATTGAAAAAGAAATTAATGATGATGTAACTGAATTAGTGGAAGAAACGTGAGGGAATTAAATTAGTAGAATTATGCTTTTCAACTCTTTGTGCTTATGTGACTATTAAGTTAGTCATTTAACAAAGGGGATCGAAAATGAGAATGAAGATGTTTATTGTGTGTATAAGTTTAATGTGTGTATTATTGTCAAGTTGTGCAATTCCATCATCTAATGGCAACTATTTTGAATTGGATGATTATGATAAATTAACTTCATTTAGTGCACATAAAGGAGAAGTGTACTATATTGATTATTCTTTTGTTGTCAAAAAAGGCTATGTAGATTTAATTGTCTATAATAAAAAAACGAGAGATATTGTTTTCACAACATCAAATAAAAAGAAAGCAAAATATCAAGGTTCATTTAAAATACAAAGAAGCGGTATTTATATTGTCGAAATGGATGGTTATAAAGCATCTGTGAATATAAATTCAAAATTAATAATGAAGCAATTGCAAAAAAAGAATCAACTATTGAACACATGGATGATGTTGTTAACGAATACAAAAAATCATGATTTTGAGAATAGAGAGATGGAAAGATAAAAAAAATACTTATTACAATGTAACATTCAAAACAGATTATACTGGAGTAGAGTTGTGTACGTTTGATGGTATAAAGAATGAAAACAGCGGAATAATAGCAGGAAATTACGATCGGCAGGATGATCTTGTTGCATTACCAACAACAATTGATGTTTGGAAAAGTGCAAAAACGATGATTCATTTTAATATTCCAAATGAAAAAACGATAGGTGGTATGGTAATATGCTATATTCCTATTGAAAAAGATGGGGAAACACTTAGTAAAGGAAATCAAATATGATCGAATCCTCTTTCATTAATAAATGATAATGCAATGTAACGCATCTCTCTATTAGGTAAAAAGTCCAACTGAAAAAACTGAAAAAACGTCTAAACAAAATCCGAATGAAACAACAATAGAAGAAATTAAAAGTGCATTAAACAGATTTTAGAGAGATTGAGAGCAAATTTATGAAGCTATACTTCAACAAGGAGTATAACTTTTTTTTATGTTTTAATATAATTTCCTGTATTTTGAAATGAATTCCTACAAATCCCACAATTTTTAGTCGAAAAAACCTTACAAAAAACAACAAAAACTATCTTTTTGTGATTTTTTTCCCTTTTTATTTCCAAAAAGCATTAAAAATGAAAATAATAAAAACTAGGTTAAAAATTTAAAAGAATAATCTGATTTTACTTAATAGATAAGTATAAAATGTAAATGTTTTTCATTTACTAAATTATAGATATGAACACTAGAAAAATAACAAGATTTATTGGGAATATTTGTAATTTTTGTAGAAAAATAAATGTGAATTTTATCTTAAATTCCCCCAATACACTTTATGAATTTGTCTGATTATAATATTAATTGTAAGATTTTTCGGAAAAGTGCAAAAAGGAGAATGCAGATGAATAAGCATAAAAACAAAAAAATCGTAAAGGTAATGACTGCTGGAGTAATCACTTCTAGCTTGTTTTCAGCTAGTTTAATTTCTGGTCATAAAACATTCGCAGTGACAAACTCTTCTGGCTCAAATACTAGTATTAAGGATATTGATAGTTATATCAAAAATATTTCCAATGCAGATCGAGAAATGATTCACAGCATGCAGGAAAATAATAATGCTGAAGGTCTAAAAATCTCACCTGACGTAGATTTAAATGTAGATACTCCTTTAAATGTAATTGTTCAGTTTAAACAAGCTCCATCAGAAATTGATTTTAAAATCAATCAAAAGAGCGGCCTTAATGCTTCTAAGCAGGATTCAATAGATAGGGTAGTGGAATCTCATAAAAAATTTAAAAAACAATTAAATGAAAATGAAAAATTAAAATCGATTGGTATTAAAAGAGAATACAAGAGTATCTTCAATGGTGTTGCAATGACGCTACCTGCTAATGAGGTAAAAGAACTTTTAACATTAGATACAGTAAATGCTGTTTATGAAGATCGAGAAATTACGGTGGAACCTTTCGTAGAACAAAATGGTGAGCCAACAAACAACGCTTCGATTAAATTAAATAATATGGAACAAATCGGTGCTGAAAAGCTACATAAAGAAGGTATTACTGGTAAAGGGATTAAAGTAGGTGTCATTGATACAGGTATTGATTATACTCATCCTGATATAAAAGATGTGTATAAAGGCGGATATGATTTAGTAAATAACGATTCGGATCCTATGGAGTCAACTTATGATGATTGGAAAAAATCTGGACAACCCGAATTAAATCCAACTTCAGGTGAACCTTGGTATACGGCACATGGAACACATGTATCAGGTATTATTGCGGGAACGGGTAAAAATAAATCCGATTTTGCCATAACAGGTGTAGCACCAGAAGTAGAGCTTTATGGCTATAAAGTTCTTGGGCCATATGGTACTGGATCATCGAATACAATACTTGCAGGAATTGAAAAAGCTGTAGAGGATAAGATGGATGTCATTAACTTATCGTTAGGGGCACCTGTTGCTAACCCACTTGATCCATTGGCGGTTGCGATCAATAATGCTACATTAGCAGGTACGGTTTGTGTTCTTGCAGCTGGTAATGCTGGACCTAACCAGTATACGATTGGTAGTCCAGCTTCATCTGCGCTTGGTATTACAGTTGGCGCAAGTAGCTCGCCTATTACAATCCAAACTAGTAATGCAGTCGCAACTTCAGCAACTGAAACCGCTAAATTAGACAATATGAGAATGATGGGTTCAGATTATACTAATCTAAATACGTTGAAGGGATCAAATCTTCCAATTGTTTTCGTAGGTAAAGGTCAAGTTGCAGATTACAATGGTAAAAACGTGAAGGACAAGATTGTACTGATTGAGCGTGGCGATTTAACTTTGAATGTAAAAATTAAGAATGCAAAGGCAAATGGTGCCAAGGCAGTAATCATATTCAATAATATTGATGGAGAGACGTATATTCCTTATTATTTCGGAAATAATTTTGACTTTATTCCAACCTTTAGTATTCCAAATGATCAAGGTACAAAACTTGTCAATATGTTATCTAAAGGTAATGTTAACGTAACGATGAATGATTTTGGATCTTTTGATACTGATGGTGATAAATTAGCTGACTTTAGTTCAAAAGGACCAGCAAGAAGGTATTATGACATTAAGCCAGAGGTCACTGCACCTGGTGTTGCAGTATTTTCTTCAATCCCTGCTTATTACAACGGAGTAGCTCATAAAGATGACTACGAACATGCATATGCGAGATTTGATGGTACTTCTATGGCTGCGCCACATGTTACTGGTTCTGCTGCTTTAATTTTACAAGCTCATCCTGACTATACCCCAGAGCAAGTTAAGTTAGCCTTAATGAATTCAGCAGATGCGTTAAACGGAAACTATAGTGTTTTTGAAGAAGGATCGGGAGGAATTGATGCAGATGAGGCTGTACATTCATCAATTCAAATTGGTGTGAAGGATGATGCACCAACACTTGATGAAAATGGCAATAAGATGATGATCCCAGAAACAGCTGGGGACCTAAGCTATGGTGCCATTGTATCGACAGATGAGGATTATACAGACAAAAAGACAATTGAACTGACAAACAATTCAGATGAAGAAAAAGTGTTTGATGTAAAAGTTCAATTTAATAATGTTGAAAGTTATGATAAGGACGCAGTAAAAAATGGCATTTCTTTAGACGTGCCATCTGAAGTTAGAGCTAAAGTACACGGCATGTCAAAAATCAAACCAAATCTTACTGTTCCAAAAACAGCTGAATTAGGAATTTATGAGGGATACATTACGTTTACAAATAAAGAAGATAGCAATGAAGTTTATCAAATTCCATTCGCCCTACATAAGATGGAACAAGGGATAAAAGACGTTCTTTTAACAACAAAAGCTTTTAATACAAGAAGAGATTTACCATTCCCTATCTCAGGATCTACTGGAATTGCATTCTCTCTAAACAGTCGTATGGAGACAGTTGATGTAATATTAAAGAATGCCGACACTGGCGAGCAATTGGGAATCATTGACTCATTTGATGGTGGATATAATGAAGGTATGACATATGGTTTAGATGCTGGATTTAATGGTCTTTACTTCCCGTTTACAGGAAATCCTGACCAACCAGTTCATATTACAAAGGCACTTGCTTCTCCAGGAAGATATGAGATTGAAATTGTTGGAACAAACGAAGAAGGGAAAATATTTAAAAAATCTCAGCAAATTGTCATTGATAATACGCTACCAACGATGAAAATGAATATTCCAGGTGGAGTTTATGAAGTAGATGATACAGGTCTAAAAATTACAGGTAATATTTCAGATTCAAGTATTGATCAAATAAACAAAAATGGTGATAATATTGACCAATCAAAAAATACAGTTAAAGTAACGGGTGCACAAAATCCTATTGGTAATGTACCATTAGTCGTTGATCGTAATGGAAACTTTGAATACACAAGAAAAATCCAAGCAGAGAAAAATTTCTCAACAATGACATTATTAGGACAAGACATTGCAACAAACGGAATTCAAAATCACCCTAGTCAGACATACACTTTGGTTAAAAAGGGACAACCTTACATTAAATTAACAACTGATAAGTTTGACGCGAAATACGGTGATACTATTAAAGTAACTTTAAGTGAACATAATCTTAAAAATCTAATGGGTGGTGAGTTTACACTTACTTATCCAAAAGATGTATTTGAATACCAAAGCACAGAAATAAGTAGCGAATATGTTAATGCAGCAAAAGCTTTAGGGTTAACTGCAAACCTTACAGCTCAAGATCAAAAAACAGATACATCAAACAATTGGATAAAATTAACGACAAGTTTAGATGGACCTACTCCTACAACTGGAATCAATGCAAATATGCCAGTAGCTACGATTACGTTAAAAGTTAAAGATAAACCAAGCGTATATACAAAATGGGTTCAACAATTAGGATTCCAAACTGCTAAAGCGAATATTTTAGGTCAACCACAAATGACAATAAACAATAAATTTGGACAAGGAGTTAATATCATTCCATCTTATTCAATTCTTGAAGGCGGATTCCTACCAGATGGATTTGTACCTAGTAATTCGATTTGGTTAGATCCTAAAAAGGATTATTCAAAAGTAGGAGCAGAAGTGTATGTAATTGGTGGAACTGATGGGAAACGTTATGATGCAACCATCAACAGTGCTGCTAGATTCTCAGTACCTAATCTACCATTACTAGATCAATCTTACGAAATTGTTATCAAAATACCAGGTCATTTCGAAAGACATGTAAATGTTAATGAAATGGTAGATTCATATGATGCAATGGATGCTGGAAAATTAAAGTATTTCTACTATGCTACGATGAGAGCTGGAGATGTCAACAATGATAACGTCATTGATATACTAGATGCAGTCTATATCACCAGCAAACTAAATACAAATGATCGAAATGCAGATATCAATTTTGATGGAAAAGTTGATGCGAAAGATCTTGATTATGTTAAGAGAAACTATCTAATACAAAACCCTGACGTATCTGGAAAAATAAAACCAGTTACAAAATACAAAGGGAAAACGATTGATGATTATATTAAACCATTAGGGTAAGTTTTGTAGATTTTGGCCACTAGCTTTTATGCTGGTGGTTTTTTTTGTACTCATAAGGAGTACATGAGTAAGTAAAATAGCAAAAAGATGAAAAATGATTACTCATAAGGAGCTCATGAGTAAGTAAAAACGCAAAAAAATGAAAAATGGTTACTCATAAGGAGTTCATGAGTAAGTAAAATAGCAAAAATAAGAAAAATGGTTACTCATAAGGAGTTCATGAGTAAGTAAAAACGCAAAAAGATGAAATGTGGTTACTCATAAGGAGTTCATGAGTAAGTAAAATAGCAAAAAGATGAAAAATGGTTACTCATAAGGAGTTCATGAGTAAATAAAATAGCAAAAAGATGAAATCTGGTTACTCATAAGGAGTTCATGAGTAAGTAAAATAGCAAAAATAAGAAATATGCTTACTCATAAGGCGTTCATAAGAAAGTAAAATAGCAAAAATAAGAAAAATGGTTACTCATAAGGAGTTCATGAGTAAGTAAAAACGCAAAAAAATGAAAAATGGTTACTCATAAGGAGTTCATGAGTAAGTAAAATAGCAAAAATAAGAAAAATGGTTACCCATAAGGAGTTCATGAGTAAGTAAAAACGCAAAAAGATGAAATGTGGTTACTCATAAGGAGTTCATGAGTAAGTAAAATAGCAAAAAGTTGAAATTTGGTTATTCATAAGGGGTTCAAGAGTAAGTAAAATAGCAAAAAATACAAAGATACTAACTCATAAAGGGCTATGAGTTAGTAAATTAAACAAAAATAAAGAAATATCCACCCATCAAGGGATAAAAAGTAGCTAAAATAAAAAAATGCACTCATAAAAATGAGTACAAGCTAAAGTCACTAATCAAAATAACTATATTTTCCATGTCCATTCTTAGTGAAATTTTCACGAAGTACTTTCCAAATCCCTTTTTTTGATTTATAAATTCCACACCACTCATAAACCGCATTAGTTGTTATTTTTCTATTTGGAAAGAGAAATTTAAGTTCTTCAACACTTCTTAATATTCCATTAGACAGGTCTTCTATATAGCCACAGGCTTGGCATACAAGTTTCCCTTTTTTAACTTCAGTAATATACGTATTACAGTTAATACAAATAATGCCTTTTAATAGCTGTTCATATTGATAATTTGGAAATTGTTTGTACTTAGACTCTGATTTATGAAGTGATAAAAATACTTCGGCGAGATGAAAATGATTAACATTTAATTTGAAACGTTGCAGGTTTAATTCGTTTATTAAGCGATTTAATTGTGATGGAAAAATAATGGGTAGGTTCATAGGGGCATTGTATAAAAAAAAATCGTAGTTTACAAAAACTAAATGAGGTTTTATTTTGAAATTGATCTTGTGTTCATTAAGTAATTTTCGTAACATGGATTCGGTTCTATTAAGTTGTTCGTAAGGATTTTTTATTTCGGTTTTTGATGTTTTATACCATTGATCCCCTTCTATATAATAATCTCCTTCAAAATTTTTTACTTCAAATAAATAGATTGTTTCTCCGTTTATACCAATCGAATCAATTTGAAATTCGGATTTGTTACATTCTAACAATAAATCGTTAAGGAAAAGCCAGTTATCTGATAGTTTTGAAGTCCATTCATCAAATTTTTTTTCACCCTTGAAACCTTTTTCTAGATAAGAAAAGTATGCTAAATCTTCATCAGAAAGCCTGCTCCTATCATTTAATCTTTGATAAATCCTTAGATCATTTGATTCATATCGTTCTTTTTGATTTTTCATAATCCACCTCCTTTCAATCTATCTTACATACAAATGAAACTAATAATTTGATGATTTTCTAACTATTTTATGAATTATTTGTTGTTTAGACTTATTTCACACAAATTTTACACTTTTTTAAGATTTATATGATATAGTTCACTTAATTTCAATTGAAAACAATCTTTTATTTTTAGAAGTGTAGTTTACGAAAGTAGATTGCATGCTAAGAATAAAGATATTTAAATAAAATTTTATTACCGAGCGAGTGAAAGAAATGTCAATTAAAATGAGGTTTCTGTTGTCTTATATTGGGGTGATTCTTTTTTCAATCACATTATTATTAGCAGCAGGTTTTTTAATAATTTTTGCAATAACAGGAGATGTAAAGTCAGTAGAAAATCTTTACAAAAAGACTTATGTACAAAAACCTTTGACTACAGTAGAGGAAAGTGTGTTTCTTGATTTGAAGCTACTTGCTAAACATAATCCTCAGCAGTTACTTAATAAGAAGGAACTTAAAAGTATAGAGCATAAGAATATTTTTATTGTAGTTCGAAATGGAAAACATATTGAGTACGCTTCCCCGTCATTAGATAAAAAAGTGTTGGGAAAAGCGCTACCTGGGTTTGAGGAAACGAATATTAATACACGCGATACGATTAAAATTAATGATTTGTTTTTTACGTATGTGAAATTTGATTTTTATTTTCCAAATCAAAGCCAAGGGAGTATTTTTGTCTTAAAGAAGGCAAGTTCATATGCCGAGGTTATTCGTAATCTTTTTCCAATTTTACTAGGTTTATTGCTTTTTTTATTTATCATAATCATCGGAATGCTAAACTATTTAGTTTCCCGAAGTATTATTAAGCCAATCTCAAAACTTAAAAATGGTGCAGAAAAAATTAAAGTTGGAGATTTGAATTTTGAAATTGATACAAGTTCAAATGATGAAATCGGTGTATTAAATAAAGCTTTTGAGGAAATGAGAATCAAATTAAAAGAATCGATCAATCTCCAAATACAATATGAGGAAAATCGTAAAGAGCTATTGTCCAATATTTCGCATGATTTGAAAACACCGATTACTTCAATAATTGGATATGTGGAAGGGATAAAAGATGGGGTAGCTAATACTCCTGAGAAAATGGAAAAATATTTATCAACAGTTTACTCTAAAGCAAAGGATATGGATTCATTAATCGATGAATTGTTCTTATTTTCTAAATTGGATTTAAAGAAGGAACCATTTCACTTTGAAAATATCGAAATGAATAAATATATAGGAAGCTATATAGATGAAATTTATTTGGATTTACTGCAGCAAGGCATCAAAATAGAATTTAGTCAGGCAAATGAATCAATCAATGTTACAGCGGATCGAGAAAAATTAAAAAGAGTGTTGTCAAACTTAGTAAGCAATTGTGTGAAATATATGAACAAAGAAGAAAAGAAAATTTCATTTTCATTAAATGAACAGTTAAATGAAGTAATTGTTGAAGTAACAGATAATGGTCAAGGTATTGATTCTACAGCTTTACCATTTATTTTTGAACGATTTTACCGTGCAGAACAATCAAGAAATTCGCAAACTGGAGGTAGTGGTTTAGGACTAGCAATTGCAAAACAAATTGTTGAAGAGCATGGAGGGAAAATCTGGGCAGCTAGCGAGATAGATAAAGGGACAAGTATTTTCTTTTCCTTAAAGAAAGGTGAGAGAAATTGAAAGAAATATTACTGATTGAAGATGATATAAGCATTGCAGAATTACAAAGAGATTATTTAGAAATAAATGATTTTCGTGTAGATATTCAACATAATGGCGATGAGGGCCTTCGACATGCACTAAAAGGTAATTACGATTTAATTATATTGGATATTATGCTGCCAGGAAAAAATGGTTTTGAAATCTGTAAAGAAATACGTGCAGTAAAAAATATTCCTATTTTATTTGTATCTGCTAAAAAAGAGGATATTGATAAAATTAGAGGCCTTGGTTTAGGTGCGGACGATTACATTACAAAGCCATTTAGCCCAAGTGAACTAGTTGCAAGAGTAAAGGCACATTTATCCCGATATGAAAGGCTGGCAGGGAACAATACCGTTTCAAAAACAATTTTTGTTCATGGAATATCAATCGATCGTTCAGCTCGTAAAGTTTTTATTAACGAAGTAGAAGTACCATTTACGACTAAAGAATTTGATTTAATGGTATTTTTTGTAATGAACCCAAACCAAGTTTTAAGTAAAGAACAGCTCTATGAAAAAGTTTGGGGCCTCGAATCAGCTGCAGACGTTTCAACTGTAACCGTCCATATTAGTAGACTACGTGAAAAGATAGAAAGAGATCCTACGAACCCTAAGTTTTTGGAAACAGTTTGGGGTGCGGGGTATCGATTTAATGTATAACGAAATTTTTAAACTATCACACTTGTTAATACTTACGATAGGAGCAGTATTTGAAGTTTAAAGTATTCTAGTTAATATGGGTAGTTAGAAATAGTTTCAGATGGTCCTTTGTAAATTATGATATCTGGTGCTTTCCTATCGTTCAGCTTGTTTTTGTTATCCCACCTGGGTGAGCAGGTGGGATTTACAATCTATAAAAATAGTACAACACATGAATATTAAATGTTCACTTTTGTGGTCGACACTCTTTCATTTGAATTCCGGGTTCAAATGAAATCGATTGATCGGCACCGTTCATCGTGACAGGGACTCCAAAGGGAACACCATAATTTGGTGAACAATGACCGATAAGAAATCCGCTTAAAACAGGCAATCCAAGCGGGACGATAAGATCATTTACAATGTCCGCTATAGTTAGGGAGTTTTGGCGTTTTTTCGGTCCGCAATCATTGAAATTTCCCAAGATAATCCCTTTACATTCTTGAAGCTTATTTGCTAATCGTAATTGATTAATCATGCGATCAATACGGTAGGGTTCTTCTTGAATATCTTCAATAAATAAAATCTTTCCTTTTGTATCCACTTCATATGGTGTACCGATAGTGCTTGTTAAAACTGTTAGATTGCCACCGGTCATCGGGGCAGTGACAGAATGTGAAAATGCAGGGTATGTATCTACTTCAGAAGCGGTGAAGGTCAGACTGAGCGGTTCTAATAATTGCTTGAAAGACGCTAATGTCTTTGGTGGGACAGTATCTACACCACACTCTTGCATCATAGGCCCATGGAACGTTACTAGATTTGCTTTTTGTTGCAAAGCAATATGCAGAGCAGTAATGTCACTGTATCCCCAAAAGATTTTCGGATTGTTTTTGATGAGCTCGAAGTCTATGTCTTGTAGCAATCTTCCGCTTCCATATCCTCCGGTTGCACACAGTACCGCCTTTACTTCAGAGTCAGAGAAGGCATCATGTAAGTCCGATACTCTATTTGCATCACTTCCTGCAAGGTAGCCTCGTTTTTCAGTTACACCTTTTCCTATAAGGACATTGAGGCCGGCTTGTTCAATTTTTAGCTTCATCTTCATTACATTTTCAATGTTTGGTGGACTTGATGGTGCAATTATCATCACTGAATCTCCTGTTTTTAACGCATTCGGTTTTTGCATAATGATCCCTCCCACTTGAAAATATCTTACTTTATATATTCTATATCTAGCAGGAAATTCCTCATCTTAGGCTGTATTTTTAAAAAATATATTTACTTAAATTAGGAAGGGATTATTTGTACGAAAGAGAAATTAACAATTGAATACTAGCAAGGGAGTGGTTTAAGTGAAATCCTTAGAAAATGTAGAATTTAAAGCAGAGATTTCAAAAGAAAAGCTAGTGCAGTGGAGAAGACATCTACACAAATATCCAGAGCTTTCATTTCAAGAGGAAAAAACTTCTCAATTTGTATTTGATACATTGCAATCATTTGGAAATCTGGAGCTCTCACGTCCGACGAAATATAGTGTGATGGCAAGACTAGTTGGTGGAAAGCCTGGTAAAACGCTGGCTATTCGCGCCGATATGGATGCCCTGCCGATTGTTGAAGAAAACAGATTTGAATTCGCTTCAACAGTCCCGGGTGTGATGCATGCTTGCGGCCATGACGGGCATACGGCCATTTTACTTGGAGCGGCTGAAATCTTGGCAAAGCATAAAAATGAGATTAGTGGAGAAATCCGTTTCCTGTTCCAGCACGCCGAGGAACAATATCCGGGTGGAGCGGAGGAAATGGTGCAAGCGGGAGTTATGAATGGAGTAGACTATGTGATTGGCTTGCATCTCATGTCCGGTTTGGAAGTAGGCAAAATCGGTATCGTTTACGGACCTATGATGGCAGCCCCTGATGCATTCCATATTACAATAAAAGGCAAAGGCGGACATGCCGCGCATCCAGAAGATACTGTGGACAGTATTGCAATTGGGGCGCAAATTATAACGAATTTACAGCATATTGTTTCGCGGAAAACTGATGCATTTGCGCAAAGGGTTCTGTCTGTTACCCAATTTCACGCAGGAACGGCTGATAATATCATTCCCGAAATTGCTGAAATTGTTGGAACCGTCCGTTGCTTTGACGAAAAATTGCGATATGATGCTGAGGTGCGAATAGAACAAATTGTAAAAGGAATTTGCGAGGCCCATGGAGCAAGCTATTCTTGTCATTACCGTTATGGGTACAGACCAGTTATTAATCATGATGATGTCACAAAAGTAGTAGAACAAACAGCAATTGAAGAATATGGCAATGAATCTATTTCGTATATCAAACCATCTATGGGAGGGGAAGACTTTTCTGCTTTTTTACAAAAAACGGACGGTTGCTTTTTTAAAATTGGTTCAGGATCAGTGGATAGTGAAAGTACGTTTCCACACCATCATCCAAGGTTTACAATCGATGAAGAATCCCTTGTTATTGGAGTTAACATGTTTCTGAATGCAGCATGTAATCTTTTAAGTAAGGAATAAAAACTACTAATATTATTTTTCTGTTCGATAAATTGAACATTTAAAGAGGTAATTCGATGAATATACAGAATATTATAACTATTATATATGTTAAATATTGAGGAGGATTTCATTGAATAAACGATCTAAACGTTTAACCGCTTTACTACTAATCATGGGCATTACACTTCCAGGATGTGCCCCCCAAAAAGAAAAGGCATCAACAGCTGCGGGCTTGGGAAAACAACACACAAAACAAGTGCTGCGTTTAGTTGAAACATCTGAGCTTTCTTCAATGGACTCATCCCTTGTAGAAGACTCTACAACACTCAGTGTACTAAATAATGTTATGGAGGGGCTATACAGACAAGGAAAAGATAGCCAGCCAGTACCTGGAATTGCAAAATCCTATACAGTGAGTAAAGATAGAAAGACTTATCTTTTTAAACTGCGTGATGCAAAATGGTCTAATGGGGATCCAGTGACGGCACATGATTTTGAATATGCTTGGAAACGCACTTTGGATCCGACAACAGCTTCAGAATATGCCTACATAATGTATGATGTTAAAAACGCAAAGAAGATAAATGAAAAGCAACTACCTGTTGATCAATTGGGAATAAAGGCTATCGATGATCATACGTTAGAAGTACAGCTCGATAATCCAGTGCCGTATTTTCTAAGCTTGACCACACTTGCCCCTTTCATGCCTATTAATGAAAAGGTTGTAAAGGAGCAGGGCAAGAAATATGGTTTGGAAGCGAACACAGTTGTTTATGACGGTCCGTTTAAAATGAGTGAATGGAAGCACGAACAAAGCTTTAAGCTTGAGAAAAACACGGAATATTGGGATAAAAAGAAAGTAAAGCTGGATGAAATCAAGTTTAATATTGCGAAGGATAACTCCACAGCTATTAATCTATATGATACGGGAGCAATTGATAGGGTCAGTCTTACAGCCGAATATGTGGACAAGTATAAAGACGATAAAGAATTTAAAACAGCACAAGAAGGAAGGCTTATTTACTTAAAGCTAAATAACCAAAATCCTATTTTAAAAAATGTGAATGCGCGTAAAGCGATCGATATGGGCTACGACAAAAAAGGGATTACGGACGTACTCTTAAATAATGGGTCTACACCAGCTTACTATTTTGTAGCCAGACATTTGGCGTATGGTCCGGATGGAAAGGATTTCAACGATACTACAGGGGACTTCAATAAAACAAATATTGCGATGGCAAAGGAATATTGGGAAAAAGCCAAGCAGGAGCTTGGAAAACAAAGTGTAGCTTTAGAGTTTCTAATTGCAGAGGACGATAATAATAAGAAAATTTCCCAGTATATGAAATATGAACTTGAAAAAAATCTACCTGGTTTAACAGTGAACATCAAAATGCAGCCTGCACAGACTAAATTTGCGATGGAAGATAAGCTCCAGTACGATATTTCTCTTGCAGGATGGGGACCGGATTATCCTGATCCGATGACATTTTTGGATAAATGGGTGACGAATAATAATATAGCGTACTCGAATCCAAAGTATGATGAATTGATCACAAAAGCAAAAACGACACTCCTTCAAGATCCGAAAGAACGATGGAAGGCTTTAGCAGATGCTGAAGAGCAATTGCTTGGAAAGGATGCAGCTATTTCACCTATGTATCAGAATGGCGTGGCTTATTTAGAGAAATCGTATGTGAAAAATGTTTACAATCATCCGTATGGGGTGAAAAACTCCTACAAATGGGCGTACATAAAAAAATAAAATGCTTATAGTTTATTTTGAGATAAACTATATGAAATACGAAAAATAAAGTGATTAATTATCACAAATTTCATTTGAAGGAACTTACAAAACAATAGAAAATAGCTAATACTTATGACTGTCTAATTAGGCAGTCTTTTTTTAGTTCAAAAAACATGGCCAATTTATAAAGAAATATTATTAAAAATTTTATACTTTTTTAATAATTTGTTTAGAAGGAGTTTTCATTTAAGGATTAACATAGATTTCATACCTACAATGGTCTAACTTATTAGAAAGATTGGAGGGAAATTTCCCAGGAATAAAGTGATATTTTCATAGTGATTAGTAATGGAAAAGGAGGACGTTATATTTTATGTGGAAGTTACTTGCAGTAATAACCAGCTGCATACTTTTGCTAAATGGATGTGCCTCATTTGCTAAGGGGGAAGAAAAAGTGAACGAACAATTATTTCAAGCAGCTAAACGAGGAGAAACTGATATCGTTAAAAAGTTGATTGAGAATGGTGCAAATATTAATGCACAGAATTCTAATGGACAAACTGCCACGATGATTGCAAC
The DNA here is from genome assembly GCF_001712755.1 of Gottfriedia luciferensis. Classification (GTDB taxonomy): domain Bacteria; phylum Bacillota; class Bacilli; order Bacillales; family Bacillaceae_G; genus Gottfriedia; species Gottfriedia luciferensis_B. Next base: position 307,363 of record NZ_MDKC01000002.1, read on the forward strand.
TTATCAAAATGATTTCAAAACTGCAAAAGTACTGATTGATGCAGGCGCAGATGTCAATATTCGAGATCACATGAAAAACAATCCTTTTTTATATGCTGGTGCTGAAGGCTTTATTGATATTCTAAAGCTTACAATAAAAGCTGGTGCTGATCCAGCCATTACGAACCGGTATGGTGGAACAGCATTGATTCCCGCCTCAGAACATGGATATGTAGATGTGGTCAATGAACTTCTTACGAATACCGAGATTGATATTAATCATGTTAATAATTTAGGATGGACGGCCCTTTTAGAAGCAATTATTTTGAACGATGGAAGTGAAAAACAACAGCAAACAGTACAATTACTTATTGTGAACGGAGCAGATGTTAATTTGTCTGATCGTGAAAATGTTAGCCCCATACAGCATGCGCGTGAAAGAGGTTTTAAAGAAATCGAAGAGATTTTGCAAGTAACAGGTGCTAAATAAGGTAAGTTTTTGAATAAATGGAGAACATATATAAAACGATAAAATGAACATTGAGGAGACAATTAAAATTGAATAATAAAACAAAAACAATTTCATCTATATTACTCGGATTAACATTAGTAGTAACAGGTTGCAATACAGCTGCTGACGCACAAGTAGAGCAAGGTAAACAAAAGCAAGAAAGAGTATACAAAGCTCCCAAAAAAGTAAAGAACAAATTAACAAAAGGCCAGGTCATGGCTAATATTTTAAGTAGCACAAACTGGCAAGGTACAAGAGTGTATGATAAAAATCATCATGATTTAACAAAAGAGAACGCAAATTTTATTGGACTTGCTAAATATGATGCAAAAACGGGCAGATACGAATTTTTTGATGCAAAAACGGGTCAAACTCGTGGGGATAAAGGTACATTCTTTATTACAAATGATGGTAAAAAACGAATTTTAATTTCTGAATCAATGAATTACCAAGCTGTAGTCGATATGACAAAACTAAATAAAAACGTATTTACTTATAAAAGAATGGGGAAAGATGCAAACGGGAATGATGTAGAAGTATATGTTGAACATGTTCCTTATAAAGAAAAACAGCTTTCTTTTACAGATCCTGATAAAAAATTAGATTCTAAAACAGGCGAGATTGTAAAAAACGTTGATGGTGATAAAATTTTAGGTAGAACACTTTGGAATGGTACAAAAGTTCTAGATGAACAAGGGAATGATGTAACGAAATATAATACGAATTTTATTAGCCTTGCAAAATTTGATGGATACACTAATAAATATGAGTTTTTCAATCTTGAAACAGGTAAAAGTCGTGGTGACTATGGATATTTCGATATTGCCCACGAAAATAAAATTAGAGCACATGTTTCAATTGGAGCAAATAAGTATGGTGCTGTTCTTGAATTGACTGAGCTTAATAAAAATAAATTTACTTACAAAAGAACAGGCAAAGACAAAGATGGTAAGGATATAACAGTATTTGTTGAGCATGAACCTTATAAAGGTGATTTTAAACCGATGTTTAGTTTCTAATAAACTTAAAAAGGGATGGAGAAATCCATTCCTTTTTTTATGTATAAATAATTTTCAATAAAAATGTTAAATTTCCCCCAATACAATTAATATTTAAATTACTGGATTTAGAAGGTATTCCAACCTGTAATTAACAAATAATTGGTATTTTTAACATTCTTTTTAAGATGAAATTGTTAAAATTCCCCCAATAGTATTGAAAGGTATTATCTTGTTTAATTAAAATGTGGATTGATTTTCACATAATTAAGACGCTTCCAATCTATCATTTAAAAAGGGGAATTCAAATGGAAAACAATTCTACATATTACAATGGCAGTGTACCAGAATATGAAGTACCAATAGAGATTGGGAAACAAAAAGACGATGAAGATATCTTGGTTGAAGATGAATCAATAATAAATGATGAGAAAGCATCAACGTTTATTATTGAGTAAATTTAAATTGCAAAAGCTTGTAGACAGTGGGATTTTCCCGTTGTTTACAAGCTTTTTTGATTAGATCCTCATAACAATAAGTCGAACTAATCACAGAAAAAGCCTTCCATACATAAAATAAATGGGCACAAATACAATATTTCATCTTAAAAGGATGTGAGGAAGATTTATCCATTAAATCATTATAACTTAGCAGGCATGCGATATGATTATTCAACCCCTCAATATCAAAGTGCTATCCGATCAGGCAATTTGAATACTAATTATACGATTAAAGCAACAGGAAAAGGTGAAGTATCAGTAAAGCCCGACCAGTCGTTTGTACTATTAGGATCAGTAGTAGAAAATATGAAAGTACAAACGGCTCAAACAGAGAATGCAATCATTTCGAATAAAATAATAGAAGCATTAAAAGGAATAGGAATTAAACAAGACGAAATTGAAACGAATTCATATACAATTGATCGAATCGTTGATTACCAAGATTCACAGCAAATTTTTAAGGGGTATCGGGTGAGTCATATGTTCAAAGTAATCGTGAAGGATCTTGCAAATGTTGGGAAAGTGATTGACGTTGCAGTTGAAAATGGAGCAAATGAAGTTCGAAATCTTACATTCGAAGTATCAAATCCCGAACCATATTATGGAGAAGCACTACAAAAGGCCACTTTAAATGCAAAAATGAATGCAGAAAACATCGCGAAATCCCTAGGGTTATCGATTAATAACATACCGATTTGGTTGGCTGAAGAAGGAATTCAAGTTGTACGTCCGATGTCTTCATTAACAATGACTGCAGCAGCATTCAGCGGTCCAACTACGCCAATTCAAGAGGGTCAAATTAAAATAACTGCTTCAGTGCAGGCAATGTTTAATTATGTAAGTTATTAAATGGTTAAAATTCGAATTAGACAGAAATATATAAATATAACATTATAATTGTTAATTTAAACAGATAGAGATATAATAAATCCGGATGATATGGAAACATGATAATGTATTTGTTATGGATCTATTAAATTCATTTAACTTAAATTGGATTGGTATATTAGTAAATTTTTTTGCTAATTAACTATTCCACCAAGAAGACAGTAAGCCTATGAATCGGCTAATTGTCATCCTGGTGGAATTTTTTTTTTGAAAAAAGTGGGAAGTGAAGTGATTTTGAGAAATGTAATAGAAACTAAGATGATATTCCTCGTCTTTAGTAAATAGGTTAAAGAATTCTGTGTAAAGATAAGCTATAACATTTTAAAAAAAATGGAAATTGAGGCGAATAAGTAATGTCAAAAAAAATACATGAATTTAATGATCTGATGAGAAAACTTCGGAAAGATTTGTTTGGAAAAGGTCCAGAGCGGATTCATACGGTGTTTGTTGAAAACATGGCCATTTCAACATTATATGGTAATTTGACTCCAACTGAAAAATTTATTTCTGGAACAATGAACGGGGCAGAAATGGTTCATACTGCACGAACAAAAATGATTCAAGATTTATATTTAAATAACCCACCAAAAGGTTTAGAAGAACTTGTTGGCGCAAAATTAGTCCATCTATTTTCAGATATGAAAGTTGAAGAAAATATAGGGATTTCGGTTTTTGTGTTCGATCGAAATATTATATAGAAGAAGCAAAAATGATAAGTGTTTTTCATAAATAAAAAACTGGGGGAGACAAATGATTGGAATGAGTTGGTTTAAAAATCGTAAATTGTTGATCAAGCTTTATCAAACCTTATTAAATATATCATTATTATTACTGAGCCTAATTCTTGCTTACTTCCTTTTCAGAGAACTTTATTATATTTTTAATGATATTTTATTGGAAAATAAAAATGTTCATCAGATTTTTGGAAAAGTTTTAATATTTTTCTTATATTTTGGATTTATATCAATTATTGTTCAATATTTCAAAGAAAATTATCATTTTCCTATACGCTATCTTCTATATATAGGGATTACAGCTACAATTCGTTTTATTATTGTAAATAATGGAGAATCGTCACATAATTTTTGGTTAGCAATCATTATTCTAGTGCTAACAATTAGTTATATCATTTTACCTTTTGGGGAAACGAAAAATGGTTGAATTAATCATAGGAGAAGTCAAATTTTCTAAAGTTAAGACAATTTAACCCAACCTAAAGGTTGAGTTAATGTAATTATACATGAATGACAATATTCATAGATCAACTTGAACAACCTGAACTTGAGCAACTCGAACTAGAACACGAAGAATGAGAACTACTAGAACATGAAGAATGTGATGAACTTGAGCATGAAGAGTGCGTGTTATGATGTTGACTATCACTATTGTTTGAACCATCATTTGTACTTTCATTTAAAGCAAAAAAAGTATTTGTAGCTAAAAATGCAGAATTAATATGACCATCATCTGATTTTTTGCTAGTAGATGAACGATTAGTCGAGCTTGGGAACGATTTTTGTGATAGGTGTTTAGTTCTTGCTTCTTCATTTTCTTTTTCTACTAAATTTTTTTGAATTCTAGCAAACTCGTTTAAAAAATTATTTTTAGTTTGTGAGTTTAAATGTGAAACGAAACTTTTTGTTTGAATTGTTTTGCTCGATAAATATTCTTGAACTTTAGTATTTTTATAATTAACAAATAAATTTCCTAACATATAGGTATTTACAGATGTCGTTTCAAACAAAGTATTATATAACAAATTGAAAACAGCCCTAGCATCGCTTCGATCGGTTATCGTTACATCATCCTTATGAACATTTGGTTCATGGTGTATCATTTCACCACAAAAAGTCTTGCAAAAATTAGGATAACTTTTCGTAAATAAAATCATTTCGTGCCAGATTTTATCAACTTCTTGACTATACATTTGAATGTTTTCAAAAATTGCTGCCATTAAGAAAAAGCGCTTTAATTCCCTTTCAATAAAGGAATACTTTTCGCTGCTCCAACCTTCTTTTTCAATAACTCTTTCTTTAACATTAGCTAGGAAATCCATTTTCCATGCGTTTTCTAGTCTAGAAACTAATGTTAAATCAGCGAAGTTAGAATTTACCTTTAAGTCGTTTATATTAAACTGAATAGAAAGATCTTTATAGTATGCATTATCATTTTTTAAATTCTTTTTAAAAAATCTTCCAAAAAATTTTTTCATATAAACCTCCTTTTATTTATTTTTAATCTAATTATATAATTAAAAAATTAACAAAAGAAGAAAATTGTTAAGATTAGGAAATTATTGAATTGTGAACTAACAAACCTTGCATAAAAACTGTTTATGGAAGAAAGTCCAAAGGTTGATCGTTAAATCTAGTTTTTTCATTCTTTATTAACGTCGGTTTTATTTCAATTAACTGCAAAGTTTTTTGATATGTAAAAATATGGTACAATCTATATCTATTCACAATTTTTTTAGGGCTAAATCTTTAGTTGAAATAGATATTTCGAACTGGTTTGTTTAAAGTTCTATAATTAGGTAATTTAAATTTGTTTGGAGGGTTTTATAGAGATGACACAAGAGCCTGTAATACCGGTTGTATCAGGGCAAAGAATTACTCCATTTCTAACGTTTAGCGGCAATGCGGAGGAAGCGATGAATTATTATGTTCGTACTTTTCCGAATTCAAAACTCGTTTCTCTTCGAAGATTTACGAAAGATGACCGAGGTGTAGAAGGGAAAATTATGAATGGTATCATTGAAATTTTAGGACAGTCTTTTATGGTTTTGGATATGGAAAAAGAACATTGTCCTGAATTTACTTGGGCTGTTTCCTTTTATTTAGAATGCAAAGATGATGCGGAGTTTGATTTAATTTTTGGTGGCTTGAAGAGTGATGGGAAAGTACTAATGGGGCCAGTAGAAATGAATGATTTTAGTAAGGTTACATGGGTGACTGATTGTTTTGGTGTTACTTGGCAGCTAGTGTTAAGAAAAAAATCTTAACAAACGGCGAATGATCCCTTTTTTGTTATTCAACCAAGTTATTTTTATTATGACAAGTAGACAAATAGACAAGTTTTCTTAAATAATAAATCATTGGTAAATAATTTGAATATTTACATAAGTTTCAATAAAAAAATATTTTTTAAAAATAATAATCTGAATATATTGAAGTTTACTAATTGTTGGCATATAATGTAATCAGATACTAGTTTATTAGAGAAAGTAATTAAGAGGTATTAGCGATATGGCAGAGCAAAGTCAACGAATTGGTCGAACAGCTATGATGCTTGCTTTGACCGATCAAGAAGAAGAATTAATGAAAAATGAAAACGTTGTATGGTGTGTAGGTAAGGTCGGTACAATGGATGCTCAAAAGGTCGTTGCCGCGATTGAAACCGCTGCCAAACAAAATGGTGTAATTAATGGAGCTCTATATAGAGAAGTTCATTCATTATATCATGCAACACTTGAAGCAATTCAAGGCGTAACAAGAGGTCATGTTCAATTAGGTGATGTTCTTAGAACAGTAGGACTTAGATTTGCTGTTGTTAGAGGAAAGCCTTATAAAAACGTGAACGAGGGTGACTGGATAGCAGTTGCACTATACGGTACGATTGGTGCTCCAATTAAAGGATCGGAGCATGAATCAGCAGGACTCGGCATTAATCACATATAATCGCCCATAGTTTATTAGATGATAGGGGGCTATGATTCGTAAGTTACTATTTACGTCTCATAGCCTCTTTCTGTGTTTTTTTTGACAAAATTCGGAGGTGTTTTTTAATGGTAACTTTAACTGGTAATAGCTTAACAATGGAACAAATGAAAAGTATTTTATTCGATAAGGCATATGTAAAAGCAGGAGAAGAGAGCTTAGTTGCGGTAAAAGCTTGTAGAGAAAAGGTAGAAGAAATCGTAAATAATGGCAAAGTCGTATATGGTATCACAACAGGTTTCGGAAAATTTAGTGATGTATTAATTGAAAAAGAAAATGTTTCAACACTTCAATATAACTTAATCGCTTCTCATGCATGTGGTGTTGGTGAACCGTTCCCTGAATTAGTTTCAAGAGCGATGTTAGTACTTCGTGCAAATACAATGTTAAAAGGTCACTCTGGCGTGCGTTTAGTAGTAGTTGAAAAATTACTTTCATTAATTAATGCTCAAATTCACCCAGTGATCCCATCTCAAGGATCATTAGGTGCTAGCGGAGACTTAGCTCCTTTATCTCACTTAGCTTTAGTTTTACTTGGTGAAGGTGAAGTTTTCTATAAAGGAAAACGTATGGAAACAGCAGAAGCTTTAGCAAAAGAAGGAATTTTACCAATTACGCTAGAAGCTAAAGAAGGTTTAGCTTTAATTAATGGTACGCAAGCAATGACAGCAATGGGCATTCTTACTTACCTTGAAGGTGAAGAATTAGCTTATCAAAGTGAATTAATTTCTTCTATTACATTTGAAGCATTAAATGGTATTACAGATGTTTTTGATGAAAGAATTCATATTGCTCGTGGATATAAAGAACAAATTGAAGTAGCAGAACGTTACCGCAATATTTTAGCAACAAGCCAATTAACGACTAGACAAGGTGAAATCCGAGTTCAAGACGCTTATACATTAAGATGTATCCCTCAAGTTCACGGAGCAAGTTGGCAAGTTCTGAACTATGCAAAAGAGAAATTAGAAATCGAAATGAATGCTGCGACTGATAATCCATTATTATTCGGTGATGATGTATTCTCTGGTGGGAATTTCCATGGTCAACCAATCGCATTTGCAATGGACTTCTTTAAATTAGGTGTTGCTGAGTTAGCGAATATTTCTGAAAGACGTATTGAGCGTTTAGTTAACCCACAATTAAATGATTTACCACCATTTTTAAGTCCAGAACCAGGATTACAATCTGGTGCAATGATTATGCAATACGTGGCTGCTGCTTTAGTTTCTGAAAATAAAACTTTAGCACATCCAGCAAGTGTTGACTCAATTCCTTCTTCAGCTAACCAAGAAGATCATGTAAGTATGGGTACAATCGGTGCACGTCATGCTTACCAAATTCTACAAAACGCTAGAAGAGTTTTAGCAATCGAATGTATTTGTGCAATGCAAGGTGTTGAATATAAAGGAATTGACAAAATGTCTGAGACAACTAGAAAGTTTATGGAAGATGCTCGTAAAACAGTTCCATCAATTACTAGAGATCGCGTATTCTCAAAAGACATTGAAAAATTAACAACTTATTTAAAAGAAAATTTCTTAGCACGAAACTATACAAAACAAACACAAATATAAGAAGAGGTGGAATTAAAATGGAAATCACAAAAGGATCTTTAAAAGCGCCAAAAGGTACTGAATTAAACACTAAAGGTTGGATTCAAGAAGCAGCACTTCGTATGTTATTAAACAACTTAGACGAAGAAGTAGCAGAAAGACCAGAAGATTTAGTCGTATATGGTGGAATCGGTAAAGCTGCAAGAAACTGGGAAAGCTTTGATGCAATTATTGAATCACTAAAGAAATTAGAGAGCGATGAAACTTTATTAGTTCAATCAGGTAAACCAGTTGCAGTTTTTAAATCACACGAAGATGCACCACGAGTATTATTAGCAAACTCTAACTTAGTTCCTAAATGGGCAACTTGGGAACACTTCCGTGAATTAGATGAAAAAGGCTTAATGATGTACGGTCAAATGACTGCTGGTAGCTGGATTTACATCGGTACTCAAGGGATTTTACAAGGTACTTATGAAACTTTTGGAGAAGCTGCTAAACAACATTTCGGTGGAAGCTTAAAAGGTACAATTACAATTACTGCAGGTCTTGGCGGTATGGGTGGAGCTCAACCGCTAGCTGTAACGATGAATGGTGGAGTTGTAATCGGTATCGATGTAGATGAAACAAGAATTCAACGTCGTATCGACACTAGATATTGTGACGTATTAACTCACGATTTAGAGGAAGCATTACAACTTGCTACTGAAGCTAAAAACGAAGGAAGAGCTTTAGCAATCGGCTTAGTAGGCAATGCAGCTGAAATTTTACCTCAATTAGTTGAACGTAATTTTGTACCTGATTTAATTACTGATCAAACTTCAGCACATGATCCATTAAATGGTTATTTACCAATCGGAATGACAATGGAAGAAGGAAAGAAACTTCGTGTCCAAAATCCAGATGAAGTCATTAAACGTGCAAAACATAGTATGGCAGTTCATGTTGAAGCAATTTTAGCAATGCAACAACGTGGTGCAATCGCATTTGATTACGGTAATAATATTCGTCAAGTTGCGTTAGATGAAGGCGTTAAAAATGCATTTGATTTCCCTGGTTTCGTACCTGCATTTATTCGTCCATTATTCTGTGAAGGGAAAGGTCCTTTCCGTTGGGTAGCACTTTCTGGTGATCCAGAAGATATTTACAAAACAGACGAAGTAATTTTACGTGAATTTGCTGATAACGAGCATTTATGTAATTGGATTCGTATGGCTCGTGAAAAGGTTGCATTCCAAGGTTTACCATCACGTATTTGCTGGTTAGGCTACGGTGAGCGTGCTAAATTCGGTAAAATCATTAACGAAATGGTTAAAAATGGCGAATTAAAAGCTCCAATCGTAATCGGTCGTGACCACTTAGATTGTGGATCAGTAGCATCTCCAAATCGTGAAACAGAAAGCATGAAAGATGGTAGTGATGCAGTTGCTGACTGGCCAATCCTAAATGCACTTATTAATGGTGTAAACGGCGCAAGCTGGGTAAGTGTACACCACGGTGGTGGAGTAGGTATGGGTTACTCTTTACATGCTGGTATGGTAATCGTTGCTGACGGTACTGATGCAGCTGCAAAACGTATCGAAAGAGTATTAACTTCAGATCCAGGAATGGGTGTAGTTCGTCACGTTGATGCAGGTTATGATTTAGCTGTTGAAACTGCGAAAGCAAAAGGCGTAAACATCCCAATGATGAAGTAGGTGTTTGAATTGAAAGCAGATATTCTATTAACAAATATTGGTCAATTATTAACTATGGATCATGGTGATGGTCCAATTCATGGAAAAGACATGAGTAATCTACCTGTTCTAGAAAATGCGGAAATCGCATGGAAAGATGGGCAAATTATTTATATCGGACAAATGAACGAACAAAAAATTGATGCAAAAGAAGTAATTGATTGCCAGGGAAAACTAGTCACGCCAGGATTAGTTGACCCTCATACTCACGTGGTCTTTGGAGGATCACGTGAGCATGAAGTTAGTTTGAAATTACAAGGTGCTTCATATTTAGAAATATTAGAAATGGGTGGCGGAATCCATTCTACTGTAAGTCAAACTAAATTAGCATCTCATGACGATTTGAAAAAGAAAACGATTCATCACTTAAACAGAATGCTTTCATTTGGTGTAACAACAGTTGAAGCAAAAAGTGGTTATGGACTTGATGAAGAAACTGAATTAAAACAACTCCGAGTTGCTAAGGAATTACAAGCGGAGCATGATATTGATTTAGTTTCAACTTTCTTAGGTGCGCATGCAGTACCAAAGGAGTATAAAGGAAATGAAGAAGCTTTCTTAGAAAAAATGCTTTCTTTATTAGATGTTATTAAAGAAGAAGAACTTGCTGAATTTGTAGATGTATTCGCTGAAACAGGTGTATTTTCAGTTGAACAATCAAGAGAATTTTTATTAAAAGCAAAAGAACAAGGCTTTAATGTTAAAATTCATGCCGATGAAATAGATCCTCTAGGTGGCACTGAAATGGCAGCTGAAATTGGTGCTATTTCTGCTGATCATCTATGTGGAGCTTCTGAACAAGGCGTTGAAATGCTTGGTAAGAGCAATACAATCGGTGTCATTTTACCGGGAACTACTTTCTATTTAAATAAACCTGAATTTGCACCTGCAAGAGCGATGATTGAACATAACGTAGCAGTTTCATTAGCAACTGATTTCAATCCAGGAAGCTGCCCAACTGAAAATTTACAATTAATCATGACAATCGCAATGCTTAAATTAAAAATGACGCCTGAAGAAATTTGGAATGCCGTTACGATTAACTCATCATACGCGATTAATCGTGGGGACCAAGCTGGTAAACTTAAAATTGGTCGTAGGGCAGATGTCGTTATTTGGAATGTACCAAACTATACTTATGTACCTTACCATTTTGGTGTAAATCATGTAGAATCAGTATTTAAGAATGGTAAATTAGTAGTAAGTAGGGGTGAACACGATGTCGCTATCACATCTTAAAAAAGCAGGAGATGCCATTTTCATTGATTCAAAAGTCACAAAAGCCAACGAAATCATCTCTGCATGGAATGGAACAGAAGCATCAAATTTCTCAATAATTGGTGTACCATTATCTAAAACATCAATTAGTCATTCAGGCGCAAGCTTTGCACCTGCTTCAATTCGAAAAATGTTAAGTAGCTACAGTACTTATCATATTGAAGACCAAATTGATTTAAAAGATTACAAAGTTACTGATTTTGGCGATATTACGATGCATGTGACTGATTTTGAAGAGTCTAGAAATCGTATTAGATCGACAATCTCTGAATTGCTAGGTCAATATAAAGAAACGATGCCAATCATTTTAGGTGGGGATCACGGAATTAGTTTTCCAAGCATTTCAGCTTTTGCACAAGAACGAGGAACAGTAGGCGTAATCCAATTTGATGCTCATCATGACCTAAGAAACACTGAAGATGGTGGACGTTCAAACGGTACACCTTTCCGTAGCTTAATTGATGAAGGCATTCTAAAAGGTGAACACTTAGTTCAAATTGGAATTAGAAATTTTTCAAATAGTGCTCCATACACTGAATTCGGTGTTAATAACGGAGTAACAATCTATTCAATGCGCGATGTTCGTGAATTAGGAATCTCAAAAATTATTAAAGAGAGTATCAACCATTTAGTAGACAAAGTAGATGCAATTTACATTAGCCTTGATATGGATGTACTAGACCAAGCATTTGCTCCTGGTTGCCCAGCGATTGGGCCTGGAGGAATGGACAGTCAAACGCTATTAGATGGCATCTGTTATCTAGCATCACACCCAAAAGTTTGTGGAATGGATATTGTTGAACTTGACCCAACAATTGACTTCCGTGACATGACAAGCAGAATCGCAGCACATGTTATCTTAAACTTTCTTGTTGAGAAGGTTAAGCTATTAAATAAGTAAAATGTAAAACTCGTAAACTTAGTTGTTTGCGAGTTTTTTTGCTTTTTATGGGGAGGGGTGTGAATAAAGGTAGGGCTGCAAATATACCTCGAAGTGTAAATAAAAGATGGGTGACTGCAAATAAGGGATAAGTGACTGTAAATAAAATTTGTAACAGTGCAAATAAGAGATGTGAGACTACAAATAAGAAGGGATAAGTGACTGCAAATAAAATTTGTAACAGTGCAAATAAGAGCCCTCGGGCTGCAAATAAAGGTCGAAGTGCAAATAAAAGATGTGAGACTACAAATAAGGGATAAGTGACTGCAAATAAAATTTGTAACAGTGCAAATAAGAGCCCTCGAGCTGCAAATAATGGTGAGGTGCAAATAAAAATAAAGAAATTGCAATTAAAATAGGAAAAAGTACAATTAAAAATAACAAAACTACAATTAAAATTGTGATAGCTGCAAATAAAAATTTCAAGAATACAAATAAAATTAATCAAAGTGCAAATAAACCTAGAATTCACGTTCTAAAATAGTAAAATCACGATGTTTTTAGTTCTTTTAAACCATTAAATACATATTTGATAGCACCAAGCCAGCTTGTTATAATTAAAATAAGAACAAATATTCGATTTCGTTATAAGTGTGAGCTACAAGAACGAAAGAAGGAGGAACAATTTTGTCAAATAACATAAAACAGAGAAAAATAATTTTAGATCTAGCTGTTACTTTAGATGGTTTTATAGAAGGGAAAAACGGAGAAGTTGATTGGTGCATAATGGATCCCGAAATGGAATTCACAAATTTCTTAAATCAAATTGATACGATTTTATATGGTCGAAAAAGCTATGATTTGTGGGGGAATTATATTCCCAATATAGATGACGCTGAATCTGATAAAGAAATGTGGGATTTAGTACATAGTAAGAAAAAATATGTGTTTTCCAGAACTCAAACAAAAGATGAAAATAATGCAACATTTATAAATGAAAATATAATTGAAGAAGTAAAAAAATTGAAGGGAAATCCCGGCAAAGATATCTGGTTGTATGGAGGATCAAGCCTTATTACATCATTTATAAATTTAGGTCTAGTAGATGAATTTAGATTATCAATTCATCCCGTAATATTGGGTGAAGGAAAGCCTTTGTTTGTTGACATTAAACAGAGAAAGAATTTAATCATGGTGAATACAAGAACGTTTTCTTCAGGAGTTGTGCAGGTGACTTATCATTTGGATGAAGAATGACCTTGTTTAAAAGCAACATTTATATTTGGCTATATGTAATTAAATAAGGGGGTAATAATGATACTTCTTAATGGTATTACTGGATTCTATGAAAAACAAAATGAACCTCCTAAAACTGATGGTAAACAATTTAAAAGATTGTGTTTCAGTATTATAAACCAAAATAAAGGAACTATTTTGAACTTTCAAGAACCACAGATAGCTTCAAATTTTTATTCAATGGAAGTGAAAATTTCCAATAAACATTTTTCCATACTTTTGAATGCTCATTATCCATTTTTAGCCTTTGCTTCAGCTGTTAATTTTGGAGAAATTAATTTTATAGAAGTTCCTCATCTAAAAGAAGAGTTTAGCCCATTTTATATAGTACTGAGTACAAAGGTACTAAATGAACCACTCTTATTAAAAAGTGAGAATGAATTGAATAAAGCAGAATTAAATCAAATAGCATACTGGAAACCTGAAAGAATAGGTGAAGTCTTATTTAATCATTGGGACTAATTTTAAAATAGGCTCTGTTAAATTAAAATGTTGTTTTTTGAATTTAAAAAAAGGTTGTCTAATAAGACAACCTTTAAACGCTTATGTAATTCTAAATCTGTTAGTTCGAAAACGTAGTAACAAGAACAGCTAATTTTAGCCCGTCTTTTCTTTGCTTATTGTAACACTTTGCCTATTTAATAAAATCAGCTCTAAGTAAGTAGACAACATCATAGTCTCTTATTTCATCGATATGTTTATTAACATCTCTATAAAAATCATCAGTAAGCGAATCCATACGACTTCCATCTTTTTTATAACAAATGCTAGCTAAAACTATATTATGTTGAATAGGGTTGTTTTCTGTTTGGTTACTTCCTGAAATACTCGTAACACCTTCTAATCCATCTTTAAAAATCGTTTCCACCTGATTACTTGCACTTGTTGAACCATCACTATTAATACTTATATTAAACAAAGATTGATTTTGATTAGTTGGTGTTTTAGAAGTAGTAAAAATAATTGTGCCGTCCTCTTTAATCCCAGAAGTAATATGATTGATCTTATCTCCAACTAATTTACCAAATTCATATTTTTCAATCCAAACAGATAATTCCTTGTAATTACTTGCAACATTGAAGTCATAAACAAAAGATTTATCCGAGGTTGTTGAAAGTATTGCGTTTTCTCTTTTTGTCAACTTAACTTCAGAAATAGTATTGTTTGATTTTTGGATTTTAGTACAAGCACTCAAAGAACAAAATAACATAATTAGTATTGTTGTGAATATAATCTTTCTCATTTATACCTCCAAACCTTAATATTTTAAATTATAACCCAAATATTGGTAAAATTGTTACAAAACTTTATTCAATTAACTTGGTATTTAGTTGAATAAGAAAATAAATTTAATCTATAGAGCCGTAAAATATACTATATTACAATGTTCTTATTCAGGTAAAGCAAATAGCGGAGAAGATAAGGTGGATTAATCATGAACTCATGGAAATATCAAACAACAAACGATTACTTTGATTACTTAGACTTTCACGATTGTATCGTTGAAGAAATAAAAATAGAAAATAATATTGTTACTATATATTTTGAGTTTATTTACATCTCTAATGATCATCCTCTAAATCCTTATAAAGTAGCAAAATCAACAGATAAATGTAAACTGACTTTTTACAATGTAAAAATAAGTAAAGCAATTATCTATTTAGATGATGAACAGGAAAAAGAAGTTCAACTGATCGATTTAGATGGAATGGAATTATTAGAGGTTAAGCAGCGACTTGTTGAAAAAGATTTCATTTATGAAATTTTTGGTACTGACTGGAAAACACATAATTTTTGTAGCATTAAACTTAAAGCGAAAAGTTTTAAAGTTGAGTGGAATGAATTCACTGGAGATGCATGGTATGAATGACTGATTTTTTAGTATACCGGTCTCTTACAATGAGGTGAAAAGCTATGAGTAATGAAGTCAAAGAAGAATGTAAAAAAGATCTCGAGGGTCTTCATGTATTTTTAATTGTCATTGTGTTTTCATGTTTACAATACTTTTTTCATTTGTCCGATTTCATTATGTTAATTCTGTCTGTTCTCTATGTTTTTATCATTGTTTATTTTGTTGATAAATGGAAAACTAAAGAAATTTTAAGGTATTTTACTTTGTTAATCATTGTTTATTTTATAAATAAATTATTTTTTTTATAGATAATGATATCTTAAGTAACTGAAACTTCATTAATAGGGGTACAAAAAAGAGGATGATCTATGGATCTTCCTCTTTTTTGCTAAAAGAATAGTAGCTAAAAGAATGTAAATAAATTTTTACAGTAAATTGGCAAAACAAACTTTACGTTTACTTTTATATTATTTTAAGAAGAAATTAGGGACACTTAGCAAATTAGCATATATAATTAGTAAAGCCGAATCAATAGGCGTTTTGGAAAATTTATAACTATATGCTTCAGTTGGAAAGTGAGATAAATTAATTATGAAATATGATTTAGTTTTTGATTTAGACGATACATTAATTCAAACCCAAGCCGCATTTCGGCATAATGTAGATTTGTGTTCGAATCTAGTACATCAAGCGCTAGATGAAAAAGTAATAATAAATGACATTAAAGAAGTTTTTAATAAAATTGATCTAGAACTAATAAAAGAATTGGGTTTCAGTAAAGCGCGATATCCTTATGCATGGGAATCAACTTTAGATTTATTGGCAACTCGTTTTAATATAGAGATCTCAAGTATTGTCAATGATCAATTACAATCATTAGCAAAAACGATATTTAAAGTAAATATTCCACTGCAAAATGATACATTTATAATAGAAGAATTATCAAATCGCAAAGATGTAGCAAGTATGACTATATTGACTTTAGGTGAAAAGGACGTACAATCAAAGCGAGTAATGGATACTGGTTTAGTACATCATTTTGATAACGTATTTATAACAAGTAAAAAAGATAAAAGTACCTATCTTGAGTTAAATGAAAAATTAAGTAATCCAGTTATGATCGGTAACTCTCTTAGAAGTGACATTGTCCCTGCTTTAGATGCAGGGATGAAAGCAATTCATATTATAAGAGATTCATGGTCTTATGACGAAATAGAACATAATCATAGAATAGATAGTATTAAGTCATTAGTCGAGATTAAATTACTTTTATTTGGTAATTTGGTAAAACTCTAAAGGGTGTTTTTTAGTTCGTTTTATTGATTGATAGTTCAATTAACATTACTAGCTAATAAGTAATTATTAAGTATGCATTAGTAGGATAACAAATGGAGGATGATCATTAATCGATCATCCTTTATTTTATTTTTAGATGGATAAT
This sequence comes from Gottfriedia luciferensis, assembly GCF_001712755.1. Taxonomy (GTDB): domain Bacteria; phylum Bacillota; class Bacilli; order Bacillales; family Bacillaceae_G; genus Gottfriedia; species Gottfriedia luciferensis_B. The sequence continues at coordinate 323,994 of NZ_MDKC01000002.1, forward strand.
TGAATATGGTTTATGCAGAATTATTATTCAACATAATGGCAGGAAAGTTGCAGCAGAAAAGGATAATTAACCTAATATTTTTTTGTAACTTTTAATCCTTATGTATTTAAATGATAGATTATCTTTTTTAATTTAACATTAGATTTCATACTTTCGGATTAGGGCAATTCTATTCAAAAATGTAATTTTACATATATTCCCATATAACATGAGGTGGTATACTTATTTTGGGAGGGGAAGAAATGAAAGATTTAAAAAGGATCATTATCACGCTAATCACCTTGTCATTTTTAATTACTACTTCACATGTATTAGCAATGGATACGGGAACTGGTGAAAAGGGGAGCGTAACGAACCTAAATGCTACACATAAAGACCATATTGTTACACTTACATGGGATTGGAATGCAAGTGATAGTTACACAATTGAACGTAACGGTGAAATTTTAGATAATGACGTTTGGGGTAGTGGGGAATATAAAGATTCAAATTCAGTGCAAGATGATATTACATATACTTATACGATTTGGGCAAATGGGTTTGATGATAAAAAATCTGTAACAATTACGATTGAAAAAGATACAACGCCACCACCAAATGTTATTTTTGATGATTATCCAGTCATTGATAATCATTTTATTCGTTTTGCATGGCGAAACCCAACATACACACCAGATTTAGAGTCTGTAGACATTTATATGAATGGAGAATTGTTAACAAACTTGGGTACTGGTGCATTAAATGGCGGTGTTTATACCGCAAATAATTTAGAAGCAAATACTACTTATTTGTTAAAATTATGTCCAAAAGATAAATTAGGAAATGTAGTCCCATATATAGATTGTTCACAAAAAACGGTTAAAACAACGAATGAGAACAGACCTCCAGGTGAAATTAAAAATGGTAGGATCCAATATGTACAAAAAAATCTCATGTACAATATGGCCACAAGAACAGACTCTAGCGATAAGTATATGGATTTCTCTTGGGATTCCCCATCAGATGCAGATTACGTTGGAACTTATCTAACATTGCCTAATGGGAAAAAGATTTACATTCCAGGAAGGCCTAATTACGGTGGTTTTTATGAATACAAACCTGACACGGTATTTAAGGAACAAAAGTTTATTCTTCAAACTGTAGATTATAATGGAAACATCTCAAAAGGAAAAACATTAATTTGGGATAATCCATTACCACCAGGTCCTGTAACGAATGTGAAAATTAAAGAAACGAATGGGATCGTTACAGTTTCATTTACGCCACCAGTAGATCATGATTACAGTTTTACAAGAATTATCTTACCTAATAAAAAAGAAATTGGTTTAAATAAAGGAACAAACACTTATAGTTATAAAGGGAATCTAGTAGTTGGACAATCCTATAATTTTGTATTCTCTACGTCTGACGTAGATAAACTATCAGTGTATGCTCATTACTCACCAGAAGTAACAATTACGATAACACCGAAAGCTACAGTGGTTAATAAATACTATTATTTGAAATCAGCGGCTACTCTTAGAACACTTTCGGATGGTAAAGGGAAGGTAGTAAAATCAATTCCAAAAGGTAAGAAGATATACGTTATTAGCTCCGGGTATGGCTTGAAACATGATTATGTTTATGTAAAGTATTCAAATAAGTATACCGGCTATATTACGAAATCAACCGTGAAATTTTAGGCTCTCTTAAACTTAAATGTTGATAGTTGCGTACTGAAAAAGACTGTTAATTATGATATTATCCCCTTATAGTAGACACGCGAAAAAACCTATCCGTTAAAATGGATAGGTAGTCTACTATAGGGGGATTTTATTATGGCTTTAAAAGGAACAAACGGTAATAGACGGAGGATCTAAACAATATGAGTAAAAAAGGTATTGAACTTGGAGATATCTATGCATGTAAATTACCAGATGGAAGATATGGAACGATTAAAGTTATAAATAGAATAGAAAAGTCATATTTAATTTTTGTTTCAAAGTACATTGACATTAATTTACCAACCATAGAAAACAAAGAAATAAATGAGATTTTGAGATCAAATAGATTTCTATATGAAAATGAAGAAGCTTTACTTTGGAAAGATGGAAAGATGTACAAAGATATGATTTATATAGGGAATTCTCCTATTTCGGATTATGAAAAAAGATTAGTCAGTTCATCATACGGAGGAAAGTGGCATCCAAGTATTGCTAATCCAGTATATTATGAATGGCGCTGGTTACATGACAGAGAAAATTTTGAAAGAGAAGTTCTAGAAAGTCAAAAGATAGAAAGAGAAGAATTTCTAAATAAACCTCAAAAACCTAAAAAAATGATGAACGAAGAAACATTTTGGTCAATCATTTCACTTCTGGATGTAGAAAGTTCAATTGATGGTGAAGAAATCATTCAACCAGCCGTAGAAGTGCTTACTAAAATGAGTGTAAAAGATATAAAACAATTCGAAGAAACACTTTCATATAAATTATATTTACTAGATACGAAAGAACACGCTAAAAACATAGGCGAAAATTCATACAGTGAAGATGATACATCGTATTTTTCACCAGATTTATTTTTGTACAAAAGATGCTTAGTAATATCTAAAGGAAAAGAGTTTTATGACCATACATTGAATAATCCGATCAATATGCCAAAAGATTATTCCTTTGAAATGTTACTGTCCTTAGCTTCTGTTGCATATGAAATGCGAATGAAGAAAGAGTTTGAATATATACCAGGTTGCGATTATGAAACTTTCTCTAATTTGGAAGGCTGGAAATCATAAAATAACTTGGTTCTTATATAACTACCTTGTTTGTTCTATTTGTAACGATTTTACTTATATTTTTAAAATCTACTAATTCTATATTACCGTCCTTTAAAAACTAAAGGAAGTTTTACATATATGGTTCAATACTTTTATTCATTAGTTGTGTATGGATTAGTTAAGTCATTTAATTGAAGAGAACATGCTATCGTTGAAAATCATGAGTAGCCCAGTGTGGCTCTTTTTTTTAAAAACATAATCACAGTTTAGCTGAACAAAGAAACCGAAAAATGGAAATATATGTTAATATATTAAATAGCAAACATAAAAAATAATAATTATTAGAAGAGGTGAAACAATGAAAAATTTCAGTTCAATTTCACTAATATTATTAATCATTGGATTGGTATTGTTTGGAATAATTTATGTTGTTCCAGGCTTCAACGAACTTATTGCTTTAATTGGTTTTATATTGTTATTATTCGGAGCGATCTGTAGCTTTATAGCAATTTCCAAAAGAGAAAGAGGCAACACAAAGTTTTTTGCAGTATCGTCGTTTTTTATCATATTTTTATTGATTACTTGGTTTGAACCTTTTCTAATCCTACGTATGTTAACTTGGATTAAAAATTAAAAAACGAAATAGCTTCTAACCAACTAAGCATGCAATTCTTCTATTAAAATTAGAGAATTTAATTAAGATGTACAGACTGGAAAATCAGGGGGATTTCACTTTATCCTTCATCTTTGACTAATTAGTTTTACATCCTTTATCAAGTGGCAAAACTAATGATAAAAGGAGGATGTAAAAGTGACTCAAGATCGATTTGAAGAAGCATATGAAATGTATAAAAATCAAAGTGATGACGAACAATTGATGGAAGATGAATCAGTAAATCAGGACAAGGAACATATTGTTGCTGTTCGTAAAAATGAAGATGGTGATTTAATTGGTTTTAGAACAAGTTTTAATCGTGAACTAGATTATCTTCAAGCTCTGCAGGAAGCAAAAAGTGGAAATTTAGCACATGTAGATTTAATCCATAAGTATGGTCGTGACATCATTAGAAGTGAACCGGATGGTATAACAGAGAATAATTTGAGTAATTTACCAGAGTTTTAAGACTAAAAAGCCTATAAAAAACGAAGTAAACCCACTAGGGAATTTTCCTCGTGGGTTTTTTATTCGATCTACTCATTTGTCGTCAATCTTGTAATAGAAGTCAAATGAAATTGAGTGAACAAAAAATTATAGAGTTCAATATCAACATTCTCAATCATGATGAGGCATCTTCTATTTAAATCTTAGTATAGCTTGTCCACACTTTTAAAATATTAGTCTATAAGTGGGGAAGTCACTTATTCAGTTTGACTAAGTCTATTTAATCTTGGCAATTGGAATTGTGCAGCGTTTGCTTCTTCAGTTCCAGCGCCTTCGTTGTGTTCGGAATCTGTTCTGATTCTGCTTCTTTTGATTTTGCTGTCTCTGATTTTAATTCCTTGCTGTCCGCCTAATTCATCGTTATCTCTTCCAGCAATACCGCTTCTACCATTTCCATCTGCAAATTGTGAACGATCATTTGCTGTTTGGCTATTGTCTCTAGCATTTTGTCCGCCTTGATTTGCGTTCATTCCAACATTTCGATTAATTTGTCCTCCGCCTTCAGCTCTTTGTTCGACCTGGATGCGATTCTCTTTAATTTCAATGTTGAAAAAATTAAAATTGATTGAACCATCTGGATTAGCTGCTGCAAGCACCTCTTGAATTTCTTCTTTTAAAGCTTTGAAATCTTCAAATTCTGCTGCCATTGTAAAACACTCCTTTCTATCAATACTCTCACTATATTCACTTTTAATAGTTTCTGATTAGACATTTAATAGATTAGTCAATATATTAAATATTTTTGAGAAAAAAGTTTAAAGTAAATTATTTATTTCCCCTGAAATTCCCACTAGAAAATGTTGTTTTTTTCAAGTAACAGTTACTAATTACACAGAATAATTCATTATTTCACATTTAAATCATAGATTAATAATGGAGTGTGATCTAATTGAATCCTTTTTTAATAAAAATAGTGAAATCATTTTGCGGTGTAATTGTTATCGATCTGTTATTACTTATTTATTGCTTGTTACTAGGTAGCTATTTTCATATTTTACATTCATTTACTTGGTTCGGATTTAAAATAATTGTTTTACCTTTTAGTCTATTAGCATTTATTATTTCAATTGTTTATTTTAGTAAAAAGATAGAAGTCGAAGTATCAGAAGAAATTGATGAACTTGAAGAAATTGAAATTGAGCATTCAACAAGAATGGAAAAATACCATCAGCCAGAAAAAAATTGAACTGAGGTGGTAAAATGGACCTCGAAAATATTGTTTTACGAAATATTGAAGAGCGGATCAAACGTCTAAGAGCGAAACAAGATGAAGATGGTTCTTGGGAATATTGTTTTGAAGGTTCATTAATGACGGATAGTTTTATGATTTTATTAATGAATGATCTTGAATACAAAAATCAAAAGGTAATTAATGGGATTATTGATCGAATCATTAATCTTCAGCATCCGAATGGAGCTTGGAAATTATACGAAGATGAAAAAGATGGAAATATAAATGCAACAGTACAAGCTTACATAGCTTTATTAATCTCAAAAAAGTATTCAAAAGAACATTCGAGTATGAAAAAAGCTGAAAAATTTATTCGTGAGAACGGTGGTATTAAAAAAACACATTTTATGTTAAAAATGATTCTGGCTACTCATGGTTTGATTGAATATCCAAAATTATTTTATTTTCCAATGAGTTATTTTTTGCTCCCAGATAAAATGCCGTTAAGTTTATTTGATTTAAGTAATTATGCTAGAGTTCATTTAGTTCCAATGATTCTTTGTATAAATAAGCGATTTAAATTGAAATTGGATGACGATCTAAATATCGATCATCTTCTGGAAACTAGCGAGGTAGATTGGTTTTACGAAGAACGAGGGAGTTTTTATCAATTTTTACTTGAAGAAGGTAAGAATCTAGCTTCATATCCTCTCTATTTTCACCAAAAAGGATATGAAAAGGCTGAAAGATTTATTCTGGATCGTATCGAAACAAATGGAACTTTTTATAGCTATGCTAGTTCTACATTTTATATGATTTATGCTTTAATGGCTTTAGGCTATGAATCTGCTTCATCTGTCATTCAAAATGCACTACAAGGACTTCTTTCGTATGCAACCGATACAGAAGCCGGACTTCATATTCAAAATTCGCCATCAAAGGTTTGGGATACTGCATTATTGTCATATGCAATTCAAGAAGCTGGTTACCAAATAAATGATCCGATTGTTGCGAAATCAATTAGTTATTTAAGTAAAAAACAACAGAATTTGAATGGTGACTGGAAGGTTCATGCTAAAAATTTAAGTCCTGGTGGTTGGGGCTTTTCTGATGTTAATTCGTTTATTCCAGATAATGATGATACTGGAGCAGCTTTACGTGCAATTACAAGAAGTGCTTTGGATCAGTCCACATTACATGAAAGTTGGTTAAGGGGTGTTCATTTTTTACTTGGACTTCAAAATGACGATGGTGGTTGGGGAGCTTTCGAAAAAAATGTAACAAATAAATGGTTAACATTATTACCAATTGAAAATGCAAAAGATGCAATTATCGATCCTTCAACTGCAGATTTAACTGGACGTATTTTAGAATTTATTGGAAATTATACGACGGTTTCAAACGATGATCCGATTGTGAAAAAGACGGTTAATTGGCTTTTAAAAAACCAAAAATCAAATGGTAGTTGGTATGGTAGATGGGGTATTTGTTATATTTATGGAACTTGGGCAGCGATTACTGGCTTAAGAGCCGTTGGAATTCCTAAAAATCATGAGGCGATTAAAAAAGCTGAAAAATGGTTAGTTAGTATTCAAAATGAAGACGGAGGTTGGGGAGAATCGGGTCTTTCAGCTGTTAAAAATAAATATATTTCTTTAAAATATAGTACACCTAGCCAAACAGCATGGGCAGTTGATACTTTACTTTCAATTCGTAATAAGGAAGATGAAGTAATTAGAAAAGGGATTAAATTTTTAACTACTCAAAGTGAATTGACTAATAAAGCATTAACTTATCCAACTGGATTAGGTTTACCTGGTCAGTTTTATATTCACTATCATAGCTATAATGAAATTTATCCGCTATTAGCACTAGCACACTTTAAAAATAGTTAAATAATACTATTATGTAAACAAAATATATTTATTTTTGGAAATCTTTCCATAAATGTCTTTTCTTAATCATATAAATATAGTAAACTGTTTTTATATTAAATATAACTAAATAATCCTTATCGAGAGTGGTGGAGGGACTGGCCCTTTGAAACCCGGCAACTTTAGCGAAAGCTAAAAAGTGCTAAATCCAGCATGTTTAAAACATGAGAGATAAGGCGTAATCTGTACTTAAACGTCATTCTCTCATTTTTTTTGAGGGAATGGCGTTTTTTATTTTATCTAAATGGGAAGTGATTGAATGGGTTTATTAGAAAAGTTAAAAGATGGAATTGTTTTAGGTGACGGTGCAATGGGAACGCTTTTGTATTCTGGCGGACTTCACAGCTGTTTTGAAGAACTTAATATTACAGAGCGTGATCGAATCATTCATATACATGAACAATATATAGATGCTGGCGCAGAAGTGATTCAAACTAATTCGTACGGTGCTAATGCTGGAAAACTGAGACAATATGGATTAGAAAAGCTGGTTAAGCAAATTAATCAAATGGCTGTTAGAAATGCTAGAGCGGCTTCAAAAAGAAGAGCATTAGTAATTGGCGGTATAGGTGGAATGAAATATGTAGGTTCTACTTTTACGACAGCTTTAGAACGTGAAATGATGTTGCTTGAGCAAGCTTCAGCTTTACTAGAAGAAGGCGTAGATGGGATCATGCTTGAAACATTTTATGATGAAAATGAATTATATGATGCTGTAAATCTATTAAGAGGAAGAACGGATTTACCGATCATTGCACAAGTAACACTACAAGAAATTGGTGTCATGCAAAGTGGTCAATATATCGAAAAAATTCTTCCTAATTTAATCGATTTGGGTGCAGATGTTGTTGGAATCAATTGTCATCTAGGACCACTTCATATGTTGGAGTCATTAAATACTGTCTCATTACCAACGAATGGTTACTTATCGGCATTTCCTAATTCGGGATTACCACTATACAATGAGGGAAAATACGTATACAAATCGAATCCAGAATATTTTGAAGATATGGCAAAACCATTTATTGAACAAGGTGTAAGACTTATCGGTGGATGCTGTGGTACAACACCAGCACATATCGCTGCTTTACGAAGTAAGATTGATACTTTACAGCCTGTTACAAAAAAAGATGTAAAAAACAGAACAATAAAAATTACAATCCCTAAGCAAGAAGAACAAAAGAATGAAACATTAGCAGAAAAGGCAAAAAAGAGAACGACGATTATAGCAGAGCTAGATCCACCAAAAACATTACAAACAAGAAAGTTTTTTGAAGGAGCGAAAGCATTACATAGCGCAGGGGCTGATGCAATTACGCTAGCAGATAATCCATTAGCTTCACCTAGAATTTCGAATGTGGCGATGGCATCACTTCTTCAAAGATTGGATGTACCAGTTTTGACGCATTTAACTTGTAGAGATCGTAATATGATTGGACTTCAATCTCATTTAATGGGACTTTCAACTTTAGGTTTAAATGAAGTTCTTGCAATAACAGGTGATCCAGCAAGAGTAGGCGATTTTCCAGGTGCAACTTCAGTATATGATGTAGCATCACTTGAACTTATTCGAATGATTAAGGAAATGAACGATGGAAGGTTATATTCTGGTAAAAGTTTAGGAACTGGAACGAGATTTTCTGTCGCTGCTGCTTTTAACCCGAATGTTCGAAAGTTTGATGCCGCAATTAAAAGGCTTGAGAAAAAGGTTGAGGCGGGAGCGGATTACTTTTTAACTCAGCCAATTTATGATTTTGAAACGATTGATAGGTTATATGAATCAACTCGTCATATTAAACAGCCAATTTTTATTGGGATTATGCCACTAGTTAGTAAGAAAAATGCTGATTTTATCCATTATGAAGTTCCAGGAATTACATTATCCGATGAGGTAAGAAACAGAATTTCATCAGTTGAACCTGAGAGAGCAGTTGATGAAGGTAAAAAAATTGCAAAAGAGCTTATTGATTATGTTAAGGATAAATTCAACGGGATTTATTTTATCACTCCATTTTTGAAGTATGAAATTACAGAGGACTTAATTCAATTTACTAAAAGCAGCAATAAAGAGGAGATTCAACTATGAAAACATTAGACGTAGCATTAAAAGAAAAAATATTACTTCTTGATGGAGCAATGGGAACGATGATCCAGCAAAGAGATTTAACAGCAGAAGACTTTGGTGGGGAAGAATACGAAGGCTGTAATGAATATTTAGTTGTGACTAGACCCGATGTGATACAAGAAATCCATGAAGAGTATATAAACGCAGGTTCTGACATTATCGAAACGAACACATTCGGAGCAACAAATATTGTTTTATCGGATTATAATTTACAGCATTTAGATATTGAACTAAATGAAATTGCAGCAAGGATTGCAAAGCAAGCTGTTGTGGCATCCGGTAAAGATGTATATGTTGCAGGTGCGATGGGGCCAACGACAAAAGCAATTAGTGTAACAGGTGGTGTGACTTTTGATGAATTAATTACTGCTTATAATCGACAAGCAACTGGATTAATAAATGGTGGTGTAGATGTTTTATTAGTTGAAACTTGTCAAGATATGAGAAATGTTAAAGCTGCTTGTATTGGGATTAGTAATGCATTTAACGAATTAAATAAAAAATTACCAGTTATGATTTCCGGGACGATTGAACCAATGGGGACAACATTAGCAGGTCAAACAATTGATGCTTTTTATTTAGCCATTGAACATATTTCTCCTATTTCAATTGGATTAAACTGTGCAACAGGACCAGAGTTTATGAGAGATCATGTTCGTTCATTGTCAGAACTATCTGAAACTTTTGTTTCATGTTATCCAAATGCTGGTTTACCAGATGAAGATGGACATTATCATGAGTCACCAGAATCTTTAGCACACAAAGTACGCGATTTTGCTGAACAAGGTTGGATTAATATTATCGGTGGTTGTTGTGGAACAACTCCTGAACATATTAGGGCAATGAAAGATGCGGTAAATGGAATAACTCCTCGTCAACCTAAAAAAAGAGAGGATCATGCTGTTAGTGGTTTAGAATCACTTCGATATGACGATAGTATGAGACCACTTTTCGTCGGCGAAAGAACAAACGTTATTGGATCACGTAAATTTAAAAATTTAATTGCAGACGGAAAATTTGAAGAAGCTTCAGAGATTGCTAGAGCTCAGGTGAAAAAAGGTGCCCATGTCATCGACGTCTGTATGGCAGATCCAGATCGTGATGAAGTTGAAGATATGGAAAATTTCATTAAGCAATTAGTTAATAAAGTAAAAGTACCCATCATGATTGATTCAACTGATGAAAACGTAATTGAATTAGCACTAACTTATATTCAAGGTAAAGCGATTATTAATTCGATTAATCTTGAAGATGGGGAAGAGCGATTTGAGAAGATTTTACCTTTCATTCATAAATATGGTGCTGCAGTTGTAGTTGGTACGATTGATGAAGATGGAATGGCTGTATCAGCAGAAAGAAAATTGGAAATTGCAAAAAGAAGTTATCAACTATTAACTGAAAAATATAAAATTCGTGCGACAGATATCATATTTGATCCACTTGTTTTCCCTGTTGGAACAGGTGATACGCAATATATCGGTTCTGCAAAAGCGACAGTTGATGGAATTAAATTAATTAAAGATGAATTTCCAGAGTGTTTAACGATTTTAGGTTTAAGTAATATTTCATTCGGATTACCAAATGCTGGTCGAGAAGTGTTAAATGCCGTTTTCTTATATCATTCTACAAAGGCTGGTCTTGATTATGCGATTGTAAATACTGAGAAACTAGAACGATTCGCTTCAATTCCTGCAGAAGAACGTGAGCTTGCTGAGAATTTATTATTCCATACGTCTCAAGAAACATTAGATAAATTTGTTGAGCATTTTAGAAATTCAGTGAAGAAAGAAGAAAAACCGAAAGAACAGCTTCCAATTGAAGAAAGATTAGCTGCATGTGTAATTGAAGGTTCAAAACAAGGATTAATAGAAGATCTTCAAGCTTGTCTCGACCGTGGTGACACACCGTTAAATATTATTAATGGTCCACTAATGACTGGGATGGATGAAGTTGGAAGACTTTTCAATAATAATGAGCTAATCGTAGCTGAAGTATTACAAAGTGCAGAAGTAATGAAAGCATCTGTAAACTTCTTAGAGCAATTTATGGAGAAAACGGAAAGCTCTAGAAAAGGGAAGGTTATTTTAGCTACAGTTAAAGGTGATGTTCATGATATCGGAAAGAACCTAGTTGATATTATCTTGACGAATAACGGATTTGATGTTGTCAATTTAGGTATTAATATTCGTCCAGATGATTTAATTACAAAGATTCGTGAAAACAAACCAGACATTATTGGATTATCAGGCTTATTAGTAAAGTCAGCTCAACAAATGGTTATTACTGCTGGGGACTTAAAAAGTGCAGGGATTGACACACCAATATTAGTAGGTGGGGCTGCATTAACTAGAAAATTTACTGAAAACCGTATTCAGCCAATTTACGATGGATTAGTTGTTTACTCAAATGACGCGATGACTGGTTTAGACTTAGCAAATAAAATTGTTAATCCTAATGAATTAAAAGCATTAGAAGAAAAGAAAAAGGCAATTAAAAAAATAGACAATGTTATTGAATTACCTGTTCCTGAAATTAATACAACAAGATCAGCAATACAGAAGTCAGATTGCTTAGTTCCTTCATCATTAAGTAAAACAGTCATAAAAAATATTCCGGTAGCTCAAGTGGCACCATTTATTAATTATCAAATGCTTATAGGTCATCACTTAGGTGTTAAAGGTAAATGGGAAAATCAAGAGCGTGGCCAAGAGTTATATGAGTTAGTGCAAGAATTCTTAAAAGATGGAAATGAATATTTTGACTGCCAAGTAATCTATCAATTTTTCCCTGCTCAAAGTGATGGCAATGATGTCATTATCTATGACTCTGAAACGAAAAAACCGATTGAACGTTTTCAATTTCCGAGACAAAGAAAAGAACCAAATCTTTGTATCAGCGACTTTTTAAATCCTGTTGGTGAAGAGATGGATTATGTTGGATTCTTCTCTGTTACATCGGGTCCACGAGTAAGAAATATCGCCGAAAGATTGAAACAAGAAGGGGAGTATTTAAAGAGTCACGTTTTATTCTCATTAGCTTTAGAATTAGCAGAAGGATTAGCCGAAAAAACTCATATGCTGATGAGAGAAAAATGGGGATTCCCAGACCGTCCAGATTTCACAATGTCTGAGCGTTTTAAAGCAAGATATCAAGGAATTAGGGTTTCATTTGGTTACCCTGCTTGTCCAAACCTAGAGGATCAAGAAAAGCTATTTAAGTTAATTAACCCAAATGAAATTGGGATTAATTTGACAGAAGGATTTATGATGCTACCAGAAGCATCTGTAACTGCAATGGTATTCTCGCATAAAGATGGAAGATATTTTTCAGTTTAATATCTGAGAATAATTATTCAATTGATTCAATAAAACCAAAATTTAGTTTAGATATTTCAAATAGGTAGTAGAAATAGTTCATGCATCAATCTACTACCTTTTTCTTAAGAAAAAAGAGGAGTGGAAAAAATGCCTATAATTATCAACAAAGATCTACCTGCAACGGAAATACTAACGAAAGAAAATGTATTCTATATGACGAAAGAGCGAGCGGAATCACAAGATATAAGACCGCTTCAAATAGGCATTTTAAACTTAATGCCAACTAAAATTGAAACTGAGACGCAATTATTACGTTTAATTGCAAATTCACCTTTACAAGTAGATATCGATTTAATAGGTACTGAATCATACAAGCCCAAAAACGTTTCAGAAGAGCATGTTTCAAGCTTTTATAAAACAATTACACAAATTCAAAATACAAAATATGATGGCTTTATTATTACCGGTGCTCCAGTAGAGACATTGGACTTTGAAGAAGTTGAATATTGGTCGGAACTTAAAGAAATCATGGATTTCACAAAAGAAAATGTAACTTCTACATTGCATATATGTTGGGGTGCACAAGCAGGTCTCTATCATCACTTTGGAGTACCTAAATACACATTAGATAAAAAAATGTTTGGTGTTTTCGCACACTCGGTAGAGGATCGCTTTGTGAAACTAGTACGTGGCTTTGATGACGAGTATTATGTACCACATTCAAGACACACGGAGGTTAAGAAGGAAGACATCGATCAAATAGGGGAATTGAAGATTTTAAGTCTATCAGATGATGCTGGTGTCCATCTTGTCACTAGTGAGGATGGAAAGCAAATTTTTGCAACTGGACATCATGAATATTGTATTAATACTTTAAAATTAGAATATGAAAGAGATGTACAAAGAGGAGCGGGAATTGCTATTCCAAAAAACTATTTCCGAAATGATAATCCCAAAAAACAACCGATTGTACGTTGGAGAAGTCATGCTAATCTCCTTTTCTCAAATTGGTTAAATTATTACGTTTATCAAGAAACCCCTTACAATTTATAGTTTTATATTTTCAATTTCATAATTTTGTCAATTACTAAAAAAAAAATTGGAAAATTTAAAAAAGTGTTTGCTATTTTCATAAAACATTCCCATAATGGTAATATTATCAAATTTTAACGGAGGAGATCATATGAAGGACTGTATATCTATCGGCCTATTAGGACTTGGAACTGTTGGAAGTGGTGTTGTAAAAATTGTTGAAGATCATCAGGACAGATTAGCCCATCAAATCGGTTGTTCTGTTCAAGTAAAAAAGATTCTTGTTAAGGACCTTGAAAAGGAACGCTCAATTTCAATTCAAAAAGATTTATTAACGACTGATGCATATGAAATTTTAGATGATGCAGAAGTAGATGTTGTAGTAGAGGTAATGGGTGGAATTGAAGATGCTAGAAAGTACATACTCCATGCCCTTCGTAATAAAAAACATGTAGTCACAGCTAATAAAGATTTAATGGCTTTATATGGTACTGAATTACTCCGTGTAGCAAATGAGAATAAATGCGATTTATTCTATGAAGCTAGTGTTGCTGGTGGTATCCCTATTATTCGTAGTCTAGTAGATGGTTTAGCTGCAGACCGTGTAACTAAATTAATGGGAATTGTAAATGGAACGACAAACTTTATACTTACAAAGATGAGCAATGAAGGAAAAGCATATGAGGATGTCTTAAAAGAAGCACAGGAACTCGGCTTTGCAGAAGCAGATCCAACATCAGATGTTGAAGGATTAGATGCTGCGAGAAAAATGACAATCTTAGCTAAATTAGGTTTTTCAATGGATGTTGAACTAGAAGATGTGCAAGTACGTGGAATTAGTTCAGTATCTTCAGAAGACATCGATTTTGCTAAATACTTTGGTTATACAATGAAATTAATCGGTTATGCAAAGAGAAACGATAATCGAATTGAGGTTAGTGTTGGGCCAACTTTAATAGCGCATAATCATCCATTAGCATCTGTTAGCAATGAATTTAATGCAGTTTATGTATATGGTGAAGCTGTAGGAGAAACAATGTTCTATGGACCAGGTGCGGGTAGTTTACCAACTGCAACTGCAATCGTATCAGACTTAGTTGCGGTAATGAAAAATATGCGACTTGGTGTAAACGGTACAAGTGCTGTGTTACCACAATATCCAAAAGAAATTAAAGAAGATCATGAAATCTATTTTAAATCTTTCTTCCGCTTTACAGTAAAAGATCAATTAGGTTCGTTCGCTGAAATTACTTCAATTTTTACAGAATCTGATATAAGCTTTGAAAAAATTATTCAAGTTCCATTAAAGCATAAAGGTCTTGCTGAAATCATCTTAGTAACACACCATGCGTCATATTCAGCATACAAAAAAGTATTGGAAAATTTAGAAACATCTGATGTTGTCGATGAAGTACGAAGCTATTATCGAATTGCAGGTGAAGATCTTGATGTATAAAGGATTAATCGAAAAATATTCAAATTTATTACCAATAAATGAAGAAACACCAAAATTAACTTTAAATGAAGGGAATACGCCATTACTATTTTTACCTCACTTATCAGAGGAGTGGGGAATTGAATTATATGTTAAGTTAGAAGGGCTAAACCCAACAGGTTCATTTAAAGATCGTGGGATGGTAATGGCAGTTGCTAAGGCAAAGGAAGCAGGAAGTTCAGCAATTATTTGTGCATCGACAGGTAATACATCTGCTGCCGCTGCTGCTTATGCTGCAAGAGCTGGTATGAAATGTTTTGTTATTATTCCTAATGGCAAAATTGCATACGGTAAACTTGCGCAAGCTGTCATGTATGGAGCACATATCATTAGCATCGATGGAAATTTTGATCACGCATTACAAATGGTAAGAAAAATTAGTGAGTCTGAACCAATTACACTAGTAAATTCTGTAAACCCATATCGAATCGAGGGCCAGAAAACAGCTGCATTCGAAATTTGTGAGCAATTGGAAGAAGCTCCAGATATATTAGCAATTCCAGTTGGAAATGCAGGGAATATTACAGCTTATTGGAAAGGATTTAATGAATACAATTTATCAAAAGGTTATCAATTACCTAAAATGCATGGTTTTCAAGCAGAAGGTGCAGCACCAATTGTTAATAATAAAAAGATTGATAATCCCGAAACAATTGCAACAGCAATTCGAATTGGTAACCCAGCAAGCTGGGATCACGCGGTAAATGCAATTGGGCAATCAAACGGTGCAATCGATAGTGTATCAGATGAGGAAATCCTACAAGCGTATAAATGGATTGCATCAAAAGAAGGCGTATTTGCAGAACCAGGTTCATGTGCAAGTATTGCTGGAGTATATAAACAAGTACAATCTGGTG
Organism: Gottfriedia luciferensis; assembly: GCF_001712755.1. Taxonomy (GTDB): domain Bacteria; phylum Bacillota; class Bacilli; order Bacillales; family Bacillaceae_G; genus Gottfriedia; species Gottfriedia luciferensis_B. The sequence goes on from NZ_MDKC01000002.1 coordinate 339,842, forward strand.
TCATCAAAAAAGGCTCAAAAGTAGTAGCCATCTTAACAGGTAATGGATTAAAGGATCCAGATATCGCAATTCAATCAAGTAAAATTGAGCCAATCCTGTTACCGAATGAAGAAAAAATTGTATTAGAACATTTACAAGGTGTGGTTTCGATATGAAAAAACTTTTACAAATAACAGTTCCTGCAAGCACTGCAAATGTAGGACCTGGTTTTGATTCGATCGGTATCGCGTTAGATCGATACTTAACAATTGAGGTTTATGATCACGATCAATATAGCTGTGAGGGATTTAGTGAATATTTAAAAGATATTCCACTTGATCATACAAATTTAATCTTAAAAACAGCAATTGATGTCGCAAAAGCAAATCATAAAACTTTGCCAACATGTCATTTAAAGCTTGAAAGTAATATTCCCTTAACAAGAGGTTTAGGAAGTAGTGCCTCAGCAATAGTAGGTGGCATTATACTAGCGAATGAACTTTGTAATCTTCAATTATCTCTAGAAGAACAGCTTAGAATCGCAACTGCAATTGAAGGTCATATGGATAATGTCGGAGCTTCACTTTATGGTGGCTTAGTTATTGGGACTTTTATAGATGGAAAAGCATATATCCAACACTCGACATTAAATAAAGTGTCAGTAGTAGCAATTATACCAAAATACGAATTAGAAACTGTTCATGCAAGAAATATATTACCTTCAACGATTCCTTATAAAGATGCTATACAATCTAGCAGCTTTAGTAATCTGTTAGTATCAGCACTATTAACGGAAAATTGGGCATTAGCAGGCGATATGATGAAACGAGATCTGTTTCACGAACCATATCGATGCAAAATTGTAAAAGAGCTAGAAACCCTAAAACAAATCGAATTACCTGAATATGTACATGGATTCGTATTAAGTGGCGCCGGTCCGACAGTACTAGCATTTGTTTCGATCGAAGGTTGTACTGAAGCAATTGACTATTTTACACGTTTATTTCCAAATTGTGATGTAAGTGAAATAAAAATAGAAAACAAAGGTGCAAAAGTAAAACATTCAATCCACTCGAATTAAAAGAAAGGCACTCAACTATGGAGAGTTGAGTGCTTTTTTATTTTTAAGATTAAATCTGAAGTGCAAATAAACAAGGTAGAGCTGCAAATAAAATCAGTGAAACTGCAAATAAAAAAGGTGAAACTGCAATTAAAATCTGTGGAGCTGCAAATAAAATAGCGGAAACTGCAATTAAATCTGTCAAGATGCAATTAAAAAAGCTAAAACTGCAAATAAAAATTGTCAAACTGCAATTAAAAAAATCGAGACTGCAAATAAAATCACTAAAACTGCAAATAGGAGCATGAATTATGAATAAACTAAGCGAAAATCACGGGAATAAACAATAAATAAGAATAAGGAATCAATAATTCTTTATTTTTCTCGTTCTTTCATATATTTTTCCGCAAGTAATTGTTTAACTTGATTATATGTCAAACCAGAATTTGCATTTTTTCTTTTCACTTCGTTTATGTCAGTTCCAGTTATCGTAAAACGTTTATCTTTCATTTGGTTTCATCTCCAAAACAAAATTATATAATCTTATTATTTATTAGTTAAATGGAAAATATCCAAAAGGATTGATTAAAAGAGCAATTAAATTAATTAGTAAGATATGTTAAAATTATAAAGATAAATAGAGTAGGAGATAAAACCATGCATGAGATTTTCTTTGGGTTATTAGGTTTCATATTTCGCTTAATATCTTGGTTTGTTATCGAAATAATCGCTCAATTTTTCTTTGATTATTTGCCAAAAAAATTTTTTGGTTATTCGTTTTATGAGAAAGATGTGGAATTGATTGAAAAGAGAATTACTATATTGAAAAAAGAAGAGTGGTTTAAACCATATGAAATGTATTTACTAGAAATATCACAAAGAAAGAGTATTCAAAGGTTAATTTTAAAAGCAAATATGCATGAAATTATATCTATTGTTGAAAAGAGAAATGAATTCTTAACTGAATTAGATCGGCGATTATTTGACCTAAATCCAAATGGAAGTAGAAATAGAAAAACGAGCCTAGATTAAAGGCTCGTTTTCTTATTTTTTATAAACTTTTACAGTAACTGTTTTAACTCCCCATTTTTGGGCATTTTTCTGACTTGGGATAAATACATCAATTTTATTTCCTTTTAGAGAACCACCAGTATCTCCAGCAATTGCATAGCCATAGCCTTCTACATATACTTTAGAACCTAAAGGAATTACTTTTGGATCAACAGAAATAACTTTTGCTTTTGGATTCTTTTTTAAATCTATGCCAGTAGCTGTTTTACCACTACATCCTTTACAGCTACCAGTGTAAGCTGTAGCTTTCATTTTAATTACTTTATAAGGTGTAGCAGCTTTAGCTGTTGTTTTTTTAGTTGTTGTTGTTTTTTTCTTAGTTGCCGGTTTAATTTGTAATACTTGATTTACTTTAATTAGGTCTGATTTTAAATGGTTCCAAGATTTAATCTGAGAAACTGTTACCTTTTGTTTTTTTGCGATAGCAGATAAAGTATCACCAGATTTAACTTTGTATGTTGCTGCGTATGTATTTGTCGTAAATCCCATTGTTAGAATAACAGTAGTAACAAAACATGTCATTAATTTTTTCATATTTCCCGCTCCTGTCCATCTTCTATGTATAATACTTTACCATGGGAATGTGACAGTAAGATTTCAGTAGTTTTATTTTATATTACAAATATATTACCTTTTTTTATAATTTTCTATAAATTCTGCATAATAACTACAGTTCATTTCGACATAGTTCCAATTTAAGAATGTTCATCCCTGATTTATGAGCAAAGATCCTTGATTTTAAAGGGCTAAAAGAGGTGAATTGAAAAGTGAATAGGAAGATAGTTAATCAGTAAAAACTGTTCAATCAGGTAATAAATAGTCTAGAAAAACATACTTTTTTAGGACAATTGAGATGGGTTTTATTAATTTAGAATTAAAAACTATGTAACATTTAGTGATGTTTTGTAATATTTGCTTTTAATTTAAGGCTAAACAGAAACTGAATTTTAGTTCTAAAAACTTCTAAATTTTACTAAAAACTAACTCAAACTGAATCGTGCTAAACATTTCTTTCTATTATAAATAGACAAAATGTACGATTACAGCAAAATTTAACAAGCTTGTGTAGGATTTAAAATTGGTAAAAGTAGTATGATTAGACTAAATATTTTGAATAATGTATAATAACAAATGTACTTAAAAAACCAAAAGGTGGGGTCGTATGTCAACAAATACATATTCACTTACATGGGATTTAGATGTTTTCTTTAAAGGAGGCAGTGAATCTCCTGAATTCGCATCATACATAATAGAAATTACCAATTTAGTAGAAAGAATTGAAAAACAAGTTTCTTTGTTTTCTGCTCCTAAAAGTAGTGATGAAGTTGAGGAATTAGCTGATATCATAGGTAATATTGAAGTAATAGGTAAGAAATTATCGCAAGCTAGTGGGTTTGTTAGCTGTTTACAAGCTCAAAATATGGCTGATCAAAAAGCTAATTTATTAAGAGGAAAGTTAACGCAGCTATATGCAACATTTTCTACGTCTTTAACAAAATTCCATAGTCAACTAACGAAAATTGAAGATTCTGTTTGGAAAGATATTTTAGAAACTGATGAGTTTAAGGGAATTTCTTTCGCATTAAATGAGCGTCGTCAAAATGCTAGTGAATTATTATCAGTTGAACAAGAGGCATTAATTACTGCCCTTTCAGTTGACGGATATCATGGTTGGGGCCAAATGTACGATACTGTTGTTGGAAAAATGCAGATCGAACATGATGATAAACTTTTATCTGTTGGTCAAGCATCAAATCTATTTTCTTCTAAGGAACGCAATGTGCGTAAAGAGATTTTTGAAAAATGGGAAGAAACATGGGGAGAAGAGTCAGATTATTTCGCTAAAATATTAAACCACCTTGCAGGTTTCCGTTTAAGTGTATATGGACAACGTGGATGGAATAATGTATTAAAAGAACCATTATCAATCAATCGTATGAGTCAAGAAACACTTGATTCAATGTGGGGTGCGATAATCGACAATAAAGCGCCATTTGTTGAATATTTAGAAAGAAAAGCTAAATTACTAGGCGTAGATAAATTAAGTTGGTATGATTTAGATGCGCCTGTGGCTGATATTGATTCTACCGTTTCATATTCTGAAGGTGCAGAATTTATATTAGATCAATTTGGTAAATTTGGTGAAGAGTTAACTAGTTTTACAAAGATGGCTTTCGAAGATTCTTGGATTGAAGCGGAGGATCGTGCAGGTAAACGTCCAGGAGGTTTCTGTACAGGATTTCCTGAAAGCAGCCAATCACGTATTTTCATGACATATTCAGGTACACCTTCGAATGTTTCAACATTAGCACATGAATTAGGTCATGCTTTCCATTCATTTGCGATGAAAGATGTTCATACACTTAATAAATATTATGCGATGAATGTTGCTGAAACAGCTTCTACATTTGCAGAAATGATTGTAGCTGATGCAGCTGTTAAAAATGCGAGTTCCGATCAGGAACGTTTAGCTCTTTTAGAAGACAAAATTCAACGAAGTGTAGCATTTTATATGAATATTCATGCTCGCTTCTTGTTTGAAACGCGTTTTTATGAAGAGCGTAAAAATGGTGTTGTAAGTAAAAATAAAATAAATGAACTGATGGAAGAAGCTCAAAAAGAAGCGTATTGTGGGGCTTTAGAAGAGTATCATCCACATTTCTGGGCATCAAAACTACACTTTTATATTACAGGTGTACCGTTCTATAACTTCCCATACACATTTGGATACTTATTCTCATTAGGAATTTATGCAAAAGCATTGGAAGAAGGAAAGAGCTATGAACAGAAATATATTGCTCTTTTAAAAGATACAGCTTCTATGACAGTTGAAGAATTAGCTCAAAAACATTTAGGTGTAGATTTAACAAAACGTGATTTTTGGGAGAAGGCAGTAAAACTATCTCTTAAAGACGTTGAAGAATTTTTATCAATCACTGAATGATAACTTTCTATGAGGAGGACTCGTTTAATTACGAGTTCTTTTCATGTTTTAAATGCCTTTATTAACATTTTTGTAGATTTATTAAAAAGAGATAAGAAAATACGGAGGGGTTTTTAATCATTACCTCTTTAGTAGGGGAGTGACTAAAGTGAATAGTTTTAAATTTTTAAAACCATATAAAATAACAATTTTCGCAAGCATAGTCTTTTTACTATTAGAATTAGTCGTTGAATTATTTCAACCATATATTTTATCTAATATCATTAACAATGGAATAGTTCACAAAGACATGGCTTATGTTACAAAATGGGGAATCGTCATGATCGTGTTATCGATCGTTGCTTTTATTGGAGGAGTATTAAATACTTTTTATGCAACTCATATTGCTCAAAGCTATTCATATACGTTAAGGAAAACATTATTTGAGAAAGTACAAACTTTTTCATTTACGACGTTTAGTTATTTACCAACTTCATCAATCATTACTAGATTGACAAATGACGTTTCACAATTACAAAGTGCCGTATTTATGAGCTTAAGAATTATTTTGAGAGCACCATTAATCGTAACTGGTAGTGTCGTAATGGCATTAATTTTGAATTGGAAGCTTTCATTTATTCTATTTTTAATTTTACCTTTTTTATTTATCTTCCTAAATTGGATGGTTAAAAAAGGTAGAAGGCTATTTAAGAATGTTCAAGATAATGTGGATATTGTAAATAGTGTGCTAAGAGAAAATTTAGTTGGAATGAAATTAATTAAGGCATTCGTACGAAATGACTATGAAAATAATCGATTTCAACATATAAATCAAAATTTAAAACAAAAAACCTCAGTTGCTTTACGAACAATGGAAATTACGATGCCAGTCATGCTTCTATTTATGAATGCTGCGGTTTTGATTGTATTGTGGTTTGGAAATAGTAAAGTACATTCACATGAAACAAATATTGGAGATATTGTTGCAATCGTAAATTATATTTCTCGTATTACTTCATCATTTACTGTTTTTTCATTTATTATTAGTGCATTTTCAAGAATGAGAGCTTCTTCTGAACGGATCGATGAAATATTAACGATTGAAGAAGACTTTGTAGAAAAGAATGAAGGAAACCAACTTACAGATCGATTGGAAGGAAAAATTCAAATCCATCAAGTTTCTTTCAGTTATCCTAACTCTGAAAAAGAGGTGTTAAAAAATATTTCATTTGTTGCATATCCTCAAACAACAATTGCGATATTGGGCTCAACAGGGTCTGGAAAAACTTCTTTATTCCAATTAATCCCTCGCTTATACGATGTTAATTCTGGAACAATCTTAATTGATGATCAAGATATACGTAAAATAAACAGTAAGCAACTGAGAGGACAAATTGGATATGTACCACAAGAAGCTTTACTATTTACAGGTACAATCAAAGAAAATTTACTAATGGGTAGAGAAAGTGCATCAGATGAGGAAGTTTATTTAGCTGCTAAACATGCACAAATTCACGATTCAATTTTGACTTTCCCAAATGGATATGAAAGTTTAATTGGTCAAAAAGGAGTTAACCTTTCTGGTGGTCAAAAACAAAGACTTTCGATTGCAAGAGCGATTCTTAGAAAACCTAGTATCTTATTACTTGATGATAGTACTAGTGCATTAGATTTAAAAACCGAAGCTAGTTTGATTGAAGCTCTAAAAAATTACGACTGCACCACATTAATCATCACTCAAAAGATCAGCACAGCAAAAAATGCAGATAAAATATTAATTATAGATGAGGGTGAGCTTGTAGAAGAGGGTACACATGAATCTTTATTAAAAAGTTCAAAATTATATAAAGCAATCTACTATTCACAATATGGAAGGGAGGAAATTCATAATGTTAAAGGAGCTAACTAAACCTTTCCAATATAAACACTTACAATTATCAAAGGAAAAGAAGAAAAAGGAAGCTTCTCGAGCAGATAACGTTTCCTCAACATTGAAAAGAATATGGTCTTACCTAGCATTAATGAAAGGTAAATTAGTTGTCGTACTTTTAATGGTTTTAGCAAGTTCTGTACTCGGTTTATTAGGACCTGTATTAGTTGGCTATTCAATCGACCATTATATTCTAAAAGATAATTTAAGTGGTTTAAGTTGGTTAATCGTTGCTTTAGTGTTTATTTACTTAGGCTATTCAGCATCATTGTTTTTACAAAATTTTTGGATGATCGATATTGCTCAAAACACTGTAACAAAAATGAGGACAGAATTATTTAATATGTTTCATAAATTACCTATGTCATTTTTTGAAAAAAGACAACATGGAGAGTTAATGAGCCGTGTAACAAATGACTTGGAAAATGTAAGTTCGACTTTAAATACATCAGTAATCCAAGTTTTTTCAAGTGTTTTAACTTTAATTGGTACGATTTCAGTGATGCTTTGGTACAGTCCAATCTTAACTTTACTGACTTTATCAATTGTTCCAGTTTTAATAATTGGTATAAAATGGATTACGCACCGTACTGGCCAACTCTATAAAATCCAGCAACGTAACTTAGGTGAGTTAAATGGATTTATTGAAGAAACTGTTTCAGGCCAAAGAATCATCAAAACTTTTTCTCAAGAAGATAAAATGATTCGAGATTTTTTAAATAAAAATGAAAAATTGAAAAACTCAGGATTTTGGGCTTTTATCTTTGCCGGATTTATTCCTAAATTCATGAATGTATTAAACAATGTAAGCTTTGCAATCATTGCAGGTATTGGTGGCTACTTTGCCTATAAAGGACATATCTCGATTGGTACAATTGTTGTATTTACTGAGTATTCAAGACAATTTACTCGACCACTAAACGATTTATCAAATCAGTTTAATACATTACTTTCTGCTATTGCTGGTGCTGAAAGAGTATTCTCAATCATCGATGAAGATATTGAAGCGATTGATGAATCCCACATAATTAACGATCAAAAAGTTATTCAAGGTGAAGTTGAGTATAAAAATGTTAATTTTTCTTATGGGAAGGATTCAAATACATTAACAAATGTTTCATTCAAAGTATCACAAGGTGAGACAATTGCTCTAATCGGAGCAACTGGTGCAGGTAAAACTACAGTAGTAAATTTACTTTCGCGCTTTTATCAAATCAATAGTGGTGATATACTCATAGATGGTGTAAGTATTGGACAATATTCTAGAAAAAATTTGAGACAGCAAATGGCATTTGTTTTACAAGATTCATTTTTATTTAAAGGAACAATTCGAGAAAATATTCGCTATGGTCGTTTAGATGCAACAGATGAAGAAGTAGAAGAGGCTGCAAAGCTTGCCAATGCACATAGTTTTATTATGAAATCTTCAAAAGGATATGATACAATCTTAAATCAAGATGATCAGCAAATTAGTCAAGGTCAAAAGCAACTTCTCTCAATTGCTCGAGCTATTCTAGCAGATCCTGCAATTTTAATTTTAGATGAAGCAACAAGTAGTATTGATACAATTACTGAAATTAAAATTCAAGAAGCTTTACAAAGACTAATGCAAGGCCGAACAAGCTTTGTCATTGCTCATCGACTAAATACAATTAAAAATGCTAATCAAATACTTGTTTTGAAAAATGGAATGTGTATAGAGAGAGGTTCACATGAAGAACTAATTGATAAACAAGGATTTTACTATGAATTAGTAAATCATCAAGGGATGAGTGAAGATCAGCATATACAATAAAGGGTGGAAGCATGGATTACAATTCGTTTAAAGAAATTATTCACGGAAGAAGAAGTATTCGAAAATTTACTGATCAAGCAGTATCAAATGAAATAATTGAAGAAATTATTGACTGCGCACGTTATGCTCCAAGTGATACAAACTCACAAACTTGGGAGTTTATCATTATTAAAAACACTGACAAAATTAAAAAAATTGAAGAGATGACATGGGATTCTCTACATGAAGTTGCTGAAAAAGCAAAAGAAAAAGGATTAGAAAAAGAAGGTAAACTATTAGTTCGTTCTTTTGGTCCTTATGCAACAGCATTTAGAGAAGCACCAGTTTTAATTATTTGTTTAGCAACACCTTATGAATCAAAATTCAGAACAAAAATATTTGATCCAATTGGCTTTGTTGAAAATGAAGTTTGGAAAGAAGAAGGAATTAAAAGCAGCTGCTTAGCATCACAAAACCTAATGTTAGCAGCCCATGCATTAGGCTTAGGAACATGTCCAATGACAGGTCCAGTCTTACTTGCTCAAGATAAACTAAGAACGTATTTAGAAATTGAGGAAAACCGCGAAATTAACATGGTTATTTCACTTGGATATCCATCTGAACCAGCGAAAAAACTTGCACGTAAAGAAGTTGCAGAAATTATTCGTTACGTTGATTAATAAAATTAAGTAACCCACGAGGAAATTACTCGTGGGTTTTTTGTATTTTTATAGAACAATCGACTGGATATTGAATAGAATATCTCTTCGATTAACAAAGTTCATTGCCTGCTTGAGCAATAACTCGCATTTAAAGATGAAATTTTAGATCAATTCAAAATATTATATTAGTATAAAATAACGATTGAATTTATATTAATATATTTGTATAATTACTCAAGTGATTAATAAGTAGAAGAATTTTTTCTGAAAGGTGCAGTATCATCATGAATTCGACTAAAAAATTAGGGGTAATGGGTTTATCATTTTTAAGTATAAATGCAATATTAGGTTTACGTAATATTGCTTTTGCTTCAACAATCGGTCCTTCAGCTTTATTTTATTGGATTGCTGCAGCGTTAATTTATTTTATTCCAATTGGATTGATTGTAGCAGAGTTATCTACAACCTATCCAAATCAAGGCGGAATGGGTGTTTGGGTTCGAAAAGCTTTTGGCGAGAAGGCGTCATTTTTATGTTCGTGGTTTTTTTGGATTGCTAATTTTACGTATTATCCGTCACTTTTATTAACTACAACAATTGCGATTGCATATGGAATTAACCAGCCACAAATGGCAAGTCATCCTATGAAAACAGCTATTATATCTAGTATTATATTTTGGATTGTTACATTACTTACATTAAAAGGTACTAAAATGAGCGGAAGGCTTGCATCGATCGGGGCTCCACTTGGCGTATTAGTACCGGCTATTTTAATATTTGGCTTTGGATTTTATAGTATGTTTAGCGGTGAACCAAGCGCTACCCACTTTACACAAAGTACAATCATGCCAAATAATTTATCATTTGGAACGATCATGTTTTTATCAACACTAATGTTTGGTTTTTCAGGGGCAGAAATGCTAGGAACGATTGCAGGTAATGTAAGAAACCCACAAAAAACATTTCCTAGAGCAATTTTAATTACATCAATTATTATTGCATTAGTATATATACTTGCAACAGTTGCTTTCCAGTTTGTCATTACAATTTCATCTGACCAAACTGCGACGGCACTTTACTTATTTGCGGATAAAATAACTTCACAATTTGGACTGGATTTTTCACTTTCTCAAATTTTAGGAATCTGCTTTGTATTAGCATTTGTAGGATCTCTTTCATTTTTAATTTTGAATCCAAGTGTAATGATTGCTGAAAGTGCAAAAGAGGTACTTCCTAAAAATTTATTAAAAGAAAATAAAGATGGTATGCCATCAATTTTAATATTAGGTCAAGCAGCGGCAGTAACGCTAATTTTAATCCTATCTGCATTTGTACCAAGTGTCTCAAAGGCATTAAATATGTTAATTTTAATGTCAACATTGGCATTTTTTATTCCTTATGTATTTTTAATTAGTGCGTATCTTAAACTTCGTATGACTGATAAAAAAATAAACAGACCGTTTAAAATTAAAAGTAATTCACTAGCCATTTTCGTTGCACTCATTGGAATGATTTCAGTAGTTGGAACAATCGGTTTAACGCTTATTCCAGCTCCAGATACGACATTACTAGAATATTTACCTATCGTACTTGGACCAATTTTATTTGGATGTATTGGATTTATACTTTACACTAATGGAACGAAAGGTAAAAAGAAACAAATGAAAAACTAATAAAAAAACCTAAATTATTTTGAAATAATTTAGGTTTTTTTGATGTTTTTAGAAAAGAGACTCTAATTCAGTCACTAATGAACCAACATACTCAACAGCTTCCTTGATTGGTGCACTTGTTGTTAGATCAACACCTGCCATTTTTAATAGTTCAACAGGTTTTTTCGATCCACCTGTTTTTAATACTTCAATCCATGAATCAATAACAGGTTGGCCTTCTGAAGCAATTCTTCGTGAAATTGCAGTAGATGCAGTCAATCCAGCAGAATAAGTATATGGATAAAGTCCCATATAATAATGAGGCTGGCGCATCCAAGTTAAACTTGCACCTTCATCTATTTCAACAGAATCTCCCCAAAATTCTTTCAGAACATTCCCTTTAACTTCACAGAAGGTCTTCGCTGTAAGAGGCGTACCTTTTTCAGAAAGGTCATAAACTCTTCTTTGGAACTCACCTTCAAGTAAATGAGTTACAAAATTATGATAATAAGTACCTAGTAATTGCAGGATCACCCAACGCTTCATTTTTGGATCATTCGTTTGTTTTAATAAATATTGGCCTAATAACATTTCGTTAAATGTCGAAGGTGCTTCTACGAAATACATAGAAGGACGTGTATTTACAACACGTTGATATTTGTTTGCATAATAAAAATGACCAGCATGCCCTAGCTCATGAGCAAGGACAAATGCATTTCTCATCGTATCCTGCCAGCTAATTAAAATATATGGATGCACTCCATACGGACTAGAGCAAAATGCACCTGTTGATTTTCCAACATTATCGGAATAATCAATCCAACGCTCATCAAACGCTTTTTCCATAATTGAAACATAGTCAGGTCCCATAATTTCTAGTGATTTTAAAATCGTTTCTTTTGCTTCTTCATAAGTAGTGCTTGGGTTGAAATCTGGATCTAGTGGTGCTTTTAAGTCATAGAAATGTATCGTTTCAAGTCCAAGTTGTTTTTTCTTTAAGTTAGCTAGTCTACGCATATGTGGAGCTAATTCCTTAAAGATGATATTTAATTGATTATGATACATTTCTAAAGATACTTTATGATCTTCAAGTAGCATTTGCGTAACTGAGTCATAATTACGTAATTTACTTAATGCGACTTCCTTTTTTACTTGAGTAGCATAAATCGAAGCATATGTATTTTTGTATTGGGTAAGTGTTTTAGTAAAAGATTCATACGCTTGTTTACGCACTGTTTGATTTGGAGAGAATTCATATAAGTTTTCGAACATGGCAAACGAATTTTCTAATTCTTTTCCATTTTCATCTTCAAAGGAATCGAATTTTAAATCAGCGGCCTTACTTGTTTGGTAAATTCGATATGGGGCAGAAGTAACTTCACCAAGCGCAGCTAAAGCCTCTTCAGTTTCAGGGAGTAATATATGTTTTTTAGATGCAATAATTTCTTCTAATAATAATTTAAAGACCTCAATTTCATTTTCTTCCTTAATAAATCCTTCTAACATTTCGTTATTTAAATGTAAAAGCTCTGATTGAATAAACGTTAAAGTTGTATTTGCTTTTGTACTTAAGCTAGAAAATTGTAAACTATCAGATTGATTTTGAGAATCTGAACCATCTCCAGACTGAAGTAAGCTTACATATGTACCACAACGAATTAATTGAAGCATAATCGATTCATAAGTTAATAAAGCCTTTTTTAAAGATTCAGCAGACTTAAGGACAGAACCTTTTAGCGATTTCGCCTCTACTAGGTCATTCTCAATTAGTTCTAAAGCAACTAGCCACTCTGCACGAGTCGGAAATAAATCCTCTAATTTCCATGTCATTTCTGTTGGAACCTCAGCACGTGTTAAACGTTTTACTAACATTTTTTCCATCAAATTGCCTCCTTTATTAGTAGTTGGTACGAATCTATTATACTGTATAAAAACAAATAAATGGTGGAATTATTCGATAAAATAGAAAATTATAACAATTTCACTGCACAAGCCGTCATTATTTTGATAAAATTAATTGTATTTGGTTAAAAATTTTAACTTTTATAAAAAAAAATGGAAATAAATTTTATTCCTTTGAAAGGGGTTTTTTAATCGAATGAAAAAATTTAAAATGGTCTGTTTACTAACCTTGGCAACTATCGTACTTTCAGCTTGTACTATTAAAAAGCCTCCACAAAATTTAGCTATTAAACCACAAGGTACTTATGATTTTAAAACCGTCGGGATTAAAGTAGAATCATCACTTCCTAAAAATGCTAAATTTAATCTTTTGTTTAAAGATGATGATACAAAGAAAGTAATCTACGAAACTACTATTAAAACAGATGAAAATGGTACTGCAAATAAGAAAGTTTTATTAGATACAAAAAATAAAAACCTAACTGGTTTATTATTTTTTAAGCCTGAAAACCAACCAAAAAACATTCAAGACAAATTCGGTAAATATGGTGAAAACATTCGATCCACTACAGAAGGTTATCGAGTTGGGAAAAAAAATAACCAAAAATATATATATATTAAACAGTACGGTACATTTTGGAAATTCGGTAAATTAAGTGATGGAGGTTTTCTAGTATTTAGTAAAGATAAGATAAAGCAAGAAAAGGAGGGGAAATAATACACAATTAGGCGAAAGAGATTGTGTAGAAAACATGATACAAACAAGTAGAATTATATCTAAATATCTTCTTCAGTTTTGTTTAACCATATTCGGAATTGGATTAATTACGGCTACTTCTTTTACTCTATTTTTACCAAAAGGGGAGCGACTGGTTGAGTTTTGGAATCAACTACAAATCTTTTTTTGGAGTTTTTTTTACTTCGATAATTTAGAAGTTTACTTAAAAGAATTTCAATATGCTCCTTTTTCTTCCGTATTTTTAGAGCCATATATTTATTCTTTTACGATTCTTTTATCAGCGTTTTTACTTTCAATTTTCGTGGCATTATTTATTGCTTATATAGTTAATTTAGGCCCAAAATCATTTAGAAAAATAATGAATAGTATCCTATTTTTCCTACAATCTATACCAGATGTAGTAATGATTTGCGTATTTCAAATTTTCTTTTTATGGATTTTTAATAAAACAGGCGTTAAAATTGTGGACCCAGTAAATGGCTTTGAATCGAAAGCTTACGCATTACCAATCTTCCTTGTATCAATCATTCCTACTATTCAACTTTTCCAAATGTTATTTCTAGCAATACAGGAAGAAAAAATTAGAGACTATGTAGAGTATGCAAAAGCAAAGGGACTGTCTAATTCTTGGATTATTATCCGTCATATATTACGAAATGTTGCGATTACTTTATTAAGTAATAGTAAGCTAATATTTTGGATGATGATTTCAAATCTATTAATAGTAGAGAAGTTCTTTAATATGAAGGGCTATTTTTCATTTCTATTTAATAACAGCAGTTCGCCTGAAATCTTTTTTATGGCGCTAGTTTTACTATTTATCCCATTCTTTTTGCTAGAGATTTTGTTTAAACAAATTGTTAATAGAATGAAAGGGGGACAAGCTATATGATAAAAAATAGAAAATATTTACCAATTATAATTGGAAGCTTTATCATACTTGGCTTAATCACCTTTAGTTTTATTTATACTTACTTTATTAAGGATACGATCAAACCAGCCCCTGCTTTGTTATACAATGCAGAAGGTAAATTAGTAGATACATATGGTTATCCTCCAAGTTCGAAATATCTTTTTGGTGTCGACCGATTTGGAAGAGATGTATTTTGGATGGTAATTGATGGTGCAAAATACACTTTATCCATTGCCATCGTTGTAGGACTAATGAGAGTCATATTTGGTAGTTTACTAGGCACATTTTTCGGATTCATGAATCAAAGATTATTAAAAATTATTGAACCAATTTTAAATGCATTTCGTTTTGTCCCAGCTGTAATCATTATATTTCCATTTTTTGTGAAATTAAATGACGTTCCAGAAGCAGCAAAAGAAAAAACGATTGCAATTCAAATAACACTACTAATTATTATTTCAATACCAATATTGATGAATTCAATAGGTGAAGAAGTAAGAGATTTTTTAAAAAATGATTTTATTACTAGCTCTAGAGTCATTGGTGCACGAAATGGCTGGATCCGCCGTAAACATGTCATACCATATTTAAGAAGCCGAATTCTTTTATTATTTGTACAACAGACTATTCATACTTTATTTTTACTAACCCAATTAGGGGTTTTTAAACTTTTTATTGGTGGTGTAAAAGTTCTCTACTTAGATCTAGGTGTCGATCGGCCGATGTCACAAGCTAATGAATGGTCTGCGATGATTGGTGCTAATTACATCGAGTTATCGATTGATTCATGGGTAATCATTGGTCCAAGTATCGCTTTTATCGTTTCAATATTTGCTTTTAATCTTATTAAATTGGGAATTGAGCGCTTAATGGAAAACCAAACAGTGCAAAAAAAGAAGAAACCTCTCAGAAATGAAAATTTATATCCTGGATTAAATGATTTCGATTTTGTAAATAAAGAAAATTTAGATGAAGTTAATAGGATTTTAGAGGAAGAACCTAAAACGAATGGACAGCTTTTAACAAGATAATAGCTTAATAGAAGGCATTTGTTCTAAATTAAGAATAGAGTGAGTTAATACGAAAATGGAAATAAAGAAAATCCAACTATTGTTTGTGTTCACAGCCTTGCTGGAAATGCAATTTATAGTTTTGAAGAATTAGCAAAAAATCTAGTAAATAAATTTCATTTGATTGTGTTCGATCATTACATTTGTGGAGTTTCTAACTAATCAACTAATTACATAACAGGAGTCTAATTTTATGAAAAAAATAATTCCAGTTTTAATGCTAGTATTAGTCATATTGACTGGTTGTAATTCTGATACTATTTACACACCTCTTTATGATGGGAAAAAATTAATTATTGGTGTTATAGGAAATATTCCGAAAGTAAGAGAAGAGAATGTGAAATTCAAACATATTAATTTGGATAAAATCGAAGAAACTAAGAATCTTTCCTCGGAATTTGATGCCATAATAATAAAGAAGGAACATCTTTCTAAAGTTGCCAATCATAAATATCTAGCTATTTATCAACATTCTGGTCTTCCATTTTTCTTTATGGATTCAAAAAAATCATTTGAATTAATTATTAATGGACAAATATCCTATAAAGATGCGCCTGATATGGTTGACCAATCCTATGCCACGGGTATTTTGGATGAAAATCATTTCTGTGGATATGGACTATACAATGACAAAGTAAACGATCTTAACATAAAGGATGTATATACACGAATTTTTAAAACAATTGATTCTAGCAAATGTTTCAACGATTAAGACATAAAATATGTGAGTTTGTAGGAGTGTATTGAAATAACTACTCTGAAATATGTTAAGTGAAAAAAGCATATAGCATTCTACTAAAAGAGTGAAAAACCCAGATCTTAATTGTTCTGGGTTTTTCACTCTTTATGAATTTCCTATTCCATAAAAGCCTCTGTTGAGTTAATTATTTAATAATTGGATGTCTATTATCTTCTTCCCAATCAATTATGAATGATTTTTGTCGTGGATTTAAGTTAGTAGGAAGCTCTGTCTTTCTGAAAAATCGATGTTCTCTGCTTTCAATATCCTTTTGTTTTAATTCTCCAGTAAATTGTTTAGATAAAAAAATTATTTGAACGCTGAATGCTTTATCTCCATTAGGGTACTGAACAAAGCATTTTTCACCTGAATAGATACCAAACAACTCTAATCCCGTTACAGTAAGTCCCGTTTCTTCAAGAGTTTCCCTTTTTGCCGCCTCCTCAAAAGTTTCTCCAATTTCCATAATTCCACCTGGTATGCACCAATTGTCTTCGTCTGTTCGGTGTTGCAACAATATTTGTTCATTTTCCTCTATAATGATCCCACAACCTATTGTGAATAGGGTTTCGTTTCCAATATATTTCCTCATATTTTTGATATAATCCATGTGAAAATCTCCTTCATCGTACTAATCCTTCAAAATTCGACAGAAGGAATAAAATTTCCTTCTTTTTTAGCTAACCTTCCATTGAGCGGAATAATTGATCATTTCATCCATAGACATAAAAAAGATGCATTTATTTGAAAAAAGGTCTCTTTAAGTTTTAATAGAATATTTAAAAAGTATTATTTAGGAGTTAGATGAAGAAAGGGGAATTCTTTTGTTATCTAAGGAAAAAAATACAGAAAATAAGTTTTCACCACCCAAACATATTATTTCAGCAGCGACAATTGTAATAAATGAACAAAATCAAATTTTATTAATTAAGGGTCCACAACGAGGTTGGGAAATGCCAGGTGGGCAAGTTGAAGAGGGGGAATCATTGAAAGAAGCTGCAATTAGGGAAACAAAAGAGGAAAGTGGAATTGATATTGAAGTTTTGAAATTTTGTGGAGTATTTCAAAATGTTAGTGGATCAATTTGTAACACATTGTTTTTAGCTAAACCAATTGGTGGAAAGTTGACAACATCTTCAGAAAGCATAGAAGTGGGATATTTTCCTATTGAGGAGGCCTTAACTATGGTAACTTGGAAAAATTTCAAACAAAGAATTGAATATTGTTTGAATGAAAACAGCCATCCCTTTTATATAGAGTTTTAATATTCAACTAACAGATTTCATTATTTTAGCATACATAAAATATGACAATATCACTTTCAAAAATAGATCTTTCTCCTAATATATGAATTTCTAAAAGCTTTTCTTAATTTCGTTTTGACTTCTTATCTCTTTATCTGAGGAATATACATTAAAATGTTTAATGTTTTTCAACACTTAAAATATTACAATTGCGGGGGAATATATGAACGCTTCTTCTTTTTATATGATTGTTATTATGGTTGCTGCATTGGTATTATGGCGAAGAACGAGAGCTATGTATCACCCAATTAAAGGAAGAGGAGTTCGCCTTCTTCTCCCAATGCTATATTTACTGATCCCTAGTATTCCCATTGTTTTGAATCCGAATGCTCATGCAGCTAGCTGGGTATGGATTTGTGCACTTCTCTTTGGAGTTATTTTATCTATTCCACTTATTTGGACGACAAATTATGAACTCCGATCTGATCAACAAATCTACGCTACAAAGAACAAAAGTTTCATCGTCGTCTTTGTTATAATCTTTATTATCCGATTTGTACTTCGCGATTATTTAAAGTGGCTCGGCAATGAGACTGAGGCAGCACTTTTTATGACCGTTGCAATCGGATATATTTGCCCTTGGAGAATTATTTCATTTCTCAAGTTTCGTCAAATATATATTAAAAGAAACTATAATAATAAAGAAACCCTTCAGAAAAATATCTGAAGGGTATTTTGGTTTTTTTAATAGATTCACTCCTGATAATGAAATGTTAATAAAAATAGATATGTCTCCGAAATACTGCAGTAAAAATACCCATAATAATCATATTGATAGACGAATAATATCTTCCATCGTAACTAATTCAAATATTTTTTTACAAATGTATAAACTGATTCAGCAAGTGTTTTTTTGCGCTCCTTCAGATATTTAAAAAGTGCTACTTTGTTTTCGTTTGAAACATTCCAGTCTACTGGTATATCCTGAATAACTTCTTCGATTGAGACATCAGATAATGCTAAGATTTTTTCAATATAAGACGTTATGATGTTTAAGTCATTTAACATATCTACCGTCCAAACATGAACGATTGATTCCTTTTTAAACTTTTTGGATTTTTGAAGAGTTTCTGCATTCCATTTGTATCCTCCTGGAAAACATTTTCCATGATCAATCATATGAATGTCATACTGTCCATCTGGGTGTCGTTTTAAAAGTATATTGCTTTTAGTGCGGTCTGCATCATGCACCCAATAATCGAAAACGAGAATTCCAGCCAAAATATGGGGATTATTTAATTCATTTATAGTCGGACGAGGAGGTTTTTTTGCAAGGCCAATACAGTTATCAATAAAAAGGCTAGCAAACTGTTTACCTGGTTGGTAATGAGAAGAAAATTTTTTGGGTATTTGCTGAATTTGCTTTTCAGTCATCGTTACAATTTCAAAAGGTACAACAGGCAAATTCAACAGTTGACCTAATCTAGCGACAACATATTCGTTTACAAGTTCCCTTGTTCCATGGAAATTATTTTTACATTTAACAGCATAACGATTACCATCACTAAACAAAAATAAATGTGCAGCTTTTCCTGGTAGCGTTTCTATATATCTTATCGGTACAATCAATGATATAACTAAAACCTCCTTATTAAGTAGAACATATTACTATATTCTATATAAGTAGAAGGGTATTGGACAAAAGAATTAATGAACTAGAAGAATTTTTTTCTTTTCACAATTTCATATTCGGTAGATGTATATGCTCTAAATTTAATTTTTGTAAGAAAAGGATTTTAAATAAAGGAAAGAGAATAAAGGACTATATTACCAATTTGGAGTTGAGAAAATGAAAGTTGTAATTAAAGAACTAACAGAATATGAGGTTGCGTTTTTTAGACGTGTCGGATCATATTTTGAACCAAATGGGGAACATTGGGATAAGTTATTAAATTGGGCAATAAATAATGGACTTTTTCCACCACAACAATCTTTCATAGGAATTTCCTTAGATAACCCAGATTTAATAGAAAGTCTAAATTGTCGTCACGATGCCTGTGTTACAATACCTGATGGTTTTGATAAAGAAAAACATGAAAATATCCAATTTAGAAAATTAGATGGAGGTCATTACGTTTTGTATCAATATTATGATTCTCCTAGTATGTTAAATAATGGATATAAATATATGTATGAACAATGGTCACCAAACAGTGAGTTTGAACCTGATTATGACCGCTATAACTTAGAATTTAGTATGAATAATCCTGCTGAAGACCCAGATGGAAAAGCTAAAGTTCATTTATATGTGCCAGTTAAAAGTCGGACAGCTTAAATAAACTAGTTTTTTAGTATTTTGAAAGACCAATTAGTAATAAAGTAAAATGATTTTCTATTAACCTAAACATCTTTTTTCATATATGATGTAAGTATTGTTATTTCTTGGAAATAATAATATAATTAAATAGAATTTAAATTAAAATTATATCCTTTGTGAAAGGGTGTTAGACTATGAATTTCACTATTTACTTTGGAAATCATGAAGATAAAGAAGTACATACAATGGATTGCTATGTAGACATTGAGGAAGAAACTGTTTCTTAAGCTAATGATCAATCTTAATAAAAATTATTTCAAGGATGCGAAAAATTTTCGTATCCTTTTTTCATTTTTAAGATTTACATTTTAAAATTTATTGTGTATGATTAAAATATAAAAGGCGAACTAATGTTCTATGTATAGATTTTAGAAGGAAAGGAACTTGCATGATGAAAAGAAATGGAGCAACTAAAAGGAAATCAAAAACACCTATTATATCCAATACAGGTTTTATCGGAGCAAGTTTCATTGATATGGAAGAATTGCAAGAAAATCAATATTATTTTACAAGGAAACATCCTTTAATTATACATGAAGTATTAAATGGACTATTGCAAGCTGCATGTGCATTATTTCAAAAACAAAAAATTCCAGCATTTATTGCGTGTGAATATTTAAGAGAGGAAAAGAAAATAGGCTTAATCTTATCAAAAAAGCCATTCGAAAAAGAAGAAGGAATTCGTTATTTTATTGAATATCTTCGTGAAATTGGTCACTTAAATAATGACAAAACAATAAGGGCTGAAATTTCAAATACTGGATTTATTGGCGTAATTTTTGTGGATTTATCGTATATTTCAAGGTTTACATTCGATACGGAAATGAAGTTGCTTTCTGCTTTCACTATTAATTTCATGGAACCGTTAAAAGAAATTTATCATCAAAATAAAATTCATTTATATATGTCAGGTGTTGAACTTCAAAAGGAAGATAAGTTAGGCTTTGTACTTTCTAAGAATCCTTATGATGAGCGGAAAGAAGCGAACTTGTATTTTAAGGAATATTTGAGAGAAAGAGGATTGTTAAAAAATTATAAAGAGAATGTGTTTATTCAAAGACATCGAGCATAAATTTTTTCATTATACTTAATTTGGTTTTAAAAATACATATAAAAACTGAGAGGGGCTGGCATGAGCGGTTCCTCTTTTTGTTTATTCAAAAAAAGTTCATAATTTTGATAAAGTTAGAAACTTACTTAAACCATTCGTTTGCATAAAATATAGAAAGGAAATAGTTAGAAAGTAACGAATAGTATAATATAGGACTAACCAAAAAGGTGGCTATAACGATGACGAATAATGGGAAATATGTAGATTGGTTAAGTGAAATTGTTAAACGTCATGAAAAAGAAGGTGGTTTTGAAGATTTACCTGGAATAGGTAAACCATTACCTAAGGAGCTTTTAAAAGATGATTTATTAACAACTGTTATTAAGAAGTCAGGCTATAAACCAGATTGGGTAATGCAACAAAAGAAAATATTCCAGAAGCTTGAAACGATTTTGATGAAGTTAAATTCTGATGAAAATAGTAAAGAAATAGCTAAAATGATCTCGGAAGTAAATGATGAAATTAAGAAATATAACTTAGGCTGTCCTTTTCCGATGCAAAGAAATTATGTAAATAAGGAAAACCTTGAGAGTCAATTGATTTATTGGAAATGAGTTTGTGAAAAAATGAACGAATTCACTATATAGATGTTTATACTTTTTTACTCGGTATAAGCATCTTTTTATTTTCTGACTTTAAAATGGGAATTCTATGAAAAAATCTATATTTAATGTTAATGTAAAATACATACATAATAAAAATAGTTGTAAGGGGGGATAAGAATGAGCGCCACTCTTGAAGTGAGGAGACTAGATCGGAATTTTCCATTTTGTTTATTTTCAAATGATGGATTGACGTTAGTTGGTCATCATTGGCATAAACTCGTAGAAATCATTTATGTACAGAAAGGCGTTTTAAAGATTGGTGTAAATGATGAGTTACTTCATTTAGAAGAAGGCGAATTTTATATCATTAATAGTGGTGATATTCATTATTTTTTATCTTCACCAAATAGTATGAGATTGGTCGTGCAATTTGATTTTACTATTTTCGAAGATGTACAGTTTTTGAAAAAAAATAATATGGAACTAATCGAATTGTTTAATTGTATTCAAAAATCTAGTGTTTTTTGGAATGAAGAAGTTAAACAGAAAATGATTACCTATTTAGAAGAACTTGAATGTGAATATATCGGCAAAAAAGAAGGATATGAATTGGCGATAAGAGCTAGATTATATGATATTTTACTTCTAGTTTATCGGGACCTACCTCATACAGAAAATAATAAACTAAACTATCCAAATAGGAAGGCTAGTTTATTAAAACTAGAAAAAATATTTCATTTTATAGAAGAGAATTATATGAATGATATTACATTAAATGATGTTGCGAATTATATCGGCTTTACCAATTCATATTTTGCAAAGTTTTTTAAAAAATACACTGGTTCTACATTTTGTCATTTTTTAAATCAATACAGAATAACGAAGGCTCAATGGTATTTATTTAATGAAGATTTACCAATTACAGAAATTGCTTATAATGTTGGATTCATTAATGTGAAAACGTTTAACAGATTATTTAAAAACGAAGTTGGTTTATCTCCAACCCAATATAAAAAAAAGACAATATTTGAGAAGTTTTAGGCAAGGTGTAAGGAAGACTCAAATGAATTATTTCTATAAACTGGAAATGTAAATAACATTTCCGGAGGTTTTTATAATGAAATTAAAAGTAGGAATAATCGGTTGTGGCGGTATAGCAAATGGTAAACATATGCCAAGCTTAGCAGTATTAGATCATGTAGAAATGGTAGCTTTTTGTGACATTATTGAAGAACGTGCTATTAAAGCGAAGGCACAATTTGGTGTAGAGGAAGCAAAGACATATACAGATTACAAGGAATTATTAGCAGATGAATCGATAGATGTCATTCACGTTTGTACACCAAATAAATCTCATTCATTTATTACAATTGATTCTTTAGAAGCTGGTAAACACGTTATGTGTGAAAAGCCTATGGCAAAAACTTCAGCAGAAGCAAAAGCGATGGTAGAAGCGTCTAAACGTACAGGAAAAAAATTAACGATTGGCTATCAAAATCGTTTTCGAAACGATTCACAATATTTAAGTGAAGTTTGTAAAAATAATGAACTAGGTGAAATTTATTTTGCAAAAGCTCATGCGATAAGAAGAAGAGCGGTACCTACTTGGGGTGTATTTTTAAACGAAGAAGAGCAAGGTGGCGGACCACTGATTGATATTGGTACTCATGCTTTGGATTTAACGTTATGGCTGATGGATAATTATAAACCTAAATTTGTAGTTGGAAACGTTTACCACGAATTATCTCATAAAGAAAACGCTGCAAATGCTTTTGGTCCATGGGATCCAAAGGAATTTAAAGTAGAAGATTCTGCATTTGGTTTTATAACGATGGCAAATGGTGCAACCGTTATCCTAGAATCGAGCTGGGCTTTAAACACTCTTGAAATAGGTGAAGCTCAAACTACACTTTGTGGTACTGAAGGTGGAGCTGATATGAGAGATGGTCTCCGAATTAATGGAGAAGCATATGGGCGACTTTACGATAAAAAAATTGATATCAACACTGGCGGCGTAGCTTTTTATGAAGGCGCAACCGATTCCGCTGAAGTATTAGAAGCGAGACAATGGATTGATAGTATCATTAATGATACAGAGCCAATTGTTAAACCTGAGCAAGCATTAGTTGTAACTCAAATTTTAGAGGCAATCTACGAATCTTCAAAATCAAAGAAACCGGTATATTTTAACTAATTAGTATAGGAGATGAAATATATGACACTACCAATTGCCCTACAATTATGGAGTGTAAAAGAGGACGCAGCAATCGACTTTTTCGGTACTTTAGAAAAAGTAGCGAAAATGGGTTATGACGGAGTAGAGTTCGCGGGATACTATGGTAAAAATGCTTCGGAAATAAAAGCTGTTTTAAACAAACTAGGATTAAAGATAGCAGGAGCCCATGTAAGTGCAGATCAAATTATTCATTATATTGATGACGTAATAGCTTTCGAAAAAGAATTAGGAAACAAATATGTTGTATGTCCTTGGGCCAATTTTACTAGTTTAGAAGAATGGAAAGAATTTGCGGAACATTTACAACAATCTGGAAACCGACTAGCTGAAGCGGGAATATCGTTAGTTTATCATAATCATGCTCATGAATTAGTCAGATTAGAAAGCGAATATATACTAGATATTTTATTAAACTCAGTTCCAACAAATCTCTTAAAAGCAGAGTTAGATACTTATTGGTTAGAATTTTCTGGTGTAGATGCGGTTGAATATATGAGTAAGTATAAAGGAAGAACTCCATTAATTCACCTGAAAGATATGGCACCATCCAAAGAGGAAAGTACTGAAGTTGGAAATGGAATTATGAATATAAAAGGAATTGTACAACAAGCAAAACTAAATTCAGCTGAATGGTTAATTGTTGAGCAAGAAGCGTTTACGAAACCACAATTAGAAAGTGTTGAAATTGGATTGAATAATTTAAAAAGGATTTTAGCTGAAGCTTAAAACGCTATTAAAATATGTAAAAAAATAGAGATGGGTGAGACATATGGTAAAAGTTACGATTTGGAATGAAAATCGACACGAACAAATTAATCCAGTTGTAAAAAGCATTTATCCAAGCGGAATACACTCAACCATTGCAACGTTCTTAAATGAAGCAGGGTATGATACTACGACAGCTACATTAGAGCAACCTGATCATGGATTGACCAGTGAAGTGCTAGAAAATACTGATGTATTAATTTGGTGGGGACATATTGCTCATAATGATGTGGAAGATCAAATTGTTCAAAAAGTTTATGAAAAAGTATTGCAAGGTATGGGATTAATTGTCTTACATTCTGGGCATTTTTCTAAGATTTTTAAAAAATTAATGGGGACTAGCTGCGATTTAAAATGGCGTGAAGCAGCTGAAACGGAAAGACTTTGGGTTGTCGATCCGAGTCATCCGATAGTAGATGGTATTGGCGAATATATTGAAATTGACAAAGAAGAAATGTATGGCGAACATTTTGATATTCCTACTCCAGATGAGCTAGTGTTAGTAAGTTGGTTTAAAGGTGGAGAGGTATTTAGAAGTGGCTGTACATTTAAAAGAGGGAATGGAAAAATCTTCTATTTCAGACCAGGACATGAAACTTATCCAACTTATCATCATAAAGAAGTTCAAAAAATTATCATTAATGCAGTAAATTGGGCGAATAAATCAAAAAGAAATTATCCTTCATATGGACATAAAGAGGCCATAGAGGCATTAACGTAAATCATAGATTGGAGCGAGAAATCGATGAAATTAGGAGTATTCACAGTATTATTTGCGGATCAATCATTTGAAGAAATGCTTGATAAAGTTGCAGATTCGGGATTAAAGGCTGTTGAGATTGGTACAGGTTGTTATCCTGGAAATTCCCATTGTCCGTTAGACCGTTTAATAGAAAGTGAGCAAGTAAGAAGAGAATATATTGAAAAAGTTGAAAAACGAGGATTAACGATTAGTGCTTTTAGTTGTCATGGTAATCCATTATCACCTGATAAAGAGTTTGCAAAGGAATCTCATGATGTACTTGCTAAAACGATTAAACTGGCTTCGCTATTAAGTGTACCAGTTGTCAATTGTTTTTCTGGAACAAGTGGTGACCATGAAGAAGCAAAATACCCAAGTTGGCCAGTAACTGCTTGGCCAAATGAGTATAGAGATGTACTAAATTGGCAATGGGAAGAAAAGTTAATTCCTTATTGGAAAGAAATGGGCAAATTTGCGGAGGATCATCAAGTGAAAATTGGACTAGAACTACATGGTGGCTTTTTAGTTCATACTCCATATACATTATTAAAGTTACGTAAAGAAACTAGTAATGCAATCGGTGCTAACTTAGATCCTAGTCATCTTTGGTGGCAAGGGATTGATCCAGTAGCAGCGATTAAAATACTTGGAAAAGAAAATGCGATTCATCATTTCCATGCAAAAGATACGTATATCGACCAAGATAATGTAAATATGTATGGTTTAACTGATATGCAACCTTATGGTGAAGTTCAAACTAGAGCTTGGACATTCCGCTCAGTAGGCTGTGGACATAGTTTGAAAGATTGGTCTGATATGATGAGCGCACTACGTACTTTTGGATATGATTATGTTGTTAGTATTGAACATGAAGACCCAATCATGTCGATTGAAGAAGGTTTTTCACGTGCTGTAAAAAACTTACATTCCGTATTGATAAACGAAGAGCCATCACAAATGTGGTGGACTTAATAAAAAATAGGTAACCAATCCAAAAAAAGTTGGTGAAAAAATGGAAAAATTAAGAGTTGCGATTATTGGTTGTGGAAATATATTTTTAATGCATGCACAACCTGCTTTCATAAGAGAAAATGTAGAATTGGTAGCGGTTTGTGATATTAAAGAAGAGCGAGCAAAAGAGAAAGCTGAACAATTCAAATGTACTTATTATACAAATTATCTAGAGCTTTTTGAGAAAGAAAATTTAGATGTTATCCATATTTGCTTACCGCATTATTTACATGCGCCGGTTGCAATTGAAGCTGCAAAGCGAAAAATCCATGTCCTTACTGAAAAGCCAATGTCTATTCATTATTCTGATGCACAAGAAATGGTAGAAACAGCAAAAAATAATGGAGTAACATTAGGTGTCATTTTTCAAAATAGGTATAATCCAGGATCAGTTTTAATTAAAGAAATGTTACAAAATGGTACGCTAGGAAAAATAAAATCTGGAAAACTATCAGTAACTTGGGACCGTTCTGACGCGTACTATTTAACTAGTGATTGGAAAGGGACTTGGGAAAAAGAAGGTGGCGGGGTAGTCATTGACCAAGCGATTCATACGATGGATTTAATGCGATGGTTCGTTGATGATGTGAATATGTCGACGCGACAATTAGTAATAGAGCACATGAAATGATTGAAGTTGAAGATTGTGCAGAAGGTGTTATTAAGTATAGAAGTGGTGTAGTCACTGCCTTCCATACAATAAACTATTATTCTTATGATGCACCAGTTACGATTGAGCTGCATTGTGAAAATGGGCTTGCTAAAATGGTTGCTGACCGTGGAGTAGTCTCTTTAAAAGATGGAAGAGAGTTCGTTGCTGATAACAATCCAAATGAAACCTTTGATTATGGCAATGGCGCGAAGGGGTATTGGGGCGTTAGTCATGTAAAACAGATTAATAATTTTTATGAATCATTGAACGATCATTCTCAGTTACATATAACTGGTGAAGAAGCAATGAAAACTCAAAAGATGATTTGTGCAATCTATGAATCAGGTAAGAAAAAAGAGAGGATTTATTTATAAATAAATCGATTATTTTATCCCCAATAATTTAATAATTAAACTTATAAAAAAGTAAATGACGTAGAGGGTTATGCTACATGTCGTTTACTTTTTTTATTTTTTCACTGTATTCAATGACTAATTGACTAAATTGAATTATAGGAAGGAATTAAGATCGTAAACAAATAAAGTCCATTATTGAGGAAAAGATTTTGATGAAAAAAATATCACAATTAATGCAGCTTGCAACAAAGAATCTTAGTATTTCAATAAAAATTTCATTTACCGTATTAGTAGAACATACTAAGAAAGAAATTAAATCGTTATAAAGCATAAATGGGTAGCGAGTTAGGTTGTCAAGTATCCGTTTTGTTTAATTCACTTCATAAATTTTAATTATTTATTATTTAGTTTCTTTTCGTTAGATTTTTGTATTCATGCTAATTAAAAAAGAACCACTAGGATAGACTGCACCCCTTAAAGTAGATGTTGAAAAACCCACATATGGGCAACATTGATTTTAAGGGGTGTTTCTTATGGCGAAAAAAGGACAAAAGTTTCAAAAATATAGTATGGAAATTAAGGCAGAAGCAATCCGTTTAAAAGAAGAAGGTTATTCTTATAAGCAAATTGCTGACAGATTAAACATTGTAAGTAGTGACACTGTTACTACTTGGTGGATGAAATATCAAAGAGACGGACACGCATTTCATCTTGATAATAGAGGTCGAAAAAAAGATTATTCAGATCAAGAACGATACATTAAGAAATTGGAGTTAGAGAATGCCATTCTAAAAAAGTTTCAGGAAATCTTGATAAAGGAGGGAAAAAACTAAAGTTCCATATTGTTGACATTTTAAGAAGTCGATTTACAGTTGAAGATTTATGTAACTTTCTTGAGGTTTCTCAAAGTGGTTATTATAAGTATAAAAAGACTATTAAAGAGGATAAACATAGAGAACTAAAAGATTTAATTCTGAGATTGTATGATGAATCAGATAAACAATGGGGGTTTCGAAATATACACAGTGAGCTTGTAGAAGAATACCATATGAAGATTAATCATAAACGAGTATATCGACTTTGTAAGGAACTTGGAATCCGGTCTATTATTAGAAAAAAGAGAAAGTATCCTAACTACAATCAATACAGATTGAAAGAACCGGAAACAATCGCACCAAACCGATTAAATAGAGATTTTAAAGTCGATAAACCAAACCATAAGTGGGTAACTGACATTACTCCCTTCCAAGTAGGGGCTGAGAAATTACATTTATCAGCTATATTAGATCTTTATAATAATGAAATTCTTGCTTATGAAATGAGTAAAAATACAGAGACTCTTTTGGTAATAAAGACAGTGTATCAAGCAGTTCAAAAAGAAAAGGATGTGCAAAATGTTATTCTCCATAGCGACAGGGGAACACAGTACACATCCAAGCTATACCAAGATACACTGGATGCTTACGGAATTAAGTCCAGTATGTCTCGACCAGGCAATCCATATGATAATGCCTGTATAGAAAGCTTCTTTTCTCATTTAAAGACAGAAGCATTCTATCCCTATTCTGTACAAAATATGGAGGATTTAAAAGCGATAATTGATAAATATATTTATAAATATAATCACAAAAGAAGACAAATACGACTGAATAGACAATCTCCAGTTAGTTTTAGACATCAACAACTGGCTTCTTAAGCACGTAAAAAGGGAGCTATTTCAAAGAAATAACTCTGCTTTTTATTTCATATCCACTTTTTGGGGTCTTGACCAAGGAAAGGTCCTTCGACGAATATACACTTAAAAAAGATGATTGAATATGATGGGTATACATGGAAAACTAATACTTGATGTAGAAAAGAGGTATATTATGAATCGTTTTTCGGGATTGCCCACTCAAGAAATTGACTCGGGTTCGTCTGACAGTAGTGTAAAAAAGATCATTCAACGGATGAATGAAGAACCGACTTTATTTGGATTTCGATCTGTTGAAGAGTATGAGGGGATGTTGCGAAATAACATAATTTTAAGTGCAAGAGCTATGTTTCAAAATAAAATCAGGTTTGCAGTATTTGAAAAATCTTATTGTAATCCAATGTACTGGCAATTAATGAGAACTGGCGGATTCCTATTGAGGAGAGGCGTAAGACCTTCTGACGCAATTAATGATATTTTCATTAATAGTTCATATTATGCGTTTGAATGTGCAACGGCAATGGTCATCATTTATTACCATGCGGTCCTAAATCTTATTGGCGAAAACTTATTTAATCAAATATTTCAAAACATCTATTTATACGGCTGGCATACTAATACTGACTTAGGTATAGGTGCACAGTATTCTAACCGAATTTTACCTGGAGATATCGTATATTTTAATAATCCAGAATTTAATCCACTCACCCCTGAGTGGAGAGGGGAAAATGCGGTAGTTCTAGGAGATGGTACTTATTTTGGACATGGATTAGGAATATTGACAGCCGAACAAATGATTTTTGCCCTGAATAAAATGAGATGGCCAGGAGCATTTCGGTCAGCCTACCTGACTAATTCAGTTACAAGACCAAACTTTAAAAATTTGGCAGCATTATCGAATTGGCAACGAGATCATTCAAATAATAAGCATAGGAATATAGTAATCCATCATAATGAAAGTTCGATTTCATTTGATCATTATATGTATTTGTTAAACTACTTTACGAATCACTTTATGTGATGTTCAATTGTAATAAATATTACTTAAAACTATAAAAAACCAAAGTGAGGTCATGGCAGAGTGTTTTATTTGCTAAACCTCACTCTTTTTATAATATTTCCATTAGTTTATGCCCTAATATTCCCAATAACTTTATTACTTCTTAATTTTACCATTGATGTAAAAGTGGGCAATGGAAGTTAAAAATACTTCAGTGCTCACTTTTTAAAAGTATAAATATAACATTTCTAATTTAGATACAAAGGGTGGAAAAAATAAAGGAAAGTATTAATTAATTTTGATAAAATTAATATACGTATTATATTTCATCTACATTTAATCTAAACGTAATCAAAGAAAAAATAGAAAAATGGCTTTTTGGTATACATAGAATGGAGGATATGGGATGGCGGGAATAAAAGATATTGCCAAAGAAGCTGGAGTTTCCATTTCAACGGTGTCATATGCATTGAATGGTAGTCCAAAAGTAACAGAAGAAACTCGTAGCAGAATCATGAAGATTGCAAATAGATTAGGTTACGTTCCTAATGCTGCGGCAAGGATGTTAAAGGTTAAAGAAACAAAAATTATTGGGGTATTCTTAGCTGATTATGGAGGTTATTTTTACGGACCACTATTAAGAGGAATGAGACAAGCTTTAAACGACAAAGGTTATGAATTAATTGCTTGTTCTGGCGTGCAATCCCATCGACTTTTACTAGAAAAAGTAATTGATGGTGGAATCATATTAGATCAGGCTTTTTCAGATGAAGAACTTTTAGACTATGCAGAAAAAAATTATAAAATGGTAGTGATGGATCGAGAATTACAGCACAATAATATTAAAGGCGTTCTATTAAATAATAATAGTGGAGCTAAATTAGCGATTAAAGAACTTCTTAAAAATGATGTAAAAAAAGTATATGCGGTAACAGGGCCAGAAGGATCATACGATTCAAGTAAACGTATGGAAGGTGTTAGAGAGGAAGTAGCAAATTATCCTGAAATTGAGTTAATTGAAATCGGTGGAAATTTCATGAAGGATTCAGGAGAGTTAGCAGCACAACAAATCTTTTCAAACTATAATGAGCCAAGTTCAATTTTCTGTTTAAATGATGAAATGGCAATTGGGATCTATAACTATCTACAAAATACAGATTATAAAGTAGGGAAAGATGTCTATATTGTAGGTTTTGATAATATTGAATTATCACAATATGTATCACCAAGATTAAGTACTGTATCTTATTCTACATTTGATTGGGGTTCATTAGCGGCTAAAAATTTATTGAAACTCATATCTAACGAAGTTATTGAGAATGAGAAAATTGAAGTTTCATTAATTGTTGGTGGATCTTCTTAAGTAGATAATTATATCAGAAACTTAAGTTTTTCTTAAAGTGACTTAAATTTCTCTTAAAAAGAGATGTTTAAGTTTCTTTTTTATGTCTAATAACGAAAATTTCACATACCGTAATAGGACGAAAAAAACAAAAAAAAACAGTTTTTAATAGTAAAATTGAACAAATGACTTAATTAAAAAAGAACATACCTTGGAATTCAACCTCTTTTACTAATATGACAGGAAATTATACTGACTTTGTCGAAATATTGAACTATATAAATTCTACCAAAGGACTGAGTGCTTTTGAACACATTATTGTTAACGGGTTTTGAACCTTTTTTGAACTTTTCAATTAATCCTACAGAAGAAATTGTGAAAGAGTTAAATAATCAAGAGGTTGGTGGGTTTCAAATAATTGGGGCAGTTTTACCTGTTGATTTCAGTACAGCGGGTAATGAGTTTATAAAATTATTTCATACGTATAACCCATCGGCAGTTATATCATTAGGATTAGCAGGTGGTCGATTAAAAATAACGCCAGAACGGATCGCCATAAATTGCAATGATGGTGCAGCGGATAATAAAGGGAATAAATATGCAGGGGCTAAAATTGATCCAGAAGGCCCGGATGGACTATTTACAACACTTCCAATTCAAAAGATTGTTAATGAATTAAACAATCACAAATTTCCAGCTGAAATATCCAATTCTGCAGGTACTTATTTGTGTAATAACGTGATGTATCAAATGCTTAATGAATTAAATAAAATTAACAAGCAAATTCCGAGTGGCTTTATTCATATCCCAGCTTCACATGAAATGGCCGTAATTGATCAGAAATTGCCAAGTTGGTCACAAACTGATTTGACGAACGCTATAAAGCTAGCAATCGAAGTGATTGATTTAAATGACTAGCACCAAATTGGATATATTTCCAGTAGGTTGCTCTGGCTTAGTATGTTATTTAGGTGATTCCATTTCAATGGAAACAAATAAATTAGTACATGCTTTTTCAGAATATCTAAAAACTAAATTATTGACTAAAATAACAGCAGTTGTACCATCTTATCATTCCATTACGATTTTTTATGATTCAATTAACTTTTCATACAAGGAAATATACCAAGAAATAAAAGGTCATTTTAATCGTTATACTAGTTCGAAAATTAACAGAGAACATACAATTTATAAAATTCCAATTTGTTTTAGTTCCACGTTTGGGACAGAACTTCCAAAAGTAGCAGAGCATAATAAACTAAAAACTGAAGAGGTAATTCGACTTTATTTAGAAAAAATGTATCCCATTTATATGATTGGTTTTATACCCGGGTTTCCATATCTTGGCGGGTTAAATCCTAAACTAGCAACTCCTAGGCTAACAAAACCAAAAACAGTTTTAAAGGGTTCGGTTGGGATTGCTGGAAATCAAACAGGTATTTATCCATTTGAATCTCCTGGGGGATGGAATATTATTGGACGTACGCCAATTTCAATATTTTCAACGAAAAATAATGGCACAGAAAACTTTAAACCTGGAGATCTAGTGAAATTTTTTGAGATTAATATCGAAGGATTTAATGAGATTGAACAACTAGTGAAAGAGGACAACTATTCAATTAAAAAGGAAGTGCGTTTTATTGATTCACATTGACTTAAACTGTGATTTAGGTGAAAGTTTTGGGAATTACAAAATAAATGATGAACAAATTATGCCACATATTACTTCTGCTAATATCGCTTGCGGATTTCATGCAGGAGATCCGTTTGTAATTTATGAAACAGTAAAATTAGCAAAGCAATATAATTTATCAATTGGAGCGCATCCAAGTTTTCCAGATTTACTTGGTTTTGGTAGAAGAGAAATGAATTTCAGTGAAGAAGAAATATATAAATTAGTTCTCTATCAGATTGGAGCACTCTATTCGGTTTGCAAAGTAAACCAAGTTGAACTACGTCATTTAAAACCTCATGGTGCACTTTATAATATGGCAGCTACTAATCTGAAACTTGCTTTAGCGATTACAAAAGCAATGAAAAGCTTCGATCCTTCACTAGTCTTATTTGGACTTGCAAATAGCAAATTAATTGAAGCTGCAATCGAAATGGATATCCCTTTTTCTTCAGAAGTATTTGCAGACCGGACATATGATGAAGATGGTTTATTAGTACCTCGTAATCAATTAAACTCGGTTCATCACAATACTAAAGATGCCATTAAACAAGCACTTCAAATAGTAACAACTAATACCGTATCGACAATTTCCGGTAAAGATATTCCAATTCAAGCTGATACCATTTGTATACATAGTGATTCTGACATTTCTATTAAATTAGCGATGGAATTACGTAAGGTACTTAGTGAAAATAATATACTTGTTAAGTCTATAGGAGCGTAATACTTTGAAAGAGCTTTTTGAAGTTTTACAAAGAGGAGTATCTATTTCAATTCAAGATAATGGTAGGAATGGATTTAGACATTTAGGGATACCTGTATCTGGTGCGATGGACAAGCTAGCTTATCAAATTGGAAATCTATTATTAGGAAATAAATTTAATGCATCTAGTATCGAAATTGCGATTGGTGGTACAGTCTTAAAAGCATTAAATCAATGTTCAATCGTCATTACAGGCGGAAATTTGAAACCTACAATTAACGGTAAATTCGTTGAGATGTATAAAATAATGGACTTAGAAAAAGGTGAGATTTTGACTTTTAACGGGGGAAATAATGGTGTTTATTCATATATTTCGGTACCCGGCGGAATTACAAGTGAATGTCATTTCGAAAGTCAGTCCTCGTATGAGCCTGCTTCTCTTGGATTAATTGTAAAGAAAGGTACAATAATTTATGGTTCAAGGACTACATATAAACTAGTAAAAAATGGACTAAAGCATGAGTTTATACCAAACTATCATAAGCATAATTTGGTTCATTTTATAAAAAGTAGTCATTTTGAAAAAATACATCACCAGATAAAAACACAAATTTTATCTGAACCTCTTACAGTTGGTACCTTTAATAGAATGGGAATGTATTTAAATTCAAAAAATGCTAATTTAGAACAGTTTGACTCAAATATTTTATCAGAAGGCACTACTTTTGGAACGATTCAAATCCTACCATCTGGTGAACCAATTATCTTACTAGCAGACTCACAAACTACAGGTGGATATGCCACATTAGGTACAGTAATTTATTCAGACCTTTGGAAACTTGTACAAATGCAACAAGGAAATACAATTCAATTAATACCAGTAGATGTAGATGAGGCGAGACTTTTAAATATAAGGCTTCATTTATTTTTAAATTATTTACAAATTGAATGTAGAAATAAGGAGAGATAAAGATGGAAAATTTACTTGCAAAGTTATTTGATGCTACGGAAAAAGGCGAAAATGAAATTGTAATTGAAATAATAAGTAACCAGCCGAATTTGATTCATGAAGAAAATGAACATGGGCTATCATTACTTGGAATCGCAGCACATTACGGTCAATATGAAGTTGTAAAAACTTTAGTAAAAAATGGTGCTCAGATCAATGAGCTTTCTCACTCAAAGCTTTCATTCATTCCACAAAACACGGCTCTCCATGCAGCTATTGCTGGTGCTAAGTCAATTGAAGTGATCGATTTTCTTTTAACTAATGGAGCAAATCCTAATATTAGCGACAGTGAAGGGCACACTCCTTTACATATCGCAGCATTTGAAGGAAACACTTCTATAGCTGAACGTTTGTTAAAAAACGGTGCTGAAATTAAAACGAATAATTCTAGTAAAACACCAATTGAAATTGCTGAAGAACGTGGTAATTCAGAGTTTATCAATTTTATAAAAAAAGTGACTTTATAAATAATTCGTAGTGTTGTGATGACTGTTCTGTCACAACACTTTTTGATATGATAAAGGAAAGAATAGTAAAAGAGGAATAAGATTTGAGAATTAATGTTTATATTAGCGCTTCAGGGTATTGTTCTAGAAGGGCAGCAGAACGATTGGTAGTTGCGGGACAGGTTAAAATTAACGGACTAACTGCTGAAAAAAACAGCATAGTAGAAGAAAACGATGTTGTACAAGTAAATGATGAAGCTATTTACTTAACGAGTGAAAAAGACTATATTATCCTAAATAAACCAGTAGGAATTACTTGTACAGGATTACAAACCGTAAAAGGGAATATAATTGATTTTGTTAATTATCCGAAGAGGATTTTTCCAATAGGTAGATTAGATAAAGATTCTGAAGGATTAATCATCCTTACAAACGACGGACCTATTGCACATAAAATTTTACATAGTGAACATGGACATGAAAAAGAGTATATTGTTACAGTCGATCAGCCGATTAATGTAGATTTTATTAATGGCATGTCAAATGGTGTACTAATCGGAAATGTTTTAACTAAAAAATGTAAAGTTGAAAAAATAGATGAATTTACATTCCGTATTATTTTAACGCAGGGCTTAAATCGTCAAATTCGGAAAATGGCAAAAAGTTTTGGATTTAAAGTGATTAAATTAAAGAGAATTCGAATTATGAATATCTATATGGAAAATCTAGAAATAGGTAAATGGAGAAAATTAACAGATAACGAACTATTTATTTTAAAAGAACAATTGAAAGAGGAAGAATCAAATGAAAATTTTAATTGATGCAGATGGCTGTCCAGTAGTTTCAGAAACAATTAAAATCGCAGCAGAATTTAAAATAAACGTTCTTTTATTATGTGATACTGCTCATATAATGCAAAGAGAAGGCGCTGAAACGATAGTAGTTTCCCAAGGTGCGGATGCAGTTGATTTTGCATTAGTAAATCGAGTTGTAAGTGGAGATCTCGTAATTACCCAAGACTATGGTCTTGCTGCTATGGTTTTATCAAAGCAAGCTTATGTATTAAATCAAAACGGCTTCCAATATACAAATGAAAATATTGATTCACTATTACATACTCGATATGTTTCAAAGAAAATTCGAAATGCGGGTGGACGAGTGAAGGGACCAAAAAAACGTCAAAAGCTTGATAATGCAAATTTCGAAAACGGCTTAAGAAAATTACTTTCTTCAATTTCTTTATAGTAAAATAGAGTTGTACAAATAAAATAAAAAAGGAGGCAAGCATGTTAACACTTGCAAGAGAAAACTTAAAAAAGTATTTTGGATATGAAAATTTTAGAGCGGGACAAGAACAAATTATTGAACGAGTTTTATCAGGAAAGCACACAGCTGGTATTATGCCAACAGGTGGTGGAAAGTCGATCTGTTATCAAATTCCAGCGACAATTCTCCAAGGAGTTACCCTCGTAATTTCTCCTTTGATCTCTTTAATGAAAGACCAGGTAGATGCATTGCATCAAGTAGGTATTCCTTCCACATTTATTAATAGTTCACTTTCTTATAATGAAGTAAATGAAAGAATGATGGATTTAAGCTATGGCGAATACAAAATTCTATATGTTGCGCCTGAAAGGTTAGAATCAGAAAGCTTTATCAATGAATTAAAAAGATTGCCGATCTTACTTGTAGCAGTTGATGAAGCACACTGTATATCGTCGTGGGGACATGATTTTAGACCAAGTTACTTACGTATAAAAAACTTAATACAAGAATTGCCTACGAACCCAACAATATTAGCACTTACTGCTACGGCAACTCCTCAAGTTAAATCTGATATATGTAATCAACTAGGAATAATTGAGGAAACGACGATCATTACAGGCTTTGAAAGAGAGAATTTGTCATTTAAAGTGATTAGAGGACAAAATCGATTAGATTATATTTGTAATTACATAAAACAAAATAAAAACGAATCTGGTATTATTTACGCAGCAACTAGGAAAGAAGTAGATAATGTTACCAATAAATTAAAAAACCTAGGCATTTCCGTCGGTAAATATCATGCAGGCTTAAGCGATGCAGAACGTTCAAAACAACAGGATGCATTTTTACAAGATAATATTAATGTAATGGTTGCTACAAATGCATTTGGAATGGGAATTGACAAAAGTAATGTTAGATACGTAATCCATTACCAAATGCCTAAAAATATGGAAAGTTATTATCAAGAGGCTGGAAGAGCAGGACGAGATGGATTAGAAAGTGAATGTATTTTACTTTTTACTGCACAAGACGTTCAAATTCAAAGATTTTTAATTGAGCAATCTACCTTTGAACCTAATCGATTAAAACAAGAGATTTCAAAACTACAATCAATGAAGGATTACAGTTATTGTGAAACATGTTTACAAGCATTTATTTTAAAATACTTTGGGGATGAAAGTGACCACTCTTGTGGAAAGTGTAGTAATTGTATTGACGAACGGACTGCAATAGACATTACAATTGATGCTCAAATTGTTTTATCATGCATTATTCGAATGGGCGAAAGATTTGGTAAAACGATGGTTGCATCAGTACTAACTGGATCAATGAATAAAAAATTAATAGACTTAAATTTTCATACTTTAACGACATACGGTTTATTCAAAAACCGTACATTAAAAAGTGTTGGTGATTTAATTGATTATTTAACATCGGAACAATTTATTGGCGTTACAAGCGGTAAATTCCCACTGTTAACTGTAACAAATAGGGGAAGAGAAGTACTATTAAATAAAATAAATGTAATGAAAAAAGAAGAAATCCAAGTTACTGAAAGTACAAACGTCGATAATCATTTATTTGATCAACTGCGAAGTTTACGTAAAGAAATTGCGACAGAACTTGGAGTACCACCATTTGTCGTATTTGCAGATAGTACTTTACGAGATTTATGTAAATTACTCCCAACTACTGATGAAGAATTCCTACAAGCAAAAGGTGTCGGATTACAAAAACAACAAAAATTTGGTGATCAATTTATAGAAGTGATCAAGAAGTATAAAGAAGAAAACCAAATTGAAGTAGAAACAACAAAACCAAAAGCAACAATTATTAATAAAGTACCTTCACACAAAATATCATACGAATCTTATCAAAACGGACTTTCGATTTCTGAAATTGCAAAAGAGAGAGGATTAAATACGACTACTGTTGAAAATCATATTTTGCAAAGTGCAGTGGAAGATGATCGTTTTGATTGGGATGAAGTAGTGCCTTTTGATATTGAAAAACAAATTAAAGAAGTAATAAATACAGTTGGAAGCGAAAAACTTCGACCTATAAAAGACGAATTACCAACTGAAATTAGTTATTTTATGATAAAAGCTGTAATTATGAAATCTGCAACATAATATAAACTTTTTACACTAAAAGTATAAAGAGCTTCCTATTTTAAATGGGAAGCTCTTTATATTACCTATTTCTTGCTAGCCTTGACCTTTATTTGATTACTTTCTTTACTTTCATTATGAAGTCGATCGACAGCTGTTATTTCATACGTGTAATCTTTATCTATATTTGCTGTTGTATCTAAATATGTTGTTTTACCATTTTTTGATTTGCGAACAGTAGTTAAGATGTTCCTTGGATCATCAATGCTATCTTTATGTAATCCATCAAAACGGTATACAACATAATATGAAACATCGTGATCATTAGGGTGAGTATTCAATGTAAGTTGGATTCCATCTTTTGTTCGAGAAGCTTTTTCGAATTTTGGTGTCTTTGGAGCTTGGTTATCTAACCACGGCATTGAAGGAATTAATGCCTTTGTTCTATATAAGTCCTGGCTTAAACGATCCTTAATACCAAGTGGATTTCGATTTAAGTCTTTTATTGAAAAATGCATACTTCCTTTGATTTCAGGAATTGTACGATTTAATTCAATTTGTTTTGGTAATTCGTCAGGTAGAGCCCAAGCTGCGTTGTTATCGTTAATTTTGTAATCAGCTTGTCCAATATATAAATCAATATTCTTACCTTTTACTTCCTTCGTCCACCAATTTGCGAGTATATCGTATGCAGCAGGTTCAAATCCTATATTCCAATAGATTTGCGGAGTAATATAATCAAGATATTCTTTATTAATCCATTCTCTAGTATCTGCAAATAAATCATCATAATTTGTTTGACCAGCAGTAGTATTTGAGCCAGTAGGGTCTTTTGCTATATTTCGCCATACCCCAAAAGGACTAATCCCAAATTTGACATAAGATTTTTCTTTCTTTATTGAATTATGAAGTACTTTTACGAACTGATCTACATTGTCTCGTCGCCAATCTTCAATATTATCAAACTTTTGTTTACCATATTTTTCGTACGAAGATTGATCTGGAAATTCTTGACCAGCGATACGATATGGATAAAAATAATCATCCAAATGTACTGCATCTATATCATATTTTTTTACAACTTCCATAATCCCATCAATAATAAATTGACGTGCATCTGGATTACCTGGGTCAAAATATAATTGCTTTCCATATGGGACTACCCAATCAGGATGTTTTCTTGCAGGATGGTTTTCTGCTAAAGTATTTAAATCCTCTAAAGTTGCATTTCCTGGTGCTGTTCGTGGCATAGTAATTCGATATGGATTGAACCAAGCATGAAATTCAATATTTCGTTTATGTGCTTCTTCAACCATAAATGCAAGTGGATCATAGCCTGGATCCTTACCTTGTGTACCAGTTAAATATTTTGACCATGGACCA
Source organism: Gottfriedia luciferensis (assembly GCF_001712755.1). Classification (GTDB taxonomy): domain Bacteria; phylum Bacillota; class Bacilli; order Bacillales; family Bacillaceae_G; genus Gottfriedia; species Gottfriedia luciferensis_B. Next base: position 379,923 of record NZ_MDKC01000002.1, read on the forward strand.
TAATTAGATGGATAAAAAGCATCAGCGGTCGGCTTAATTTGGACAACGACTGAATTCATTCCCATCATTTCTACATCATCTAATAGTTTAATAAACTCCGATTTTTGTTGCATTTCAGACAAACCAGTAGCAGATGGCCAATCGATGTTTACTACTGATGCAATCCAAGCTGCTCGTAGCTCATGCTTTGGAGGGATAGAGTACTGTGAAGTAGTTTCAGCATGAACATTTTGAATTTGTTGAAATAATAGAGATGCACCTACTGTAGCAGCAATCGCATATTTTCCAAGTTTTCTTTTCTTCATAAGTGTTCCACCATACTTTCTATTAAATTAGTAGCGCTTACATAATATAAAACTATCAAAAATGGAAAGTATTGTCTATAATTTTTGAAACAAAATTTCAAAAAAATCTAAAAAATTAAGAAATTAAATTTCGATTTGTTTGATACTTTTTTGAAATCCCTCAAATATAAATCATTTTATCATTCCCGATCTATAGCTTGGCTTGTCTTAAATTGGTAAAATATTGATTGAAGTATAATTGCATAAATTAAAGGTCATATAAGGAATGAGCATACATAATTTATACAAATATTACGAGACAAGAGAGGATAAGAATTTGAAAATAAGTCAATTAATTGCAAATAATATTAATAAATTAGATGCAATTTTACCTGAGAATCAGTCATTGGGAATTGCTGGATTATCTGGCTCTGGTAAAACTACTTTTTGTCAAACAATTGGTGAGGAGTCAAAGAAACGTCTAGTGTCTTTACTTCCAAAAGCTGAATATCAATATTTATTCCCAAACATAATGGAAACAAATTTTAGTGCGATTAACATGGAAGAAATGCCATTAGTACTTTTCCTAGGCAAATCATCCATTTCTACTAATCCACGTTCAACACTAGGAACACATACAGGTGTTTTTAAAGACATTCGTGTAAGCCTTGCAGAAAAGTTTAATCTTTCTCCAGAAGTTTTTTCGTTTAATAATGAATTAGGTTGGTGTCCAGATTGTAAGGGCCGCGGAATTACAAAAAATATTGAATGTAAAAAGTGTAAAGGAAACCGATATAATCAAAAAATTGAAGAATATAAAATTGAGTTATTTGATCGTCCACATTCTATTTCGGATATTAATAATTTAAGTGTAGAAACAATTTTATCACTAGCAGAGGAATTACAAATTAGTGAAGCTAAACAGCATTTACTAAACAATATAATCAAAATGAATATTGGCTATTTATCCCTAAATCGAATTACTGGAACATTATCCGGTGGAGAAATAACTCGACTTTATTTAGCAGAATTTATGGCAACTAGTGAAAATACTGTTATAATCATCGATGAAATTTCGGTAGGTCTTGACCATGATACTTTAAATAGAATATTAGCCGAGATAAAAGAATTAGGATTTAAAAATCAAATTTGGTTAATTGACCATTCCGATACTGTACTAGATGCAACAGATGATCAAGTGTTTTTCGGACCTGGAAGTGGTAAATACGGCGGAAAAATCGTTGAAGAATCTCCTCGACCTAAACCGATTTATTGGAAAAGAAACGAGATTTTCCCGAATGATTTCTATGAGTTTAAAGATCTTCATTGTCGTAATATCCAAATTCAAGATATACAAATTCCTAAAAATAGACTAGTAACATTTACTGGAGAATCTGGATGTGGTAAATCAACTCTAGTAAATGAATGCATGTCAAAAGACTTTTTAAAACGATACCCAAAAGATAAATTGGTGATGGTAGGTCAGGATCGGAACCAATCGATTACGAGTCGATCAACAGTTGCTACTTTCCTAGATATAAAGAGAAAGTTAACAAAATATAGTGAAGAAATAGATGATATTTTCCTACGTTCAATCGAGGATATCATTGAAGAACTACCGAACGAAGACATAGCACATAAGCGATTAAGCTTATTAATCAAACTTGGGCTTGGCTATCTTACTCTTGAGAGAAAAACACAAACACTATCAACTGGTGAATTTCAATGTGTACATTTAGTTTCTGAACTATTTTCTAATACAAGAAGCCCTCATACATTATTCATTTTTGATGAGCCCTCAAAAGGATTATCACAAAATATATTAAATCAATTTATCGATAGTGTTCGAGAAATTCTAAAAGATGAATCAATTTCTATTATGATGATTGAACACAATGCTTACATGTTAGAAAGCTCGGATTATATTGTTGATTTTGGAAAAAGAAAGATTACTCCCGTTGAACATCTCGATGTTGTAAATCATGATGACTATTTTAATCAGATAAAACAGGATCATGAAAAGCCACAGTCGCAAATTTCATCATCACTTAAAATACAAAAGGGTGTTCAATATTTACAAGAAAATAATATAAATTATTTCAAAAATGCAGAAAACATTTATAAAGGCGGAATATTAAAAAGTCTATCATCGATGGCACGACTTATTTATGGAGAATATGAATCTGATGCTATTCTTCCTGTTATTGCAATTGATTTAGAAAGACATTTATACAGTCAATATACATTTTTATATGAAATCGGCGGCCTAATCAATCAAATCGTTGCTTCACATCCGACAAATAAGGATACAAGAAGTTTTGACTTTTATAACCAAGAAAATCATTGTCCTTCCTGTTCTGGCCGTAGAGTAATTGAGAAGTTTGATATTGATGTAGTCATTCAAGATAAAACAGTACCATTTTGGGAAGGTTTATTACATTCTGATGTAATGGAAGTTTTAAAATATTACCAATATCCTAAATTACAATTCTTATTTGATGAAATAAAAAATGAACTTGGTCAAGACATTAGTAAAAGTTTTAATGAGATGTCAGAAGCAGAAAAACAAACTTTTTTATATGGATACTATGAAAAAACTTTTTATGATAAGGCTGGAAAGACACAAAGATTATGGGAAGGCTTTAATACGATTATTGGACGATATATGTCAATTTCAAAATCGGCCATTAAAGAACAAATGAAAGCTTCCAAAGTGCAAATTATATGTCCTATTTGTGAAGGCACAGTTTTAAACCACCACAAAAAATTAATGTTTGGCAAATTAGACATTCGTGAAATCATTAATCAACCTGTGGATCAAGTAATTAATACAGTTGGACAGTTAACAGTCTTAGAAGAAATAAAATCAATTGTTGGTGGAGAAACAGCATTAACTGTAGAAGTTTCTTTACTATCTCGAGAACAACAGGTTGCTTTAAAAATGTTAGAAATAAAACAAGCAAGTTTCGTTGGATATGAAGTTGTATTACAAAATGCTTTACCGTTCTGGGATCGTGTTAAGACAAATATTGAAGAAATAAGCAATAAAAACTTAATAACGATAACTGATTTTAAAGATATATTGGAGACCAGAGAAGATATTATAGACAAATATTTTACAAATGGTAAATTCAAAAAACTAACATATGTTTATGAAGCATTTGGATATAAAAAAATCGTTACACTAATTAATAAAGTAAAAGCGAGTAACCCTTGTCCGTTCTGTAAAGGAAAAAAAGTAATTTCTGAAGATAATTTACATGACGGTGTATATAAATTAACAATACCATGTGTTAGCTGTTTAGCTAGTGGAATCAATGAGAGTGGACGCCAACAGCTTGTTGAGGGAATTGCAGTTCAAACATGGCTCACTGGTAAAGTAAGTGAAATAGTTCCTGAAAATCAATTAACTGAAGAAGTTAAAGATATACCGATATTTAATCGTATAAGAGAACTAAATAAACGTGATATGATGGCAGTTTATCAATGTTTGATTCAAAATAATTAATAAAAATAAAACTCATTTTCAAAGAACTTTTTGAAATGAGTTTTTTATTTTGTGGCTTAAAATATATGTGTCTATATAACAGGTAAAATTGTTGTAAAACTTTCATAGAATAATGTTCACAGTTTATACATGGTATTAACACAGTATACTTAGTATGATTAATCTGTAGAAAAAAACGAATTTTTTAAAAATATATTTTTAAAATAACAATACTATATTTGAAAGTAGGAGATATAATGAATCATTTAAACTTAGGTAGAAACTTAAAAATATCAGCGGGTTTAACAGTATTTGTAATATTCTTGATGACATATCTTTTAAACTAAAATATTGTATTTTGCATATTAATTTGATCCGAAAACTCATTTGTTAAAAATACAAATGAGTTTTTTTTATATTTCTTTTTTTAATAAAGAAATTATTATATCATTTCATTCGTATAATAATAGAGCTGTAAATTAGAACAATGCTTTTATCAATACTATACAAAGATAACATGCAAACGAATGTTCATAGTAACTTTGATATTATTGGTTTATCTTAAGCATGCTTTTACAAAATATAAAAATCATAGAACACTATTGAGCTTACTGTTTAATATAAATGCGTTTATAAATTACAATAGAAGAAATTAAATAGAGAATCACACTTAAGTAGTGGTCCTCTTTTATAAAAATTCATTTATTAGCTCATCAAATCTTTCTCTTTCAATAAACTTTGATGCTAAATTCGATAAACCTTTTAATGCAAAAAGGAGATAGCATGCCAGTATAGAATATAAGCATTGTAAGGAGTGTGAGGGGTATGATAGATGGAGATGTAATATTAACTAGTACTCAAATAAGAGAGCAGTTAGAGTTGAAACCAAGCACCTTCAGAAAATATCAGGACATCTTAGAGAATGTTGGTTATACAATCAAGAAGAATAGTAGAGGACATCGACAATATTCAAATTATGATGTCTTGATCTTCGAAAAACTAATCGAATTAAGTAAGCATGATGGTATGACGTTAGAGAAGTCTGCGAGATTGATAAAAGAGCAAACCAATAGATTAATACCTCATACTGACATGATAGTCGAAGAAAAGTCTTTAAACTTAACGGAGCACCTAATACAAATAAACAATGAACACCAGTTGCATACAATTGAAAAACTAATGAATGAAATGGAAGAAAGACTTTCTAAAAAGATGGATCTACAACATAAAGAAGTATTAAAGCAACGAGAAAAGCAGACTAGCTTACTGATGCAAGAATGGAGAGAACAAAGAAAACAAGATCAACAACTGTTATTAGAAACGGCAGCCACTCAAGAAAAGAATTCATTACTAAAGAAAGTAAGTGAAAAAATGGAAGAATTAAAAAAATGGTATTTTGAAACATGAGCTTATATTACAATCTAGCACTTTCGCAGTGCTATTGTCGTTGGAATAATATTAGCCATTTGGAATTCTACACTTAATTACTGGTTTTTGGATATTCTAATGGTAAAATTAGGTATAGTAGGGCGTGGTAGGTGCCTTTCTTCTTAAAGAAGAAGAGGAGAGTGGTGGTTAGGCCTTGATATACAAGCTTTTTAATTGGTAATTAGTTAATGTAAATTTGATGTAAATCGTTATTAGGCTCACTTTTAGATGTAATTGCTTCAGGATCAAAAGAATTGCCTAATGATAAGTTAGAAGATACTCCACGTGGCTAGTTTTGCTGCTGGGTAGTTCCGAGTGAAAAAGCGATAAAATGATGATATTTACTAAGTAGACCTAAACTGCGCACCTTTCTTTTTTTAAAGAATGTTTTGCGATGTGACTTTACTGATGATGATCGTTCAACTATCACTCCAGATAGTTGAACAATACTGAAATATACTATCAAAAACTTAATATGAATTAAGTTCTTCAATAAGGTGTATTACATCAATAAGTGTTTACTATGTTTTATATTAGTTTTTAGTCGAAGGCTCAGAGAAGTCTCTCTAAGCCATTTTGGTGTAAGATTTGGAAGATTTTTTTGCAATTATCAAGTTTTCAAGTTAGTTCAACGCCTAATTGCTTAAAAATTTTTTTCATCCCTATTTTTCATTCGTTAGTAGGATATTTATAATGGTAAATCTTTTCGCTTAAAAACAACAACGCCCATGAAATAGAGAAGAAGACTTAATCCAACAAGTATGAATAATTGACCTCCATAACTTCCGTTTTGAATGATGGCAGTGGAATCATAAAGAGTGATAATACTAACATTTCTAAGGAATTCCAGACTGTCATTCATTCCAGAAAGCATATTCGTTGCATAGAAAAACACTGTAAGGCCTGCACCTAGTGCTAGGGAATAGCTTGAACGGTTGAATAAACAAGATGCAAAAAAAGTAATGCTACTAATGGCTAAATTCAATACTAGAGATCCTAATGTAAGAATGAAGAATTTATTTACAGGTAATTCACCAGGCTGGACTAGCTCCGCCACACCGTATCCTACAACAAATATCAACCCGAACATTACCACTAGTGACAAAACAAAAAAGATAATACTTGTAAAAGTGTATTGCGTTCTTGTGATCGGAGTTGATAAATGAAAGGCCATGCTACCTTTATCTACTTGTTCTGCTATTAGTTTATTTCCAATAATAATCGAATAAATCATGGCAAAGATGAGGACGAAGTTTCCAAAATATTGATTTGCTACAAAGGCAATTAAGGTAGTTATATCACCTAAGGGATTTACAGGAGCATCCATGCTTGTTTGGGCAATATTCTGCATGGTTTCCGGAGTGAAAACACTCATAACAATCACTATTAACAGAGAAAGTGCTCCTGCAATAATACTGAAAACTTTTAAATTTAATTTTACTAAGCGGATAAATAAAGACTTTTTAAACATGCTCTTGATTCTCTCCTTTATAAAAACTCATAAAATGATCTTCTAATGAGTTCTTCATTTCACGAAACATTGTTACCTCTCTTTTAGACAGGGAACGTATTAATTCGTTAATTTGTTTGTCTTCTATCTCTACAGTAACCTGTAAAGTTTCCATATCGTTCTTTTTAATGACAAAATTTTCTTTTAAAATCGATTCGAAGTCTGATCGTTTTTTAAACATAATGATAAATGTGTTTTTACTAAAATGCTTAAAATCTTGAGAGTTCATTACCGAAATGATTTTACCTTGCTTAATCATCGCAATACTATCGCATGTTCCCTCAATCTCCTCAAATAGATGAGAAGACATTAGGATACTTTTACCCTTGTTTTTTTCCTGATGAATTAATTTTACAAACATCGATTGCATTAGTGGATCAAGACCTGTTGTTGGCTCGTCTAGAATAAGAATCTGAGGATCATGCATGAAAGCACAAACAATCCCAACCTTTTGTTTCATTCCTTTGGACATACGTTTTATTTGAGTTGATGGATCTAAGTCGAACATCTCTATTAACTGATTCGCCTTTGTCATGTCACCGAGACCACGCATTTTAGCTGCATGCAAAATAAGTTGTGTACCAGTCATGTTCTCAGGAAAAGCAATCTCTGCAGGTAAATAACCAAGATGTTTTTGAATCTCTTTTGGTTGATTCCAACAATCTAAATTTAAAATTGTAGCTTTTCCACTTTGGGGTTTGATAAATCCTAATAGGTGACGGATCGTCGTAGTTTTACCAGCACCGTTAGGACCTAAAAAGCCAAAAACTTCCCCTTTCTCAATTTTAAGTGATACATCAAAAATACCCTTATTGTTTCCATAATCTTTTGTAAGGTGTTGGATGTTTATTATTGTCATTTAAATCACCACGCCAATTCTGCTTTATTTATCCGACAACATGTCGTATGATGTAAGTGTATTATGGATTACTATCTCTATCAACCGACATTCGTAGTACAACTGTCGGATTTCGAGAGACAAGTTGGAGGGATAAAAATGAAAAAGAAGCCAGAGATAACTGCACAAACAAAACAAAATTTAATAGATGCCTTCTGGGAAATTTATTGCACTAAGCGAATAGAAAAAATTACAATAAAGGAAATTACAACTAGAGCAGGGTATAATCGGTCCACATTTTATGAATACTTTTCCGATGTTTACGATGTCCTGGCACAATTGGAAGACAATTTAATTTTCAAACTACAACAGTTACCTATCCAGAAATTATCCACTTCAGATACATTTCCGTTTGAAGCAATTGTGAGCATGTATTCACATCACCGCAAATATCTCATGGTCCTGTTAGGAGATCAAGGAGACCTAGCCTTTCAAGGGAGAATTAAAGCAAGCATGAAACCCATGATGAAAGAACTCCTAATTGCACGAGGAGCGACAGACAGTTTTAAGCTGGATTATAAGTTGGAATATGCCTTATCCGCTATGATAGGCGTACTAAGCTATTGGTTTAACCAAGAAAATGCTCCATCCATTGAAAAATTGATAGAGTTGTTAGGGGAACTTTCTAGTGAAGGTGTTATGAAGAAGTTAATAGGGTGAAGTTGAGTGGTATTTTTTTGGGGATATTTATTGTTGAATGCGTAAATTAATACACAAAAACATAAATGGAGAGTGTGTGAAAAGAGCAAATACATCTGATCAACAATTTGGTGTTTTTCTAAAAAAAGAAAAGAGACTTGATGCTTTAAGGCTATTATTGTGAGGTAACTCTTATTACGCAGTACGAAACGATAGCGTAATAGACCAAATATACTATATTCTATTTTGGCTATATATCAACAAACGATAATTGTTGTGCTGCTGCAGTTATAGCGTAATTATTTGCCATTCTCCAACATGATGGAAAACCCACTAAAGTGGAGTATGTATAGGAAGAATTGAGAAGACAAAAATTGCATTTGGAGTATTAAAATATTTTATGAGTTCTTAGATTGCCATTGGTATAAAAAAGAAAGCAAAATTTTTAAAAGTATTAACAAAAACAGAACATACATTCTGGTTTTGTGTTATAGATTATGGTAAAATAAGGTAGAGTAGAATTGTAAGTTGCCTTTCTTTGTAATGTAAGTCTATGTAGATATTAAATTAGGAAAACTACATAAAGTTAAAATCAGTAGTATCAAGGCTTTTTTGAAATTATGTAGGAATACTATTTCCTGATAGAAGTAACTGCTAGTCTTTCTTCGCATAGAAGGGAGGTGAGAATGTGACTGGTTATGAGATTGCAAATTTAATTATTCAATGTGTTGGAATAACTGCAACTGTAATCTTAAGCATAATCGGTATTATCATTTCTATTAGCAAAAAAAAATAACCACCCTACCCCTCGAAATGGTTGTGGTGATTATTTCTTCACTGGATCCAAGGAAAGCAACTTTCCAATTACTACTCGGAAGGGGTGTGTTCGCAGCACATCCCTTTTTAGTATATTCTTTATGACTTCATTATAGTCCTTTTAGTATAGTTTGACAATGAAGTTAACGTTCTTTTTAACTGAATGAATCGTTAATTTGCAATTTTTTCATTTGAATTTTGCGACACTTTTTTCGGTGAATTCAGTAGCAGTATTAAAGCGATACCTAAAAATGTCATAAAAATTCCTATTATTTGGGTTGGTGTTGGTTTAAAACCTGTTATGACTGTATCTAATACAATGGCCACTGCAGGATCTAAAAATGTTAATACAGCAATCATATTAGAAGGTAAAAATCGAATATTACCAAAGAATAATGCATAAATAACGCCAGTATGAACAAAACCAATAATCAAAATAAAACTCCAGTTTTCTAAATGCAAGTTTTGAAAAGAATCAAATTTAACAAAAGGAATTAAAAGTAGAAACCCTAATGTAGTCTGAAGTAAGGTCGTAAAATATGAACTTGTTTTTGTAATCCCTTTATTCACAATCATTAATAATCCATAAAAGATTGCCGCAAGAAATGCCCAAATGACACCAGATGAAAGAAATTTATCAAGTGTAAAATCAGAATTAATACCGGATAAAAGAATTGAGCCGATAAAACTACTTAAAACACCAAGTAAAGGAATTACCGTAATTTTTTCTTTATAAATTAAACTACCTAATAAGAATAAAATAACGGGAGCTAAGTAATAAATTGAAACTGAAATTGTAACTGATAAATTTTCAAATGATTTAAATAAAAATACCCAATTCATAACTAATAGGATCCCACTAAATAATGAAAGTGTTATATCTTTTTTATTAAATATTTCTTTTTTAGCTAACCCTGAAAAATACCAAACTGAAAATAAAAAAATAGTTGCAAAAACACATCTAATAAAAACTAAATCAATGGCTTTTAGGCCTGTTTTAGGAGCGACGAAACCTACTGTGCCGAAAGTAGCCATTGCAATAATGATACTAATTGTCGCCTTTTTATTTACTGTCATATTCCCCAATATGTATCACATCCATTTCATGTGTAATTTCAATATTCTGTCAAATAAGTATATACTAAACATTAGGGTTATATCAATTGAATAAATCATGGATAAGGAAATACCTTAGTCATTGAGTATTCATGAGGAAGTAAAAAGCTAGGAAGCTAATAATTCCTTACTCATAAGATGTTCAAAATAAATATATTTTCCAAGCCATTTAAGATTTTTAAAATCGAAGTTTTCATTAAATTCTGTTTAAATTAATAGGCAAATAAATAGAATTCATTTATACTATTATTTGTAGTTTTAAAGAATTATTGATAAAAATTAGTCAATTAAGTTTTTAATAGTGAGGGGAATTTAAATGAATATCGTAGTAGTAAATGGTTCACCAAGAGCAAATGGTCGAACTAGATTCTTAGCAAAACAAATCGCAGATTCTAATAATTTTACAAATTTAGATTTAGCATTTGAACAAGTTCCTCTTTATAACGGGGAAGCTGAACAAAAAGAAATAGAAGCAGTTAAAGCTATTAGAGAATTACTAGTTAAAGCTGATGGAATCGTTATTTGTACGCCAGAGTACAATAATGCGATGAGTGGAGCTTTAAAAAATCTAGTTGAATTATTAGGCTCTGAGCCATTTAAGAAAAAGCCAATTTCATTATTAGCAGTAGCTGGTGGTGGAAAAGGTGGTATAAACGCTTTAAATAGTATGAGAACTGTAATTCGTGGTGTATATGGAAATGCATTACCAAAACAACTAGTTTTAGATCCAGTTGATTTTGAAAATGATACAGTTGTGAAGCCTGAAGCTTTTGCAAAAGTAGCTGAAGTAATTGATGAATTAAAAGAATATGTACAAAAAGAAATTTTGTATAAAGAATACATAGAATCAAATAGTGTTTCTAAGTAATAAAAATGGTCCTAATCAATTATGGGTTAGGACCATTAAAAATAGCTTAACATCTTTGTTAAGCTTAAAGTAAATTATCATTTACATTTCTAATAGGAAAGTTTACTTTGTATCGTACAGCGATAATTCTAATTGCAGTTGTAATTAGAAAACAAATATACAAAGATTGCAGTTTAGTAAATTCACCATGTGTAAACAAAATTGTAATAGAGCCGATAATTGCTGCTATTGCATAAATTTCTTTTCGGAATACAAATGGAATTTCTCTTGCGAATACATCTCGCATAATTCCACCGCCAATTCCAGTGATTAACCCCATCGAAATAATTAAAAAAGAACCTTTTAAACCATGATCAATTGCCGAATATGAACCAACAGCAGTAAAAACACCTAAACCAATTGCATCAGTAATGATTAAAGTTGATTGGAACTGCATTGTTCGTTGATAAAATAACCATGTTACAATTGAAACGACTGTACTTACGATAAAGTATTGAGGTTTTGCGAAAGCATTCGGTACCGTTTGACCTAAAATAATATCACGTATTAACCCTCCGCCAAGAGCAGTACAAGCTGCTAAAAAAACAACACCGAATAAGTCCAATTTCTTTTGAATACCAACCAAAGTACCAGAAATGCTAGCAGCTATAATCCCTGCATAAACAAAAACCTCGAGCAAAATCATCCATTCTATCCCCTTAATTCCATTTTCTATGATTCATTTTAGCAACAGGTAAGGACTATTACAATATTAAAATAACTTTGAAAACGCTTCATTTAAAAAAATTTTTTCATATGAAAAATTTACAGTATTTTACAAGAAATTCACTTGAAATTTATAGATAGGAGAGGTTAAAATGCAAAACAAAATTATACAACATAAAAATAAAATTTTATCAAAAGAAATTCAATTAATAATGGATAAATTTAATATTGTCGGGTTTCAAGCTGCTGCGGTTTTAAAAGATAAACTGATTTGGTCCGATGCTTATGGTTATCGTAATTTAGAAACAAAAGAATTAGTTACAGAAAATACGATGTTTCGAATTGCTTCTATTTCAAAACTTTTTACTGCTACTGCAATCATGCAATTAGTCGAAAGAAAACTAATCGATTTAAATCAAGATATTAGTCATTATTTAGGTTTTAAAGTAAGAAATCCTAAATTCCGTAATTCTTCAATTACCTTGAGACAAATATTAACTCATACATCATCACTTAACTCGGACGATGCTTCAAATAGTGTTTATGCTAAGTACATTAAAGATGGCCATTCAGATTTTTCATTACAACTTACAGAATTATTAGATGAAAATGGAAAGTATTTTACGAAAGAAATATGGGGGGATTGGAAACCAGGAGATCAATGGATGTATTCAAATATTGGTGCGATCATATGCGGTGCAATAATAGAAAAAGTCACTAAGTTACGCTTTGACCAATATATCAAACAAAATATTTTTGAACCTTTAGAAATGAAGAATGTAGCATTTTCGTATGCTAATTTTAATAAAAGCCATGAACTGGCAAACCTTTATGAAAAAAATAAAGATACAAACGAATATAAAGTATCAATTGATGATATTAGGCAGAGTGGATATTCTAAGAATCATTGGGACCAATACATCATCGGTAAACATGGAGGATTATTTGAACCTCAAGGTGGACTAAGGACATCCGCAGTTGAATTAAGTAAGTTTTTACGGGTACATATGTTAAGTGGGAGTTTAAATGGACACCAAATTCTTGAACAAAAAACGTCAAAATTAATGACATCAATTCAATGGTCTAGAGAAGAAAATAATCACTTCTTTAGTAAAATGGGGCTTGGTTTTCATATTAGCCACGACTTTTTACCGGGTTACAAAGAAATGATCGGGCATGCGGGTGAAGCATACGGATTAATCAGCAACTTATATTGGCATGAAGAAAAACAATTTGGAATGATATTTATTTTGAACGGATGTCAGTTTGAATTATCTGAAGATTCAAGATTAGAAGTAGAAAAAGAATTAGCAGAAATAATTTATAAACACATTATTGAAGAACGTTTATTAAATCAGCTGTAAGGTAAATAATAAGAAACTACAATTTTTTCTGTTCCATAGTGGAGTAAAAATTCCTCCATCAGACTTAATCTTGTTAAAAGGATCTATTTATCAATAGGTCTTTTTTTATTTGTAATAGAAAATCCCAATTAAATTTTCATCAATTTTTCATAAAACTTTTATATAATAATTTCCGATCAAAAAAATGGAGGAAATTTTAATGAACTACTCAATATTTAAATTAATAAATAGTTTTGCTGGCAAATGGCCTGCTTTAGATAGTGTAATGATATTTTTATCTAAATCTGCCATTTTAATCGTAATAGGAATTTTATGTTATTTATGGATTCAAAAAGGAACCGAACGTAAGTATACAGCCTTTTATATTGGTTTAACACTAATTTTAGCACTAGGTGGTAACTTTATTATCCACCAATTTTATTACCACGCGCGACCATTCGTTAATCACCATGTGACCAAATTGATTTCACATTCGTCCGACTCATCTTTTGTAAGTGATCACGGTACATTAGTATTTTCTACTGCGCTTATTTTATTGTTTAGAAAAGATCGATTAGGTTTGATTTCATTTGTTTGGGCGATATTAGTTGGTATTTCCAGAATCTTTGTTGGGGTACATTATCCATTTGATATAATTGGTGCATTTATTTTGGCTGGTGTAGTTGCAATTGTTGTTTTAAAAACATCATCGTTAACGGAACCAATAATGAAAATATTATTGAAGTTATATGAAAGAATAATAAAAAAGTTACCAAATAATAAGAAAAAGAATTTGAGTTCCTAATTAAGAACTAAATAGAGGAGACATCTTTTGAAAATTTTATTTGCTGAAGACGATCAAAAATTAGGGAAAATGACGACCCATTTGTTAAAAACACAAACTCCATTTCAAATCGAATGGACTACAAACGGAAAGCAAGCATTGGAATTAGCTATCCACTATGATTTTGATTTACTTATTTTGGACTGGATGTTACCTGAAATTAGTGGTTTAGAAATATGTAAAAAGCTTAGAAGAGATGGATTTAAAGGACCTATCTTAATGTTAACAGCCAGAGATAGTATTAATCACCGTGTTGAAGGATTAGAAGCTGGAGCGGATGACTATTTAATCAAACCATTTGATTTTAGTGAGCTTGCCGCAAGAATTAAAGTACTCAATCGAAGGAATTTTGCACCACTTCAAGATGAAGTCATCACGATTGAAGACTTAACTTATAATCGGACAAATTTTAGTTTAAGTAGAGGCAATGAACAAATTATTTTAACGCAAAGAGAATTACAATTATTTGATTTATTAGTAAAAAATAGAGGGATTGTGCTCACTAGAGAAGTTATTTTTGAAAGAGTTTGGGGAATTGAATCAGAAGTAACAAGTAATGCTGTTGAAGCGTATGTAAAAAATCTAAGAAAAAAAATTGATCTACCAAATGACAGAACTTATATAAAGAGTGTTAGAGGTGTTGGATATACAATCGAAAAATGAGATTTCACTATTTCATCAAATTAGCAAGCGATTAACATTTTTCAATCTTAGAATTTTAATGATTTTCATTATTTTATTTAATATTTCAGTGGGAATTGTAATGTCGTTTTACATTTACTTAGACCAAAAGAGTGATCTAATCACAGTGTTAAAGCAAGAAATAAAAGAAGTAAAAATGAATGCTACTTCTCTAGGTACAAATGATGACATTACTCAAAGAAAACATAAACGTAAAAATGTTTATTTTAATTATTTTTTAAATAAAAAAAACGGATTTGAAATCTATGATGAAACAGCACCCGGGTATACAAGGGATATAGAAAAAGTTTTAAAACAGATTAATCCTATTCATAATAAAGTCGTTATTAAACGAATTGATCCTCATGATAAAGAAGAACTAAATTTAATGATTGCTGCAGAAAATGTGTATGATTCATCAAACCATTACCTTGGGACAATTTATAGTGGTAAAGATTTATCGTCGGTTATTTATTTAATAAAGCAGTTTATCAGTATCTCATTTTTGCTCTCAATCATCTTTTGTTTTATGGCATACTACTTCGGAAAGAAAATTACAAATCAGGCAATGGAACCAATTATTGCATCTTATAAAGAACAACAAGAATTCGTGGAAAATGCTTCACATGAACTAAGAACACCGTTATCAGTATTACAAGCCGGTATTGATGTATTAAGCGTTGAACAAGATCGCCTATCTGATTTCGGAAAAGAAACCTTAACAGATTTAAAAAAGGAATTAAGTGATACACGTAATCTAGTCCATCAATTACTTTTTCTAGCAAGACTTGATCATAAACAAATCGCCAAAGTGAATAGAGAAGAATTTAGAATCGATGTCTTTTCGGAACAAATTCAAAAAGCATGGCAATATAAGGCATCAGAAAAAAAACAAATAATCAAGCTATTAAATGAAGAAAAATTTATTGTTAAAACAAATCAAGAAAGTTTAAAACAATTGATTAATATCTTTGTTGATAATGCAATTAAATATTCAAATGAGGACCATACCATCTCCTTAAATTACTATGTAAAATCAGAAAAAAAAGCAACCTATTTCTATTATGAAATAAATGATAATGGTATTGGAATTCCAAAAGAGCAACAAGACAAAATATTTAATCGGTTTTATCGAATAGAAGAGCATAGGTCGAGAGATGAAGGAAATACTGGACTCGGTTTATCGATCGCAAAATCGATTATAGAGTCTTTAAATGGAGAAATTATAGTAAATAGTGAATTCGGTAAGGGAAGCAGTTTTAAAATTAAAATTCCGATTTCAAATTTATTTCAAATTAAGACAAACATATAGAGAATGATTTTTAAGGGAGTTAAAGTTATATGGAGATTATTAAAAATATTATTGATCTCATATTGCATTTAGATCAACATTTATTAACCTTTGTGCACAATTATGGGGCAATAACTTATTTCATCTTATTTTTGATTATTTTATTGGAAACCGGACTTGTTGTGACACCATTTTTACCAGGAGATTCATTAATTTTTACAGCAGGTGCACTTGCTTCCTTACATTTATTAAACTTTTTTGGATTATTAGTCCTTTTCATAGTAGCAGCAAGTTTAGGCGATTCTTTAAATTATTTTATAGGTAAGAAATTCGGTAGTAAATTAAGTAAGAGCAAAAAAATAAATTCGAAATACATTCATGAAACTGAAAACTTTTACAAACAAAAAGGTCCTAAATTTATTGTATTAGCAAGGTTTATTCCGATTGTTAGAACTTTTGCTCCGTTTGTTGCAGGGATCGGTGAAATGAACTATTCAAAATTTATTTCATATAACATTTTCGGAGCGACGCTTTGGGTTGGACTAATGGTATCGATTGGTTACTTTTTTGGTAATATTCCTTTTGTTAAAAATCATTTTGGGCTATTAACGATTGGAATCATTTTCGTATCAATCATTCCAATATTAATCGATGTAATTAGAAAATTTATTAAGAAAAAATAAATTGAATCTAAACAAATGAATCAATTTTAGGAAAACATAATACTATTTTCATTAATTTTTCACTTTTATTTTGTACATTAGTTTGTATATAAAAGGAGGAGAATATGGATTATGTGTTTGCTAATATTTTTTCAAAACTTGAAAGGAACAAATCAATATGATTAGTAATTGGATAAAAAATAAATCTGAGAGAAAATTAATTTATATAGCATTAGCAATTTCGATCATAATTTTCGTCATTGCTGGGTGGAAAGTCTCGCATCGTACTGAATTATTAACGAATATGGGACCTCATATACAAAATGGAATCCAACATGGTTTTCATAAAATAAATCCTTTAAAAATGTATGCGAAAGATAAAGGTTCCCTTGGAAGAATAGGTGTATTTGCGGCATTTGTTCTCTTTCCGCTTTATTTTTTAATTAGATTTAAAAAATTAAATGATAAAAAACAATTTAAGAAATTCTTAGGTAAATTATTGAAATGGTGCAAGTTAATACATGTCCCAATCTCGTTAATTACTTTTGCTTTAATTACAGTACACTCTGTGATTATGACTTTTTTTGAATGGAAAACAGATGCTGTTTATATTTCAGGTGTTATAACTTATTTGCTACTACTTCCATTAGGAATATTCGGTTTTTTAAGATATAAACGAAAAGATAAAAACTGGCATTACTATCTTTCATTTGCAGTTGTAATCTCAATGTTAATTCATACATTCGTTTAATTAATTTGTCTATTCAAAAGAGGTTGATTAGTATGGTATTGCAACCAAAAATACTTGTCGTTACATCGAGTTTTGGAAATGGGCATAAAGAAGTATCAAAAGCGTTAAAAAGTGAGTTTGAACATATTAACTTTAACGATGTAACAATAATTGATATATATGAAGAAGCATATCCAACAATAAATGTATTTGCAAAAAATATTCATTTGCAATTATTCCAGCATGCCCAAACAATTTATAAATGGTTCTTTTATGGGACTGAGAAATTATTCAGCACAGTCATTTTTGACAGGCTTTTAGAATTATGCGGAAAGAATATAAAAAGTATTCTTCAAAAAGAGAAGCCTGATATTATCATTACTACCTTTCCAGTTGGATCTGTAGCAAAATGGAAAAAATATTCTTCACATCCTTGTAAATTATATACAGTAGTTACAGACTATTATATTCACCGTTCATGGATTCATAATGAAATCGATCGATACTATATAGCGACGGAAGGATTAATACATCAAATGGTGAATTTAGGTGTTTCTCTATCGAAAATATTTGTATCTGGGATACCTCTTCGCCAAGAATTTAAAGAAATAGATTTTTTAAATGAAGGTACAAGTAATTCGAAATCTAACGATCAAATATTAATAGTTGCTGGGGCAGTTGGATTATTAAAGGATGTAGAAAAAATGGCCAAGCAGTTACTTGTTGAAACAAAACTTAAAGTAGCAGTTGTTTGTGGCTATAATCACATCCTTTATAATAAATTAAGTAAGTTAAATGAAGAATACAAAGATCGACTACAAGTATTTGGCTACGTAAATAATATTCGTAATTTGTATAAAAAATCTGATCTCTTAATTACCAAGCCTGGTGGTATTACATTATCAGAATGTATTGCATGTAATTTACCGACAATCCTATATAAACCAACACCAGGTCAAGAAAAAGAGAATTCCCGAATATTTGAAAATGCGGGTGCTTCAGTAACAGTAAAGTCGTTAAATGAATTAACTTTTTATATTAATCGAATTCTTTTCAAATCAAATCATTTAGAACAAATGAAATCATCATTAACTGCATTAAATAAAGGATTTAGTTCTCAATTAATTGTTAATGATATTTTTAGTTCAATTTCTTAAAATTTTATGACTAATAACTTTATAAATATGTAAAAACACCACAAGGTATAGAGTTTCCTTGTGGTGTTTGGGTTTAATTAGCTAATGATCAATCCTAACAAATTGATATTGGTTTTGTAAACAATATCCAATAAATCTCTCTAATGCTTTTATTGTATGAATAGGAGCATCCTCATCTGCACCAAATGTATCTCCATTATCATGTAATAAAATAATTGCTCCTGGTTTCGTTTGATTTAACAAAAGAGAATAAATGCCTTCACTTCCTTTTTTACTACTCCAATCATTTGCCATGACAGACCATAAAATAATTTTAAGCTTTTTCTGAAATAGAAGTGGCAGTGAAACTAACCCCCAAGGTGGTCGATAGTAAATTGCATCACTGTTCGTTATTTTCTTAATAATACTTGCAGTCTTTTCGATTTGATTATTTAAATGTTTTGGACTGAGAAACCAATTACATTTATGTTTATAATTGTGTATTCCGATTAAGTGACCATCTTCATGTATCCTTTTAATGATCGCAGGATACTTTTCTGCCTCTGATCCTAATACAAAAAAAGTTGCTTTAATTGAATGACTTTGGAGTAAATCTAAAAGTAAAGTCGTATAAACTGGATGGGGACCATCATCAAAAGTTAAAGCAATGCGTTTTTGATTATTAATTGAAACTGTATGTATTGAAAAAAATTTAAATAAACGTGTTAGTAAACTCGGGATTGGACCATAAAGGATAAATAATATTACAAGTAAACCACCGATTATGACGAAAATTCTTAGCATAAATTCTCCTTAAACTACCTTTAAATAAAAATGATAATATAACATTATTATAGTCCAATTTACATTTTGTTGGTAATTAAATGTAGAAAATATTATGATGAAATAAGATTGCGCTATGGTTTAAAAGATGAATTAAATCAACTTCGAAAATGCAGATCTGATTTAATTATTTATTTAGATGCTGAATTTGAAACTCTTGAATGAAGAAAACAAAATGATTTGTCAAAAAGAAGAGGTTCATTTGACCAAAATATGAAATTATATCAATATGAAAAAGAGTGGTATAAGCAGTTTAACACTAAATTTATTGATGTAAATGACAAGGCATCAATTGAAGTAGAAAATCACTGTTGGAAATGTTAACGAATAATAATTTTCTAAGATATGAATTTATCTCTAGTATAAAGGGATTAAAACTATTACATAGAATTAATACATTATACGTTTCAAATTTTCCATTTTTAACTAATGAAATTTAAAAATGGGATTGAAATACATTCACAAAATTGAATAAATATATTTGTGTGAAGAATAAAAATTTTGAGGTGAACAATATGATCGTAGTTACAACTGAAAATATTGAAGGGTATAAACTAGTTGAAGTTAAAGGTCCTGTATTTGGAGTAATTGTACGTAGTAGAGGACTGGGTGGCGATATTTTAGCTGGTCTAAAAAGTCTTGTTGGTGGAGAAATCAAACAATACACTGCAATGCTTGAGGATGCAAGAAAAGAAGCGATGAATCGAATGACTAAAAATGCTAGTGAAATGGATGCAAATGCAATTATTATGATGCGCTTTGATTCAGGTGAAATAGGGCAAAACATGAGTGAAATTGTAGCATATGGAACCGCTGTAGTAGTCGAGAAAATATAGTGGAAACATTTATTTTCGGTTTTTATGGTATCCAAATCTTATTTCTCATTATTTGTTTATTGCTAGGTTATTTTATTTACGATAAACGATTTAATCGAAATCATGGAAACCAAATACCAGAAGGATTTCAACGAACTAGCGAAGTTAATATCGATCCTGTAACAGGGGAGAAAACAAGAGTTTACTATAATCCGGATACAGGTGAACGATTTTATAAAAAAGAAAAGTAATAAATTAAAAACGCCCCTAAAGGGCGTTTTTGTCTTGAAAAACAATTTTATTTAATTGTTGAGTTAATTAATTCAAGCATATCATTAAAATCAAACGGAGATTTTGTTTTTACGGTCTCAGCAAATTGAGATATAATTTTTAATGTTTCAATGCTTTCGATTGGATGATGGCCAGCAGCACTTTCAGCGGATAACATGACGGCATTTGTACCATCCATCACTGCTTGAAATACATCTGTTACTTCAGCTCTTGTTGGAAGTGAGTTATCTATCATTGATTGTAGCATTTGAGTTGCTGTGATCACATATGTCCCATTTGAATTACACTCATGAATCATGGCTCTTTGTAAGAGAGGAATCCATTGATAGGGTAGTTCAACACCTAAATCACCACGAGCAATCATAATTGCATCTGTTTCTTTATTAATTTCTTGGAAATTTTTTATTGCTTCAATCGTTTCAATTTTTGCGATTAATTGAGGTGTTTTATCACTTTTTGAATTCATAAAACTTCTGATTTCTTGTAAATGCGATGACCGCCGAATAAATGAGCATGCAATATAATCTAAACCTTCTTGCAAAATGAATTCGATGTCTTTTCGGTCTTTTTCAGTTATAGCAGGTAAACTTGTAACGACTCCGGGTAAATTTACCCCTTTATGTGAAGATATTTCGCCACCTGTTTTTACTGAAGTGACAATCTTATTTTGTTCTATTTTTTCAACAATTAACTCCACAGCACCATCATTAATTAATATACGATCTCCTTGTTTCACATCATTTATTAACCCTTTATAATCTACACTTGCTTGATTACGATCACCTGTAATTTCATCAATTACGAGTGTAAAAGTTTGATTAGGTTCAAGATTTATTTTTTCGCCTTCAATTTTACCTAATCGTATTTTTGGACCTTGGAGGTCTCCTAAAATCTTGATTTCTTTTCCTGTCTCTTTCCTGATAGCTTTTATTAGTTCAATCACATTGTGATGACTCTCATGTGTACCGTGTGAAAAATTTAGTCTTGCGATCGTCATGCCGTGTTGAATCAATTCAGACAGTATTTTTTTATCAAAACTAGCTGGTCCAATCGTACAAATTCGATCAATTGTCATTCGATATCGCCTCCATTTACTGGAATTATTATACCCAAGATAAAGTAGAAGAATCTAAATTATTTATGAAGTGTTAATTAAAAAAGAATATCTCAAATAATCTTGATTTCTAAAATTTGACATTTTTCTACGTTTTAAAGAAGGAATTCATGTAACTTTTGTAGAACACTACTAATCGATCAAAGTTTAGTGTGAGGTGAATCTACTAGTGATTAAACAAGATGAATTAAAAGTTGTAATTGGAGCAGGTGAATATAACAATAATCCAACATGGATTCAAACTCAGGAAGAAGAACTTAATCTATTAGTTAAGTCCACGTGGGAAAATAAATTTGAGAAAAATTCAATTACAGCTATTTTAGCTGAACATGTTTGGGAACACCTTACATATGATGAAGGTTTAGCAGCTGCTAAAATTTGTTATGATTATTTAAAACCAACGGGTTATATTCGTTGTGCAGTACCAGATGGATTTTTTCAAGACGAAACTTATCAAAGTATTGTTAAAGTTGGCGGACCAGGACCAATAGATCATCCTGCTGCAAGCCATAAAATTGTCTATAACTATAAAACACTAGTTACTATGTTTGAAACAGCGGGTTTTGAAGTTAAACTGCTAGAATATTGTGATGAAGAAGGAAATTTTCATTTTAAAGAGTGGGATGGCAAGGACGGGGTTATTTTCCGTTCAAAAAAATATGATCCTAGAAATCACGGGGAAAAAGTGCTGTTTCCATCAATCATTGTAGATGCAATAAAGCGATAAAATACCAAAAACATCATTTTCTTAACAAAGAACTGAAGCTTTACTTCAGTTCTTTAAAATAGATTTAATTAGTAGATCATTATATCTCTGATTTCTTTCGTTATTCGTTCGATTTGACCTTGAAACATCATAGAAGGTATGAAAATAGATTCTTCGGGATGATTAATTACTAAATAAGCACTATGTGAGGGTGTTTCTTTATAGCGATATTGTAAATTAACACGTGTAATATGATGAGCGGGTATCGTTCGCTTAAAACCCCAATGTTCGTATGTAACACCGTAATCGTTTATTCTAATAATCATACTACGAGTATAGCCAATATAAGCTAGAAAGATTAAGAATACCATAGTCATGATCATATATGACTTAATCGTAATAGGAAATCCATGCCTTTGTACATAAAATATAAAAGTGATTAAACAAATCGTAAACAATATTGCAACTAAAAAATTGGAAAGCCTTCCACTACTTCTAAATTCCACTATTGATACACCTCTTTCATATTAATATAGTTTCGACTAAAAACTTTAACTATTAACATTTGGATGATCTCTTTTAGTATGAATCAATCTATTTTCAATAATCAGGCTTATCCAATCTAATAACACAAATAATCTATCTTCCTATAAAAAAGAATACAAGTGTAAGGAGTTTATGATGAAAATCCAACCTCAGAAATTTACGATAAATGGACTACAATTTATTATTAGACATGCAGTACTTACTGACGCTAAACAATTATCTAGTTTGAGAGTACAAATTGACGGGGAAACAGAAAATTTAGACAGAGAAGCCGGGGAAGCATTTATTGATCCAAAAGGCTTTGAACAATTAATTATCTCAGATACAGAAACGATTAATAATTTATTTTTAGTAGCAGAAGTTGAAGATAAAATAATAGGTTTTTCTAGATGTGAAGGTAATGAATTAAAAAGACTTTCTCATAAAGTAGAGTTTGGAGTTTGCGTCTTAAAAGAATTTTGGGGATACGGAATCGGTAAAAATCTTTTAAAACGATCAATTTCTTGGGCGGATGCAAATGATCTCCATAAAATGAATTTGAGTGTTTTAGAAACGAATGAAAATGCAATTAAACTTTATAAAAAGTTAGGCTTTGAAGTTGAAGGTGTTTTAAAAAACGATAAGGTACTTTCTGATGGGAAATATTATAATTCGATTTTAATGGGTAGATTTAATAAATGAATGTTCATTAAAAAGAGTCAGTTAATGCGTCTCCTTTTACAACCATTTGATAAATTAAATTAATAGCTAAGTATTATAAGAGAGGCTAAAATAAAGACATTTTCAATATTATAAAATGAATTTTCTGAAAAATCTAGTGTTTTATGCGTTTACTTGGATTAGAGAAATTAGATAACCCTCTTTTAAATATAAAAACTTTTTGGAGTCCTTTATACGGACAAGTAACCGATAAATTTGGAGTTACATGGTAGGTTTCAACACAGTCAGTTCAATAGATGAAAGATGCTTTCTGGATAACGAATAAATCCGGTAGAATGTGGGGTAACCCTTAAGACTGACACAAATTAGTTTAACGAAAAGAGTTACTTTTGTGACTCTTTTTTTATTTTTGTATCTTTAATCATTAAATTTCCTGCCTATAAAATCAATTACTTTTAAAAATGAAAATAAAAACCTTTTTATCTTCCATTTTTCAAGTATAATGAATCATACTCAATAAATGAATATGATTTTTCTTAGAGAGAATTCTATACATATATCGAAAAAAACATAAAACGAGGTTAAGAAATGACTAAAAGAAGTTATGCGGACTATCATCTAAGTGATGAAATTAAAAGAGCACTTGCTGTATTAAAATACGAAACTCCAACTGAAGTTCAAAGAGAAGTTATACCATTGGCAATGGAAAATCAAGATTTAGTCGTAAAATCTCAAACAGGAAGTGGCAAAACGGCTTCTTATAGTATTCCTGTTTGCGAAATGATCGAATGGGAGGAAAAAAAACCACAGGTTTTAATTTTAACTCCAACTAGAGAGCTTGCGGCTCAAGTCCGTGAAGATATTACGAATATTGGAAGATTTAAACGCATAAAAGCGGTGGCCGTATATGGAAAAGAACCGTTTACGAAACAAAAGGTAGAATTGGAACAAAAAACACATGTTGTAGTTGGTACACCTGGAAGGGTTATGGACCATATTCAACGAGAGACACTCGATCTAGATCAAATAAAATATCTTATCATCGATGAAGCTGATGAGATGCTTAATAGAGGTTTTATCGATGAGGTAGAAGCGATCATTAATCAGCTTCCTTTAAATCGGGTAACGATGGTTTTTTCTGCAACCTTACCTAAAGATGTTGAAAATCTCTGTCATGAATATATGAAAGATCCGATTCATATTGAGATTGAATCAACGGGTGTAACAGCCGATACAATTGAACACTTTTTAATAGAAGTGAAAGAGGAAGAAAAGATTCAACTCCTTAAAGACATTACTGTTGTAGAAAACCCAGATAGCTGCCTAATTTTTTGCCGAACGAAAGAAAATGTAGATACTGTGTATAGTGAACTGGAAAAAGCTAATTATTCATGTGAAAGACTCCATGGGGGACTGGAACAAGAAGACCGTTTTGCTGTAATGGAAGGATTTAAAATAGGGAACTTCCGCTATCTAGTAGCAACCGATGTAGCTGCAAGAGGTATTGATATTGATAATGTAACGTTAGTCATTAACTATGACGTTCCTATGGAAAAAGAGAGCTATGTGCATCGTACTGGAAGAACCGGCCGTGCCGGAAATAAGGGTAAAGCAATTACGTTTTCAACACGTTTTGAAGGAAAGTTTGTTAAAGCAATTGAGAATTATATCGGCTTTGAAATACCTAAAATAGAAGCACCTAGTCAACAAGAGGTGGTTGGTGGAAAAGCTATATTTGAAGAAAAACTTAACAGCAGGCGAATTGTAAGAAATAATAAAACAGCCCGAATTAACCAAGATATTATGAAACTTCATTTCAGTGGCGGAAAAAAGAAAAAAATTCGTGCAGTTGATTTTGTTGGAACAATCGCAAAAATCCCTGGAGTGTCAGTAGATGATATTGGTATAATAACTATTCATGATCAGATGTCCTATGTTGATATTCTGAATGGAAAAGGGTCACTAGTTTTACAAGCCATGGAGAACGCGACGGTCAAAGGAAAAAAATTAAAAGTGAGTAAAGCAATTAAATAATGAAGGATTAGTACTTACTTATAGTGAAATAGGGTACAGATTTAATCTAAGTATTATTCAATACTTACATGCTTAAGTTACTGTAGAACCAAAAAAAGTCGATTTTCCCACCAACGGAAATCGACTTTTTTGGTTCTACATTTATATTCAATAATTTGTGAAAAGGCAGGCGCTATTTTAAAATCCATTTAATTTTATAAACAAGCTTCTAATGCAAGTTTCATCATTTTATCGAATGAAGTTTGTCTAGCTTCAGCGCTTATCTCTTCATGTGTAACTAAAGAATCTGAAATAGTAAGTAAACAAGCTGCATTCTTTCCTAATACTTTCGCATTATGGAATAGTGCATAGCTTTCCATTTCTGTACAAATACAATTATGTTCTTTATAAAAATCAACAAAATTTGGAACTGAACTTTCATAATAAAATACATCACTAGAATGTATTCTTCCTTTAACAATCGGAGTATTAATCTGTTTTGCAGTTTCTTCAATATTGCTTGTTAATGATTCGCAAGGATACTGAATGTCACTTTCTACGCCTGCTTGAGTCTTTGCAAATGTAGATTGACTCCAAGCACTATCTACAAGCACAATATCGTGAATATTAAGTTCATCTGTATAAGCTCCTGCACTACCAACTCGGATAATATTTTCAACATCATAAAATTTATATAATTCGTATGAATAAATTCCAATACTTGGCATCCCCATACCAGATCCCATTACTGATATTTGTTTTCCTTTATAAGTTCCTGTATAGCCAAACATATTACGTACTGTATTAAATTGCACTGGGTTTTCTAGATAATTTTCTGCAATATATTTTGCACGTAATGGATCCCCTGGCATTAAAACTGTTTTTGCAATTTCTCCTGATTTGGCTGTATTATGTGGCGTTGTCATAGTTTTTTCTCTCCATTTCTTTTCTAATAATTTATTTAACTAATCTATACAACTTATATTCTTACTCATTTCACATGTTCATACTTCTTAACATTATCATTCTTTCCTAATATGTTTCCGTTTACAAAATAAAACAAAACAACATAATCAAAATAATGTTAAATTAATACTACGAAGTATAGTTGTATAAGTAGTTGTCTATTTTACTTCAACTAAATTATATTTCAACAAAATAGATAAATCAATAGCAACTTAAACAGACCCAAAATTTATATTAAAAAAATTCTAGGAAGTTTATTTAAAAGAAAAAATGATCAGGTTTGCCGTTCGCACTTTTAACAGACAAGTTTGCGAATAATCCATAACCCGATATAATAATGATAAGGAGTGTTGTTATGTCCGTTGAAAATAAAAAAAAATTGCCACTATACGTAGGGGTTTATGAAAAATTATTTAAATTAATTAATGAGGGAGTCTATCCGATTGGAAGTAAGCTTCCTTCTGAACCAGAACTTTCTAAGATGATGAATGTAAGCAGAATGACGCTAAGACAAGGATTGGGTTTACTAAAAGAGGACGGTTATATTGAAACAATCCATGGACAAGGTAACTTTATAAAACAAAATGTGAATTTAAGAAGTGCCGGATTAGAAAAAATAGATAATACAGTTTATCAATGCTGCACAGAAACAATTGATGATGTAGATGCTTATTTAGAAGTTAGTTTTTCGGATGATTATGAATATGTTAAAAAAATTTTTAATCAAGATTCTGCAGTGTTAATCAGGTTTAATAGATGGTACAAAGCTAAAAGTAAAATTGTCGCACATGCTTATACTATGTTCCCAAGTGAGACTGCTTCCTTATATCAAATGAATCTAGGCGACCATCTGGGTGTACTAAAAATACTTGAAGAAGATATTTATAAGTTAATACACTCATCAACAATCGAAATAAAATTTACAGAATCAGTCCTTCCTTCTTCAAACCATGAATTACGTTCAACGAATAATTTATTCGTTTTACTAATTGAAAATCTATATGACTCAATGGGGAATATTGTGCTTAAAAATAAGATCTATATCCCAATCGAACTTAGCTCAATAAAAATAAATCGTATAAACAAATAGTGGAAAGTGCATTGAATTTTTATAGAAAGAAATGTTAACTAGACGAGTATGTCAGTTTTTAGTTGAGAATTTTAATTACATAAGATTTTGCTCATCCAATCAATTTTGAATCAAATTATGAACATTTCAGCAAACTATATCATATTTAATTGATTTTAAAGGAGAGCAATATGATTAAACTTGTATTAATCAGACACGGGCAAAGTTTATGGAATGTTGAAAATCGGTTCACAGGTTGGACAGATGTTGATTTAACGAAGAGCGGACTTTCTGAGGCAAGAGAAGCAGGTATTATTTTAAGAAAAAACGGATTTACATTTGATGTTGCCTATACATCGGTACTAAAAAGAGCAATTCGTACGTTATGGATTATATTAAATGAGATTGATATGATGTGGATTCCAGTACATAAAACTTGGAGATTAAATGAACGACATTACGGTTCACTTCAAGGACTGAATAAATCCGAAACAGCTAAAAAATATGGTGAAGAACAGGTTAATATTTGGCGAAGATCTATGAATGTTAGACCACCTGCTCTAGAACCAGATGATCCAAGATATGAAATAAATGAATCTCGTTATAAAAACTTGTTAAAAGATGAATTCCCGCTTACCGAAAATCTGGAAGATACAGAAAAAAGAGTTTTAAAATATTGGGACGAAGAAATTGCACCAGCTTTGAAAACTGGCAAAAAGGTTATTATTTCTGCACATGGTAATACGTTGAGGGGGATCGTACAATATTTAGATCAAGTCTCAGCTGACGGAATTGCTTCGCTAAATATTCCAACAAGTATTCCTTTAGTTTATGAATTAAATGACGAACTGAAGCCAATTCGACATTACTATTTAGGTATGGATGGAGAACTTCCACCCGATGTAATCCCAAAACATATCCCTAGCGAATTACTAGACAAATTTGATGATGAACATCCAAATATAACAATACAAGATGATTAAAATAGAAAAAGGATGGGTTTAGCAATCGTGCTTCCCATCCTTATCATTATGCTTCAGATAACTTTATTTTTTTTATTTGTAATTGTACTAATCGGAAAGATAATGTTAGTGCAGACACTCCTAAACCGACGATTAAACCAACCCAATATCCTTTTGCACCAAGATGAGTATTAGAAAGTGCATACCCAACTGGTAATGCGATTACCCAATAAGCTAAAATCATCATAATTAACGTGGCATTCACATCTTTATAACCTCTTAATGCACCTTGGATTGGTGCTGCAATTGCATCAAATAGTTGGAACATGACTGCAAAGATTAAGAATCCGCCAGCCAAAATTTGGACAGATGGGTCATTTGTATACCATCCAGCTACATCATATCGGAATAAATAGATGATGATCCCAAAAAATGAAGCAATTGAAACTGCCATTACTAAACCAATTTTGCTATATTCTTTTGCATTTTGAAACTCTTTCGCACCAACTTCATAGCCAACAGCAATTGTTAAAGCCATCGAAATACTTAATGGAACCATATAGAGTAGACTTGCAAAATTCATTGCCACTGTATGTGCAGCAATCGTTTCAGTATCAAATTCACTTAATAATAATGTTACGACCGAGAACACACTTACTTCAAAAAAGATACTAAGTCCAATTGGAACTCCTAATTTTAAAATACTTTTCCAAGTTGTAAATGAAATTGGAGGAAGTTTTTTAAAAAGATTAAAGCCGCTAAATGGCTTTTTAGTTTTAATAATATAGAAAGCAATTCCAAAAATAATCCAATACGTTATTGCAGATGCTACACCAGAACCTACTCCACCTAAACGTGGAAGACCAGCTTTACCAAAGATAAGGAAATAGTTCAAAATTACGTTAACTGGTACTGAAATAACCGTAATGATCATAGTAGTTCTTGTTTTACCTAAACCATCAATAAACTGACGAATGACTGTATATAGGAATAAAGGTAAAATTCCAAATGATAATGCGAATAAGAAATGAAGAGCAACACGATGAACTTTCGGATCAAGATTCATATGATTTAAGATTGGATGAATTGAAAATATACCAATAATAATAATGACAACTGCAATAATCCCAGCCAAATAAAGTGCCTGCGTAACAAGAGGCGTTATTTTTCCATCCTGTTTTGCACCATTTAAATTGGCAACCATTGTTGTAATTGCGACTAAAATGCCAGTTAACCCTGTACTAATTGGAGTCCAAATACTAACACCAATCGCAACCCCTGCTAAATCCCCTGGACTACTATTTCCAGACATAATTGTATCAAAAAATGACATCGAAAATAATGTCACTTGAGTGATTAAAATTGGAAGTAGTAGTTTAAAAAAGCGTGATATTTTATCCGTTTTAGTAGTATTCAATTTATCGACCTCCTAAACAAACACTTTTACAATTGTATCATGTTTTGGTTTAATAGCTATAATGAAATTATTCGGATAAATATTTTATAAAGAAAGTTGGTCTTAGATTGGGAAATCAAGTTGTTATCATAACAGGCGCAGGAAGTGGATTAGGCGCGTCATTAGCTAAAAAGTATTCTGAAAATGGAGCTCACATTTGTTTGTTAGGAAGAACTGAAAATAAACTTAGAGAAATTGGTAAACAATTACCTAACAATTATTCAATACATACTGTAGATGTTTCAGAACATGAAGATGTAAAAAGAGTTTTCGATACAATCATTCAAACATATGGAAAAGTTGATTTATTATTTAATAATGCAGGTGTTGGAATTTTTGATCTTGCAGAAGAATTAACTGAGGAAGCAGTACATAAGATGATTGACATTAACTTAAAGGGAACTATTTTCTGTTCACAAGAAGTTTTAAAACAAATGAAAAAACAAGATAATGGAACAATCGTCAATATTGTTTCTACTGCAGGTCTAATTGGAAAAGCAACCGAATCAGTTTATTGTGCAAGTAAGTTCGGAGTTAAAGGCTTTACCGAAAGTTTGGTGGTCGAATTAACCGGAACACCAATTTCAGTATTTGCAGCATATATGGGTGGAATGAATACAGACTTTTGGGCCGGTATTTTTGATGAAGATAAAACTTCAAAAATGATGAATCCTGACGATATAGCTGAAATTATTATTGAAAATATAAAACCGCGTAAAAATATAGCCATACCTGAAATTATTATAAAAAACATAAAATAAGTATTAACTAAGCCGTCTTTTACACAAACTAAATCCAAATCATTAAGGACTAAGTGAGGTATAAGAGATGAGCAAATCAAAAAAGAACAAATCAATCGATTCGAATCAAAATAATTTTGATGAATTATTACTTGAAGATCTTAATACTGCAGATGATATTCCAATTGATTGGTTACCAAAAACTGAACCGATTACGGAATCAATGTCATATAAAAATGATGAAGATTAATTAGATTGTTGTTTAAAAAGACTTGCTGCTTGTTAGCAAAAGGATGAATAGGCTTAGTGACATGGAAATTAAGCGCTTTCAATTAGTCTCATTGGCATGTTTTTTTGACTTTGTCAGCAAACTGTAAAGAATAGCCATTTTGGCTATTTTTTTTTATTTTGATATGGTATTATTATTGAAGCGTTTTATATTAAAGCCAATTCCTGGCATTAAAATACATAAAAAAATGAAAAACAAGATATAGTTAGGAGAATTTTTGATGGAAAAAGTACTAGTTTTTGGTCACAAGAACCCAGACACAGATACAATTTGCTCTGCAATTGCATATGCAGAATTAAAAAAGGCTTTAGGTGAAAATGCTGAAGCAATTCGTTTAGGTGAAGTAAGTGCAGAAACACAATTTGCACTTGATACATTTAAATCTGAAGCACCACGCTTAGTAGTAAAAGTTGCAGCTGAAACAAATAATGTTATTTTAGTTGATCATAATGAACGTCAACAAAGTGCTGATGATATCGAACAAGTTCGTGTACTTGAAGTTATTGATCATCACCGTATTGCTAATTTTGAAACTAGCGATCCATTATACTACCGTTGTGAGCCAGTTGGATGTACTGCTACAATTTTAAACAAATTGTATAAAGAAAATAATATCGAAATTAAGAAAGAAGTTGCTGGTTTAATGCTTTCAGCAATTATTTCTGATACTTTATTATTCAAATCTCCAACTTGTACTGATCAAGATGTTGCTGCTGCAAAAGAACTTGCAGAAATCGCAGGAGTAAATGCAGAAGAATATGGTCTAGAAATGTTAAAAGCAGGTGCAAACTTAGCTGATAAATCTATTGAGTCTTTAGTTTCACTTGATGCTAAAGAATTCCAAATGGGTAACTATAAAGTAGAAATTGCACAAGTAAACGCAGTTGATACTAATGACGTACTTTCTCGTCAAACTGAATTAGAAAATGTACTTGAAGGCATCGTAGCTAATAAAGGATTAGACTTATTCTTATTTGTTGTAACAGATATTTTAACAAACGACTCGATCGCAGTTGCAAAAGGAACTGCTACTAATGCGGTAGAAAAAGCATACAATGTAACGTTAGAAAACAACACTGCTTTATTAAAAGGTGTTGTATCTCGTAAAAAACAAATCGTTCCAGTATTAACTGAAACATTTAATACACTTTAATTCGTAATTTAACAACAAAGTCTTTGAAAGGCTTTGTTGTTTTTTTATAAAAAGTTAAAAAAATGGGGGATTTGAAATGGAAAATTTAAAATATCCGATTGGCAGATTTACTTTACCATCAAGCTACACTCATCAACAACGTAAAGAATTTATTAAAGTACTAAAAGATGCACCGATTAAATATAAAGAGGCAATCACATCCCTTACTGAAGAACAATTAAACACACCTTATCGTGAAGGTGGTTGGACACCAAAACAAGTTATTCATCATGTTGCTGATAGCCATATGAATAGCTTTATGAGAGTTAAACTAGCTTTAACTGAAGAAAATCCTACAATCAAAGCCTATGATGAAAATGCATGGATTTCATTAAGTGATTCGAATTTTGATTTTCATAGTTCTTTAAAAATAATCGAAGGTATTCACGAACGTTACGTAGTTTTACTTGAATCACTAACAGAGGAAGAGTTTAATCGCACTTGTTATCACCCTGAACTTAAAATTAATATTAGTATAGATTTCATCTTAGCTTTATACGCTTGGCATAGCGAACATCATTTGGCTCATATTTATTTAGTAATAAACAATTAATAGTAAGGTGTGAAGAACAATTAAATTATTATTTATTTGTAGCAAAAATCAATGGAGAAGTCCTACAGCAGAAAAGATTTTTCACTTAAATAATGGCAACAAAGCAAGATCCGCGGGTACTGAAACTGGTGCTAGAATTAAAGTGACCGAGGGACATATTGGTTGGGCTGATATTATTTTTGTAATGGAGAAAAAACATTTAAGAAGAATACGCGATAAATTCGGTGATTTACTCAATGATAAAAAGATTGTCAATCTAGATATAGCTGATGATTATCAGTTTATGGACGAAGAATTAATTGAAATTCTCCGTAATAGAGTATCGGAAATAATTTAGGGTAAATCGGAAAGAAGCGAAAAAAATTTAAAAATTTATAAGATTTTAAGACCCACTCAGCAAAACGAGTGGGTTTAGTTCTTTTTACCTTATGAACGGTTAGATTCTAAGTACTTCCTCATTTTTTTAAAAATTTCCAAAATAACCCAATTCACAACAGTGTCAAAGTCCATGTTGTACACATAAAAATAAAAGTAGAGCAAAATAGAAAAAGGTGTGAGCATGTACTACAAATTATTAAAGCAATATATTAAAAATTCAAATTTAAGTTTGACTGAAATAGCCAATGAATTAAATAAGTTGGGTTTTTCAAAAGACAAGAGCTATTTAAGCAAATTACAAAATGCGAAATTGACTCCACCTGAAGAGAAATTAACTAGAGCGATTGCTAAAGTGACTGGTGGAAATGCTGAAGATTTAATTTGGTGTGCTTATATTATTAATGCACCTGAAAGATTAAAAACTCCTTTAAGAAATTTATCAGAGGAAGTATTTAATCTTTCACAGATAGAAATGAATAGTAATCTAAAATTTGATGTGATCTATAAAGAGCAAAAGATTGAGGATCGTTCAAAAATATTTGCTGAATTTATAAGACAGTCACGATTACAAAAAAATCTTTCAATCAAATGCCTTGGAAAAAAAGCAAATGTATCGCATTCATATATTTCACAAATTGAAAATGGCAAAAGAGGTATTCCGTCAACAGAAATTATTCGAAAGTTGGCAGAACCACTCGGTGTTCCTGTTATTCAGATGTTTCAATTAGCAGGATATGTACCAATTGATGAAAACGATTGGATAGAAGGTGTGAACCTCATACGTAAAGCTAATTCAATGTTAAACAATGAAGAAAAAGAGAAATTATTGAGGTTAATTGAAGCTTTTCTAACATTGTCTTCTTTACGCTTTTTCTAATTAAATAGAATAAATAAAAGCAGGATTCAGGATTACTCCTTAACCTGCATTTTTTTATCCTTTTAATATGCCTTTAATTAGGTAAATAGCAATACACCAAATGATGATAGCTGATATTTTATTAAGAACCAACATAAATTTACCAGATTGATCAAGTTTTCCTGCCGTTCTTCCTGTTATAGCGAGCGACAAAAACCAGATCCACGAAACTGCAATACACGTTACTGAGAAAGCAACTTTTTCAAGGCCATCATATTGAAGTGAATTTGTTCCAATTACGCCTATAGTATCCAAAATTGCATGAGGATTTAGAAGTGAAACTGATGCAGCAAACAATATTTGTTTTTTTACTGAAAACTGATCCGAATTTGTAGTTACATTTGAAGATTCAGCTTTCCATGTTTGCCAGCCCATATAAGTTAAAAACAAAACGCCAAAACATAAAAGAGCGGTCTTTAAATAAGATGATGTTAATATTAGCACTGAAACTCCTGTAACAGATAAAGTAATTAATAAAGTATCGCAAATCGATGCAGTTATTACAGCAGGAAGTGCATTAATAAATCTTTTTTGAGTTGCACCTTGTTGAAAAATAAAAACGTTTTGAACCCCTAAAGGAAGAATTAATCCAAATGATAATAACGAAGCGTGTAAAATAGTTTGAATCATAGAACCACCTAACTGATCATTTTATATACATTTCAAATCTTTTTACGAATCTTGACTAAATTTGTAAATTTTAGGAAAGGATAGTAAGAAACTGTAAAAGGAAGTGAAGAGTATGTCACAACAATTTGACAATCTACCTGATTATGAATTATTAGCAAATAATCCAGCATTATCTTTACATGAACTGTCATATCATTATGATATGAGTTTTAATGATATCGCTGAAATTAGAGGAATCTCTGTAGAAGATTTAGTAAATTACTATCAGACAAATACTTCTCACGATTCATTATTTTATTTTGAGTAAAATAGACATAAAGCTGACCCAATATCTATTGGAATCGGCTTTTTTTATGTAATCGCACCTGCTTATTATATTGAAAAAATTATGAGAATACTAGAATTTTAAACAGACTTAACATGGCGAATTAGGAATTAGCCTTAAAAAAAGAAAGTTAGGCCGTTTATGACCTAACTTCAATTTTTCTTCCTTGTCTTTAGTCGCCAATTATTACATACCATAAATTTACCAATTGGATATTCAAAATTACATTTTTTAATAAACTTGAAATTTAATTTTTCACATATTTTATTAGATGGAATGTTATTAGTAGAAGGAAAAGCGTGAATGTATTTATGTTTAGATTCTTTTTGGGCTTTCTTAATAGCTTTTTTTACTGCGATTGTTGCGATACCTTTTCGTTGAAATTGAGGTAAAATGCTCCAACCAATTTCATAAACAAGTTTACCTTCCCATATGCGATCCCAGTAGCCAACAGTTCCTATTTTTGTTCTATAAGGAAGCAAAATGATTACAAACATTTGTCCTGTACCTACTCGGCTCATTTCAAGATAATGCTTATGTCGACTCATAATTTGATTTAAACTTTCTAGACCACCAAGATATTTCATCATATTATTCGTATTCGATGACAAAAGTAAATTTAGATCTGCTTCGTTCCAAGGCTCAATTAGAATGTTTGATTCATCTGTTTTTGACAATTAATACACTCCAAATTTATATTAAAAAGAATCATAATAAGATAGTATTCCGAAGTGAAGATGATATCTCTAATTAAATAACACAAATTAAATAGGTGAAATTCTTAACACGATATTCGTTTTATAACAAATATCCATTAAATAAATAGAGAAGTTTAAAAGGGCTGTTTGAAGTTAGAAAACTTTGGACAGCCCTTTTATTGAAGAAGATTAAATTTAATAAAGTATAGTATATATGATTTAAATCTTCATCTGATAAGCTCTGACGATAATCCCATCATTTGCTGGTTCAAAGTCAAACTTTGGTAAACGTTTAAATCCGATACTTTCATATAAACTTATGGCATTTTTCATAAATTCACCGGTATGTAATCCAATTGCATCGAATCCTTTTTCCTTCGTACGATTAATACATTCTGAAATTAGCGCAGAAGCAATTCCTTGACCGCGGTTGCTTGAGTCTACAGCAAGCATTCGAATCTCTGGATAATCAAGTTCGTCGATATAATCTCCATAGGCATTTATTTTAGCTGGAAATAAAGCGACACTACCGACAATTTTTCCTAAAACCGTGGCAACAATTATTTCCACGCCTTCTTGTTCATCAACATTTGATAAGAGGGACTTCTTTAAAGCATTCCAATGTTTATCTGGTAATAAGTTGACGTATTCATCATAAGCGTTAATTCTTTGTTCTCGAATAGACTGAAACATCTCTTTTTCAGCATTACAAATTTTTATTTTTACCATTTAGATTGCATCTCCTTTTGCCTTAATGAATGAGGAACTTTTCTTTTTGTCCACTTAAATCTTCTCGATTGTGCTTCGAATTCCAAATCATAAGTTCAGGACCTTTTGGTAAGACTTTTGGTTCTTCTTTATCTGGCGAGATGGTTATTGATAAATGATAATGTCGTTTAATTGCATCAAAATCAGTTGTATCCCCAAACCCAGGTGTTTGATATAAATCTCGAACATAGCCCCATAAGTTTTTATACTCGCGAATTAAATTTCGATTCGTATTAAAGGCTGTAAAGTAAGCAGAATCGAACCGTACTAATGTTGTATATAACCTAACATCAGTATCAGTAATTTTATCACCAAATAAAAAACGTTGTTTAGATAAGCGTTTCTCTAGCTCATCTAGTCTATTAAATAGCGTTTCATAAGCATCCTCATAGGCTTTCTGAGATTGTGCAAAACCACATTTGTATACACCATTGTTTACATCAGTGAATATGATTTCGTTTAGCGCATCAATTTCTTGTCGGATGGAAACTGGGTATAGATCTGGTGCATTTTTTTTATGGTACGGCTTCCAAGCTGTTTCGAAATAATTTGTTAGCTTAAAATAGTCATTATTGACAACCTTACCAGAGCTAATCTCGATCATTGCAGGTACTGTCGGACGTCCTGAATAGTTTTGATCTGATTTATGATAGATTTCACTCATATAGCGAACACTTAATATTGGATCAACTCCGCCTGAATCCAAAGAAAATTCCCAATCCACGTGAGGTAATCTAGGACGCATTGGACTGACAGTTCCTAAACTGAACGCGTTTTCTAAGCCTAAAACTTTTCGTACAATAACAGAACGATGGGCCCATGGACAAGCAGCTGACCAAATGAGTCGATATCGACCTGCTTCAACAGGGAGTTCTTGTGGTTTAGTTCCAAATGGTGTAGAAAAACGATTTAATTGACGTCTAAAGAAACCATCAACTGTTACTTCAGTTGGTTTAGTTTTATTCATACTTAAACATCCTTTCTCACTACTTTGGATAATTACTTTTGATTAGAATTTATGTAGGTGAACATAGAAGTAATTCTAATACTCTATTATACTCTTAAAATTCAGAAAATGTATTTTTTCTAGTTATACTTATGATGACAATTCTATCATTTACTTGCATTATACTACTTTGTTAGAATTTATCTCGAATTTGAGGTATATTTAAGTTGTTTAATCATTCTAGGAACAGAACTTTATAAAAATGATCATATTTGCTATATAATTACAGAATTTAGGAGGAATAGTTTAATGGAAATAGGAATTAGTACTTTTGTAGAAACAACACCTGATACAAAGACAGGTGTTTTAATAAGCCATGCAGAACGTTTACGTGAAGTGGTTGAGGAGATTATTCTGGCAGATCAAGTTGGATTAGATGTATTTGGAGTAGGGGAACATCATCGTAATGATTTTGCAGCATCATCTCCAGCTGTCGTACTAGCTGCTGCAGCATCACAAACAAATCGTATCCGGCTAACAAGTGCAGTAACTGTACTTTCATCAGCAGATCCAGTAAGAGTATTTCAAGATTTTGCTACGCTTGATGGTATTTCCAATGGTCGAGCGGAAATCATGGCGGGACGTGGTTCATTCATCGAATCATTTCCTTTATTCGGCTATAATTTAAACGACTATGATGAGCTTTTTGAAGAAAAACTGGATTTACTGTTAACCTTGCAAAAATCTGAATTTGTAACATGGAGTGGAAAACATCGTCCAGCCATTAATAATATAGGTATCTATCCACGTCCAGTTCAGGAACCACTGCCAATTTGGATTGGAAGTGGAGGAAACAGTGAGTCAGTCGTTCGAGCTGGTTTATTAGGACTTCCACTTGTACTTGCAATAATAGGTGGACGACCAATTCAGTTCGCACCACTTGTTGAGCTTTATAAAAAAGCAGCTGTTCATGCCGGTCATGATGTAAACAAATTACAAATTGCATCCCATTCACACGGGTTCATCGCAGAGGATAGAATGACTGCAGTTGATAAATTTTTCCCATCAACACAGCAAGTAATGAATAAGCTTGGAAAGGAACGTGGTTGGGGAACTTATGATCGATCTGCATTCGATGCGGCACGAAGCCTTGAAGGTGCACTTTATGTTGGTGATTCTGAAACTGTAGCAAAAAAAATCATCAACCTTCGAAAAAATGTCGGAATCACAAGATTTATGCTTCATGTACCAGTTGGTTCGATGCCACATGCAGACGTAATGAAAGCAATCGAACTATTAGGTAAGGAAGTTGCACCAACCGTTCGAGAAGAAATTAAAAAGTGGGAAGCAAATCAATAACTTAAAATAAATGAAAAGCTGTTTTCTATAAGAGGACAGTTTTTTTTAATGATCAAATAAATAAAATGTGATAATTTTCCATCAAATGGAAAAGAATATTGCATAGGAAAGGAGGGAATGCGAGTGTTAATGAAAAATTGGTTATCAGGACTAATTGTTTTTTTAGCAACGATTGTGTTAATGGCAACACCAGGTAATTTCAAAGCTTTTGCTGAATCTAAGGTTTCAGATGCAAATGATCGTGCGCAAACAATCGTAGTAGAGTTGAATGATGATTATTTTAATCCGAAAAACATCACAATTCCAAATGGTACAAAGACAACTTTATTATTGAAAAATAAAGGAAGTAAACCTCATACTTTTACAGTGAAAATGCTCAATATTGATGTAGAAGTTCAACCAAGAACTGAAAAAACCATTTCAGTGTTACCAAAACAAGCAAATACATACGATCTTACATGTAAGTACCATTTTAATGTAGGTATGGTAGGAAAAGTAATCGTAAAATAAAGTCAGGGCCATTGGGCCTTGTCTTTATTTATGTATTGATAAAGAATTGCCATATGAATTTCTAACTTATAAAGGTATTTCATTACTTTTTAGCAAAACCTCCTCATACAATTAGAATGAGGAGGGATATGGATGCAGAACATCGATTTTCATATACTTCAATGGTTTTTTGGTAGTACACCAATTCTTGGTTTAGCTTTAATGATGTTTATTGCTTCATCACTTGGGAAACGGCTGACTATACCAATAATTACAGTTATTGTAACATCATGCTTGTGGTTTATTTGGAAATCGCTTCCAAATGATATTTGGCATCATATGGGAGCAAACAATAATGTTGGACTTTACCAGCATATAACATTTGCGCTAATCCTTGGTTTTGTCACATCGAGCATTCTCGGAATGTTTCAAAAAACTCTTCACGCTAAATAAGATTCTCATTAAATATATGAAAATTTTAAAGGTTATCCATGATTTTAAATAGATGAATAGAATGAACCAACAACTATGAGCTTCTCTAAAAGAGGCTCCTTTTTTTATTTTAAAGAAATGAAAGCGGATTTATAAAAAAATAATAAAAAAACCAATTGACTCTCCCCTCAGAGGAGGCTTTACATTATGTTTTGTAGAGTTTTAAAAGGAGTTGAGTTTAGATG
The DNA here is from genome assembly GCF_001712755.1 of Gottfriedia luciferensis. Classification (GTDB taxonomy): domain Bacteria; phylum Bacillota; class Bacilli; order Bacillales; family Bacillaceae_G; genus Gottfriedia; species Gottfriedia luciferensis_B. Next base: position 419,762 of record NZ_MDKC01000002.1, read on the forward strand.
AAAAAACAAAACATCATGTTATCTTTAGTATTAATGAATTTATTCATTATTTTTTTAGGTATTGGGCTAGTTATTCCAGTCACACCTTCAATTATCAATGAGTTAAATATATCGGGTACAATTGTAGGCTATATGGTAGCTGCATTTGCGATTACACAATTATTTTTTTCACCAATTGCAGGTCGCTGGGTAGACCAGTTCGGACGTAAAAAAATGATTATAACTGGATTAATGATCTTTAGTATCTCAGAGTTTTTATTCGGAATGGGTAAAACAATTGAGGTTCTTTTTATTTCACGTATGCTAGGTGGAATAAGTGCGGCATTCATAATGCCAGCAGTAACAGCATTTATAGCAGATGTTACTACAGTCGATACTAGAGCAAAAGCACTTGGCTATATGTCGGCTGCAATTTCAACAGGTTTTATTGTTGGACCAGGTGTCGGAGGTTTCATAGCAGAATATGGCCCACGCATACCATTTTTCTCCGCTGCAGGATTGGCAATTTTCGCAGGCGTTTTATCGATTACAATCCTTCCTGAGCCAGAACGAAATCAAGAAAGTATTGAGGATAAAGGACAAAAACCAGGATTAAAACGTATTTTTGCTCCGATGTATTTTATCTCGTTTATGGTTATATTGATCTCACAATTTGGTTTGTCAGCTTTTGAATCACTATTTTCATTGTTCACAAATCATAAATTTGGTTTTACACCAAAAGACATCGCAATCATGATTACTGGCGGTGGTATTGTTGGTGCGATTGCTCAAATAGCATTATTTGATCGTTTAACAAAATGGATGGGAGAAATTCGATTAATTCGATATAGTTTAATCCTTTCAACAATACTGGTGTTTATGATGACAATTGTGAATTCATATTTTATGATTTTACTAGTGACGTTTACAGTATTTTTAGGCTTTGATTTAATGCGTCCAGCTGTTACAACCTATTTATCTAAAATTGCAGGAAATGAACAAGGCTTTGTAGGTGGAATGAATTCAATGTTTACTAGTTTTGGGAATGTAATAGGACCAATAATAGGTGGAATCCTATTTGATATTGACTTAAACTATCCATTTTATTTTGCAACAGTCTTATTAGCGAGTGGTGTTGGTTTAACAATTGCTTGGAAAATGCCAGTATATCGAACAGCATCATAATTCAAAAAAGCATATTCTATATTTTCGAATAAAGAATATGCTTTTTTTGCTAAAATAAGATAGTGGAGGTGATTGAAGTGAAGGAAAAACTTTATACAATAGGTGAGGTATCCAAATTAGTTAATATTTCGATTAAAGCACTCCGATATTATGATAAAATCAACTTATTTAAACCAGCGTATGTCGATCCAGATACGAATTATCGATATTACAAAGATTCACAAATTCATCTTCTCGATTTAATCAAATCACTCAAATATATTGGTACACCATTAGAAGAGATGAAAGAAGTACAGGGGCTAAAAAGGGATGAATTTTTCTCCTTTTTAACAGAACAAGAAGAAATTGTCAGAAAAAAAATAGATTCATTAATTGAGATTGAAAAAATCATTGCAAATGCAAAAAAGGGATTGCAAAAACAGAATGATTATCCTCATTTTGGTGAAGTGTTTTTTTCGTACGAAGAAGAAATGCAAATCATACAAACGAAGGCAAATGGAATTGACCCGAAAAATATTTTAAATGCCTCATACAGTAAATTGAAGAAATTTGCTGCATCCACAGAAGGTTTTAGGAACTATGGTTACGGAGCCATTGTGCCATATAAGTCTTATACACATGTTAGTGAAGTAACCTATCAATATTTATTTACACCCGTTTTAACAAAAAAACAAACTACACTACTATTACCGGGTACAGAGGTTTCAACCATCCCCAAAGGAAAATACATTTGCATTACTTATAAAAGCGTATCATCTGATGATTATTTTACAAACTTACAAAGACTTATTAATTATATAGATACACATCAAATAACGGTTAAAAGTGATATATATGAGTCATTAATACATAATAATTATTCACCGAATCAAAAAGAAGAATTTTTGATTGAAATGAGAGTATTAGTCGATAATGAAAGCGAATAGGTAAAAAATATGATACTTTAATGCTCATAGAGATTTTTTAAAGACTCCTTTAGGGGTCTTTTTTTACTTTTATGATCCAAGCATAAATATATTTAATATACAAATTGAATTATTGAATAAAAAGGTAAACATTTATAAAAACATTAAACATTTGTATTCGGTGAATCAATTTATTTAATGTAATC
>NZ_MDKC01000003.1 GCF_001712755.1 Gottfriedia luciferensis
TTTTGAGGGTACGAAGTACAACTCAATTATAATCAGGTGATTATTGCGAAGAGGTCACACCCGTTCCCATACCGAACACGGCAGTTAAGCTCTTCAGCGTCGATGGTAGTTGGGGGTTTCCCCCTGTGAGAGTAGAACGTCGCCTGGTAATCAAAAACATCAGCTATTAGGCTGATGTTTTTTTGTGTTCAAATATGGAAATGTCAGTACTTATCATGACTTTACGTATCGAGAGAATAAATCTGAAGTCTAAAAGACAAACTTAAGAATCACCAACAAGTTCCGATAAAAATAAAAAGGTTACTTTACTTTTGCTAAAAATAAATAAAGTAAACAATAATATTAATGCTGGGCAAACACCCTTAAATATAAATCTACATAACCTAGATTGAATGGAGGGAAAAAGATGAGAGGAAAAATACTCAATTATTATGCAGGAGGTAATACTGCAAAAGGGTTTTATAATCTCTATGACTCAGCTTTAGAGGATTTAGATAAACTATTCATTCTAAAAGGTGGTCCAGGTACTGGGAAATCAACTTTAATGAAAACAATTGGAGAATTGATTGTAAATAAAGGAATCGATATTGAATTTTTACATTGTTCTTCAGATACCAATTCAGTTGATGGCTTAATTATCCCGAAATTTCAAATAGGTATAGTGGACGGAACAGCACCACATGTAATTAAACCAAAAGCTCCAGGCGTTATTGAGGAATATGTGAATTTAGGTGTTGCTTGGGATTCTAAGAAATTATCCGTACACAAGGAAGCAATACTATCTCTAAATGCTGAAATTTCTAAGAAGTTTCAAACAGCATATAACACATTTGCGGCTTCATTAAGGGCTCATGATGAGATTGAAGAAATTTATATTTCCAATATGGACTTTTTAGAAGCTAATAAACTGACTGACGAATTGATAGCGTTATTTTATGGTAATGACAATAATACTGAAAAAGACTCCAAAGTAAAACATAGATTTTTAGGTGCAGCAACTCCAAGTGGTGCGGTTGATTATATTCAAAATTTAACAGAAGAAATCGAAAAGCGATATTTTATTAAAGGTAGAGCTGGTTCTGGGAAATCAACAATGTTAAAGAAGATAGCAGCTGCAGGAGAAGAGAGAGGCTTTGATGTAGAGATATATCATTGTGGATTTGATCCAAACAGTCTTGACATGGTAATTATTCCAGAAAAAGGAATTGCGATCTTTGACAGTACAGCACCACATGAATATTTTCCCGATCGTGAAAATGACGAAATTATTGATATGTACGAAAGATGTATTACGCCAGGAACAGATGAGAAATACGCCACTGAAATAGAAAGAACAACTAATTCTTATAAAGATAAAATGAAAGAAGCAATATCGTATTTGGCGGAAGCTAAAGTCCTTAGAGACGAATTAGAAGCGATTTATATAAGTGCTATGGACTTTTCAAAAGTTGAAAAAATACAGTCTGAATTGATAGAGGAAATTGAAAGTATGATTAATAATTAAGGTTTTATAATTTGGAAAAGGTGTAACCACATTGGTGCGCCTTTTTTATTTTGGAAGAGATTCATTATAAAACTATTAGTACTTTCTAATCATTTTTTACTGAGGTATTCGAGAAGATGGATTAAATAAATTGAATTTTCTTTATATTTTCACAAATCAAGTTTTAAATTAATCTATTTAATAAAAAAAATTCGACGCTTTATTAGATTTTTCGTCTTATTATTTATCATTTTTACAACTAAGAATACCATTATAAAATTTTTTTGTAATTATTTGTAGAAAAAAGGCACTTCATTTCATAAGAATTTCCCCCAATTTACTTCGTTATATGTTGAATGTACATTTAAATTGTATTTTATTTTCTTACTTAATGGTAAGGGCTTAGGTTTAACCCAAATTGATCTCATTCTATATTTATTAAACTACTAACCTCTTAATCATAGTATTAAAGCAAATACATACTCGAATCAATACATTCGCAAAAAGGAGAGGAATAAATGAAATTCACTAAAATTATACCGTTTAAAGTAATGACTTCAGTGGCAATCTCATCTTTGATTTTCTCATCTTATACAGCACTTGCTGAAAATAATGATTCAACAACTCAAGCGGTTGAGGATCAAGTACCTCAATTACTAGACCAAAGTCCTAATGGTAAAGGAGACTTATATAAAGATAACCAAAAAGAAGTTTCTGAGAAAACTTATAAACCTACAGATAAAGTTCGATTTATTGTAGAAATTGAACAACCATCAACTTCCGAAACTTCTACAGTAAACAAAAAATCTCTATTTAAAGAAAAGCAAGACAAAGTAATCGAAGAAATTACAAAAAATAATAAGGATAAATCAAATTCACCTAAATTAAAACAACGCTTTTTTGAAGGGTTCAATGGATTTAGTGTGGAGACGGAATATCAAAATTTAAAAGAGATTAAATCGATTCCTGGTGTAATGAACGTAAGCGTGGCAAGAACATTCCACGAAACGATGGCTGCAAGTAAAGAGTTAGTACAAGCACAAAAAGTTTGGAATCAATATGGTTATCAAGGAGAAGGTTTACTTGTAGCAGTTGTAGACTCTGGTATCGATTATACTCATAAGGATATGACTTTGACTGAAAAGGGTAAACAAAAAGAGAAATTAACTCAAAGTGGAATTAAAGGTAAACTAGATGCTACATCTGTAAATGATGTTTGGTACACAGATAAAGTACCAACAGGCTATGATTGGGCTGATCATGATACAGATGTTATTCCTAGAGGCGATGGAAGTCCACACGGTACGCATGTAGCAGGTACGGTTGGTGCAAATGGTAACGATGCGACTGGCGGTGTTCAAGGAATCGCTCCTGGAACGCAATTATTGGCTGAGAAAGTATTCTCCGATACAGCAGGTGGTGCTTATGAGGATGACATTATCGCAGGTATAGAGCATGCAGTTACAATGGGTGCTGATGTAATCAATATGAGTTTAGGTGTTGATGCAGGTTTCGTGGGTGAGGATTTTGATCCGGTTCAAAAAGCAATTCGTTTAGCAACTGAACAAGGTACGCTTGTTGTAGTTGCAGCTGGTAACTCATCATATAGTACAAAGCATGGATTATTATATCCTTCAGCAATGCAGCCATATGCAGATAATCCGGATATTGGAACAGTAGGTGCACCCGGAGTAAGTCCATATGCTTTATCAGTTGCTTCTTATGAAAATACAAAAATGCATTTAAATACTCTAGGTGATGCTAATGGATTTAAACTACCTTTCCAAGACCAAACTATGTTTGCACCAAGTAAAAACTTTAAACTATCTAAAAACTTAACCCCAGGTCAAGAGTATGAAATGGTTTATGTAGGTGAAGGATCAAAGCTTACTGATTTTAGTACAAAAAATGTTGAAGGTAAAATTGTTGTAGCAAAAATGAATAATCAATATACATCATATTCGTTTGTTCAATTTAATGCCGCGAAATATAAAGCAAAGGCTGTTATTGTCGTTCCACCTACTAGTATGGGTGATTATCCATATATGAAATTTGCGGTTACTTCTATACCAGCTGCAACAACTGGTAAAGCTGTAGGACAAGAATTAATCGATAAGTTATCTAATAATCAAGTTGTAAAAATGAAACTTGCCGGAGATACTTGGATTGATAACCCAATTAAAGATACGATGTCTTATTTTTCATCATATGGAGCTCCAAGTACATTAGATTTTAAACCAGAAATGTCTGCTCCAGGTGGTAATATTTATTCAACTGTACCTGGAAATGATTATGAAGTAATGAGTGGTACATCAATGGCAACTCCTCATGTTGCAGGTGGTTCTGCGTTAGTATTACAGTCACTTTATGAAAAAGGATTACAACATTCAGAGAATACAGCTTTAAAAGCAAAAATTGCTTTAATGAACACATCAAAAATTGTAATGGATCCAAAAACAAATGGAGAAGTTCCGTATTCGCCTCGCGTACAAGGCTCTGGTTTAATGCAAATACAAAATGCAATCAATACCCCAGTCGTTGTTACAAGTAGAAATACACCATTAGAGCAAGCTGGTGCAGTAGCTTTAAAAGAAATTGGACAAAACACAAGCTTTAAACTAAATGTAGATGCATTTGATGCTCCTAAAGGAAAAAATAATAGTGCTGATATCGAATACAATGTATACGTAGATTTGTTAAAAGATAAAACAGAAACGAAGCAATTTGACTTAGACAGTGATGGCACACTTGATTCTAAGGATTATTTAACTTTAACTAGTGAACGCATTGACGGTGCAGCGATTACAGTAAATGATAATAAAGTAACTTATAAAGATGGCTCGTTGCTTAAAATAAAGCCAGGTCAGTCAAAGATGCTGACAATTAATGTAAATCTACCAGAATCATTAGCGAAAAATAGTTTTGTTGAAGGATTCGTGCGATTAGTTCCGGTGGCAAAAGACGAAGATAAGGCTGTACCAATTTCAGTTCCTTACATGGGCTTTTATGGAAAATGGGATGAACCAAGAAATATTGATGCTCCTGCATGGGAAAAAGATGCATTTTTAGGATACACAGCTCTTTGGGATGGAACTTCAGAACGTTATCCTAAAGGATATAATTCTACAACGGGTACATTTGATCTTAGCAAAATTGCCATATCACCAAACTTCCATTTAAATGGAATTTATTCTTCATTTACAGCATTACGGAATTTAGCAAAAACAGAAATGTATATTGAAAATCAAAATGGTAAAGTGGTTAAATATTTAGGTGATTTTAGTGAATTTAACGGAACTCCATATAAATTCAGGAAAAATGTCATGTCGTTTGGAGATACAAGTTATAATGAACTTTATGCTTGGGACATGAAAGATGAGTCAGGAGAATTTGTTCCAGACGGGGATTATAAATATGTTATCCGAACAACTTTAGATTATCCAGGTGCAAAACCTCAAGAAGTGAAAATGCCAGTAAAAGTTGATTCAGTACTACCTAAAGTCACAGATATTAAAGTTACTCCTAAAGATGGTGGTAAGTATGAAATTTCCTGGAAGGGTACAGATGATGATAGTGGATATGCTGCATCAATGGTTTGGGTCAACGGTAACTACTATACACCAGGAGCAGCGCAATCAATGATAGTTAACGTTGAACCTAAGAGCATTGTTATTGGTGGAGCTGACAACGCATTTAATCACTCATACACAACTTGGGGCGATCAAAGTTCAAAATATATGAGTGAATGGATGGTTCTTTCAAACGGTAGCGTATATCCGACTAACAATATAAGTAAAAATAGAGTAGCATCAGTCGACTTCTTTGCTCAAAACAGAGTAGATTGGAAGTTCAATGTAAAAGATGCAAGTGGAAATATAGTAGATACTTTCGAATATAAAAATGAAAAAGAAATTCATACAAAGTGGATGCCAAAATCAGACTTACCAAACGGTACGTATTACATCTCTGCTGATGTCACAACAAAAGATGGATTCAAAGTAACTTCAACTCCGACTAAAGTAACAGTTCTTCAATAAAAGTCAATAATTGAAAAAGCTATCTTTCCCAATTATTATAGGGATAGATAGTTTTTTTGTTTTTCAATGATTCATTCGTTGTAAAAATCCGAATAAGAAATAAAAACATTATAGTTGCTATCAGTAATTTAATAAAAATAGACATCATAGAATGTAAAAAACCGAGCAAAACACGAACATTAAAATATTTTTTAAGAAAAACATTCATATTTTATTGAAAAAAGAGTTATAAATTGATACTATAGAGATAGGAAATTTAGCAAACCTCATATAAGTTTGGGAATATGGCCCAAAAGTTTCTACCTAGTAACCTTAAATTACTGGACTATGAGGGGAAGTTAATCACACGTGTACGTATTTAAGTATACGCCTAAGTAGATTATCTTTCCTCACCATAGAGGGATAAATCTATTTAGGCGTTTTTTGTTTAAAATTTATGATAAACATAAAAAAATAGCGAATAAACTTGGGGGATAAGCAGATGAAACCGGTGGTTGGTGTCATTATGGGGAGTACAAGTGATTGGGAAACAATGAAACATGCTTGTGATGTGTTAGAAGAGTTGAATATCAACTATGAGAAACGAGTTGTTTCGGCACATCGTACACCAGATTTAATGTTTGAGTATGCAGAATCAGCTAGAGAACGTGGTATTAAAGTAATTATTGCAGGTGCAGGCGGGGCTGCTCACTTACCAGGAATGGTAGCAGCAAAAACGACACTTCCAGTAATTGGTGTACCAGTACAATCAAAAGCTTTAAATGGATTAGATTCATTATTATCAATTGTACAAATGCCAGGTGGAGTACCTGTTGCGACTGTTGCAATTGGTAAAGCAGGTGCGACGAATGCAGGCTTACTTGCAGCTCAAGTATTAAGTATCCAAGATCAAGAAGTTTATTTAGCATTAGAAACTCGTCGTGAAAACACTACTAAACAAGTTCTAGAAAGCAGTGAGTCACTATGAATAGCAAAGTAATTCTACCAGGACAAACAATAGGAATCATCGGTGGAGGCCAACTTGGAAGAATGATGGCGCTTTCAGCGAAAGAGATGGGCTATAAAATAGCTGTTTTAGATCCTACTCCAAACTCGCCTTGTGGGCAAGTATCTGATATAGAGATTACGGCTGAGTATTCTAATATAGAAGCAATAAAACAGCTTGCGAAAGTAAGTGATGTTATAACATATGAATTTGAAAATATAGATGTAAACGCACTTGAGTATTTAGATGAACATTCTTATTTACCTCAAGGTAGTGAGTTATTAAAGCTAACAAGAAATAGATTAACTGAAAAAACAGCTATTCAAAATTTAGGCATTAAGGTTGCTCCATTTCGACTAGTAGAAAATGAAGAGCAATTTTCTGAAGCAGTTACGAAAATAGGTTTACCAGCTGTATTGAAAACGACAACAGGTGGTTATGACGGAAAAGGGCAAGTTGTTTTAAGATCTGAAGAAGACTTTGTTGAAGCGTTAGAACTTGTTAAAAAACAGCAATGTATTCTTGAGGGCTGGGTTCCTTTTGAAAAAGAATTGTCAATAATTGTCGCAAGAAATAGTAATGGAGAGGTAAGTACGTTTCCAATAGCAGAGAATGTTCATATAAATCAAATTTTGCATACTTCATCTGTACCGGCAAATACCTCAAAATTAGTAATAGAAACAGCAGAAAGCTATGCAAAAAAAGTAGCTAGCTCATTTCATCTTGTAGGTGTTTTAGCAATTGAGTTATTTGTAACAGAAGATGAGCAAGTTTATATTAATGAATTAGCTCCGCGTCCACATAATACAGGACACTATACAATGGAGGCAGTTGAAACTTCACAATTTAAGCAGCATATTCGAGCGGTTTGTAATTTACCATTAGGGAATACGGAATTACTAAAACCAGTTGTAATGGTGAATATATTAGGTGAACATGTTGAAGAAGTATTGAAAGTAATGCAAAATGATAGTACATTAAATGTCCATCTTTATGGTAAAGAAGAAAGCAAAAATGGCCGTAAAATGGGACATATTAATATAATGGCAGCATCAACAGAACTAGCGATGCAAAAAGTACAAGAGTTAGGGATTTGGGAACAAAACCCGGTGGAGGTAAAAATATGATTGAACGTTATTCACGCCCAGAAATGGCAGCAATTTGGACAGAAGAAAACAAATTTAAAGCTTGGTTAGAAGTTGAAATCTTAGCATGTGAAGCATGGGCTGAATTAGGAGATATTCCTAAAGAAGACGTAAAGGTGTTACGAGAAAAAGCTTCTTTCGATATAAACCGAATTTATGAAATTGAAAAAGAAACACGTCATGACGTAGTTGCATTTACACGTGCAGTTTCTGAAACATTAGGCGACGAACGTAAATGGGTACATTATGGCTTAACATCAACAGATGTAGTAGACACGGCACTTTCATACTTACTACGTCAGGCAAATGATATCTTATTAAAAGATTTAGAGAATTTCATTGGAATTCTTGAAACGAAAGCTAAAGAACATAAGTACACAGTAATGATGGGACGTACTCACGGTGTACATGCAGAACCAACTACTTTTGGTTTAAAACTTGCATTATGGACTGAAGAAATGAAACGTAACTTAGAGCGATTTAAGAATGCGATTGAAACAGTTCGAGTAGGTAAAATCTCAGGCGCTGTTGGAACTTACGCAAATATTCCTCCATTTGTTGAAGAATATGTTTGTGAAAAGTTAGGAATTCAAGCAGCTCCAATTTCAACTCAAACTTTACAACGTGATCGTCATGCTCACTACATGGCAACATTATCTTTAATTGCAACTTCAATTGAAAAGTTTGCAACTGAAGTACGTGGATTACAAAAAAGTGAAACACGTGAAGTTGAAGAATTCTTTGCAAAAGGTCAAAAAGGCTCTTCTGCAATGCCACATAAACGTAATCCAATTGGATCTGAAAACATGACAGGTTTAGCTCGTGTAATTAGAGGTCACATGGTAACGGCTTATGAAAATGTATCACTTTGGCATGAAAGAGATATCTCACATTCATCTGCAGAAAGAATCATCTTACCAGATGCAACAATTCTTTTAAATTACATGTTAAATCGATTTGGAAATATAGTTAAAAACCTTACAGTATTCCCTGAGAATATGAAACGTAACATGGATCGTACTTACGGATTAATTTATTCTCAACGTGTACTTCTTGCTTTAATTGAAAAAGGAATGTCACGTGAAGAGGCTTATGATACTGTTCAACCAAAAGCAATGGAAGCTTGGGAAACTCAAGTTCAGTTTAAAGAGCTTGTAGAAGCAGAAGAAAAAATTACTTCTTTATTATCTCAAGAAGAAATTAATGATTGCTTTGACTACAGCTACCACTTAAGTCAAGTCGATACAATTTTTGAACGCTTAGGATTAAATTAATAAATATTGTTTGGCTAAGATTAGAGAAAAAAATTCTTAGCCAAACAATTCAAATAACAGATAAAGCAGAAATCTATTGGGTGTTTAAATGAGGATATGGGAGGCATTGTTAGCATGGCAGAGCAAGTAATGTTATATGAGGGAAAAGCAAAAAGAATTTTCTCAACTGAGAATCCTGAAATTGTAAGAGTTGTGTACAAAGATTCAGCAACTGCATTTAACGGTGAAAAGAAAGCAGAAATTGCCGGTAAAGGTCGCTTGAATAATGCAATTACTAGTTTACTATTTTCAAAGTTAATGGAATCAGGTATTGCATCTCATTTCGTAGAAAAAACATCAGAACTTGAACAACTTGTAAAACGAGTAACAATTGTACCAATTGAAGTAGTTGTTAGAAATATCGTTGCTGGTAGCTTATCGAAACGCATGGGTTTAGATGAAGGTGTTAAGTTAGAAAAGCCAATCATTGAGTTTTATTACAAACGTGATGACTTAGGTGATCCAATTATTAATGAAGATCACATCGCTGCACTTAAACTAGCAACAACTGAAGATCTTGAAACAATTAAAGAGATTGCTCTCCGTGTTAATGATGTACTAGTAGAACAGTTTAATGCATGTAATGTTCGATTAGTTGATTTTAAATTAGAGTTTGGCAAATTAAATGATGGAACAATTTTGTTAGCAGATGAGATTTCACCAGATACTTGCCGATTATGGGATAAAGATACAAACGCAAAATTTGATAAAGATGTATTCCGTAGAGATTTAGGTAACTTAACAGATGGATACGAAGAAATTTTAAAACGCTTAGGGGGATTATCATGTTCAAAGTAAGAGTATTCGTTACATTAAGAGAAAGTGTTTTAGATCCACAAGGAAATGCAGTTAAAAATGCACTTCATAGCATGAATTTTAGCGAAGTTCAAGATGTTCGTATCGGTAAATATATGGAATTATTAATTGATAAAAATGTTGCAGATTTAGATACTACAGTAAAAGAAATGTGTGAAAAGTTATTAGCAAACATCGTAATTGAAGATTACCGTTATGAGGTAGAGGAGGTAGTCGCACAGTGAAGTTTGCAGTAATTGTGTTCCCGGGCTCAAATTGTGATGTTGATATGTATCATGCAATCAAAGATGAGTTAGGCGAAGAAGTAGAATACGTATGGCATGATTCAACGAATTTAGATGAATTTGATGGTATCTTATTACCAGGTGGCTTCTCATATGGAGATTACTTACGCTCTGGCGCAATTGCAGGTTTTGCAAACGTGATGGATGCCGTGAAGAAAGCTGCTGCTGAAGGTAAACCAGTATTTGGCGTTTGTAATGGATTCCAAATCCTAACTGAAGCAGGTCTACTACCAGGTACTCTTAGACGTAATGAGAAATTAAAATTTATGTGTAAACAAGTTGAGCTTGTTGTTGAAAACAATGAATCAATGTTTACAACTGGTTATGAAAAAGGTCAAGTAATTACTGTGCCAATCGCACATGGTGAAGGAAATTACTATTGCGATCAAGAAACATATGAATCACTTAAAAATAATAATCAGATAATTTTCCGTTATCAAAATAATCCGAACGGTAGTTTAGATGATATCGCAGGAATTGTTAATGAAAAAGGAAATGTATTAGGTATGATGCCACACCCTGAGCGTGCAGTTGATGCATTATTAGGTAGTGCAGACGGACTTCAACTATTTCGTTCGATTGTAAGAAACTGGAGGGAAAACCATGTCGTTACTTCTTGAGCCAAATCCAATTCAAATTGAAAATGATAGAATTTATGCCACTATGGGCTTAACTGATGAAGAGTTTCAATTAGTCAAATCAATTATTGGTCGCAATCCGAACTATACAGAGCTTGGATTATTCTCAGTAATGTGGTCTGAACATTGTAGTTATAAAAACTCAAAACCTTTATTACGTAAATTCCCAATAAGCGGTGAGCATGTTTTACAAGGACCAGGTGAAGGAGCAGGTATTGTTGATATTGGCGATGAGCAAGCTGTAGTATTTAAAATCGAAAGCCATAATCATCCTTCTGCAATTGAACCATACCAAGGTGCTGCAACTGGTGTAGGTGGAATTATTCGTGATGTATTTTCAATGGGAGCACGTCCTGTTGCACTTCTAAATTCTTTACGATTTGGTGAATTAGAAACTCCAAGAGTTAAGTATTTATTTGAAGAAGTAGTTGCAGGTATTGCTGGATATGGAAACTGTATTGGTATTCCAACAGTTGGTGGAGAAGTAAACTTCGATCCATGTTACGAAGGCAATCCTTTAGTAAATGCAATGTGTGTTGGATTGATCAATCATAAAGATATTAAAAAAGGTCAAGCGCACGGTGCTGGAAATACAGTAATGTACGTTGGTGCTTCTACTGGTCGTGACGGAATTCATGGTGCAACTTTTGCTTCTGAAGAGTTATCTGATGCATCTGATGAGAAACGCCCAGCGGTACAAGTAGGCGATCCATTTATGGAAAAGTTATTACTTGAAGCATGTTTAGAAGTTGTTCAAAATGATGCTCTTGTTGGTATTCAAGATATGGGCGCAGCTGGATTAACTTCTTCATCTGCTGAGATGGCTTCAAAAGCAGGAATGGGAATTGAGATGAATCTTGATTTAGTTCCTCAACGTGAAGCGGGTATGACAGCTTACGAAATGATGCTATCTGAATCTCAAGAACGTATGTTACTAGTTGTAGAAAAAGGTAGAGAGCAAGAAATCGTAGACTTATTTGAAAAGTATGATTTACATGCTGTTTCTGTAGGACGCGTTACAGATGATAAGATGCTTCGCTTACTTCATAAAGGTGAGGTTGTAGCTGAATTACCTGTAGATGCTCTTGCTGAAGAAGCTCCAGTATATCATAAGCCATCAACTGAACCTGCATATTATGGTGAGTTCCAAGCGATGGAAAACTATATTCCTGAAATTAGTGATTCAAAAGAAACGTTAAAACAATTACTTTCTCAACCTACAATCGCAAGTAAAGAGTGGGTTTACGGTCAGTATGATTATATGGTTCGTACAAATACAGTAGTTGCTCCAGGTTCAGATGCTGCAGTAATCAGAATTCGTGATACTAAAAAAGCTCTAGCAATGACAACTGACTGTAATGCACGCTACTTATATTTAGATCCTGAAGTTGGTGGGAAAATTGCAGTAGCAGAAGCAGCTCGTAATGTAGTTTGTTCAGGAGCTCGTCCACTTGCAATTACAGATTGCTTAAACTTCGGAAATCCTGAAAAACCTGAGATTTTCTGGCAGTTAGAAAAAGCAACAGATGGTATGAGTGAAGCTTGTAATGTATTAAGTACTCCTGTAATCGGTGGTAACGTATCATTATATAACGAAACAAATGGTGAAGCAGTTTACCCAACTCCTGTAGTTGGTATGGTAGGTCTAATTGAAGACGTCGAGCATATCACGACTCAAAACTTTAAAACTGCTGGCGATTTAATTTATGTAATCGGTGGAGCAGAAGCTGAATTCGGTGGAAGTGAGCTTCAAAAATTATTAAATGGCAAAATCTTTGGTAAAGCACCAAGTATTGATTTAGCTGTTGAATCTAGTCGCCAAGAGCAAATTCTTGCTGCTATTCAAGCAGGTGTAGTTGCTTCAGCACACGATATTTCTGAAGGTGGTTTAGCTGTAGCGATTGCAGAAAGCACATTTGGTCCGTCAGAAGTTGGTGCAACGATTACGATTGAAGGAAATGAAGTAGTTTCATTATTTAGTGAAACTCAATCACGTTTCTTACTTTCAGTTAAACCTGAACATAAAGAACAATTCGAAGCATTAGTAGATGCAAAGTTAATCGGTACAGTTACAGAAGAAACATCAGTAACAGTTCGTAATGAAAACAATGAAACAGTTCTTCATGCTTCGGTTGAGGAACTGAAACAAGCTTGGAAAGAGGCGATCCCATGCTTGCTGAAATAAAAGGACTAAACGAAGAGTGTGGAATATTTGGAATTTGGGGGCATACTGATGCTGCCCAAATCTCCTACTATGGTCTTCATAGTTTGCAACATAGAGGCCAAGAAGGAGCTGGAATTGTTGTAACGAATGGAAATGAACTTGAAGGTGCAAAGGGGCTTGGCTTAATAACAGAGGTTTTCAGTAAAGGTCAATTAAATGATTTACACGGAAAAGCTGCTATTGGTCATGTTCGTTATGCAACTGCAGGCGGAGGCGGTTATGAAAATGTTCAGCCTCTATTATTCCAATCGCATACTGGAAGCATTGCTCTTGCTCATAATGGTAATTTAGTAAATGCTTCAAGATTACGTAAAGACTTAGAGATGCAAGGTAGTATTTTTCAAACTACTTCTGATACTGAAGTTCTTGCTCATTTAATTAAACGTAATGGCTCTGCTCCATTAAAAGATAGCATTAAAGCATCTTTAAATATGATCAAAGGAGCTTTCGCTTACTTAGTTCTAACAAAAGATGCAATGTATGTTGCACTAGATCCAAATGGCTTTAGACCTTTGGCGTTAGCTAAACTAGGTGACGCTTATGTTGTAGCTTCAGAGACGTGTGCATTTGATGTAGTCGGAGCAAAATATATCCGTGATATTAATCCGGGAGAATTACTGATTATTTCAGACAATGGAGTGGAAACTGATCAGTTTACTTCATCTGTTAATCACACAATTTGTAGCATGGAATATATTTATTTCTCTCGTCCTGATAGTAATATTGATAATATCAATGTTCATGCCGCACGTAAAAATATGGGGCGTGTATTAGCTAATGAAGCTCCTGTTGAAGCAGACGTAGTAATCGGTGTTCCCGATTCAAGTATTTCTGCAGCAGTTGGTTACGCAGAAGAATCTGGTATTCCATATGAACTTGGATTGATTAAAAATCGCTACGTAGCTCGTACATTTATTCAACCTTCTCAAGAACTTAGAGAGCAAGGGGTTAAGATGAAACTTTCTCCAGTTCGTTCGATCGTTGAAGGGAAACGAGTAGTAATGGTAGATGATTCAATCGTTCGTGGAACGACAAGCCGCCGAATCGTACAAATGTTACGTGATGCAGGTGCAAGTGAAGTTCATGTTCGTATTGGCGCACCACCATTGAAAAATCCTTGCTATTACGGTATTGACACTTCAACAAGAGAAGAGTTAATTGCTGCAACTAATACAATAGAAGAAATTTGCGAAGAAATTGGTGCAGATTCATTAGAATTTATTAGTTTAGAAGGATTATTAAATGCAATTGGTCGAAATCATGAGGGACCAAATAGAGGGCAATGTACTGCTTGTTTTACAGGGAAGTATCCAACAGTAATCTATGATGAAAATGAGTTAGTACATTCTCATAATTAATAGTAAAAAACAGAGGCGGTGAGCAAAGTCGCCGCCTCTTCTCAATTGAATCTTTTCATAAGGAACTGAAAGGGGAAATCATCACATGGCGAATGCATATAAACAAGCTGGAGTAAATATCGAAGCTGGCTATGAAGCAGTGAACAGAATGAAGAAACACGTTCAAAAAACAATGCGTCAAGAAGTTCTTGGTGGATTAGGAGGATTTGGAGGAATGTTTGATCTTTCCAAATTCAACTATAAAGAACCAGTTCTTGTATCAGGGACAGATGGAGTAGGAACAAAATTAAAATTAGCTTTCCAAATGGACCGTCACGATACGATTGGCATTGATGCAGTCGCGATGTGTGTGAATGATATTGTGGTTCAAGGAGCGGAGCCTTTATTTTTCCTAGATTACTTAGCAGTGGGCAAGGCTGTACCTGAACGAATTGAGCAAATTGTAAAAGGTGTATCTGATGGCTGCGTCCAAGCAGGCTGCGCTTTAGTCGGAGGAGAAACTGCAGAAATGCCTGGTATGTATCCAGAAGATGAATATGACGTTGCTGGTTTTGCAGTAGGAATTGCTGACAAGTCGAAGCTTGTAACAGGTCAAAACATTAAAGAAGGAGATATCTTATTAGGAATCTCATCAAACGGGATCCATAGTAATGGATATTCTCTAGTTCGTAAGGTTTTATTAGAAAAAGGTGGCTTAACACTTGATCAACATATTGATAAATTAGGTCATACTTTAGGCGAAGAACTACTACGTCCAACTAAAATTTATGTAAAACCAATCTTAAATGTACTAAAAAAGTTTGAAGTAAAAGGTATGGCACATATTACTGGCGGTGGGTTTATTGAAAATATCCCAAGAATGCTTCCAGAAGGAATCGGTGCAGAAATAGATTACGGTTCATGGCCAATCCAACCAATCTTTGATTTATTAGAAGAGATTGGTGAATTGAAGCGCGAAGAAATGTTTAATATTTTTAATATGGGTATTGGTATGGTTCTTGCGGTTAGTGAAGAGAACTTCCATGACACTATTAAACTATTAGAAGAAGACGGAGAAAAAGTATTTATTATCGGACGAACAAAAGCAGGTGAAGGTGTAACCTTTGGCGGAGGTTCTCTGTAATGAAGAAGATTGCCGTATTTGCGTCAGGAAATGGTAGCAACTTTCAAGCCATTCTTGATGCAACTCTAAGCGGAGAAGTGAATGCTGAAGTGAAATTACTTGTTTGTGATCGTCCAAATGCATTTTGTATCGAGCGAGCAAAGCAAGCAAATATACCATCATTTATATTTTCAGCGAAAAACTATGAATCAAAAGAGCAATATGAAGGTGAAATTATTGCCCATCTAAAAGAGTTAAATGTCGAATTTATCGTATTAGCTGGCTATATGAGATTGATTGGTCCGACAATTTTAGACTCATTTCCTGGGAAAATAGTAAATATTCATCCTTCATTTCTACCATTATTTCCTGGAAAAGACGCAATTGGACAAGCTCTCCTAGCAGGTGTCGAATCGACAGGTGTAACGGTTCATTATGTCGATGAAGGAATGGATACTGGTCCAATTATTGCGCAAGAAGAAATTCTGATTGAAAAGGGAGACTCTAAGGAGTCTCTTGAGCAGAAGGTTCATAGTGTCGAGCATGTTTTATATGTGCAAACACTAAAAAAATTGTTTAGTTAATTAGATTAGATATAGAGCATGAAATCGATTAGATAGGGGAATGTATATCATGAAAAAACGAGCTTTAGTTAGCGTTTCAGATAAACAAGGGATTATTGAATTTGTAAGTGGATTAATTAAACATGATTTTGAAGTTATTTCAACAGGTGGAACTTATAATTTATTAAAAGATGCTGGATTAAATGTAATTGGTATTTCAGAAGTAACTAACTTTCCAGAAATTATGGATGGTCGTGTAAAAACATTACATCCTTCAATTCACGGAGGTTTACTAGGTGTTCGTTCAAATGAAGAACATATGCGTCAAATGAACGAGTTAGGTATTCAGCCAATAGATTTAGTTTGTGTAAACTTATATCCGTTTAAAGAAACGATCATGAAGCCTGATGTTACATTTGAAGATGCAATTGAAAATATCGATATCGGTGGCCCTACAATGCTTCGTTCAGCAGCTAAAAATCATGAATTTGTATCTGTCGTAGTGGACCCAACAGATTATGAAGTAATTCTAGCTGAGTTAGCTGAAAATAATACGGTTTCTATTGATACGAATCGTCGATTAGCTGCTAAAGTTTTCCGTCATACTGCAGCTTATGATTCATTAATTTCTAATTATTTAACAGAGCAAGTAGGAGAAGAAAATCCTGAGAGCTATACTGTTACTTACGAATTAAAACAATCTTTACGTTATGGTGAAAATCCTCACCAAAAAGCGACATTCTATCGTGCTCCAATGCCAACAGTTTCGTCTATTGCTTATGCAGAGCAATTACATGGTAAAGAGCTTTCTTATAACAATATTAATGACGCTAATGAAGCATTAAATATTGTACGAGAATTCTCAAATCCAGCTGTTGTCGCTGTAAAACACATGAATCCTTGTGGAGTAGGCGAAGGCACTACAATTGAAGAAGCTTATGATCGTGCTTATACTGCAGATCCAGTTTCAATTTTTGGAGGAATTATTGCGACAAACCGTGAAGTTGACGCTGCAACTGCTAAGAAAATGCACGAATTATTCTTAGAAATTATTATCGCTCCTTCATTCAGTGAAGAAGCTTTAGAAATCTTAACTAGTAAAAAGAACTTACGTTTATTAACAGTAGACTTAGAGACTAAACCTACGTTTGCACCTAAATTAACGACAGTTCATGGTGGCTTATTACGTCAAGATATGGATACATTTGGATTAGATGATGCAACAATTACAGTTCCTACAAAACGTCAACCGACTGAAGAAGAGTGGGAGAATTTAAAATTAGGTTGGAAAGTTGTAAAACATGTTAAATCAAATGCAATTGTTTTAGCGAAGGATCATATGACAATCGGTGTTGGTGCAGGTCAAATGAACCGTGTTGGAGCTGCAAAAATCGCGATTGAACAAGCTGGCGAAAAATCAAATGGCGCGGCGTTAGCTTCCGATGCATTTTTCCCTATGAATGATACAGTAGAAGCAGCGGCTAAAGCTGGTATTACAGCAATTATTCAACCGGGCGGATCAATCAAGGATGAAGATTCAATTAAAAAGGCTGATGAATATGGAATTGCAATGGTCTTTACAGGGGTTCGTCACTTTAAACATTAAGAAATAAGGAGATGACAAGATGAAAGTATTAGTCATTGGTCGCGGAGGCCGTGAGCATACAATTGCTTGGAAGGTAAATCAATCGGAGAACGTAACAGACGTATTTGTTGCTCCAGGAAACGATGGAATGATTGATGTTGCAACACTTGTCAATATTGATGAAAGTGACCATGAAGCACTTATTGCATTTGCAAAAAAGGAAGAAATTGATTTAACAATCGTTGGTCCTGAAGTGCCTTTAATGAACGGAATTGTAAATGATTTTCGTGCTGCTAATTTAAAGATATTTGGTCCAACTAAAGAAGCGGCAATTATTGAAGGAAGTAAAAGCTTTACAAAGGATTTAATGAAAAAATACGCTATCCCGACTGCAGCATATGAAACATTTACTAATTTTGAAGAAGCAAAAGCATATGTTGAAAAAGTTGGTGCACCAATCGTTATTAAAGCTGACGGTTTAGCAGCTGGTAAAGGTGTAGTTGTAGCGATGACAATTGAAGAAGCAATCATAAGCCTTCATGACATGCTACTTGATGAAAAGTACGGCGATGCAAGTGCATCTGTAGTAATTGAAGAATATTTGGAGGGCGAAGAATTCTCGTTAATGTCGTTTGTTAACGGAAATAAGGTTTATCCTATGGTAATCGCTCAAGACCATAAACGTGCTTATGATGGAGACAAAGGACCTAATACGGGTGGTATGGGTGCTTATTCGCCAGTACCACAAATCTCAGAGTCAGTTGTTGAACAATCTTTAAAAGAAATAGTAGTACCAGTCGCAGAAGCAATGATTTCTGAAGGAAGGGATTTTACTGGAATACTTTATGCTGGTTTAATGTTAACAAGCCAAGGACCTAAAGTAATCGAGTTTAATGCAAGATTTGGAGATCCAGAGACTGAAGTTGTATTGCCTCGTTTAGAGAGTGAGTTAGCTGAAGTGTTATTAGGCATATTGAATGAAGAAGAAATCCATTTAGAATGGTCAGAGGAAGCTGTTGTTGGAGTTGTACTTGCTGCAAATGGATATCCTGAAGTTCCTGAAAAAGGCGCTGTAATATCTGGATTAAATAATGTAAGTAATGAAACAATGGTTTTCCACGCAGGTACAAAGCTTGAAAATAATGAATATGTTACAAATGGTGGAAGAGTATTAATTATTGCACATAAAGGAAGCTCCATTAATGAAGCTTGCGAAAATGTATATAAGCAAATTGATACGATTCAATCAACAGGTTTATTCTATCGCCACGATATAGGGCATAAAGCAATTAAAGTAAATAATTAGCAAGAAAGGGTCGTCATTTATGATTAATGACGACCCTATTTCTTGTTAAAATAAGAACTAGTGTTCTATTTTTATCTATACAATCTACTCCATTTTTGATAAACTACTTTTATGAAGGTTGAATATAATCTTCGAATGTATCTCCCTCGTCGTGTTTATCTGCCATAATCTTACATTTCTTACCTAGAGCAGTCATTGGGCAAAAACGTAATACTCCCTCTGCAACTTTCATGGCACCGATTATGATTAAAATGATGACAGAATTACTACATCTTCTGCGTGTGAGCTTTGCTGTGCCGTAAGCTAAAATTGTTAAGCCAGCAGTTATACGTATAAGTGCATTTATAATGCTAATATTTGGTCTCAAAAGAAACTCCCCTTATAATAAGTATCAGTGACTACATCACTCTTTACCATTTTTCCCTTTAATTGTTTCAATATCATAGGAAACAATTAGCATTAATTACTTAAAATGGGGACGTAGGGTTACTTTTCCTTTTTAATAAGATACAATACATTTATATTTTTGATAAAAAGTACTTAATAAAAATAGATATATTAATGTTAAAAAACAATTCCGGAGGACAAAATGTACGATTATTCACAATGGAATCACATATTTAAATTAGATCCAAACAAAGAAATCTCTGATGATGAATTAGAAAAAATTTGTGAGTCAGGAACGGATGCAATTTTAGTTGGTGGAACGGACGATGTAACGTTAGATGCTACGATATCTTTACTAGTTAGAATAAGACGCTATGCAGTACCATGTATTTTAGAGGTATCAAATCTTGAAGCCGTAACTCCAGGTTATGATTTCTATTTTATCCCGACAGTTTTAAATAGTAATGATCCAAAGTGGATTATTGGAATGCATCAACAAGCAATGAAAGAATTTGCTCATTTAGTTCATGCTGAAGAATTGGTGATGGAAGGTTATTGTATATTAAATGAAGATTGTAAAGCTGCAAAGCTGACAAGTGCAGTGACAGATCTTTCAATAGAAGATATTGTAGCTTATGCGGAAGTTTCTGAGCAATTATTAAAATTACCAATTTTTTATTTAGAATATAGTGGCACATATGGTTCACCCCAGGTGGTAGAAGAAGTATCAACAGTATTAAACAATACGAAATTATTCTATGGTGGGGGAATATCATCAGCTCAACAAGCAATTGAGATGAAGCAATTTGCTGATACGATTGTTGTTGGGAACATTATATATGATAACTTACAAGAGGCTTTACTTACTGTGAAAGCTGTGAAAGAAGGAGCGACGAAGTAATGAAAACAGCAGAAGAATTATTGCAAGGTTTAAATCCAATGCAAAAAGAAGCCGTTAAAACGGTTGATGGTCCTTTATTAATTATGGCTGGAGCAGGTTCAGGTAAGACTCGAGTACTAACTCATCGAATTGCGTATTTATTAGGCGAAAAAGGTGTTGCTCCTTGGAATATACTTGCAATCACATTTACAAATAAAGCAGCTAGAGAGATGCGAGAGCGTATATTTAATCTAGTTGGAAAAGATGCAGAAGATATTTGGGTTTCAACATTCCACTCAATGTGTGTGCGAATTCTTCGTAGAGATATTGATCGTATTGGCTTCAATAGAAGCTTTTCTATATTAGATACAACTGACCAATTAACAGTCATAAAAAATATCCTTAAAGAGAAAAACTTAGATTCAAAGAAATTTGATCCACGTAGCATTTTAGGTTCTATTAGTAGTGTAAAAAATGAACTACAAACTGCTACAGATTATTCAAGAGATGCTTTTACTCCATATGAAAAAGTTGTTGGAGAAATATATGCATCTTATCAAGATCGACTACGTAAAAACCATTCTTTAGATTTCGATGATCTAATTATGATGACAATTAATTTGTTTGAACGCGTTCCAGAAGTATTACAATATTATCAACGAAAATTTCAATATATTCACGTGGATGAGTATCAAGATACAAACCATGCCCAATATAAAATTGTAAAATTACTTGCCGAGCAATTCAAAAATATTTGCGTGGTAGGTGATTCAGACCAATCGATTTATCGCTGGCGTGGAGCAGATATTTCTAATATTCTTTCATTTGAAAAAGATTATGATAAAGCACAAGTAATTCTGTTAGAACAAAATTACCGTTCGACTCAAACCATTCTTGATGCTGCTAACGCGGTTATTACGAACAATTCAAACCGTAAAGCGAAAAAGCTTTGGACAGAAAATGGACAAGGCACACCGATACATTATTTTAGAGCTGCCTCAGAACAGGACGAAGGATATTTTGTAGCTGGAAAGCTAGCCGAGTGGAAAAAAGAAGGAGTTCATCAATATGGTGATGTTGCTATTCTTTATCGTACGAATGCGCAATCACGTGCAATGGAGGAAGTTTTAGTTAAGTCTAATATTCCTTATAAAATGGTCGGCGGAGTAAAGTTCTATGATCGTAAAGAGATTAAAGATATACTTGCTTACTTAAGATTTATTGCCAATCCAGATGACGAGATCAGTTTTTCAAGAATCATTAATGTGCCAAAACGTGGTGTAGGCGCGGCGTCTGTAGATAAAATTATTAACTATAGCATAATGAATGACTTATCTTTATCTGATACGTTAGAGCAAATTGATTTCGTTGGATTAAGTGGAAAAATTACGAAAGCAGTTGGAGATTTCCATGCTATGGCGAAAAACTGGCAGCAAATGTTGGATTATTTATCAGTTACGGAGCTTGTTGAGGAAGTTCTTGATAAAACAGGTTATATCCAAGTGTTAAAAGATGAAAATACTATTGAATCTGCTTCTAGAATCGAAAATATTGAAGAGTTTTTAACAGTTACAAATGCTTTTGAAGAAAGCAGTGAGGATAAAAGTTTAGTATCATTTTTAACTGATTTAGCATTAGTATCTGATATCGACCAAGCGGATAAAGAAGAGTCACAAGCGGATGAAGTTATCCTTATGACGCTTCACTCTGCAAAAGGATTAGAGTTCCCAGTAGTCTTTCTAATCGGATTGGAAGAAGGTATTTTCCCGCATAGTCGTTCTTTAATGGACGAAGAAGAAATGGAAGAAGAAAGAAGATTAGCATATGTAGGTATAACACGTGCGGAAAAAGATTTATATATTACGAATGCACAAACACGTACACTTTATGGTCGTACTAGTGTAAACCAAGAATCTCGCTTTATTAATGAAATTCCTGATGAACTATTAGATCGTGCTAATAAGAAAGTAGTAACAGAGCGCCGTGCAGTTTCTAGACCAGCAGTGGCAATGAAAACAACAGGTGGAGAGTCACTCGGTTGGAGAGTTGGAGATAAAGCCTCTCATGGTAAATGGGGAATTGGTACAGTTGTAAGTGTAAAAGGAGAAGGCGAAGCAATGGAGTTAGATATTGCATTCCCAAGTCCAGTTGGTATTAAGCGTTTATTAGCAAAATTTGCTCCTATTACGAAAGCATAGAAGGGATGGAGAGCTCATGGATCAAAAAATCATTGATAGAATTGAAGAACTAAGAACAAAATTAAATCAATACAACTATGAGTATTATGTATTAGATCAGCCATCAGTGCCAGATGCCGAGTATGACTTACTATTACATGAATTGATAGGATTGGAAGAACAATATCCTGAAATTTTAACACCAGATTCTCCATCTCAACGTATAGGTGGACAGGCAATTGATTTGTTCGAAAAAGTCGTTCACAGTCATCCTATGTTAAGCCTTGGAAATGCGTTTAATGAAGGAGATTTAAGAGATTTCGACCAAAGAATTAGACAGGATTCAGCGGGAGTATCTTATGTTTGTGAACTTAAAATAGACGGTTTAGCTGTTTCCTTACAATATGAAAATGGATTGTTTGTCAAAGGTGCAACTCGTGGTGATGGTACAGTTGGAGAAGATATTACGCATAATTTAAAGACGATTAAAGCCATTCCATTAAGACTTTCTGAGCCAATTACAATAGAGGCTCGTGGTGAAGCATTCATGCCAAAAGCTAGCTTCGAAAAGGTAAATGAATCGCGTGAAAAGAACGGGGAAGAATTATTTGCAAATCCAAGAAATGCAGCGGCAGGTTCATTGCGCCAACTTGACCCGAAAATTGTTGCAAAGAGAGATTTATCGTTCTTCGTTTATGGATTCCCTACAGCCGAGGAATTTTCAATTCAAAAGCATAGCGAAGCATTGGACTATCTTCACAAACTTGGATTTAAAACAAATACTTTCCGCAAAACATGCCATACAATTGAAGAAGTAATTGAATACGTTGAGGAATGGAAAGAAAAACGACCATCATTGCCTTATGAGATTGATGGAATTGTCATAAAAGTGGATGAATACAGTATTCAGAAAAAGTTAGGTTCAACAGCAAAAGTACCAAGATGGGCTATTGCATTTAAGTTCCCAGCTGAAGAGGTAGTTACAAAATTAGTAGATATCGAATTAAGTGTTGGACGTACAGGTGTAGTAACACCAACTGCAATTTTAGAACCTGTTCGTGTTGCAGGTACAGTAGTAAAACGTGCATCGCTTCATAATGAAGATTTAATTAAAGAAAAAGACATTCGAATTGGTGACTCAGTCGTTATTCGCAAGGCTGGAGATATTATTCCTGAAGTAGTAAATGTTCTACTAGATCGTCGTACTGGTGATGAACAGCCTTTTGCAATGCCAACTCACTGCCCTTCATGTGATCATGAGTTAATAAGAGTCACAGGTGAAGTAGCACTACGTTGTGTAAATCCTTTCTGCCCATCTCAAATTCGTGAAGGATTAATTCATTTTGCGTCTCGTGATGCAATGAATATCGAAGGTTTAGGCGAAAGAGTAGTAGCGCAATTATTCGATGCTAATTTGATTAAGACATTTACAGATCTTTATCTTCTAACGAAAGAACAATTATTATCACTTGAACGATTTGGAGAAAAATCTGCAGATAAATTAATTTCTGCAATACAAGCTTCTAAAGAAAATTCACTTGAAAAATTATTATTTGGTTTAGGTATTCGTCATGTTGGAGCTAAAGCAGCAAAAACATTAGCCCAGCATTTCCAAACAATTGATCGACTGATGGAAGCAGCGGTTGAGGAAATTACCGGAATTAATGAAATTGGTTCTAAAATGGCCCAGTCAATTAATGATTATTTTTCACAAGACGAAGTAAAAGAACTTATTTCAACGTTTCAAACGGTTGGAGTAAATACTGAGTATAAAGGGATTCAAGTAGAAAATATGAATATGGATTCTCTTTTTGCTGGTAAAACAGTAGTATTAACTGGTAAGCTAGAACAGATGACTAGAAGTGAGGCTAAAAAGCAATTAGAAGCACTCGGCGCAAAAGTAGCAGGAAGTGTTAGTAAGAGTACTGATTTAGTCATTGCAGGTGAGGCTGCTGGATCGAAATTAGATGCAGCACGTAAATTAAATATCGAGATTTGGGATGAAGAAAGAATGATTAAAGAGCTTCAACCACAATAATAGTTCAATCAACAAGAGGGCGGATTAATGAGGTAGTGGTTCGTTCACTTAATAAGTAGAAGGTGTGAGTTAGATGAAAAAACGTATAGGAATGCTCCTATGTTGTCTTTCGCTCATCTTATCTGGCTGTTCATTATCAATAAAGAATGAAGATAAGGTTGTACAAGAGAGCAATAATAAAAAAGGGGAAGACGCAATCATACCCCGCTATTCAATTTCAAATGACTACTACAAGACAATACTTCCATTTAAACCAAGTAAAACAAGAGGTGCTGTCGTTGCAAATATCGATAATAGACTTGATATTAGTGAATTTGAATTAGGTTTAATGCGAATTGTACAAGAGCAATATTCAACAAAAGATTACTTGTATCAAGAAGGACAATTATTAAGTAAAAAAACAGTGGAATCTTGGCTAAAAAGGAAGTATACTCCTTCACAATTTAAACAAAAACAAGATGCACTTAAGAGCGCAAATTTAAAGCCAAGTTCAATTACAAATGATGGATTGAATCCAATTCAAACGGATACAAAAAATCTTACGGAAGATCAAAAGGCTAAACAAGCTCCGATATTTTTAAATTCTATTTTAGAACAGGATTATCTAAAAAAGGACGGAAAAGAAGTTAAAGTTGAGGGTGTAGCAATTGGTTTAGCAATGAACTCTGTTTATTATTATCAAGAGGAGCACGGCTACCCAAGAGAGCTTAAAATTCCTCAAGATGAAATGATTAAACAAGGTAAAGCGATCGCTCAAGAAATTTTGACGCGAGTGCGAAAAATGGATGAATTTAAAGATATACCAATTACATTTGCTATTTTCCGTCAGCAAAGCCAATCATCTGTAGTACCTGGAAACTATGTTGCAATGACTTCAGTTTCTGGAAATGACTTCTCAATTAGCAATTGGGATAAAATAAATGAGAAATACTATTTATTCCCTTCAGCCGCTGCAACTGCAGATTACCGAGATGATGCTATGAAAATGGTTAATTTTAAATCAGATATAGAAAATTATTTTCCGAATTATACTGGTGTTGTAGGCACTGGTTTTTATAAGGATAATGAATTAATACAACTAAAAATTGATATACCTATGCAATTTTATGGTAAGGCAGAAGTCATAGCTTTTACTCAGTATGTAGCAGGACTTATGATGGACCATTTCCCTTCATACTTAAAGGTTGAGACGAATATATTCTCATCAAATGGACAGGAAGCACTCATCGTAAAAGAGGTAGATGCTAAGGAACCAAGTGTGCATATTTATAACTAAAAGGAAGAGGACTACTCTTCCTTTTTTTTAATATAAGGGAAGAATCTGTAAGCGTTTCATATTTGAAGAATATATAGGAATATTGTATTATGTATATGTGAGTTTTTTATAGAGTAGTTATTCTACTAGCAATTGACTGAAAAAACTGAATGAAAAACGGTTACAGTTGTTGCTATTTTCAAACTAAAGGGGGATTTATTCAATGGTTATACCTTACAAACATGAGCCATTTACTAACTTTGGCTTAGAGGAAAATCAAGAACAATACAATCAAGGATTAGCAAAAGTTTCATCTTATTTAGGTGAAAAATATCCACTAATCATTGGTGGAGAGCGTATCTTTACAGAAGAACAGATCGTATCTGTAAATCCTTCAAATCATAAAGAAGTTATTGGTTCTGTATCTAAAGCAAGCCGTGACTTAGCTGAAAAAGCTATGCAAATTGCTGATACAACTTTTAATACATGGAAAAAAGTTAAACCTGAAGTTCGTGCTGACATCTTATTCCGTGCGGCTGCAATTATTCGTCGTCGTAAACACGAATTCTCAGCTTTATTAACTAAAGAAGCTGGTAAACCTTGGAATGAAGCTGATGCTGATACAGCTGAAGCAATTGATTTCTTAGAGTTCTATGCTCGTCAAATGTTACAATTAAAAGACGGAATTCCTGTTGAAAGCCGTCCTGGTGAATATAACCGTTTCAACTACATTCCATTAGGAGTTGGCGTTGTAATTTCTCCTTGGAACTTCCCATTTGCAATAATGGCTGGAACAACTGTAGCTGCTGTAGTAACAGGTAACACTGTTCTATTAAAACCAGCAAGTACAACTCCAGTAGTTGCTTACAAATTCTTAGAAGTATTAGAAGAAGCTGGATTACCTGCAGGAGTAGTAAACTTCGTACCAGGTAGTGGTGCTGAAGTAGGAGATTACTTAGTTGATCACCCACGCACTCGTTTCATCAGCTTTACTGGTTCTAAAGAAGTAGGTATTCGTATCTATGAGCGTGCTGCAAAAGTAAACCCAGGTCAAATCTGGTTAAAACGTGTTATCGCTGAAATGGGCGGTAAAGACACAATGGTAGTTGATAAAGAAGCTGATTTAGAATTAGCTGCTAAATCAATCGTTTCATCTGCATTCGGATTCTCTGGTCAAAAATGTTCAGCATGTTCTCGTGCAGTAATTCACCAAGATGTGTATGATCAAGTTCTTGCTCGTGCAATCGAATTAACAAACGAATTAACTGTTGGAAACCCAGAAGACCGTTCAACTTACATGGGTCCAGTTAATGACCAAGCTGCTTTCAATAAAGTAATGAGCTACGTACAAATCGGACGTGAAGAAGGCCGTGTAGTAACAGGTGGAGAAGGAGACGACTCTACTGGTTGGTTCATCAAACCAACAATCGTTGCTGACGTTGCTGAAGATGCTCGTTTAATGAAAGAAGAAATCTTTGGACCAGTTGTAGCATTCTGCAAAGCTAAAGATTTTGATCACGCTTTAGAAATTGCTAACAATACTGAATACGGATTAACAGGTGCTGTTATCTCTAACAACCGTGCAAACATCGAAAAAGCACGTGAAGACTTCCACGCTGGTAACTTATACTTCAACCGTGGATGTACTGGTGCAATCGTTGGTTACCAACCATTTGGTGGATTCAACATGTCAGGTACTGACTCAAAAGCAGGCGGACCAGACTACCTAGTTCTTCACATGCAAGGTAAAACAACTTCAGAAATGCTTTAATAGATTAAAAAATGGCTTGTCTTATGGACAACCTATAAAAGAGTAAACCCACGAAGAAATTTCTTTGTGGGTTTCTTTTTATATTTTAAATGTTAGGAAAAAATGTATAATCGAACGTAATCAGAAACGGTTCACATTATTGGAGAAGACATAACATAAATATTTCCAAGCAAAGCCCTTCCCCATATTATTATGCTATAATTTTATATAAATGATAGTGAACAGAGAGAAGGGATATCATGCAAATTTTACAGAGAATTATTCAATTAGTAGATTCAATTCCATTAGGAACTCGTGATGATTGGGACTCTTATTTTTTAGGACAGGCATTTATAACTTCTCTTCGTTCAACTTGCGGAAGTAGAAGGGTTGGAGCAGTTATTGTAAGTGATAATAGAATAATTGCTTCTGGATATAATGGATATCCGAAAGGAGCTAAGCATTGTATCGATGGGGGATGTCCACGCTTTGCTGCTCGTCAAGAAGGGTTATTAGATAGTGGTAAATACTCAGATCAGTATCCTTGTGATGCTTTCCATGCTGAAGAAAATGCAATTTATCAACTAGTACAATCAGGAATTCAAAAAACGAAAGGTGATAATTGGACAATCTATTGTACAACTGCACCGTGTCGAGCTTGTGCAAAAATGATAAATGGAGCGGGGATTACTAGAGTTGTATATAATGTAGGGTATCCGGATGATTATTCAATTGAGTATTTTAAAAAATATGGAATTGAACTAACAAGAATCCCTGCTGAATAAACTTTAGTCCAAATTTAAACAAACGTTTGATTAATTGTATATGTAAGAATTTGATGTACAGACTGTTTGGAAGCGAATGTCTTTTGAGGTTCGTTTAGCCTAATGAGGAGCGGAGTTATCCTATACGATAATGAGCTTCAGTTAGGTGAGTAACGAAGAAAGAGACCGTTTGGCGGACAGTCTGTAATTATTTTGCTTGTATTTAAGTGGAATGTTGCCCGACACATGGGAAATTTGGTATTATCAGTATATTGTATGTTGTGCGAATAATATGGAGGTGCATATAAATGTCAAAAATTACAATGGAGCAAGTTAAGCACGTTGCTCATTTAGCGCGTTTAGCGGTGACTGAGGAAGAAGCAGAGAAGTTTTCAAAACAACTTGGAGCAATTTTAGATTTTGCTGAGCAGTTAGGTGAACTTGATACAACAAATGTGAAACCAACTACACATGTCCTAAAAATGCGTAATGTATTACGTAAAGATGAGCCAGGTAAAGGTTTACCAATTGAAGAGGTACTGAAAAATGCACCAGACCACAAAGATGGACAAGTTAAAGTACCGTCAATATTGGATTAAGGGGGGAAATTAGAATGTCATTATTTGAATATACAGTTTCAGAATTACATAGCAAATTAAAATCAAAAGAGATTAAGGTAGAAGAATTAGTAAATGAATCTTATGAGCGAATCTCTGCAGTTGATGGTGAAGTAAAATCATTTTTAACTTTAAATGAAGAGCAAGCGCGTCTACAAGCTAAAGCACTTGATGAAAAGCCTTGGGATGAGTCTCGTGGAATCCTTGCTGGTATGCCTATTGGTGTAAAAGATAATATCGTTACAAAGGGTCTTCGTACTACTTGTGCGAGTAAAATTCTTGAGAACTTCAATCCAATTTATGATGCGACAGTTGTAACGAAATTAGCTCAAGCTGAAAGCATTACGATCGGAAAATTAAATATGGATGAATTTGCAATGGGTTCATCTAATGAAAATTCTGCGTTCGGTGGTACTCGTAACCCTTGGAATACTGAATACGTACCAGGCGGAAGTAGCGGTGGGTCTGCAGCTTCAGTAGCTGCTGGAGAAGTATTATTCTCTTTAGGTTCTGATACAGGTGGATCAATCCGTCAACCAGCTTCATTTTGTGGAGTTGTTGGTTTAAAACCTACATATGGTCGTGTATCTCGTTCTGGTTTAGTAGCATTTGCTTCTTCACTAGACCAAATTGGACCAATTACTAGAAATGTAGAAGATAATGCATTGTTATTACAAGCAATTTCAGGATTAGATGCAAGTGACTCAACTTCAGCTAATGTAGAAGTTCCTTCATTTGCTAAGGCGTTAACAGGTGATGTAAAAGGTCTTCGTATCGCTGTACCTAAAGAATATTTAGGAGAAGGCGTTGGTGAAGAAGCTCGTGCATCTGTTATGGCTGCTTTAAATTTATTAGAAAGCCTAGGTGCTACTTGGGAAGAGGTTTCATTACCACATTCTAAATACGCATTAGCTACATATTATTTAATTTCTTCATCTGAAGCATCTGCTAACTTAGCTCGTTTCGATGGTATTCGCTACGGTCACCGTGCAGCTGATGTAGAAAACTTAATTGATCTTTATAAGAAAACTAGAGCTGAAGGCTTTGGAGACGAAGTAAAACGTCGTATCATGTTAGGTACTTATGCATTAAGTTCTGGTTACTATGATGCTTACTATAAAAAAGCTCAACAAGTTCGTACATTAATAAAAGAAGATTTCGAGAAAGTATTTGAAAACTATGATGTTATTATTGGCCCAACTACACCAACTCCTGCATTTAAAGTAGGCGAAAAAGTAAGTGATCCAATGACAATGTACGCAAATGATATTTTAACGATTCCTATTAACTTAGCGGGTGTACCTGCGATTTCTGTTCCTTGTGGTTTCCATAATGGTCTTCCATTAGGATTACAAATTATCGGTAAACATTTTGATGAGTCTACAATTTACAGAGTTGCCCATGCATACGAGCAAGCAACTGACTTTACAAAACAAAGACCACAACTATAAGGAGGCGCGGGAAAGATGAATTTTGAAACGATAATCGGTTTAGAAGTACACGTAGAATTAAAAACAAAATCAAAAATCTTCTCACCAAGCCCTAATGCGTTTGGTGCAGAACCAAATACAAACACTGGTGTAATTGATTTAGGTTACCCAGGTGTGTTACCAGTATTAAATGAAGAAGCTGTAAACTTTGGTATGAGGGCAGCAATGGCGTTAAATTGTGAAATTGCAACTGAAACAAAGTTTGACCGTAAAAACTACTTCTATCCTGATAATCCAAAAGCTTACCAAATCTCTCAATTTGATAAGCCGATTGGTGAAAATGGATGGATTGAAATTGAAGTTGGTGGCAAAAAGAAACGTATCGGTATTACGCGCGTTCATTTAGAAGAGGATGCTGGAAAGTTAAATCATACAGATGAAGGTTATTCATTAGTAGACTTTAACCGTCAAGGAACTCCATTAATTGAAATCGTTTCTGAGCCGGATATGAGAACTCCTGAAGAGGCTTATGCATATTTAGAAAAACTTAAGTCAATTATTCAATTCAGCGGTGTATCAGATGTAAAAATGGAAGAAGGATCACTTCGTTGTGATGCTAATATATCTTTACGTCCATTTGGACAAGAAGAATTCGGTACAAAAGCAGAATTAAAGAACTTAAACTCATTTGCTTTCGTTCAAAAAGGACTAGAGCACGAACAAGTTCGCCAAGAAAAAGTATTATTATCTGGCGGAGTAATCCAACAGGAAACGCGTCGTTACGATGAAGCTACAAAGACTACAATCTTAATGCGTGTAAAAGAAGGATCGGATGATTACCGTTACTTCCCAGAGCCAGACTTAGTTGAACTATACATTGATGATGAGTGGAAAGAACGTGTTCGCCAAAGTATTCCGGAGCTTCCAGATGCTCGTCAAAAACGCTATGTAGACCAATTAGGTTTACCAGCATACGATGCAATGGTATTAACTTTAACAAAAGAAATGTCTGATTTCTTCGATGAAACAGTAAACAATGGTGCAGATGCAAAATTAGCATCTAACTGGTTAATGGGTGAAGTTTCAGCGTACTTAAATAAATCACAAAAAGAACTACATGAAGTTGCTTTAACGCCTGAAAACTTATCTAGTATGCTTAAGTTAATTACAGACGGTACAATCTCTTCTAAGATTGCGAAAAAAGTATTCACTGAGTTAATCGAAAACGGTGGAGACGCAAATGAAATTGTAAAAGCGAAAGGTTTAGTACAATTATCTGATGAAGGCGCTCTTCGTAAAATCGTTATCGAAACTCTTGATGCTAACCCACAATCAATTGAAGACTTTAAAAATGGTAAGGACCGAGCTATTGGCTTCCTTGTTGGTCAAATGATGAAAGCGACTAAAGGCCAAGCGAATCCACCACTATTAAATAAGATCTTAATGGAAGAAATTCAAAAAAGATAAGATTTTCAATACAAAAAACTACGGACTATAAGCTCCGTAGTTTTTTTGTACATTTAAAGTCAAAATGACTCAATAATATGGTTGGCTTGTTGGTGCATACAAAAGGATATCCACTTTACTGTTGGATCGTTATATAATCCTGTTACATGAATTAATAAAGAAAAACAGCCAGCACCTAGTATATTTCCAATGTAAGTTATAAGCCACAAATTTAGCACCTCAAGCCAATTCATTCTTCCTCTTATGGCAGTATAGGCAAAATAAAATATGTTTCCTATAAATAGATCAGCTCCACCGTATGCAATAAGAAGAATGGCGACAGTAATTGTTATAGCAGCCATTGGGTAGGCAAAAGGTGTATACGTAGCATGAAAGAAATTACTTGATTTAAATGCTACGATAACCCCGAAGCCTATAAACATACTAGCCATTATTGCTCTTAATAAAAAACGCAAAACACTATCTCGATAAATTTTTAACTTTTTTAGAGCAAAATACTCTACATTCACGAACGGTTTGTTATCCATCTCATTATCAATCCTTAATTCTACTTTAATGTTTTTATCATCAATATGTACTATAATGATTAAGTTGTTCAAAACGGTAGAAAAATATAGCAAAGAAACGAATGTAATATAAATTTAATATAATATAATATTGCTTTTCAATATGGGTTTGAACATGCTTTAGAAAGGTAAAAATAGATAAGTAAATGGAAAAAGTTTACTACAAAATCTTTTTAGGTTAGGATATAAGTTAGAGAACTTAAATAAATAAGTAGGATGGTTAATGATGAAACGTGCAAGAATTATCTACAACCCTACTTCTGGTCGTGAAATTTTTAAGAAAAAGCTTCCCGATGTGTTGCAATTGTTCGAGCAAGCGGGTTATGAAACCTCTTGTCATGCAACAACTGGTGCAGGTGATGCGACAATGGCAGCAAGAGAAGCATGTGAACGAAAATTTGATTTAGTTGTAGCTTGCGGTGGAGATGGAACACTTAATGAAGTCATTAGTGGTATGGCAGAACAAGAATATCGACCAAAGTTAGGATTAATCCCAGTTGGGACAACAAATGATTTTGCTAGAGCAATTGGTGTGAATGTTTCAATTATGGAAGCGGCTGAAGTCATAACAAATGGGCAAACTGTGCCTCTTGATATTGGAAGAGTTGATGATAAATATTTTGTAAATATTTTAGCTGCCGGTAAAATTACAGAATTAACATATGAAGTACCTAGTAAACTAAAAACAATGTTAGGACAGCTAGCATATTATTTAAAAGGTATTGAAATGTTACCAAGAGTTAAGCCTACACGATTAAAAATTGAGTATGATGGAAAAGTATTTGATGAAGAAGCATTTTTGTTCTTATTATCGAATACAAATTCTGTTGGTGGATTTGAAAAAATTGCACCTGAAGCAAGTATTAATGATGGACAATTTGACTTATTAGTCTTAAAGAAATCAAATATAGCTGAAATCATCAGAGTATGTGCTCAGCTATTAAGTGGCCAGCATGTACAAAATGAACATGTTCTTTATACTAGAGCAAGCCATTTGAAAATTATGTCTGATGATAAACTACTATTAAATATTGATGGTGAGTACGGTGGAGAAACACCATGTACTGTCGATATGCTTTACAACCACCTAGAAATCTATGTACCATAATAAGTGAAATAGTAGTAAATACTAGAAAAAGTAACCACGGTAGTTAACGTGGTTATTTATTTTGTATAATGAAATGGTTTAATAAAAGGTTGAAAGGTAGGTAAGGGACTTGTCGAAAAGAGTGTTACCTGTAGAAAAGAATCAATTAATAGATGTTGAATTTATCGATTTAACTCATGAGGGACATGGAGTTGCAAAGGTGGATGGATATCCGATTTTTGTACCAAATGCACTCCCTGGTGAAAAAGCACAAATTAAGGTGCTAAAAACAAGTAAAGGCTTTGGGTTCGGTAAAATCATTGAATTCCAAAAAGAAAGTGATGTTCGAGTAGAACCGATTTGTTCGATTTACAATCAATGTGGTGGTTGTCAAACTCAACATATGAGCTATGAAGGCCAACTTGAGGCGAAACATAAACAAGTAGTAGAGGTTGTAAAAAGAATTGGAAAACTTGATGACGTAGTAATCCACCCAGTGTTAGGCATGGAAAACCCATGGAGTTATCGTAACAAAGCACAAGTTCCTGTAGGGGATCTAGAAGGTGGATTAGTTGTTGGTTTCTATCAAAAGAGAAGCCATGAAATTATTCCAATGAATGAATGCTACATTCAAGGAAAAGAAAATGATGAAATGATCCAAACTGTGAAGGATCTTTGTGAAGAATTAAAAATCGAGCCATACGATGAAGTTGGCCACAAAGGACAATTGCGTCATATTATGGCACGCTATGGTTACTATACAAATGAATCAATGCTAGTTCTTGTTACTAATAAAGTGAACTTTGCTCAAAAAGACGAATTAATAGCTAGAATTGTTGAAAAATATCCAACAATTACAAGTATTATTCAAAATGTAAATAATGAAAAAACAAATGTGATTCTTGGAAATCAAACAATTGTATTATACGGAAGTGAAACAATCAAAGATAAAATTGGTGATATCACTTTTGAAATATCAGCTCGATCATTTTATCAAGTAAACCCTACACAAACTAAGGTTTTATATGATAAAACACTCGAGTATACAAACTTAAACGGTAGTGAAACAGTTATTGATGCATACTGTGGAATCGGTTCAATATCTTTATTTTTAGCTCAAAAGGCTAAAAAGGTTTATGGTGTTGAAATTGTACCAGAGGCAATTGAAGATGCGAAACGAAATGCTATGATTAATGAGATGACAAATGTTGAATTTGAAGTAGGGAAAGCTGAAGAAGTTATACCTAATTGGTACAAGCAAGGTATTACAGCTGAAGTATTAGTTGTAGATCCTCCAAGAAAAGGTTGTGACGAGGCTTTATTAAATACAATCATTGATATGAAGCCAGGCAAAGTAGTTTATGTATCATGTAATCCTGCTACATTAGCAAGAGATTTACGAGTACTTGAAGACGGTGGTTATAAAACAGTAGAAATACAGCCAGTGGATATGTTCCCACATACTAGTCACGTGGAAGCTGTCGCAAAATTAGTACTAAATTAAGGGAACAGACACTAAGTTTTTGAACCTGATGTCCTTCTAAAGTTCTTCAGTTTTGTAGCAAAACCTTTATTAACTTGGATCACTGGATTGCTATTTGATGGCGTGGAGATAATAAGGGAATGAAGATACAAGTGTAAGCAAGGGCTTCTTGCTTTTTAATTTTGGGATAGGAGAATGGACTGGAATCCCATAATGAGAGGATTTGAAATTTAATATGAAAGATAATTTTTGGCGCGATTTACCGCGACCGTTTTTTATACTGGCACCAATGGAAGAAGTAACGGATGTTGTATTTCGTCACGTTGTAAGTGAAGCAGCCAGACCAGATGTGTTTTTCACAGAGTTTACAAATAGTGAGAGTTATTGTCACCCAGAAGGAAACAAAAGTGTGCGTGGGCGTTTGGCTTTTACAGAGGATGAACAGCCGATGGTAGCTCATATATGGGGTGATAAACCTGAATTTTTCCGACAAATGAGTATTGGTATGGCAGAACTTGGGTTTAAAGGTGTGGATATCAATATGGGCTGTCCTGTACCTAATGTGGCAGGGCACGGAAAGGGAAGCGGCCTGATTCGCCGTCCAGAAGTTGCAGCAGAATTAATACAAGCAGCAAAAGCAGGAGGATTACCTGTAAGTGTGAAGACAAGGCTTGGTTTCTCTGAGGTAGACGAATGGCGCGACTGGCTAACTCACATTTTGAAACAAGACATTGCCAATCTGTCAATCCATCTTCGTACAAGAGATGAAATGAGCAAAGTGGATGCACATTGGGAATTAATACCGGAGATAAAGAAACTTCGTGACGAAGTGGCACCAGATACACTCTTAACGATCAATGGGGATATTACTGACCGTCAAATTGGTTTAAAGCTCGCTGATCAATACGGTATTGATGGGATTATGATTGGCCGCGGTATTTTCCATAATCCGTTTGCTTTTGAAAAGGAGCCGACAGAACATAGCAGTAAGGAACTACTTGATCTCTTAAGATTGCATATGGATCTTCATGATAAATATTCACATTTAGAGCTCCGTTCGTTCAAGGCTCTTCATCGCTTTTTTAAGATATATGTCCGTGGGTTTAGAGGGGCAAGTGAATTAAGAAATCAATTAATGAGTACATCATCAACAGATGAAGTACGTGCAATGCTTGATAACTTTGAGTCAAAGTATCTTGATGGAATATTGGAACTGTAAAATTGTCAGCCCTAGTGTTGTCAATTACAGTCTGCACATATAAATACAGATAAAAAGTACTCTTTAGAGTAGACACTTAAAGGTCTAACTATAGGGTACTTTTTTTGTTTTCATTTATATAATCTCCAATTCTAAACCTTGACGAGTTGTTCACATTGAATAAGTGGTTTTTTTCCTTTACATGAAGAAAATATCCACCTAGTAAATGAGAAATGTTTATTTTACAATTAATGCAACTATACATCCATAACAAATTTGAAAAATTAAGATGAAATAAGAAACGAAGAAGAATGAATTTAAAGCTACATGTAAAAGTAGATTGGTACGATAACTTATTAGCTTAACGAAAGGGTGGATCAACACATAATGAATAGATTGATAATCGGAATGGACGGCGGAGGAACGAAAACGAGAGTGGTGGTCAAAGAACGCTTAAACGGAGAAACATTATTTGATAAAAATTTTGGAATGTCCAATTATAACAACATCGGCGTAGAAGGGCTTAGACCAGTATTTAGTGAAATATATGAATCGCTTGTTTCTTATTTTGGAGAGCGCATACAAAATGCGATTCTTGTATTAGGCTCTGCGGGGGTAGATCGACCGAAAGATATTGATATCTATTTGAATGCATTAAAAGAAAGTGGTTTTACTTGTCAGTTAGAAGTAGTGAATGATGCAGAAATTGCTCTTGTTGGTGGGAACGGAGATCGAAAAGATGCTTTGATGATTGCTGGAACAGGCTCCATTGTTATGGGAGTAGACTCAAAAGGAAATACAATACGCTCAGGCGGATGGGGCGGATTAATAAGTGATGAGGGTGGAGGTTTCCAGATTGGTTTACTTGCAATCGCGGCTGTTATGAATGAGTACGACAAAGTAATTGCTCCTACTTCATTTACCGAAAAATTGCTCGCTCATTTTAAGTTGGATTCTCCGGAAGATTTTATGGATTTATTATACTTGGAAGATACAATTCCCGTAGATAAGGTAGCTTCATGTACCCCAATCGTTTTAGAGGCATGGGTAAAAGGTGACGATGCTGCTCGTACAATTGTTGAAGGAGAACTAGATAAGTTGGTTCGTTTAGTCATTGGAATCAGCCGACAAATGGGTTCAATTAATTTTCGCCTATCTGTGGCAGGAAGTTTGCTGACGAAATCAGCTGAGTATTTCGATACACTAAAGGATAAGTTAAGTGTGGCTTTACCCCAAGTTGAACTTTCTGCACCTCTTTATGATCCAGTTTTCGGTGCCATCATTATTGGTGAGAAATACAAGTAATTCAAAATAAAAATAAAGGAATGGCGATCGAATATGCGTGAAATAGGAATTAGTGTATATCCCAACTTTTATCCTTTAGATCAAATCAAAGATTATTTAGAAAAGGCACAATCATTAGGCTTTAAAAAGGTATTTGTTTCACTGATTTTAAATAATCATGGTTTTGAAGGTGCAATAAATGTAAATGCGGACACTTGGAATGAATTATTTAGTTATTGTAATAAACTAAATATGACTGTGTCAGCTGATATGAATGATGAAGTTTTCAGTGAATTAGGTTGTACATTAACTGACCTTACAGCTTTACAGAATATGGGCATCACAAGGCTCCGCATCGATGGAGGGTTCACGAGTGAAGAAGTTGCGCTTCTTTCAAAAAATAAACAGGGAATTCAAATAGAAGTAAATGCTTCAATGTCTTCTTCTAATAATCAAAATGGAAACGCTTTACGCGAATGTCGTGAGTTTTTAGAAACAATCGAACGAGAAGGAAATATCGGACAACTAACAGCTTGTCATAATTTTTTTCCTCTACCAGATACAGCATTGTCTTTAGAAGACATACGCTCCATTAACAATATGTTTGCTTTATTCGGTGTGCCAGTCGGAGGGTTTGTTGCTTCGCAGCTTTCTCCTAAAGATTTACACCATTTAGGTCATGGAGTTTGTACAATTGAAAAACACCGCTTCTTGCCTAGTCATATTGCCATGCTAGAGTTATTTGCAAATTGTTTTAATGATGTGTTAATTGGAGACTCATTTGCAGATCTTTCAGAGCTCAATGAAATGGCTAGATGTTACAAACAAGATTATATAGAAATTCCAGTTGTTTTTAATCAGTTTGTTCCCGAACAGACAAAGGTGAAAATTAGCGAGCAGGTTCTTATTTCAAGAGTAGATCAACCAGCAAATCTCATTCGTGCAACTGATACAAGGGGAATGGAAGTACCTCATTGCTACTGTGCTCCAAGAAAGAAATATACAGTTTCTATTTTAAATAATCGAAGTGCACAATATGAGGGAGAGGTACAAATTTCATTAAAAGATTTAGGACAATCTGTTGAACATAATGTCATTGGATTTATTCATCCTTTTGCATACGATTTAATGCCTTATTTATTAGCAGGCAAAAATAAATTTCGATTAGTTGAATATAAGTAAAAAATTTTTATAGTCGAGGTATTAGAATGGTAAAAAGTGCAGTAATTCTTGCGGCAGGCAAAGGGAGTAAACTAAATCCTTTCAACGCAGTTCGCTCCAAAACAGCAATAAAAATCGCTGGTAAACCATTAATACGTTTTAATATTGAATCCATTGTAGCAATGGGGATAGAAGAGATTGTTGTTGTCGTTAATGAGGAACATCAAAGAGAGATTGAGAATCTTCTATTCGACATGGATAATGTTAAATTTGTAGTTGATCAATCAAATTTAGGAAGTGCAGAAAGCTTAGTTATGGGAGTTGAGAAACTTTCAAGTACTAAGGAGTTTCTTGTTCTTTACGGTGATACAATCGTCGAACAAAAGGATCTTGAGCAATTGGCTAATTCGAACAAACCTACTGTTTTGTTGAAAAAATTAGAAGAATCATCAAGGAATTGGATTGGTGCGAGTATAAAGGATGGATTTGTTCAGTCAATCGGTGCTCATTACCGTGGTGACAGTATTACCCATCAATTCGCGGGATTTCTTTTTGATGAGTCATTACTAGATGATGCGAGAAGAACGCCCGACTATTTTCCGAATGTCAAAGTAGGAGTGGGTGTTCCGAAAGAACGATACGTCGAAGCTGCTCTTCTAAAATCACTTGAGAAAACAAAATTACAAGCGATTGAGTGTAATGGCTATTTCTTTGATATCGATAAGCCTTGGCATATGTTAGAAGCGAATGAATATATGGTGCATCATTTTTGTAATGCAATAAAAGAAAACGAACTAGCAGAAGGCGCGACGATTTCTAAAAATGCAACCATTCATGGTCACGTAAAGCTTGGTAAGAATTCCTCAATTGGTGATCGGGTTGTTATTCACGGTAACCTAATTGTAGGTGATAATACAATCATCGATAACGGTGCAATTTTCAATGGCAATGCTGTTATTGGCGATCATACTGCCATTCGTAATTATTGTATGATTTATGATGGAGTTGCAATTGGATCACATTGTATTTTCGACCACTGTGCAGAGTTCCTTGGCGGAATGGTAATGGATAAAGTATATCTTTACCACTATGGCGAGTTTTATGGCGCAATAGGCAGTCATACGGATATTGGTGCAGCAACGGTTTGTGGGACATTACGCTTTGATGACGGTGAAACTGAGCACTCAGTAAATGGACGGAAAGAAATACCCTTACATTTTTCAAATGCAGCTTATCTTGGTGATTATTGTAGAACTGGTGTGAATACGATTATTATGCCAGGATGTAAAATAGGGGCTTATAGTGTATTAGGAGCAGGTGCAATCATCGATAAAGATATTGAACAAAATAGTCTTGTTTTCGTAAAACAAGATTTAGTTATAAAAAAATGGAGTGAAAAGAAGTACGGTTGGTAAATTTATTAAATCAAAGAAGGTATTTATTTATGGAGAATTATTTTAAGTATGTGATGGCAAATCTCGAAAAACTCTATACGACACAAAATCAAAACATTGACCATGCAGCAACTTGTATTTTTGATGCCATTCAAAATGGTGGCCGCTTTCTTGTTACTGGTTCGGGTCATTCACATATGTTTGCAGAAGAATTTTATGTAAGAGCAGGTGGATTTGCGGATGTCTCTCCAATTTTGCCGAATGAGTTTTTTTTACATGACCATCCATTAAAAAGTACTGTAATCGAACGAATAGAAGCTTATGCAAAGGTAATTTTTGATTTATACAAAATAAGCTCAAAGGATATTCTTGTGATTGCTTCCAATTCGGGGAGAAATGGAATGACGGTTGAACTTGCAAAAATGACACAGGAATGCGGTGCAAAGGTAATTGCTTTTACAAATCCAAATCATCCAGAAGGCTCAAAATCAAGACATAGTAGTGGAAAATATCTTTGCGAATTTAGTGATGTAGTTATAGATAATTGTACCGGTCTTGGGGATGCTGCCTTTTATGTAGAAGAAGCAAATACAGGTATGGGTGCAACTTCCACAATGGCTGGAGCTTTTGTTGCTCAATCCATTTCTATA
The DNA here is from genome assembly GCF_001712755.1 of Gottfriedia luciferensis. GTDB lineage: Bacteria > Bacillota > Bacilli > Bacillales > Bacillaceae_G > Gottfriedia > Gottfriedia luciferensis_B. The sequence continues at coordinate 40,428 of NZ_MDKC01000003.1, forward strand.
TTATTAGCAAAAAAATATCATCAAGCTGGATTAAAACCACCTGTGTTTAAAAGTTCGAATGTAGATGGTGGAGATGAATGGAATAAAGAGTTGTTTGCTAAGTATTATGGTGTTTAATAATTAATCGAATAGCTAAAAGATTGATCTTACTTATTAGCTCGCTTTTGCGTTCTCAGTTTATGGGAGCGCTTTTTCACGTTTGAATGGTCATAAAGTGTTAACCTCGTCTTACAGAATTTCTAATACAACGTTAAGAAATGCTTAAAACAATAAAAAGCCAAATTCCTTGATCTTAGTGCTTTTATGCTAAGATAAGGATTTTTTTTGTATACAAAAGAATTAGAAACGATTGGTGCTAGTAAAATGTTCCTGTATTTTGTAGTAGGGCTTAGGTCGTATCATAGCATTGTAAGTATATATGACATATGAACTACGCTGGTTTGTTTTAAATTGCGAACTATTTTGGAAAAATTCAAACTGTTAAATAGATTTACTGGAAAGTAAACTTAAAATACTAGATTAGGCATCTAGGGTGGTGAGGTAATGTATGCGAAGAGATTTAATTTTGCAATATTTGTATCAAAAAGGAAAATCACTAACTTCACAGGAACTTGAATCAGAATTCGCTATTTCAAATCGTACATTACGAAATGAATTGAAAGAATTAAACGCGATTGGAGAAAAGTCTGGATTTGTGATTCAGAAAAAACGTGGTGAGGGCTATTTACTTCATATAGAAAACCAAGAGTTGGTCCAAACATATATGAAAGAAATAGACGGGGCATTAGCACCAGATTTACCTCGTGTTCGAGTGAATAATATTATTATGCTTTTGCTTCAAACGACTGAGTTTCAAACGATCGATCTGTTTGCTGATAGTCTAATGATTAGCAGATCGACAGTTTTTACCGACATGATTGAAGTTGAAAAGCAAGTAAGGATTTTTGATTTAAAAGTAGAAACAAAATCACGTTATGGAATTCGTTTACTTGGGGATGAAACGAATTTTAGAAGAGCGTTTTCCTACTTTCTAAGTCAAAAAGAAACAGGGTTATTAAAGAAGTCAAATTATCAAACTTTTGAGAAAGCGTTTCCGTTTGAGGAAATTCGAGCTGTTTTGAGTGAAGAAGTACAGAATAATCAATTGAAATTAAGTTATTTTGCACTTGAGAATATTTTAGTGCATATCCAAGTACTCTCGTTTCGAGTAACTCAACACAACTTTATCTTGCCTAATCAAGAAAAAAAGTTAGATGTTTCTCTAATTAAACCGTCATTTATGAATATAGCAAAGAGAATTTGTGAAATTCTTTCTGAACTATATCATGTCGTATTACCAGGGAGTGAAATAATCTATTTAGCTGCCCATATAAGTGGTAAATCGAGTGTAGACGATATTGAGGAACATGAAAAAAATGACTTAAAACAAAAACTAAAGAATTGTTTAGAAAGATTAGATCAAACATTCTTAACTCAGTTTTCAGGTGATCAGCAACTTTTAAATACGATGATCATGCACATGTATCCACTGTTAAGAAGATTATATTTTAATTTAAAGCTTACGAATCCTTTAATAGATGATGTTTATAGTAGGTATTCGGATGTGTTTATGATTGCATTAAATTTTTCTGAAATGATAAAGGAAATATGGGGATTTGAACTTTCTAGTGACGAAATGGGTTATATTACAATGCATTTAGCAGCTCATGTGGAAAGGGAGAAGCAAAAACAATTAAGTTCTTACAAAAAAATTCTACTATCTTACGGATTAGGAGCAGGGTCGGCTGATTTAATGAAAATGAAACTTGAGACACTTTTCCAAGGGGCAAAAATTGACGTCGTTTTGTATAGTGAGCTTCAATCGTTAAAGTTAGAAGATTATGACTTATTAGTTTCATCGACTTCGATTCCATTTGATAATATTTCGATTCCGTATATTCAAGTAGCACCAATACTAACTGAAACGGATGTTCAAAGAATTCGTCGAACGCTTACTAGATACCCGGCTAATAAAGTTAAAGAAGATGTACCGACACTTTTATCTTTATTTCATCCAGATTTGTTTTATATAGAAGAAAGCAAAGAGTCGTTTGACTACAAAGCATTTATTAAAGAAAAGGCAAAAAGCGTTGTTGAACTAGGATTTGCAGCACCTAACTATCCAGCTTTAGTTGTCGACCGTGAAGAAAAAATATCGACGATACTGCAAAATGGAATTGCTGCGCCACATGCATTAAAAATGGTTGCGATACAGGATTCGATCAGTGTGGTGATTTTTAAAAATCCGCCAACAATCGATGGGAAAGTTGTACAAATCTTATTTTTGATTAATCTTCGTGCCGGAGACTTGTTTTTACACAAAGAGTTAAGTCGATTATTTTTACATTTAATGGACCACCCCGAGACGAAGCAGAAAGTATTAAAATCAAATAATTTTAACGATTTTCAGTATGAAATTTCAAAAATCTTGTTTCAATATGGTTCGTAGCAGTTTAGCGATCATTCTAACAATCAAAGTAAGTAGGATGATCGCTAATAGAAACGAATCAACTTCATGCTATCATTTGTCCTTTTTAGATAATCTTGAAAACGGTTACTTAATTAAAAAAGGTGTTCTTCGATTAGAAAATTAATTAAATAAATTATTTTGGAGGAAGATAAATGAAAAGAAATAAATGGTTTTTAGGTAGAGCACTTCCAGCTTCTGTACTAGCGGCATCAATGTTTGCAACTCCATTTAGTGGCGTTGTTGCAAAAGCTGCACCAACTATTACTACTCAATCAGTAGCGCCAATCTCAACTGGCACTAAGATTTTTATGAATACTACACAAATCACTCATGCAAAACCAAGTGGATTAGATACAACCAAGCCAGTAAAATGGACAACTTCTGATCCTTACGTTGCATATGTTGATACGATTGGTAACGCAAAAGGTGATTATAGTGGAAAGATTTTAGGTGTATCTGGTGGATCTGCAATTATCACAGGTACTGGAGTAGATTTAAGTGGTAATGCAGCAACTGTGAATATTACGGTTTCTGTAATTGAGACGCAGGCATCTACTAATCTTGAAAAGGTAGTTTACTATTACAATGCGGGAGATTCGAAAATTCCTGCTGCTCTTTCATCATCTAATTTGCAAACAACAAATATTCCAACTGCTCCATCAGGAACTAAGTTTCCGTCTAAAAACTATGTTGGCTATGTTAATGGAGAAAATGGCGTAAAATGGTTAGTTTCAAAGGATACTTTAATTAAATCAAATGGCAACGTTAATTTTGGTGAAGAAAAAGATCATCCTGTCACTACTGGTATCGTATCCGATGCAATTACACTATATGATCCAAACTTAGCTCCAGCTGATCAAATTCAATATTTACAAGGTGGAAGATATATTCCTCAAACTGGTGAAAATTCAGGTTCAGGAGTCGATAAAAACGGAAACCCGACTCAATTTAACGCCAAAGAAGTAATTACAAACATTATGTCTGATGGAAATAATGGTCTTTGGATTCTAGGCGAGAAAGGAAATGCTACTCATATTGTAAGAAAGCAAATGTCCCTAATGGGCAAATCATTAGTTCAAGAAGAAATTTCTAGAAACTACGCAGATCGATTTGGATTCCAATCTGGTTCTATGAGTTTTGCTAATAAGGATAATATGATTAAAGCTCTTATGACTGCAGATAAAGATGCTATAAGCTCAATTTCTGATACAGATAATGATGGTTTATGGACAACAATGTACGCTTCAGGTGAAATTTGGAGATACAACTACATGAAAGAAAATTTTGGTGAAAAAGATGCTAGAACAATAGATGCAAAAGCTTCTGCAATTCGTGCTGTTGAAGCCATCGTAACGCTTGGTTATGTATCTGGAACGCAGTTAAAGGTACCTTCAAAAGACAATGTTAACGATGTTGTTTATGTTGTTAACTCACTTGGTGGAAACGTAAAGACAATTGACGAAGGAAAAAAATGGCTTGCAGATAACGAAGGTAAACCAGTATTCGTTGACAATGATGGGAAGTATACGTTAGACACAACAGGAAAACCTGCTTCTGCTGGCTTCTTTGCTAGATCATATAAAGTAGAGGGCAGCAACAATGGTTCTACGACTGCAGAAAGCAAATCATGGGACCAAGCTTGGCTTCAAAAAAGTGCAGGAACTACGACTGATGTTAACGGAAATACAGTTAAATATTCTGTTCCAGGTAAAATCAGTGGAGGGACTGCTGGAATCAAAGCGTATGACACTGTTGCTGTACCAAAACGTTTAACGAATATTGTAAATGAGCAAAATCCTAATTTAGATGATGCAACAAAAGCTTTAGACTCAAACAAAGTCTATTATAAAGCAACAACGTCTACAGACGAATTGGTAGGTCATTACTTCACATTAGACCTAGCTTATAACACGTTTAAAGATAGTGATCCTGAATTAGCGGCTCTTGTGAAAAATGATTTAATTAATCATACAAATGCAATGGTTTTAAACAACTATTATCAAGTAAGTGTTACTGGGGAGAACCCAATTGAATCTCGTTTCAATGGAACAGCTCCTGGAAATGGATTAAATGCTCCTTCAGCACCAACTAAATGGGCTAATTTAAATCCAGAATTCCTTGACGGTGTATCAAATGCATGGGGTAGAAATGACTATGAAGATGGTCCATTAAATGCAACATTAGCATTACAAATGCTTGTAGCTGCAAGAGATATGGGCGGTTATACGCCAGAAGAAAAAGCTGCACTTGAAGCACAAGGTGTTGCAGTAATTTCTCCACTTGATTTTGCAAACGAATACAAAGTAATGAATGGTGTCAAAGCGTCTACAACAGCTTCAGAGCACAATGATTATGAAACAAGATATCCAAAGTCTTATAACTCAACTTCATTACTTGATATGTCATTACAGTACCACTCTAGATACTTTGGTATTTCTGCTCATAACGGAGACGATATTGGCGTAAGTGGTGTATCTTACGAGTCATACATGAACTATTCTGATGAAGAAGAAGCTGCACTATCATACTACACATTATCTCATCATGCTGAGAAAGAGAACGCTAAAGGGATCTTAGATGGTATGAACCAATGGTGGTTCAATGAAAAGAGAGAGAAAAATCCATTTATGTCAACTTTCTACGCAGCTTCTCTAGGTGCATTGAAAGAAAAAGGATTTAGTATAGGAAGTTCAACGGTTGACCTTGCAGGTTCAACATGGCAAATGACACGTATTCCAAATAACTTCATGAACTGGGATGTTCTTTCTGCAAACAGAAATGACGTAACGCACGTGACACCTGATTTAATGGTTGATCAATTAATTCCACGTGATGAAGTGATGATGTCTAAATACAATACAAATATTTTCGGAACAATGGATCGTAGAACAATTGATTCTGGTAACAGCTTATCAATGGAATCATCAACTGTAACATCTATGCCTTATTGGTTAACTCAAAACCCTGAGGATGCTGTATATGTAGAAGGTTTAGGTTCAAAAGTTACTGCGCCAGTAAATAACGGAACAGAAAGTATTAATTATCCAACGAATGTAGCAGCTATGAATCCAAATGCTAAATATAACGAAGACACACATACATTTACGATTAATGTTGGTGACTCTGTTAAATTGGATGCTAAAACAACAGGATATACTAACAATGTATCTTGGTTAACGAATTCTTGGGATTTAGCTGGATATAACAATGGATTACCAACGCAAATCAATGCTGATTCAAATGTATCTCAAGTTCTTGATTTAAGAACTTTAGCAGCTTACGGTGAAGTTGGTAATGTAAGTGCAGCAGGAATTAGTGTAGATGGTGTGCACTATGGTTCATACGCAACTGCTTTAAGACCAGGAACTAGTACAGTTACGGGCTATGTGATCGACGGATTCTTTAGAACACCGAAAAAAATCACTTACACAATCAAAGTTGTTGATCCAATGAAGTCAGCTGAAAAAATTGCTCCGACTGAGCTTGACAAGAACGCATTTGCATATCCAACTTGGTTAAAAGATGCAATGGCTGAAAAAGGGCTTAATACAGATGGAAACAAATATGTAGAAGTTAGTTACGAATCATCTTCACCAGACGATGTTGTTGTTGATGCGGATGGAAAAGTAACATACAACACTGATAAACCAGCAAACATTACTGCAACGGTTGTATACTCTGGAATGACATTGAACGGAGATCCACAATTTGCAAATGATAGCCACGTGATGACTTTTGTACGCACAGTTTCTAAAGATGCAAAACAAACAGTATCATTTGATTCACAAGGTGGGTCTGCAGTAGATCCAATCACTGCAACTTACAATGAAGCAATTACTTCTCCAACACCAACAAAAACAGGATATACATTCCTTGGTTGGTATAAAGATGCTTCATGTACTCAAGCTTGGAACTTTGCGACTGATAAAGTAACAGCATCTACTACACTTTACGCTAAATGGGGTATTGGCAAATACACAGTTACATTTAACAGTAAAGGTGGATCTAATGTAGCTACTATAACAGGAAACTATGATTCTATCATTGCGAAACCAGCTAATCCAACGAAAAAAGGATTTGTCTTTGCTGGATGGTACAAAGATGCTGGACTTAAAACTGCATGGAACTTTGCAACTGATAAGGTAAAAGAAAATACAACACTATACGCAAAATGGGATGTTGCTAAAGCAACAGGACTAAAAGCAACAAAAGCAAGTACAACTTCAATTAAAGTAAATTGGACTGGAGTAAGTGGTGTATCTGGTTATGAAATCGTTCGTGCTACTAAAAGCGATTTCTCTGACCAAATAACAAAAACAACTACAACTGGAACATTTAATGCAACAGGATTAGTTAAAGGTAAAACGTACTACTTTAAAGTTCGTGCTTTCACTCTTGATGGAAAAGTTAAAGTTTACGGTAGTTACACAACTGTTATACAATTCAAACTTTAAATCTTAAATATTAAAAAGAAATAAATTCTAAAAGGGATCTTGGTATATAGGGAATTACTGATTTACCAAGATCCTAATTCCTTAGAGAGGGGATAACGTAATGAACAGCAGCTTTTTTGAAAAAAAATTCTTACCGATCGCTTCGAAAATAGGTAATCAAAGACACTTACTTGCTTTGCGTGATGGTATTATGTTTGCAATGCCACTAATGATCATTGGTTCATTTTTCATTATCGTAGCTTGGTTAGAAGCAGATTGGTATCAAAACTTTATGTCAAAAGTATTTGGTGAAAATTGGAATGCATTTGGAGATATCGTTTATAACGGTTCAATGGGGATTATCGCATTAGTTGCAGTATTTGGCGTAGCTTATTCCTTAGCAAGTAGTTATAAGGTCGATAAAAAGAATATTGATGGAGTTCCAGCTGGGGTATTAGCATTAGCAAGTTATTTAATTGTTAATATTATGAGCACTTTCAAAGATGGTAAGGAAACTGTATCAGCATGGTCACCTGATCTTTTTGGTGCACAATACTTGTTTGTTGGATTAATCATTGCAATTATTACTGCTGAAATTTATCGTTACTTCTTACAAAAGAAGATCATCATCACTTTACCAGATACTGTGCCGCCTACAGTTTCACGTTCATTTACGGCTCTTATTCCTGGCTTTGTGATTATCCTTTTCTTCTTACTAGTTCGATACGGATTTAGTCATACTGGTTGGGGAGATTTTGCAACGTTTGTTCATAAAGTTGTGACACAGCCATTTACAATTTTAGGATCAACTTATGTTGGTACACTTGTCGCATGTTTAATGGAACACCTTTTGTGGAGTTTTGGTATCCACGGTTCATCAATCATCACGTCTGTTATGGAACCAATTTGGATTACAAATGCAGATGCAAACTTAGAAGCACTTAAAGCAGGTAAAACATTACCACATATCATTACGTATACATTCTATGAGAATGGAATTTGGATGGGTGGTTCTGGTGCTACTTTACCAGTTGCAATCTATATGACATTTTTAGCGAAGTCAAAACTTCTTAAGAAGGTAGGACGTCTAGCAATTGGGCCATCTATCTTTAACGTTAATGAGCCAATTATGTTTGGTGTTCCGATTGTTTTAAATCCATTTTTAATGATCCCTTATATTCTAGCTCCAGTAGCAGTATTAACAGTAACGTACTTTGGTACGGCAATGGGAATTTTCCCACATACAACTGGAACAATCATCCCTTGGACAACCCCATATTTCATAAGTGGTTATCTAATGACGGGTGGTAAGATTATGGGTGTAGTTATGCAATTGGTAGCTTTTGCAGTGGCTTCGATCATTTGGTTCCCATTCATTCGAATTTGGGATAAGAAAAATTTAGAAATGGAGAAAGCTAGTAAATAATTCTCCCAAGCAAATAGATAGATAATTGATTAGAAGAAGGGACTAAATCTTATGGAAAATCGACAAAAAATTATAACTTCGTTTCGATTGAAAAGAATCGGTGCCTTTGCCATTGATGCAATAATTGTTTCAATCATCTTGTCAATTGTGTATCGAATCACGGGACTTCCAAACTTTCCAGGAGTTCTAGCAAATATGATTGAACTTCAAAAATCAACTGCTAGTCAAGATGCAGCAGTAAAGGTAATGGCTCTTTTTAATGAAGCATTTCTCCAATCGCTTATAATCTATTTTTGTTATGACGTCTTAACAACCTTATTGTTAAGAGGATCGACAATTGGAAAGAAGATCTTTCGATTGAAGTTAACACGCATCAATAATAAAAAGGGAATACTTCCTTATGTATTACTAGTGATTGTTAGAAGTTTCTTTAAATTTTTGACGATGTTTATTTTTCAAGGTCTTCCGTTCTTTTTATCAGTTATTAGCATGTTTGCTAATAAAAAGTCATTAGCTGTGCACGATCGAATCGGTCGATTTATCGTTATTAATAAGAATGAAATATAAAAAAACTTACTAAAGAAAGAGGAAATCATCATGAATATCTTACTTTGCTGTGCTGCAGGCATGTCAACAAGTCTAATCGTTTCTAAAATGGAAAAAGTTGCTGAATCAAAAGGGATTTCAGCACACATTTGGGCAGTTTCAGAATCAGTTGTTCGTTCAGAAATCGATGAAGCTGATGTGTTATTGTTAGGTCCACAAGTACGTTTCCTTTTAGAAGAAATGGAAGAAATCTGTGAAGAGAAAAACATTCCAGTTGAAGTAATTAATATGATGAATTACGGCATGTGCGATGGTGAAGCGATTTTAGAGCAAGCGATCAGTTTAATTGAAAACAAGTAGTAATTGTTGAGAAACGACTTTTCTGATCTTTGCTCAAGAAAAATACGATGAATACCTTAAAGGTAAAATTAGTAACCGTGGGGTTATGACGATAAAAAATTTTATTAATAAAGAGAGGAGGGCAGTTTCATGGTAAAAAATGAAACGGAAATTTTCACACTGATTCTTCATGGGGGAAATGGTCGAAGTGCTGCTATGGAAGCGATTCAAGCAGCAAAAAAACAAGACTTCGATTTAGCTCGCAAGAAATTGAAAGAAGCAGGTGATGCATTAAATGAGGCACACCATATCCAAACAACGCTTATTCAATCAGAGATTGGTGGCACTCCAACTGAGATTTCACTTTTAATGATTCATGCTCAAGATCACTTAATGAATGCAATGACTGTAAAAGACCTGGCAAAAGAGTTCGTTGACATGTATGAAAGGGGCCAAAAATAATGTCAAAGAAATTCAAAATCGTGACAATAGGTGGGGGCTCAAGTTATACACCAGAATTGGTTGAGGGAATTATTAAGCGCTATGAACAAATTCCAGTAACTGAGCTGTGGCTTGTTGATGTCGAAGCTGGACGCGAAAAATTAGAAACAGTTGGTGCACTAGCAAAACGTATGGTCAAAAAAGCAGGCGTACCAATGGAGATTCATCTTTCGTATGATCGTCGTGAGGCCCTTAAAGATGCTGATTTTGTTACAACACAGCTTCGTGTTGGACAACTAGCTGCACGAGCACTTGATGAAAGAATTCCACTTAAACATGGCGTAATCGGACAAGAAACAAATGGTGCAGGTGGATTATTTAAAGCCTTACGTACAATTCCTATTATTTTGGATATTTGTAAAGAAGTTGAGGAGCTATGTCCAAATGCTTGGATCCTAAACTTTACAAACCCTGCTGGTATGGTTACAGAAGCAGCATTAAGATATTCAAATATTAAGAGATTCATTGGTCTTTGCAATATACCGATCGGAATGGAAATGGGTGTTGCAAAACTATTAAACGTAGATCATTCGCGTGTTCGTATTGATTTTGCAGGTCTAAATCATATGGTATATGGTACAGAGGTTTATTTAGACGGAGTTAGTGTAAAAGAGCAAGTACTTGAAATGATTATGGATCCTGCTAATGCTAGTTTTGTAAAAAATATTGATGCTGAAGAATGGGCACCTGAATTCCTAAAAGCAGTCAATGTCATTCCTTGTTCTTATCACCATTACTATTACAAAACATCTGAAATGCTTGAACGAGCATTAAAAGATTTTGAATCGAATGAAACGCGTGCAGAAGTCGTGCAAAAAATTGAAGCATCTCTTTTTGAAAAATATAAAGATGAAGCGCTAGATATAAAACCACCTGAGCTAGAAAAACGTGGTGGAGCTTACTATTCTGATGCGGCTTGTCGTTTAATTTCATCTATCTATAATGATACGAGAGATATCCAACCATTAAACACAATGAACAAGGGAGCTATTTCAGGCTTACCGTATGACGGAGCAGTAGAAGTTAGCTGTGTCATTACAAAAGATGGTCCAATTCCACTGACAATCGGGGAATTACCAGTTCCAGTTCGAGGATTAATTCAAACGATTAAATCTTTCGAACAAACGGCAATTGAGGCAGCAGTTGAAGGAAGTCGCGAAAAAGCAATTCTTGCATTGACTATTAATCCACTTGTAGCAAATGATAAAGTAGCTGTAGCGATCGTTGACGAAATGCTAGAAGCGCATAAAGAATATTTACCAAGGTTTTTTAAATAAAACAAATGTTTACGGCAGTAAATCCATTGGGATGTGCTGCCTTTTTATTTTTTTAGCTTTTTTAATATATTTTGCTGCTTTAATAGAACCATTACCTAAACTGATTATTTGTCGAACAAACACTTCAATAGACTTAGTAAAGCCTTCATTATGTTCAAAAAATTCTATGAGTATATATCTAGAAAAATATATATGTCTAGAACTTTAAATCTATAAAAAATACTCCAAAATGATAAATTTTTACATGATTTTACATATTTTTATTAAAAATACAAAAAAACTTTAAAAATTTTTAAAATATTAGGAATTTTATAAAGGGATTTTGACTCAAAAAAAGAATTATTTAATTTATCTATTATTCCTTAGAAACTTTATTAAAAAAAAATTAAAAAGTATAGGTATTAATAGGATCAATAACTGAAAGGAGATATTAAGGGGTTATCTGGAAAAGAAGATTTTCAGAGGTAATTTGACATGTTTTTGATTGAGAAGTTTTTTCAATGAATCTGTCGATATTCCTCGAATTACTATTTAAAAAACAGGGGAAGTTTTTTAAGAAAGTTTGTACTAATCTATTTTATATAAAATTTCTGGAGAGGAACTGAGAAATGACTAACAAAAAAAATCGTAAAATAACTACATATGCTTTAGCATCTGCTCTTGCTCTTTCTAATTTAGCATTTGTTTCACCAACTTCAGCTGAATCTTACCGACCAGGTGACTTAGCATCAAAGTTGGAACAAATTAAACAATCACAGGAAACAAAAGAACTACAAAATAAAAACAACTTATCTGATGCGAAAGCAAACTTAAAAGCTTCAGATAAAGTGCGTGTCATCGTAGAATTGGATGGACAATCACCAATTGAATACGCAACTAAACAAGGTAAATTGTTTAAAGACTTATCTGAAAGTCAAAAGTCTAGTCTTTATGCAAAAGTAGATAGTCAACAAAGTTCGGTAAAATCAAAGTTACAATCAAAAGGAATCAACATTAATTATAAAAAACAATTTACAACTGCATTTAATGGTTTCAGTGGTGAAGTTCAATTTGGTGATGTAGCAAAAATTGAAGCTACTTCTGGTGTCAAAAATGTCTATTTAGCAAATGAGTACAACCGCCCTACAGCTGAACCATCTACTCCAGATATGACGAAGAGTCATCAATTTATCCAGTCGAAAGAAACTTGGAAAGACACTGGATTTGATGGAAAAGGTATGGTTATCTCCATTATCGATACAGGGATTGACCCTACACACCGTGATTTTAAATTAACGGATCCTTCAAAAGAGGACTTAACAAAAGATTCAGTAGCTCAAATTGTAAAAGATAAAGCTTTACCAGGTAAATTCTACACTGATAAAGTTCCTTATGGTTATAACTATTATGACCAAAACAGTATCGTAACGGACCTTGGACCTGGTGCTTCAATGCACGGTATGCACGTAGCAGGTATTACGGCTGCTAACGGTGACGAAGCAAACGGTGGTATTAAAGGAGTTGCACCAGAAGCGCAAGTTCTTGCGATGAAAGTATTCAGTAATGACCCAAGTTATCCATCTACATGGTCTGATATTTATCTTGCAGCGATCGACGATTCTATTAAACTAGGTGCAGATGTACTAAACATGAGCCTTGGTTCTGTAGCATCTTCTTATGAGCCAAATAGCGCAGAAGATCTTGCAATTACTCGTGCAGTTGACAATGGTATTGTGTGTGCTGTTTCTTCTGGTAACTCGAACCATATTGGTTATGGATGGGGAGACCCTCTATCACAAAATCCTGATATTGGTGTAACTGGAGCTCCTGGTCTTAATAAAGACACAATCTCAGTAGCTGCTTCTGGAAATGAAGCTTATCTATATGAACATGCGATCACTGTTGATGGTAATAACGATCTTAGTGTAGTTGGTAAGGGAATAGATGTTTGGAAAGATTTATCAGATAAATTTGGTGGAAATATTCCAGTTGTAAACCTAGGTAAAAAAGCTGATGGAACATACAAATTAGGTGCACCAGATGATTATAACGGTGTAGATGTTAAAGGGAAAATCGTATTAGTAGCACGTGGTTCTTTAACTTTTGCTGATAAAACGAAATACGCTGCTCAAGCAGGCGCTGCTGGTATTATCGTATGGAATGCAACAAACGGTACTCAATACGGTGACCAAGGCGGATGGGATGTTCCTATTATGCTTGTTAACTCAAAAGCAGATGGTGAAGCATTATTTAATTCGATTCCTGATACAGGAACAATTCATGTTAACCAAACAGCTAAAAATGAAAGTCCTGAAATGGGCCGTATGACAGCCTTCACTTCATGGGGAGTTACGCCTAGCCTAGAGTTAAAGCCTGAAATTACAGCTCCTGGTGGAAATATTTATTCAACAGTTAATAACAACCAATATGAAGTAATGAGTGGTACTTCAATGGCAGCTCCACACGTAGCTGGTGGATCTGCATTAGTACAAGAGTACTTAAAAAGTGATAAACGTTTCAGTTCTTTAAGCTTAAGTCAACGTACTCACTTAGCAAAAGTATTATTAATGAATACTGCAAAGGTTATTAATGACTTAGATGGTCACCCATTCTCACCACGTCGTCAAGGTGCAGGAATGATGCAAATTGAAAATGCTGTTACAACACCAGTTTACTTCTATAGTAAGGCAACAGGTGAAGCGAAATACGAATTGAAGGATTTCCAATCTAAGCAAGTATCAATGACTTTCACTGCTAAAAATATTTCTGATAAAGATGCTGAATATAAAGTTGATACAAATGCGTTAACAGATGAATTCTATCAAACGGCTGATGTTAATCGTAATGCGTTACAAACAGGTGCTTTAGATGGTGCAAAAATAGAAGCTCCTGAAACGGTTAAAGTTCCAGCGGGTCAATCAGTTGATTTCACAGTGAAAATTGATTTAACTGATGCAAAAATTCCTGGATTCGATAAGAGTGGAAAAGAGATTTCTGTACCACTACATGACAATATTTTTGTTGAAGGTTCTGTAAATCTGATCAGTACTGATGGTCATCCAAATCTAACGACTCCATACGTAGGCTTCTACGGTAAGTGGGACAGTCTGCCAATCCTTGATGGATTCAAAGATCTTGGTGAAACTCGTTACTTTGATTTAGCAAGGGCTTATAAAGGTGCACATGACATGGCAACTGATGGCGATAGTACATTCTGGGAAGCGGCTCCTGGTAAGGATGGAGAGAAATATTACGCGTTTTCACCAAACGGAGATAACAGTGGTGATGATATCAATGCTCTTCCATCTTTCTTAAGAAATGCATCAGAAGTACAATATAATATCCTTGACCAGGGTGGTAAATTCCTTCGCCGTTTAAGTGCTCAATCTGATGTTACTAAAAATAATTATAACAACGGTAAAGGCGAAATCATGAAGGATAGTGAGTCAACTATTTGGGATGGTAAAGTAAATGGTCAAGTTATGCCAGACGGAAAATACTATTACGAGATTAAATCTGTAATTGGCTATGATAATGCAAAGTGGCAGTCTAAGAAGATTCCAGTTTATATTGATACTAAAGCTCCAAGTATTAAAGCAACTTATGACCCTGATAAGAAAATTGTATCTTGGGAAGGTTCAGATGACGCAACAGGAGTCAAAGTATATGGTATTTTCGTAAATGGTAAACTAGATGGTACAACTGATGGTACGAAGTCTTCTTATGATCTTTCTAAAGCTCCTGCTAAAGCAGTAGTAGAAGTAGTTGCTATAGACTACGCAGGTAATGCAGCAGAAGATACTGCGGCAATCGATGACGTGGATCTTCCATTAGTGTACATCACTGATGGTACATCAGATGGTGCTGGAGGATACGTTCCTAACTCACCAGAGCCATGGGGAGCTTACAGTGATAACACAGTTCCGGTTAAAGGTTTCGTAACAGATGATATCGGTATTAAAACAGTTAAGGTTAATGGAAAAGAAGTTCCAACTACTTTTGATGCTAAGACTGGACATTACAACTACTCAACAACTGTAACATTTGACCAAGATGGACCATTCACTGTTCAAGTAGAAGCAACAGATTATGCTAACAAAAACTTCTCAGTTGCGCGTCATATTTATGTTGATACTCACGCGGCAGAAATTAATGTACTAAATGCTCCTACTCGAGTGGATAAAAAGGTAGATGAAGTTACTTTTAAAGTAAACTTAAAAGATAACTATAGCTACTTAAACTTCTTCGTTGGTGAAAACCACGAATTTGAAGTACCATTAATCAGTCCAGTGGATGTTGTAAAACCACTAAACAAAGACTATGAAGTAACTGTCCCATTAAAAGAAGGACAAAATAAAATTACGTTAAGAGCGACTGACCTTGCTGGTAATGAAACAGTGAAGGAAGTAGTAATTAATCGTGCAGATGCTCCGGTTAAAACTGGATGGGTAGTAGAAAATGGTAAAAAATATTACTACATCAAAGGTGTTAAAGTAACTGGTATGCAAACAATTAGTGGTAAAAAATATTACTTCGATAATAGTGGAGTAATGAAAACTAGTTGGGTAACGTATAACGGCAAGAAGTATTACTTCGATAAGTATGGAGTAATGAAAACTAGCTGGTTAGTATTAGGAACTAAACACTATTACTTTGATAAATACGGAGTAATGAAAACTAGTTGGTTAGTATTAGGTAATAAACATTATTACTTTGATAAATATGGAGTAATGAAAACTAGTTGGTTAGTATTAGGTAATAAACATTATTACTTTGATAAATATGGAGTAATGAAAACTGGTTGGTTGGTATTAGGTTCTAAACACTACTACTTCGATCCAAACGGAGTAATGTTTAGCAATGGCTGGAAAAAGATAAGTGGTAAATATTATTACTTCAACAAATCTGGCGTAATGGCTGTAAATACTACAATTGGTAAATATAAAGTAGGTAAAGACGGAGCAAGAAAGTAAGCTTTTGAATTAATAGCTTACTAGAATTCGAGAAATTTTTTAGCATGTATTCGATTTAAGATCGGATACATGCTATTTATTTTGACAGGATTTATTGGAAATTAGGAAAGAAAGGGATACTTGTCATAACGAAAAAAACCACAAGGAAAATAATTTCCCTTGTGGCAATGGCTTTTTTAATAGTCTCTATAAATTTTAGCGGCTTAGCTTATTTTAGTTTTATTATTGTTGTTGTTCGCATTCCCAAGTACACTTCGTTTCTTACCATATAAACCATACACAACAAGTCCTATAGCCATCCAGACAATAAAACGAATAAATGTAATTCCTGGAAGACTTGCAATTAGATAAGCCGAGAATCCAATCCCGATTAATGGAATAATTGGAACTAATGGCGTTTTGAATCCTCTTTTTAAGTCAGGACGTTTTACACGTAATACAATAATAGAAGAACAAATTAAAATAAATGCTGTTAACGTTCCGATATTAACTAATTCTGCGACTTCGTTAATTGGCGTAACACCTGCTACAAATGCCGTAATTAACCCAATTAATAAAGTAGGACGATA
Source organism: Gottfriedia luciferensis (assembly GCF_001712755.1). Lineage (GTDB taxonomy): Bacteria > Bacillota > Bacilli > Bacillales > Bacillaceae_G > Gottfriedia > Gottfriedia luciferensis_B. The sequence goes on from NZ_MDKC01000003.1 coordinate 56,980, forward strand.
AGGTGTTTTATATTTAGGATGTAATTTTGTAAACCATTTTGGTAATAGACCATCTCTACTCATTGAGAACCAAATACGTGATCCAGCAAGCATAAATGAGAACAATACTGATAGAATACCTGCTATAGCAGCGGCAGAAATGATGATTGTAATCCATTTCATGCCGATATTACTAAAGGCTTTTGCTACAGGAGCTGCGTTATTAAGTGTTTCATACGGAGCCATACCTGTAATAATAAGTGACATAGCAACATACAAACATAAAGCGACAGCTAATGAGATGATAACTGCAAGTGGTAAATCACGTTGCGGTCTTTTTGCTTCTTCTGCTGCTGTAGTTAATGTGTCATATCCAAATACTGCAAAGAATACTAGAGCCGCTCCACTCATTACGCCATGAAAACCAAAAGGCATGAAAGGATGCCAGTTAGCTGAATTAATATGAAAACTTCCAACTGCAATAACTAAAAGAATAATACCTAATTTGATTATAACCATTAATGAATTAAATTTAGAACCCATTTCTGTTCCTAATGTAAGTAAGCCTGCAATTCCAAGACTAACTAAAACGGCAATTAAGTCAACTTTGTGACCTGCTCCAGTACCAGGCGCGCCTTGTGCCCATACAGGAATATGAACACCCATTTGTAGTAAAAACTCTTGCATATAGCCAGACCATCCAATGGCTACTACTGCAACAACTAGGGCGTACTCGAGTAACAAATCCCACCCGATTAACCAAGCTGTACCTTCTCCTAAAACAGCATAACTGTAAGTATAGGCACTTCCGGCTACCGGTATTAAACCAGCAAACTCTGCATAACACAGTGCTGCTGCTGCGCTAGCTAAACCAGCAATAATAAACGATAAAAGAACTGCCGGACCAGCGTGTTCAGCTGCTGCTACACCAGTTAATACGAAAATACCTACACCTATAATCCCGCCTAAACCAATGGCAGTCAGTTGCCATAAACCTAGAACGCGATTAAGTCCGGTATTTTTAGCCCCATCCTGTTGAAGCTGTTCAATCGACTTTTTCCTGAAAAAAGCATTCATCCAAAGACTCCCCCTTTTTATGAATAATCTGTATTTTTAGTAAATAAATACACACTGCTTAAAAGAGTGCGTAGTAACTAATCAATTTGTAACGGGAGAGTTGTATCAATTCCCATAATTGAAAGAAAAAGACTTTTAATTCCTCGAAATTATCGTAAGCGTTTTCCAATGCGTATAAGAAATACTTTTAGTAGAAGAAAAATCCTTTTCTACAAAGATATTTTTTGTATTGTAACATAGTTCAATAATACTACGCAATAATAGTATGAATGTTTTAAATTTTATACTTTAATCTAATAAAATCTAAATTTTAATTAAATTAATGAAAGTATGTGCGAAAATACATAGATTTATCAAAGGGTTCTGTGACTTTTTTAGTAGACACTAATTATTCGTTTTTTCGGGTAAAAATTAAAATATTAACAATAAAATTATTTTTTTAAAATTAAAATTTGAATATTCTGAAATAATATAAATCTGCCCAAATCAACCTAATAATCCATTCAAAAGGACAAATAGATTGTTTATTAAAAAAAACATATCAAATATTTATCATTTTCTAAAAAATCTCCTTGAAACGCTTTTTAAAACAATAGACAATAGATATAGGAGAAGTCGTATTAAGTTTTTGGCAAGATAAGGAAGGGGCAAGAGTTTTATGGAAACGGCGAAAAGAATTGACGAAGAAAAAGAACAAGTAAAAGTAATTACGCCACGTCAGAAGAAATTTATTTTAATGGGGATCATTGTTCTTTTAATCGTTTCTGTGGTTCTTAGCGTAGCGGTAGTAGAAATTAAAAAAAGTAAATCTAAAACATTACAGTTTATCAGTCCAACGGTAAAAAGTTTTACGAAAACTGAAACTGTGTCTGGTCGTGTAGTACAAAGCCATACTGAAACTATTTACGTTAATCCAACTAAAGGTTCTATAAATGAGATATTTGTTAAAGAAGGAGATACTGTCACTAAAGGGCAAAAACTTTTTTCTTATGAAGATACAACTATAGCAGCTGAAATAGGACAAGCAGAAGTAAATAAGAAGCTAGCGGAAACAACTGTTACGCAGAAAAACGACCAAATAGCATCAATAGAGAAAGACATTCAAAATGTTATTTCAGCGTCAACACCAACACCTAATACAACAGATGCAAATAATACAGATAAAAATACAACAAATACAACAAGGACAACAAGTACTCCGGAGATTCAATCCCTGCAAGCTGAACTTAATACTGCAAAGGAAGAGCTTAATGCTGCACAGCTAAAAGTAGAACAATATACTCTAGAAGCTGAAAAGTTGAAAGCACAACAAGAATCATTAACTGTTAACAGTAATAATGATGGGGTAGTTCTTAATTTGAACAAAAGTATCGGTCAAGGTTATAAAGCTACAGATAAACAGCAAATCTCAATTATGCAAATTGCTTCAAATGAACCGTTTCAAATTGAAGGAAAGCTAACAGAAGAAGAGAAAGCAAAAGTAGAGCCAGGGCAAGCAATTAAAGTCACTTCAAAGGTTGTTACCGATAAGAACTGGAAAGGAAGCGTTTCAGAGGTAAGTAACTATCCTATGAGTGATCAATCTACCAACCAAGCTAAGAATTCCAAAAAAGAAGCTATACCATATTACACTTTTAGAGCAACTTTAGATTCACAAGAGAATCTATATCCTGGCTATGAAACAAATCTTGAAGTAGTAGTACAATCAAAGGAATTGTTAGCAATACCTGAGACGAGCGTTAAAGGATCAGGAAAATCAAAATATGTGTATGTACTTAAAAAAGGAACTATTTATAAACAAAGTGTAAAAACTGGCCAAAAACAAGGGAAATATATTGCCATTCTTAAAGGAGTAAAAGAAGGGGATAAAGTAGGGAAAAATCCATCCTGGACTGTCCGCCCTGGAACTAAAATTGATTTAGATAAGTAATAAGAATAGACGATCACTGTAGAAAATTCATTTTACTATAGTGATCGTCTATTTATTTTCTTAAATTGTTGAAAGGCGCTGCAATCAATCTAAAAATCGAGCTTTTAGTACTTTGTCTACACAAAGAGAGAGCCCATTATAAGCTCTCTCTTCCTTTTTATAAAAGCGTTTTCAAAAAATAGATTAAGCATTTATTTTTTGTGGAGGTAGGGGAACTGCGCGTAGTTCGGTTGCTTCTTCTTTTATAGAAAATAAATAAGCAATCAAACCTAAAAGAGCCGTAATGATTAACATAATAATTGAGGAAGTGAAATTACCTCCTGATGAATCACGTAACCAGCCCATAATATAGCTAGAAAAGCCACCCATTAAGTTTGTAAATCCAATTAAACCTGCTGCACGACCAGCCGTCTCTTGGGTTGAATATTTTACTAAAAACATATTACTAAGATGGAAGACACCACCTTGACATCCCATTGCAAGTCCCATACATATCCCTGCTAATACTGGATTTGGAACAAGAACCGCCGTTGTTAAAAATATAGCAGTCAGTGAAAATAATATGGATGCCATTAAACTTGGGCGTCTTGTTTTATCGGCAAGAAAACCACATACGAGAACAAACCCAAGTGCAAATAACCACGATAGAGAAGTTATGCTTGTCATTCCTTCACGATTAAACCCTTTTGCTTCAATTAAGTACGTTGGCAACCAAATGCTTATTCCGAAGAAAAGGAAAGAACAAACTAACATACCAAACCATACAATCCAGAAACGATAATCTTGAATAAAATTTTTATTCTCATTTGTACTACTTACTTGTTGTGCTACTGAGTCCACTGGACTTTGAATGAGAGCCAACTCTTCCTTGCTAACCCACGGATGGTCCTCAGGTTTATTTCTAGTAAGAAAAATAAACATTGGGATATTGATTAAAAAGTTAAATCCAGCGAGCAAAAAGAAAGCAGCTTGCCAATGAAGTGATGAGATAACAAGTACTAATATGACTGCCCCAATTGCTGGACCTAAATAATTACCCGTAAGCCAAGAAGCTTGAGCGCGTCCTAATTCTCGTTTGTTGAACCAAGCAGAAATAAATTTCCCTGAAACAGGAATCATCATCCCTTCACCAAATCCAAGAATAATTCGACTAATAATAAATGCTTCATATGTAGTGGAGAGGCCAGACGAAAACATAGTAAGAGACCAAACAAATAATCCAGCTATAGCGGTTTTTCTCGCACCAAATTTATCAATAATGAATCCCCAAAATAGATTCGAAACTCCATAAGCAATTGTAAAAACAAATGAAAGAAGACCAATTTTTGCATTTTTGTCAACGCCAGTCATTCCGAGTGCTTTCAAAAACTCTGGATCCGTTTGAATGACAGAAATTCCAACTTTATCAATTTGTCCGAAGAACCAAAAGAAAAAGATTGGTAAAGCAATTAAAATCCATCTTTTTTGTCTATGTAGCATTAAAATTCTCTCTCCTTTTAAAATCAAGTAATTGCGTTTAAAATTTGGAAGGAAAAAGCAGAAACTACGTTTACCTAATAGACATGAAGATCAAAAAAATGTTTTGATACTTCACGTTTTAATTTTGCATGAAATTGTTCGACCACTCCTTTCAAAAAAGTGTAAATGTTTTAAATATAAAACGGTGTTTCGTATTTTAACAATGAAACTCTTTTAAAGATAAAATAATTAGAAAAGTTTGTCAATTGTGATTTTACAGAAAAATTTTCCAGTTTAATGTTCAAATGCAATTATCTATATTTGTCTATCCATTGAAAAATAGAGTTGTTGACAATAAATTCTGACAAATCTATAATTCAAGTTGAAAAACTGTTTTTTATATGAAACACGATGTTTTTGAAGCATTGTGTGATAGTCAGGTTTGTAGATTTTGTGTAAAAAATAGAGTGGAGGTACTATGGATGCCAATTAGTCATTTAAAAGAGTTATCGATTCATTTTCAAGAATCTGGTGAAGGACAAGCCCTTGTTATTCTACATGGATTGGGAAACAATTCTCAGTCATGGAAGCATCAATTAAATGAATTGAAGGAACAGTATAGAGTAATCGTTTGGGATGCTCCAGGTTATGGTGGAAGTTCCGATCTAAAAGAGGAGTTTCGGGATTTTTCTGAGTTTGCTAATGTTCTTAAAGAGTTTTTAGATAGTCTAGGACTAGATTCTATCTATTTACTAGGTCATTCAATGGGATCGGCAATTGCAATTGATTTTACGAGTCGTTTTCCACATATGGTCGATGCGTTAATTATTTCAGATGCAACACGTGGAGCAGCTGGATTAAGTAGAGAAGAAAACGAGAAAAAACTTCAAAATAGATTAAACTCCATTGAAAATCTACATCCAACTGAACTAGCAAGAAAAAGAGTCAAAGCATTACTTGCTCCGAATGCATCGGCTGAGGTTATAAAAGAGGCTGAACGGATTATGTCACAAGTACGTCTATCTGGTTACCGTTCTGTTTCCTACTCATTATCGAACTTAAACCAAATGGAGATACTGTCTTCATTATCTGTTCCAACACTTGTTATGTGTGGGGAGTTAGATCAAGTAACTCCAGTAAGTGAATCCCAAATATTTCACGAGTTGATTCCAAATTCGGAATTTGTTATCGTTCCAAATACAGGGCATCTATGCTATCAAGAAGATCCTAAACTATTTAATCAATCCGTGTTAAACTTTTTAAAGAACCAACCGATAAGTCAAAAGTAGAATTGAATCTATGTATTAGGAGAGGTTTGCTCGATGGATAATGTAGAAAAAGAAAAATATAGCGCCAATTCTTTAGTTAGAGGTTTAGAAATTATTAAGCTTTTTAATGAGGAACATCCTAGTTTGTCACTTTCCGAGATTGCAAAAAAGTTAGGGGTAAGCAGAACAGTACCTTATCGATTACTTTATACATTGCAGTCGATCGGGTATTTAACACAGGATGAAAATACAAAACAATATTCGTTAACTCCGAAAGTTCTTGAATTAGGTTTTAGTTATATAAATAGCTTGAAAATACCTGAAATTGCGCAGCCTTACATGGAATCATTACGTGATGAAATAGGTGCTTCTTGTCATTTGTCAATTTTAGATGGACATGAAGTAGTTTATGTAGGGAGTGCTCCAGTTAGAGGAGTATCAGCAGTTAATGTCAATATTGGTTTAAGACTACCAGCTCATGCAACTGCAAATGGAAAGCTACTGCTTGCATACGAGCCAAAGGATAGTCTTATGCAGCTGTTCCAAGTTACAAATTTAACACCTTATACAGATAAAACGTTAACGACGCCTGGAGAGTTTTTGGATCAATTAGAAAAAATACGTCAAAATGGCTATTCAATGACTAGTGGAGAATTTCACCAAGGTATTCATTCAATCGCTGCACCTATTTATGGTAGGACAGGAAAAGTATTGGCAGCACTGAATATCGTAGCGACTGAATTATCTTATCAGGAAGACTTCATGAATAAAGTTGCATTGCCTAAACTTCTAGATGTCTCTGTTTTACTATCGAACTATATGGGTTACAATGGCAGAGTTTCAAATCAAGTAAAATAGTCTAAGTTAAAAATATGGGTTCCCAAACTAAGGGAATCCATATTTTTTTTTGCAAAAAAAAACTAGTTAGAAACCTTGAAAATACAATGATTTTTTATATTTAACTTTTATGACATATCGAAATTTTCTAAAAACTATGTTGACACAAAGAATAATCCGTCCTAGAATTATTTTATAGATAAAACACTGTTTTGTATATAAAACACATTCGATAGTAAATACAAAACCTTTTGTTTAAAAAAAGAAAACCAATACAGGGAGGATTTTTAAAATGACAAATGAAACTTTTTCAGTTAAAGAATTTGAAAAAAAATACGTGGCTCGCTTAGAAGACCGTACGCTAGATTGGAATGTATTAAAGTTTCAAGAGGAAATTGATCCGAGATATAAACGTGCTCAAATGCGTTATATTGGACGCGGTGCGACAGCGAATAATGACTCAAATGTAATTACAGCAGAACATTTTACATTAAGTACAATGGTTCTACCTCCTGGCTGTATTGGACCTTTACATCTACACGATGATGTAGAAGAAGTATTTTTTATTCTTGAGGGAGAAGTTACTGCTTTAATTCAAGAAGTTGGTAAAGATGAAGTACATGAAATTAAATTAAATGCTAGAGATTGTATCAGTTCTCCTCCTGGTGTTCATCGAGGCATTCGAAATGATGGAGATACTGAAGCACGTATGTTAGTTATGCTTGGCGCAGTGAAACCAAACCTTCCAACTTATCCAGAGGGTAGCGCGCTTGAAGAACTTCGTAAACAACGTGCGAAAGAAAGAGAAGCAATCATCAAAGGTTAATTAAAAAACATGAAAAGGGTCAGCTGCATTTTAAATAAATTGCAGCTGCCTTTTTCAATAGAGTTAATAAAAGAAAGCGCTTTAAATAGATAAGTGGGAGGGATTGTTGGTGCTAGGAATTACTCATTTAAGACATATAAGTTTGATCACACCAAACTTTGACGAACAAGTGAACTTTTACGAAAAGGTTTGGGGTTTGGATCGTGTAAATGTTTCAGATGACAATATTGCATATTTTCGAGGGGCAGGTCCGGAGCATCATATACTAAGCCTTCGAAAGGGCGATAAATGTGGTTTGCATCATATCGCATTTGGTATGGTCGATAAAAATGCAGTTGATCGTGCAGCGGAAATCCTACATTCAAAAGGTGTACATATTGTTGAAGAGCCAGGTTATTTAGATGAAGCTGGTGGAGGATATGGACTTCGATTTGTTGATCCAGAAAACCGCGTAATTGAACTTTCCGCTTGGGTAGAGGTTCAAACATCGATTTGGACTAATAAAAACGTTGATCCCGTGAAATTAAACCATGTAGTTATGAACACAAAAGATTTAGATATGATCGTGGAGTTTTATACTGATGTACTTGGATTCAAAGTGACTGATTGGAGTGAGCACCAAATGTCCTTCTTAAGATGTAATCGAAAACATCACTCGATTGCATTTAACCAAGATGTACACGCTTCAGTTAATCATATTGCTTACGAGGTTGATTCGGTGGATGAACTAATGCGAGGCATTAGTAATGTTAGGAAAGCAGGACTAAATGAGTTATGGGGTCCTGGTCGACATGGTCCTGGTAATAATATTTTTTGTTATTTTCAAGACCTCGGAGGATTTGTCATGGAATACACATGTTATCTTGAAACAATTGAAGATGAAGCTGAATGGAGAGCACGAGTTTGGAAACGTGTGCCACATCTAATGGATCAATGGGGAATTGCTGGTCCACCAAAACCAGAAGCTCGTAAAGCGATGGGCGGAGAGGCGGACATTGGCTGGGTAGATACAAGTGTTAATGTACGTTAAAAATTTTAACTAAAATTGCTTTAAGGAATACGAAACATGAAAGCTTTAATAAGGGGTGACAGGATGGATCTTGGATTAAAGGGAAAAGTTGCAGTAATTATGGGTGGTACCTCTGGTGTTGGACTGAAGACAGCTGAATTATTTTTAGGTGAAGGCGCTAAAGTAGCCATTTGCGGCAGAAGCAAGGAGCGTGCAGATAAAGCATTAAAGCATTTACTCTCATATGGCAAAAGCGAAGATCTATTTGCTGCGACCTGTGATGTTACATCAAAAGAGGAAGTTAATTCGTTTATTCAACAAACAGCAGAAAAGTTTGGTGGAATTGATACGTTAGTGAATGCAGCTGGTCAAAGTGTTATGGGGTATTTTTTCGATATTACTGATGAACAGTGGCAGGAACAAATTCAATTAAAGTATTTCGCAATTATCTATGCAGTTCGTGCAGCTCATCCTTATTTAGTGAAAAGAGGAGGGGGCCGAATTATTAATATAAATGCAACTCTAGCGAAAGAGCCTGAGCGTCATATGGTAGCAACAGCAGCAACTCGTGCAGGACTTTTAAATTTAAGCAAAACATTGTCTCAAGAATTAGCATCCGACAATATTTTAGTAAACTCAGTAAGCCTTGGACTAATTCGAACCGATCAATGGGAGCGAAGAAGATTGAAAAATGCTCCTGATATGGATCCAGAAGAATATTATAAAGATCTTGCGATAAAAAGAAATATTCCACTAGGTCGTGTAGGTGAAGCGGAGGAAGTGGCTAGTGTTATTGTTTTTCTTGCTTCGGATAAAGCGAGTTATGTAGCTGGCTCTACAATTGAAACTGCAGGTGCAATCGGTAAAGCACTTTAAATAAATTATTTGAAAAAGGTAGGATACTAAGATGAAAAATCAAGAAGAAATCGTATTTACTACTGCGGATGCCGTCGTAAAAGAGTTAGTTCAAGCAGGCGTAGAAGTCGCTTTTGGAATTGTAAGTATTCATAATATGCCCATTTATGATGCGATTTTAAGGGATGGAAATATCAAGCTAATCTGTTCACGTGGCGAAAGTGGAGCAGTCAATATGGCAGATGGTTATGCACGTGCCACAGGGAAATTAGGTGTTGTGATTACTAGTACAGGAACAGGAGCTGGAAACGCTGCTGGTTCATTAGTAGAAGCATGGGCAGCGGGAGTTCCACTACTTCATCTAACTGGAGAGGTAGCATCACCTTATCTTGGTACAGGTAAAGGGTACATACATGAATGCAAAGACCAGCTGTCAATGATGAGCGGTGCTTGTAAAAATGCTGTAAGACTTAGAAGACCAGAACAAACAGCTGGTGTAGTAAGAAAAGCAATTGAAGAAGCATTAACTGCTCCAACAGGACCAGTTAGCTTAGAAATTCCAATCGACTTTCAATCAGCAATTATTGAGGACGTTTCAATCGATAAAGTACAGGTAGATATTTTTAAACCGCAACTAACTACTGTTATACCAGATATCGCAATTTCAAAAATTTCAGAAGCACGTCGTCCAGTTATTTGGGCAGGTGGCGGTGTTATTTCTGCCAATGCCTCTAAAGAATTAACAAATTTAGCAGAAATTCTTGGTGCTGCTGTCATTACAAGTCAATCCGGAAAAGGCTCGATACCAGAGGATCATGAGCAATGTATCGGTCATTTTGCAGCCAACGAATCTACAAAAGAGTTTTTGAGAAATGCAGATTTATTGATTAGTGTAGGTGTACGATTCAGAGGAAATGAAACCTCTAACTGGAAAGTACCTGTACCAGAAGAACATATTTCAATTGATGCAGATTTTAATGCAATCAATCGTAATTATAAAGCAACAGTTGGGTTAGTCGGAGATGCAAAAGATATTTTATCGGCTCTAATTAATAAAATTGATGAAAAGTCTATTTCGGTTTTACCTTCTTATATAGAAGAAGTACGTTCATTAAGAAATGAAGTGCGAGGACAACTTCGTAAAACACTTGGTCCGTTCGAACAATTTGTAGATGGTATGAGAGAGATTTTACCGAGGGATACGATTTTAGTTCGAGATGTAACAGTACAAGCAAATGTCTGGGGTAGTAGAATATTCGACATTTATGAACCAAGAACATCAATTCACGCATCCGGTGGCGGGATCGGTCAAGGTCTTCCTACAGCTATAGGTGCTCAATTGGGTTGCCCTCACCAAACGGTCGTATTAATGGCTGGAGATGGTGGGTTTATGGTTAATGTAGGTGAAATGGTGACTGCAGCTGAAGAAAATCTTCCAATTATTGTTGTGTTATTTGATGATTCTGGCTATGGGGTTCTTCGTAATATTCAAGAAGCGGCATATGGACGCCAAGTAGCAGTGAATTTATTAAGTCCAGACTTTGTAAAATTAGCTGAGTCAATGCATTTTGAATCAGCACGTATTGGATCTGGAGATGAATTTGTTACAGAACTAAAGAAGGCAACTGAAAGAAGAAAGCCAACAATGATCGTTGTAGATATGGAAGCAGTTGGACCTATGGCAAAACCTTTTGGTGGACCTCCAGGAGCAGCTGAAAGCTTTAAGCCAAAAAAATTATAAAGGAGATTCAATATGATTTCGACATATCCAGTTGTATCAGGAAGATATCTCATAAATGGTGATTGGAAAGAAAGTAATGAAACATCAAATATTATTAATCCTGCAAATAAGTCGGAAGTAATCGGCAAAGTTGGATTATGTACTGAGGAAATCGTAAACGAAGCAATTAATGCTGCAGCCAATGCATTTAAACTTTGGTCACAGAGTGAGATTCAGGATCGTGTAGAAAGAATGAAAGCAGCGGCGTGGGAACTTTCTAAAATCATTGAAGAAAATGTTTCATTATTTGTTCGTGAAAATGGAAAAACACTAGTAGAAGCTAAAAAAGACTTATTACGCTGTGTGGAAGTAATGAATGGTGGAGCAGATGAACTACTTAAATGGTGGAATCCTGAATTACTTCAAGGAAATCAAAAAGTTCAAGTAAGAAGAAGAGCAAGAGGGGTTACTGCAGTTATTACTCCTTGGAATTCGCCTATGATCTTAACCTTTAAGCGAGTAATACCGGCTGTTTTAGCAGGAAATACAGTCGTCGTAAAACCGGCGACAAATTGTCCACTTACCATTATGACTTGTTTAAAAGTAGTGGCTGAATATTTTCCGCCTGGCGTAATCAATATTGTAACAGGATCAGGAAAAATGATTGGTGACAAGCTTTGTTCTGATTCACGTGTTCGTACAATTGCTTTTGTAGGAAGTACACAAACAGGTAAAGATATTATGAAAAAGTCTTCAGGAAATCTTCAAAAAGTATATATGGAGCTTGGTGGGAATGACCCAGCAATTATATTAGAAGATGCAAACTTAGATGAAGAAGCTATTAAGCGATTAAGAATAAGTATTTTAAAAGCGGCTGGCCAAGTATGTTCGGCGATTAAGCGCGTATATGTACAAGAATCTAGATATGTTGAATTAGTAAAAAAACTAAAGAAAGAATTTGAGCGTACTGTTGTAGGTGATGGTATTCAACCTGATGTAACAATGGGCCCATTAAATAATAAAGCTCAGTATGACTATGTTAACGGATTAATTGAGCGAACTGAAAAAGCAGGTGCAAATGTAATAACAGCTGGAATTCAACTGAATCCTGAAATGTGGGATCAAGGATATTACATCTTACCAACAATTGTAACAGGTGTTGATCAACAAAGTGAGATCGTTCGTGCAGAACAATTCGGACCAGTAATTCCTATTCTACCTTTTTCATCTATTGACGAAGCTATCAAACTAGCAAATGATAGTGAATTTGGCTTAAGGGCTTCTGTTTGGACTGAAAATGAAGAATTAGCAGTTGAAATGGCAGATCGATTAGAAGCAGGCGCAGTTTTTTATAATAATCATACCATCTTTAGTGATTTAGCATTGGATTTTCCAGGTTTAAAAGAGAGCGGTGTTTCAAGAGAAACAAGACACTGTGGATTGGAATTCTTTGCAGACTCATATGGATTTGCAAATTAAGGATGGTGAATACGTATGAAACTAGGACTAATCGGCTGCGGTAATATTGGTCAATTTCTTCTTCAAGCAATTAATAAAGATGGGATGTTACCAGGTGGAAAGATTGTTTCAATTTATACGCGTTGCGAAGAATCAGCCGTTCAGCTTGCTAAAGAATTTGAAACAGAAGCATATCAAAGTGTAGAAACGCTCCTTCTTTCTGATCTAGATTTAGTCATTGAAGCTGCAACAGTTGAAGCAGCAAAGGAGTACGCTATAAAAGTTCTTGAAGGTGGAAAAGACTTATTGCTAAGCAGCATTGGGGTCATGGCTGATTCTGCATTTGAAGAAAGAGTTCGAGAGGTATGTACAAGATATGGTATAAACATTTACTTACCTTCAGGAGCAATAGGTGGATTAGATATTTTAAAATCAGCAAAAGCTGCGAATGGTCTAGAGACTGTTTCTATTACAACTAGAAAACCACCTGGAGCATTATCGGGAGAAGGATTAGATAAAGAAACGATTTTGTTTGAAGGCTCAGCAGCTGAAGCAATCAAGCTATATCCAAGAAATATTAATGTGGCGATTGTATTATCCTTAGCTGGACTCGGTGCTAACAATACAAAAGTGAAGATTATTGCTGATCCGATTGCCGTAAAAAATAGCCATACAATTGAAGCATCTGGCTCGTTCGGGAAACTTAAACTTGAGATCGAAAATGATCCTATGCCAAATAATCCTAAAACAAGTTATTTAGCAGCGCTAAGTGTTTTGGCAAATTTACAAAACAAAGATAAATATGTACAGATTGGATAAAGAATTAAAAATATGAAGGGAGAGTGCGTGTGTGATTATAACAGAAAAAACGTTAGATGAATTGTCAAAAGAGCAACTAGTAAATTACTTAAACGAAACAGTCAAACCAGATGAAGGAATCATCCCTGCATATCTTCTAGGCGACAAGGCTGTTTACGAATTAGAGCATGAAAAAGTATTTTTAAAAACATGGGTTTTTCTTGGACATGAATCTGAAATTCCAAATCCAGGGGACTTTATGACTCGTGAGCTTGCAGGATATTCAATCATTATCTCACGCGAAAGTATGGGAGAAATTAATGCATTTTACAATATGTGTACTCACCGTGGTATGAAGCTTTGCCGTGCCGATAAAGGTAATAAAACTTTATTTACATGTCCATACCATGGATTTAACTTTAAAAATACAGGTGAGCTTGTTGGAGTACCGCTTCAAAAAGATATTTATGGGGAACGACTCGACCGAACTAAAATGGGTCTTCACAAAGTAAAGTTAGAATCATATAAAGGACTTTTATTTGGAAATTGGGACGAAAATGCAGAGCCTCTTGAAGAGTTTCTCGGTGATTTTAAGTGGTATTTAGATATCGTAGTAGGACGTGCTGAGATGGAAGTAATTGGAGCTCCGCAACGATTTATTGTTAAATCAAACTGGAAGGTTGGTTCTGATAACTTTGTAGGAGATTCATACCACACGATGGTTACTCACGGTTCAATTGCAAAATTAGGCATGGTCCCAAATGCAACATATTCGAAGCGCGGTTTTCAAATTCACACTGAAAACGGACACGGATTAAACCTTGGAACACCAAATCCAGACTTTGCTTTTCCTGAAGAATTGAAGGATGAGTATAAAAGTAATTTGTCAGAAGAACAATATGAAGTTCTATCAAACTTAAAAAATATGATTGGGAATGCTTTTCCGAATATGTCATTTTTAATATCTCACACAAAAATTAAGGGCGAATTAATTTCGAATACTTCAATTAGAATGTGGAGACCACTTAGTCATAATAAAATGGAAGTCATTGCATGGTTACTAGTAGAAAAAAATGCTTCTCAGGAATGGAAGAATCGATCAAGAGATTCCTTTATCTTAACATTTAGCCCATCTGGTATTTTTGAGCAGGATGATACTGAGGTATTTACAGACATAACGGAAGCAGCCCAAGGTCCAATGCCATTTCAAAAGAATTTAACTTATAACTATACAATGGGACTACATCGTAAACCCGTCGATTTTATCGGACCTGGGGTAGCCTATGATGATAAATTTACAGAAGCGAGTCAACGGAATTTCTATCAATACTGGCTTGAATTAATGACAAAGTAATAAAGGGGGGAGGAAGGGAAATGAACGTTGAAAAATTATTAGCGAAGTTAGAATTTGAACAGTGGTTAATTGATGAAGCAAAATTACTTGATGATATTGAGTTTGATGATTGGTTTAATTTAATGCATTCGAATTTAATCTATCAAATGCCTGTACGCGTAAATAAAGAAGGAACTGAGCGCCCAGACTATTCTACTGAAATGTTTACATTTAATGATGATATTGAATTATTAAAGCTTCGAGTAGATCGATTGAAAACCGATTATGCATGGGCTGAAATTCCTCCTTCAAGAACCCGCCGTTTTGTAAGCAATATTAGCGTAAAAGAGCTAGTTAAAGAAGAGAAGGCAGTAGTTAATAGTTATTTACTAATCTATCGTAGCCGTAGCACAGATATTCATCATGATCTAATTTCCGGAGAACGTCATGACGAGTTTACATATGAAGATGGGAAGTGGAAGCTTTCCAAGAGGGTATTTATTGTAGATCAAACAACAATTAATACTAGAAATCTTGCAATCTTTGTTTAATAGAAGAAAAAGGAGGCAAAGTGATGTTATTAAAAGATAAAGTAGTGTTAATTACAGGAGGCGCATCTGGAATAGGAGCGGCCGTTACAAGACGATTCATTCAAGAAGGAGCAAAGGTAAGTATTATAGGTCGCTCACTTGAAACACTAGAACAAATGAAAGAAGAATTTAATGACAATCTCCTTATCATTCAAGGTGACGTAAGCAAATATGAAGACAACGAGCGCGCTGTAAAAGCGACTGTTGAACAGTTTGGTAAACTAGATGTATTTATTGCGAATGCAGGCGTTTTCGATGGATTTGCAAAATTCGCTGATGTGACACCCGATGCCCTATCAGATGCATATGATTATCTTTTAAATATAAACGTAAAAGGATCATTTTTTGGTGCAAAAGCAGCTTTAGAAGAATTACAAAAAACAAATGGTAATATTATTTTTACAGTATCTGGTGCAAGCTTCTACCCAGACGGTGGTGGAGTTTGGTACACGGCTAGTAAGCATGCCCAAATCGGATTAATGCGTCAACTTGCTTTTGAACTAGCACCAACTATACGCGTAAATGCAGTAGCGCCAGGAGGGACTTTAACAGCACTAACTGTCATTCCACCTTTACGTACATTTACTAAATCCGTGGATAATGATACAAAAGCTAGCAATATAAAAAGAAGAAATCCACTTCAACTAGCACAAATGCCTGAAGATCATGTTGCAGCATATGTACTCTTAGCATCTGATCAATCACGTGCAATAACTGGTGAAGTCATTTCTAGTGATGGTGGATTATCGGTTCGAGGACTTGGTTAAGAAATTTTTGGTTAAGCATAGGGTGTCTTAAAAGGGTGACTTTTTAAGGACACTCTCTTTTTTTATTAGTGTTAATAAATTGTAAGTGGTAGGAGATCAAACAGTATATACGATAAGTTTTATAGAGACCAGTTATATGATAAGTCGTTTAGAAGAACTGCTTTACGTTTGTAATATAAAAGGATCTAAGTTATTGATTTAGTTGAATAAGGTTTGTTTTTACTGACCTGAATCATTTGGCTTACTAAACAATATTAATAAAAAGCTGATAGCAAGTAAGATAAGAGGTATTCCTTGAATCATCATGAACATAGAGTTAAACTCAGCATCCCCATGACTTCATCATACGTTGCCATAAAAAATGCAATAGGTAACGCCCCTCCATTTATTAATAAAAAAAATAGAAGAACTTTTTTTATTTTACGATTTTTCTTATATGGAGGTTGTTAATCAACAATAAGAGTCAAAAAGAATATAGGAACATTTCGAGAATGATTAAATCTGCATATTTGTTTCAATTATCCACTATTTTTTCTCTACATTAACCTAAATAACCTACTGATTCTTTTAATAAGCACCGAAAACGGTCGTTTATGGATATGAAGCACTCAGAACATAAAAAGCCCTGATTTTTCTGCTTAGCATAAGAAAATCAGCGGCTTTTCCTTCCAAAAAATGTTTTAGCGTATAATATACCAGTTTTGTCGGCGGGACCCCAATAATAGACACTTTTAAATAGATACAACTTGATGTTTTCATTTTCTTTTCCTAAGTTGTATGGGTTAACGCTATGCCCTTTTAATCAAAATATACATATTTATTAGCGATAACTTATGTATGAATTTTCAATACATTATGATTAGTCCAGCCATTTAATCGTTTTTCCTACCTCTTTAAAAAAACGATTAAAGAATGATTCATTGTATATTTGGAATAATACCTTTGTATTTCTTTAGTTAATCAAAAAGGTGGGACCCAAATGGATAATCAAAAATTAGCCGATCATGAATCATTGGATTTACATGAAGTTATTAATTTTAAAACCCTTTGTTTAGCGAAATCAAAACTAATGCAAGGATTGGTATTTGATGATGATTTGAGAGCATTAATGCAAAAAGATGTTGAACAATCCATGCAAGCACTAGGAGAATTACAGTCAATTTATCAACGTGCACCTTTTGAAGCTCCTGTTCCTCAAAACCGCCCAACACCAATAATAGATTAAAAGGAGGCAAATTCATTGAATAATGACTATTTAGACCCAATAAACTCGCTACATGTACCTGAGCTAGCAGATACCACATTTGCGATGGATTTTCTTATTCGCGCTAAAGAAGGTGTTCGCAATATTGCGGTCGCATTAACAGAGTCAGCATCACCTGATGTTAGAACGCTCTTACGAAGCCATTTAATGCAAGGGATTGCTATGCACCAAGAAATTACAGATCTAATGATTAGTAAAAAATGGTTCCATCCATACGAACTAAGTGAACAATACCAATTAGATCAGCTGTCTGCCAACAATACATTAATGATTGGCAAAATGAATCTATTTCCTGCTGATAACAATAGAAAAGGCTTGTTTGACCGAACACCTGATGAACATTAACACTGGAGGCTTGTAACCAATGAAGGCAGTAACTTATCAAGGTATTAAAAATGTAGAAGTGAAAGAAGTTCCAGATCCGAAGATTGAAAAACCAGATGACATGATTATAAAAGTAACAAGTACAGCTATTTGTGGGTCTGATCTTCACCTAATTCATGGCATGATTCCTAACCTGCAGGAAAATTATATTATAGGCCATGAACCGATGGGAATCGTAGAAGAAATAGGCCCAGGTGTGACTAACCTAAAAAAGGGAGATCGAGTAATTATCCCTTTTAATATAGCGTGCGGTGAATGCCATTACTGTAAAACAAATTTGGAAAGCCAATGTGATAATTCTAATGATAATGGTGATATGGGTGCCTATTTCGGATATTCTGGTACGACGGGTGGCTATCCAGGTGGGCAAGCCGAATATTTAAGAGTTCCATTTGCCAACTTTACCCATTTCAAAATTCCAGAGTCTTGTGAAGAACCAGATGAAAAGTTAGCAGTTATTGCCGATGCGATGACTACTGGTTTTTGGAGTGTTGACAATGCAGGCGTAAAGGGTGGAGATACAGTTATTGTTCTTGGCTGTGGTCCAGTTGGTCTTTTTGCTCAAAAATTTTGTTGGCTAAAAGGAGCGAAGCGTGTCATTGCCGTAGATTATGTAGACTATCGTTTGCAACACGCCAAACGTACCAACAAAGTGGAGATTGTAAATTTCGAACACTTTGAAAATGTAGGAATGCATTTGAAAGAAATAACAAAGGGCGGCGCTGATGTTGTCATAGATGCAGTTGGAATGGACGGTAAAATGACTGATTTAGAGTTCCTGGCAAGCGGATTGAAACTTCATGGTGGAGCATTAGGTGCGTTTATCACGGCTACACAAGCAGTTCGTAAAGGCGGGACAATTCAAGTTACTGGTGTTTACGGTGGGAAATATAATGGATTCCCAATGGGAGATATTATGAACCGAAACGTCAATATTCGATCCGGACAAGCACCTGTGATTCATTATATGCCATATATGTTTGAATTAGTGACGACCGGGAAAATTGACCCAGGTGATGTCGTAAGTCACGTACTGCCACTTAGTGAAGCAAAGCGTGGCTATGAGATTTTTGACACAAAAATGGATAATTGTATAAAAGTCCTGTTGAAACCTTGAGGAAGGAGGTATAAAAATGAACTACGCCTTACATGAAGTTCTTGAGGTCCATGAGATAGCTGCATTTAAGACCACTTGTTTAACAAAATCCAAAACGATGAAAGCGTTAGTCACAGATCAGCTATTAAAAGATATTATGCAGCAAGACATTGATCTATCTACTAGACAATTACAAGAATATGCTTCAATCCTTTCCAACGCTAAGAAGTAAATTAGGAGATGAATAAACATGAATCCAATTATTGAAACTTTAACTGGCATGGACGCAATAACGGATCAAGTGGTTGCAATGGATCTACTCATTTCAGCTAAAAGTGGTATTAGAAATTATGCCATGGCAGTTACAGAGGCAGGAACACCGGAAATTAAAGAAATTCTCACTCGCCATTTAGAAGAAGCTCTTAATATGCATGAACAAATATCCACATATATGGCAGAAAAAGGATGGTACCATGCATGGGATACAAACGAACAGATCAGCTTAGATTTAAATAATATCAATACAGCATTGAACTTACCGACATTATAAAAAGTTTCCAGGAACAGTTAAACACTTACCAAATAAACTGTTCCTATTTTTCATTTTGTGTTTATTTAGCAGAAGTAAATACAATTAATACTTCATGTTTACTCGTGCTTGTTTTACAAATTAATTCACTATTTTTATTATGAAAATGTCGGAGCAGGGAATTCATCAATTTTGATACGAAGTAAACTATAAGGTTTTTGTCGTAAGTCTTCTCCATAATGAAATCTAGGCTGTCGATGTAACTGGTTTACAATGAAATACAAATATTGATCCGGACCTATTGAAAAAGTATCTGGCCACAAAATTCTCGGATCATGTGCGATAGTTTCCATTATTCCATTTGGAAATATCTTACGGATACAGTTGTTTTCATAATCTCCAGCATAAACAGTTCCCTTTGCATCTGTGATCATTCCATCAGATGCACCTTTTTCTCCCCAATGCCTCACATGATAAGATATATCCATGTCCGGTATCGTTCTGTCTCTCAGGGTTTCTGTTGAAATCGAGAACAAGTGACGACTGGTTAGTGGAGCAAAAAATAATAAATTTCCATCTGGAGAAATGGCAAGACTATCAGACGCCAATCTAAATGGAGAAGTTGAACCGTCTTTGTTTCGATTCATTAAAATTTGACCTTCTACTTTCGGTAAAAAATTAGGATCAGGCGATGTTGAATTTGCACCATTTAATCGTCTAAACGCGTCTCCATTTGATAAATCTACGACGATAATAGCTCCTGGTCCTCTTGAAGATGAATCCGTTATATAGGCATAACCTGCTTTTCCGACACGAAAATCAAAACGGACATCATTCAGATAAGTTGTAGGCAGTACAACCTCTTCTGTAAAGGTATATACTTTACTAATTGTATTAGTTTCTAAATCTACAGCGACTAATTTTGCCCCTCCTTTAATTGGTTCAGAAAAATTGGGTGCCGCTGTATCTAATATCCAAAGTGTTCCCCTTCCATCAGCAACTACACTTTGGACACTGATGAAAGTCATTGTGATATTCTCGGGGTTAACCAAATTGGCTTGTAAATTAGGATAAGGCTGCAATTTATTTTCTACAATTTCCCCCACCGTAAATTTAACATCGTCTCCCCATTTCGGAAAGCAAATGAAAATACGACCGGTTTCTGAAACAGTAACACCTGTAGGCATAGCTCCATAAAAAGCATAAACTAGTTCTAAATTACCGAAATATTTTTCACTAGGTAACATAGGTTTCATAATATCCTCCTCAAGCATTCAAACGGGATATCACCTATATATGATTTATATTTTTTCTAGTGCATGTTTCTTAATAAGTTTTTCTATACGAAAAGATGATTGAATTGATTGTTTTCGAAATTTAATAAGTCTGTCAGAAAATTCGATTAACGACACTCGAGCTACTTTCAAACTTGGATTAATAATTTTTATTATCTAATAAATTGGTTTAATAGTTGATTAAATTTATCCCGTTCTTCCCAAAATGAACCATGACCACTGTTTTGAAATGGGACAAGTTGTGAATTTCTTATTTTTTGATTAACTTCCTGAGCTTGCGAAAATGGAATCACATTGTCGTGTATTCCGTGAACGATTAAGGTTGGAACCGATATTTTCGGCAGGTCATCATATACATTCTCATCCCTTAGCATAACTACGATTGCAGCAGTTGACCAACCTGCTGCCTGTAAACCCAATTGAAAAAACCAGTCTGAGTATGGATTTGTTATATACTGAAAGAAAAAGGTTTCTGTTATTTCCCGCATCAGCTTTGGCCGGTCATTTAATGCTTGATTAAGCATTTGATTAGCATGATCTTTATTCGCAAAACCAACGGGAGCTGCAGCGTCTATAAGAACAAGATTAGATACTCCGTAGCTGTTGTGTCGAGCCATGTATCTAATTGCTATTGCTCCTCCTGTAGAATGCCCAGCAAGTATAAAGTTATTTAATTGAAGTACGTCGATCACATTGCGAATATCGTCTGCCAGTCGGTCCAGTGTGTACCCGTGAAATGGCTTATCCGAATTACCAAAACCTCTCCAGTCTATTCCTATACAACGGTATCCAAATGAGGGCAGAACATTAAACTGATATTCAAATTGTTTATGGCTTAATGGCCAACCATGTAAAAATACTATAGTCTTGCTCCCCCCAGGATTTATATCCTCCACATATAAATTCACACCTTGATCTACATTAACGTAGTATCCCACGTGGTTACCTCCAAAATTGTTAAAGTAGTTTAAAATATAAATTACTCACTTTAGTAATTTTATATGATTAATTTTTGAGAATAAATTTTAAGTATATTTCGTCACAATCTTTCTATTGAGAACCAAACTGTTATTAAAAAATGTAGTTTGGGACAGATTAGTTATTATAATTATTGATTAAAGTTTGAGGTATAGTTTAATACTGGGGTGATTATGAATATCCAACTAACAAGGAAGAAAGCTACCTATTACTGTTTTAATCTTATTAATCACAGTAAACAGTGTTTTTGCATAACCCCACAAGACTACTAATTTATAAAGAAAAAGTATTTATTGAAACTGTAGATCAATTTTATGAAGCATTAAGGAAGGAGTTATCCTGCTCATCAGAATTTTTACAGAAAACATCTAGAGTTTTACAAAAGACATAAGAATACAAATGGAAGAAATACCTGATGCATCAGTAAATATTAGAAAAAAGTTACTGTTTAATGATGGTCGAAAGATTTAAATAGATAACTTAACTTAATAATCATTTTCAAATCAGAAAGGAAGTATTATTCCATGAATGATGTTATATCGACAATAATTGAACACCGTTCTATCCGTTATTTTGAGGATAAGCCTCTATCGGATGAACAAATAAAAACGATTGTTTCTTGTGCTCAATCAGCCGCAACTTCTAGTTATATGCAGGCATACTCAATCATCGGTGTAAAAGATAAACTCTGTAAGAAAAAGTTAGCTGAGCTAGCTGGTAACCAGGAGTATGTTGAGAAAAATGGTCACTTTTTCGTATTTTGCGCCGATCTTTACCGCCATTCCGTTATAGGAGAAAATGAAAAGAAAAATGTCCTTCCATCAATAGAAAGCACTGAGAATTTTATGGTTGCATTGATCGATGCATCTTTAGCTGCACAAAATGCTGCAATTGCAGCAGAATCCATGGGGCTGGGAATTTGTTATATTGGAGGAATCCGAAATAACCTTGAAGAAGTGAAAACATTGTTAAAAACGCCTGAGCGAGTTTTACCTTTGTTTGGAATTGCAGTGGGATATCCGAAACAAATTACAGACCACAAACCGAGATTGCCGTTCGAACATATTTACCATGAGAACGAATATCAGCAAGATAAAGAAGTCTATGTAAAGCAGTTACAAGAGTTCGATGAAGTAGTCTCAAGTTATTATGAACAAAGAACCGGCGGTAAAAGAAAAGACCGATGGACAGAACAAATGGCAGTTATGCTTGAAAGACCAAACAGAGTGTATATGAAAGACTTTGTGCAAATAAATAAACTGGATCTCAAATAGAAAAGGCAAAAAATCCTTCCTTTATGGAAGGATTTTTGCAGAGTGTTGAAATATAAAATGGTCAATAGGGAAAACGGACATTAAATGAACATTTAATAATGATGAAATTATCATTTTTTTGGATGTTCTTTTAATGGTTTTAAATGTTAATATGTTTACTCATTTAAGAAACGAAATATTAGTCACCCAATTATTTACTATTTTACTCTATCCCATCGTTCAAGCTTATGAATATTTCTAGTAAAAAGCGTTGCGATAAACTTAGGCATACCAAATTCCACGATCTTTTGTTTCACTCTAGCTTTCATTTCATCAACGGTAAGATTAGGTAAAGTGAATTCACCGTTCATGTAGCAATGACTACAATATTTTTCACTTTTCGTTCCATTTCTTTCTGTCCCACTGCCAAGCTCATCTTTTGCTAATGGCATTCCGCAGCTTTGACAATTCTTATATTTTTTCATTTTAACTTTTCCTTTCACGTATGCTAGCTTGTTCCTTTTTCAAAAGTCTCTACTCCTTTTGGAAAATTATACTTTGAATAGATTTAAAAATGAAAGAGGTAATATAATTTAAAATTTAGATTTCAAAATTCCCTTAATTGAGCAATAGCTTTATTCCAAAATATGGTCCAATTACTGAGAAAGCTAATACCGCTTATTCAACTAAATTGCCATTAGTTGAATAAAGAAACTATCGTATATTCATATTTTTGTATAAAATCATCCACACAAAGAGGCCTATAAAATTCCCCTTATTAATTCAAAAGAGGAAGCTTATAGGCCTTTTATATAAAAAATATTAAAAATTACAGTATGCAATTAATTAAAACCAAGAACGTCTTCTACTGCTTTTTATCATATTCCACATTTCTCTTTGGTGATCAGGATCTTGTGGGTTTACGTCACAATTCATTAGCCATTGAGCTGCGTTTTCGCGTTGTTCCGGAGTGATTGATACACTACAGCAATCCGATAGTCTATCAATCATATGGCATGCACCTTCTCGGCTTTTTAAATCATTTTTACGGTATGATCGAAGAATACTATAAATGCGTGGAAACTTGCGAGGATCACAAATTTTACCACAAAATTCTCTCATTAAGCTTGGGTCAAGATTTCCCATAAAGCCACTCCTTTATTGTTTAAACCATTAACTAAAATGACATGCACACAAATATTTTTTCAACAATGTATTATATGCCGTTAAAGAAAATAGGGACGAGGCGTTTAACTAGAAATCATAAATTAGTCACTTGTCTTATACTTTTTTAGATAATGACTTAATGTCAATAAGGGCCAAATATAACGGTAGCTATGGTAATTTATATAAAAATGACCTGGTAATCCTCCACCTGTCGGATAGGTCAATCGCTTATCATGGATATTTAACCAGTTTAAAATGTTTGATATTCCATCGTCAATTTCACTAGTAGGATAATCGTTGATTGAAATGAGCGTATCCACAACCCATGATGTATGAACAATTGTCGAATAAGAAAGAGGGATATACTTTCTTTCTATATCGCTTTTACAAGACTCACCCCAGCCACCATCTTCGTTTTTTATATTGAGTAACCAGTTATTAGCTTTTTGAATGCTAGGGTGATTTGAGGGGATACCGACCGATTTCATACCAGTAATAGCGGCCCATGTTCCATAAATATATGAAATCCCCCAACGACCGTACCATGAACCATCTTCGTGTTGATGATGGATTAACCAATTAACTCCATCATCAATTCTTGGATGAACTTTATTTAATTTTAATTTAGATCCTAGAAATTCGATTGTTCTTCCAGTCAAATCTGCTGTAGATGGATCAACAGCAGTATCAACAAAATTTTGGATAGGAAAGATGAGTTTTAAGTACTTGCTACTGTTTTTTTCAAATGAGGCCCATCCGCCGTCCTTATTTTGCATATCCAATAACCATTTCACCCCAGCGTTCCAAGACTTTCGATAACCATCATCTATTAAAGAGAAATCAGTTGTTGCTCTTAAGACTGCTTGTGTATCATCTACATCCGGATTTTGAGTATTACTTTCCGTAAAACCCCATCCTCCTAAACAAATCCTATGATCTTTCTCGACTACCGTATGTTGGAGGGAGACTAAGTAGTTAGAAGCGGACTCAATCACTTTATCAGTTATTGGCACACCTGCTTCCTGCAATGCATAACTAGTAAGTGCTGTATCCCATATTGTCGAAGGGGAATTTTGGATATGAAGGGAATCTTCCAATTCAAATAGGAAAGATTTTATACCTAAAATAGCATTTTGAATGACGGGAGAAGTAGCTTGATAACCTAATGAAAGAAGTGCATAAATTCCAATAAAAGTAGCGCTGGCATAACTAGATAATGTTCCATCTCCTTCAATATTTTGAAGAATATATTGCTCGGCCTTCTTAATAGCCATTTTGGATAAAGTTTTTTTGAAAGGTATTTTAAAATATGGGAAATTCCGCTTTTTGTTCATCGCTTTAAATTTATTGTTTGTAAATAAATGTTGTATAGTAGGTGTCCATTTATTTTTAATCGTAAATTTTTTATGTCCTAATATTAAAAGTGGAGCAAAGTGGAATCGAACATAAGAACTAAATTTAAAGAAGGAGAAAGGAAGAAACTTTGGTAAATTCATCAAAAGGAGAGGGACTGGAAAAAATCTAGGCCATGGATACAATTCATGTAAGGCAAGCATAAATTTAGTGGAGACGTGTACACTCTCTAATCCCCCATTTTGACGAATGAACGTTTCTGCTTTCTTCATTTTTTTATCAGTAGTTTCTATATAACCCGAGAAAAGCAATGCAGTGTAAGCTTCTACAGTTACCGATAAATTTCCTGAGTCATCATCAAAAAGTTTCCACGCCCCACTGTCGTCTTGCTTTATTAATAAACGATTTACCAGCTTCTTAATTAGTTCTTCATCATGGCATTCAATCGTTCTTAAAATAATAATCATATAGGCATCTGTCATAGGACCGCTCTCGAAGCAATATCTCCATGATCCATCATCACTCTGATCCAATTTAATTTTATCTATTAGACTATCTATCTCAGCTCTAACTTTCTCCGATAAATCCATTTTTGATCTTCACCGCCAACTGATTGTGATACATATTTTTTCTCGTTAAAAATTATAAATTGGCAGCAGGGAATCTTACTCGACGTGGTTGCCAATTTTAGGAGTTAAGTATAAGTGCAACTACGCTTCTGACTTAACCAAAAAGGATCATCAGTCGACGAGTTTTCTTTTATATAGATATGTATATGGCCATCAATTGGGGCGGGCAACTATCTGTACAAATCTTTAGTTAAGAAGTAAAAACAGCTAATTAATTTTTAGTTACAGAGATTAAGTGAAAAAAATAAAAAGGAAGTATCTCAGAAAGCAAGAATACTAAAAAATACCCTCTATTTAAATTTCCAATATTTAGTAGTGTGGCTTTTTGCGTTTTACATCAGGAAGGATGGGGATAAAAAGTGGAAAGAGATTATTTAATTAAACCATTACTTGGCCAGCATTATCCTATGATTTCTCATGGAAAGGGTGTGTACCTATATGATCAAGATGGTAATAGGTACATTGATGGTTCATCCGGAGCAATTACTGTGGGAATTGGTCATGGGGTTGAAGAAATCATTGATGTTATGACTGAACAAGCAAAACAAGTTTCTTTTGTTTATCGTTCACAGTTTACGAGTGAACCTGCTGAGAAGCTAGCAAAGAAGCTGAGTGATATCACTCAAGGTGATTTAAATTGGACGTTCTTTGTTAATAGTGGTACTGAAGCAACAGAAACTGCTATGAAACTAGCGATACAGCATTACCAAGAAAAGGGAATGAAGGGGAAGAATAAAATCCTCTCACGTTGGATGAGTTACCATGGCATAACAATTGGAGCTTTATCTATGTCTGGTCACCCTTTAAGACGTCAAAGATTTGTACCAATTCTGGAGGATTACCCTTCAGTTTCACCACCATATTGCTATCGATGTCCTTTCAACTTAGAACATCCATCTTGTGATTTAGCGTGTGCATCTGAATTAGAAACAGCCATTGATCGAATTGGCCCTGAACATATTGCTGCATTTATTGCTGAACCAATTATCGGTGCTGCAGGCGGTGCGATTGTACCATCTAAAGGTTATTACCAAAGAATTAAAGCTATTTGTGAAAAGTACGATATTTTACTGATTGCAGACGAGGTTATGACTGGTCTTGGACGTACTGGGAAAATGTTTGCAATGGAGCATTGGGGTGTTCAGCCTGATATCGTTACGCTAGGAAAAGGATTAACATCTGGCTATACACCAATGGCTGCAATGATTGCTAGTGATCGAGTTATGGAACCGATTATGCAAGGTTCAAAACTTGTTATGAGTGGACATACTTTTAGTGCTAACCCACTATCAGCTGCTGTTTCATTAGCCGTAATTGAGTATGTTGAGAAACATAATTTAGTACAAGCCGCAGAAGAAAAAGGTAATTATCTGTTGAATAAGCTCCAAGGATTAAAAGAGAAATTTCCATTCATTGGAGATGTTAGAGGAAAAGGTTTGTTAATCGGCATTGAATTTATTCACGGTATTAAATCAAGTTCCTTTATTCAAAAAGTAATGAGTAAGGGGCTACTTTTATACCCTTCTGTTGCTGGAAAAAACGGAAAAGAAGATTCAGCTTTCATGATTGCGCCACCTTTAACGATTACATATGGGGAAATGGATGAATTGCTTCAAATTCTTACAGATGGTTTAAAGGAATTGGAAATGGAACAATCCCATCTTACTTTTACAGCTAAGGGGGAAACAGTATGAATTTAGTTGAAAATACTTATAAAAAAATAGCAACTATAGAACAAATTCTTCAATTTTTTCATGATGACATGACACTAATGGTTGGAGGATTTGGAGGAGTCGGTTCACCGCCAACTTTACTTCAAGCATTATTTGATAGTGGAGTTAAGGATCTTCACTTAATTAGCAATGATACTGGATTTCCGGATATTGGTATCGGAAGGATGGTAAGGAATGAAAGAATCAAATCAATTGTGACATCTCATATAGGATCGAATCCGTTTGCCGGAAAATTAATGACGGAAGGAAAGCTCAAAGTAGAATTTTCTCCGCAGGGTACTTTAGCAGAGCGTATCCGTGCTGGAGGAATGGGACTTGGAGGAGTTTTAGTAGATGTAGGTCTTGATAGTATGACAGAAGACGGTAAAGAGAAAGTGTTTGTAAAAGGTAAACAATTTCTAGTTGAAGAAGCTCTTAAAGCAGAAGTTAGTATTATTTTTGCAAAGAAAGCTGATCCATTTGGAAACTTGGTTTTTGACAAGAGTGCAAGGAATATGAATCCTCATATGGCTATGGCAGGAGATATTACGATTGTAGAAGCGGAAGAAATCGTTCCACTTGGCTCGTTGAATCCTGAGGAAATCGTAACTCCAGGTGTGTTTGTTGATTACATAATTTCATCAGAAGGAGTGAACTGGAAATGGGCATGGGAATAGACTTTCGTCAAAAAATTGCGATGCGAGCTGCTAAGGAAATAAAAAACGGAATGATCGTAAATTTAGGAATTGGAATTCCATCCATTGTTCCCGATTACTTACCAGAAGATGTACATGTTATGTTCCATGCGGAAAATGGTGTTATGGGAATTGGACCGAGTCCCGAAAAAGGGAAAGAGGATGAAAATTTATGTAATGCAGGTGGTTTCCCAATCACTGTTTTAAAAGGTTCTAGCTATTTTGATAGTGCTACTGCTTTTGGCATTATACGAAGAGGTTTACTAGATTTAACGGTTCTAGGGGCATTACAAGTTAGTGAAAAAGGAGATTTAGCAAACTGGATTGTACCTGGAAAGCGTGTACCAGGAATAGGTGGAGCAATGGATTTAGCTCAAAAGGCTAAGAGAGTAATAGTCGTTATGAATCATACCGACAAAGCTGGGAATCCAAAAATTGTGAAAGAATGTAGTTTGCCATTAACTTCTAAGTCTTGTGTTGATTTAATCATAACGGAAATGGCTGTCATTGAAGTAGTCGATGATACTTTAGTGCTTAAAGAACTAATGAGTCCATATACTGTAGAGGATGTAATTGAAAAGACTGGTGCGAAACTAGAAATTAGTACGGATTTAAAAATGTTTATATAGAAAAGGGTGAAGAGGATGAGTCATTACAAAAAAGTTATTCAAGATTATATAAGCAATCATAAAGATAAAACAGTTGATCTTCTTAAACAGCTAGTAATGGAAAATAGTGTGTCTGGTAATGAGAGTAAGGCACAAGCAATTGTCCTTGAAAAACTAAGAGAACTTGATTTGGATTTAGACGTATGGGAACCAGATCTAAAAGAAATGAAAGAGCATCCTTATTTTATTTCAACAAGAGACAGTTTTACTGGTAGTCCTAATATTGTCGCTACGCTTAAAGGAACGAGCGGAGGAAAGTCTATGATCCTAAATGGACATATAGATGTTGTTCCAGAAGGAAATATTCAGCAATGGACATACGCTCCTTACAGTGCAACAGTTGTAGATAACAAGCTTTATGGGCGTGGAGCAACTGATATGAAGGGCGGAAATGTTGCGCTAATTTTAGCAATAGAAGCAATAAAACGAAGTGGTATTACACTAAAAGGAAATGTTTATTTTCAAAGTGTAATCGAGGAAGAGAGTGGTGGTGCTGGTACACTTGCTACTATATTGCGAGGATACTCAGCTGATGGTGTTATTATACCTGAACCAACAAATATGAAATTTTTCATTAAGCAGCAAGGATCAATGTGGTTCCGTCTCAAAGTAAAAGGTAAGGTAGCACATGGAGGTACTCGTTACGAAGGTGTAAGCGCTATTGAAAAAAGCGTACTTATCATTCAACAAATCCAAAAACTTGAGCAATTACGAAATGAACGAATAGCTGATCCGTTATATGATGGAGTACCGATTCCAATTCCAATCAATATTGGAACAATTCACGGTGGAACATGGCCATCTTCTGTATCTGATTTAGTGACTTTAGAAGGAAGATTCGGAGTTGCGCCAAATGAGAGATTAGAAGATGCGAAAATAGAATTTGAGAATTGGATAGATAATATTAAAAATCTTGATGATTGGTTCGTAGAAAATCCTGTAGAAGTAGAGTGGTTTGGAGCAAGATGGGTTCCTGGTACTGTTGAAGCTGATAGTGAATTAGTGCAAACTTTGCAACAAAACTATCTTGAAACAATGAAACAAAACCCAGTAGTTGAAGCTGCACCATGGGGAACTGATGGAGGATTATTTACACAAATTTTAAATATTCCAATGATTGTTTTTGGACCAGGAGAGACAAAAGTAGCTCACTACCCAGATGAATTTATTGATTTAGATCAAATGTTTTTAGCTGCAGAAATCATTGCCTGTACATTAATTGACTGGTGTGGAGTTGAGGGCCAACAACATGAAGGTGAGGGAGCATATGAAAACGAAAAAGTATTATGAAACAATTAAAGTTCAACAGGAAAACTATTATTTCGAAGGTGCTTTAGATTATTTTAATGAGCGAATTCGAGTTGATTTTTACTTAGGGAATGTATCACTACTAATTGAGAGAATAGAAAAATTAGCAAAAGAAAACAAATTTACTAAGCTAATTATTAAAGCAAGAAGTGAACATTTATATTCCTTCTTACAATCAGGATATATGATTGAATCTGCACTGAAAGGCTATTTTCAAGGTAGTGATGGCTTTTTCGTTACGAAATATGCTAGCCAGGATAGAAGAAATAGTCTTTATTGGGACGCTGGAGATGACATTTTAGATGCTGTTTTAAAGAGTGATCGATCAAAAGAAAAGGTAATTCCGAACGATTATGTTTTACGAAGAGCTGAAAAAAATGACTCAACTAAACTTGCTAAATTATATGGTCAAGTTTTTAAGGTATATCCTACACCTTTAAATGAATCCGCCTATGTTGAAAAGACGATGGATGAAGGGACTATTTATTGGGTTTATGAGAAAGATGGAAATATTGTAAGCGCAGCATCTGCTGAAGTGGACTTCAGTCAAAGAAATGCTGAGCTAACAAATTGTGCAACACTTGAAGAGCATCGTAAGCATGGATTGATGAAGGAGCTAATGAAGAAGTTAGAACAGGATTTAGTAAGCCAATCAGTTTATTGCTCTTATACGATCGCGCGAGCATTATCATATGGAATGAATGCAGCCTTTCATCAATTAGGGTATAAGTACACTGGAAGAATGACAAACAACTGCTATATCTTTGATAAATTAGAAGATATGAACGTATGGGTGAAAGATCTTTCAAAAATAGTCTTTTAATGTCAAACTGCCGAAAATTGAGCGTCAAATCGCCAAGTTTTCGGCAGTGAAAGGATGGTTATGAAATGAACGCAACAATTCCAACTAATGAAATGATTAGTGCCATATTAAATAGTATCGATGAATCAATTCACGCAGTCGACAAAAATGGAATGACTATATTTTATAATCAAGTTGCGGCTGACCATGACGGTGTTTCAGTTGAGGAGGTTCTGGGAAAGCATGTACTAGAAGCTTTCCCTTCTTTAACGAAAGAAACAAGTACCTTATTGAAAGTACTAGAAACAAAACAAGCGATTATTCAACAGCCTCAACGCTATGAAAATATTAAAGGCCAATTTATTGATACTGTTAACACGACAATTCCGATCATTTTGGATGATCAATTGATCGGTGCGGTTGAAATTGCAAAGGATTATTCTACAATTAAATCGCTTGGTGAGAAGGTATTAGACTTACAAGCGAGGATTAAAACGCAAGTAAAAAAAGGAAAAGCTAAACAAGTTCACTCATATACGATCACAGATATATTAACAAATGACCCTGCTTTAATGGCCGTAAAAAATCAAGTTGAAAAGGTAGCAAATGCAGACTCTGCAGTACTGGTAGTTGGTGAAACTGGAACTGGAAAAGAACTTTTTGTCCAGTCAATTCACCATAGTTCAAATAGAAGTGAAAGCCCTTTTATTGCTCAAAACTGTGCTGCTTTACCAGAATCATTACTGGAAAGTATACTATTTGGTACGACAAAAGGTAGTTATACGGGAGCGATTGATCGAGCAGGGTTATTTGAACTTGCCGATGGTGGAAGCTTGTTTTTAGATGAACTAAATTCGATGCCATTAGAGCTTCAAGCCAAGCTACTAAGAGTACTAGAGGATGGAGTTGTTCGCCGAATAGGTGATCAAAAGACTCGTAAAGTTAATGTAAGAGTAATCGCTGCAATTAATGAATCACCTTTAGATTGCGTTCAAAACGGTATTATGCGACCGGATTTGTATTATCGTTTGAATGTGTTTTCTTTGTTCATACCTCCGTTAAGAGAAAGGAATTATGATATCGAGCTGCTCACGTCTCATTTTGTTGAGCAATTCAATGAACGTTTTTCAAAGAATATCCGAAATGTAGAACATACTGTATTTGAGTTATTCCATCAGTATAATTGGCCTGGTAATGTTCGGGAACTAAAGCATACGATTGAGCATGCTATGATTATGGTAGAAGGGCATACTCTTACAGTCAAACATCTACCGATTCAACTACAACAAATTAAGAAAAGTACTGAAACAAAAGGAGTTCAGCCTTTACGTTCGGCAATGCAGGAAATGGAAATTTCACTCATTAAACAAGCTTTACTACAAACGAATTCTAATATTCAACAAGCTTCAGCACTACTTGAAATACCTAGGCAAACTCTTCAATATAAGATTCAAAAGTTAAATATCTTAGTATAAACAACAATTTAATCTTCTAAAAAATTTAGTTTTAGCACTTCATTCAATAGCCAAGCCGCCTAATTTTAGGCGGTTTTATTATGTTTGATTCATCTTGGGAAGATACCAACTTAAAATTTTAGCTTTAAAAAATAAAAAAACAGGCAAAATAGTTTGAATTTTCTATATTTGTAGCGTTTTTATTAAATAATTGTAAATTTTTGGCACGGCTCTTGCTATATATTAAAACAAACAGTTTGAAAGGGGATGTAAGTATGGTAAATGCAGTCTATGCTCCAAAAAGACATTGGAAAGAAGTTGAATTATGGAAAGATGTAACAGATGAACAATGGAATGATTGGGTTTGGCAACTTACAAATACCATCAAATCATTGGATGAGTTAAAGCAAGTAATTAATCTCACGCCAGACGAAGAAGATGGGGTACGAATTGCGACAAAAACAATTCCACTAAACATTACCCCATATTATGCATCGTTAATGAATCCGGATGACCCACGTTGTCCAGTTCGTATGCAATCAGTACCAATCTCTGCGGAGATTCATAAAACTAAGTATGATTTAGAGGACCCACTTCATGAGGATGAAGATTCTCCTGTACCAGGTTTAACACATCGTTATCCAGATCGTGTCCTATTTTTAGTAACAAATCAATGCTCAATGTACTGTCGTTACTGTACTAGACGTCGTTTCTCAGGACAAATTGGAATGGGAGTGCCAAAGAAACAGCTTGATGCTGCTATTAATTACATTAGCAAAAATCCTCAAGTACGAGATGTACTTATTTCAGGTGGAGACGGTCTTTTAATTAACGATAATATTTTAGAGTATATTTTAAAAAATTTACGTGATATTCCACATGTGGAAATTATCCGTATTGGTACAAGGGCACCTGTAGTATTCCCGCAACGTATTACTGAAAATCTTTGTAATATCTTAAAAAAATATCATCCGGTTTGGTTAAATACTCACTTTAATACTTCAATTGAAATTACAGAGGAATCGAAACGAGCTTGCGAAATGCTTGCAAATGCTGGTGTACCATTAGGAAACCAAGCCGTAATCTTAGCTGGAATTAACGACAGTGTACCAATTATGAAAAAGCTAATGCATGATTTAGTTAAAATTCGTGTTCGTCCATATTATATTTATCAATGTGATTTATCAGAAGGAATTGGTCACTTCCGTGCGCCTGTTTCAAAAGGTTTAGAAATTATGGAAGGATTACGCGGCCATACTTCTGGATATGCAGTACCAACATTTGTAGTAGACGCACCGGGTGGTGGAGGAAAAATTTCTCTTCAACCAAATTACTTAATTTCTCAAAGTGCTGATAAAGTTGTTCTTCGTAATTTTGAAGGTGTAATTACTACTTATCCAGAACCACAAAATTACGTACCAGGAAGAGCAGAAGCATACTTTAAAGAAATTTATCCTAATATGGATGAAAAACGTTCCAATGCAGGAATCGCTGGATTAATGAATGAAACAAAATTCAATCTTGTACCAGAAGGTTTACAACGTATGGAAGTTCGTAAAACATATGCAACAAATCCAGAGCATGCTTCTTTAAAAGATAAGCGCGATAAACGCGACGAATTAAAAGAAAAGAAATTCCAAGCACAGCTTACAAAAATCCAAGTTAGTGAAAAGCTAGTAGGAAGTGCGCAAGGAGACACTGAATGATGAAATGTCAGTGGTGCGAATCAGCTAACATAGTTGAATCAACAAATACAGTCTACTGGGAACTTCCTGATGGTACGAAGGCAATTGAGATTAAAGAAACACCATGTATCATTTGCTTAGATTGTAAAATAACATATCAAACAGATGATACTGTTAGTGCAATTGAAGAGCAATTATATTTAATTGACACGAAGCTGCTTGGTAAATCGACTTCATATAATGGGTTGATCGAGCAACAAAGATTATTAAAGAGGAATTATTTCGACTTTTCCAAATAAGAAATGAGAAGCGACCATTCGCTTCTCATTTTCTCTAATGTTCAAACTTTTCCTAAACCCGCCAATGGACGTTTAAAAAAAGCAGAAAATTATCGAATCCAAAAAACGACTGAAAAGGAGTATTTTAATGAAAAATACGGTAAACACAATAACAGTCATTGATTCTGAGAGTCATATTCCTTCCATGCCTCAAGAGTTGAAGCGTGGATTAAAACCTCGCCATATTACAATGATTTCACTAGGAGGAACAATTGGAACAGGTCTATTTTTGGCAAGTGGAGGAGCAATCCATAATGCAGGGCCAGGTGGTGTTCTAGCAGCTTACATAGCGATTGGAATAATGGTGTACTTTTTAATGACAAGCCTTGCTGAGATGGCTACATATATGCCAGTTGCAGGATCTTTTAGTACATACGCAACAAAATTCGTTGACCCTGCACTTGGTTTTGCACTTGGCTGGAATTACTGGTATAACTGGGCAATTACGATAGCAGCTGAATTAGCCGCAGTTACAATGGTTATGAAATTCTGGTTGCCACATACATCCTCACTCTTATGGAGTTCATTATTTTTAGCTATTATCTTTCTTTTAAACTATCTGTCTGTTAAAGGGTTTGGGGAATCTGAATACTGGTTTTCTATTATAAAAGTTGTTACAGTAATCATTTTTTTAATTTCGGGATTTTTAATGATTTTTGGAATTATTGGTGGAGATGCAGTAGGGTTTAAAAACTTTACAGTTGGTGATGCTCCGTTTCATGGAGGATTCATGGCGACACTTGGCATTTTTATGGCAGCTGGATTTTCTTTCCAAGGTACCGAGTTATTAGGGGTAGCTGCTGGGGAGAGTGAGGAACCAGAGCGAAATATTCCTCGTGCGGCTCGCCAAATCTTTTGGCGTATTTTATTATTTTACGTATTATCCATATTTGTAATAGGTCTGTTAATACCATATACAAATCATAATCTAGCAAGTGGAGATGTAGCTGTTAGTCCATTTACGCTAGTTTTTGATAAAGCTGGCATTGCATTTGCAGCGTCTGTAATGAATGCAGTAATCTTAACGGCAGTTTTATCAGCTGGAAACTCTGGAATGTATGCTTCAGCTCGAATGCTGTGGGATATGGCTCGCCAAGGGAAAGCTCCAAAAGCATTAGGTAGGTTAAATAAAAGGGGTGTACCTGTTAATGCATTAATCATTACAGCGGCAGTCGGTACATTAGCATTTTTAGCTTCTCTATTTGGCGACGGAGTTGTTTACGTTTGGTTACTTAATGCTTCAGGTATGTCTGGTTTTATTGCTTGGCTTGGAATAGCAATTTGTCATTACCGATTCCGTAAAGCATACGTAGCACAAGGAAAGGATTTAAATGACCTACCGTATAAAGCGAAATGGTTCCCGTTCGGACCAATATTTGCTTTTGTACTATGTGGGGTCGTTATTCTTGGACAAAACTATTCAGCATTTATGGGCAAAGCAATTGACTGGAACGGTGTACTTGTTTCATATATAGGGCTGCCATTATTCCTTATTTTATGGATTGGATATAAACTAATAAAAAGAACAAAAATTGTTCAGCTTAATGAGTGTGATTTGGAGAATGAAGCGTGAATGACATATTTTAATTGATAAAAAGATCTAACTTTTAATTGAATCGTAATTGTTTGGAGATGTAATTCGTATGAGAATTAGCATCTCTTTTTTTATCTGAAAATTCATTATATTTTATAATTTAAATTGCTGATATAGATTTTTTAGCAGACACCAGAGAGTACTCAGTCGTTCATCCAACTGAAGAATTTGGAATAAACTAGCAGAGCAAAATAGTAAAAAGTACACTGGTCTTTATGTATGTATAGCAATCCTATACTCTTACAGAATCAAAAAATAAAAATATCTTGTTAATAAATATGATATTTTTTATAATTATCTGTATCTTATAAGTAAAAGGATTGTTACTGCAATGCAGGCAAAACCTAGATGATTAATGTCTTAATGTTAGACATTGGTTATTTAGGTTTTTTTTACCTATAGATGTAGTAAAATTGACCTGTAAAAAAAGAAGCTTTAGTATAGAAAGAATAAATGGTATCGCAAATAATCCTTCGCAAGAGAGGTGAAATAGATGATCATCCATAAAGTGATTAATAACAATGTAGTAAGCGTTTTGAATGAGCAAAATAAAGAAATGGTTGTTATGGGGAGAGGGCTAGCCTTT
Source organism: Gottfriedia luciferensis (assembly GCF_001712755.1). Taxonomy (GTDB): domain Bacteria; phylum Bacillota; class Bacilli; order Bacillales; family Bacillaceae_G; genus Gottfriedia; species Gottfriedia luciferensis_B. Next base: position 93,675 of record NZ_MDKC01000003.1, read on the forward strand.
AAGAAAAAACCAGGTGATCCTGTTGATGAGCAACTGATTGAAAAGGTTTTCAAGTTGGATAACAAGGATTTATCGGAGCATTTTAAGAAGCTGCTTGAAGAAATTCCTTTACAATATATGGAACTGTCAGATGAAATTATCCGCTTTGCAAAAGAGACATTGGGAAAAAAATTAAGTGAAAGTATTTATGTGTCTCTGACAGATCATATTCATTTTGCCTTATATAGACAGAAAAATGGACTCGAAATCAAGAACCCGTTACTTTGGGAAGTAAAACGACTGTATAAGGAAGAATTTTCGGTTGGTAAACATGCTTTAAATATTATTGAGCAAAAAACAGGGATCCGTTTACCTGAGGATGAAGCAGGTTTTATTGCTTTGCATGTAGTAAACGCGGAATTGAATGAGGAAATGACGAATATTGTAAATATTACAAAGTTCATTCAAGAAATATTAACTATTGTAAAATATCATTTTAAAATTGAGTTTGATGAGGAATCTTTAAACTATTATCGATTTGTCACACATCTTAAATTTTTTGCTCAAAGGATTTTTAGTAAGACATATTTAAATAATGAGGAAGATTTTCTGTTCAATACAATAAAAGAGAAATATAAAGATGCCTCAATATGTACAGAAAAAATCAAAGATTTTGTTCTAAAAAAATATGAATATGAATTAAGTACAGAAGAAAAACTTTATCTAACAATTCATATTGCTCGCGTTGTTAATAGAAATTAATTTTTTGATGAAAGCGTTGACAATGTTAATTTACAGTGATAATATCAAATTATCAATTAAATACATCCGATTTTATAGGATTGTTACTGGTCGTGCAGGCAAAACCTAAATTGTCGTCTCTTATGTTTTTTAAGAGGTTGCAGTTTAGGTTTTTTGTTTTCTTGGGACACTTTTGATCCGGACGAAGGAAGTCAAGATAGGCCAGTTTACATATCGCTGTATTTAATTAAAATTAAATAACAAAATTCAGGATTGTTACTGGTCATGCAGGCAAAACCTAAATTACAAGAGTGTATGATGATTTTTCATGCTTCTGTAGTTTAGGTTTTTTTTATTTTACTAAAATAATAACTAGGAAGATGTTTTAATTATTTTTGAAATTTTCCATAATTTGAGGAGGGGTATTTATGGATTATAAACGAACTGCTAGTGAGATTATTGATTTAGTCGGTGGGGAAAAAAATATAACCAATTTAATTCATTGTATTACTAGGCTTCGATTTAATTTGAACGATGATAGCATAGCAGATAAAAACAAAGCTAAAATCGAAGCAATTGATGGTGTTATGGGAGTAAACAGAAGTGGCACTCAATTTCAAGTAATCATTGGAAACGATGTTGTAAAAGTATTTGATGAAATAAATAAAAGTGCCAATATTAATTCTAGTAATTCAGATGGTAATAAAAAAGCTAAAGGTAAAGGGATAGGAAGTATTTTTGATGTAATATCTGGAACATTTGCACCAATATTACCTGCAATCACTGGAGCGGGTATGATCAAAGCAATTCTTGCAATTCTTTTGACATTCCACTGGATTTCAGACAAAAGTCAAGCATATATCATAATGAATGCAATCGGAGACGGTGCATTCTACTTCATACCGTTCTTAGTTGCTTTTAGTGCAGCGAAAAAATTCGGTTCCAATCAATTTGTTGCAGTTTCAATCGCTGGTGCGATTATGCATCCGTCCATTACAGCTTTATTAAGTAGTGGCAAACCAGTTCATTTTATCGGACTTCCTGTAACGGCTGTAACATATGCTTCGTCCGTTATTCCAATCTTATTGGCAATTTGGATTGCATCTTATGTAGAAAAATGGACTGATCGTGTAACTCCGAGCATGGTTAAACTAATAATTGTACCGACTATTACTCTATTGGTAATGGTTCCGATCACTTTAATTGCTGTTGGTCCACTTGGTGTATTCATTGGTACTGGTCTTTCTAAAGGTGTTACGTTCCTATATGCTCATACAGGTATTTTTGCAGGGCTTCTGCTTGGAGGTACATTCTCTTTAATCGTTATGACTGGTATGCACTACGCGTTTCTTCCAATTGTAGTTGGAAACTTAAGCACAAAAGGATACGATACAATCCTTCCAGCAATGTTCATGGCTAATATGGGGCAAGCTGGAGCGGCTTTTGCAGTATTCTTAAAATCAAAAAATAAATCATTTAAATCATTAGCACTTTCAGTTAGTATGACAGCTTTAATGGGTGTAACAGAACCAGCGATGTATGGTGTAAATATGAGACTTAAAAAGCCATTCATTGGGGCTTTAGTAGGTGGAGCAATCGGTGGAGCTTACTATGCATTGATGGCCGTAAAACTATACGTTATTCCAAGTAACGCTGGTCTACCAGGAATTCCTTTCTTTATTGGTGAAACATTTGTTTATGCGTTGATCGGTTTACCGATTGCGTTTATCGCAGGTACAGTTGCTGCATACTTTATTGGCTTCGAGGATGTAAAAGTAAAAGAAGACAAAAAGGAAGAAAAAGTAGTAAATGAAGTAAAAAACGTTGATCAAAACCGTATTCAAGAAGTAGTAAGTCCTATAAAAGGAAAAGTTGTACCTTTAACTGATGTTAAGGATGCTACATTCTCAAGTGAAGCTTTAGGTAAAGGTATTGCCATCGAACCTCAAGAGGGAAAAGTTGTTTCTCCTGTAGATGGTGTTGTTACAACTTTATTTAGAACGAAGCACGCGATTGGCATTACATCTGAAAATGGAATTGAAATTCTAATTCACGTTGGAATGGACACAGTTAAATTAGATGGTGAATTTTTCACAGCACATATTAGCCAAGGTGACGTTGTGAAAGCTGGGGACTTACTAGTTGAATTTGATTTAGTAAAAATTAAAGAAGCAGGCTACGAGGTTACAACTCCTATCGTTATTACAAATAGTACTAATTATCTAGAAATTAATGCCGTAAATAAAGAAAACGTTAAAGAAAATGAAACACTTTTAACGATTTGTGGTTAATTTAGAAAACGATTCTGACTGCCGTCTTTAAAGTCAGCAGTCAGAATATTTTAATAAAAATTGTGGAGGGGAACATTATGACAAAAAACTATTCATTTCCTAAAGGATTTTTATGGGGCGGAGCAACTGCTGCCAATCAATTAGAAGGTGCTTACCAAGAAGGTGGAAAAGGGTTAAATTTAGCAGATGTTATGCCTGGAGGAAAAGTAAGATTAAAAGTTATTCAAGAACCGGGATTTGATTTTAAAATAAATAAAGAAAAATATGTCTATCCGAATCATGATGGAATTGACTTCTATCACCGTTATAAAGAAGATATTGCACTTTTTGCAGAAATGGGATTTAAAACATATCGTATGAGTATTGCATGGAGTCGTATCTTTCCAAAAGGCGATGAATTAGAGCCAAACGAAGCAGGTTTAGCTTTCTATGATCGTGTGTTTGATGAACTAAAAAAATATAATATTGAACCAGTTGTAACAATTTCTCACTACGAAATTCCATTACACTTAATTACAGAATATGGTGGCTGGCGTAACCGTAAAGTAATCGAATTCTTTAATCGATATGCAACAACATTATTCGAATACTATAAAAACAAAGTAAAATACTGGTTAACTTTTAACGAAATTAATGGTGCAACGCATTTACCACTATTAGGTCTTGGATTTTCTCCTGAAAGTAAAGAAACACAATTGCAGGATAGCTTCCAAGGACTTCATCACCAATTTGTAGCAAGTGCATTAGCTGTAAAGGCAGGTCATGAGATCATTCCGGGTAGCCAAATTGGTTGTATGCTTGTATATGTCCCGACTTACAATTACGACTCAAACCCTGAAAATGTAATGTATGCTCTACAAGAGTCTCGCCTTTGGAATAACTACTGTGGAGATGTTCAAGTTAGAGGTGCATATCCAGCATTTGCAAAACGCTTCTGGAAAGATAATGATATCAACTTAGCTATTCAAGACGGTGACTTAGAAATTATTAAAGAAGGAACAGTTGATTTCATATCGTTAAGCTACTATATGTCTCGCACTGAGAAAAAACATAAAACGAACGAAGAAAGTAGCCAAGGTAATTTAGTTGGTGGTGTTAAAAATCCATTTTTAAAAGAAAGTGATTGGGGATGGGAAATCGATCCAACTGGTCTTCGCATTGGATTAAATCAATTATATGACCACTACCAAAAACCATTATTCATCGTAGAAAATGGTCTTGGAGCATATGATCAAATTGAAGAAGATGGTTCGATTAACGATGATTACCGTATTGATTACCTACGTAGTCATATTGAGGCTATTGGTGAGGCAATCGAGGATGGAGTTGAACTAATGGGTTACACTCCATGGGGATGCATTGACTTAGTAAGTGCGTCTACAGGTGAAATGTCTAAACGTTACGGCTTTATTTACGTAGATAAACAAGATGATGGAAGCGGAACTTTAGAGCGCAAAAAGAAAAAATCATTTTATTGGTACCAAAATGTTATTCAAACTAATGGGGAACAACTTGATTAATTATGAAAGAAAAATAGAAGAAACGTACATATTTTGAAATAAATATGTACGTTTTTTCTATTAATCTATTATTTTATAACTTCATACTTTACACATCCAAATCCTTCTCTAAATTAATACCAATTTTCCCTTCCTGTATTCTAGATCTGAATAGAGCCCAGTAAATAACAATCCCAGCAAGAAATAAATAAAGGATTACTTTAGTTGTTGGTAGGAAATCTTTTGGGAGTGTTAAAATACCAACTTCAAATACTAGCCAAATAATCGCAAGAATCGTAACAGGTAGTCGCCATTTTCCTAGCTTAAAACCATCTGTATCCGGTAAAGTTTTAATTTTAGTAGCGTATGCAATTACAGTAATTAAGTAAATTATGGCCGGAAGTGCCGCAGAAGTACCTATTAATAATGATAGTTTCCCAAAATAGAAAACAGCAATAATGCCTAATACAGAAACTAAAATTATCGCATTGTACGGTACATTATGTTTTTTATCTACCTTTTTAAACACATTTGAAGCAAAAAACACATTGTCTCTTGAAAGGGCATAAATAAGTCGAGATGCAGAAGCCATAATGATTAATCCACAAGCAAAAATTGAAACAATCACTAATGCAAGGAAGAAGTCAGCAACTGCAGTGCCCAAACGTGATTGTAAAATATCAGAAATAGGGGAAGCAGAAGCCATGATACTATTAATATCTTTAATTCCCGAAGTAACAATGATTAAGAAAACAAATCCAATTACACCTGCAAGTAACATTGAGTAAACGATGGCTTTAGGTACGGTTTTATTAGCATCAACTGTTTCTTCTGCTAGATTTGCCGCAGCTTCAAAGCCTACTAAAGTATAAGAGCCCATTACGACTGATAGTACAAATGCTGTTAAATAGCTTCCATTTGAGCCAACTTTGTGAGCAGTGTAAGTTAATAATGAAAAATCTGCTCCTTTGAAAAATAAGACAAAACTTAAAATAATAATAATGCCAATAAATCCAATTACCTCTGTATAAACAGCTGAATTATTAATAATTGTAGCAATCCTTACTCCGTAAATATTTAATAATGCTTGTATAACGATTGTAATTAATACGACTGTTGTAAGAACTGTAGTAGTACTCTTAATACCAATTAAATCAAGAAAAATCGGTGCTACACCATAATCAACAGTAGGTACAACAATAATTAAGTAACATAAAGCTGCCCAACCTGTAAACCAACCAAATCCCCGATTCGTTAAACGGCTAACCCATTGGTATACATAGCCACTTAAAGGAATTTTGCTTGATAGATCTGCAAATATTAAGGCTACAAGTAAATGTCCCACCATAACAAATGGCCAAGTCCAAATACCAGCAGGTCCGGCTGCTCCTAAAGCAAGACTATAAGAGCTAAAAATACCAGTTGTTATTGAGATAAATGAGAATGCAACTGCAAATGAACTAAAAAATTTTAATGAACGCTGTAATTCCTGTTTGTAGTTAAACGATTGTAAAGCATCTGAATCAATACCTTGTTTACTCATAAATCATCTCCTCCAAATTCGAATTTATTTACAGAATTTTCTTATAATTAAACCCATAGTTAGTCCTATTAGATTAACTAAAAGTTTTATTATCGATCGGGTAAAAAATCTACATATTTTCTTGTACCTAAAATTGGGCAGAGTGATAGTTTACCGTTAACAATGCAACTTCCGTGCCAGTCTAATAGATGTGAGTAATTTTAGAGATTCATATAAAAAGAGAAGAAAATCTTATGAGTTCTTGAATAATGTATGCAGTACTGAATAACAACTAGACCAATCATAAAAGTAGATATAAGTAAAAGGAATTTCGTTTTTTCTATTAATACTTATTAATTTCAAAGCAATAGTAGCTGTTCTTTATAACGTTTACAAAAAATTAATAATTTGGCATAAAACTTGCAGTTCTAGAAAAAGACTTATTTAAATATTCAAAAAAAGGAGGTTTCTGTCGGAAAAGTAAGAATTATAAGGAAGTAGTAATAATGGTGTAAGCGCTTAATCTAAAAAACGAAGGGGATATGATAGGTGGAAAATAAAACACAATTAAAAAGATCCTTAAAGTTATGGCAAGTAGTTATGATGGGGTTAGCCTATATGACCCCTATGGTTGTTTTCGACACATTTGGAATTGTCTCTGATGTAACTAATGGTCACGTACCAAGTGCATATATAGTAGCTCTAATAGGAATGTTATTTACAGCTGTTAGCTACGGCAAGTTAGTAAGAGTATTTCCTGAAGCTGGGTCTGCATATACGTACACCCAGAAGGCAATTAGTGGTCACTTAGGCTTCCTTGTTGGATGGTCATCTTTACTGGATTACTTGTTCCTTCCTATGGTAAATGCTTTATTAACTAAAATTTACTTAAACGCACTTTTTCCAAATGTTCCAACTTGGATATGGGTAGTTGGGTTTGTAGGGCTAGTAACTTTCTTAAACTTAAGAAGTATCAATATGCTGGCGAATTTTAATACTCTTTTTGTATTAGTTCAACTTGTGATTATGGTAGTCTTTATCATTCTAGTTATTCAAGGATTACATCACGGAGAAGGATACGGCGGATTCAGTATTAAACCACTTTTTAATGCCGGAATGCATTTTGGTACATTAGTAACTGGTGCAACAATCCTTTGCTTCTCATTTTTAGGATTTGATGCAGTTTCTACTTTATCAGAAGAAGCAATAAACCCTGCAAAAACAATTCCTAAAGCAATTCTTTATACAGCTCTTTGGGGAGGCGTAATCTTCACAGTTACATCATTTTTCATTCAATTATACTATCCGGACATATCTAGATTTAAACATCCAGATGCTGCATCACCAGAGATTGCACTCTATGTAGGTGGTAAATTATTTCAATCAATTTTCTTATGCATTACTTTTATTAACACACTTGCTTCTGCATTGGCTTCACATGCGAGTGTCTCACGTTTGTTATTTGTAATGGGTCGTGACAAAGTTTTCCCAGATAAATGGTTCGGATTTGTTCATCCGAAATGGAAAACACCAGCGTTTAACGTAATTTTTGTCGGTGTGATTTCATTATCAGCAATCTTTTTCAACTTAGTAACAGCTACTTCATTAATTAACTTTGGAGCATTAATGGCATTTACTTTTGTAAATTTATCAGTCATTAACCATTTTTACATTAGAGGAAAACATAGATCATTCAAGGGCTTCTTTTCTTACTTGCTTTTGCCTTTAATTGGAGCCGGCTCTGTAGCAATACTATGGTTTAATATTGAAAAAAGCTCGCTAATAATGGGAACAATTTGGTTCGTCGTTGGGTTATTGTATTTAATTTACTTAACTAAGGCATTCCAAATTGCACCTCCTAAATATGAAGAAGAGGCTGCTGTATAGCAGACTCACAATGAAGAAAAGTCACAAGGAAATTTACTCCTTGTGACTTTTTTGTCTACTCTGGAATATTTTGTTCGTATTTCCCTTTTCTTTGATCATGCATTTTAAGTAATTCAATTTTGAATAATGATTAATGCAAAATTGAATAATTCATGCATTCAATCATATTTTCACTAAATGATTGAATAGGTCATTGAAGGAAAAACACTAAAAAGTTTCGTTCAAAAAAATATACGAAGGTCTTGTAATTGCCTCTCTAATAAGCTTTTGTCTATTTTATCACTTCACAAAATAATGATTTGAATTCAAGTTGGCACAGGAATTGCTATTAAATTTTTAAAATAACTAATGAGGTGTGTAAAATGAGCTCAAATTTAGCTAAAGTAGAACAAAATGAAAAGAGTAGTGAACAGTTAGAAATAGATGATTCCCTTCAGGAGTTTAGAGAAACATTAAATGAAGCAATCGGAATAATGAACTATCCGAGTCAAGTATTTGAATTCCTTAAAACACCAATGCGATTTTTAGAATTTAGTATTCCCGTTCAAATGGATAATGGTGAGACAAAGGTATTTCAAGGATATCGAGCTCAACATAACGATGCATTAGGACCTACAAAAGGGGGAATCAGATTTCATCCTGATGTAACGCCAGAGGAAGTAAAAGCATTAGCTGGATGGATGAGCTTAAAGTGTAGTATTACTGATTTACCTTATGGGGGAGCAAAAGGTGGAGTTGTTTGTGACCCAAGACTATTAAGTATGAATGAGTTAGAAAAATTAAGTAGAGGTTATGTAAGAGCTGTAAGCCAAATTGTGGGACCTACTAAAGATATTCCTGCACCTGATATGTATACAAACGCACAAGTAATGGCTTGGATGCTAGATGAATATGACCATATTAGAGAGTTTGATTCACCAAGCTTTATTACTGGTAAACCTCTAACTTTAGGGGGTTCAGTAGGTCGTGAGACGGCAACTTCAAAAGGAGTATTTTATGCTCTCGAGTTAATTAGTGAAATACAGAAAATCGAGATTAAAAATATGAAGGTCATTATTCAAGGATTTGGAAATGTTGGTAGTTACCTAGCACAATACTTGCATGAAGCTGGAGCAAAAGTTGTTGGGGTTTCAGATGTACTCGGAGCAGTCTATGATCCAAAAGGCTTAGACATTCCATATCTATTAGACAATCGCGATTCATTTGGAGTTGTTTCTAACCTATTTAAAAATGCGATATCGAATCAAGAGTTATTAGAAAAAGAATGTGATGTTTTAATTCCAGCAGCAATAAGTGGAGTTATTAACAACCGTAATGCGGATAAATTGAAATGTAAGATTGTTGTTGAAGCAGCGAATGGACCGACTACTAAAGAAGCCCTAGAAATTCTTGATCAAAAAGAGATTTTAGTCGTTCCCGATATTTTAGCTAACTCAGGTGGAGTTGTTGTTTCATATTTTGAATGGTGTCAAAATATGCAAGGTTATTATTGGACTGAGAGTACTGTAGATGAGAGATTAAAAGAAAAAATGACAGATAGCTTTTTAAAAGTTTATAAAACATCACAAAAATATAATGTAAACATGAAAATAGCAGCTTATATCGAAGGAATTCGTAAAATCGCTGAAGCTTGTCGCTTGAGAGGTTGGGTAAAATACTAAAACAAAAGGAGAGATCTAGAATGATTGATATTATTTCTGAATCAACGGAAAAACAGCTTGTACACCATTATTGTTTATTAACGCAGAACAATCGATATGATTTATCAATTGCCTTTTCAAACCACTTTTATGGAAAATCAATGGTTACATCAATTCAATCTAGTAAAATGGCATTATTATGTTTAGAAGATATTCATTCTGAACATTATTGGGCTCCTAAATTAGGTATAGCTGAAGAGGATATTTCTGAAATCCAAAATTTCTTTAGCATGGTTTTACCATCAAAACACATCTGTGAGCTATAATATCAGGAATTATTTTTAAAGTAGGATCGCTGATTGGCAAGCTTAAAGACGAAGACGTGGGTGAAGTTGCAAATAATCTAAATTACTAAAATTTGTAACTAAGTCGAGACACTTTCTTCGCTACAAATATTACATTCTTAATGTGCAAAAAAAGGAGTGAGCTTTATGTATTATGGAGTCATTGTCAGTGACTACCATGGAACAGTTGAAGAGACTGCTATTCAGAAAGATTCAAGAATTTATGAATGGGAGCCTTTATTCTTTATTAAAACTACAGATGGAATTACAAAAGTTATTCATCAAGGAATAAGTGGCGAAGTTGTTTCATTGGAGGTCTCAAAAGGAGACAAAATAGTTCCTGGAATGGTTCTTGCGTATGTTAAAGAAGATTTGTTTGTTACCGCTAGCGATTGAGTAAAGTGTGATTAAGATTTCTAGGATCTACAAATAACAACTTTGATTCAATTAACGCGTTCTCTTTTCTAACAAATAAAGGGGTGTCTCTGGTCGAATAGACTTAAGAGACTGCCCTTTCTTTTTGTTTTTGTGAAATAGATTAGCAAATTATAATTTTTGATTTTTATGATAAATATAAAAATTCTGCTAAAATAGGAATGTATAATGGTTTAGACATAAGGGGGGAAAGTAATGTTATCAATAAATGAGAAACAAATAAGACCAGTCATCACAATAGATATCGATCAATTTAAAGAAAATGATGAAATTGATTTATCCAATATAAATGAACCCTTTTTATTCTTACGTAAGCAAAATCAGATTGTTGGTTATGTTCAATTAAATAATATTACTCAAAGTAGTAATAAAAAGAAAGATATAGCAATCTCAAAGATTACTAGCCTTTCTCAATCAATTACTAGTGTATATCGCTTAAGTGAGCAAATTTCATTAACGGATCTATTTCAAATTATTGGTGAACCGATCTCAATTGTAAAAGAAGATGAAGACATGCCAATAGGTTACATACTTCGCGAAGATATATTAGCGGAGCTTTTCAAACAAGAAAATAAAAGTGTGGATTTATTAAAGAGCATTTTAACATCGATACCAATGGGAACATTTGTAGTAGATAAAAATAAAGTAATTGTAAATTGCAATGATGCTGGGTTGAAAATGATTAAATCAACATCCGAAAAAGTAATTAATACAAAAGCAGAAACTATTTTTAGCGGTGAACAAGTTGAAATTGTATTTGATACAGGTAAAACAATTCTTAATCAAATCCAAATAAATGATGATATAGGTGTTCTTGTCGATTATAGCCCAATCTTCGTTGATAACGAGGTTGAAGGAGTAATTATTGTTGTACAAGATCTCCCAATGGTTGAAGAAATGGCCTCTGAAATTGAATACGTAAAGGATTTAAATAAAGATTTGAATGCTATTTTATCGAGTATTTATGATGAAATCCTTGTTGTAAACCGTAAAGGAGAACTAATTCGTTACAGTGAGAATATAATTCCTGGATTTTGGAATGTAGATTTAAAGGAATTACTTGGGAAGAGTATCTTAGAATTTGGAAACCAGGGACTTTTTACACCATCAGTTACAAAGTTAGTTTTAGAAAAGAAGAAAAAAGTATCGATCGTTCAAGAAACAATAAATGGACGTAAAGTACTTGCTGTAGGAAATCCGGTTTTTGACGAGAATATGGAGATTGAACGTATTATTATTGCATCTAGAGATATTACGGAAACTTCACGCCTTAAAACTGAATTAAAAGAAATGAAAAAGATTTCTGAGCAATATAAAAAAGAACTTGAAGATATTAAAAGCAAAGATCGTTTTGTTAAAAGACTGATTTATTGTAGCCCTAAAATGGAGCAAATTCTTAATCAAGCAAAAAAGATTGCAGATTTTTCTTCCACTGTATTACTACATGGAGAGTCCGGGGTAGGAAAGGAAGTCATTGCACAGGCGATCCATCAGTTAGGAAATCGTTCTTCAAAACCATTTCTAAAGCTAAATTGTGGTGCAATACCTGAAAATCTTCTGGAAAGTGAGCTTTTTGGCTATATTAAAGGAGCGTTTACAGGAGCAGATCAAAATAAGGACGGCTATTTTAAGCAAGCAGATGAAGGCGTTTTATTTTTAGATGAAATTGGTGAAATGCCACTACATTTACAAGTTAAATTGCTTAGAGTCCTTCAAGAGCAAGAGGTAATTCCGGTTGGAAGTACAAAACCAGTTAAAGTGAATGTTCAAATTATTGCTGCTACAAATAAAAGATTAGAAAAAATGGTTGAAGAACGTACATTTAGGGAGGATTTATATTATCGCTTAAATGTTATACCTTTAAATATTCCACCGTTAAGAGAACGAAATGAAGATATCTCATTATTAGCTTTCCATTTCTTGCAGCAATTAAATGAAAAATATAATAAGAGTTTTCATCTTACACCAGATGCAATTAACGTATTAGAATTTTATTCATGGCCAGGTAATGTCAGAGAACTTCAAAACATCATAGAAAGATTAGTTGTCTCTGCTGAAGATCAAATTATTAATGCAGAAGATGTTAATCAATTTTTACCAAATAGCTATGACTTTAATAAATCTAAACCAGTCATTAATAAAGTTATTCCTCTCCAAGAAGCGATTGATTATGTTGAGGAGCAACTTATCATGCTTGCGATGAAGCAATATAAAACAACAACGAAGGCTGCACAGGTTTTAGGTATTAGTCAGTCCTCGGTTAGTCGTAAGTATCAGAAAATAATGAATGAAAAAAATATGAATAGTGACTTTATGTCATTTAAATAAAAAAACGCACAGAGTGCGTTTTTTTATTTCTCTAAATCCCCTATATTTTCAACATTACTATCAATTACTTCAGTCATACTAACTTGATCCCTCGAGAGACTAATAGCCATGAATATGATGATGAGTCCAACTGCAATGCATGTTCCTGCAAGCAACATAATATCTTCCTCCTTTCATGGTGTTCTAGCCTATGCAATGAATTTTCTTAATATGTCGGTTTACAGAAATAGTTTTAAAAACGTTTAATGATCGCGGAATTTTAACGAGTTTCAAAGATTATGCAAAGTGTAATAGTGTTATGCAAAATTGAATAATAATCTACAGGAGATTGAAGGGAAACCCTTATAAATAGGTGTAATAAAGTTGGCACAGTTCTTGCAATCTAATAAATTGTAAAGTAATTAAGGAGGGTTTATATACAATGGTCGATGTTCAATTTAAAACAATTGATTTAAAGATGTTTATTAATGGCGAATGGAAAGATTCTAGCAATCATGAAAAACGCCCTGTTATTAACCCAGCAAATGGAGAAATCATTGCATATGCTCCAGAAGGAACGGTTGAAGATGCGAAAGAGGCAATTGATGTTGCTCGTAAAGCATTCAATGATGGAAGATGGTCTGATTTATCTGCTCAAGAAAGAGCAACTTACTTATTTAAAATTGCAGACAAAATAGAAGAGTACCAAGAAGAATTAACGAAACTTGAAACGTTAGATAATGGAAAACCAAACCGTGAAGCTGGCTACGATGTAGCTGATGCAGCAGCGTGCTTCCGTTATTATGCGGGGTTAATTACAAAGCCGGATGGGTTTACTTATCATGTAGCAGATCCTATGCAAGCGATGGTTGTTCGTGAACCAATTGGTGTATGTGGATTAATTGTTCCGTGGAACTACCCATTATTAATGAGTGTTTGGAAGCTTGCTCCAGCATTAGCGGCAGGTAATACAGTTGTTTACAAACCATCAGAAGTTACACCAGTTACGCCGAAGAAATTATTTGAGATTTTTGAAGAGGTTGGTCTTCCACACGGTGTAGCAAACATGGTGATGGGTGCAGGTCCAGTAGTTGGAAATGAAATCGCTTCAAATCCTGATGTAGATATGGTTTCATTCACAGGTGGAACAAAAACAGGTAAACATATTATGAAAACAGCTGCCGATACGATGAAAAAAGTATCGCTTGAGCTTGGCGGGAAATCTCCAAACATCATTTTTGCAGATGCAGATTTTGAAACGGCTGTAGATTATGCTCTATTCGGAATTTATGCAGGTTCAGGCCAGGTTTGCTCATCTGGATCAAGAATTTTAGTTGAAGAATCAATTTACGATCGCTTTGTTGAGCGATTTGTAGAGCGTGCTGAGAAAATTAAAGTAGGTCCTGGAGATGCTCCTGAAACAGAAATGGGTCCACTTGTAAGCAAAGAGCATTTAGAAAAAGTTTTAAGTTATATACAAATTGGTAAAGAAGAAGGCGCAAGAGTTGCTTGTGGTGGAAATCGCATTGAAAAAAATGGTTTAGAAAAAGGTTACTTTGTTGAACCGACTGTTTTTGTAGATGTTGAACAAAATATGCGTATCGTTCAAGAAGAAATTTTTGGACCTGTTGTATGTATTCAAAAGTTTAAAACCGAAGAAGAAGCAATAAAACTAGGAAATGGAACTGTTTATGGTTTAGCAGGTGCAGTATTTAGTAAAGATGGAGCGAAAGCTTTAAGAGTGATCAAAAAGTTACGTTCAGGCATTACTTGGATTAACTCATACCACCCAACATACAATGAAGCTCCATGGGGTGGCTACAAACAAAGCGGTGTTGGACGTAGTCTAGGTACATTTGGGCTAGAAGAATTCCAAGAAATTAAGCAAATTAACATTAACTTACAAGTTGAACCAATTGGATGGTTTGCAGATTAATTTTAGGCAGTTATAAGAAGAGACATATAGGAAATAAAAAAATAGATAAAACGACTATAGGAGTGAACAAAATGAGTATCAATTTAAAAAACGAATTAAAAAGTGGAGAAAAAAACGTAACTGAGTACATTAATAAGGTTTTAAGTTTAATAGAAAAAGAGACTGTTACAGAAGAAGATGCTGCATGGATTACAAAGGAAACAGTTGATGGTTTTAGAGAGCATGTAAACCCAGGTTTCCTTGCTTACCGCAAAACTGTTACAGAAGGCGGTCAATTTGCATCTGTTGAATGGTCTGATAGCGGATCTTGCTTTAAAGACGTAAATGGTAAAGAGTATATTGATTGTTTAGGCGGATTTGGAATTTATAATGTTGGGCACCGTCATCCAAAAGTTATCAAAGCAGTTACAGATCAGTTAAAAAGACAGGCACTTCATAGCCAAGATTTATTAGATCCATTACGTGCAATGCTTGCTAAAATTTTAGCAGAGATTACACCTGGTGATTTAAAATTCTCGTTCTTTACAAACAGTGGTACTGAAAGTGTAGAAGCAGCATTAAAGCTTGCAAAAATGTATAGTGAGCGCAGTACATTCATTTCAACTACACGTGCATTCCACGGAAAAAGCTTAGGTTCTTTATCTGGTACTGCAAAAGGAATGTTCCGTAAACCGTTTTTACCGTTAATTCCTGGATTCCGTCATGTTCCATTTGGTGACATTGATATGATGAGAAAAACATTTGAAACTTGCTCTTTAGTAGGCGAAGATGTTGCAGCAGTTATACTTGAGCCAATTCAAGGTGAAGGTGGAATTATTCTTCCTCCTCCAAACTACTTAAAAGAAGTTCGTGAACTATGTGATGAGTACGGAGCTCTATTAATTTTTGACGAAGTTCAAACAGGTATGGGACGTACTGGTAAAATGTTTGCTGCTGATTTATATGAAGTAGTTCCGGACATTATTTGTCTTGCTAAAGCATTTGGCGGCGGAGTTATGCCGGCTGGAGCAGTAGTTGCAAAAGAAGAAGTATTCAAAAGCTGGTTCCCAAATCCATTTATGCATACAACAACATTTGGTGGAAATCCATTAGCATGTGCAGCTGCTATTGCTACAATCAGTGTGCTTCTTGAAGAAAAATTACCTGAAAGAGCAGAAGTAGTTGGGGCTTACTTCTTAGATCAATTAAAAGAAGCAGCAAAAGGACATGAAGATAAAGTTCTAGAAATTCGTGGTCAAGGTTTAATGATTGGAATTGAGTTCCATCAAGATGAAATCGGCTATGAAGTTTCTAAAGGAATGTTTGATAAAGGAATCCTAGTTGCTGGTACATTAATTAACTCAAAAACAATTCGTATCGAGCCTTCTTTAAAAATTAGCTATGAAGAAGTTGATACTGTAGTAAATGCATTTAAAGAAATTTTATCTACTATTGAAGTTTAATACTTTTAGCATGTCATGACTTTAAAATTCATGGCATGCTTTCATTACAGACAATAATCGTTATAGATAGGATGGTGCAATTATGGCAGATCGAAAATTCGTTAAAATCCAAACTTCAATTCCAGGACCAAAATCACAAGAGTTACTTGCTAGAAGAAATATAGTGGTTCCAAAAGGGATTAGTAATAATAGTGAAGCGTTTGTAAAAAAAGCAAAGGGTGCACTTGTTGAGGATATTGATGGTAATACATTTATTGATTTTGCAGGTGCAATTGGAACGTTAAATGTAGGACATTCCCATCCTAGAGTTGTAAGAGCGCTTCAAGCTCAATCCGGTGATTATATTCATACAGGCTTTAATGTCATGATGTATGAATCTTATATTCAACTTGCAGAAAGACTAGCCGATCTTTCTCCTGGTGAGTTTGATAAACAAGTTGCATTTTTTAATAGTGGAGCAGAAGCTGTTGAAAATGCAGTGAAAATTGCAAGAAAGTATACAAAGCGTCAAGGAACCATTTCTTTTACTAGAGGATTCCATGGTCGAACTTTAATGACAATGACGATGACAAGTAAAGTTAAGCCATACAAATATGGATTTGGACCATTTGCTCCTGAAGTATATAAAGCACCATATCCATATGTTTACCGTCGTCCAGATCAAATGGATGAAAAAGAATATAGTAAATTTATCATTGAACAATTTGAACAGTTTTTGATTGCAGAGGTTGCACCAGAAACGATCGCTGCAGTCGTCATGGAACCAATCCAAGGTGAAGGTGGCTTTATTGTTCCTGATCTTGATTTTGTAAAAAGGGTTAGAGAAATCTGTACTCAATATGGAATATTATTTGTAGCAGATGAGATTCAAACTGGTTTTGCTAGAACAGGTAAATATTTTGCAATTGAGCACTTTGGAGTTGAGCCTGATCTAATTACAATTTCAAAATCAATGGGTGCAGGAGTACCTATTAGTGGCGTTATCGGTAGAAAAGAAATAATGGAAGCTTCTGATGCGGGAGAAATAGGCGGAACATACTCTGGTAGTCCACTTGGATGCCGTGCAGCATTAGCAGTACTCGATATCATTGAAGAAGAAGAATTAAATGAACGAGCTGTTGTAATTGGCGAAAAAGTTAATGAGAAAATGCGTGGGTGGGCTAAACAGTTTGAACAAATAGGTGATATTCGCGGAATTGGCGCAATGTGTGCGATGGAGATTGTAACAAATAAGAAAGATAAAACACCAGATAAAGTGACAGTTGGAAAGATTGTAAAAGAAGCTAACAATAGAGGTTTAATGTTGCTAAGCGCAGGTATCTTCGGCAATGTTATTCGTTTGTTAATGCCATTAACGATTACGGATGAACAACTTGAAGAGGGACTAGATATTTTAAGGGAGTCAATTGAAGCGGTATTACTACCAGAATTACAATTGGAGGTAAACTCATGAGCCAAATTAAAGAGAAATATGAAGTCTACCCAATGTATATAGATGGTGCATGGGTTGGGAACGATCATGAATATTATACGAAGGTTACAAATCCTGCAACTGGTGCAGTTGTAGGGGCTATTCCAACGGGTGGAACTTATGAAGCTAAATTAGCTGTTGATGCTGCTCATACAGCATTTAAAACTTGGTCAAAAAAGACAGCAGAAGAAAGATATCATTTATTAATGAATTGGTATCGTCTTATTGATGAAAAGAAAGATGAAATTGCTAAATTAATGACAATTGAGCAAGGTAAACCATTAAAAGAAGCGTTAGGTGAGACTGTTTATGCAAATGGTTTTATTTCTTGGTATGCAGAAGAAGGCAAACGTGTATATGGAGAAACAATTCCTGCATCACAACCTAATAAACGAATTCTAGTTAGGAAAGAACCTGTAGGAGTTGTAGCAGCAATTACTCCTTGGAATTTCCCGGCAGCTATGATTACAAGAAAAGTTGCTCCTGCACTTGCTGCTGGCTGTACAACGGTTATTAAACCAGCTACTCAAACACCTTTAACAGCATTAAAACTTGCGGAGCTTGCTCATGAAGCAGGAATTCCAAAAGGTGTAATTAATGTCGTTACTGGTAAGTCTTCTGAAATTGGCGATGTATGGCTAAAAGATCCGAGAGTAACAAAGATTACATTCACTGGCTCTACTGAAGTTGGCAAAACGCTAATGGTAGGAGCAGCAGAGAATGTCAAAAAGGTTTCGCTAGAGCTTGGTGGAAATGCACCATTTATTGTCATGGATGATGCTAATTTATCAAAAGCAGCGGTTGGCTTAGTTCAGTCAAAATTCCGTAATGCAGGTCAAACTTGTATTTGTACAAATCGTATTTATGTACAGGAAAGTGTAGCTGAAGAATTTACAGCGTTATTTACAAAAGAGCTAGAAAAATTAAAAGTGGGTAACGGCTTAGAAGAAGGAATTGATGTTGGTCCACTAATTGATGATGCAGCTTTAGAAAAGGTAAAAACGCTAGTTGAAGACGCTACTAATAATGGTGGAAAAATCGTATATAGTGGGAATAAACCTTCAGAGGAAAATGGATATTATTATGCACCAACTATTTTAACGGGTATTACGGATGAAATGGCGTGTATGAAGGAAGAAATATTTGGTCCGCTTGCACCAATTACTACGTTTAAAACCGAAGAAGAAGTAATTGAGAGAGCAAATAATTCAAATTACGGTCTAGCTGCATATGTGTATACGGAAAACTTAAGTCGTTCTTTCCGCGTTACAGAAGCACTTGAGTACGGAATTATTGGACTAAACGATGGCACACCTTCTGCTGTACAAGTTCCATTTGGCGGCTATAAAGAGAGCGGTCTTGGAAGAGAAGGCGGTCATTTTGGAATTGAAGAATTTTTAGAAGTTAAATATATATCAATTGGGTTAGACATCTAATAAATCTACTGTTAATACAAAGCGCAGTTGTAAGCCAGTTAAACATTCAATTCAACTATTGTGATTGATCGTTTTACTGGCTTATTAACTAGATTAATAGAGGTGGAAAAATTGCCAGGTGCATTACATGGAATAAAAATCATTGATTTAACAAGAGTACTAGCCGGACCCTTTTGTACGATGATCCTTGGGGATTTAGGAGCAGAGATTATAAAAGTAGAAAGTATAAATAATGGCGATGAAACAAGGGGATGGGGGCCACCTTTCGTTGAAGGTGAAAGCGCTTATTATTTATGTGCGAACCGCAATAAAAAAGGCATAACACTAAACTTAAAAAGTGAGCAAGGAAAAGAAATTTTAAAAAAACTAGTTTCAGAGGCTGATGTAGTTGTTCAAAATTTCAAACCTGGAACAATGACAAAACTAGGTTTTGGGTATGAGGATTTGAAAAAAGTAAAGGAAGACATAATACTGGCGTCCATTAGTGGGTTTGGTAGTGAAGGACCGAATTCAAGTTTACCAGGATATGATTATATCATCCAAGCGATGTCTGGATTAATGAGCATTACTGGTGAGAAAGAGGCAGAGCCAACAAAAGTAGGTGTAGCCATTTCGGATGTTTTAACTGGTCTATTTACATGTATTGGAATTCTTGCATCACTTCAGAATCGAGATCGTACAGGAGAAGGTCAGGAAATCGATATTTCATTGTTTGACTCTCAGCTAGCTGCTTTAGTAAATGTAGCTAGTAACTATTTATGTAGTGGAACTGTTCCTGAACGAATGGGGAATCAACACCCAAATATCGTTCCATATCAAGTCTTTACTGCTAGTGACGGTGAATTAGTCGTAGCGGTAGGTAATGATGAACAATTTAAGAGGTTTGCTTTACTAATTGATGAACCAGACTTATTAGATGAAAAATTTAAGACAAATACTGGCCGTTTACAGCATCGAAAGCAAATAGAGAAATTAATTCAAGATAAGTTGATGATGAAAAGTAAAAATGAGTGGAAACAATTATTAGATCAAATAGGAATTCCAAATGGCCCAATAAATAATGTGAGTGAAGCTCTACAGTCTGAACAAGCTAAATCAAGAGAAATGGTGTTAGATGTAAACCATCCTTTTATAAAAGATCTAAAATTAGTCGGATCACCGTTAAAATTATCAAAAACACCAATTGAAGTATTAAGACACCCACCTTTACATGGTGAGCATACAGAAGAAATAGTAAGTAGCCTAGGATATTCCCGAATTGAAATAGAAGAAATGAAACGAAATAAAACAATTTAAGGAGGAAATAGGAATGGATTTTTCATTATCAGAGGAACAAATTAGTGTAAGGAAAGTTGTCAGGTCATTTGTAGACAAAGAAATTATCCCTTTTATAAAAGAATGGGATGAAAAAGGACATTTTGAAGCTAATATACTAAAACGACTTGCAGATTTACAACTAATGGGTGTATGTATTCCAGAACAGTATGGTGGAGTAGGAATGGATTATAACACATTAGCGATTGTATGTGAGGAATTAGAACGCGGGGATACTGCTTTCCGTACTGCTGTTTCAGTACATACTGGTTTAAATAGCATGACATTACTTCAATGGGGAACTGAAGAACAAAAGAAAAAGTATCTTATTCCTCAAGCACAAGGAAAGAAAATTGGTGCGTTTGGATTAACAGAGCCAAATGCAGGATCAGATGTAGTTGCAATGGCAACAACAGCTGTAAAAGATGGAGATAGTTACATCTTAAACGGATCAAAAACATGGATTTCTTTATGTGATGTAGCTGATCATTTCTTAATTTTTGCGAAAACAAATCATGACTTAAAGCACCATGGAATTTCTTGTTTTATCGTAGAACGTACTTTTGAAGGCGTTTCCACAAAAGCGATCAAAGGAAAAATGGGAATTAGAGCAGGGAATACTGGTGAAGTATTTTTAGATGATGTAAGAGTCCCAGCTGAAAACTTACTAGGTTTTGAAGGTGAAGGGTTTAAAATTGCAATGTCTGCGCTTGATAATGGACGATTCACCGTTGCAGCTGGTGCTTGCGGATTAATCCAGGCATCACTTGAAGCGAGCGTAAAATACTGTAATGAGCGAAAAACATTCGGTAAAGAAATTGGTAAACATCAATTAGTACAACAAATGATCGCGAAAATGTCATCAAACCTTGAAATCTCACGTTTATTAGTTTATAAGGCTGGTTGGTTAAAAAATAATGGAAAGAGAAATACAAGAGAAACATCACTAGCAAAATGGATTTCTTGTAATGCTGCAAACGAAGCAGCAAATGATGCAGTTCAAATTCATGGTGCATATGGATTCTCAAACGAATTCCCGGTAGAACGATACTTAAGAAACTCAAAAGCACCTGTTATCTACGAAGGAACAAGAGAAATTCACACAATTATGCAAGCTGAATATGACCTTGGATATAGAGAAGATAAAGTGTTAAGAAAAATGCTTCCAGCTTGGCCGTTTGAAGAAGTTACGGTTGAAGCGGTAAAGTCTTAAAATTGAATTTTAGATTAAATATATACTAGTAATAAGACTGTCTTTTAAAGACAGTCTTATTTCATGCTGTTGAAAAACAACCTTGTAATTAACTTACCAAATTTTCATAAAGGAGTAGAGTGATGTTGATTTCCACTACAGGATGCTCGCTTTCCATGGGGCGAGATTCTTTAGCCTCCTCGGCAGGCCTGCGGGGTCTCAGCCTTCCCGCTTATCCCATAGGAGTCGAGCACCCCTCCGCTCCAATCAACTTAATCATCAAAAAAAGTCTGCAATAAATCCTAATCAAATAGCCTTTACTTAGAGTATCCTAATGTTGTGTATTAATAAGGTTGTAGGTCAACTAATATCGAACTTTAATTAAACTAATTAACTGAATTTGTTTTTCTAAAAATTAGCACATAATATTTTTAACTTCTGAAAAAAATCATGACTAGTGTTTATTGGAATCATGAAATTGCTCAAAATATTAACATTTAAAAACCATTAATAAATCATCCGAAAAATGAAAATGTCATCATAAAGTTCAATTTGATGCCCGTTTTCCGTATTGATCATTTTATATTTCAACACACTTAAATAAGACTGTCCTTTAAAGACAGTCTTATTTAAGTTATTTAACATAAGTACGTAACGTATTTTGTATTTGCTGTAAAACATCATCAACGTGATCTAGTTCTAAAATGATTTTATCGTATTTGTGGTTATTTAAAGTTAAAACTAAATTTCCCTTATTAGTACTTGTAGCAATAAAATAATTCACTCCGTCTTTTTTAAAATGTCCATATTTAGATGCGCCTAAGTGTGTACCGTATATTTTCCAAAGAAATTCATGTATGTCCTCAAGAGAAACATCACTGATATCACTATACGGAACTTCTATTGAATGTTTTAACCCTAATATTGTTTCGAAACTAGAAAGTGTAATAATTAATTTGTGTTCTTCAAATAATATTGTTTTCATAAAAAATCCCTCCTTAATTCTTATACGATCCGGGATTGAAAATCGTTCATTTAGTTTAATTTAATTATTAATATATCGTTGTACTTTTTACCCAAACCACTTATTTTAAAAACTAAACAAACGTTTAATTAAATAGATAATGCAACAATTATCGTGATTTTAAGTATACTGACTTATAATGGGTATGCTTAGTATTAGTAAAAATCGTAAAAAATTAAACGATAAGATAATTTTTTTTCATAGCAAGTAAATGCTAGGGAATGATATCATCTAGATAAAAGAATTATTTACTATTCTCAAAGAGGTACGTATATGGATCAACAAGTACAAACTTATTTCGAAAACCTTGAATCAACAGACAAGAATTTGCAATTCGAAGCCTTTAACTACATTATTTCCGTTACAAAAGAGAAAGTGGATTGGTCATATGAAGTATGGGATCGATTAAAATCGGATCTAACGCATAAAGGAAATCACAAAAGGTCAAGAGCTGCACAATTTCTCTCAAATTTAGCGATCAGCGATCCAGAGAAGAGAATGCTAAATGATTTTCCAGAAATTTGGCAAGTTACATATGATCCAAAATTCGTTACCGCAAGACACACTTTACAGTCAATATGGAGAGTAGGCTTAGCTGGTCCAGAACAACGAGCAATCGTCCTTGAACATCTAGAAAATCGTTATTTAAATTGCAAAGAAGAGAAGAACTATACATTAATTCGATACGATATTATTCAATGTATGAGAAACCTTTATGACGCGGTTAAGAATGAAGAGATTAAACAAAAGGCTTTAGAATTGATTGGAACAGAAGAGGATCTAAAATATCGAAAAAAGTATATGACGGTGTGGAAGTAAAGCACATTTAAAGTGAAGCGAAAAAGTTAGACAAATAGTTTTATACTGCTAAAGAGGATTGGACTCTGTACTGAACAGGGGACAATCCTTTTTGTTTTATCGTAATAGTATGGAGCGGAAACAGGAGACGTGAGTTATACACGTCTCAATTTACTTGTTAAAATAGTTTTAAATTTAAAATCTATTTTATTCTAGGGTTTCCAGTAGATCGTCGAACAATTAAATGAGGTGTGATTGTAGTTGTTACGGAATTTAATTGTTTGTTTTTATTTTCAATCAAATTAATTAGATGTTCCATAGCCAGATTTCCTAGAGACTGACTTAAATGAGTTCCCACTGTTGTTAATTGAATAGATGCATGGGCAGAAAACTCGATATTATCAATTGCACCAATGCTGATATCTTCCGGTATTTTAAAGCCTTTATTAAGTAGGAAATCTAAGCAAATTAATGCAATAGCATCCGTCGCAGCGACTATGGCTGTTGGAAATTCAATACCTGAAAATAACTCCTTACAGGCTTGGACGATGGATTCTATAGTTGTATCGGTCGTTTTTATCCAATCATCACGAACTGCTATTTTTTGTCTATTAGCCTCTTTTTTAAACCCTTCTAAACGACCGTGAAAAGTAGATGCTTGTAGCGGGCCACCTATATACGCTAGATTTTTATGACCTAATTCGATCATATGATTTGTTATTAGTTCGCCGGCTTTTACGTTATCAATCTCAAAATAGTTTGTCCCACACGAATGCTTCCGATTGAAGGTCACATATGGTTTGCCTTCCAAACTTTCTAAAACGGGAAAAATTGAATCATTCATTAAAATAGAAGACATTATGATTCCATCAACAGGGGCGCTTAATACTTGGTTATAAAGCATATTATCGTTATCTATTTTATTGAAAAATACGAGTACGTTATATCCTTTTTTTGCTGCAATCGATACAATTCCCCGAGTAGATTCTTCGTAAAAAGGATCATGAGTATGTCCTGTGATTAACGCAATCATATTGGTTTTCTTTTTTACGAGATTTCTAGCATTCAAATTCGGATGATAGTTTAATTCTTTAATGGCTCTCTCTACTTTTTCTACCGTTGATTGTCTAATATTTTTAGACCCATTTAATACACGAGAAACAGTAGCTTGAGAGACGCCGGCTAGCCTCGCAACATCGTGTGAAGAAACCAAATAAATCACTCCAAGTTCATATAATATAAAATTTAAAAATAATAGTTAAAATAATTAAAAAAACAATGAATACGGCAGATGTTCTAAATCTTGTTACTCCCAAAACAACATAATTTTTGGAATTTTCAAGTGACTATTTATATTATAACAAATAAAATCGAATTAGATTAGAAGTTTTGTGCAAATTAACGAAATTTTTGTATACGTATTCATAGGAATTTGAATAAGTGTGTAATAATTACGTAGTTTAGATACTTGTTGATAAATTTTTATAATAACTTACTAGATCCAACATATAACCATCATTAAGCACAACTCGTTAGAGAATATAGAGAAGTTTTATAGATGTTGATTAAATATTTATAAAATGCTAAAAAATAAAAATTGTTTGACAATTATTAAAAATGAAGCTTATTATTAATACGTATTCATAAGTTATGGAGGGAAACATGAAAAAGAATATTTGGATTAACGGACAAGATGTGGAAACAGAAAATTATTCAGATTTGCTTTCTCCTTATTCACAAGAAAAAATTGCAGATATTGCTATTGCGAATAAACTACAAACTCAGAATGCAATTCAAGTTGCTTATGATTCTAAAGAAGTAATGGCCAAAATGCCTGCTCATCAACGAGCAGCAATTTTAGAGAAAGTTTCGCAACTTCTTGAAGAAAATTTAGAAGAAGCTGCAAAGGTAATTTCTCTCGAGTCGGCTAAACCACTGATTTTCGCCAAAGCAGAAGTAATAAGAACGATTGAAACATACAAATTTGCATCAGAGGAAGCAAAACGAATTCATGGAGAAACAATTCCTTTTGATGCAGCGGTTGGTGGAGTTGGAAAAATAGGCTACACCATTCGTAATCCAATTGGAGTTATTGGTGCAATTACTCCATTTAATTTTCCGATGAATTTAGTGGCGCATAAAGTGGGACCAGCTATTGCTGCAGGGAATACCGTGGTATTAAAGCCAGCTTCACAAACACCACTTTCTGCATTTTTTATAGCAGATTTGTTCAAAAAAGCTGGTCTACCGGATGGCGTATTAAATGTTGTTACAGGACCAGGAAGAGTTGTAGGTGACGCCATTGTAGAAAGTGATCTAGTTAGTATGGTGACTTTTACAGGAAGTTCCTCAGTTGGAATTGCACTTCGAGCAAAAGCGGGGCTTAAGAAAACAACACTTGAACTAGGATCAAATGCGGCATTAATCATTGATGAGGATATCGATGTAACAAAGGCTATTGATCGCTGCTTAATGGGCGCATTTTCAAACCAAGGGCAAGTCTGCATCTCTTTACAACGTATATATGTACACGAAAAAATCTATGATGAATTTGTTTCGCAGTTTGCAAAAAGTGCTAGCGAACTCAAACTAGGTGATCCTTTAGATCCTGAAACTTATGTTTCATCTCTTATTTCATCGAATGACTTGGACCGTGCTTTAAGCTGGATCGAAGAAGCAAAAGCGCAGGGTGCGACCATTGCAACAGGTGGCAAAACGGTAGGGAATATTCTTGAACCTACAGTTATTTTAGATGTAACAAATAACATGAAAGTATCATGTAACGAAGTTTTTGCTCCAATTGTTTCAATTTGTAAAGTATCTTCGGTTGAAGAAGCAATTGATGCTGTAAATGATTCCCGATATGGACTGCAAGCTGGAATTTACACTAATAGTGTTGTTAATGCACTAAAAGCAGCAGACGATCTGCATGTAGGAGGCGTAGTTATTAATGATGTACCTACGTTCCGTGTTGATCAAATGCCATATGGAGGCGTAAAAGAAAGTGGTACAGGACGTGAAGGATTGAAGTATGCAATTGAAGAGATGACGGAAATGAAACTCGTTATTTGGCACAAAGGATAAATTTTAGACATCATTTAAAATTGTTTTCATTTTTATGTGTACCGTTTAGCTTTATCGGTTTTTTAGACGGTACACGTTTTTAACTGTTTATAGGTTTCTCATACTGGAAGTTGAAATGAGCAAATAGGAAGTTATACATATTACTATGATTAGCTCGTAATTAATTCAGTGATTGAAAAAACAAACATCGTAGAAAAATTTTTATAAAAACGGAGGAATCAAATAATGATTAAGCAACTATCCACAAAAGAATGGCAAGAAAAGCGAGATAAATACGTTGTAAAAGGCGTTAGCAATGGAAATCGAGCAGTTGCTGTAAAAGGCAAGGGAGCTACATTATATGATTTAGAAGGTAATAAGTTTATTGACTTCGGTGCAGCTATAGGAACCATTAACGTAGGGCATTCACACCCAAAAGTAGTAGCAGCCATACAAGAACAAGCAGAAAAAATCATTCATCCTGGCTTCAATGTCGTTATGTATCCGTCATACATTGAAATTTGTGAAAGATTGTGTGAAGCAACTCCAGGAGATTTTGCAAAAAAAGCTATTTTATTAAACAGTGGTGCTGAAGCAGTAGAGAATGCCGTGAAAATCGCAAGGAAATATACAAAACGCCAAGCAGTTGTCACATTTACTCGTGGATTTCACGGACGTACTTTAATGACGATGACAATGACGAGCAAAGTAAAACCATATAAACTTGGTTTTGGTCCTTTTGCACCTGAAGTTTATCAAGCACCATATCCATATATGTACCGTAAGCCAGACGGTATGACTGATGAGCAATACGAAGCAGATGTTATTGCACAGTTTAATCAATTTTTTATAGCAACTGTAGCACCAGAGACTGTAGCATGTATTGTCATGGAGCCGATTCAAGGAGAAGGTGGATTTGTAATACCGCCAAAATCATTTGTAAAACACGTTCGTGAATTTTGTTCAAAACATGGCATTGTAATGGTGGCAGATGAAATTCAAACTGGATTCGCAAGAACAGGAAAATTATTTGCGATGGAGCATTTCGAAGTTGCAGCTGATCTTATGACAGCTTCTAAATCTATCGCAGGTGGTATGCCACTAAGTGCTGTTATTGGAAAAGCAGAAATAATGGATATAGCAGATCCGGGTGAATTAGGTGGAACCTATTGTGGAAATCCACTTGCGTGTGAAGCCGCATTGGCAGTTTTAGAAGTCATTGAAGAAGAAAAATTGTGTGAAAAAGCAGAATGGATTGGAGAGGTACTTGAAAGCCGTGTGAGAAAGTGGCAATTAGAGTATAACTTCATTGGAGAATTCCGTCGTCTAGGAGCAATGTGTGCAGTAGAGATTGTAACGGATCAAAAATTAAAAACACCGAATAAAGATCTTACTACAAAAATTGCAAAAGCTGCAAATGAAGCTGGGCTTTTATTACTTACTGCAGGTTTAGATGGAAATATTATTCGCTTTTTAAGTCCACTAGTGATTACAGAAAATGAGTTAAACGAAGGTCTTGCTATTCTAGAAAACGTATTATCTAACTGCTAAATTTTGTTGAAACTGATCATTTAAAGATTTTCATCTGTTCAAACTTTTTAAAAGTAACGTCCAAATGTGTAGATTAATAGGACTTGCTCGAGTCTTTTACTGCAAGGTTTTTATAAATATTTTTATATTAACGAAAAAAAAGGATAGGGTGAATATGGAGAAACAACACAATGGTTTACAACAAAATCTAAAACACCGTCATATTCAAATGATTTCAATTGGTGGAATTATAGGGGCAGGTTTATTCGTAGGTAGTGGGAATGTTATTCATAGTGCGGGTCCTTCAGCAATTGTTGCTTATGTAATAGCGGGATTATTAGTTGCACTCCTTATGAGAATGTTAGGAGAAATGGCTGCTGAGAACCCAGTAAGTGGTTCGTTTTCAACGTATGCAAAAGAGTCGATTGGCCCTTGGGCAGGATACACGATTGGTTGGTTGTATTGGTTTTTCTGGTTAATTACAATTGCAATTGAAGCGATTGCAGGTGCAAATATAATGAATTCATGGTTCCCAAGTATCCCATTATGGGGATGGGCTTTAATTCTTACATTTGTACTTACACTTACCAATATTTTATCAGTGAAAACATTTGGAGAGTTTGAATATTGGTTTGCCATTACAAAGGTAGTGGCGATCTCAGCGTTTATGATATTAGGTCTTGCAATTTTATTCAAATTAATCCCTACGATTCAGTCTCCGGGATTATCAAATTTAACACAGCATGGCGGATTTTTTCCGAAAGGTATAAGCGCAATATTAGGTGGTTTTATGACAGTTATGTTTGCTTTCTTTGGGTCTGAAATTGCAGCAATTGCTGCTGGTGAATCAAAAGATCCTCAAAAATCTGTTGTTACTGCCATTAATACTGTTGTTTGGCGTGTAGCATTGTTCTACATTGGGTCAGTATCTATTTTAGTTTTATTAATGCCTTGGGACGATGCAAAATCATTAAGTAGCCCATATGTAACGTTGCTTAACAATTTAGGGATTCCAGGAGCTGGAACAATCATGAAGGTGGTTGTACTTTTTTCAGTACTCTCTTGTTTGAATTCAGCACTTTATACGAATTCTAGAATGCTTTATTCTTTGGCGCAGCAAGGAAGTGCTCCGAGAATCTTTACAAAAGTAAATAAAGGTGGATCACCGTATTGGGCAGTATGGGCAAGTTCAGCTTTCGCCTTCTTAGCTGCAATTTTTAACTTTATTTCACCTGATAAACTCTTTTCATTTCTCTTGAATGCATCAGGTTCAATTGCGCTTCTAGTGTATATTGTTATTGCAGTATCGCATGTAATAAAGCGAAGACAAGCTGAGAAAACGGGAAAAGTGTTACGATTAAAAATGTGGGGTTTCCCATATGTTACTTACATTACTATACTAGCGATGATCGTCATCTATTTTTCGATGTACTTTATGGATGATCTTCGCTCTCAGTTCTATTTAACTTCATTAATTACAGTTTTAGTGATTTCTTCCTTCTTTATTTTTAAAATTGGAAAAAAAGAAGAAGTTGATACAAACAGCAGGCGGACTAATATACCTAGTTGATGATAAAAAGAAACAAAAACTGTAATTGTTATGAAAGCGCTTCTAATTAATTACATTAGAAAATTCAAAAATTTCCTTAAAACTAACACAACACTCTTAAAAATGATGAGTCATTTTTAAGAGTGTTGTGTTTTTTGTTTTAACCTAGTAAAAATTTGCTAAATTCATCTATCGTTTCAAAATAAAACTTTGATTCATTTTTCATTTGTTGTTTAATTTCAGGAATGGCATGTGACCAACCTGCAGCTGCGAAGTCTACGTGACAGGATTTAGCCATTTCCAAACCTGGCTTAAGGTCATCTAACATCAATGCGTCTGATTCTTTTAAGTTAAAACGTCTCAATATTTCTTTAATCGGATAAGGAAATGGTTTTCTTTGATGCTCAGGCAGTTCCCATCCAAAGACTGCATCTGGGATAAAACCGCAGTGCTGCAAGTAATCTCGTTCAATTCTGCTTCTCTCAGAATGAGATACTACGGTTATAATACCGCCCCGATCTTTAAACCCCTTTATTGTTTCAGGAAATTTCTCGTAAAAGTCGGGGATTGAGGATGAAGTATAGCTTTGCCAAATTTCTTGTTGAACGATCATTTCAGCTTCATTGAATTTCATTATGTCTGTACATAAAGAATGAAACCCAGGTTCAAAGCAATATCCAACAAACTCTTCAAAAGTAATAGGTTCATCATTTGGACGAAGTTTTTTAATTGCTTCTACAAAGGATGGATAGTGAATTCCAGGTGTACTCATTACGGCAGTATCATCATGATCTAAAATGATACATTTATTTATACTTTAAATTCATATAAACCACTCTCAGTCTAATCTACATAAGTTTCCTATAGTTTAACATGAAAAAAGAGATGTTGTTTTTTAGTTCATCATCTGTTTAATTAAATCACGATTTCGTTGTTTAAATACCTCATTATGAGATGAAACCATTGCTGATCCACTAGCTTCTGGTTGAATATATTGCTTCGCTTTATTAACAGCATTTGCGGCATCTTGAAATGCACCAGCAATTAATTGCAACTTTCCTTCATGCATAAGAATATCTCCAGCTGCGTAAATCCCTTCAATCGAAGTTTCACTCGTTGTATTCCCTTTAATATAGAAATCTTGAATCATTTCTACTTTTATTTCACTGTTATTTAATAAAGAAGTATCTTGTTCATAACCGTGGTTTATGATTACTTCATCAATTGCCAAATGAGATACTTCACCAGTTTCATTATTTGTCAGTTCAACCTTTTCTATTTCTTCATGGTTTTCACCAGCAATTAGTTTCGTAATAGATGTATTGAAAAGACATTCAACTGAACTATTCATTAATTGGGAGACTTGTGCTTCATGACCTTTTAGTGCATCTTTTCGGTAAGTTAAATAAACTTTCTTAGCAATTGGCTCTAACTCATTAGCCCAATCAATTGCAGAGTTACCACCACCAGAAACGATTACAGTTTTATTTTGGAAATGTTTAAGTGATTTTACTGTATAGTTTAAATTTGAAACCTCGAATCTTTCTGCACCATCTATTTGAAGTTTTGTTGGGTTTAATATACCGCTTCCAACTGCAACAATAACTGTTTTAGAATAATGTATTTGGCCTGAAGCTGTATGTAAAACAAAAATGCCATTATCGTCACGAGTGATTGTGTCTACTTTTTCATTTAACACAACAGTCGGATCAAACGTTAATCCTTGCTGAACAATTTGTCCGATAAATCTCTCGCCAGGGATTGGTGGTTGTCCTCCAACATCCCAAATCACCTTTTCAGGATAACAATGAACTTTACCGCCTAATTCAGATTGAAATTCTATAATTTTTGTTTTCATTTCTCGTAAACCACTATAAAAGGCAGAGTAAAGTCCAGCAGGACCTCCTCCGATTACTGTTACATCATAAAGATCGTTCATATTCATTATGTTCTCACTCCAGAAGATTCTGTCATTGATTATCATTCTCAGTAAAATATAAACCATTTATGAGAATTTTTCAATGATTTCACTAAAAATTAATATTGACAATATTAGTAAATGGACTTATATTAACCTAGTAACATTAATTGATAATAATTATCATTATCATTAACAGTTTGAATATTAAATGAATGGAGGTCCGTTTATGGTTCGGTTATATACTAATGAATTGACCATTGGTTATGGTGATCGTTCTCTTGTAAAAGACCTTAATATAAAAATTCCGGATAAACAAATTACAACAATCATCGGTTCAAATGGTTGCGGTAAATCGACTCTTTTGAAGGCGGTTACAAGAATAATCTCTCATCAATCCGGAACGATTATTTTAGATGGAGAAAACATTGCTTCAAAGAATACTAAAATACTAGCTAAAAAAATGGCGATTCTTCCTCAAACACCTTAAACCTTCTTAATTTAAATGAGCCTGTTGCAATCGGGGTAGGGGTCTCATTAGAAAAGGAAAGAATTGTTTTAATGTTAGCAGCAGTTGCATTAGCAGCATCTGCTGTTTCAGTAACAGGAGGAATTGCGTTTATCGGATTAATGGCACCACATATTGCTAAGAGTTTAGTTGGCCCAAGAAATCAATTATATATACCCATTGCAATATTAATTGGTGGATTATTACTATTAGTTGCCGACATAATCGGAAGAAACTTAGTCGATCCAGAAGGAATACCAGCAGGGATTATAGTAGCCTTAATCGGTGGACCTTACTTTGTATATTTAATTTTAAAAAAGGCTTAATTAAGAGAAAAAGACATTGTGAACAACTCAAATCGTTCATACAATGTCTTTTTTATGTTTAAACAGTTAATTCTTCATTGAAGTATTTAATTTGTCCGTCTTTTAAAGATTGAATACGAGCAAGAGATTCAACTCGATAACCACGATCACGTAGAATCTTTCCGCCATCTTGGAATGATTTTTCAATTACGATTCCAAATCCAATTGTTTCTGCCTTCGCTTGTTCCATGATTGAAAGTAATCCAAGAGCTGCCTGTCCGTTTGCTAAGAAGTCGTCTATTATTAAAACTTTATCGCCTTCTTCTAACCATTTATGAGAAATTGAAATTTCATTTTCTTCTTTTTTTGTAAATGAATATACTTTAGCAGTATAAATATCTTGCTGCATTGTGATCGACTTTTTCTTACGTGCAAAAACTAGAGGGACATTTAAAGCAAGTGCTGTCATTAGCCCAGGTCCGATACCTGAAGATTCTATAGTAACTACCTTTGTTATTTTTTCTTCAGAAAATAAACGCGCAAATTCTTCTCCAATTTCTTTCATTAAAACAGGATCCATTTGATGATTTAAGAAAGCATCCACTTTTAATACATCATTTGCTAAAACGATTCCTTCTTGTTCAATTTTTTTTAGTAATAATTCCATAATGATCCCCCTTAATCTAAACAAAAAACTCAAAACATGTACTTCACTGTAAAAATGAGTGAAGTAACACATTTTGAGTCTTTGATTCGCTAGAGCTAAAATGTCTGATGTGTTACCACTCATAGTCGGTAAATTTACGGTTAACCGGTAGAAACTTGTGAGCCATATCCTCACTATTATACGAGTGAAATTTATAATTTTAATGAAACTATAACATGTTAATAGATTCTGGTCTAGCAATTAATAGGTGTAAATTATTAGCATTATTGAATACTACTTAATACAGTTTACAAATAAACTTGGTGAATTCCTTTATTAAATCCTGGTCATAAACGGTACCACTTAGTTTTTGAATTTTTTTTAACGATATTTCAATTGAACATTTTTTTCTATAAGAACGATCATGGGTTAATGCATCAAAACTATCAACTATTCTAATTATTTTCGAATTAAAATCAATTTCGTTACTATATAAGCCTTCATAGCCGGTCCCATCAATATTTTCGTGATGATAACGTACAGCATTTAAAATATCATTATGATATGATAAATTTTTTAATAAATCATGCCCATAAATTGTGTGATTCTTCATTAGATTCCACTCGAAATCAGTAAGAGGACCTCTTTTTGTAACAATTGAATTTGGTATTTTTAGCTTACCAATATCATGTACATAACCAATAAAATGTAATTGATTGGTTTGACGTAAAGTGAGATCTAAATATCTACTGAATTTATAAGATAATTCACCTACACGCATCCCGTGTAAAAAAGTATCATGATCAAGCTGCCTTAATAGTTCAACTAGCTCATTTGTGACGAATGTTGACCTTTCTTTTATCATAAAATCACCTTTGAATGCTTATTCAAAATAAAATTTATTTTAATAAATGGGCGATATGATTAATATCGCGTTGTGAAAGAGTAGAACTAATTACCGCAATTGGAACAATATCGATATCAATTTGAAAATCAGCAATGATAAAGTCCAAACGTAATTCACTAATCGTTTCAGGACTCAGTTCGCCGTTTTGGAGTTCAACAAATTGTATTTTATCTCTAAATTCTTTTATGAGTTTAGTTGTTATATACTGTCTTACACCATAACCTTCAGAACATAACAGTAGTACCCTTTTTTTCACTAATGATAATTTAATGATGATTGCTTGAATATTTAATGTGATTTTAGCAATTACTTCATTATTTACTTCTGGGTATGAAAAGTAATTGCACCAATTGTGAAATACAGTTTTTACTTTATAAAATAACTCTGGATAACGCTTTTTAACGTATTCGGAAATGAGAGAAGATCGTTCAAATCTACCGTTTAAAAAAAGAATTAGGGAAAATGCTTTAAATTGTTTTTGAAGAGTGAGAATAAAATCATTATGATCATGTAATTTTATACTAAGCTTTTTTTCGAGCATCGTAACGAGCTCGTGTAATTCTATATATTGTTTTTCTGATTTATTATGGTAGCTATTTATAATTTTATCTTGAGGTTCATTATCGCTAGAAAAAAAAGGGGATGCAGATATCATTATAGAAAGAGCGTTTAGTTCATTTAATGGAATTGATACTTTATAAATATTTTCTAGCTGTATGCAAATATCAGTTGCAACTGAAAAAAACTTTGAATCCTTAATATTATTAGAAGGATTTAAATCCAATTGTATATCTCGGTCAATTCTTTGAAGCATCGTACCAACATAATAAATATATTTATCTAGAGTAGGTGGAAATAAAAATAAATTATTTTTTTCTGCTGATTTTGTCACTACTTTTTTTATAATAGAAAACGATAGAGAATCATAAGGCCATTTATTAGTATGGGAATATAGACCATACAATACGTCACAGCATAAGATTCTTTTTTGAAACTCATTACCTACAATTTCAAGTGGTGCACGCTTCAAAATTAAATTATACGACTTCAATAAGTTGTCTACTCGTTCGAGAATTTTATAAACAGTATTGTGATGCGTATATAAGACTTTTCCTAAATCACTAATGTGTTCAATTTCTTTTATTAGAATAAACATGATTACCTGAAGCGATAAAGAATTCTTAACAAAAAGTGAACGAACTTGATCAAGCGATGAATTAATTGGATTATTTATATAAATACCTTTTCCTTTTATCGTTTCAATATGCCATCCTTCTGGGAATGTGGAATTGATAATTTGTATATCAGTTCGAATTGTTTTCTCAGTGCAATTTAAATTTTTAGCAAGCTCCTCTGTTTTGAACCATTTTTCTTGACTACTTAAAATATCGATTAAGTGTAATCTTCTTATACTCGCCTTATCCATCTCATCTCCTACTTTGATCTAAATTAATATTTTTACTAACATAAATAAACTAACTAATTTTGTGATAACAATCACAAAAAGTGTTGTTGAGATAATGTTTTCAAAATTATTTTAAACTTAGATGATGAATATGCATATGACTATTTTTACCGTTAAAAACGGTAATAAATATTTATTAATCTGCAATCTTCTTATATCTACCGAAGGGCATACATCTACTCATGAATTTTTATATATTATCTGTTTTTACCTATCAAAACGGTAAAAAAGAGTATTTGAAACGTTAATAAGCAAGGCTATAATTTATTTTGAAAAGGAATCCGTTTAATTTGTAAACGGATGTGATCATGGCTGTTCCTCTAAATGGGGAGATGAGGAGGGAATTGATGGGGATCGTGTTACTTTTTTTTATCCTAGGAAAACTTTTGCTAGTTCAGTCTATGTTACATAGCCGAATTACTTTATTAGGATTATTATTTAGTATTTTTATTGTTGTTTTGCTATATTTACTTCCAATCTTTTTAGAATTCAATAAAAGAGAACGATCTATTGGTTATAGTTTTACTTCATTAGTGGTTGGATTTATATTGTTAATCTGTACGGTTTATGAAAGATATGCTGTGTTTGTATTTTCTACTCTTGATCAAACTGAAGAAATCTCCAATACAATATTCTCGTTTTTTATGATAGGGGACTTACTTTTCATTTTTGATTTTCTATTATTACTATACCTCATACTATTCAAAGTACTTAAAATAAAGCCAGCGAAATTAATTTTTGGAAAAGAAATCAGGAGAAATAAAAAAGCAATTAAAAAGAATGTATTTTCATATTCACCCCTTAATAACATTAAACTTAATGAAGATTAAGGAATACTGATTTTAATGATGAAAAAGTATAGAAAAAAATGAAAGACGTACAAAGAACCTCACTTTTGATGTGAGGTTTTTTTGCACTTTCAATCAGTTCAAAATTTTACTAATGAGTAATAAATTGGGCAATTGAATCGGTAACAATGCCCAAGCACTCGACATATTTTGTTGTTGAGAGTCTGCGTTTTAGTAGATTCAAATTAGGGAATCGTATTTATTTTTTATAAGTACGTTATGTTTTTATTCGCTTTCAAATTTTATGTCGGAGGTTATAAAAATGTATGATTTTCAAAGAGAGCTTCAAGAATTAAACGTTGGACAGTTTCAATCAAGTCAAGTAGTTCCATGGGATTATAATCAGTATCAAACTCAAGATGTACGTATGTGCTTTGGTATTTTCCCTTTTTTTAGTTGCTTTGGATGTGGAGGTTGCTTTGGATGTGGAGGCTGTGGAGGCTGTTTCCGTTGCGGAGGCTGCGGTCACTGCGGTCGCTGTCACCGTTAATTGTAATGTTTCATAAAAACTATTTGTCCATTTAGACAATAAACCCCTACTTAATTTATGTAGGGGTTTTACTAGTTATGTTATGACATAAGGAATACATAAAATACATAGGATTATGAAGAAAGTATTTATGCTATTCAATGTACAACTCACTGGATCGAAGGGGTTGAAAAGGATGTCAAAATTGAATCCATCTACACGGCTAAAGGTTAATCGAGATACTTTTTTTGTACCTGATTCGAATGGAGGTGTCTATTTTAGGAATAATTTAAGTTCATTTCGTATGGAAGGTGCTTCTGTTTATCAGTGGATCGAAAAGTTACTTCCTATGTTTAACGGTGAACACTCAATAGGAAGTTTAACAAATGGTTTGCCAGACCAATACCGAGATCGAGTTTATGAAATTGGTGAGACTTTATATAAAAATGGTTTTGCACGAGACATAAGTAAGGATCATCCACATCAATTATCTGAAGATATTCTAAATAAGTATGCGAGTCAAATTGAGTTTTTAAATTGTTTTGGGGATTCTGGTTCCTATCGTTTTCAAACTTATCGTCAATCCAAGATATTGGCAATTGGTTCTGGAACAATTGTCACTTCGCTAGTTTCAGCATTATTAGAGTCGGGGTTAGCGAAATTCCATCTTTTAATAACGAATACTGAAAATACAGATAAAAAACGAATAAAAGAAATTGTAGACAACGCACGTAGGACAGATCATGAAGTCGAAGTTGAATTAATTAAGAGAAAGAAGCTTTCATTACAAGAGATTGTTTCTACTTTTGATTCGATTTTGTATGTATCAGAAGATGATCATGTTTATGAACTTAAAATGCTCAATGAGATTTGTAAAAGAGAGAAAAAGAGATTTATCCCAGCAATTTCTTCGCAAAAGATTTGTATGGCCGGGCCACTAGTGACATCAAGTTCTGAAGCTTGCTTCGAGTCGGCATGGAGAAGTGTGCATCAAAACATACTCTGTGAAGAAGGAACCAACCAACCATTGTCTTTGATGACATCAGCAATGTTGGCAAATATAATGGTGTTCGAGTTATTTAAGGATATTACAAAGTCACGAGAAACAGAAAAGAATAATCAGGTTTATATTATTAACCAAGAGACGTTAGAGGGCAGTTGGCACTCATTCTCACCTCATCCACTAGTGACTGGAAAAGCGAAAGCTAAAATAGTTCATAATTTTGAGGAAAAGTTAGAGCAAAACAAACCTAGAGGAGATCTAAGTAAGTTAATAACTTACTTAGGGCAGTTCAATTCACAAGAAACTGGATTATTTCACGTTTGGGATGAGGGCGAATTAAATCAACTTCCATTAGCTCAATGTCGGATACAAGTAGTAGATCCTCTGACAGAAGGTCCAGTAAAACTATTAACGAGTACGATTTGTACTGAATTAACTCATGAAGAAGCACGAAGAGAGGCGGGACTTACTGGAGTTGAAATGTATGTATCTCAAATAGCGAGTCAACTTATTAAGAATTCTGAGTCTGATGTTGTAGAGTGTATTGAACCTGGGGAATACATCGCAATCGCTACTGGTCAAACTTTTTCAGAAAGTATTTGTAGAGCACTACAAAAATATTTGTCTGAAGAGCTTAATAAACAAACGAGTGATCATAAAAATCATATTCAAGAAATTAAAGCGATAAAAATTGAAGATAATTGTGCTCAATTTTATTTACAAACATTAAATACAATACATGAATCTCCAAAAATAGCATTAGGAAAAGAGATATGTGGCTTTCCAGTAGTCTGGGTTGGTACAGAAAAAGGCTGGTATAGAAGTGTTGGATTAAATATAACAATGGCCTTACAAGATGCACTAAAACAAGTTCTAAAGGAGTCACAAAATAAGATTCAATTAATTGCATCAACAGCTATTCAAAGTTCGTTAGTTATAGTGGAAGAAAAGCAAATACCCGAAATGATTATTCCTCAATCTAATCGTGCTCAACATACTGATTTATTAATCGCGGCTATAGATATTTTAAAACAGAAAAATATGGAATTACAAACATTGGAGTTTATGCTTGAATCGATTAATGTAGATGAACTAGCGGGAGTTTATGGTGTCTTGTTAAGAGAGGTGAGCTCAACTTGAATTCAACGGTTACCATTTTTGGAGAGGGATTATTAAGTAAGTACACATCCGAAATTCTTTTAAATAAATATAAAGTAGTTCAACAGAAAGATTTAGAGTCTCCGGTTTCCGAGGATACTAGTTTAATACTTATTTTGGATGATGCATGGAACCCTAAGATTTATGAAAAAGCTGATGAAAAGTTAAGGATCGGAACAGTTCCATGGCTACGTGCTTGTGTATCATTTGGGGAGGGTGTAATCGGACCTTTAGTACATCCAGGTCAAAAAGGATGTATAAAGTGTGCCGATTTTAGACGTTTAATGGCTGGTAGAGAGCGCAGAGAAATGCTAGAAATAGATTATCAGTTAGTAGAAGGTGATGGAGTATCGGATGATGTATGGGGTACAAGAACGGGACTTTTACAAATGGCTTACTTAATTTCAGCTGAAGTAGAAAAATTTATGAATGGTAAAGAAACTCGTCTAGAGGAACGAATTTTTTTATTAAATATGAAAACACTCAAGAGCTCTAATCACTTTTTTTTACCGAATCCTTTATGTCCAATTTGTGGTGAATTAGAAGACGATACTTCTGATTCTGCTATTATCTCACTTGAGCCTAGTATGAAAGTTTCTCCAACTAGCTATCGTAGTCGCTCAATGGATGAATTAAAAAAAGTGTTAGTTAATGACTATTTAGGTCAAAAGACTGGATTTTTAAATGGAAAGGCATTTGATCTAACCACGCCATTTGCAGATGTAGTCGTAAACCTACCGTTACTCCAAGGGGATGAAGGAACAGCGGGACGTACACTTTCATATGAATCTAGTGAATTAACTGCCATTTTGGAAGGGTTAGAAAGGTATTGCGGCCTCACTCCAAGAGGGAAAAAAACGGTCGTACATGATAGTTATAATAACGTAAAAGATTATGCAATTAATCCTGAAATTGTCGGTACTCATTCGAATGAGCAATATGCTCTGCCGCGTTTTCCATTTAAGAAGTTTAATCCTAAACGGAAGATTGATTGGGTATGGGGCTATTCATTTATGAAGGAAGAGCCTATTCTTGTACCAGAGTTGCTTTCATACTATAGTCTAGGATGTGGACACGGTTTTGTGTATGAAACTTCCAATGGATGTGCATTAGGAGGCAGTTTAGAAGAAGCTATATTCTACGGTATTTTGGAAATTGTTGAACGGGATTCATTCTTAATGACTTGGTATGCTCAGTTGCCCCTTCCTCGACTTGATCCAAAATCGGCTAAGGATCAAGAACTCGATTTAATGATTGAGCGCATGCGTTTGGTTGGCGGATACGATCTTCACTTATTTAATTCGACGATGGAGAATGGGATTCCAAGTATCGTTGCTATTGCAAAAAACCGTAAAGAACATGGTTTAAATCTTATTTGTGCAGCAGGTGCTCATCTTGATCCGGTTCGGGCAGTTAAAAGCGCAGTACATGAATTAGCTGGAATGATGCTAACATTAGATAAAAAGTTTGAAGAAAATTATGCTAAAAATATGAAAATGCTTTTAGACAATAATCTCGTTAAACAAATGGATGATCATGGAATGTTATATGGGTTGCGTCAAGCAGAGGAACGTCTGAAGTTTTTATTAGATGATAACCGCCCATTAAAGACTTTTGAAGAAGAATTTAAGTGGGATACAAACCATCTGGATTTGACGAATGATCTAAAGGATATTCTACAAGTATTTAAACAATTAAATCTTGATGTGATTGTAGTCGATCAAACTACTCCTGAAATCAAAAGAAATGGATTATCTTGTGTAAAAGTCTTAATTCCAGGAATGTTGCCTATGACATTCGGCAATCATCTAAAACGATTGAATGGACTTGATCGAGTGTTAAAAGTTCCTGTTAAATTGGGCTATACGAAGAAGCCGCTAAAGCCGGAGCAGCTCAATCCATATCCGCACCCATTCCCATAAGTGGTGTTCTAGGAGGTCATTTTGGATGAGTTTACAAACATTTCTACACAATCTTCATTTTGATATTGAAAAGACAAATCAATCGGATTGGGAAGTAGATTGGGAGGATGCCCCACTAACTTATAAGCTTTATAAAGATTTACCTACTATTCCACTTTCTCTTAACGTTCCATTATCATTAAAAGAAAAAAGGGACTTAATTGAGCCGAATTT
Organism: Gottfriedia luciferensis; assembly: GCF_001712755.1. Lineage (GTDB taxonomy): Bacteria > Bacillota > Bacilli > Bacillales > Bacillaceae_G > Gottfriedia > Gottfriedia luciferensis_B. The sequence continues at coordinate 134,437 of NZ_MDKC01000003.1, forward strand.
AGACGAAATAGGCTACTTTCTATGGTATGTATATGGAGTAGCACAGGTTGCTCAAACAGCAATAACTTCCGGTTCCAACGAAATGGTTAATATGATGTCTTCAAACCGAAGATTCATCCCTTCTGGTGGAGGACTGTATCCGAATGAAATATATTTATATCTTAAGTCTGACCAAATCTCTTCAGGGATTTATCATTATGATGTTGCTAGACATTGCTTAGTATTATTAAGAGAAGGAAATTTTGATTCTTATGTATCAAGAGCTTTAGGAAATAGATGTGATCTTCCAAAGTGTTTTGGTACTATTTTTATTTCAACAATGTTTTGGAAAAATTTCTTTAAATACAATAACTTTTCATATCGCCTTCAAGGGTTAGATTGCGGTGTGCTAATTGGTCAGATTATAGAGATGGCAAAACGATTTGGGTTTAAAGCGGGAGTATATTACCAGTTTCTAGATCAAGCGATCAACCATTTAATCGGCATAAACGAACGTGAGGAAAGTGTATATGGAGTCATTCCACTTTCTAATGAAGAATCTACCTTAATTTCAAAAGGTAATGTAAAAAGTAAACATTACAATTCTATCGATTTAAGTAAAGAGCTTCAAACAGTTTCTCATAAATATTTAGTAAAATCGAAAAAGATTAAAGAGTTCCCGATGCTAATTAAACTGAATAAAGTATCGATGATTGAATCGACTCAAACATTTAGAAATGTTGATGAAGCTGTTGATGATTTAGATGAAAGGAATCGAATAATATTACCTAAAGTGGGTCGTCTATCTTATGATTTAGCTACTATATGTAAAGAACGGTTTTCACCTGAACTTGACTTTGTTTTTCGACCTATTAGTCAAAAAAACCTAGCAACACTACTGAAAGAGGCAACAGCATCCTTCTCATATATAAATGATTTAGATGGATCCTTTAAAAATAATAATAACCGTCCAAAATTATATTTATGTTTGTATAACGTTGAAGGCATTAACAATGGTGCTTATTATTATGATGATCATACCCATACGCTAGTACAAACTAAATTAGGCGATCATCGTATGCAACTCCAATATGGAATGAATGCCCATACCGTTAATTTATTCCAAGTACCAATTTGTATACATGTAGTGGGAAATATGGAGCATATAAAATCGACTCATAGTTATAGAGGCTATCGAATCCAACAGATGGAAGCTGGCATAATGGTTCAACGTTTACTAATAGCTGCATCAGCATTAGGATTAGGTGGGCATCCACTACTTGGATATAATGTGAAATTATGCGATGAGCTATATCAATTAGACGAAATAGGAAAAACAAGTTTAATTCAAATTCCAATAGGTCATTATCGGAATCGGCCTTGGTTAAAAGGAAATTTGCATAGTTAATAAAACTTAAAAAGTTTAAATTAAAAACAAGAATACTTTCTGGGTATTCTTGTTTTTTTTTGTTCCAGTTTATAACATATTTATTTGACGGTGTAATTAAGCAAATTGAATCCACAAAACCCAATAGTGGCATGGGTTAAATACTCAATCGACATTTATTCGACATACAAAAGTCTCGGAAATTAGAATGAATAGTACTTTTGACTTAAAATTATATAGTATAATTAATTTTGTTGTTATTTAAATATAAAAAAACCTTCCGAAAAGAAGGTTTATTATTTTATACTTCAGTGTGTAAATTCTTAGATGAATCAGTCTTTTTAGTGAATATTCTCCTAAAGATTATACTTTATTAAATTATATTAAAAAAACTTTAAAGTTGTTTTAAATACTATTTATTAACATAACATATAATTAAAAAAAATGTCAGATTATAAAACTTTTTGTATAATTAAATCGTCTATTTTTAGTAAAACAAATTTAACTATTTTTCTCGTTAGCTTTTGTTTAATCTTAAACGTTGATTATTAGTAGTTTGATTAAAAGAATTCGTGACGATACTAGAATAAAAAATAACTTTATTAATCATCTATCAAATACTTACGACAAACAAACAATTAAAAAAACGATAAAAGGTATAGAAATTATAGGAGGAGAAAACCATTGTCCAGAGCTATGAAAAATCGTAGAAAAAAACCAATTATAGGGATCGCAATTTCCTTAGTTTTAGTAGCTGGAGTTGCAGGTACTCTTTATGAACAAAACAAAGAACCTAAAACGATTGTGATTAAAAAGGATGCTAAGGTTAAAAATGACATTGTACTAAATTTTCCAGATTATTATAAAACTACAAAAGAAGACGAATCTGGATTATTAGAAGTGTTAAACGTTGATTCAAATTTAGTTTTAGTTAATAAAGATCGAAAGTTACCAGATGGTTATGAACCTAACGATCTTATCTATCCATCAATACCACTAAATGGGGCAGTAAAAGAAAAAACTAGAATGAGAAGTGAAGCTGGACATGCATTAGAGAAGTTATTTGCTGGTGCAGCTGCGGATGGCTATACATTAACAGCAATTTCTGGATACCGTTCGTATGATCGACAAGTTGCTTTATACAATAATTATATTTCTGTACACGGTGAGGCGTGGACTAAGGCATTCAGTGCATACCCAGGAACGAGTGAACATCAAACTGGACTAGCGATAGATGTTTCATCACCGGCATTTGGTAATGCTTTAGAAGTAGGTTTTGCCAAAACACCTGAAGGAACATGGCTAGCAGAGCATGCACATGAATACGGCTTTATTATTCGTTACCCAGAAGATAAAGTAGATATAACAAAATATCACTATGAACCATGGCATATTCGATATGTTGGTAAAGATTACGCTACTTATTTATATACGAATCATCTTGCACTTGAAGAAGCGATGCCAGCTAAAAAATAATAATAACAAAAAGGCATGTCCCATTAATATGAGACATGCCTTTTACTATCTATTACTGATTGATTAAAGTATTTGCCATACCTAGTGCTTTACGGGTTTGTTTGCGTTTAAAATAATAGTTAAACAATTCTTTTTCCGAATGTTTGATTAGATAAGCGAATCCTAGTTTTTTAAAAAATGGTAATGAATGCTCCGCCAAAAATTGGTGGTATTCTTGTTCTTTTTCTAAGATTAAAAAGTCTAATAAGATGAATAAATTGATAAAAAGTTTGTCATTTTTTTTGGAAGCAATATCAAATCCTTTACCTACATACTGTAGTAATTCGCCTTTAGGTAATAGTTCTCCAAAATAGGAACTTCGTATATAGCCTTCTAGGGAAAGTAAATATGGTATAGAATTGGTATCCTTCAATTTCATAGACTCAAAATAGTATTTTTTTGCTAACTCATAATTTTTTCTTCGATAATATTCAAAGGCTAAATTATGATATACCCTTGCTTTTCGGTCTGATGATCTACAAATTTCGCAGCTTTGGATTAAGTTTTCAAATCTTTTAATCGTCTCTGAAAATTCTTCATTATCCTTAATTTGTATAAGCATAAGCATTTCGGAGTCGATAACCCGAAGATAAGAATTAATACTTTTGAAATACTGTCGGGCTTTATCAGCATAAAAGTAAGCCATAACAGGTAAATCGTTAGAATGGTAAGCAGAAGCTAAGTGATAATAATATTCCTCATTTGCATATTCTTCATTATTAATTTTCTTTAAAACTTGAATGGCAAGTAAAGGTTCATGATTTGTTAAGTGATAAATACCTTGAACATGTCTAAAAAGATTTACTTCATAAGGCGACAATTTGTGCTTTATTTTTTTTATTTCATTAATGAGTTCTTTTGCTTCATTCATTAAATTCTTCATTAATAAATATCTGATGCGAAGTAATTTATATTGATTAACATAATTTGAAATTTGAATTAACTCTTCTTGCTCAAGTTCTAAGTTGATTTCTTCTATTTCGTCATTTAGCTGCATTGCAATAGACTGCTGCCAACTATTTATACGCATTTTAATATTTTTTAATTTTAAAATCTCATTTTCGATTTTTATTCCAAGTCGAACCGATAGTAGGGCTATAATTTCATTTGCATATTCTGTTTGAGATCTTTCTATTTTACTAATATGCGTACTAGAACAAATTCCTTTCCCTAACTGTTCCTGTGTCATCTGAGATTTTTCTCGATAATATTTTATGATTTTCCCCTCATACATAACAAATTTCTCCCTTTTGTAAACCTTTTTATTAATAGTTTGAGCAGTAGAAAACCATCGATTCCCCCAAGTTTATAATAAAAATTTCTATTGAATTTTAATGGCGTTCTATTCAAACACAATCAATAATTCAATAAATTTAGTAAAATATGTGACTTTAATTCTAAAAAGTTATGATGATTAATTTCGAAATAGGATTATAAATAAAAATTTGGACTGAAATAACCCCCATTTACCACGAAAAATTGCTAAATTACAATTAAATTATTAGATTTATCTAATTATTCTAACTCTAATTTTACATCATTTTTTTAATTGGAGGAATGAATTAGAGCTAGTTTTTTAACTTAATATAGTAGAAGGAGCGCATCGAAATGAAGATTAGAAATAAGAAAATGCTAAACGTAATGGTAACAAGTGTATTAACTACAAGCTTTTTTACATCTTATTTAATGCCTCAAAAAAAATCTTATGCAACTTCGAACTCTGTTGAATCAATCTTAAAGGGACTGACAGATGAGCAAAGACAATCGATTAAGCGTTTAACTCCTCAAGAAGGTTTTGTGATCGACCCTAGTTTATTATCTTTAAAAGATAAAACTGCAAATATAATTGTTGAACTAAAAACTTCACCAATTGAAAATGGTCAAAATGGGAAATTAAAAGAGTTATCTAAAAGTAAGAAAGAAAAAATTAAAGGTGAACAAGCATTCTTTAAAAAGCGATTAACGGAATTATGGAATAAGAAAAACGAAAAAGTAGAAATAACTCAGCAAGCTAAGGAGAAAACAAATCAGTTTCATATTAAACAATCATTTGAAAATGTATTTAATGGAGTGGCAATGACTATTCCGACTGATCAAATAAATTTGCTTCTTCAAATAGGTGTTGTGAAACGAGTATGGAAGGATAATAAAGTTAGTGTACCAATCAATGAGCTTTCTGTTAATTCTTCTGCTAAAAATAAAAGCGTTCCACCAGCTTTACCACTTATGGGTGTGAATCGTTTACATAACGAGGATATAAATGGACAGGGGATTAAAGTAGGAGTTCTTGATACGGGTATTGATTACAATCATCCGGATTTAAAGGATGTTTATAAAGGTGGTTATGATTTTGTAGATAATGACTCGGATCCAATGGAGTCTACACCTGCAGATCTTGTTGCTTCTGGTGAGCCGGCAGAAATTGATGGTCGTCCATTTGTTACTGAGCATGGAACGCATGTTGCAGGTACGATTGCATCAAACCCACGAAATAATGTTGATTATGCGATGACTGGCGTTGCACCAAATGTTGATTTATATGCATATCGCGTTTTAGGGCATTATGGTTCAGGATATGATTCTTGGATTATTGCTGGTATAGAAAAGGCTGTAGAAGATGGCATGGATGTGATTAATCTTTCTTTAGGAAATAGTAATAATTATTCTTTAGATGCTACAGCAGTAGCGATTAATAATGCAGCTTTGCAAGGAGTAGTGCCCGTTGTAGCAGGAGGTAACGCAGGTCCTACGCCAGGGTCCTTAGGTTCTCCTGGTTCATCACCGTTAGCTATTACTGTTGGAGCAAGCGATGTTCCTACAGATATACCAACTGTACAGACGAGTATAGGGGATGTTTCAGTTAAAAATGAGTTAATGGCTCACGGTTTAGGAAAAGATTATTTAAGTATTCTTGATAAAGAATTGAATGTAGTAGATGTAGGAATCGGTGCAAAAGAGGATTATGTAAATAAAGATGTAAGTGGCAAAGTGGCGTTAATATCACGTGGTACTTTATCTTTTGATGAAAAAATACGCCGTGCTCATGAAAAAGGGGCAGTAGCAGTGTTAATTTATAACAATATAGAAGAAGAGATTCCTTTCTTCTTAGGTGAAAACTTTGGATATGTACCGACCTTTAAAATGAGTCAAGAGGAAGGGAAAAGCATTGTTGATGAACTCAATAAAAATCCGGAAGTTAAACTAAAAATGACAGATTTACAGTCAAATATGACATCTGGTGACGTTTTAGCAGATTTTAGTTCCAGAGGACCTGTAAGTAATAATTTTGATATTAAACCAGATGTTGTGGCACCAGGAGTTTCTATTTTCTCAACGGTGCCAGAATATATTAATAATCCTGGGGAAGAAACGGATTACACCACTAGTTACGCGAGTATGGATGGAACTTCAATGGCTACACCGCATGTTGCGGGTGTAGCTGCATTATTACTACAATCTCATCCAGAATATACTGTTGCCGATGTAAAAGCAGCACTTATGAATACAGCGGATCCATTAAAAGGAAGAACATATAATGTAAACGAAGTTGGAGCTGGACGAGTAGATGCTTATGAGGCAGTTCATAACACGACTTTAGTAGAAGTACAAAATAAAACGTACACATTAGATGAAAATGGGTTTAAAAAGCAAATTGATGATGTATCAGGTTCATTACCTTTCGGAAGTATTACACAAACAAGTGAGGAACAAAATCGAACAACATCAATTAGTATTAAAAATTTAAGTAATAATAATGAAACATATCATACAAGAGTAGAATTTTTAACGATCGATGACGTTTCAAAGGATGCTAGTAAAAATAGTGTAAAACTTGATTTACCTTCAAAAGTAACTGTTAATGGGAATGAGAGTGTCAATATAGATGCCAAAGTAACAATACCAAAATCTGCTGAGTTTGGCATATATGAAGGATATATTTATGTAGAAAATGAATCAAAAACACAAGAGTACCAAATACCATTCCACGTGAGATATACGACAAGTGGCTTTGCAAAAGTTGATTTCTTTAAAAATGCAATTACAAGTGACTTAAGTAACTTCCATCCTGATATTCTACCTTTTACACCAGTTACAATAAGATTAAACAGTGAAATGAAAAAAATCGATGTCGTTGTTAGCGATCTATCTGGCAAACCAATTGGTCTGTATGGTACTTTCGATTTAGATGGTGCAAATGTTGATACAGACTACTTAATCATGTACGGCTTTTCAGGTGATGTAAAATTATTTACAGGTGATCCAAATAAGCCATTATCTTTAGAGTATGAATCATTGGATGAGGGCAAATATATTGTTTCTTATATTGGTACAGATGCAGATGGAAAAACCTATAAAGTAGACAATGATATGGTAATTGATAATACACCTCCAAAAGTAGTATTTGATAAAAAGACAGGCATTAATGAAATTTCCGATGCAGATTTGACAACCGAAACAAACCCAATGGATGGTAAAGACTACAAAGCTTACTGGGTCCACGGGAATGTATACGACGATACAATTGATTATCTAAAAAGTAGGGGACATGATTTAACTCAGGAAGCAAACTCAGTTTATGCTTATCAGGATTCTTCATGGCCGACAGCACAATTTTTCCCAACTAAAAATGGTGACTTTAAATTTGGTGTATTACCAGAAGAGTACGCAAATTACCCTACGAACGTAGCAATTTATACTTATGATTATGCATCAGCAGGAAATCCAGTTTTCCCAGATTTTACGATTATGAATAAAGGTGACCGATATTCAACAATTAATATAGAGTCTAGGGAAGTTACTTTAGGTTCAGAGTTTACAAGTACATTTACGATTCACAATGCAAAGGACTTAACAAGTGCCAATGTGACAATAAATATACCAAACTATTATAAAGTTATGAGTGTAAAGCAATCGAAACAATTAGATGAGTTAATGAAGAAAAATAATTGGAGTATACGCATTGGAAAACCACAAATAACAGAGGATACATGGTCAAGTATTACAACATTTTCAATTGATATTAAGGATAAAAAGACGAATTTACCAGTAAAAATTAATGGGAATATTGATTTATTAGATATTAATTTAAAGGTTGTGAGCGACCTTAACTATATGAGGGAAAGCGGCTTTTATTATCAAGAGTCAACATATCAAACAAATGAAGGTAATAAGGTTACGTTACCGACATATGCTAATCGCTTTAAATTCGTCGCCCAACATTCAGTTTTAGAAGGGTATTTCCACGGTGAAGCAGTTAACTTTTATAACTACGATTTAGATTATTCGACGTTAGGTGTAAAAGCATATGTTGTAGATAAAAACGGTAAACAATATAAAGCGGATATTTCAGAAAATGGCTATATGACGATCTTTGATATTCCAGCAACTGAGGATGATTATACATTCGTAGTTAACATTCCAGGACACTATCAATATAGTAGAAAAATTAAATTAAGTAAATTAATAGATGGAAAGGTCCAAGGTATAGACTATTTCGCTTATACTGATACTGCAGCAGCAGGAGATATTAATGGTGATAATGTAATCGATATTTATGATGCAAAGCTTATTGCAAATAAAGCTCAGGAAACTGGCGATAAGTTGAAGGAAGATCTAAATAAAGATAGAGTAGTTGATATCCAGGACTTCAATTATGTTGAAAAGAACTTCATGACAACAAATCCATTTTTCCCAACATCTATTAAACCAGTTGAAAAAGCAGGTAAATTAACGTTAGAAGAATTAAAAAAGAAATTTAACTAGAGTGCAAGAACTTTTCCGATAAAAAGCCACAAGGAATTTACCTTGTGGCTTTTAGAATGTTGAAATATAAAATGGTCAATAGAGAAAACGTACATTAAATGAACATATATTAATGAAGAAGTTATCATTTTTTGGATGATCTTTTAATGTATTTAAATGTTAATATGTTTGATCAATTTTATGATTCCAATAACACTAAAAAAGATTTTTTCAGAAGTAAAAAATTAAGAGCTAATTTTTAGAAAAATAAGTTCAATTGATTTGTTTAGTTTAATTAATATTCGATATAAATCGACCTACAAACTGATTTGTAAACAACTGTTAGATAACTCTAAGTAAAGGCTTCTTGATTAGAATTTATTGCAGACTTTTTTTTATGAATAAGTTGATTGGAACGGAGGGATGCTCGACTCCTATGGGATTAGCGGGAAGGCTGAGACCCCGCAGGCTTGCCGAGGAGGCTCAGGTCTCGCCCCATGGAAAGCGAGCATCCTGTAGTGGAAATCAACATCACTCTACCCCTTTACGAAAATTTGGTAATTTAATTGAAGGTTGTTTTTCAACAGCGTGAAAGCCACAAGGAATTTACCTTGTGGCTTTTCTCTGTTTTAATTAGATTATTTAAATTTAGTTATAAAAAAATGCACCCCTAACATTCGGGGTGCACTTCAAGTTTGACTTGTGTTCTTTTACCATGTTTCTAATTCAACCGGCGTTACTTCCAAGATTCAATAGCATTTATTAGTAATGACGCAAATACTTTTGCACCATCTGGTTTTAAATGAACGCCATCCGGAGAAAAATATGAATTATGATTGGCGCTAGCACTATACCAGTCTACAACTCTAGTATTTGGGTATTTACTTGAACCTTCCCTTAAAGTTTTATTAACAAACGATTCCCAAGGTCTAGGTACTCGCGTGTTAACAAATAAAATTTTTCGATCTTTTCCAATTAACTCTATAAGAGAAGACATTTGTTTTACGGTAAACGGACCGTTTGTACCTAGCTCTATGACAACAGTACTCCCAAGCGAATTTGTGCTTTTTGCTTGTTGAATAATTGCAGATGCTTCAGTAAATTGTCTTCCAATTTTAGCATTAACCGAAAGAGATGGATATGTTTTTTTAAGTTCAGGAATTGAATTAATAACGATAGAATCTCCTATAATAAATACACTATTGTTTGAAACAACCGGCTTATTCGTTTCAGCAGGTTTATTATTATTAGTATTTGGAGTTTGATTGTTATTTACACCTAGTTTAGAATCTTCAGTTGTTTGACCATTATTATTTTGCTTATTTGTATTGTCAGTAACTGGCTTTTCATCTTTATTTTCTGTTTTTACATCTTTATTTTCTTCTGTTTTTACTTCATTATTTACTGTTTTTTCATCATCATTTTGCTGAATTGGCTTAGTTACCTGTTTATCGTGATCAACTATAGTTGTTGAAGGAGGTTTTTTAGTATCGTTTTTAACAGTTTCAGATGATTGCTTTGATACGGATTGAACTGATTCAATTTCTGAGCTTGCTTTTACATCTTTGGCATCAGGAAGAACAGATAGTCCAAAGCTTGCGATACCAGATAGTAAAATAAACGTGCTTATGATAACAATATGTTTATAAAAGAATTCTTTTAAATTAATATTTCCTGCTAGGAAGTTCTTCCAAAGTATACCTAGTTTACCTTTTCTAATTGGATCTTCAATATAGTGATAGGAAAGTGCTGCAAGAACAAATATTAATGTAATTTGACAAATTGCTCTAAAAAGTGAAATATCGCCAGTGTTAACCTTAGGGGATAATAAAATAATTACAGGGTACTGCCATAAATAGATTCCATATGAACGTAATCCGATCCATTTTAACGGTCTCATTGCTAGAAATCTACCAATCTTACTTGTAGGGTGAGCGAGTGCTGCGATTAGCATTGCAGCAGAAATAGACAATAGGAACATTCCTCCGCGATAAAGGAAACTATCATATTGATTTGTTTTACCGACCATAAGTAGAAAAATAAGTAAACCCGTAATCCCAACTAGATCAATTAAAATCTTTCCAGAGGTTGTAACATTATTTGTAAGTTTTCGGCTAGGCCATACTAATGCTAATGATGCTCCTATTAATAAAGAAAAAGCTCTCGTATCAGTACCGTAATAGACCCTACTAGGATCACTACCCGGATGGAATAATATAGCCATCAGTAATGCAGAAATGATTGCACCAACTATTGTATATAAAAATAGGCGATCTTTATTTTTAATATATTTTAAGCCTAATAAAGTAAGAATTGGCCAAATAATATAAAATTGCTCTTCAACTGCTAACGACCAAAAATGATTTAATATTGATGGATTTGCATAAGACTCAAAGTACGAAAGATGATGGAAAATATACCACCAATTACTGTAATAAAATATTGCAGCTACAGAATCTTGTTTTAAATTTCCGATCATTGATGATTTGAATAATGAAACAAATGCAATGACGATTAGTAGTAAGGTGAACATTCCTGGTAAAAGCCTTTTTGCGCGGCGGTACCAAAAACTTTTTAAGTCGATCCTTTGATTTGTACTCCACTCGGCAATTAATAAATCAGTAATCAAATAACCTGAGAGTACAAAGAATACTGTTACACCTAGGAACCCACCAGAAGCCCAAGGAAAATTTAAGTGATATGCAATGACCGATAAAACTGCTAATGCTCTAAGCCCGTCTAATCCAGCCATATAACGAAACGGTTTATTAGTATTAGACATAAGCAGAACCTCTTCGTTTAAACACCTCATAAACGATTTCTTTTTCGAACAAATGTTGAGCTTTTATAAAATTTAATTTCTTAACCGTCTGAACCGCGAAGTTCATTACTAATTTCCCCTTCCCCTAATTTAACTATTTATGTCAGCCTTCTTTATATATTTGGCTTTTTGTTAAAGTATTTTTAAAAGAGAGCCAAATCTAATCAATTAAGAGTGGCTCTTTTATTCGTTTGTTTAAAAGTTATCTAATATAATGATGCCCAACTAAAACTTTTGAAAGAACGTCAGTTGGAATTGTAAATTCAACAACACCCATATAACCAGGGGCAACTTCATATTTATCAAATGAAATAACAAGCTTATGATCTTTATTTATATAAAAATTTTGATTGTCTTTAATGCTTACGAAAGGATCGATTGAATAGTCAAGATTTGCCTCCGGTATCCAGTATACCTTACTTCCATCTTTTTTCATCTGCTCTTTCATTTGTTCTTTAATGTTTTCACTAATTATTTTTACATATGATTTATCTTTAAAAAGAATAGGTAATGACAATAAAATTTCCTTTTTCTTGTCAATTGTGTCAAATTTCATAGTTGTTGAGGAAGAAGCAGCAGTATTAACAACATATCTTTCAATCGACAATATGTCCTCATTATCTGTTTTAACTTCATAACCACTATCAATTCCTAAGTGTGCACCAGAATCTTTTTTTACAGATTCTGTTTCTTTCATAAATTGATCATATAGCTTCTTATTTTCTTCTAAGTATTTTTTGTTTAAGCTTTGCTCTAAATCTTTATTTTTTAAATTTTTAACGGCTGGGACTTTTAAATCTGCCTTATAGGTTGGCTCATCTACAGTATATTCAGTAAAAGTTAGTACATTAACAACATTTCCAAGTATTGGAACATTTGATAATGTCTTTGCAAAAGTCGAACTAGTATTAATTGATAAAACAAATAGCGCAGCAGTAAAAAAACCTGTAATTGACTTTAGAGGGAATCTTTTTTGTATGGAACGTTTAATTGCTTTTTTAACAATAATGTCCAAATTATCAGGGATAGGGACATTTTTATAGTCCGATCTTAATTTTTCTAATTTTTTATCCAACTAATTGGCCTCCCAAAAATAAATTCATTTCATTTTAATCCGGAGTATTTCTAAAGCTTTATATAAACGAGTTTTGATTGTATTTGGACTCTCCTGTAAAATTTCAGCAACTTCTTCAATCTTTAAGTCTTCGAAATATCTGAGGACAATTACAGCCCGATATTTAGTAGGTAAAGATTCTAATGATCTTTCTAAATCAATATCTGTATAATTATCATCCTGTCCTGAAGAATATAACTCAATCGTTTCTTCATCCATTACAGTTACTTTTTTTTGTTTTCTTAAAAAATCTAATGATGTATTTACTACAATTCTATAAAACCAACTTTTTAAAGATTGTTCATTTTTTAATTTATCTTTTGAGGAAATGGCTTTATGAATAGAATCTTGTAATATATCCACCGCATCTTCTGAGTTTTTAACGTAGCTATAAGCTAACCGATAAAAATCATCTTTATTATTAATAATAAAATCTACAAGTTCCTTTTCTAAGTTAGACTTCCCCTTCATTTAAAGAGCTCCTTTTTTGAGATACGTATCTAAGAAGGTACACATTATAAAAGACGTATACCTATTCGAAAAAGTTTTATAAAAAGTAAAAAATATTTAAGGAAATTTTTACTATAAAATTAGCCTAACCGTTTAATGGAAATTTGGCCTAAGTTAGTAGTATACAGATGGCATACCTATTCGTAAACAAACTATAGACAATTAATCAAAAAAAAGAGCCAAGGAGTACTTCTGTTCTAAGCAACTGGCGTTATAAAGCATAAAAAGAACCAAAACAAAAAAAGCAAAAAATCTTAAAATTTTGCTCTTTAATAGTCGGTTTATTTGAAATTGCTGATAGTACAAATGAATCAAGTGGGTAAAATAGCTATTTATTTACATATTGAGATTATAGATAATAGAAATAAGAGTCTGCAAACTGTACTAATCTTACTAACTTAGTTGGAGGATATATGATTAAAGAACACTATAGTTTTAACCCATTTCCAAAAATAAACACGAACCGATTAGTTTTAAGACAAATGAATAATGAAGATCAATATGAAATATTTGCATTACGTTCAAATAAAAAAGTGTCCCAATATATTAACAGACCGATCGCAAAAGAAGTAGATGAAGCACTTCAATATATAAAAATGATTAATGAAGGAATTGAACGTAATGATTGGGTTCTTTGGGGAATTACTTTTAAAGAAAGTGATCAATTAATCGGTACAATTTGCTTGTGGAATTTTTCGGTTGAGCAATCGAAAGGGGAAGTTGGATATGAACTTTCACCAGAGCTTCAAGGAAAAGGAATCATGCAAGAGGCATTAAAAGCAGTGTTAGCATATGGATTTAATACACTTCATTTACAAGTCATTGAAGGAATTGTTCAGTCAGAAAATCAAAAATCAATCCAAATTTTAGAGAGAAATAAATTTATTAATAAAGGCTTGGTAAATAGGGGAACAACTAATGAAGAAGATATACATTCATATACTTTTGAATTAACGAATGAAAAGTATTACTCTAAATAATAGCTTGAAAAATAGAGAAGCAAATGGTTTAAAGTTTAAACAAACGTTTGAATAAAAAAGTAGTCGCTATTAGCGACTACTTTTCTAATTTAAACTAACAATTTTTAAATTTTTTGATTGAAGATATTCAATAATTTGTGGTAAAGCATCTAAAGAAGGTTTCGTTTCGTGAAGTAGAATGATACTTCCAGATTCAGTGTGGCTTTTAACGTAATTTATAATTGTATTTGTATTGCGGTTCTTCCAATCTTCAGTATCTTTATCCCATAAAACCATTTTAAATTGATGTTTTTGCATTAATTCAATAGTTGCTTGGTTTTTTGCACCGTATGGTGGTCTGAAAAGGGTTGTTTCTTGTTTTGTAATATTTTTTATTAAGTTATTTGTTCTAACCAGATCATCTTCTTGATTTTTATAAGATAGTTTTATGAAGTCATCGTGGTGCATGGAGTGGCTTCCAACTGAGTACCCGTTAGAATATGCATATTGTACATTTTCAGGATATCTTACAACGTTATCTCCGATGTAGAAAAAAGTAGCGCCAACTTTATATTTTTTTAAAACATTTACTATTTCCTTCGAATACTTTGAGGGGCCGTCATCAAAAGTAATGGCTACACTACCTTGTGGGATACTATAGCTAACTACATTGTTTAATTTTACAGTCGGATAAATAGATTGAACGGGTTTATTAGGTTCTTGCTTAATTGCATATCTAACATCTGGTTCATTTGTGTGCACATTCGGTTGAGATACATTTTTAATAGCAGTTTTATTTGGATCTTGTTTATCCTGATTTGGTTTTATTTGTTTCGCTGGAGTTTTTATCGTTTGTGCCTTTGAAACACTTTCAGCTTTTGCTGGTTTTTTTCCGCAAAATAAAGATTCTGATTTACAAGTTTGACTCTTATAAGCTATTAAACTAATCGATAGAATACTAATAGCAGCAACAGTAAGCCAACCATAAAGTTTATAACGTTTTGAATTACTCTTTTCTTTTTTTGAACTGGATCGACTAATTGATAAATATGGTAGATCTATTAAAATCCTAAGATCTTTCATATTTTTTATGGAGTGAAGTTGAAGATGAAACTCTTCTGAACAAGGAAAGTAGATTTTTTCACTCTCATTATTGTTTGATTTAGTTACAAAACTAGTAAACTGATTTTTATCTTCATCCAAATTACTACATAAAGAAAGGCTAAACTTATAGTTATCATCAAAAATAATTTTTGATTTCATAAGATTGGCCGTTTCGTTGTCAATTTCCCAATGAAGTTCTATTTCTTGATTAAATAATAGTTTGATATGCAAAAAGGATTTATCGAATTTTTGTTCGATTGATAAAAGCTCAATTAGTTTTTCATTGTAAATTGACATAACTTCCTCCGATCTTATAAAGAAATTACTCATTTGCGTTTATTCTTAAACGTTAAAGACTGACGTAAAAATATACCTTTTGTCATACCTATTTCAACGGTTTTTCTTAAAATATATTAATCTAAAAGGAAAATAATTAGTAAAGATTATCCCTATTGAGGACAGTTTTTTTAATTCGATTAAAATGTGTCGAATATTAAATTTACCTTACATTTTAATTGTAAAGTACTGTAATAAATTGTCAATTGAAGATTTGAAATTAGTCCCTATGGAATAAGAGAATAAGGTTGAAAAGGATAGAAAGAATCAATTTAAAATTTTTAATTGATTGAAATGGCACCTTATTAGGAAAAAAGTACCTTTTAGGTGCTTTTTTTTGTAAATTAACTGTTCCAACATTTTAAATGGACGTTTTAGACATACTTTATTTTATGAATTATATAAGTATAAACAACTTAAGTTATTGATTAGTAAAATTGACATTTTGCAAACAATAACATATTATGTTTGTAAATAAATAAACATTTATAATTAATGTTTGGTAAGTAATAAACAAAAAAGGGTTGTGTTTATTAAGTGGAAAATTTAGATGTTTTTTGGAATGCCGATATAGAAGAATTAAAACAAGGATATATCGAAGAGGAAAATCATTATTTATGTTTACTATGTAGTAAAAGAATTGAAAAAGGAATTATCTATCAAGATTCAGGCATTTTATATGAAGCCGAAAAATACATGAAAGTTCATATAGATCAAAGTCATGACTCTGTTTTCGATTATTTAATCCAACTGGATAAAAAGCTAACAGGATTAACTGAGCATCAAAATCATCTTCTACGTCTTTTTTATCAAGGGAAGAGTGATACAGATATTCAAAAAGAAACTGGTATCGGAAGCGCTTCTACGATTAGGAATCATCGGTTTGTTTTAAAGGAAAAGGAAAGACAAGCAAAATTATTTCTTGTCATGATGGAGCTTTTAAAAGAAAAGGATCAGCATGCGCCAAGTTTTTTACCACTTCATAAAACAGCAAAAATGGTCGATGAACGCTATAACATTACGGAAGATGAAATGGAAAAAACCTTAAAAAAATACTTTCCAGAAGGCATAGATGGATCATTAAAAAAATTTCCTTTAAAAGAAAAGCAAAAACTTGTTGTTCTAAGAGAAATCGTTAAAAGATTTTCACCAAATAAAACTTATACAGAAAAAGAGATTAATGAAGTTCTGACAGCTATTTACCCTGATTATGTCGTGTTAAGAAGATACTTAATTGAATATGGCTTTATTGATCGAAAGTCGGATGGAAGTAGTTATTGGTTAAAAGCTTAGGAAAAGAAAGGTTGGTAAAAATGAGTAGAAAAAAAGAATTAAAAATGCAATATAAAGAAACGAAAGTTCAAGCAGGTATTTATCAAATTAAAAATATAAAAAATCAAAAAGTATTTATAGTAAGTACTAAAAATTTAAAAACAATTAATGGAAAGAAATTTGAATTAGAGGCAGGGTCTTGTACAAATAAAGCTCTGCAACAAGAATGGAATGAATATGGTAAAGAGTCATTTATATTTGAGGAATTAGAAATTTTAAAGGAAGAAGATATTAGTCCATTAGGTATAAAGGGAGATCTAAAAAGACTAGAGGAAAAATGGTTAGAAAAACTTCAACCATATGGTGAAAGAGGATATAACACATATAGTAGCAAGGGTGATCAAACTTGATTACATCAGAGATTAATCCTCAGGAGCAAAAAAAAGTAAAATTTACTTTATTACGCCCAATGATTATGTTTTTAATTCCATTACTTTTAAGTAATATTATGCAGTCTATTGGCCAGGTTTTTAGCATGATTATAGTAGGAAATTGGTTAGGGGAAAATGCTTTAGCTGCAATTTCAGCTTTCTTTCCGATCTTTTTCTTTTTAGTATCATTTATTATTGGAATTGGCTCTGGTAGTTCAATTTTAATCGGTCAGGCACATGGTGCAAAGCTTGAAGAAAAAGTAAAAGCTATTGTTGGAACGACTCTTACTTTTACTCTTATCCTCTCTGTAGTACTTGCGATAATCGGCAATATTTTTATTGAAAAACTTTTGAGTTTAATAGGAACTCCTGAAAATATTCTTCATGTAAGTACACATTATGCTTCTATTTTATTTTGGTCGATTCCCGTGCTATTTATCTATATGGTATATACAACTCTAATGAGAGGTATTGGAGATTCGAAAACACCATTTTATTTTCTTATATTAAGTACAGTTTTAAATGTTGCACTTTTACCGCCATTAGTATTTGGTTGGGTAGGTATACCGAAGTTAGGAATATATGGGGCAGCATATGCATCAGTAGGTTCAACGGTTCTGACAAGTATAGTTCTATTCATATACTTACACAAAACCAATCATCCCCTACGACTTGATACTTCAATAAGAAACTATTTGAAGATGGACCCAAAACTTTTAAAACTAATTTTAAAACTAGGTATTCCAACCAGTATTAATATGGTATTTCTTTCGATTTCTGAGATTGCCGTTATTACTTTTGTTAATCAATATGGCTCAGATGCTACTGCATCCTATGGGGTAGTAAATCAGTTAGTAAGTTATGTTCAAATGCCATCTATTTGTATTGGAATCGCAGTATCAATTTTTGCTGCTCAGTCAATAGGAGCAAATCAGGTTAATCGATTAAACCAAGTTATTAAAATAGGATTATTACTTAACTATGTGCTAGGTGGCATAGTAGTATTACTCACTTATTTTTTCTCAAAGCCTATTTTAAGTTTATTTCTAACGAATGATAGTACTGTACAAATTGCGAATAGTTTATTAATGATTACGTTATGGGGATATTTAATACTCGGACATTCATTTATTTTATCGTCTACAATGCGAGCTAGTGGAGCAGTACTGTGGCCAACTCTTATTAGTATATTTGTAATATGGTGTATTGAAGTACCTGTAGCCTATCTTTTATCTCATTACACAAGTCTCGGAATGAAAGGAATTTGGTTTGGTTACCCGGCAGCTTTTATAGTTGGGCTTGGATTAAACTTTTTATATTATAAATTTTCATGGAGAAAGAAACGTATAGTCCGTTTAGTCAATTAATTTGAAAAAACCACAAGGGAATTCCTTGTGGTTACAGTGTGTAGACAAAGTACTTTAAACTTGATTTTCAGACTGATTGCAAGCGCTTGTCTTTCGAGACGCGAAGCCTGGTGAGGAGCGGAGTTACCCTAAACGGTAATGAGCACCGCAGACAGGCGAAGTAACGAAGAAAGCGAGCGTTTGTCAACAGTCTGAAGCCACAAGGGGATTCCTTGTGGTTATTTGTTTTCCCTTCAGAAATACCGTATACCTTTATTGTTATAGGAACATACTTTTATAGATACAAATTAAAATGCAATTTTACTGATTGTGTTCATAAAATCGTAACATTATCGGTCGTTTGATTAGAATAATTAATTACATTAGACAATAAGATATTACATTATAGGGGGGATTCGTAATGGACTTGGATAATGTCACACTCAGTAGATTACTAACAAGTATGACACTAGTATTTCACATTATTTTTGCAACAATTGGTGTAGGAATACCCTTAATGATCGCAATTGCAGAAGGGTTAGGAATCTTAAAAAAGGATCCACATTACACGTTAATGGCAAGAAGATGGGCAAGAGGTTACACAATTACCGTTGCAGTTGGAGTAGTAACTGGAACATGTATTGGTCTACAACTATCCTTATTATGGCCGAGCTTTATGAGAATCGCGGGTCAAGCAATTAGTTTTCCATTGTTTATGGAAACATTCGCTTTCTTTTTTGAAGCAATATTCCTAGGGATTTATTTATACACTTGGGACCGATTTAAAAAACCTATTTACCATTGGTTGATCATTTTACCTGTTATATTAGGTTCAACTTTGTCGGCATTTTTTATCACTACGGTAAATGCGTTTATGAATACTCCACAAGGTTTTACTTTGAAAAATGGAATAATTAAAACTGTCGATCCGATTGCCGCTATGTTTAATCCAGCTGCTCCTTCTAAAACATTACATGTAATTGTTACTGCATATGTTGCATCTGCTCTTATTTTAACGTCAATTGCCGCTATTCAATTATTGAGAGGGAAGAATACGGAATACACACGAAAAGGGCTTCGATTAGCAGCAACATTAGGATTAATTTTTGCCGTTTTAACAGGTGTCACAGGAGATGTTTCAGCAAAATTCCTTGCTAAATATCAGCCAGAAAAACTAGCAGCAATTGAATGGCATTTTGAGACAGAAAGAGGGGCAGATTTTGTCTTATTCGGAACACTAGATGATAAAACACATGAAGTAAAATATGAAATTCGAATTCCTAAACTGTTAAGCTTTTTATCTTTCTCAGATTTTAATGCACCAGTAACTGGATTAAATGAATTTCCAAAAGATGAGACGCCACCTTTGTTCATACATTATTTATTTGATATTAAGATGACATTTGTCGGCTTAATTATTTCGATGACCTTCATATTTGTTGTGTTTTCTATTAAAAAGAAAAATTGGATGCATAATAAATGGCTTTTACGTGGACTAGCGCTGACTGGCCCATTAGCGATGATCAATATCGAACTTGGATGGATGATTGCTGAAATTGGCCGCCAACCATGGATATTAAGAGGATATATGAAGGTTTCAGAGGGAGCCACAACTGCCCAAGGACTAGGTAGTATGTTTTGGTTATTTTTTGTATTGTATGTTTTTTTAGGAGTCTTTTGTACAATCGTTATTCGAAAAATGTTCATCCATAATCCACCCGAAGATGAACTTCAATATCGTTTAAAAAAATAGGCTCTGATAAATTTCAATCAAAAAACTCTCGGTAAGTTACGAATAAGTAAATGTTGTAGCTTGAAAGAGTATTACTTGAATTTGAACAAAGCCATGAATTGGAGGGTGAACATTGAATATTGAGTTATTAGGAATAATCGTTTTATGGATATTTCTATATGGATATATCATTATTGCATCAATTGACTTCGGTGCTGGATTCTTTGCTTATTATGGAAAAGTAACGAAAAAAGATCACTTAATAAATAATTTGATTAGTAGATATTTATCACCTGTTTGGGAGATAACGAATGTATTTTTTGTATTTTTCTTTGTTGGCATTATAGGTTTCTTTCCAAGTGTTGCATTTTACTATGGAACGGCTCTTTTAATCCCAGGGAGTATTTCACTAGTCCTATTGGCAATTAGAGGTTCATTTTATGCATTTTCTAACTATGGATCAAAGAAAAACAAGGTTTATTTATTTTTATATGGAGCGACTGGCCTATTGATTCCCGCTTCACTTTGTACGGTTCTGACCATTTCTGGAGGAGGGTATATAGTTGAAAAAAACGGAGTCGTTCAATTTTTAGCTAAAAACTTATTAACAAGTTTATACTCTTGGAGTGTAGTAATCATTGCAATCATCTCAGTCTTATATATTAGTGCAACATTTTTAACCTATTACGCAAGTAAAGCGAAAGATGAAAGTGCGCTGGAAATATTAAGACAATATGCTTTATATTGGACCGCTCCAACAATCCTATCAAGTTTTCTTGTTTTTGTTGGATTAAGAGATAATAATAATAGGTTTTATCAAAATATAGTTAATCATTATTGGTGGATGTTTTTATTATCATTAATTTGTTTTTTAATAGCATCTTCATTAATTTTACTAAAACGAAATTACGGTACAGCCTTTATATTTGTAATGCTCCAATTCTTCTTTGCTTTTTTCGGCTACGGGGCGGCGCACTTGCCATATATATTAGATCCATATATTACGATATACAATGGATACACTAATCAAACATCCGGTACCATGCTAGTAACTGTATTTGTCTTAGGGTTACTACTATTAGTTCCATCGCTATTGTTCCTATTTAAACTATTTTTATTTGATGCGGAGTATGTTCAAGGCAAAAAGTAAAGTGGGGGAGATGAAATGCACTCTTCTAATAAACATGAAAAGCGGCTTGTGCTTTTGTGTTTTATTGTAGCTTTTATTATGGGATTATCTTTTATTAGTAAATTTTTTCATTGAATAATGAGTAGAGTGGGGGCGCCAACATTTTTTATTTAGGCGTCTTTTTCTATGTTGATATATCGCTAAATAGGCTGTTGGAAACTTTAATAAGGGAAAGGTTGCAAATAAAAAAGGTGAATCTGCAAATAACATGCTAAATTCACCTAAAATGAAGTCGATTTTACATAGTAATACGTTTGTATTATAAAGTTTTATTAGTAAAAAGGGTGAATCTAAGCAAATAGTTTAAAATATAACCTTGTTCCCGCTACATTCATGCACTTTCTAAAACTTTTCCTTCTTTTACAAGTAGCGTACGAGTTGAAACATTATTTGCGAATTCCATGTCATGAGTAATGACTAGAATGCTCATACCTTCTTTTGCTAATTTTTTCATAATCTCTGCTATTCCGTTCGTTAGTTCAGGATCTAGTGCTGAAGTAGGTTCATCAAAGCAAAGAATTTTTGGCTCTAGTGCACAAGCTCTAGCGATCGCTACACGTTGCTGCTGGCCACCGGATAACTCGTTTGGTAATGAATTTACCTTATCACTAAGACCAACTTGTTTTAATAAATCTATTGCTCTTTTTTTAGCTTCTTCTTTATTCATACCTAGTACAAGAGTAGGGGCTTCAATAATATTTTCAATTACTGTTTTATGTGGGAATAAATTATAGTTTTGAAAAACGAGTCCAACGTTTTTTCTTACTTTTAAAAGATCTTTTTTAGATTTTATCATTTGGCCATCTATTTCAATTGATCCGCCATCGAAGCTTTCTAAGCCATTTATACAACGGAGTATTGTCGTTTTACCTGCTCCTGATTGTCCTAGTAGAGTAACGATTTCTCCTTTATTAACTTCAAAAGAGACTTCATTTAATACGGTTTGTTTATTAAACTGTTTTGTTAAGTTATTTACTTTTAACATATTTAGTCTCTCCTTATTTATAATATGAATATCGATTTTCTAATCGTTTAAATAAATTTGTTAATATTGCTGTTAATAGTAGATAAATAATACCAACGAAAACAAGAGGCAGTAGTGATGCGCTTGTATTAGATGCGATTTTAGCTACACGAAGCATATCATCAAGACCAACAACATATACAAGAGCTGAATCTTTTATAAGTGTAATTACTTCGTTTGAAACAGGAGGTAATACTTTCTTTGTCATTTGAGGCAGAATAATTCTTTTAAAAGTTTGACTGCGACTCAAGCCTAAAACCTCTGCTGCTTCATATTGACCTTTATCAACTGATTGAATACCAGCTCTGAATATTTCACCAAAATAAGCTGCATAATTCAGTACAAATGCAATAATAACTGTTGTAAAACGGTCAAAGACAATTCCGACTAATGGTAAACCAAAAAAGATAAAGATTAATTGTAAAAGTAGAGGTGTACCACGCATTAATAAAATATAAGAACTAATAATTGATTTGATTGCTGTAATATTTGAAAGTCTTCCAAGTGCAATGATGATTCCAAGTGGAATTGCTAACGCTAGAGTAATTAAGAAAACCTCTAGCGTTACTTTTAATCCATCAAGCATGGAAGGTAATAAAGATGTAATTTGTTCCATGATCGTAAGCTCCTTTTTATTTCAATGTACCGAACCATTTTTTATAAATTTTGTCGTAAGTACCATCTTTTTTCATAGCACTAATTTGTTTGTTAATTTTTTTAAGTAAATCAGCATCATCTTTTCTAACGCCAATTCCATACTCTTCTTCACCAAAGTTATCTTCTAAAATTTTGTATTTGTTTTGGCCTCTTTTGTTCATGTAATATCTAGCTAATGTTTCATCCGCTACAACCACATCTACACGTTTTGATTCTAAGTCCATTAAAGCTTGGTTGTTATTTTCATATAATACTGGTTTACTACCGTTAAATGATTTTACTAAGTTTTTCTCTTTATTAACTGCATCTAATGAACTTGATCCTTCTTGAATCCCAACATTTTTACCTTTTAAATCTGATTTTGTTTTTATTTTTGAATTTGCTAGGGTGATAATAACTTGTCTATTTTTTAAATATGCATCTGAGAAGTTTACTTTTTTCTTACGCTCATCTGTAATTGAATAGCCGTTCCAAATTGCATCAATATTTCCTGATTTTAATTCAGTCTCTTTCATTGACCAATCAATTGGTTGGAAAGTTACTTTCATATTTTCACGTTTAAATACTTCTTTTGCTAAATCAATATCAAAGCCTACAACCTTACCTTTATCATCTTTAAAGCCCATAGGTACAAAAGTATCATCTAATCCAATAACTACTTCGTTTGCATTTCGTTTTTCTTTTCCACAACCAGTTACAACTAATATTGAAATCATACAAATGATAAATGCTGACATTAATTTTTTATTCATTTTACTCTCTCCCTTAAAATATTCTTGAAAAACAAAAAACTCCCGACCTCTAGCTATATGAATAGCTAGAGGACGGGAGTATTACTCACGTGGTTCCACCTCTATTTATTGATACCTCACGATACCAACCTCTTCAAGTGCAGCAATTAAGCTATACTCTAGCACGATAACGGGTGCAGGGAATCCGGAAACAGTCTACTATCAAAAAGGGTTCGGTGCTCAGCTCAGAGATGTGTTCAAAATATTGTCTTACGCCCCTCGCACCAACCGGGAACTCTCTGTTTAAGAACTTAATACTTTTACTATTTCTCATCAATGCTTTTAAAATTAAATTTTCAAATATGTTCAATGCTGTAATTTTTATAAAATCAAACTAGT
The DNA here is from genome assembly GCF_001712755.1 of Gottfriedia luciferensis. Lineage (GTDB taxonomy): Bacteria > Bacillota > Bacilli > Bacillales > Bacillaceae_G > Gottfriedia > Gottfriedia luciferensis_B. The sequence goes on from NZ_MDKC01000003.1 coordinate 158,685, forward strand.
TTGTTTTGCGATGAACAAATAATATTACAGATTACAAACAACTGTCAACAAATTTCATTTAAAAAAACTGGGATTTTGTCAAAACTTGGACAGGAAATTTCTCGGGAAATATGGAAAATTGTCGATAGAATGCTGATAAAACTGATTGGGATTGTAAAATATTATCAATTCACACAAATAACATATACTTTATAAATTTCGATTAAAAACTATGATAAATTATCATTAAGGACGAGTGCTGTAACACTTGTTCTAGGCAATTAAATAAGCCGAGATGGTTTTATCTATGAAATTTTCTAAGAAGTAGCCCATGCCCAGTCAAAGTATAGGGGCTATTTCTTTTTTGTTGCGTTTATAATACTAACTACTAATTGGATCAATGCAACGAAAAGCGATATAAGAATTTTCTTATATTTAACAAAAAATTCATGCGCTCAAAGTATATCTAAAGAATCGTATGATATAATAAACATATATTAAAAAAGAACGAGTGCTGTTACACCCGTTCTAGGCAACTTAATAAGCCGAGATGGTTTTATCTTGTAAGTTCTAAGAAGTAGCCCATGCCGAGCAAAAGCATAGGGGCTATTTCTTTTTTGTTGCGTTTATAATACTAACTACTAATTGGATCAATGCAACGACAAAAGTCATTGCGATGAAGATTAGAGTAAGTATTTCAAGTGTTTGCATTGGCAGCACCTCCTTTCTACAAAAATGCGTAGAAAAGAAGATAAAACCAATTCCCCTATGCTATTCAATTGCCTAGTTTAATTATAATAAAATAATTAAGATTAAACTGAATCTATAATTATAAAATTTAAACAATTTCATGAAGTTTTAGAATGATTACAATTCTGTTCGGTTGGTAAAAATTGAACAGAGTGTTGAAATATTAATATCTTAAAAATTATTGTATGATAGGATTAGAGTTTTTTTAGAACGAGATATGTGGATATAGATAAATTAAATTAGGAGAGTAGAATGAGAAAATTTAAGAAAGTTTATATAGAGATTACAAATATATGTAATTTGAAGTGTAATTTTTGTCCGAGCCCAACGTTGGAGAGACCGTTGAAGTTTTTGGATGAGAAAGCATTTACTCATGTTGTAAATTCGGTTAAACCTTATACGGATCATATTTATTTTCATTTGATGGGTGAGCCCTTTTTAAATACAAAGCTCGGTAGATTTTTGGATATTAGCCATGAAAATGGTTTGAAGGTTAACATAACAACGAATGGTACGTTAATTAATAAGGTAAAGGATTTATTAATTGAATCCAAAGGTTTAAGACAAATCAATTTTTCACTTCATAGTTTTGAGGCGAATGATTTAACGAAGGATTTGCACGATTACATTGAAAATATTACGAATTTCATTAATGAAGCGAATGAAAAAAGCGATATGATTTGTGCAATTAGGCTTTGGAATATGGATAGTGAAGAATTAAGAGCAAGTAACTCATTGAATATTGATATATTAAATTTACTTGAGGAAAAATTAAATTTAGATTTTTCTTTAAGTGAAAGACTTCAGGAAACACATAATATTAAACTGCGCGATAAAATTTATTTAAATATGGCAGAAAAGTTCCAATGGCCAGACATGGGTAATGATATCATCGATGAAAATGTATTCTGCTATGGTTTAAGAGATCAGATCGGTGTATTAGTTGATGGAACAGTAGTACCATGTTGTTTAGATAGCGAAGGGAAGATTCCATTAGGGAATATTTATGAGACATCATTAGAAGATATTTTAAATTCTGAGCGTGCACGAGCAATCTATGATGGTTTCTCAAGGCGATGTGCAGTGGAAGAATTATGCAAAAGATGCGGTTATGCAAAACGACATAAAAAGTAATTTTTGGTAAAAAGCGCTTTCTTTTTAAAAGAAAGTGCTTTCTTATTTAAAAGCGAAAAAAAGCTATATTAATCCCTAAAATTTTATAGTAGTATAGTTTAGTCTGTTTAAAATTTTAGGAGGATTTACATCAATGAAAGAACAACAAATTAAAATAACTACTGCAGATCCATCTGCAATTGGTTTATTCGGTTTAGCGATGGTAACGCTTGTTGCCTCAACACAAAAATTAGGAATTACTGATGGTGTTTCATTAGTATTACCGTGGGCGATTTTTTTAGGTGCTATTGCACAATTATTTGCGAGTATCCAGGATTTTAAACATAATAATGTATTTGGAGCAACAGCATTTGGAGCATATGCATTCTTTTGGTTAGCTGTTGGTACTACTTGGTTAATCCAATTAGGTGTTTTTGGAGAAGCATTAATGAAAGCGGCTGATGTTAAGCAACTTGGTTTTGCTTTTGTAGGATATTTAATCTTTTCAATTTTTATGACAATCGGTGCAATGGAAACTCATAAGGTATTATTTATTATTTTTGTATTAATTGATTGTTTATTTATTGGGTTATCATTAAGTACATTAGGCTTTATGGAAGAAGCTACACATACTTTTGCAGCATATAGTGAATTAGGAATAGCAATTATGTCATTTTATGGATCGGCTGCAGCTGTTTTAAATAGTCACTTTGGAAGAGAATTTTTACCTGTAGGGAAACCTTTTGGGATATTTAAAGCGAAATAATAATTCAGTTTTAAATTAAATATTTTGGACTTTGTCTAAACACAAAAACCTTTACCACTCGAGTAAAGGTTTTTTTTATAAATATTTGTATTGTTTAGTTAGAAATGACAGATGATAATATCGTGCTTTTAATAAGTTAAAGAATGAAAGGTGGAAATACGTTTGACGACACTATTGTATATCACAGCACATCCTCACGATAAGTCTACTTCGTACAGTATGGCGGTTGGTGATGCTTTTATCGAGAGTTATAAAGCTGCACATCCTAATGATCAAGTAGTACATATTGACCTTTATAATGAAACGATTCCTCATATTGATGCTGAAGTGTTTGCAGGCTGGGGGAAACTTCAATCTGGAGGATCTTTTGATACACTTTCTTCAGGAGAGCAATCAAAAGTAGGCAGACTAAATGAGATTGTTACTCAATTTGCTGAAGCAGATAAATATGTATTTGTAACACCTTTATGGAACTTTTTATTCCCTCCAATTATGAAAAACTATATTGATGCAATTTGCGTTGCTGGTAAAACTTTCAAATATACTTCTAATGGTCCTCAAGGATTATTAGGTGGTAAAAAAGCATTGCATATCCAGGCACGTGGAGGAGTTTATTCAGAAGGACCAGCTGCAGGTCTAGAAATGGGACATCGTTATATTGGAGTGATAATGGGCTTCTTAGGTGTTCAAGACTTTAATGGAATTTTTGTAGAAGGTCAAAATCAATTCCCAGACCGAGCACAAGAAATTAAAGAACAAGCAATTCAAAAAGCTAAGGAAACTGCAAAGGATTTTTAATATGAGTACAACAAAAAAACTCACTTTTTTGTGAGTTTTTTGTTCTTTTTAGTTATATTCAGGAATTATCGTCTTCTAGTATTTTAACTTATTCATGAAACTGTTATGGGTAAGTTAATTACAAATATTAGCGTTTATAAGTCCTCATGAGTCGACTACTTCAAATTTTCTTCATTCATTTTCACCTTGCCAAATAGGTAAATAAATCCGAAATATGGATCCTTCATTTTCTTTACTACTTACTTTAATTTTACCTTTAAACTTTTCGATTATATTGAAGCAAACTGTTAGCCCAATCCCTGTGCCTCTTTCTTTTAGTGAGTAGAAGGGAGTGCCGAGCTTATCAACTGTTTCTTGGGACATTCCAATTCCTGTGTCTATGATTTCAATAAGTGCATATTCATTTTCTTGTAAGAGATTGATCGTTATAAAACCGGCATCATGCATCGATTCGATTGCGTTTTTCATCAAGTTAACGAGAACTTGTTTAAATTCAATTGGATTTATTTTTGTATAAAGTATTTGGTTTAAGTTTAAATGGAAACCGATGCTTTGGCTATTTGCCATGGAGGCAAGCAAATCAGTTACCTTCAATATTTCTTTATTTACTTCTACAACTTGTAGCGTTTCAGTTTGAGGTTTTGCTAGTGATAAATAATCATTAATAATAATTTGAGCGTATTCTAATTCTTTTAGCATTGCATCTACGTAGTATTTTTCGTCTGGGTTCATTGTTTTTGTTTTTTGAAAAAGTTGTGCAAAACCTTTTACGACGGTAATTGGATTACGAATTTCATGTGCAATCGTTGCAGCTAGTTGACCAATCGAATTTAATTGTTTCGCTTGTTGTATTTCCTTGTAATTGGCTTCTAAAGCTATTACCTTCGTCTCTGTTTGCAAAAATACAAATAAGAGTATTAATTGTATGGAAAGGAATTCTAATATATTGCCGATAGGGTCTAATGCTATATAAGAATATTTTTCTTTTAGATCGGTGAATGAGATTAGTAATACAAAAGTAGGGCCAATTATTATATTTAATGCCCAACCGATATAAAATGCTATCCGATTATATAAAAAAATCGTGAAAATTGGAATGATTGCTACAAAACTATACATTGTTGATGTGTCTGGGTATGTCCAAAATTTAATATACACATATAGTGATGAAATGGTCGTAAATAATACTTTCGAAAAAGTATTATCTCTTTTAATAAAATTGAATAAAGCAAAAATAACAATGAACATTAAGATAATTTGAATAATAAGTTCAATTGGATGATCCTTAAAAGTTAAAGGAGAGAGTGTAATTCCTACTAATAATAAGGAAGTGATTGAAGCCATAAAGAAAATATAAATTCGACGGCTCCTTTTGTTGTAGTACTCTGTATTTTTCATGCTTCAATCTCCGTTCTGAAAAGAAACTTTCAATAATATTTTACACTTTTCAGAAAATTATTTATAGATAAATTATGACAAAATTAATTAAAAAAAGACCAAAAAAGTGTTTTTTTTGGTCTCTTAATTTAAATTAATTAGAAAATGAAACAGTGATCGTTACAATCTCAGAAGGGTTACCTGTTCTAATTGGAGGTCCCCAAGTTCCAAATCCTGATGAAACGACAAAGTGTGAGCGTTCTTTTTGTAAATAGCCCCAATCAATTTCATAAAGTCGACGGGTAATTAAGTGATTTGGCATAAACTGTCCGCGATGTGTATGACCAGACACTTGTAAATCTACGCCTAATTGTGTTGGAATTTCTAAATGATAGGGTTGATGATCAAGTAAGATAATTGGTTTTGTATGATCGATTCCTTCAAGTAGTTCATGTAAATCTAAGCGTTTTTTACTTGCAAGGTCTTTACGTCCAACGATATAGAAATTGTTCTCAACGAGTTCTTTTTCATCTAATAAAATATGAATTCCAGCGTCCTTTAAATGCTTGGCAAGTAAATCTAAATGTCCACCATAATAATCATGATTACCAGGTACTGCGTATGTACCAATTTTTGGCTTTAACTTTTTCAACGTTTGAATCATATTTTCCTCAACAAATGGAGTAATATCTTCATCAATAATATCTCCAGCAATTAAGACTAAATCAGGGGAAAGTTTATTAATCTTTTCAACAAGAAACGCTAATCTTTTATTGGTGACTAATGTGCTTAAATGTAAATCTGAAACTAGTACAATTGATAGTTCTTTATACTTTTCATTTGTTTTTTCAACATTGATGTCATAATGTACAATCTGTGTATCTAGCGCACTTTTTCTACCTTTTGCGATAAGGCTTGCGACAAATAATATGACAATTGTTCCAAGTATCACAGTTATACTACTTGGTTTGAAAGATGTAAATTCTCTTAAAATCAGTCCAACTAAATCAGCAACGATGACAAAGAAAATTAAATAATAAAAGATGGCTAACCAGTATGCTCCAATTTTATGGATCGGTTTAAAGAATGATGTAGGAAGCTTACTTTTTAGAACTCTTGAAAGAATGTACGCAAAAGTTATTAACAGAAATACGATCCAATAGATTACTTTTATTGTTGGATTCATCCATTTACTTAGCAAAGCATTAATATAAATCCATCCATTAATACCTATGTAAAAATTAATTAGGAAAAAGAAAATCATAACCAAAATAATATTTAATACGATTCTTTTATTCATAGTGATCCCTTTCATACGATAGTGGTAAGGTACTTCTAGTATAAATGTTTAAACTTATAAACGCACCTTTTTCACTATCTATAAATTGTAAAAATATTAATCAAATTGTAAAAATATTAATCGACAGAATATGAAAAATAGTGTGTGTTATTAGGGGAAAATAAAGGATTTTTGGAATTATTGTCGTATTATATTTATGTTAGTTATATTTCGAAAATTTCGAATCTAGTGAGGATAAAAACGTGTTAATCGAAAAACTTTTGCTACATGTTTTAATCATATTAAGTCCAATATTAATATACAGTATTATTTATGAAAGGCATGGCTATAAAGATAAAATTTATCTTTTTGGTATGTTTCAGGCTGTAGCCGGTTTTTTTTGCATGGCCTTTCCATATCCAGCATATGGGTTGTTTTGGGATTTAAGATATATCCCACTAACGATTGCGTTTCTTTATTGCGGTTATCGCTGGGGGATCGTGACTTTTTTAGCGATCTTATTAGCTAGATTAATTTTAGGTGGAGACGCTACCATATTTGGTATCATCAGTATTACCTTATCCTCACTAGGATCTTTAATTTTATTCAAATGGTTTTGGACATTTAAACCTAAACAGAGAATATTAGCAACAGCTCTTATTAGTTTATGGCCTGCTTTAGTTCAACTAGGAATCTTATTTACTTTTTTAATCGTAAATAAGATTAGTTTTAAAAGCGATTACAGACTATTTGGGTTAGTTTTGATTTTTATTGTTATAGAGTTAATCGCAATTACTTTAGGAGCAAAACTGATTGAAACACTAATTGAAAATAAAATACTTCATAAAGAAATACAAAGAGCTGAGAAACTTAATACGTTAAGTGAAATGGCAGCTTCTATTGCTCATGAAGTTAGGAATCCACTTACAGTTGTTAAAGGTTTCCTACAATTAATGCAAGAAAGCAAAGACAATCAGTCTATGGAATATTTGCCACTAGTATTAAGCGAATTAGGTAGAGCAGAAGGAATCATTAATGATTATTTAAACTTTGCAAAACCACAATTTGAAAAAGTAGAAACGTTCAATTTAAAGCAATGTGTTTCAGATGTAGTCACCTTATTAGTTCCTTTAGCATTAAAGCAAAATGTTAAATTAAAAGGGGATACAGAAGTCGAAACATTTATCAATACAGATAAAAATCAATTTAAACAAGCACTAATAAACCTAATTAAAAATGCAATTGAGGCAACTAGCTCAGGGGGATATGTACATACGAAGCTACACGAAGAAAAAGATAAAACGGTTATTACGATTAGAGATAATGGAAAAGGAATGACTAAAGAACAGCTTTCACGTATTGGTACACTTTTCTATTCAACGAAAGAAAAGGGAACTGGCGTAGGGACAACAGTTTCTGTTCGAATCATTGAAGCAATGAATGGAACAATCACTTTCGAGAGTAGCGTTGATGAAGGAACAAAAGTAACAATTAAACTACCAAAGGTTGGGCCTAAAGAACGTAAAGTGAATGGATAATTGATTATATTTTTAAAATGGTAACACTTTAATGCAAAAATGTAAAAACGCTTAGAAGTAGACTAAGCGTTTCTGTTTATATGAGTTGTGTCCATAATATTATTTCTTTCTAGCAAACAAAACTGTCCAGCAATCTTTTTCAATAATACGAGATTGATGCTGAAGCTTATTAACGATGAATTTTACTAATTGATTTAGCTCTTCATCAGTGAGTTCATGAAGAATTGATCGACCTGTTCTAAGTAATAAATCACTCCGAAGTGATTCTAGGTCAATATAAATGCGTCTTGTTTCCCAAAGTTTTACTGTATTCTCTATATGAAATCCAGATGATTCTAATGCTGTGCGCATTTCTTGTGAATCATATCTTCTTGATATTTCTTTCGTTTTCAATTTTGGATAAAGGTCAAAAAAATAACCTCGTAAATGGCTATCATCTCCAGGAAGTAAACAATCTTCTGGCGTCCGGTCTTGTACGATTAATATTCCGTTCTTTTTTAGTAAACGATTTGCCTCATTGAAACAGGTATTTAAATTATCTAAATGATGGACTAAAGCTCTTTCCAAAACTACATCATAACTTGAAGATGGAAGTTTAGTATGATATGCATCTCCTTTACGAAAAGAAATGTTACTGTAGTCTATACAGTTTTCAGCAGCTCCTTTAAGCATTTCCTCTGAAAAATCTACCGCCGTAACGTGGTTTACTTTTAACTTAGTGAGAGCTTTCGAATAGATCCCTCCACCGCAGCCTATATCAACTGCGTCTTTTCCATGCAAATCAATGTTATCCCTCATTAACTGAGTCCAAGATTGATCAGCCTCTCTAGTTGTGTAAGTCTTATTATTTTGTGCATCGTGGAAGTTGATGGCCATTTAATTACCTCCCCAAATTTGAATCAGGTGCTTCTATATACTAGTATAGACGATGATATTACACTGAATTATATCAATAAGTTATTGGCATTAATAAGATATTTTTATTAAGAAAAGCGTTAGATAAAAAGGAATGGTGAAAATGGAAGATACAATAGTAAGATTTGAAAGCCTAAGAACGGAATTAATCAATCACTATGAAGCATCAAAAGGAAGTATCTTTGGCCATAAAGGATTAAAAATTCAAGGTAAAGTTTTTGTGTTCTATAATGAACCTAATATTGTTGTAAAGTTAAAGCCAGAAGATGTTGCAACAGCTTTAAAATTAAGCGGAGCAAAAAACTTTGACCCAATGGGTGGGAAACCTATGAGAGAATGGGTTGAAATTCCATACGGGGATCAACAGTGGTTTGATTATGCAATAAAAGGTATGACATACGTTAAAAGTTTACTAAAAAATTAATAACTAAAAATTTGTTTTTGATAAGCTATGGATGGAAATTTAATTATTTCTATCGCTTTAATGTTAAGGGAGAATGATATAAGTGAACAACCGTAGAGTAGCAGTTTCTTGGAGTGGTGGGAAGGATTGTTGTTTAGCATTAGATTTACTAATTAAAAATAAATATGAAGTGGCATGTCTAGTATCAATGGTATCGAAAAAGGATGAGAGGAATCATGCGCACGGGACTCCACTTGATTTCTTGCAAATGCAAGCAGATGCAATGGGAATTCCTCTTGTCATGATTGACTCAGCAGGTAAATACGAGGAGTCAATGATTAATGGACTTAAAACAATAAAAGATCAATTTGACCTTTCTGCGATTGCATTTGGTACTTTATATGTCGAGGAAGATCGACAATGGAATGAACTAGTTGCAACTAAGGCGGGACTTGAACCGATGTTCCCGGTGTGGATTAAGAAAAGTGAAACTACTAATTTACTGGACCAATGGCTTGCGACTGGATACGATGCAATTATTTGTAGGGCAAGAGAGAATATTTTCGATTCTACAATCGTAGGTAAGAGCTTAAATAAAGATTTAAAACAACTGTTCATTAGCAAAGAAATCTGTTTAATGGGCGAGAGCGGCGAATATCATACGTTTGTAATTGATGGATCAATATTCAAAGAGCGTTTAAATATAGTAGAGGCAGATACAATTCTAAATAGTGGATTATGGTCTTTAAATATTAAGGAAATACAAACGTCTATTAAATAGATTTGTATCGAGTTTTTTATAAAGATATGATAGTTTGAGATTGATATTAACATTGCTTTAGTCGAGTGCGTAGAAAAAATCTGTAACTGCAAATAAAAGTAGTAAAAGTGCAAATAAAAATCCCAAACTGTAATTAAAATTTGTAAAAATGCAAATAAAATCCTCGAAACTGCAATTAAAAATCCTGAAACTGCAAATAAAAATGACAAAACTACAAATAAACCGCCTAGACCATCTAATCAATGGCCAAATCAGTATAAATTTACTAGATTCAAATAAGTCCAATCAAATCAAAAACAAGCTAAAATCACTTAAATACGATTAACTTAAGTGACTTTAGCTTGATTTTAGTTTGTCTTACTTTTGATCATTAATAGATAAGTACCAGTCAGCATAACGCCTAATACCCTCACTAATTGATACTTTAGGTTCATAGTTTAAATCACTTTTGATTTTTTCAATGTTTAGTGTATAGTCGTAACTTAAGAAATTAGCAATATGCTTGGAAACCTTTGGTGGCTTGTTCGTAATCCTCGCAATTATTTCTGAATTCAAGGCGATAAATGATAGTAGTTTTGGTGAGATGTTTTTTGTATTCAACTCTTTATTTAAGGCGAAGAAGAGCTGTTTAAGCACGTCAATTAAATAAATAGGTTGATCATTTGTAATATTGTAGTATTTACCATTAAAGGCATCATCTGTATTCATACAAGCGATAATCATATCGACGACATTATCGATATAAGTAAAATCCATTAGAACTTGTCCTTTATGAACTAATGGAATTCCGCCATTTTCATTTATCTGTATAAATCTTCCGAAAATCGTATGATCGAAGGGACCAAAAATTTGTCTAGGTCTTAGTGAGATTGCGGGTAGTCCTTTTTCGATTGCATCTTCAATGATTATATCTGCCATATGTTTTGTTTTAGCGTAGAAATTAGAGTGTTTTGATGGTAGCGGATCACTTTCTTTAACATCTTTACGACTCTCACTAGTAAAGTACACACTCGGGGTCGAAATATTAATAAACTTTTTTAAATCTGTTGAAAGTGAAGCTTTAACAATATTCTTTGTTCCTTCAACATTTGTTTTTTCAAATTCAGAAAAACGTCCAAAAGGTGCTGCAAGTGCAGCACAATGGATTACATAGTCTACATTCTTTATTTTTTCTTCTAATAAGACAGGGTCATTCAAATCTCCTTTAACAAAGGTGACATTTTCCATCTTATTGAAAAATTTAGCTGCTTCCTCATTTCTTCCAAAGGCTATAACGGAATAGCCCATTTCACTTAATTTTTTAGTAGTATGTTTTCCTAAAAAACCCGTGGCACCACTTATGAAAACATTCATTATTCCACCCCGAAAAGAAATTATTGTCGCTCAAAGTTTATGAATCTCGTTCCTTGGAAAGTTAGCTTTCCTGTATCATTTTCTACTAATTGACCATAAATGAATCCATCAATTTGAAATTCAATTCTGTCTCCAGATTCGACCTCAAGTGTAACATAATAATGTGTAGAGGAATGAGCGAACTGGTTCGTATTAGCACGCTGAACATAATCTATTCTTTTAGTAACTATTTTTGCTGGGACAATTAATTTGGGTTGTTTATTATTATAATTCCATTGCTTTAATCCTTTTATTAGTGCAAAAAATATACCTGCAAAAACGAAGACGAAAATGATTGGAAATACGAAAGCGATAATTTTAAAAATATCAAAACCTGCATCAAACCCTGACATGATTAAGACCCCCTTTTAATAAATTGTAAGTCTTACACTTCTTAATTCTTTTTATATCAAATCGAACTCTCTATATATAGTTTATTAAATTTTCTGAAAGTAATAAACTTATTTCTTTCAACAAGTAAATAAAATTGGTGCGGTATTGTAAACGTTCGAGTTTTTTAGTGAATTTTATTTCTATTATTATTTAGGTATAACTCTAAAAATGATCCGACTAGTAAAAAATGTAAAAAAATTACTATTAATAATCTAATAGAACTACTGCCCAAAAAGCTTTAAACCAATTGAGAATTTCGTTATTTTTCTTATATGAACATTAATTGTGACAGAATAAAAAACTAAGTAAAAAATCCTTCCATTTTAGTAAATTTTAATTGGATTAATTATTGACCAATAATATCCAGGGGAGTAGGATACTTTTAATAGAACTCTTTTTTCTCTTTATTATGTTCCATCGCCAAGGTAGTAGCTTTTAAAACTAGTATGGTGATCACAGTACTAGTAGGATTGTTATCTATTAAAAGTAAGAATTGGAATAAGGCTAGAGTGGAGATAAAGGGTTAGGTAATTAAATGTTTGGTTTAAATCTATTTCTATCTGATCGAAAAGCGGGTAGGGAATATGGAAAATTAGTTATAGGAGTGATAAGGAAATGAATGTTAAAGACTTAGTAACAGTTTACAATCAGTATTACAGTCATTCTAATTTACGCGTTTTTTTTGTATCTGGCCATACCGACGAAATCGAAGAAATTACAGACTTTGATGGAAAAGGTCACCATGCTTCACAATCATTAGGCATTTATGTGCTTTTATCTAGAACAGAGACGCAATTAATTAAATTAGTATCCTTAAACTTTGAAGATTTAGGAATCATTGAAATTTCTTTAAATGATTTAGGTGACGAAATAAAGCATGACTGGACTAGCTACTTAAAGAAAGTGATAAGTTATTTAAAACAAGCAGGGTATCGTATTAATAGGGGGATGGACATACTGATTTACAGTAATCTTCCAAATGAAGTCGGACTATCCTCAACTAAATCAGTTGAAGCTTTAACAGATACAATGTTAAAAACTTTATACGAATAGAAACGAGAAACCACATCAATATTTTCAACAAGTAAAAAACAACTAAGATTACTCCGGAAAATTAAATTCTCCTCCTGTAAATTATAATATTTCAAATTTGCTTAAATAAAACTTAATTATACGATCTTGATTTAAAGAAAATAAAATATGTAAAAAATTCTCCATATTTAATGAATAATCGTACAACCTTGAACTGTTAAAATTAAAGTAATAGTTTCGAAAACAATTCAGATTGGAAGGTTACGAGGAGAGTTGTAATGACTACAATTAAAGAAATTGCCGAAAAAGCAGGTGTATCGATTGCGACTGTGTCAAGAGTGCTTAATTATGACCCAGCACTATCAGTAAGTGACGATACAAAACAAAGAATTTTTGAAACAGCAGAAAAGCTTTCATATAAGAAAAAATCGAAAGTAAAAAAGAATATTGCAAAAATCGCACTTGTTAAAGGTGATAATGGAAATGAAGAATTAAGTGATCTCTTTTATATGCTAATTCGTTTTGGAATTGAAAATAAGTGTGAACAAAATTCCCTGCACATTTCTACTTTTTTTCGTGGGAATGAAAAGGGGATGTTAGATGAGCAAATACTTGGTGTGATTGCATTAGGTAAGTTTGATGATCAGCAAATTAGTTCATTGAAAAAAGTATCGAAAAATATCGTTTTTGTTGATTTTTCACCAGATGAAGAGAAATACGATTCTGTTGTTACAGATTATGAGAATGCTATTATAAAAGTTTTAGATCATTTTATATCGCATGGACATCAAAAAATCGGATATATTGGTGGACGCGAGTATGATAAGAAGCAAGGTCAAAAAATTAATTCTCGAGTAAAAACATATAAAAGTTATTTAGAGGAAAAGGGGCTCTTTCGAAAAGAGAATCTGTACTTAAGTGAATTTACAGCTGAAGCAGGGTTTAATTTGATGAACAAAGCAATACGAGAACAAGGTGGAGATTTGCCAACAGCATTTATAATAGGTTGTGATACGATGGCTGTCGGATGTTTAAGAGCACTTCATGAAGCAAAAATATCAGTGCCAGAGCGTGTAAATCTAATTGGGATGAATGATTTCGTGTTTTCAAAATATCTTTTTCCTAGTTTAAGTACTTTGAAGGTATACACTGAATTGATGGGTGAATCTGCAGTGGATTTATTAATGGAAAGACTTTTAGGTAGGAAAGTAGCCAAAAAAGTGATTGTTCCTACAACGTTAAAGATTCGTCAAAGTAGCCTTTAATGCAGGTGTTTGCGAAATTTGTAAGATAATTCCTAAAAATTAAACTTTTTACTTTTAATCTTAACTCTTTTTAGTATAATTAAAAATTAAAAGGAGTGGGAACGTGAAGGTTGGGTATTTAGGTCCTGAGGCGACTTTTACACATGTTGCTGTTCGGTCTGTTTTTAAGAATGATGAACATATTGCTTATTCTAGTATTCCTGTTTGTATGGATAATGTAGCTGAAGGGGAAGTTGATTTAGTGGTCGTTCCAATAGAGAATTCGGTTGAAGGATCTGTGACTACAACAATTGATTATCTTGTACATGAACAGCCATTAAAAATGGTTGGTGAAATTATTATACCGATAAGACAGCATTTATTGATGGCAAAAGGACAAGCACATCGAGTAAAAGATATTGAGGTGATTTATTCTCATTCTCATGCGTTAGCTCAGTGTCACACATTTTTGCATAATCAATATAAATATACAAAATTAGAACCAGTTACTTCTACAAGTGCTGCGGCTAAAATGGTTAGTGAGCAATCTAATGAGTGTATAGCTGCGATCGCTAACGAATTTGCTGCAAAGAAATATGGGTTAAAAATTGTTGCTTCAGATATTCATTCAAATTCATATAATCACACGAGATTTATTGTTTTACAAAGGCATGATGCTAAATTAGAAACGAATTATTTCGAACCTAAACATACTAAGGCAACTCTAGTTATTAACATGCCGGAGAATCGTGCTGGTGCGCTTCATCAAGTACTTTCTGCATTTGCTTGGAGACAGATTGACCTTTCAAAAATTGAATCCCGGCCGACGAAAACTGGATTAGGAAATTACTTTTTCATTGTTGATGTTGAGATGGGCTATGATGACGTATTATTACCTGGAGTAAAGCAAGAATTAGAGGCTTTAGGCTTTAGTGTAGAAGTTTTAGGAAGTTACTCAACAATCTCATTATAAGAAAAGAGAAGGTATAAAAACCTTCTCTTTTATATTTTTTATTTTTACATTAATAGTAGTAATAAGGGGGAGGACAATAGTAACCTGGTGGGCAATAAGAGTAAGGATAGCCATAGCCATAACCATAACCACCAAAGCCCCAAAATGGGAAAAATGGAAAAAATGGACGGAAGAACGGACGGAAAAATGGACGTCCAAATCCAAATCCGAATCCAGGTCTACCAAATCCAAATCCAGGTCTACCAAATCCGCCAAATCCTCCATGAAAACCTCCGAAGCCACCGTGTCCAAAGCCACCGCCACCAAATCCATGCGGACGATACTCATGTTCATTCGACATATAAAAAACCTCCTTTACTTTTGAGTCTTACATAACCAAAATATGCAGGACAAAAGTGGAAGGTTTGGGCAAAATGTATTTTATACTGAATTTGAAAATTAAAGTTATTTAATACAAATCTTTCCATTTATTAAAATTTAATCATTCAATAAATTAAACTTACGAATTCGATATTGTAAGTTTTGTCTACTGATGCCTAATTGTTTTGCAGCCTGTGTAATGTTGCCGTTATGTTCATTTAAAACATTCATAATATGATGTTTTTCTTTGTTCAATAAAGTATTTTTTAAATTTGATTTTTCATCTTTTGATTCTACCTGTAATGTAACGTCTCTTTGTCGTTGAACGACTGGAGTAGTACTTGTATTTCTATTTTCATTAAAAAACCTAGATGGTATATGAGTTGCAGATATAGTTGTTTCATTTTCTACTAAGTTCATTGCACCTTCAATCATATGTTCAAGTTCGCGTATATTACCTGGCCAGTTATGATTAAGGAAAAAGTTTGTTACATTTTCATCTAAGTTAGTTACCCGATGGCCAAAAAGACGATTATATTTTTGAATAAAAAAGTTTGCTAACAACAATATATCTTCGAAGCGTTCACGTAGTGGCGGTAGAAATAATGAAACGACACTTAGACGATAATATAAGTCTTTCCGTAAATGATTATTCGCGATTGCTTCGATAGGGTCTTCGTTGATCGTAGCAATAATTCGGACATCTAATTCTTTTTCGTTAATATCACCTATTCTTCTAACTTTACGTTCTTGAATAACCCTTAAAAGTTTAGCCTGTAAGTTAGGGCTAAGTGAATTAATTTCATCTAATAGTAATGTTCCACCATTTGCCTCTTCAAATAATCCAGGCTTATCAATTGCCCCAGTAAATGCTCCTTTTTTTGTCCCAAAAAGAATACTTTCAATTAAGGATTCTGGAAGTGCGGCGCAATTTTGAGATATGAATGGCTTTGTTGCTCTTTTGCTCGCATTATGAATACTTTGAGCGAATAGTTCTTTACCTGTTCCAGTTTCTCCTACAATTAATACTGATGAAGAAGTTTTGGCAGATCTTTTTGCATCTTCAA
Source organism: Gottfriedia luciferensis (assembly GCF_001712755.1). Classification (GTDB taxonomy): domain Bacteria; phylum Bacillota; class Bacilli; order Bacillales; family Bacillaceae_G; genus Gottfriedia; species Gottfriedia luciferensis_B. The sequence continues at coordinate 174,845 of NZ_MDKC01000003.1, forward strand.
TTATGTTTTTAAATGACTCGGATGTTCCGATCAATTGTTCAAATGTATAACGTGTATTTCGATTTTTAAGTATACCTTCTTGCACAGATTGCTTTAGTTCCGTCACGTCGCGAACCATTTCAATCGCTCCAATAATTTTATTTTCTTTCATTATTGGGTAAGTATCATTGATTGTCGTAACTTCTTTTCCTTTATTATTAAAATAAGATTGTTTAATATTTTTTCGTACTTTACCTTTTTGGAGGGCATCAAGTAAGGTGCTCGATTGGTTTTTTTGAAACGTGAAGACATCTAAAAGATTTTTATGTAAGACATCCTCTTCATTCATCATTTCAATTTCCATCATTTTCCGGTTATACACCATTGTATTTGCATCTTGATCAACTACATGTATACCGATATCTATTTCTTCTAATATTAATTGTAATAATTCATCAACAGCTAAAAAGTTTTGCTTATCATTTTTCATATAATTCTCTCTTTTCATAGTAACAATAGAAAAAATTTGCACTTCTAACTATTTTTGGTAAGATAAAAAGGCAGTTTTTTTCCGAATGTGCTAATTTTCTTTGTTAATCGTTTTTTTGCTGCAAATATTCTATGCATATTTTAATTAATTTTGCGCCTGAATGCAAAAATATTTTGCAGTAAATTGAAAACGGTAACATACTGAAGGATGTATAACGCTTAGAATAAGTACATTTTGTGAATTTTAATTTATTTAACATGTTTGGCACGGAAATTGCTTATTATTTTAGTAAGAAACTAAAAAAATTAATCAATAATATTGGGGGAACTCAAATGACAACTAATTCTCAAAAGATCATTGACCAAACAAATCAATATGGCGCAAATAACTATCATCCACTTCCAGTAGTAATCTCTAAAGCTGAAGGTATTTGGGTTACAGACCCAGAGGGTAACAGATATTTAGATATGTTAAGTGCATATTCTTCTGTAAACCAAGGGCATCGTCATCCAAAAATTATCCAAGCTTTAAAAGATCAAGCTGACAAAGTTACATTAACTTCTCGTGCATTCTATAGTGAAAACATGGGTGAGTGGTATGAAAAGGTAGCAAAAGTTACTAACAAAGATATGATTTTACCTATGAACACTGGTGCTGAAGCTGTTGAGACAGCTATTAAAGCTGCTAGAAGATGGGCTTATGATGTTAAGGGTGTAGAAGAAAACCAAGCTGAAATTATTGCTTGTGTTGGAAACTTCCACGGACGTACGATGGCTGCAGTTTCTTTATCATCAGAAAAAGATTATCAACGTGGATTTGGACCATTCTTACCAGGAATTAAGTTAATTCCGTATGGCGATATTGAAGCATTAAAAGCTGCAATTACGCCTAATACTGCTGCATTCTTAATCGAACCAATTCAAGGTGAAGCTGGAATTAATATCCCTAAAGAAGGGTTCTTACCTGAAGTAGCTGAAGTTTGTAAAAACGAAAACGTATTATTTATTGCAGATGAAATTCAAACAGGTTTATGTAGAACTGGTAAAACTTTTGCGTGTGATTGGGATGGAGTAACTCCTGACATGTACATTTTAGGTAAAGCACTTGGTGGCGGAGTATTCCCAATTTCATGTGTTGCTGCAAATCGTTCAATCTTAGGCGTATTTGAGCCAGGTTCTCACGGATCTACATTTGGTGGCAATCCTTTAGCTTGTGCAGTTTCTGTAGCTGCTTTAGAAGTTCTTGAAGAAGAGAAGTTAGCTGAGCGTTCAAATGAGCTTGGAAACTACTTTATGGAAAAATTAAAAGAAATCGATCATCCTCATATTAAAGAAGTTAGAGGACGTGGATTATTTATTGGTGTTGAACTTCATGTACCAGCACGTGTTTATTGTGAAGCATTAAAGAAACAAGGTTTATTATGTAAAGAAACACATGATACAGTAATTCGTTTTGCACCACCATTAATTATTTCAAAAGAAGATTTAGACTGGTCAATTCAACAAATTAACGAAGTATTTAGCCAATATAAAGCAACTGTATAAATGGAGCGATAAAAATGACAACTACAATCCCACAAAATGAAGTACAAAACAAAATCAAAGAAGAAGGCAGAGAATTAATTGAGTCTACTCAAGAAGTAATCTCAGAAGCACTTCATAAACTTGGTTATTCAAAAGAACTTTATGAGTTATTAAAAGAACCATTACGATTTTTAACAGTTCAAATACCGGTAAGAATGGATGATGGCTCAGTGAAAATTTTCACTGGCTATCGTTCACAACATAATGATGCTGTAGGTCCTACAAAGGGTGGAATTCGTTTCCATCCTGAGGTTAATGAGGACGAAGTAAAAGCTTTATCAATGTGGATGAGCTTAAAATGCGGTATCGTTGATTTACCATACGGTGGGGGAAAAGGCGGTATCATTTGTGATCCAAGAAAAATGTCAATTTATGAGTTAGAGCGTTTAAGTAGAGGATATGTTCGTGCGATTAGTCAAATCGTTGGACCAACAAAGGATATTCCTGCTCCAGACGTATACACTAACCCACAAATTATGGCTTGGATGATGGATGAATATAGTAGAATTCAAGAATTTGATTCTCCTGGATTTATTACTGGTAAACCACTTGTATTAGGTGGATCAGAAGGACGTGAAACAGCTACAGCTCAAGGTGTTACGATTTGTATCGAAGAGGCTGCTAAACGTAAGGGAATCGATTTAAAGGGTGCTAGTGTCATTGTTCAAGGATTTGGAAATGCGGGTAGCTTTTTAGCGAAGTTCATGGTTGAAGCAGGTGCAAAGGTAGTCGGTATTTCTGATGCACTTGGCGCATTATACGATCCAGACGGTTTAGATATTCATAGCTTACTAGAAAAAAGAGATAGCTTCGGAACAGTAACTAATTTATTTACTGATGTAATTTCGAATAAAGAATTACTTGAAAAACCTTGTGATATTTTAGTTCCAGCTGCAATTTCAAACCAAATTACAATTGAAAATGCTCACAATATTAAAGCATCAATCGTAGTTGAAGCTGCAAATGGTCCTACGACTCTAGAAGCTACTAAAATATTAACAGAGCGTGAAATTTTACTAGTTCCAGACGTACTAGCAAGTGCTGGTGGAGTTTCTGTTTCTTATTTTGAGTGGGTTCAAAATAACCAAGGTTACTACTGGTCAGATGAAGAAGTTGCTCAAAAACTTCGTGAAAAAATGGTGCGTTCATTTGATAGTGTTTACCAAACTTCAGTTAACCGCAAAGTTAATATGAGATTAGCTGCATATATGGTTGGTATTCGCAAAATGGCGGAAGCATCTCGTTTCCGTGGATGGGTTTAATAGACTAATAGGTTTGCTCCAGGTGGAAATTCCATCTGGAGCACTTATATTGTATTGACAGATAATAAAATCTATTTTTATAATTAAGATATTATTTCGTTACAATAAATTTGTATACGCTTACAGATATTATCTGAAAATTTAGTCTTAAAATACGTTGGTTTAGAGCGTTTTAGTGTTCGTTAACGGAAGTATGGGAACTTATATTCTGTTATATCAGAATATTTTAACTTATACGCACAATTTACATCTAGAGGAGGGACTTTCATGAAACAACAAGAACAGGGGTTAAAGAAAGAGCTTAAAAGCAGACACTTGTTTATGATTGCTCTTGGGGGAGTAATTGGGACAGGTTTGTTTATGGGATCAGGCTATACAATTAGTGAAGCTGGTCCGGGTGGAGCAATATTGGCCTACTTAGTAGGTGGATTCGTAATGTATTTAACAATGCTATGTTTAGGAGAATTAGCAGTTAATTTACCAGATGCTGGTTCTTATCAAACTTATGCAACTAAATATATCTCACCAGCGTCAGGCTATGTAGTTGGATGGATGGCATGGTTAAACTGGTCGGTAACAATCGGTTTAGAGTTAATTACAGTTAGTATGTTAATGAAGAGATGGTTTCCAGATGTACCGACTTGGATCTGGTGTGTAGTATTTGGTGTATTATTATTCGCAGTAAATGCTCTTTCAACGAAATCCTTTGCTGAAGTTGAGTTTTGGTTTGCAAGTATTAAAGTAGTAACAATTGTTCTTTTTATTATTTTAGGTGGAGCAGTAATGTTTGGCTTTGTACCAATGGAAGGGACAAAGGCTCCAATGCTTTCTAACTTTACAGACCATGGTGGACTTTTCCCGAATGGCTTTTTAGCGATTATGATTACAATGGTCGCAGTTAACTTCTCATTCCAGGGAAGTGAATTAGTAGGAATTGCAGCTGGTGAAAGTGAAGATCCAGCAAAAGCTGTACCTAAAGCGATTAATAACACTGTATGGCGAATTCTAGTATTCTTTATTTTATCAATATTTGTTTTAGCAGGCTTATTCCCTTGGGAGAAAGCTGGCTTAGTAGATAGTCCATTCGTAGTAGTATTTGATAACATCGGTATTCCATATGCAGCTGATATTATGAACTTTGTTATTATTACAGCAGTGCTATCAGTTGCTAACTCAGGTTTATATGCAACATCTCGTATGATGTATTCAATGGCTCAAAAAGGAATGGTTAGTTCGAAATTAGGAAAACTATCTAAAAGAGGTGTACCGTTAAACGCTTTAACTTTTAGTATGTTCTTTGGATGCTTATCTCTATTATGTGGTATTTATGCTGAAGACACGGTTTATCTATGGCTACTATCAATTGCAGGATTTGGTTGCTTATTCGTTTGGGCAAGCATTGCATTATCAAATCTTTTAGGTAGAAAGAAATACATTCAAGAAGGTGGAAAATTAGAGGATTTAAAATATAAAACGCCTCTTTATCCAATCGTTCCAATCGTTGCTTTTGTTTTAAATGTGGCTGTAATTATTAGCCTTGCATTTATCCCAGACCAACGTATTGCATTGTACTGTGGTGTTCCATTTATGATTGCATGTTTAATCTATTATCATTTCTCTGCTAAGCATAAGATTGAAAAACATGAGCAAGAAGTGAGTAAAAAAGTAAGTTAATAATTTTTTTGAGATTGTCTCAATAGTTTGTGAAAACTCGCTAGTAAATTACTACTAGCGAGTTTTTTACGCTGTTGAAAAAAAACCTTGTCAATTAAATTACCAAATTTTCGTAAAAGGAGTAGAGTGATGTTGATTTCCACTACAGTATGCTCGCTTTCCATGGGGCGAGATTCTTTAGCCTCCTCGGCAAGCCTGCGGGGTCTCAGCCTTCCCGCTAATCCCATAGGAGTCGAGCACCCTTTCGTTCCAATCAACTTATTCATAAAAAAAAGTCTGCAATAAACCCTAATCCAAAATCCTTTACTTAGAGTAACCTAACCGTTGTGTATTAATCAGCTTGTAGGTCAACTAATATCGAACTTTAATTAAACCAATGAACTGAATTTGTTTTCTAAAATTTGCTCATAATATTTTTAACTTCAGAAAAAAATCATTACTAGTGATTTTGAATCATAAAAATGCTTAAAATATTAACGTTTAAAACCAATGATATATCATCCAAAAAATGATTATATATAAATAAGTTCAATTTAATGTTCGTTTTCCCTATTGAACATTTTAAATTTCAACACTCTGAAAACTCGCTAGTAAGTTACTACTAGCGAGTTTTTTTTTCTTGAATTGTTGATCGGGTTTAGCGTATTGAATAAAAATTACTACTTTATTAACAAAGTTCACAATTTTATCAACAGTGTGCATATTTTCATTACTATTTTTTTGATTTTAAAGAGGAAAGCGGCTACTTATCCACTGTTTTGATAATCGTATTACTGTTTTTAACTGATCCTGCATTAAATATCAACAAATGTTGGTAGGTCTTGTTAATAACTTTTAGTAATTCAATAGAGAAAGGAAGAGGGTGGTTATTTATCCACATATTTACTGTTATGGCAATGGATTCAATATGAGTTATACACAAAAAAAGAACTGTCCCAAAAGTACATTGACATAAGGGACAGTTACATTTGTTACAGCTTATTTATTTTTTTCAGACTCTTTGCTTGTTACAGTGATGTCTTGTAAGTGACCTTGGAAGCCTTGACCAGCTGTTAAGTCGTAGCCTTTAACGCGCTTATTAACTCCATCTAAACCGAAGCGGAATAGAGTAGGGATAACTGGCACTTCGTCATTTACAAGCTCTTGCCATTTATCGTATACTTCTTGACGGTATTTTTCATCAAACGCTTTTGCTGAAATACCTTCTTTTAATAGTTTATCATTGTCGTTATTTACCCAACGAACGTAGTTGAATGGTGCATTTTTCGCCCAGATTCCAGATGGGTCTGGGTCAGAACCTGTTCCCCAAGCTGCTGCGAAAATATCGATTTTTGGATTATCTTTTTCTACCATATCGTAGAATGAGTTGAACTCATGTAAACGTCCATCTAATAATTGAACATCTAAGCCAACTTCTTTCCAAGATTGTAAGTAGAATTGTGCTAATGGTTCAGCGATATCGCCACCACTCATAGAAGCGAAGTTGATTTTAAATGGTTTTCCGTTCGGATCTTCACGTAAGCCATCTCCAGTTACATCTTTGTAACCAGCTTCGTCTAGTAATTTTTTAGCTTTTTCAGGATCATGAGTATATCCTTTTAATGCTTTATCAAAGTATTTAGGGAATGATGGTGGAATTACAGATGTTGCAGGCACTCGTAATCCTTTGTATAATTTTTCCCCAACGGATTTGTTATCAAGGGCATAAGCCATTGCTTGACGTACACGCTTATCTTGGAATTTTGGATTATCCATTACGTTTACACCATTTTTCGCATCGTAATGACCTAATTTAAATCCAATGTAAGAGTAAGCTAACTCAGTTTTACCGATTAATGAGATATTTTTTAATTTTTTAGCTTGATCATATTGGTCAGCTGAAACAGAAGCGATATCGATATCTCCGTTAGCTAGAGAAGATGTAGCAATAGTTGGATTAACAACTTTTAAAAGTACACCGTCAAGTTTTGGAGCACCGTTCCAGTAATCTTTATTCGCTTCGAACTCTACAGCTTCACCTGGAGTGATCTTTTTAATTTTAAATGGTCCAAAGCCGATAGGAGCTTTACGAATTTGGTCAGATGATGCTAATTTATCGATAGGCACATTGCCTAAATATTTTTTAGGTAGTGGGTTAGTCCATAATCCAGTAAGTACAGATGGGTTAGCTTCTTTAAATGTAATTGAAATTGTTTTAGGATCAATTACTTTAACGCCGGAAATGTTTTTTGCCTTTCCGTTATGGTAATCTTCCATACCTTCAATCATAGACATTTGTGAGTCATAACGTACACCTGTGTATTTTGGGTTACCAATTACAAGATAAGAATATTCTAAATCCTCTGCTGTAACTGGATCGCCATTCGTCCAATTTACATTATCGCGAATTTTTAATGTGATTGTCTTTTTGTCATCGCTTAATTTATATGTAGCAGCACCATCTTGGTCATAAATATAGTTTTCATCTGTTGAAAGAAGTGCTTCATCAAAGAATTGAAGAACTTGAGAATCTGGATCGCCTTCATAGAAAACTGTATTTAAGATACCTTCAAATGGCGTATCTGAAACTAAACCATATTTTAAAATGCCACCTGAAATCGATTTTTTGTTATTTGAAACTTTAATTGGAAAAGCAGCTTGATCGATTTGCTTAGTAGTAGTTGAAGTCTTTGTGTCGCCACCTTTACATGCTGAAAGAATCATCATAGATACTGCCATTGCGCTTAATACTTTAGTAAAGCTTTTTGCATTTTTCATATTTCCACTCTCCTTATTTTTTAATTAACCTCTTCTTTGTCTAGCATCAGCTGCACGCTTTAGCGCTTCACCGATGAAATTTATACTCAGCATGAGCACTAAAATCATGCACGATGCAGGTAACCATATCCACAACTTATTTTGTAAAACATCAGGATTTGTTGCATAACTAACTAGTGTTCCTAAACTTGGCGTACTTTCTGGTAAACCAAATCCAAGGAAGGTAAGACCAGATTCAATTCCAATATTTCCTGCTAGGTTTAAAGTGAATGCAACGATTATTAAAGAGCTTACATTTGGTAAAACGTGTGAGATAATGATTTTCCAATTCGGTGTGCCAATTGCTTTAGCTGCTGCCACATAATCTAATTCGCTCTCTGATAATACTTTTGAACGAATTAACCTTGCTTTACCTGTCCATAAAAAAAGACTCATAATAAGGACAAAATTTATGATTGAGAATTTAGGTACAACTGTTACGAATACAATAATTAACATTAATGTTGGTAAGGATAAGAAAAAGTCAATAATACGCATTACGACACTGTCTACCCAACCACCAAAATAACCAGCTATTAAACCTAATGCTAGGCCTAGTAGATTTGTAATAATTGTGATGAAAAATCCAATAGTAAAGGAATTTCTTGTCCCAATTATTAGTTGTCCAAATATATCGCGTCCCCCGTAGTCAGTACCTAACCAATGAGTAGAGGAAGGAGGTTGATAGATTGATAGAAAGTCTACTTTAACAATTTGATCTTGATCTAGAATAAGCGAAGTACCATACACACTTATTATTATTAGACCAAGCACGATAAGAGAACCTAAAGCTAACTTATCTCGTCTAAATTCAGCCCAAATGACACTAAATCCTGATGGACTTTTTCGTTGCTCAGTAATATGAGTTTGATTTTCGATTTTTAATTCCATAAATTTCACCTACCCTATTCAATCCGTATACGTGGATCTACGATGCTTAGAATAATATCTGAGATTAATGTCCCAAAAAGTGTTGCAAGACATGTCATTAAAACAAGCGCATTTACAACAGTAAAATCACGTAACATAACGGATTTGACGAACAGTTGCCCAATTCCTGGATAGCCAAAAATTGATTCTAAAAATACAGAACCAGCAATTAAACCAGTAATCTCATAACCTAAAAATGCAGCGATTGGTAAAAATGAATTACGTAAAATATGTCTAGAATAAACTTTAGATTCAGGAACACCTTTTGATCTAGCTGTTCTTACAAAATCTTTTACTTTTGTATCAATAATTTCACTGCGTAAATATTGTGAAATTCCAACAGTTGAAATAAGTGCACCTGATAAAGTTGGTAAAACAAGATGATCTAACTTGCTTACATAATAAGCAAAAGTTCCGTCAGCAATTTGAGGGTCTACGCTACCGCCCGTAGGGAAAAGATCAAAATAAAATCCAAAAACAAACAACATAACAATTCCAAAAATAAATAGAGGGGTAGCAAATCCTAAATAGTTATATCCGGTTATCAGCTTATCTGCCCACGTGTCGCTATAGCGTCCACTAATAATACCAAGTGGAATTGCCAGTAAATAAGTTACAAGAAACACGCAGAGAGCAAGTAATACAGTATTTCCAATACGATCGCCGATTACATCGACTACATTGATTTTGTGTGTATAGGAAACACCAAAATCTCCTTTTGCAACATTTTTAATCCAATGATAATACTGAACATAAGCTGGATCATTTAAACCCATTTCTTCACGAATTTTTTCAATTTCTTGTGGATTAGCTTTTGGGTTAATCGAACGTCCAGTTAGTGCATCACCTGGCATTGCTTTAGCTAGTGCAAAGATTAGTATACTCAAGATAAGTAGCTGAGGAATCATGATGAGTATACGGCGAATGACAAATTTTAACATATTCGTTACTCCTTTCTAAGGTAATGCTACTCGATGAGTATCAGAGATTGGTTTTAAATCAAATGGTCGACCATTTTCATCAAAGTAAGAAGAAGCATTTTGTTGATATTCTTTTCTAACTTCTTGTCTTTCTTTAATTTTTTCTTCTCTAACTTCTGGACGAATATCTGGTATTGCTGCAATTAAGCGTTTAGTGTATATATGTTGTGGGTTATTTAAAATATCTTCAGTAGTGCCTTCCTCAACAAGTCTCCCTCTATACATAACACCAATTCGATTACATAAATGGCGTATAACGCCTAAGTCATGACCGATAAATAAATAAGTTAGTTTGAACTCTTCTTGTAAATCTTGTAAGAAATTAAGTACTTGTGCTTGTACTGAAACATCCAAAGCAGAAACAGGCTCATCTGCAACTATTAACTTAGGTTGTAAAGTTAAAGCTCTAGCAATCCCAATTCGTTGACGTTGCCCACCAGAAAATTCATGTGGATACTTATATAGTGATTCTGGAGATAATCCAACTTTATCAAGGTAGTAAAGTACTCTTTCACGTTCTTCTTCAGCAGTTAACGTTTCATAGTTTCTTAGCGGTTCTGCAACTAAATCGATAATTCTCTTTTTAGGATTTAAAGAAGAGTATGGGTCTTGAAATATCATTTGAATCTCTTGGCGAAATGCTCGCATTTGCTTTTTATTTAGTGTTATTAAGTCATTGTCTAAAAACTTAATACTTCCATTAGTAGCCTGTGTCAATTGAAGTATTGCCTTACCTGCAGTAGATTTTCCACTACCTGATTCTCCAATAAGGCCATATGTTTCGCCTTCGTTTAGTTCAAATGAAATTCCATCAACAGCCCGAACATGATCTACAACTGTTCGAAAAATACCACCACGAATAGGGTAATGTACTTTTAAGTTATCAACCTTTAATAGAGACATTTATGATCGGTGCTCCTTTCTCGTTCTTGAAATGGAAATGCTTATAACAAGAACAACGTACATAATGATTTGGTGTAACTTCGTGCAAGATAGGTTGATTTTCATGTGCATAATTTTGAATCCAAGGGATACGGTGGCTGAATCGGCAGCCTGTTCTAGGTAGTTTGTCTAATGGTGGAACTGTACCTTCAATAATATGAAGTCGTTGATTTTTTGAATGAGTAGTAGGAATAGAGTTTAATAATGAGCGCGTATATGGGTGTAATGGATTATTTAGTATTTCTTCTACTGAACCAGTCTCAATAATTTGTCCAGCATACATAACTGCAACACGGTCTGCTACTTCTGCAACAACACTTAAGTCATGCGTAATTAAAATGATGCCTAGCTTCGTTTTCTTTTGTATTTCTTTTAATAAATCTAATATTTGAGCCTGTATCGTTACATCTAAAGCAGTAGTTGGCTCATCTGCAATAATAAACGAAGGGTTACATGCGATGGCAATTGAAATCATAGCACGTTGTCTCATACCACCAGATAATTCATGCGGGTACTGTTTATAAGTAACCTCTGGCTTTGGAATTCCAACTTGATCTAGTAACTCTAATGCACGCTCCTTTTTTTGTGAGCGTGATAGATCAGTATGAAAATCTAAATTTTCTTCAATTTGTTTACCGATCGTCATTAACGGATTTAGAGCGGTAAGAGGTTCTTGGAAAATCATTCCGATTTCCTTGCCTCGAATTTTATTCAACTTACTATCATTTAGCGTTAGTAAATTTGTACCCTTGTAAGAGATCGATCCATTCATTTTTGTACGATTATTTGAATGTAGTCCTAAGATTGATAGGGCTAGAGCACTTTTACCGCAGCCTGATTCACCCACAATTGCAAGAACTTCATTTTCATGGACAGTCAGTGATACATCATCCACAGCAGGATAGTATTGGTTGTTTATACGAAACGATGTCGTTAAATGTTCGATTTCCAAAAGAGGTTTTGACATTTCGTGTCTCCTTTCGAGATTTCATGAGCAAAATTGTTGATATATTTTGAATTTTCATAAGTATAATATTATTACGCGAATGTTTCAATATTAAAACATTTTCTGTAATATATAGTCCTTTTTGACTAAAATTAATTCGAAATTCGGATTAACTAGTAAATTAATAGGGAAAAAATGTCATTACGATTCGATAGAAAGGTTGATAGATTAAATAAAATAAGGGAGAGTAAGGAAAACACGGAATGAAAACGTTTACAAAATGGTAAATAGCGTAGATAAAAAGATGTGTTTGAAAATAAAGAAGAAAAAAAGAGGTTTTTGTCGGAAATTGAATTAATTTAGTGGAAAATATATTTTCGATGTACAATTTGTAGTTTTAAATTCCTAGTTCAAATTGCCTGTTTTTACACTAAAAAATAAGAAATAGATTAAAAATATATGTCTACTAAACTTTAATTTTAGATAATTCATGAAAGAAAAAAGCAGTATAAAGATAAAAGGATGAATAATCCATTTTATTTTACACTGCTTTTCTTAATTTAATCTTAAGTTTTAACTCAATTTAAGTAGGCTGTTAACATCCAAACATGCTTTGCAAGTTGCTCTCGAATGGCTAATAGTAAATCATGAGTAACTGAATCATTTTCAGACTCTGCAATTTCCATACCATCTTTTAATTCTTCAATTAAATAATGATAGTCCTTAGTAATGTCCTGGACCATTTCATCAGAAGTAATATTCTTATTTGCTTCTTTAAGGCTTGAAGTATCAAGATACTCTCTCATTGTAGCTAGTGGTTTTCCACCAATTATTAACACTCGCTCTGCTAGCTCATCAATATGTAAACTTGCCTCATTGTAAAATTCCTCAAATTTAGTGTGTAGAGTGAAAAAATTTGGACCTTTTACATACCAATGATAGTTATGTAACTTTACAAATAGGATATTCCAGTCTGCTATTTGCTTATTTAGCACATCAACAGTCGTTTTTGAGATGGATGATGTATCCATTAAAATCCCTCCTCTAAATGATGTAAAAGATTAAAAAACCATATAAACCATCTTAACTGATATTGAGTAAAAATAGTCATGGTAATATTTGATAGCTAAGACAACAATTAGTAAAATTAACGTTAAATTGTAAATAGCTTTATATTGAAATAAAAATCTCCGTCCTTGTAACTTGGATTTAAATGATTTTTAAGCATAAAGGATTCATAATTAAAATAGTAAGAAGTTGAAAAATATTTACTCATAAAGGGTTCATACTTGGCAATGATTGTATTAACACTAACTGACAACCTCACTTCTCAAAAGAAATACCCCCATCCCTAAGGATGGGGGTTATTCTATGAATGATCATTTTCTTTAGGCAGGGAAAGTTTCGGATCAATTCTAAGTGCATCATTTCTAAGTGCATCATCCTCATTTAAAGCATTTTTCAATAATAAAAATAGTGACCCAATCATACCAAGAAGAATAATTACAAAAAAGAAAAAGATGATTACATCATAGACCAATGTTAAAACCCCCTTCGAAACTTTTCTGTATTCATATATATGACTGAAGAAAAGGACAGATAACCAAAATTCACAAAGTGTTCAAAATTTAAATGCATATTTAAAATGTGGATAGAATGCTTTTACTATTTAGTTGGATTAATTTAATTAAAAGTAAGTGACATCAGCATTTGTAGCAGTTAAACCTAAAATATTAAGAAGAACAACCAAAACAAAAAACCAGTTAAAACTCAGCGTGATTACCGTTGACATAGGTAAAAAATGTCGTTGAACCATCGAAGTTAATCATGTTACATTTTTCACATATTTAACTGTAAGTTCAATAAAATAACAGTTACCTAAACTGCATGAAATTTTTTAGTCAAAATCAAAAAAAGGAGCTATCTATGAATGTACTAAAAAAATTTATGATTATTTTATTTCTAATTAATATTAATAATTTTCATGCAAGTGCAGCTGAGATGAATTTTGCCGTATCGCCTGTTATTCCAACTAATCAAATTGATCAAAGCAAAACTTATTTTGATTTGAAAATGAAGCCAGGCCAAAAACAGATCTTGAAAGTTCAAATAAAAAATAATACTGATAAAAATATAGTTGTTGAAGCAAAAGCTAATTCAGCGATTACAAATAGTAATGGAATTGCGGATTACAGTATTTCAAATCCAAAAGTAGACAATACGTTAGATATTCCTTTTACTAATATAGCTAAGGTAAAAAAAGAGACGAAAATTCAAGCAAAAAGTGAAGCAACAGTAGAGATTACGATTGAGATGCCTAAGCAGCAATTCGATGGTGTTATATTGGGTGGACTCCATTTTAGTGAGGAAGAAGACGGGGGACAAGCTAAAAAAGAAGATGGAAGCATTCAAATAAAAAATAAATATGCGTATGTTATTGGTGTTTTATTAAGAGAAACCGATAAAGTAATCAAGCCAGATTTAAAATTAAATGAAATTAAACCAACACAAATCAATGCACGCAATGTTGTAACTGCTAACTTACAAAATATAGAGCCAGCTATGCTAAAAAATTTGAGCGTAGATGCGAAAGTATATACGGAACAAGGGAAAAAAATCCTACATGAAACAAAAAAAGAGAATCTAAGGATGGCACCTAATTCAAACTTTGATTATGCAATTAGTTGGGATCGCCAAGCGTTTGAATCAGGTACTTACCGTTTAGAAATGAAAGCTACCGACGGAGAACAAACTTGGGATTGGACAAGAACATTTACCATAAGGGACAATACAGCCGAGAAACTTAACACTACTGCTGTAGACGTAGAAAGAGACTATTCAATTAGGTATCTCATTGGAGGGAGTCTATTTTTTTTACTGATTATATTTATATTCTTTTTGGTTAGACGTTCAAAGAAAAAAGATTGAAATAAATACTATATTTAAATTGGAGAGGAAGAAATAGATTGGTTAGAAAAAGAAAAATACTTTTTACAGCAACTGTTTTTGCTTCTATTTTTGGAGTGATAGTAAGTGGTATTCTACCAAAATCAGCCGAATTACAAGGGCTGTTCAAAAATAATATTGTTGAAGCAGCAACACTTCCAAATTTAGTAGAAAACCCTACATTTAATTTAGATCATCAAACCACAACTATTCCATTCTGGGCATTTACGGGGTATTTTAATGAGGGACAGCCTTCTGAACCCTATCTGTTTGATTTGGTAGAAGATAATGGTTGGTATAAAGTATCTGGTAGTCCTAAATCAAAAGCCTATGTTAAACCTTCTGGCGATGGAATTTTATTAAAACTATTGAACACTGCTTCATCTCAAGAGTATATAGCGATGAGACAACGAGTCAAAACAATTCCAGGAAAAACATATACTGTTAATTTGTCTTTTAAACTTATTGAAAATACTAATGACAAACTAAGATACGACTGGTTTGTAACTGACAGAGAAACATCTACCAATTTAACTGACAGAGGATTTAGAGAATACACAGGGCCTCAAGACGCAACCACTACTTTCACAGCGATGGGGAATGAATCTAATTTAGTTATTAGTTTCGATGATTATGCCCTAGGTCCTATTGATGGCTATTCAATCTTTAAAGTTGTAGATGTTTCTGTAACGTTATTAGATACAGAGGCACCAAAAATAACGGGTGCAAATGTGACCACTCCAGAAGGGTATACAGGTGGCACAGCATGGACCAATAAAAATACGTCGATTCATTTTACAGCAACTGACGATAATGGAATCGATCCAACAACATACGAAGTATCAACAGATAATGGTAACACATGGAGTACAAATGGTTTAAGTAATCGTACTATAACCGGAGTAGACTACACGGTTACAAACGAAGGTACAACTAATATTCAAATACGAGTAAAAGATGATTCTGGAAACCAAAGTAATCCAGGAACAGATACAGGTTCTAAGTTTACAGTTAGGATTGATAAAGAGGCACCTATTACCAACTATGTTGAAGGGGAATTATATAACAATATTACCGCAGAAAACATTACTTTTAGTGACACTCTAAGTGGGATAAACACAGCATTTTTAGATGGTATAAGTATTACTTCTGGGACAGTCAATCCACAAGATGGGGCTCATAACTTAGTGATTACTGATCATGCTGGTAATAAAAAGGATATTAGCTTTACGGTGGACAAAACAATTCTACCTCCAGAGGTGAACCCAATTAAAGATGTGAGTACAAGGATAACTGGAACTGCTGAACCGAATAGTACTGTAAATATAAAATTACAAGACAATTCGATTCTAACTACTACAGCCGGAGCAGATGGTTCATACACGGCAAATGTTACACCAAAGACATTGTATGCAGGAGATGTAGTGAGTGTAACAGCAACTGATGTAGCAGGGAATACGAGTACAGAAACAAATGTAACGGTAACAGCAGAATCAAAAATGCCAGTCGATCCAATGAATCCAACGAATCCTGTAATGCCAGTAAATCCAACAGATCCTGAAGACCCTCATGAACCAGGGACAAAGAGTGCATTAAGTATTGACTATGTATCAAACTTCCGTTTTGGCGAGCAGGAAATTTCAGGTCAAAACAAAGTTTATACTGCACAATTAGATCAAGTAAAGCAAGCTTCAAATGAATCGATTATTCAAGTACCAAATTTCATTCAAGTAACTGACCAGCGTAGAACGAATACAGGATGGAAATTAACAGTTCAACAAAATGGCCAATTAAAGAGCGGGGTTAATGAGTTAATTGGTGCGGAATTAAAATTAACGAATCCATTTTTAAATTCAACCTCAGCTGTTCAATATAAACCAGAAGCAAATACAGTCATATTAGATCCAAATGGAGCTCCACAAGATGTAGCTTTTGCAGATCAAGGTAAAGGTCTTGGAACGTGGACGATTGCATATGGACAGAATAAAACAGAAGGTACGACTAGTGTGGCACTTTTCGTACCAGGCGCGGCTTATAAAGTAGCTGGTGCACAATATAAGACGTCATTAACTTGGACATTAGCAGATACACCACTTTAAAATTATGTAAGAGGTATTTCAATTAATGGAAAAAAATAACCTAAAAACAGAAGGCTTATAAATAAACGGAAATAGAATCCACTTGCGAATTTAAAAAGAGAACCCCTTGAAGTAGGCAATAATTTCTACTTTAAGGGGTTTTCATTTCTTTTTAAATTAAGCTGCTTGATTTCGGTTCTTTTTAACATGAACAAGAACTGGTGCAGAAGAAAGTAAAATGATTAATAGAACTGCACTTATAATAAAGGAAGGAACCATGTACCAAGCATTATATACTAATGAATAAAGTGAAACTGGAGTTCCTTTTGGAGCGTAAGAACCGTAGAACACAATTCCAGCAATAAAATGGCAGATGAAACGAGCTAACGAGCCGATAAAAGTTCCTAATATGATATAAGCTGCTGCACTTTTTTTATTACCATTTGCTAAACTATTTTTGATTTGTTTATAGACAAGACCAGCTAACCCGAGACTTGTAAATGCGACAATATAGTCTAAAAATACTTGGATTGGATGAACAAAATATAACTTAGTAACGATTTGTAATGCTGCTAATAATAAGCCAGTAATTAAACCTTGTTTTAATCCCCAACGAAAAGCAATTAGAAAAACTGGAATCATTGATAATGATACAGAGCCACCTTGAGGTGCAGTAAATAATGGTAAAAAATCAAAAATGATTGCTAGTGCTGCACACATCGCTATTTCTGTCATTAATTGAATCTTTGATGTCTTCATATATATTTCCCCCTTTATCTAGTGGACAACTTATGTAGTGAAACACTTTGTAACTAATGATGATTGAGCGACTAGTCGCACACATTTTGTATTGTCTAGTTTCAGCGCTTTTCCCTTTCTGATGGCAGGGCAAAAGCGAGCCGCTTCCACATTTCGTAATAGGGAGAGATAAATAAAAAAAGCAATACTGGGTAGCATGATGATCCCGGCGTTGCTTTCATCGTGCCACATCCCTACGTTAGTACTAACTAACAGGTTCAGAGGGTAAGAATAGCTAATCTATTCACTCTCAGCCAAATGGCTCCCCTTGTGGTTTTAGCTTACATTTAGTTGTCTTTACTAAATATAGTCAAGGACATTTGAAAATACAATTAATTTATCATAAAAATTTTAAAAATTTGGGTACTGCTAATGGAATCTGTGTAAGAATCGCGAAAAACATTAACAGGTATAACTTTTTAGATAATCATTAAAATTATTTTTAAAAAATGAGTGTAATCATAGCTATTATGTAAAAAATAAGCATTATAACTTTTATCTTATTTATACTGGTTAAAATTATTCACAATGGCTTGCTTTTCATTTTAAAATTTACCGTGTAGAATGAATACGAAAGAAACAGCTAAATTTTGGCAGAAAGTGTAAATAATTTGAAGGAGACATTGAGATGATTCAAGTATTATTTGTCTGTTTAGGTAACATTTGTCGATCGCCAATGGCTGAGGCTGTTTTTCGTCATTTAGTGACAGAAAAAGGGTTAGATAAACAATTTATGATAGACTCAGCTGGTACTGGAGATTGGCATTTAGGTCACCCTCCTCATAAGGGAACACAAGGTTTATTGGGTGAAAAAGGTATAACTTGCGAAGGTATGAAAGCTCGAAAAGTGACAGAAAATGACTTTAAATATTTTAGTTATATTGTTGCTATGGATGCACAGAATAAAGAGGATTTAATGAATTTAGCAAGAAATAATTGTATAGGAGAGATTTCACTACTTTCAGATTATGTTCCAGCATCAATGTGGAAGGAAGTGCCTGATCCATATTATACGGGTAATTTTAATGAAGTATATGACATCATTACAGAAGGATGCTCTCATTTACTTCAGCATATTTTAAAGCAACACCAATTAACAGTTTAGAGGAGGATGTA
This sequence comes from Gottfriedia luciferensis, assembly GCF_001712755.1. GTDB lineage: Bacteria > Bacillota > Bacilli > Bacillales > Bacillaceae_G > Gottfriedia > Gottfriedia luciferensis_B. The sequence goes on from NZ_MDKC01000003.1 coordinate 193,365, forward strand.
GAATGTCAAAACGTAACAAAGCTTTACGCAATATTCTAGTCGGAGTCGCAATTGGTGCAGGAGTTACTCTACTTAACAAGGAAAATCGTGAGAAAATCTCACGTAAAGGAAGAAGCGTAACAAACAAATTAAATCAAATTAAAGAAGATCCAGAAATCGTAAAAGGTGCTGTTCGAAATCAATTGAGAGTAGTACAAAGCTCAGTTGAGAAATTAGAAGGCAATGTACAGCTTGTAAAAGATAAATGGATCGAAATTAAAGATTCAACATTGAATAAGTTTGATAAAGGCTCTTCTAAAGTATCAGAAAAAGCAGTTGAAGCTGTAGAAGCGAAAATTGAAGATTCAATCGATTTAGAAGAAGGCAAATCACAAATTTCAGCGACTTCACTAGAGGTAAACCATGAAAATGAATCTTCTGAAACTGACGAGCAGTTAGAAGCTACTCTTGAAGGTATTGAAGATTTAACTGATGAAAATGCAGATGAAGTACAAGAGAAAGTAGAATCAATTTTATTGGCAGGTAATACATCTAAAGAATAACAATTGAAGGTGTCAATTTGATTAAGAAAAAGAATTCTATTGTAGCATTTGTTTGGGATTTAGTGAAAAAGTGTATGGAAGACGAAATAGTATCTCGTTCAGCAGAGCTAGCATATTACTTAATGCTATCTCTTTTTCCATTTCTACTTGTTCTAACTCAAGTCGTAACCTATTTACCGCTTTCTACTGATCAAATATTGTCATTCTTGAGTCAATATGCTCCGCCAGATGCTATGGCTATTATACGAAGTAACTTGCAGTTAATAATCGGGCAATCACATGGTGGAGTTTTATCAGTAGGGTTAATTGCAACTATTTGGGCTGCATCCAATGGGATTAATGCAATCATCCGAGCACTTAACGATGCGTATGATGTAGAGGATAAACGGAATTATTTTGTTACAAGAGGAGTTTCAATTCTTTTAACAATTATTATGATTTTTGTAATTGTCTTTGCATTATTAATACCAGTGTTCGGGAAAGTAATTGCTAAGTCTGTATTTCAATTTTTAGATATATCTCAAGATTTCTTATATACATGGAGCTTAATTCGTTGGTCACTAAGCTTTGTGATTCTAATGATTGTATTTACTGTTCTATATTCGATTGGACCGAGTAAAGTAGTTCACATTAAAAAGGTGTTTTTTGGTTCACTATTTGCAACATTTGGATGGATCATTTCTTCATTTGGTTTTGCTTTTTACGTTGATAACTTTGGTAATTACACAAGTCATTACGGTAGTTTAGGTGGAATTATTGTCTTGATGATTTGGTTTTTTATTTCGGCAATGGTTGTGATTATTGGTGGAGAGCTTAATGCACTAATAAAGCAAAGACAGTATGGTAAGCACAAAGCAAAACCAAAATTAATTGACCCTAATAATCCAAATCCAAAATAATTTCTTCTATAATATAAATGGAGTTTTCTTCCATGAGTAGTCTTATTTTAGAGAGGTAAACTAAAAAAGACTTCAAAAAGGGAGGAACATTAAAATGAGTAATAATAAGAAAAACCATAATGATAAATCCAATAAGAAACAAAAAAGTAGCTCTCATCCAAAGGGCAAAACTAGCGGTTCGGCAAACGGACATAATGATTACCATTAATTTATAAACTGACTAAAATAGTTGCTTTTCCTGCTAAAAAGCTCATTACAGTTCAGTTTAGAAGAAAAAGCATCGTACAATTTTGTACGATGCTTTTTTTTAATCTCTTAATAATCTTAATGAATTAAGAATAACTAAAATTGTACTTCCTTCGTGACCGATTACTCCGTATGGTAAATCAATGATTTGTAGGAAATTCGAGCAGATCAGGAATGCGATTACGCTTAGTGAAAAGATAATATTTTGTTTTACGATCCTGTTCATGCGTTTAGATAAAGTGATTGCTTTTGATATTTTTGTTAAATCGTTTTTCATCAAAACGACATCTGCAGTTTCTAAAGCAACTCCAGTTCCTCCACCCATTGCAATTCCTACATTTGCAGTTGCTAAAGCAGGGGCATCGTTTATACCATCACCAACCATTGCAACTTGACCATAGTTGTCTTTTAGCTTTTTAACAATCGAAACTTTCTCATCAGGTAAGCAAGATGCAAAGTATTCATTGATTTCACTTTCGGCAGCAATTGCTTTGGCCGTTTGTTCAGAGTCACCTGTAATCATGACTGTCTTAACACCTAATTTATTTAAAGTAGATAAGGCTTGTTTTGATTCGTTACGAACTAAATCTTTTAATGAGAAAATCGCAACAACTTTATCTTGAGTACCTACATAAACAATTGTATTTCCTTCTTGTTCCCATTTTTGTTCAAAATGAATTAGCGGATTTTGTTTCATTGTTACGAATTCTTTTTTACCTACTCTATACTCAGATCCATTTAAAATCGCTGATACTCCGAAACCAGGATGGTCATCAATTTGTTCAAATGAAGAAGATACTGTGATTCCTTGTTTCGTAGCGTATTCAACAATTGCTGAAGCTAGAGGATGAGTTGAGTATCTTTCAATTGAAGCAACGATCGATAATAACTCTGTACGATCAAAATCTTCTATTTTCTCAAAACCAGTTACTTCTGGCTTACCAATCGTTAAAGTACCAGTTTTATCGAATGCGATTGCTTTTAATACACCTAATCGCTCTAAATGAATACCGCCTTTAACAAGAATTCCCGACTTTGCTCCATTCGAGATTGCAGATAAAACAGCTGGTGTAATCGATGCTACTAATGCACAAGGTGATGCAACAACTAGTAAAATCATTGCTCGATAAAATGTTGTTGTCCATGACCAATCTAATGCAAAATGCGGTAAAAACATCATGAATACTACGGCAATTAATACTCCTTTAACATAAACACCTTCAAATTTTTCAATGAATTGTTGAGAAGGTGTTTGTTCACTTTGAGCTGTTTGAACAAGATTAATGATTTTTTGGAAAAGAGTCTCATCACTATGTTTCGTAATTTCTACTACTAGTGTTCCTTTAATGTTGATTGTTCCTGCAAACACTTCATCATTTAAGTTTTTAACAACTGGAATTGATTCGCCTGTAAGAGCAGCTTCATCTACTAATGTTTCGCCCTTAACGATCTGACCATCAGCAGGAATACGTTCTCCAGCTTTAATTAAAATATAATCACCAATGTTTAAACTTTTAATGCTGACAACTTCTTCAACTTCATCAACTAATCGAATTGCTGTTTGTGGCTGAAGAGATAATAATGAAGAAATCTCTTTATTTGTTTTATTTAACGTATATGTTTCGAGTGCGCCGCTTAATGCAAATATGAAAATCAGTACTGCCCCTTCAGTCCAATATCCAATTGCAGCTGAACCAACTGCCGCAATAATCATTAGCATTTCAACGTTTAGTTCCTTTTCAGCAATCGTATCTTCAATACCTTCCTTTGCCTTTGCATATCCTCCAATACAAAATGCTAAAACATATAAAATGATCGACATGATTGAATTATCGTTTTTAACGAATGAAGCAATTAGAATTAATACACCAGAAACTAATGCAGCAATTAATTCTCCATGTTTTGAAAGAAATGATGTAGATTCTACATGGTCGGCTTCATAAGTAGCATGAATCGTAGTAACTTTTGGACTTGCTTCCATAATAAATACCCCTTTCTTTTTTTCAATTGAGAAAAATAATCAAATTCACTATCCTTATAAAACGACGAAAGCTGCCGTCCTAGGACAGCAGCGTACATTTTATAAGACCTTACTATTTATTTAATCTCTTAGTTGTGTAGTTCACAGATTTCTTAATTAAAATAATTCTTATTAAATATATATTACCACATTACTTTAAATGTGTAGAAAAAAATTTACTTTTAGATTAAAAATTTTTTAATGAATGTGATCGAGTTGTGAAAATAGAGGTACGGGTGGGCAGACATGACTTCAGTCCGCTTATTTAATTTTAACGGTTCTTTTGATTAATAAATTTTCTGATGTTCATTAAAGAATTTTAAGCTTCCAACCGATATTTATACAGTAAGGACATTAAATACATATTTGTTACTACATTAAATCCTAGTTTATCTATTTCAAATTCAAAAAAGTATAGCAAATATAAATAAAAATAAAAAGCTGGTGGAGATTTTGAAAAAAAAAATTATACAATCGATTGCAATTATAGGATCTGTTTCATGTATTAATTCTATGGATCTATTAGAAGCGGATGCAGAAAGTACAATTACAAATCAACCTAAAGAATTGATTTCATACGTGGATCACTATATCTCAACAGGGGACGGCGTACGTATTCGTTCAGGGGCAGGAACGAATTATCGTATTTTAGGAAGCGTAAATAAGAATGCTAAATTAGATGTCATATCTTCCTCAAATGGTTGGTACAAGATTACTTATCAAGGAAGAACCGGATATATAAGCGGCAGTTATGTTCAAAAACAAAGAAAAATTGAAGATGAAGAACCAGTATCAAATACGAGTAAATATATTGTAACTGGAGCTACAGTAAATATTCGCTCAGGAGCGGGAACGAATTACAATATAATAGGTAGTGCGATAAAAGATCAGAAATTAGACGTTATTTCAACTTCAAATGGTTGGCACAAGATCATCTTTCAAAGAAAAACCGCTTATATAAGTGCTGGATATACTAAAAAAGAAATTGATCATTCAAATGATTCGACATACAATGAGCAAAATATGATTTCTTTTGCAAAACAATTTTTAGGAGTTCCTTACAAATGGGCAGGAGTATCTCCTACGGGTTTTGATTGCAGTGGTTTTATTTATTATGTCCTTAAGGAAAATGGTAAGCCGTATGGAAGAACAAATGTATCGGGTTATTGGCATAACAATACCTTATTCCAAAAAGTAACAACTTCACAGCCCGGTGATTTGATATTTTTTCAAAATACATATACGTATGGACCATCACACATGGGCATTATGATAAATAAAAATGAATTTATTCAAGCTGGTAGCAGTACCGGCGTTACGATTTCCAATATAAATGACTCATATTGGAAAAATCATTTTTTAGGGTATAAGCGATTAAAATCATAATTTAAAATCTCATATAAAGATTTCCAACAATTGTCTTTAACTTCAGGCCAATCTTAAAATCAAACAGATAGAAGGAATGTCCTATAGATGATAGAATAAACTGTATTCTATAGAGAGAAAAAGGCTTATGGAGGGAAACAATGTCTGCAAAGAGATTTTTTACACATCCTTTGGGAGTGATTGCATCAGCGGTTATTACAACTTTTTTATGGGGAAGCGCATTTCCGTTTATTAAGCTAAGTTATGAGCACTTGCATATTGGGAAGAATGAGATTTGGAAACAAATGATTTTTGCGGGTTATCGTTTCTTTTTGGCCTCATTATTAATTTTAATATTTTTTACGATAATCGGTAGAAAGTTAACTTTTAAGCGAGATACTTTTTTTGTAGTAGGAAAAGTAGGCTTGTTTCAAACATTTTTACAATATGTGTTGTTTTATATTGGATTGAGTTTTTCAACTGGAGTCCAAGGCTCAATTATTGCTGGAACGACTTCGTTTTTTCAACTTTTAGCAGCGCATTTTATGTATAAAAATGATCGGTTAAATTTGCGTAAGATTCTTGGTGTAACAGTAGGGTTTGCTGGTGTAATTATCGTGAATATTACAAAGGGCACTCTTTCTTTACATTTAGGAATTGGCGAAATTTTATTATTGTTTGCAATGGCGTTTGGTGGCTATGGTAATGTACTTGCTAAGGAAGCTGCAAAGAAAGTCGATGTTGCCTATTTAACGGCATATCAAATGATGATCGGTTCAATTGGATTGTTATTAATTGGTGGATTAACGGCAGGGTTTTTACCGTTTCACTTTGATTTAAAAACGTTTGGCATGCTAGTTTATTTATCGGTGCTTTCATCTGTAGGTTTCATACTGTGGAACAATGTCATGAAATATAACCAGGTTGGAAAAGTATCAATGTACTTATTCTTAGTTCCTGTTTTTGGTGTTATTTTATCATCAATCATGCTGAATGAAGTGTTATCTTATCTTGTGTTTATTGGTTTAATAATGGTTACGTCAGGTATTATTATTGTGAATTATCAAAAGGATCAACGAAGCACTCATATGAAGAGTGCATCTTGACTTAGAATAGAATGCATCCCGAATAAAAGCAACTCTACTTTTTAATAATAAGGTAGAGTTGCTTTTTTTTTATAGATCGTTATGAAGGGAGGTACATAGTTGTCAAAGTTTGATAAAGCAATGAATAAAGAAGTTGAAACAGTTGTAGATGATGCTACTGACTTTAAGGTCTCCTATCGAAAGAAACGTAGAAATAGTGGAAGTTTTATCGTATTTGTTGGTCCAGCATTTCTAGTATTTGCAGCTTTAGTACTTATTCCATTTTTAATGGGTCTTTATTATTCCTTTACAAATTGGAATGGGGTAGTCGGAAATATCCATTATGTCGGTTTTGATAATTATAAGTACATATTTACGCAAGATGCAGACTTTAAACAGTCTTTTATTATTACCACAAAGTATACGTTTTTTGCAGTAATCTTAACGAATTTGATTGGCTTTGGCTTAGCCCTATTAGTTACGAAGGGGCTCAAATCAAGAAATATCCTTAGAACGATTTTCTTTTTACCTAACTTAATAGGTGGGTTATTACTCGGTTTTATTTGGCAATTCATTTTTAATAAAGGTCTCACTTCATTAGGAGCTGCGCTAGGTATCGATTCTCTAATGCAGTCATTATTAGGTACTGCAAACGGAGCGTTTTGGGCAATTATTATTGTAGCCATTTGGCAAGGTGCAGGATATATCATGATTATTTATGTAGCGGCACTCCAAGGTGTACCTCAGGAATTGATTGAAGCAGCTCAAGTTGACGGCGCAGATCGTTTTACGACTTTAAGGAAAATCATCATTCCAATGGTAGCACCAGCTGTAACTGTTTGTTTATTTTTAACAATCTCATGGTCGTTCAAAGTATTTGATCAAAATTTATCACTTACTGGTGGTGGACCATTTAAATCGACCGAAATGCTTGCGTTAAACATTTATACAGAAGCATTTGTAAACAATCGATACGGATTAGGAGAAGCAAAAGCTATTGTCTTCTTCGTCGTTGTCGCAGCTATTTCAATTCTCCAAGTTTATTTAACGAAGAAAAGGGAGGTTGAAGCATAGTGGAAAATGAACGCTATACCGGACTGACGTTTTTGCTTGAGCTATTTGGGATTATTTTAGCGATATTTTTCCTTGTACCCTTCTACTATGTATTAGGGAACTCGTTTAAATCCTTTGCAGATATTTTGCAAAATACATCATCGCTACCAAAATCCTTAGATTTTACAAATTACTCCCAAGCGATTGCCGTCATGGATTTCTGGAGGGCTTTATTGAATTCTTTAATTGTAACAGTAGCCAGTAATGTGTTGATCGTTTTATTTTGCTCAATGGCAGCTTATAAACTCGTTCGCACCAGGCACAAAATTTCAACGATTATTTTCTTTATTTTTGTTGCAACGATGGTAATTCCTTTTCAATCAATTATGATTCCACTTGTTAAAGTTGGAAGTACACTTCATTTGATGAATAGTCATTACGGACTTGTTGTTATGTATTTAGCGTTTGGCTCAGCACTTTCAATTTTTCTCTATCACGGTTTTATAAAAGGTATTCCAATTGAGCTGGAAGAAGCAGCGATTATTGATGGATGTTCACCATATATGGTGTTTTGGAAAGTGGTGTTTCCTTTATTAAAACCGATCACCGTAACAATAGTTATATTAAATACGTTATGGATTTGGAATGATTTCTTGTTACCATCTCTAGTTTTGCGTGATGAGGAGCTACGCACAATACCACTGGCTACTTTTTATTTTTTTGGCGCGTATACAAAACAATGGAATTTAGCACTTGCCGGATTAGTTTTAGGCATTACACCGTTATTAATCTTTTTCTTCGCTGCCCAAAAGCAAATTATTCGTGGTATTACAAGTGGCTCAATAAAGTAAGTTAAGGAGGATCATATGAATAAAAAATTATTTAAGTCGATTGCCGTTTTATCAACTAGTATGTTGTTGTTTACTGGATGTAATAATAAAAAAGAAGAAACAAAAAAGCCTGGTGCTAATGAAAAAATTACATTAAATATTTTTCAATTTAAAGCTGAAATTGCAAAAGATCTAGAGGCTTTAGCAAAGGAATATCAAAAGGAAAATAAAAATGTAACGGTAAAGGTTCAAACAGTGGGTGGGGGTGCCGATTATGGAGCAGCATTAAAAGCTCAATTTGCATCAGGAAATGAACCGGATATTTTCAATAATGGTGGATACCAAGAGGCTGTTACTTGGAAGGATAAACTCGAGGACCTGTCAGATCAAGATTGGGTGAAGGATTTATATCCGGAAACAGAAAAACCGATGACAGTTGATGGCAAATTACTCGGAATGCCTATGAACACGGAAGGTTATGGATTCATTTACAATAAAGACTTATTTGATAAAGCTGGAATAACCCAATTGCCAAAAACATTAACTGAATTAGATGCAACAGCAAAAAAATTAAAAGACGCTGGCATTACACCATTTTCAGTTGGCTATGGTGAGTGGTGGATTTTAGGTATTCATTTATTAAATATTCCATTCGCACAACAACCTGACCCAGATAAATTTATCGCCGATTTAAATGCAGGGAAAGTAAAAATCCCTGATAATGATAAATTTAAGGAGTTTATAAAATTATTTGATTTAACGATTAAATATGGAAATAAAAATCCATTAACAACGGATTACAATACACAAGTGACAAATTTTGCATCTGGAAAAACAGCTATGATGCAACAAGGAAACTGGACACAAGGTATGATTGATGGCATTACACCAAATATGAAACTTGGTCTTCTACCAATGCCGATTAATGATGACAAAAATGCAATGGATAAAATCCCTGTAGGTGTACCTAATAACTGGGTAGTTAACAAAAATTCAAAAAACAAAGAAGAAGCGAAGAAGTTTTTAAACTGGATGGTTTCCTCTGATACAGGCAAAAAATATATCGTTGAAAAGTTTAAATTTATTCCAGCAGTGAAAACAATTGAAGGAAAAGGCTTAGGCCCAATTGCTGATGATATTCAAAAGTACTCAGCTGAAGGCAAAGTACTTTCTTGGAACTGGTTTAAGTATCCAAACGGAGCAACAAATGAATTCGGTGCTTCAATGCAAGCATATGTTGGAGGACAAAAAAATCCACAGCAATTACTACAATCACTTCAGGATACTTGGGATAAGTTAAAGAAACAGTAGAATAGTGAAAACCAAGGCGAACCTTATTTCGAAATAATTTCGAATGAGGTTTGTCTTTTTTGTATGCATTTTTAAACCTTTTGTTTGTTGAAGATTTATCAATTGGAAGATTTTATGTGATGAACTCAATTAATTATCGTGATATAGTAGATATCGTTGCGAATATAAATGAAATTCCTGAGTTTAACCTAGATCAATAGATTAATAGTAAGGGAGAGTAATCAAATATGAAAAAATCGATTAAAAATGTTATTTTATCAACTGCGATTGTCATTTCTTTAGGAACAGTAGTTGGACCAGCTAATGCTGCTTCTGTTGTTTATAAAGTTAAAAAAGGGGACACGCTTTACAAAATTTCAAAAACATATAAAACAACTGTTACAGAGCTTAAAAAGCAGAATAAATTAAAATCGAATTCAATTCGAATTGGACAAAAATTAATTATTCCTACCAAATATAAAGTTGCTACAAAAAAGCCAGCTACAAAAACGATTAGTCCCGTGAAGCTTCCAGCAAGTGAATCAGTAAAAAAGATGGCATTAGAAATCACTTCATGGTATGAAACATCATCATCTGAAGCTGATGCATTTGGTGCAACAAGTGGTAATTTCGATGGAGCAGGATTATCTTTTGGCGCACTTCAAGAAAACTTTGGAACAGAAACTTTACAACCAATAATGAAAAATATGTTTGCAAATCATAATGATGTTGTCTTAAAAGCTTTTAATGGAGATACGGATTCTTATAATACATTTAAAGATGTCATTATGAACAAATCGACAAAAGAACAGGTAGCTTGGGGAGATTCAATAAGTGACCCTAATAATAAATACCAAGTTGTAGAGCCTTGGAAGACTTATTTTAAAAATCTAGGTACGAGTAAAGAATGTATTGATGAACAAATTAATGCTTCAAAATGGTACTTCGATCAAACAGAAAAGTATTACAAAACATTCGGATTATGGACAAAAAGAGGATATGCACTAATGTTTGATATATTTGTTCAAAGTGGTGCGATATCGGATAAAACGACAAATTTAATATTAAATGACTTTAAAAAAATTGATACAAAAAACATGACAAAAGAACAAATCGAAACGAAAAAAATGAATATTATCGTAAATCGTCGTGCTGCAGATGTAAATAAACAATGGAGAGAAACTTGGAAATCTAGAAAATCAGTAATTGCGAACGGCAGCGGAACAGTTGTTGGTTATGGAGATTTCTTTGATGTAACTCCGTATGGTGCGACGTTAACACATGTTAATAAATAAGTTATTTGATGAGGGAGTCCGAGATTTTGGACTTCCTTTTTTATTTGTTCACTGATTATCTTTCAATTTTTTTAAAAGAAATATGTGATTTGATTTTTTTATGGGAATATTAAAAAAGAAGTATACACTAGCTTTTGGATAAAATAATTTCATAGGAGAGATTAGTTGTGCAATGGTATTTAAAAGTATTAAAAAATTATGTAGGATTTCATGGTAGAGCGAGTCGAACTGAATTTTGGATGTTCTTCTTGATTAATGCAATTATTACTTTTTTACTTAGTTTATTAGATAACTTTGCAAATACAGATAACATGATTTCAGGAATTTATGGTTTGCTTACTTTGCTACCACTAATTGCAGTCGGTGTTCGCAGATTACATGATATTGGTAAAAGTGGTTGGTGGTATTTAATTAGTTTAATTCCGTTTATAGGAACAATTATTTTATTAATACTTGCTTGTTTTAAAAGTGAAGATCACGAGAATCGTTTTGGACCAGTTCCAAGATAGATTCAATTTAATAATGTTCATTGGGTATTAGGATAAGACTTAAATGTATTACTTCTTAAATAAATTGATCATTGAAATTTTATACCCAATGTATGTCCCTATCGTATTTAAAATAACATCATCTATATCTGAGGTTCTAAAAGACATCATAAATTGGACAACTTCTATGCTTACGGATAAAAATAAGCCAATCAGTATAATTTTTTTTGATCTCTTAATCGATGTCAAAATAAACCCAAATGGTACAAAAAGAATGATGTTTCCAAAGATATTAACGATAAATTGTTTAATGCTGCTAAACTCATTAAACAGTTTGATTAATGGGATTAAATTTAATCCACCCTCAGAAACACCTATTCCTAAAGAAGCGACTGGAAAAAATGTAAACCTAAAAATAAACAAAAGTGAAAAAATTAACAGTAAATATTTTATGAAAATAGGTTTCAAAATAAATCTCCCAAAAATGTTTTAATTAATAATAAGTTATTATACATTAATAATTTTAAATTTCCTCAATAAACTGTTCATTAAATGATGATCGCTTTGGCCCAGCACCGAAATAATCTAAGCTTAATACCCGCCTATTTTTAGGCGGTTTTTTGTGTTAATTCAAAATTGATTGTCCTATTATTAAAAATTAATAATGTTACATGGGTATTAAGAATAGACTTAAATGTACCGTATTTACTTCTTAGGAGGGATCCATCGTGGAATGGTATTTAAAAGTATTAAAGAATTACGTAGTATTCAGCGGAAGAGCTAGAAGAACAGAGTATTGGATGTTTTTCCTGTTTAATGCCATTATCACTATTATACTTTCGATTTTACAAAGCATTGCGGATATCGATAATATATTAACTGGAATTTACGGACTTTTGACGATATTGCCGTCTTTAGCAGTAGGGGCCCGCAGATTACATGATTCAGGTAGAAGTGGCTGGTGGCTGTTAATTGGAATCATTCCGTTTATTGGTACGATTATTCTTATAGTTTTCTTCTGTTTGGATAGTGAAGAGGGAGATAATCGATTTGGTGCGAATCCTAAGTATTAGCGATAGGTTATAAAGAGTATGACCGCCTTGTTAAAGGCGGTTTTTTAGTGTTCATAGGATTGTAAAATTTATAAAAAAAAGGTTGTTCATAAGTCAGTTACTCTGACTTATGGACAACTCTTTCTCTTTTTTCACAAGCTGTTTTGATAAGCGTATCAAACAGACGCTGCATTGTTTCGTGTTTCTCGCTCATTGATTCTGGATGCCACTGGACCGCCACCAAATATGGATCGTCACTTCCTTCGATTGCTTCAATTATCCCGTCATTTGATCGTGCGGTGATTACCAGACCGTCACCAAGTTCATCAATCGCCTGATGGTGCAGGGAGTTCACTTTGATCTCATTTGTGCCAATGATCTCATGTAACTTGCTTTCTCTAATTGATACAGTGTGAAAAGGGAGGGAGCGCGGAACTGTCTGCTCATGTCGCATCATGTGCGAGCAATGTGTTTCGATATCTTGAATGAGCGTCCCACCACATGCGACATTAATAAGTTGCAGTCCACGGCACACGCCAAAGATTGGTTTTCCTGTTTTTCGAACGGCGTGAAATAAAGTGAGCTCAAATTCATCGCGATCGGTTTTAAAAAAGCCGATTTTCGGATGTGGATCTTGCCCGAAAAAGACCGGGTCCAAGTCTTCACCCCCACTGAAAATGAACCCGTCACAAAGATTTACATAGCAATTGATTGCATCTGGGTCGCTAATTGTCGGTAGTAGAAGTGGAATGCCACCACCACGTTCAATGGCTTGGTGGTAATCCTGGTGGATATACACTCCTTCCATATTATTGTTATGTTTCACATAGGATGTTGTAATCCCGATGATTGGTTTTGTCATGTTTTTTCATCCTTTCGATTTCGTTACAACACTTTATCTAAAAATGCACGAAGTCGTTGGCTTTTCGCCCCACCAAAAATAGCTATTGGTATGTCGTCTTCTTCGATTGTACCATTATGTAAAAATAAAATTCGGTCGGCTACTTCTTTCGCAAAGCCCATTTCGTGCGTCACAATAATCATCGTCATACCTTCGTTAGCGAGTTTACGCATTACGGTTAGAACCTCTCCAACCGTTTCAGGATCAAGCGCACTCGTTGGTTCATCAAATAGCATTACTTTTGGGTTCATGGCCAGTGCCCGTGCAATAGCTACTCGTTGCTGCTGTCCACCGGATAAACTGCGTGGATAAGTATCCTTTTTCTCAACGAGATCTACTTTTGCTAAGTATTCAAGGGCCAGTCTTTCAGCTTCCGATTTATCCATTTTTTTGATGTGACAAAGTGCGAGTGTGATATTTTCAAGCACCGTTTTGTGTGGAAATAAATTAAATTGCTGAAATACCATACCCATTTGTTGGCGCGTTTTGGTCATGTCATGATTAGGAGCGGTTATTAGCTCTCCTTCAAAAAACACGTCTCCTTTTGTCGGGATTTCTAATTGATTGATACAACGGAGTAGTGTCGATTTCCCTGACCCTGACGCTCCAATTAAACACACCACTTGTCCTTTTGGAATCGTTAGATTGATGTTTCTTAACACGACGTTTTCACCAAATGCTTTTTCGATGTCTTTTAATACGATCATCATTTCAGGATTCTCCTTTCGACGGTTTCAGCGAACATATTCATCGTGGTTACCATGACCCAGTACATCAAAGAAATTACGAATAAATAGGCAAAAATCTCGAAGTTATTCGAATACTTAATTTGTGCACTGTACATGAGCTCAACGATGCTGATGACTGCTAGTAGTGAAGTATCTTTTAAGGTCGTACTAAATTGATTTAAAAAAGCTGGAATCATTCGTTTCACCGCTTGTGGCAAGATGACAAGACGAAACGTTTGTGCATTCGTAAATCCAATGGCGCGACTTGCTTCTTCTTGCCCCTTATCAATCGATTGAATCCCTGCTTTAAATACCTCGGACAAATACGCACCACCATTGACAGATAAGGCCAGTGACCCAACTACCATTGCTGGTAGTCCACCTTTAAATAAGAGCGGGAAAATCGCGAAATACAAAAAGATGACTTGTACATACAGAGGAGTTCCGCGGATGATACTTACATATACTCGTGTGATATTTGTTAACACCCTATTCCCACTAATGGCAAATACACCGAAGATTAAACCTAAAATAGTTGCGAAAAATAGCGCAATGAACGCAATCTCGATCGTATGAAGGGCACCATCTAACAAAAATGGCATGTCACCCCAAACCAATTCAAAACCTCTCATATTTTCACTCCTTATTCAATTGATGTGAAAAAAGGCGCAGGTCGTATGCGCCTTTTTTGTGAAGTTGGTTATTCACCGAAGTATTGTTTATGTAATTTGTCGTATGTACCGTCTTCTTTTAACTCTTTTAATCCTTCGTTAAAGTCTTTTAAAACTTTAGGCTCATTTTTAGCGATTGCAATTCCGTAATCTTCCCCTGTTAAGCGCTCGCCAACAATTTTCAAGCCTTTCGCAGTCCCTGATTTCATTTTATCCGCCACAAATGGATAATCATTGATCAATGCGTCACTTTGTCCATTTTGAACGTCTAAATATAGCGTTGGCTCATCTTCTAAAATCTTCACTTTCGCACCGTACTTTTTCGCAAGTTCATTTGCTTTTTCTAAGCCGGAGGTACCGTTTTTCGCGACAATGGTTTTGCCTTTTAAGTCAGATACATCTTTAATTGAACTACCATCTTTTACAACAAGCACCAATCCACTTTCAAAATAGCTATCGGTGAAGTTTGTAACAGCTTTTCGATCATCACGAATCGTAATGGCTGCAGCCGCGCCATCAATTTGTTTTGTTTTCAGTGAAGGGATAATACCATCAAACTTCATGTCTTTCCATTCGATTGTATAGCCTTCCTTTTTCGCGATGCTTTCGACAACGTCGATGTCAAATCCAGTAAACTTTCCATTTTCTAAATTTCCAAACGCTCCACCATCTGCAGTTGTAGCAAATACTAACTTATGTGTTTTTTGGCCGTCTTGACCAACTTTGATACTATCGGCTTTGCCACAACCTGTTAACGCTAGTGCAAGTACACTACTAAGTGCTACTACTTTCCAAGTGTGTTTCATGGGTTCTCCTCCTCCTAAATTTTCCATTTTGTTCTTAACACATTCTGATTTCGCTATTTTAATACAAAAACCCTTCATTTTCTGAAAAATCTAATAATTTTACTTAGTTTTGACAAAATTCTATTGAAGTTGACTAGAGATTTGTAAAAAAATCACTTAATTTAGCTGAATTTGTCTATGAATATCTAATTTAAAGATTGCTATTTTGAAAGAATGGCAATGCATCTAAAAGAATTTATATGGTTCATTTTAGAGGGAGGGTAGAATTGGAGTCTTCATGCTAAATTTTCAGTTGGTCAATATATTCCACCCTACTGTTCAAATGAATACGTTTTCACAACCCCGGAGGTATTTTATGATGATAGTGGAGGTGTTACAGATGATTGAAACGAAAAAAGTGATTGATACAAATTTAACAGATGCCAAGACAAAGAAGTCATCTAAAAAATTAAGAGATTTTTTAAATTATCTTACGTTTGTAGGACCAGCAACTATTGTTTTTGCAGCGATCGTGTTAACGCCATTTTTAATCGGCTTTTTCTATTCATTTACTCAGTGGGATGGTGTAGCTGATTCTGCTAAGTGGGTCGGACTTGAAAATTATAAATACATTTTTACGAAAGATACGGATTTTATCCATTCGTTTATATTAACTGGTAAATATACATTTTTCGCTGTAATCCTAACCAATGTGATTGGTTTTGGTTTAGCGTTAATCGTAACGCAAAGCTTAAAGACTAGCAATATTTTAAGAACGGTCTTTTTCCTTCCAAATTTAATCGGTGGATTATTATTAGGTTTCATTTGGCAGTTCATCTTTAATAAAGGTTTAATTTCAATTGGACAATTATTGCATTCAGACTTTTTACAAAGAGCACTTTTAGGTGAAGAAAAAGGTGCGTTCTGGGCAATTGTCATCGTAGCAGTTTGGCAAGGTGCAGGTTATATAATGGTTATTTATGTAGCGGCTCTGCAAGGTGTACCTCAGGAATTAATTGAAGCAGCTCAAATTGATGGTGCGAATAAATTCCAAGTGTTACGTAAAATCATTATTCCAATGGTAGCACCAGCTGTAACAGTTTGTTTATTCTTGACAATTTCATGGTCATTTAAAGTGTTTGATACAAACCTTTCATTAACAAATGGTGGACCATTTAAGTCTACTGAGATGTTGGCTTTAAACATTTACACTGAAGCTTTTGTAAATAACCGTTATGGATTAGGTGAAGCAAAAGCGATTGTATTCTTCGTAGTCGTTGCGTTAATTTCAGTAATTCAAGTTTACATTACGAAGAAGAGGGAGGTTGAGGCATAATGCTAAAAGAACGATATACAGGCTTTACTTTTATATTAGAAATAGCGGCAATTATACTTGCTCTCATCTTCTTAGTTCCTTTTTATTATGTGTTAGGTAACTCATTTAAATCATTTGCTGATATTTTACAAAATACATCTTCGCTTCCAAAAAGCTTAGATTTTACAAACTATCAACAAGCAATTGAAGTTATGAATTTCTGGAAAGCGCTAATGAACTCGTTAATCGTGACAATTGTTAGTAATGTTGTAATCGTCTTTTTCTGTTCAATGGCAGCTTATAAATTAGTTCGTTCAAAAAGTAAGATTTCAAATATCATTTTCTTTATCTTTGTAGCAACAATGGTTATTCCGTTCCAATCAATCATGATCCCATTAGTGAAAGTTGGAAGTACGCTTCATTTAATGAATAGCCATTGGGGACTAGTCATAATGTATTTAGGTTTCGGATCAGCATTATCAATCTTCCTATATCATGGATTTATTAAAACAATTCCAATTGAGTTAGAGGAAGCAGCAATTATTGATGGTTGTTCACCGACTATGGTTTTCTGGAAAGTTGTTTTCCCACTATTAAAACCAATTACGGTTACAATTGTTATCTTAAATACTTTATGGATTTGGAATGACTTCTTATTACCATCACTTGTATTAAGAGATATGGAGTTAAGAACAATTCCTCTTGCTACATTCTACTTCTTTGGAGCATATACAAAACAGTGGAACTTAGCGTTATCTGGACTTGTTTTAGGCATAACGCCACTATTAATTTTCTACTTTGCAGCACAGAAACATATTATTAAAGGTATTACGAGCGGTTCAATTAAATAATGTGATTGGGTGGAAGCTATCAATATATTCCACCCATCATGTCAATATAGGCTATCCATAGTTGTTTATTTTTAAAGGTATAATGAAAGCGTATTCAAAATATAGAATATTGAGACGGGGGTTTTTAGGATGAAAAAGATGCTAAAGGTAGCAGCAGCATTAACAACTTCAGTGATGTTATTCTCTGCTTGTTCTGGAGGATCTTCAGACAAAGGTTCAAATGATTCAAAGGATAAAAAAGTAACATTAAACGTATTCCAGTTTAAAGCTGAGATTGCGAAAGATTTAGAACAAATGGCGAAGGATTACCATAAGGAAAATCCAAATGTAACAGTTAAAATTCAAACTGTTGGTGGCGGTGCTGACTACGGTGCTGCATTAAAAGCTCAATTTGCTTCAGGTAACGAGCCTGATATCTTTAACAACGGTGGATTCCAAGAAGCAGTAACTTGGAAAGATAAATTAGAAGATCTTTCTGATCAATCATGGGTAAAAGATTTATATCCAGGAACTGAAAAACCAATGACAATTGACGGCAAACTTTACGGTATGCCAATGAATACTGAAGGTTATGGATTTATTTACAATAAAGATTTATTCGCAAAAGCTGGTATTACTGAAGCACCAAAAACGTTAAGCGAATTAACTGCTGCAGCTGAAAAGCTTCAAAAAGCAGGTATCACACCATTCTCAGTTGGATACGGTGAGTGGTGGATTCTAGGAATTCACTTATTAAATATTCCTTTCGCTCAACAACAAGATCCAGATAAATTCATGGCTGATGTAAATTCAGGTAAAGTGAAAATTCAAGACAACGAGAAATTTAAACAATTTATGAAACTATTTGATTTAACAATCAAATACGGAAATAAAAATCCTTTAACAACTGATTACAACACTCAAGTTACAAACTTTGCTCAAGGTAAAACTGCTATGATCCAACAAGGTAACTGGATTCAAGGTATGATTGATGGAATTACTCCAAACATGAACTTAGGTGTGTTACCAATTCCAATCAACGATGACAAAGCAGCTATGGACAAATTACCAATGGGAGTACCAAATAACTGGGTAGTTAACAAAAACTCTAAAAACAAAGAAGAAGCTAAGAAATTCTTAGAGTGGATGGTTACTTCTGATACAGGTAAGAAATACATTGTAGAAAAATTCAAGTTCATCCCTGCTTTAAAAACAATTCAAGGTAAAAACTTAGGACCAATCGCAGACGACTTACAAAAATACTCTGCTGAAGGTAAAACATTATCTTGGAACTGGTTCAAATACCCAGATGGCGCTACAAATGAGTTTGGTGCATCAATGCAAGCTTACGTTGGAAAGCAAAAATCTGCTGATGAAATGTTAAAATCTCTTGAAGATACTTGGATGAAATTAAAAAAATAAGTTCTTAATTTTAGGCTTCCCTGAAATACCCTATAGATTAAGGCAACCCACAAGGAATTAATTCCTTGTGGGTTTTTAATTTTTTATGCCCTGTTAAGGAATAAATTAGTATTTCGAATAAGATCGATCTAAGTACAAAAGTTAATAAATTTTTTAGACTCTTTTTTTCATTAATAGTAGTTTGTACAAGCCCTCCTTCATTTCGAACATATATTTGAAATAAAGGAGTGATTTTAAATGAAAAAGAGAAAATGTAATTGCTCTTGTGGAAATAAGGTGACAAAGGTAGATATACAACGAATGCAAGAAATACTAAATAAACTTAGAAAGCTAGATGAAGACGATATTGAAAATTTAGATCCTACTGATTGTTTTGAGTTTAGAGGTGTATTTTGTTGTCGTGTGGATGGTCGAATAATATGTATTGAATAACCAGTGTATTAATGACTAGCCAAAGACGATGGAAGGAATGTCGATGAACACAAGTCCTTAAATAATCCAAATTGGTAACATATTATTTGCAATAAGAATATCATTTCTTGCACTATCGACGTGATTAAGTTGAACAACAAGAGCAGCCATTCGGTTGCTTTTTTATTTATGTATTTGGCAGGTTAGTCAAAGAAGGAAGCGAATTATCATAAAAGCCTTGGAAAAAAAGTTTATGTTTATCTCATTTAGTAGACACGCGAAAAAGCCTTCCCATTAAAATGAACCCCTCTTGCACGTATCAAGAATAAGAGCTAACCTCCAGTTTTCTATATTTAAAATTTAAACTTTCTGATAAACTAGATAGTAGAAAGTGCAAACGTTTCCGCAAAGGATGTTATCATGAAAAACAGTATTAGAAGTAAGCTAATAATCTTATTATTAATCGCCACGATTATTCCTTTTGGATTATCAATTATCGCAAATTATTTTTATACAAAAAACACGGTAACAAAGGAATTTGTAAATACAAACCATGATTTATTGAAGCGTAGTGGGAATGATTTATTGAATTATTATAATGAGATTTACGGTATTCCATTGTCCATTTATAGTAATAGACCGTTTTTGTCTGTGTTAGAAAATGGTGCTACTGCTTACATCGAACAAAATTCTGCTGAAATTCAACGTAGTTTATTAGGACTTTATTTTTCTAGAAGAGAGTTCGTGCAGTTACATTTGTATTTAACGAAAGGTAAGGATGATTACACCGTCTACAATGCAAAGGTGAGTAGTCGTGGGAAATTGTATAATTTTAATCAAATTCCTGCATATCGAAATTTAAGTTATTCGAGGGACTCGTATTATATTCAACCGACTCATCCGATTCAAAACTATAATAATTTATCCGATTTTCGAATCGAGCCAGTTAAACAGGTTGTATCATTTCATTATTTTTTGAATAATGTTACTTCAGACCAATGGTTAGGTTTCTTATCGATTGATATTGAATTAAGTAGAATTAAAGAGATTTTCGATCGAATTTATAAAAAAGGAGAGGAACATCTTTTCGTTGTTGGTGATGGGAATGTTGTTTTGTATTCTTCTGAAAAAAGACTAATTGGTAAAAAGCTAGAAACAAAATGGTATAAAAAAATAACCTCAGATCGATCGGGTGAAGCAAGTTTTGATTGGAAGGATAAGGACTTTAGTGGTGTTTATGTGTATGACAAAATCACAAGTAATCATCAACAATGGACGGTCATTAAAAGCATTCCTTATAAGAATCTCTATCATAATTCGAATCAATTATTAAAAATTACAGTTACACTAGGAGCGATTTCAGTCTTATTAGTCATCATTTTAACAATTATCGTATCCTTTAGATTTACACGACCAATACGAATCTTAATTCGAGATATGCAGCGAATTGAGAAGGGAGAACTTGCTGTTTCCTTTGATACGTTAGGAAATGATGAGTTTGGGCAGTTAGGTAAACATTTTACTTCAATGGTCGATACGTTAAATGATTTATATATAAAAGAGTACAAGCTTCAAATAGAAAATAAAACAAATCAATTAAAAGTACTTCAGTCTCAAATTAATCCGCATTTTTTATACAACGCCTTGCAGTCAATTGGAACTCTTTCACTAAAAAATGACGGAATTAAAGTGTATCGATTAATTATGTCACTATCGAAAATCATGAGATATAGCATGAAAAATAATGAGGATTTTGTGACGCTTAAGGATGAATTAAACCATATAAAAGATTATTTATCGCTTCAAAATGAACGATATGATGGCAAATTTGTCTATAACCTGGAAGTGGATGAAGGGTTAAACAAAGTAAAAATGCCAAAAATGATTTTACAGCCAATCGTAGAAAATTTCTTTAAACACGGCTTTGAAAAGCAACAAAAGCTTGGTGAATTAAATATTTCGATTCATAGACAACAAGATAATCGTTTAAAAATAGTCATTGCTGATAATGGAGAAGGTGCAACAGAAGAGGAATTAGAAAACATCAATTCGTCGCTATCAGAAGATGGATTAAATACGAACGAGAGTATCGGGTTAAAAAATATTTCTGATCGCCTTCATTTTTATTATGGTAAAAAAGCAGAAGTAAAAATAGAAAGTGTGAAGCATGAAAACTTTGTTGTAACGATAATCTTACCGATTGAAATGACAAGAGGAGAAGTTAATCATGAAGGTTCTACTAATAGATGACGAAAAGCATGTACGAGAAGGTGTAAAACTTCTTGCAGATTGGGATGCAATTGGTGTTACTGAAATATTAGAAGCAGAAAATGGAGCGATTGCTCAAGACATCATAAGAAAGGAAAGACCGACAATTATCTTTACCGATTTAATGATGCCAGAGCTAGACGGTAGAGGATTATTAAAGTGGCTTCATTCAGAAAATATTAATTGCAAAGTAATCGTTGTAACGGGATATGATGACTATCATTATATGAGAGAAGCCATTCAGTTCGGTGCGTCTGATTACTTATTGAAACCAATTGATCCGGATATATTGAATGAAACTTTAGTAAAAGTTGTATCAGATTGGAATGAAAAAGAAAAAGAGAGAATTGATGCGTTAAATGATTTTCGTTTGCTGCAGGAAGTTTTACCTGTTTACAGAGATAAACAATTAACAAATGCAATTTACGGTAAAGAATTTAATCAGAATATGCTAAACCAATTAGGATATGAAGAAGGGCAAAACTTACATGTTTCTTTACTAAAATTACGAAATCTAGAGACATTCAAAGATATTTGGCCAGAAGATTTATGCTTTTTTGCCCTATTGAATATTGTAAATGAAGTTCTTCAAAGTCAAAATGGAGGAATTGCATTTCGTAATTTACAAGGCACAAAGGAGATTTGTTTAATATATTGGGGAGAACAAGTCACTGACAGTATCCAACATATTGCAAAAATTTTATCGACAGTAGTGCCTTTTCCGTTTCACTTTGCAATCAGTAGAAAGTTAACAATTGAATCGATCCAGTCTGGGTATGAGGAAGTTGTAAATGTTCTACAGCATGTAAATATTTTAGAAAAGCGAGATGTGCCAGTTTATTCTTATGAAGATATAAAAGAGTATCATCCGATTAATCTAGTAGAAATCATCAACTTATTTGAACAAATGGTTGAGAAACAGGATATTTATATTTACGATGAAGTCATTCAACTGTTTAGTAAACGAATCGCACAGAAGAATTATCTTCCTTTTGCACAGTTACTTTCATTACATCAGGAGTTTCTAATTTTCCTTAATCACTGGATAAATAAACTATCGCTTCAAACCATTCAGGAAGTGAATCTAGAATTGTTCTGGAATGCGAGAGGGCATTTTGAAATTGGTGATTATGTAGCGACTCAAAGGGAAAGAGTACAATCAATCATTCAAGAGAAAAATCAAACGAACCAAGAACTAAATAGTATCGAAGCAATCGCCAATTATATTCAGCTTAACTATGCCGAAGAAATTTCACTCCAGGAGTTTTCAGAGAAATTTTATTTAAGTCGTGAATATATATCCCGTAAGTTTAAACAAATTTACGGTGTGAATATTTCAGATTATATTGTTTCAATTCGGATTGAAAAGGCAAAGGAATTATTGAAGTTCCCCAATTTGAAAATTTATGAAATAGCTGGGAAAATTGGCTATCAGGATGACAAATACTTTCGAAAAGTGTTTAAGAAAATCGTTGGGATGACCCCAAACGAATACCGAAATATGAATGATTAGTAAAAAAGTTGCAGGAAATCCTTGGAAACTGAGGAATAAGTAATTAGATATTTATTCTTACGTTTCGGGGGATTAAAAAATGGAACAGGCAGTTGAGAGTGTTTTTACAAAAGAAATTTTAACGAATGCAGCAGCACAATTTGGTATTACAGTAGATGAAAAACCAGTCGGAGAATTTGAGAACTATCTATTTAAAGGTAAGCTGGCAGATGGAACGGATCGCATTTTACGATTAACGCATTCATCTCATCGCTCAAAGGAAGAAATTGAGGCAGAGCTTAAATTTTTAAAATATGCTAGAGAAAACGGAGCAAATGCAGCAGGTTCTTTAACGTCCTTAAACGGTAATTTAGTAGAAGTCCAACATGCAAGTGATGGCACGAGTTTTTATGCATCAATGTTTGAATGGGCAGACGGGCAATTAGTAGATCGTACAAACCCAGCTGTGTGGAATGATGACTTAATGTACACATGGGGAAAAACGATCGGAAAACTTCACGCGTTAACAGTGGATTACCCTGTAACAAACCTTCGTGAGCATTGGGACGAAGAAGCGTATTTAAATGAAATGTTAGCTGATGAAGAACTTGGCATTTTTACGAAGGATTTAATTGAAGAAATCCAAGCTTATGAAAGAAAGAAAGATTCATATGGATTAATTCATAGTGACTTACATCTCCACAATTTCTTCGTAAATGATAAAGGTGAAATAACGGCTTTTGATTTCGATGATTTGCAATATAATTATTTCATTTCAGATATCGCAATCGTCTTATATTATACTGCTTGGGGTAGTAAGGCATCATTTGAAGAAAAATCTAAATTCGCAAAAAGACAGTTAGAAATCTTTCGAAAAGGTTATGAAACCGAGTATGTTTTAGATGAAGAATGGTATAGCCGAATTCCTTCATTTTTAAAATGTCGTGATCTTACGCTTTATCATGTATTGAATATGAAATATGAAGAGAAAACGCAAAGGGTTATTGAACTTTGTGAAGAACTTAAAGAGAGAATTGTTAATAAGAAGACGATAATTGAACTATAAATTAAACAAAAAGCTACGATTCAAACACAATCGTAGCTTTTTTTATATTTAAATGGGGGGTAAGTAAGTTTATTTATGTCTAGCTTCTTCGATCTTATTAATATTGCTTTCATATTGATCATCTTCTAATGGGATATAACCAACTTGCTCAGCTAATATTGGAGTATTTTCATTAGCAAATTTCAAGTAGTCCAAAACGACAGGACGTTTAAGTGAGTCTATATTTACATATGTGTAGAGTTCACGTGAAAGTGGGTAAGTCCCATTTTTGATTGTCTCTTCAGTTGGTAACACTGCTTTACCTGTTTTTTGATTAATGATTGGTACGATTTTTAATTTGTCTTTGTTTTCTTCATAGTAAGCATGACCAAAGTATCCAATTGCACCTTTTTCACTAGCAACATCAACTGCAAGATTTTTGTCATCTTCAGACGTTTTTGCATCTTTCCGTTCGCCAGTTTGATTTAAGATGGTTTTATTAAAGTATTCGTAAGTTCCTGACTCAGTACCAGGGCTGAAGAATTTAATTTCTTCCTTTGGCCAAGCTGAGTTTAGTTCGTTCCATGTTTTTATTTTGCTTTTTACTGACCACAACTTTCTTAATTGTTCAACTGTTAATTGATTAACAAAATCATTGTCTTTATTTACTACGACTGATAGACCGTCGTAAGCTAATTTTAATTGAATATAATCAATGTTATTATGTTTAGCGATTGCATCTTCTTTATTTGTTATTGGGCGAGATGCGTCATTTATATCTGTTACGCCATTTGCGAATTTTTTAAAGCCATCAATTGTACCACTATTACCTAATGAAATAGTTACTTCAGGTTGTGCAGATCTATATTGTTTCGTTATTTTTTGCATAATCGGGAAAACGGTAGAAGAACCATCGATTAGTATGCTACCAGTTAATTGTTTTTCTGATGTATTTGAATTAGGATGATAGGCAATCCCACAAGCTGCTAAAGATAACATAGCTGTGATTACGACGACTAATAAAAGTATTTTTCTATGATGCATCTACAGTTTCCCCCTTCGTTGTTTTTGCTACATTTCTTACAATATCCCACAAAGATTAACTTGCTTTTAACGCAACGTAAAGAATTTGTAAAGGTATAGTGAAAGTCCCCCTTTTTTGTTAATAACCAATTAAAATGACCGTATAAACAGTAAAAAATGGGAGAGATATACGGTGGAGCAAATTGTCATCATCCAAGATCAAAACGAGATTGAACATGTGCTTCAACAAAGTAAACAATTCGGATTAATTAAAATCAGCACATATCGATATGGAGAATTTAATGAAGAAACTCATTTAGGTTTCTTAAAAGGTTGCATAGTATTAATGAAAAGCCAAGTTTTGGACGAGTTTATTCCATTAATCATGAGAATAAGACGGATAACAGAAATACCAATCATCTTATTAGTTGAAACTTACGATTCATACGAAGCAGCGATTTGCATTGAAGCGGGAGCGGATCAATATGTTAAATATCCGATTCATCCTAGAGACTTATCCGCAAGAATAAAAGCAGTAATGAGGAGGGCAGGCAACGAAAAAATTGAAGAAGACCGAGAAAAAGTTTTGAATTTTGGCGAGATTTCCTTCTATTTAAATCGAGAAGAGGTTTATAAAAACAAAATGAGGATTGAATTAAATGGAAGAGAATATGCAATTTTACTTTTTTTAATAAAAAAGGCTGGCTTTATTGTAACAAGAGAAGAATTAATGGATGTCATTTCTGTTTATAAAAATAGAAGATTAATTGATATTTATATTCATAGTTTACGACATAAAATTGAGGAACTTCCGAATTATCCTAAATATATTAAAACGATTAAGGGAAAAGGGTATCGGTTTGAAACGCTTGTTAATTGAACACGTGTGTAAAAAAGCTAGGTGCATTCTTTTTTAAGGATGTCATTTAGCTTTTTTATTTTTATATGGCAGAGCTTTGAGGAGAGTAGGGAATTCGTAATATATGTTTTTATTTAAAAGCAGTTTTTTTCTATAATAAGAGATAACTTTTTTAGTAAAATTAGAAAAAAATTTTTTTATGTATAAACCCAAATAGACCAAAAAACTAAGTTAAAAGCGGGTGGATTTATACGCTTTCGCAACTTAAACAACAAAAATACCTAATTTGTTTATTTACCATATTATGGTAATATTAAGATTTTAATATAACAAAATGATGCATCGTATATAATCTTTTTTAATTTTTTTGTCTCAATTTGAGGAATATAGTCGAAGGAGTAGGACTTTTGTTGTTTTTTGTAAATTTGAAAAAAAGAGGGTATATAAGTAATTAGACACAGCATTAACGTTCGAAAAATTGGCAAATGAAAAAGCTATGTGAATCCAAATAAGGATGTACACTTAGCTTTTTATTTTATAAGTTCAGTAAACCAAAGTTATAAAATCAACTCAGCGTGATGTAACATAAACGTATAATCTGTGTCGTAAAGGTGCTCTAAATCAGGAAAAATAAGTCCTCAGTTGAAAATCTTTTTGTTAATTCCAAAAGTTGAATCATGTTTTTACGCTCTTCTCCACTAATTATTAACAATACTCCTTTTGATTTAAATGACTGACTAATTTGTTTTCAGTCTGTTTTAATACAGTGTATTTATATGCTAATTATCGTATAACAAAAAAGTTGAAATATACTAGAGATTTTTACTGAAAAAGTAAAAAAGATAATTTAATCATTTCATTAATTATTATTCAAATTATAACGTATTAATTATTCTAGAAAAATATCTATTGTTACAATTTTCATTAATGAATGTAACAAAAATGATAGACCGGTTTACAAGGGTTTCCATAAATTAGTAAAAAAATCGACAAAAAGTTTTGTTTTATGGTAAATTTAACTAAAACTTTCTATTTATAGGTTAATTTTTACTTAACTTTTTGTTAAGTAATTGTTATACTTGGCATTGTTGAATCTGAGGGTATATTTTAATAGAATAATAAACGGATTACAGGAGTCATTAGCTATTTATTTATAACCCCAATTTATCAATCTTCAACTCAATTATTAGTTAACCAAAAAGAAACAAAAAGATTCTTTCATTTGTCAGAATAATCAAATGCATACAAATATTCAATTGATCAACATACAATGTCGTTATTAGGAGTCCATCTATTTTCGACGAAGTTATTAATCAATTAAATTTAAATTGTACAAAAGCATGAACAATATGATGAGATTCTGTTTGATGTTCCTTAATACCTTTGACAACTAGCGTCTAAGCAGATCATTACAAGTCATCACACACTTGTGAAATGATTTGAATATCAGTACGGGTTCGATGCTCTAAATCATATTTATTTTAAAAGAAAATAGAGTTTCTTCTTGTTCATTTACTCACATGAATATAGAAGTGGAAACTTTATTAATTTGGGGAAAGAAAGCAATGAAGGGAATTTGTAAATGAAAAAAGTAAGAAAAGCGATTATACCAGCAGCGGGTTTAGGGACACGCTTTTTACCTGCAACAAAAGCAATGCCGAAAGAAATGCTACCAATCGTAGACAAACCAACAATTCAATACATTGTTGAAGAAGCAATTGCATCAGGAATTGAAGATATCATTATCGTAACAGGTAAAGGAAAACGCGCAATTGAAGATCATTTTGATTATTCATTTGAGCTAGAACAAAATTTATTAGAAAAAGAAAAATATGCGTTATTAGAACAAGTTAAAGCTCCATCTAATATCGACATTCATTACATAAGACAAAAAGAACCTAAAGGATTAGGTCATGCTGTATGGTGTGCGCGTAATTTTATCGGCAACGAACCATTTGCAGTATTACTTGGTGATGACATTGTTGAAGCACAAACACCAGGTTTAAAGCAGCTAATGGACCAATATGATAATACATATTCTTCAGTAATTGGTGTTCAAACAGTACCAGAAGAAGAAACGCATCGATATGGCATTGTAGAACCGATTATGCAAGAGGGTAGAAGATACGAAGTAAAAAACTTTGTTGAAAAGCCAGCACCAGGTACAGCGCCTTCTAATTTAGCGATCATGGGTCGTTATGTATTTACACCTGAAATTTTTATGTATTTAGAAGAACAAAATATCGGTGCAGGTGGCGAAATTCAATTAACAGACGCAATTCAAAAATTAAATTCAATTCAACGTGTGTTTGCATATGATTTTGAAGGGAAACGCCATGACGTTGGAGAGAAATTAGGTTTTATTAAAACGACGATTGATTTTGCATTAAAGAATGAAGAACTTAGAGAAGATTTATTGAAGTATTTACACGATATGTTAACAGTAAATATTAAATAAGGATGGAAGATTAGTTTGAAAGCAATGAGATTTGAACAATCAGAATATGCTTCTAAAGCCACTCTTATCGAAAGAAACAATTGAAAAAAGAAGGATCTATTTATTTACTAAGCGCTTAGTGGATTTATCTGGCGCTTTTTTGGGTCTTATACTACTATTACCAGTTCATATTATTATTGCTATTATTTTAAAGTTAGAAGATCCTAAAGGCCCAATTTTCTTTTTTTAAACTCCGGTAAAAATGGAAAAGAGTTTATTCGGAATAGGATGGGAGATTTTTGACGTGACAAATTAATCTGCCCACCCATAAATAGTTAAAACATTGTATTTTTTTATTTACCCTAAAATAGGGAGTTGACTAACAAGAGGGATGAACAAAATGAAAAGACAATTTAACACTGAAAGCAATTTGGAACCATTACCAAGAGTGCATGAAAAACCATCCACTGCAAAATTGACATTGAACCGAATCTATATTTTGTTTACGATTGGATTTTGGCTGCTTTATGTAGCATCCACAATTTTTGATCAACTGCATAATGGGAATGGTAGTTTTAAACAAGTCGTTGAAGCAGGATTATATATTTTGATTGTTACGACACTATGTTTTTCCGCATTGATGTATCTTTATTCTAGACAAGGGGCATTGATTCGATTTAAAGAGCATACTCGGGTCCCACGGGAAACCTTATCTGCTTATTTTTCTGAGAATCAACCAGGAATTACTGTTTTGGTTCCTTCGTATGATGAAGAGATTGACGTTATTCGCAAAACATTACTATCAGCTGTTTTACAAGAATATCCGGAAATTAATGTACAACTTTTGATTGATGATAAGCCGAATCCAACAGATCCGCAAAAAAGGGAAAAATTGCAAGCAACTATGAATCTTGCAAAAGAAATAACAGAGCTTTTGGAAGTCCCTTATACAAAGCTAGCAAAAGCTCGTGACGATTTTGAAAATACATATAACAAAACAGGAGAAATCACTTCTTCTACTTTAAATGATTTAATAAAGCAATATAAATATGCTGCCAAATGGATTAATAAATTTGCTGATGAAGAACCTTCGGAGACTCATGTAGATGATTTCTTTAATAATCAAGTTTTAAGAGCTTTAGCTGATGAATTAGATGTAACAGCAGTAGCATTAGAGAAATCTACAAAAGAAAATTATTACATGAGCTATGAACGGATCTATCAGTTTTATTCTCGATTAGTATGGATTTTTACCGGAAAAGTAGGGTATTTCCAACGAAAACAGTTTGTTTCTTTATCTGATGAAGCCAATAAAGCGATGAATCTTAACTCTTATATTGATTTAATGGGAGGGAGCTACAAGATTCTCCAAACACCAGCTGGTAAAGTATTGCAGAGAGTATCTTCAGAGGCAGAAGCAGATTTAGTAATTCCAGATACAGAATTTTTACTAACGCTTGATGCCGATTCTATTCTGCTAAGAGAGTATTGTTTACGTCTGGTCTATCTATTGAATCAAGAAGGAAATGAAAATGTAGCTGTAACACAAACTCCTTATTCTTCTTTCCGTGGATGTCCAACTCGAATTGAACGAATTGCTGGTGCTACAACAGATATTCAACATACCTTACACCAAGGAACAACGTATTATGGCGCGACTTTTTGGGTAGGGGCGAACGCGGTTATTCGTAAACGTGCAATCGAGGAAATTGCTGAAACAGAATATGTAAATGGATTTAAAATTCGCCGTTTTATCCAAGACCGTACAGTAATTGAGGATACGGAGTCTAGTATTGATTTAGAAAAAAATGGTTGGACCTTAGCGAATTATCCGGAGCGTATGAGTTACTCAGCAACTCCACCAGATTTCGGTTCTTTAGTTATTCAACGTCGTCGTTGGGCAAATGGTGGATTAATCATTATGTCGAAACTATTTGCTACTATTCGCCAACGCCGTCAAGAAGGGAATCCAATCAAGTTAATGGAAATCTTGTTGCGAGTCAATTACATGGCATCTATTGCTTGGGCTAGTTTTGGCTTAATCTTCCTATTAGCTTATCCCTTTGACGATCGTTTATTGAGTATTTTTATTGTTGGAGCAGCTGTCCCTTACTTTACTGCTATGGCGAGTGATTTAAAATACAATCGTTATAAACGAATGGACATCTTCCGAATTTATGGTCTCAATTTAATCTTGTTGGCTGTTAATTTGGCTGGAGTACTAAAGTCAATCCAACAGTTATTAACAAGTGAAAAAATTCCTTTTGCACGAACACCGAAGGTTAATGACCGGACTGGCACGCCAACACTATATATCTTAGCGCCAATCATTATTATTGCTTATTCTATTTTTATTTGCTATCGCTCTTTCATGCTCGGAAATTGGCCAAATGCTTTATTTTCCTTTTTTAACGCCTTTACTTGTGGGTGGGCTGCATTAATATTTATCGGACCTGTCAATATGCTTGTGGATTTAGTTCATAACTTTAAAGAATGGATATTCGTAGAAGTAAAACCTAAGCAAACTGAAAAAGTTGAACAAAATCAATCAGAAATCAATTGGCAATCGGTTTTATACTATGGTGATGATAAAGGTCGAACAGAAGTCCCATTAAGTATTTCACTTGGCAAAATGGAAAATACAGAGACAACTGAAGTTGAAGATAAACTTAATTTCAGCAATAAAAAAATAGGATGATTAAAGATTATGCAAAATAAAAAGAAATTGTCTATACCGCGTTTAATGTTGGTATGTTTAGTTGTGGTAGCTGTAGGAGCAAGTTATTTTTATCGAGATAATATAGTCGTAGTTAGTAAAATAGAAAAAACAAAAAAAACAGAAAAAACAGCAGTAGAATCGAGCCCTTGGTTTGCCGCTTATGTCGATGCTACACTGACACCGCAATATGAATTTGAAAAAGTCGATGGTAATGTTGTGCTTGGTTTCATAACAGCTGAGAATAAAAATAGTGCTGTTCCTAGTTGGGGAGGCGCCTATTCGTTGGATCAGGCATCTGAGGATTTAGATATGGACCGTAGAATTGCTCGCCTACGACAAAAAGGTGGGGAAGTCATTGTTTCATTTGGTGGCTTATCCAATTCGGAATTAGGAATTACAACAACAGATGTTGGAAAAATGAAAAATGCATATGCAAAAGTAGTAAAGCGTTATGATCTGAATACGATTGATGTGGATTTAGAGCAAGAAGGATTGACAAATATGCATGCCGCTAAACTTCGTGGGGAAGCTTTGGCAAAATTGCAGCAAGAACGAAAAAAAGATAAAAAAGACTTAGCAATTTGGGTAACATTACCAGTAACCCCGCAAGGTTTGACTGAGGATGGTACGGATGCTGTAACAGCATTATTGAAAGCTGGAGTAGACTTAGCTGGCGTCAATATTATGACAATGAATTATGGAGAAAGTCGTAATTCAGCACTTTCTATGGCAGACAATTCGATTAATGCCTTGAAAAAAACTCATCGCCAACTAAGGATTATTTATCAAAAACAAGGGGTTAACTTGAGTGATAAAGCGTTATGGAGAAAACTAGGCGCAACACCAATGATTGGCCAAAATGATATCCAAGGTGAAGTTTTTAGTTTAGAAGATGCTGCTAAGCTGAATAAATTTGCCGTAGATAATGGTTTAGGACGATTGTCTATGTGGTCAGCAAACCGTGACAGGAAGTCAAGTGAGAATAGTGTTGGAATTCAAAGTGTTTCTAACTTTTACAGTGGTGTTAGACAAAACAATCAAGAGTTTGCAACGATTTTGAAAGAGAATATGAATGGTAGTGTTTCTGGTGATGCAAAACGGACAACCAAGTCAGATGTAACGAACGTAGATTTGAATAAGCCGGATGATCCGAAAACTTCCCCATATGAGATATGGAGTGAATCGACAACCTATTTAAAAGGTACTCGTGTTGTCTGGAGACACAATGTATATAGAGCAAAATGGTGGACAAAAGGAGATGCTCCTGATGCACCTATCTTGGATGAAAATACAATTCCTTGGGAACTTGTTGGTCCGGTATTGCCTGGAGAAAAACCATTGCCAATAGTTAGCTTGCCTAAAGGAACCTATCAGGAATGGGAAGAAGGACAAGTCTATAATGGTGGTGATCGGGTAATGTTTAATGGCATCCCGTATGAGGCAAAATGGTGGAACAAAGATGAAAATCCTGAAAAACCCCTGGCTAATGATGATGCAGAACCATGGAAACAGTTGACTCAAGATGAAATTAAGAAAGTGTTGAAGGAAATTAACAAATAATGATGTTTTTAGGCTTATGGCTGATACGTGCCTAATTTTTGCCTAACTAAAATGAAAAACAATGAAACAATATGAAAGTCCATATACCAGAAATGCCGATTAACCGGTATATGAACCTATTTAAAAGCTTTCCACATTTGAAGTGCACCCCAAATGTTAGACACGACTAACATTTGGAGGTGCATTTTTTATGACAAAATTTTCTATTGATCATAAATTAGCGGTAGTTAAAGGATATTTAGAAGGTAAGGAAAGATTTCATTCTATTGGTAAGTTATTTTGAACGTTCCATAGGCATGAGTTTTCGTTACAAAAACTTCTACTGCTCGCCAGTATTCCGGGTAGTACGTACTATTATTGGATGAAAAATCTAGAGCGTCCTGATCCAGACACAGAGATAAAAGTAATAATAAAAGAAATTTAAGAGGAACATGAAGGTCGTTATCGCTATCGTAAAATTCGAGACAAGCTTACTAATCGTGGTTATAAAATAAATCATAAAAAAGTTCAACGACTCATGAAAGTACTAGGGATAAAATCACTTGTAAAAGTAAAGAAATATCGCTCTTACAAAGGTGAAGTGGGTAAGGTTGCCCCGAATATTTTAGATAGAAATTTCCAAGCAGATAAACCAAATGAGAAATGGGTTACAGATATTACTGAATTTAAATTATTTGGAGAGGAGCTATATTTTTCATCTATGTTGGACTTATATAACGGTGAAATAATCGCTTATACAATTGGTTCACGTCTAACTTATTCACTTGTATCAACTGTGTTAGAGCAGCCTTTTGAACGTTTAACAGATTCCGATATACTACTAATTCATTCAGATCAAGGCTGGCACTATCAAATGAAAAAATATCGTACTACCCTAATTAAACATGGCATCACGCAGAGTATCACGAAAAGGAAACTGTTACGATAACGCAGTAATAGAAAGTTTCTTTAGTATCATGAAATCTGAACTACTTTATCTAAAAGAATTTAACAGTGTCGAACACTTTAAACAAGCACTAGCTAAATATATAGATTACTACAATAACAAACGAATTAAGGCAAAATTAAAAGGCATGAGCCCAGAATAATACCGAGTTCATGCCCAACAAGCTGCCTAATTGAAGTAACCAGTCTAACTTTATGGGGTCACTACAATTCAAATATAAAAATAGAAGATTAATCGATATTTATATTCATAGTTTACAATATAAAATAGAGGAACTGCCAAATTATCCTAAATATATTAAACGATAAAGGAAAAATGCTATCGGTTTGAAACGCTAGTTAATTGAATAAAGTGTAATTAAAAAGCTAGGTGAATTCTTTTAAAGGATGCATTTTAGCTTTTTTATTTTTATAAGGCAAAGGTTTGGATAGAGAAATACACTTTTGTTGTTTTTAATTAAAGAATAGACAATTTTTTTTATTAAAAATTAAATAAAAAAATTTTTTTTTTGTACAAACCCTATTAGACAAAATGGCTAGAAAAAAACGTACAAATTGTATACAATTTTTAGCACTAAACAACAAAAAAGGTCAATCTGTATATTTACCATATATTGGAAAAATTAAAATTTCGATATAACAAAAAGATGCATAGTAAATACTCTTTTAAAATTGTTGTATCTCAAGTTGAGGGGAATAGTCAGAGAAGTAGGAATTTTGTTGTCTTTTGTTTTAACAAAAAAAGAGGAAATATAAGTAATTGGAAACAGCATTAACGATAGAAAAATTGGCAAATGAAAAAGCTAGGTGAATCCAAATTAGGATGTTCACCTAGCTTTTTATTTTATAAGTGCAGTAAACCAAAGTTGTAAGATCTTACTCAGCGTGATGTAACATATACGTATAAGCTGTGTCGTAAAGGTGCTCTAAATCAGCATCCGTCATGAAAACTAAGTCCTCAGTTGAAAATCCTTTTGTTAATTCCAAAAATTGAACCATGTTTTTACGCTCTTCTCTACTCATCATTAACAACACTCCCTTTGATTTAAATTAATGATTAATTTGTTTTAAATCTGTGTTAATACAATGTACTTATTTGTATTTTATTATATAACAGAAAAAGCAAAATGTGCTAGTGATTTTTACTAAATAAGGAAAAAATTATTTTTATCATTTCATTGATTATTATTCAATTTATAGCTCATTAATTATTCTGAAATAATATCTAATGTTACAATTTTCATTAATGAATGTAACATAACTAGACCAGTTTGTAAGGGTTTCCATAATGTGGATAATTAATCCGACAAAATACCTTGTTTTATGGGAAATTTAACCAAATTTCCCTATATCTAGATTAATTTTTACTTAACTTTTTGTTAAGTAATTGTTATACTAGGCACTGTTGAATATGAGGGTATATTTTAATAGAATAATAAACAGTTAGATTATTAGGAGGAAATGATGGAAGAGACGATTAGTTTACAGGAATTGTTCGGCGTTATTAAGAAACGTCTAATCATGATAATTAGTATTACAGTTGTAGCCACAGTGGTTACAGGAGTCATTAGCTTTTTATTTTTAACCCCAATTTATCAATCTTCAACTCAATTATTAGTTAATCAAAAGGAAACAAAAGATTCTTCGATTTATCAGAATAATCAAGTTCAAACAAATGTTCAATTGATCAATACATACAATGTCGTAATTAAGAGTCCAGCTATTTTAGACGAAGTTATTAATCAATTAAATTTAGATTATACAGTTGCAGAACTGACTAAAAATATCACAGTTACAAGCGAAACAAACTCACAAGTTTTTACAGTTACTGTACAAGATCCTAATCCAGAGCAAGCACAAGCGATTGTAAATACGATTGCAAGTGTATTTCAGGAAAAAATTAAAACAATTATGAGTGTAAATAATGTAACTGTTTTAGCAAAAGCAGATTTAAGTGAAAATCCGATTAAACCAAATAAGAAATTAAATGTAGCAATTGGTTTTGTTGTTGGATTAATGATTTCAGTTGGTATTGCATTCTTACTTGAGTTTTTAGATAACACAGTAAAAACTGAAAAACAGCTTGAAGAATTATTGGAGTTACCGATTCTAGGTGTCATCTCTGAAGTTACAAAGGGGAAAATCACTCCTAAAATAAATTTAAAATTGGGAAAGGGTGCGTAAAATGGTTAAAAAAACGACTAAAGAAAAATTAAAAAGATTTCTTATTACATTAACAAACCCTAAATCACCATTTGCAGAACAATATCGAACAGTTCGTACGAACATTCAATTTTCTTCAATCGATCGAAAAATAAAATCAATTTTAGTGACATCTTCTGAACCATCAGAAGGTAAAACAACAACAATTGCCAATCTTGCTATTACGTATGCTCAGCAAGAAAAGAAAGTACTTTTAGTAGATGCAGATTTACGTAAACCGCAATTGCATTCAGATTTTAAATTAGAGAATTTTAAAGGTTTAACAACTGCAATTGCACAAGAAAAGTCCTTAAAGGATGTAATACAAAAAACAGATATTAGCAATCTATCAATTCTAACTTCGGGTCCTATTCCACCAAATCCATCTGAACTATTATCTTCAGAGAAAATGAAGAAATTGATTGCACAAATGTATGAACAATATGATGTGATTCTTTTTGATGCTCCTCCATTGTTAGCAGTTACAGATGCTCAAATCATCTCACAAGTATGTGATGGTACGATTTTAGTTGTCCGTAGAGGATACACGGCAAAAGAAAAAATTAAAAAAGCAAAAGAGCTATTAACACTAGTAAATGCAAATATCCTAGGTGTTGTATTAAATCGAGCGGAACAGGATAAAGACGGTTATTACGATTATTATGGTAGCGAAAAATGATTGATATTCACTGTCATATTTTACCTGGCCTAGATGACGGTCCAATAACAATGGAAGATAGTATTAATATGGCTCGAGCAGCCGTGGACAATGGAATTCATACAATTGTTGCATCACCTCATCATCAGAACGGACGATACAATACAGACAGAAAAACAATACTTGAAAAGGTAGAAGAGTTAAATCTTGTATTAAAACAAAAAGATATCCCTTTAACGATTCTACCTGGACAAGAGGTAAGGCTATATGGTGAATTGATTCAAGACCTTGAACTTAATCAAATTGTTTCAATTAATGATGGAAGAAGGTATGTATTATGTGAGCTTCCATCATCCCATATACCGCATTTTGCAAATCGGTTATTTTATGAGATGCAAGCAAACCGCATTACACCAATTCTTGTTCATCCTGAACGAAACAAGGTTCTTATAAACGAACCATATATTCTTTTTGACCTTGTCCAAAAAGGTATATTAACTCAACTAACTGCTTCTTCAATAACTGGTAATTTTAGTAAAAAAATTCAAAAGTTTGCTTTTAAATGTATTGAGGCAAATTGGGTACATACTATTGCATCAGATGCACACAACACGAAAAATCGGAATTTTGAGTTAATTGAGGCGTATGAGATCATCCGTGAAAAATTTGGGATAGATACTGAGTTCCAATTGAGAGAAAATGCTCAATCAATTGTGAATGGCGACATTCTTTATCCAGAAGAACCTCTTAAATTAAAACAGAATATTTTTGTTCGTTTACTAGGAATCTAATAAATGATCGGTGATATCTCCTTACCGTTATTAATGGGGGTACTCGGCTATATTGTGGTAGATGATGAAATTGATTAGTTTTCCATTTATCTTAATACAAATAGACCTTATGAAATCACTCAAACAAAACAGGCTATGCGTATTCGAGAAAAGGAGTAACAAACTTGAAATGATCTGCTTAGACGCCAGTCGTCAGAGGTATAGTGTGAGGAGGGGTTAGATGCCCTAAATTATATTTAATTTAAAAAAATATAGAGTTTCTTCTTGTGTATTTATTCACATGAATATAGAAGTGGAAACTTTATTAATTTGGGGAAAGCAATGGAGGGACTTAGAAAATGAAGAAAGTAAGAAAAGCAATTATACCAGCAGCGGGTTTAGGGACACGCTTTTTACCTGCAACAAAAGCAATGCCGAAAGAAATGCTACCAATCGTAGACAAACCAACAATTCAATACATTGTTGAGGAAGCCATTGAATCTGGAATTGAAGATATCATTATCGTAACAGGTAAAGGGAAACGCGCAATTGAAGATCATTTTGATTATTCATATGAGCTAGAACAAAATTTATTAGAAAAAGAAAAATATGCATTATTAGAACAGGTTAAAGCGCCGTCTAATATTGATATTCATTATATTCGACAAAAAGAACCTAAAGGACTGGGTCATGCGGTGTGGTGTGCGCGTAATTTTATCGGCAACGAACCATTTGCGGTATTACTTGGTGACGATATTGTAGAAGCTGAAACACCAGGATTAAAGCAGCTTATGGACCAATATGATAATACATATTCTTCAGTAATTGGTGTTCAAACAGTACCAGAAGAAGAAACACATCGATATGGCATTGTTGAACCGATTATGCAAGAGGGCAGAAGATATGAAGTTAAAAACTTTGTTGAAAAACCAGCTCCCGGGACAGCTCCTTCTAATTTAGCGATTATGGGGCGTTATGTATTTACACCTGAAATCTTTATGTACTTAGAAGAACAATCAATCGGTGCAGGTGGAGAAATTCAGTTAACTGATGCGATTCAAAAATTAAATTCAATTCAACGAGTATTTGCATATGACTTTGAAGGTAAACGTCATGATGTTGGAGAGAAATTAGGATTTATTAAAACAACAATTGATTTTGCGTTAAAGAATGAAGAATTAAGAGAAGACTTATTGACGTATTTACACGAAATGTTAACAGTTAATATTAAATAAGGATGGATGATCAGATTGAAGGCTATGGGTTTAAAGCAATCAGAATATACTTCCCAACCACTCTTATCGAAGGAAACTGTTGAAAAAAAATGGATCTATTTATTTAGCAAGAGGGTAATGGATTTACTTGGCGCGATTATGGGCCTTTTAGTTTTATTACCGGTCTTTATTGTAGTAGCTATTTTTATTAAGTTTGAAGATCCAAAAGGCCCGGTTTTCTTTTATCAAACTAGAGTTGGAAAAGATGGAAAAGAATTTAAAATGTACAAGTTCCGTTCAATGGTAACTGATGCTGAAGAACGCTTAAAGGAACTTCTACAATATAATGAAGTTTCAGGTGCAATGTTTAAAATGAAGGATGATCCAAGGATTACTAAAATTGGTAAGTTTATTCGTAAAACTTCTATTGATGAGTTACCGCAATTCTTTAATGTCTTATTAGGTGACATGTCACTTGTTGGACCTAGACCACCACTTCCAAGAGAAGTTGAAGAATACTCAGATTATGATATGCAAAGATTGCTGGTAACACCAGGATGTACTGGTCTTTGGCAAATTAGTGCTAGGAATAGTGTTGGTTTTAATGAGATGGTCGAATTTGATTTAGCCTACATAAATAACAGAACGATTATTTATGACATTAAAATTATTTTAAAAACGTTTGGCGTTTTATTAGGAACAAAGAATGCGTATTAAAAAATAAGAGGGAGTAAATAAATGAATATATCAGTAGTTGGAACAGGGTATGTTGGGTTAGTAACTGGAGTAGGCTTGTCAGAGATTAACCATAACGTAACATGTGTTGATACAAATCCTCAAAAAGTTGATTTAATGTCAAAAGGAAGATCTCCTATTTATGAACCAGGATTAGAGGAATTAATGGAAAAAAATATTAAGTTAGGCAGGTTGAGATTTACAACAGAACACAAAGGTGCATTTAATAATTCAGACGTAATCTATATAGCTGTAGGTACTCCTGATAATGAAGATGGAACTGCTAATTTAACATATATAAATCAAGTAATTGATGTGATTGCAAATTCTATAACCGAAGATAAAATTATAGTTACAAAAAGTACTGTACCTGTGGGAACGAATCATTTAATAATGAAGAAATTGAATGAAAAGCTACCTAACCATATAAAAGTAGAAGTAGTCTCGAATCCTGAATTCCTAAGAGAAGGATCTGCGATAGAAGATATATTTCATGGAGATAGAATTGTTATAGGAGCTGATAACCAATTAGCTTCAGAGATAATTCGTGAAATTAATAAACCTTATAATATACCAATTTTTGAAACGGATATTCGAAGTGCTGAGATGATTAAATACGCTTCAAATGCATTTTTAGCTACAAAGATTAGTTTTATTAATGAAATTGCAAATATTTGTGAAAAAGTTGAAGCAAATGTTGAAGAAGTTGCGTTAGGCATGGGAATGGATTCTCGAGTAGGAAATCAGTTCTTAAGGGCTGGAATAGGGTATGGAGGATCTTGCTTTCCAAAAGATACAAAAGCTTTAAAGAAAATTGCAGAAAATGTTGATTATGATTTCAAATTGC
This sequence comes from Gottfriedia luciferensis, assembly GCF_001712755.1. GTDB lineage: Bacteria > Bacillota > Bacilli > Bacillales > Bacillaceae_G > Gottfriedia > Gottfriedia luciferensis_B. The sequence continues at coordinate 233,367 of NZ_MDKC01000003.1, forward strand.
TAAGTTCTGTTATCGAATTTAATAATAGACAACAAAGAAAGCTTTTAGATCAAGCAATAAATGACTTTGGGACACTTAAAGGAAAGACGGTAGGCATACTTGGGGTGGCATTTAAACCAAATACAGACGACATACGTGAGGCATCTTCATTGGTAATAATTCGTGATTTAATTAAGATGGGGGCAAAAGTAAAAGTATATGACCCGGTAGCAATTGATAATGCAAAAAAGGAACTACCGATAGAGGTCGAATATAAAAACACGGCGCTTGATGCAATTAATAATACTGATTTAGTTTTCATATTAACAGAATGGGATGAATTCAAAAGTATACCTTTAGAGTGTTTTACTGATAGTATGTTGACCCCAAATGTTTATGATGGTAGAAACTGTTTTGACTTAGAAAATGTTAAAAATAGTGGAATTAATTATTGCTCAATTGGACGGAAATATATTAAAAACCAGAAAGTAAAGTTATAAATAAAAAATTATAGTGTTTATAAATTTGAGGAGAGAGTATTATGAGAGTTTGTTTTGCAGCATCCTCTGGAGGACATTTAGAGCAATTAATGATGCTTTATCCTTTGATGATAGAAAATGATAGCTTCATATTTACAGAAAAAACAACTTTTAATTATTACTATAAAGGTATAGAGTGTCATGAAGTTTTCCAAATTAATAGGCGTGAAAAGTTGTTTATAATCAAGTTAATTATGCTAATATTTATTACTTTTTTTGTCTTAATTAAAAGAAAGCCGGATGTAATAATATCAACTGGAGCACTCGTTACTTTACCATTGTGTTTAGTTGGTAAAATTTTCGGTAAAAAAATAGTTTTTATTGAATCCTTCTCAAAGGTTAACAGTCCCACGTTAACAGGAAGAATTGTATACAAGTTCGCGGATTTATTTATTGTTCAATGGGAAGATATGAAAAAAGTTTATCCTAAAGCAAAATATGGAGGCGGAATTTATTGATTTTTGTAACGGTGGGATCTCAGAAGTTTCAGTTTAATAGATTATTAAGAAAAATAGATAGCTTGATAGAAGATGAAAAGTTGAAAAGTACAGAAATATTTGCACAAATTGGTTATTCGGACTATACGCCTAAGTACTATGAGTTTAAAAAATTTCTCGATAAGAGTGAGTTTACTAGAATACTCCATAAAAGTAATGTTGTAATTACGCATGGAGGAACGGGTTCAATAATTAATGCTATTAAAAATAACAAAAAGGTAATCGCTTTACCTAGATTATCAGAGTATGGAGAACATGTTGATAATCATCAGCTAGAAATCACTAGTCAATTTAGTGAGTCAGGAATAATTGTTTCCGTTGAAAATGAAAATGAATTAGACAAAGCGCTTATTGATATACATTCACGAGAACTCACCCCCTATGTTTCAAATACTGAAAATGTTATAAGGATAGTGAAAGAGTTTATATATTAATTTTAAAAATATTTAGGGATGACAAAAATGGTAAATAAAATCAGGAAGTTATTGTTCATTTTTTTAGTTTTTTTTCCAATCTTAAAGTTATTAAGTGTTTATGTTGTAGGTCTTCCTAAAATTTATGAACCGATTTTAATGTTAATATCAGTAGTTTTAGTGATAATTGAAAATAAAACAGTACGATATTGGATAATGTTTTTTTTACAAATGTTAGTCTTGTTCTTTATTATAATAAATGTATTTAGAGAAGATTCTTATATAGAAAAAATAAATTTATTTAGATTTATCACACTTTTTAATTTGTTAATTTTAGCTGGTAAAAATAGCTTCTTAATGGATGCTTTAAAGTTTATAAATAAATTTAGAAATATTATTATACTTCAAATGTTTGTTGTGTTTTTTTTCTTGTGGGTAATGTTTATAACAAAAAAGGGATTTTACTATTTTTCACCTTGGCAAATGACAATATTTAATCCTTATTCGCAGATAATGGACGGTGTTTCACATGATTTCGTATATCATTTAATTTATCTTTATTTGCTTATTAAAAATATAAAAGTATCAAAATTAGTTGAATATTTTTCGATAATTTCTATTTTGATTTTTGCATTTTTTACTGGGGCACGTACACCCTTCGTAGTTCTTTTGTTACTGATACTTTTAATTAATAAGCTATATAAAAATAAATTATTTTGGATTATATCAATCATCTTAGTACCATTAGTTTTAACTTTTGATAGTTTTTGGTCAAGTCCTATGGTACAAAAAATTTTAATAACTTCTGAGAATGGTCAAATTTCCAATGGAAGAGATAGTTTTTATTTAATAGGAATAAAGGACTTCATTACTAACTTTAATATTATTGAGAAGTTAATAGGTAAGGGTGTAAATTATGATCGAAAATTATTATATTACACTACAGGTTTAAAAATCTGGTCACATAATGATTTTATCAATATAGCATTAACAAGCGGATTGTTAGGTATATTTATGTATATATATGCTTTTAATTTATATTTTAAAATGCTTTTTAAGAAAGCTGGTTTTTTCCATACAGCATATATTTGTGTGATATTTATGTCGTTAGCATTTTTTAATGGATTATATGTTTATCAGGATTCTTCATACTACTTTGTACTTATTATTCTTATTTACTTTAGCAATTTGAGAAATACAAACATGGAAAAGTAAAAGTACTCAAAAATTTTATTTATGGGAGAAATGATAAGTTGAGAAAAATATTATTTGTTATTCCTTCACTAGGGGGAGGGGGAGCCGAAAGAATTTTAGTTGATTTATTAAATAAAATTGTATCCCTTGATACGGAAAATAGATATAGCATTTCAGTATTCTCAATTACTGGAGGAGTCCTTGAAAGTCAATTAAGTGAAAAAATAAAGATTATTAAAATACTCAAAAATAGTTCTTTTACTAGTTGGAAGTTTAAAGCTATTAAAATCTTTTTAAGGTTAATTAGTCCAAAAATGTTAAGAAATATTTTACGGTTAAAAATTAAAGAAAAATACGATACTGAGGTCGCTTTTTTAGAGGGTTTTCCAATAAAGTACATCTCAAAAAGTTTGAGTGAGAAAATAGGATGGATTCATACAGATCTAGATAACTATAATTATTGTAAGAATTATTTTTTAAACAAAAAACAGGAAACTAGAATCTATTCAGAAATAGATCGACTTGCGTTTGTTTCGAGTAATTCCAAAGCTGGTTATATTAAATACTTTAATTTAGAAAAAAATTCTGAATTAAAAGATAAATTATTCACTTTGGAAAATCCAATAGATATCGATAGAGTTGAGAATTTAGCAAAAAGAGATTGTGATATTACTGATAAATTTATATGTAGTGTGGGAAGATTAAGCCATGAAAAAGGCTACGACAGACTAATAGATGCTTTTAGTAAGATAAATTCTGAGAATTTGAAATTAGTTATTGTCGGTAGCGGACCATTAAAAACAAAAATTTTAGAGTTAATAAAGGAGAAAAAATTAGAAGAGAAAATCATAATTATTCCTTTTACAGATAATCCATATATATATATAGCTAATGCTGAATTTTTCATATCTTCTTCTAGAGTAGAGGGCTATCCTACGGTAGTTACTGAAGCATTAATATTAAAAAAACCGGTTGTTTCAACAAGAACAGGTGCAGCAAGTATATTAAAAGAAGGAAAATATGGACTGTTAGTAGATAATAGTACTGAAGGTATATACAGCGGAATAAAAAGGATGGTTTATGAGAAAGAGGATTATCTACTAAAATCTTTAGATATATATATAAATGTTAAAAATGAAAATAAGCAAAAATTAGATAAGATACTATCTTTTTTAAATCTATAAATAAAATTAAGCTTTTATATTTTTGGAGGTAGAGTTGTGAGGAAATACACAATCCCCAATAAAGCATTTATCACTGTGATTATTCCTGTATTTAATGTAGAACTATATATTGAGGAATGTTTAAAATCATTGTTAGATATAAATATTGATAATCTTCATTTCTTGGTTATAGATGACGGGTCGACTGATAACAGTGCAAGTATAGTTAGAAAATATGCAGAATTAGACAGTAGAATTAAGATAATCACGAAATCAAATGAAGGCTTAGGTCCAACTAGAAACGTAGGAATCATAGAATCAAGTAGTGAATATATAATGTTTTTAGACGCGGATGATTACCTAAAGCCAAGTGAATTTCATAAATTATACAATTTTTTAATTAATTCAACTGATGAGATAATTATCTATAATGGTAAAGGTTTTTATGATGATACACGTAAAATTTGCAAAGAAAAATATTTTGATATTAATAAAGAGTTTAATAAATTAAAAGAAAATAATAAAGTAGACTATTTATTGGATTTTCACTCAGCTTGTTTGAAGGTATATAAATTAGATTTTTTGAAAGAAAATAATATATTATTTCCTAATGAAAATGTGTATGGGGAAGATGTTTTATTCTGGCTAAAATGTTTAGCAATGTGTAATAGTATAAATTATATTGATTTGTATTTATATTATAGAAGATATAGAAGTGGATCAATTATGTCTAATATTGAAAAAAACGCTATTGATAGGATTAATAGTTATGTAGAGTTATCTTCCATTTCTGATAGTAAAGTTTTTGAAAAATATATAAGGTACTACTTGTTTAAGTGGTGGGGAAGATTAATCCTTAATTCTAATAGTTTAAATTTTAACATCAAAAAATCTAATGATTTTATGAATATAATGTTTAAAAATGCTACAAAGTTAGATCAAATTAAATTTAAAGTATGGAATAAAAAAATAAAAGTATTTATTAAATTAATAATTATTATGGAAATTATTTATAGAAAAATAAAAACTAAGGCATATGAATTTAAAATTTAAGATAATTTAATTTCTAATTCAATACTGATTAAGGATAATAAAATGAGAACTAAAAAAGCAATAATTAATTCTTTATCAAACGTTGTTACCTATATATTATTAGCGATATTAACCTTCTTTTCTAGGAAGATTTTTCTAGAAAATTTGGGTGTTAATATTGCAGGGTTCGGCTCATTATTACAAAATATAATGGGCCTTTTAAGCTTAGCAGAACTTGGTATCGGAATTGCTATTTTATATGCACTTTATAAACCATATAACAATAGAGATTTTGAAAAAGTGGTTGGTTTAGTAAAATTATTTGGTAAATTTTATAAATGGGTAAGCTTAATTATGATATTAATGGGTGGAATTGTGGTATTCCTACTACAATACTTTGTAGATGGACAAATTCCATTAGGCGAAGCACAATTATATTTTATCATTTTTTTAGTAAATAACTGTGTGACTTATTGGTTTAGTTATAAATTTTGTCTACTAAATGTATCCCAAAATACTTATTTAATATCTCTATATGATTTTATTTTTAAAGTTTTAGTTATTAGTCTACAATTACTAGCAATGATTTCATATAACTCATATCTGTTTTATTTGATAATAATGTTTATAGGAAATTTAGCTTATTTAATAACAATAAATTTCATTATAAATAAAAAATTTCCTTGGATAAAAACAGTGGAAGGTAAAATAAGTGATAATGATAAAACAAATGTGTTTAAGAATATTAAAGCACTTTTTGTTCATAAATTAGGAAGTTTTGTAGTTTTTTCATCTGATAATATAATGATATCTTTATTTATTAATTTGGCGACTGTAGCGAACTTTACAAATTATACGATGATAACAAATACATGTAATATGATTATTGGTAAATTGTATGAAGGAATATCTCCTAGTTTGGGTAATTTGCTATTAGAAAAAAATGAAGATGAAAAATATTATATTTTTAAAAATCTTTTTTTCTTAAATTTTTGGATAGCGTCTTTAACTACTATTGCTTTATTTAATATGATTAATCAATTTATTATTATTTGGTTAGGAAAATCGTATTTACTGGACGATTTATCTCTTATTTTTTTAATAGTAAATTTTTATCTTACTACAATGAGACCTTCTGTTGAAAAATTTAAAGAAGTAAGTGGATTATATTCTCAGGATAAATATGCACCAATAGTAGAATCCATAATAAACATAATATTTTCTATAATCTTTGTTAAATTTATTGGATTATCAGGAATATTATTAGGTACATTACTAAGTAATTTATTAGTTATTTTTTGGATAAAACCAAAAATTGTATTCAATAATATATTCAATAAAAGTGTATATGAGTATTTTTATTTATATTTTAAATATATAGTATTACTTAGTGTTCCTTTAATATTAACAAGAACTATTGTTACACTTATAGATATTAATAAAAGTAATTCTATTAGTGCATTTATATTAAATGGTGTTATTAATCTTATAATAATAAATCTATGTTATACTATATATTTAAAATATAAATAAAAATACTC